>CAVOXM010000004.1:0-93097 GCA_963700435.1 uncultured Flavobacteriaceae bacterium
GAATCTTCTATGTTCAGTGCCGCCTGCAAGAGATTGAATTCCTCGTTCTCATAAACGATTTTCTTTGACATGCCATACGAATTCAAGGGCTTTCCCCTTAGACTGAAGACCGCCTGCGTGTTCACATCGCGCGACTTCGTTATCGAACCGGATGCCGAATCCCCTTCTGTGATGAACAAAGTGCTCTCTAACCGCCTTTCACTTTTCATGTCGGTTAAATGAACCCGACAATCCCTTAATTTTTTATTATGTAGACTCGCCTTTTTGGCCCGATCTTTGGCAAGTTTTCTTGATCCCTGATAAGTTCCTTTCGCTCGCGTTCGGCCTGCATTATCTTTTTTTTGCAGACTTTCAGCGGTTTCCGTGTTCCTGTGAAGGTAATTATCTAAATGCTTACCAATGAAATCGTTGATATAGGTTCGAACCGTGGGAAGGTCTCCCCCCATGTCGGTCGACCCCAATTTGGTTTTGGTCTGGCTCTCGAAAACCGGCTCCATAACTTTTATGGAAATGGCCGAGATAATCGACTTTCTTACGTCGGAAGGGTCATAGCTTTTCCCATAGAAATCCCGAATGGTCTTTACCAATGCTTCCCTAAAGGCCGCTTGATGAGTCCCCCCTTGAGTTGTGTTCTGCCCGTTTACAAAAGAATGGTATTCCTCGCTATATTGGGTCTTACTGTGGGTAAGGGCCACTTCGATGTCTTCCCCTTTTAGATGGATTACAGGGTACAGAATATCCTCTACGTTGTTGTTGTCTTCCAGAAGGTCTTTCAGACCCGTTCTCGGAAAAATACTTTTCCCCATTGAACAAAATGGTGAGTCCCGGATTGAGGTAAACATAATTCTTGAGCATGCGTTCTACATACTCATTACGGTATTTGTATTTTTTGAAGATGGTTTCATCAGGGGTGAACAATATCTTGGTGCCCCGTCGCTTGGTACTATCGGTGGGGCCTTCCTGGGTAACCAGGTTCCCTTGTGTGAATTCGGCCGATTTGATTAGATTGTCCCTTACCGATTCTACCTTAAAAAAGGAGGAGAGGGCATTTACGGCCTTGGTACCGACACCGTTGAGCCCAACTGATTTTTTGAAGGCACGGGAATCGTATTTGCCGCCGGTATTCATTTTGGAGACGACATCGACCACCTTGCCCAAGGGTATGCCGCGCCCATAATCACGGACCTTTACCACATTATCCTTGATGCTGATTTCAATGGTCTTACCGGCCCCCATCACAAACTCATCGATACAATTGTCAATGGTTTCTTTCAGTAGAATGTAGATGCCATCATCGGCAGATGAACCGTCACCCAACTTCCCGATATACATACCGGGCCTCATCCGTATATGCTCTTTCCAATCGAGCGAACGAATGTTATCTTCGGTATATTGGGCGTTTTCAGACATGCTTTGGGGTTTGTTCGAAAGTGTCGCTAAGATAACACGACTTGCAAAAAGATGAAACCCCTTAGGGTTAAAGTAATTAACAATGGAAAACCACGATTGTTGATAGCAGGCCCCTAAAAGGTCGGAAAAATCCATGGAATGGCCAAAAACTTTCCCAACTCAATATAAATCGGGATTTATTTGATGTTGCATGACAAACAGACTTTTACACATTGAACCTGAAATGCATCACATCCCCATCCTTCACAATATATTCCTTGCCCTCTACGCGCATTTTGCCCGCCTCCTTTACCTTCAATTCACTGCCATACGCTGTAAAATCGGCATAGGAGATGACTTCTGCCCTGATAAAGCCCTTCTCAAAATCGGTATGGATCACCCCGGCAGCCTGCGGCGCCGTGGCACCAACAGGTATCGTCCATGCGCGCACCTCCTTGACCCCGGCCGTAAAATAAGTTTCAAGATTTAAAAGTTTGTAGGCGCCTCGGATCAATTTGGCAGAACCGGGTTCCGACAATCCGATATCTTCCAAGAACATTTGGCGTTCTTCAAAGGTTTCCAATTCGGTAATATCGGCTTCTGTGGCCACCGCCAATACGATAAGCTCGGCATTTTCTCCCGCAATCGCAGATTTAACTTGTTCTACAAAGGCATTGCCGGTCGCCGCCGATCTCTCATCAACATTGCATACGTACATTACCGGTTTGTCTGTAATAAACTGTAATGGTTTCACAAATTCATTGCGATCTTCCTTTTCCACTTCAATCGCGCGGATCGAGATTCCGGCTTCCAAACCGTCCTTCAATTTTTGTAATACCGATTCCTCTTTTTGCGCCTCCTTATTACCTGTTTTTGCAGCGCGTTTCACTTTTTCGAGTTTCTTTTCTACCGTTTCCAAGTCTTTCAACTGCAGCTCCATATCAATGGTCTCCTTGTCACGAATCGGGTTCACCGTACCATCGACATGAACGATGTTCTCATTTTCGAAGCAGCGCAAAACGTGCAAAATGGCATCCGTTTCTCGAATATTGCCCAAGAACTGGTTGCCCAGGCCCTCTCCTTTGCTCGCGCCCTTGACCAGGCCGGCGATATCGACAATTTCAACGGTGGCAGGCACTACCCTTTCCGGATTGACCAAGCTTTCGAGCTTTTGCAACCTGGTATCCGGGACGTTTACCACCCCAATGTTAGGTTCTATGGTGCAGAATGGAAAATTGGCGCTTTGGGCCTTGGCATTGGAAAGACAATTAAAAAGAGTGGATTTTCCCACATTGGGCAATCCAACGATACCTGCTTTCATGTATTCTTAATTTGAGGGTGCAAAGATAGTTCTTACGATCGTAATTGAAGGGAAATGATCTTGCTTACGGTATTTTTTTAACTCTAGGTCCAAATTTAATTTCGGAGGAACGCAGCTAGGCGCACATGAAATTTTAATGAATTATTAACATTTTAGGATTTTTGGTTTATATTTGGTTGATTTCACCCTCGGAATCACTTGGATTACTTACTGATGGCTTCACCAAGGCAAAGCATGATTAGGAGTCCATGTAATTGCCTTTCCCTCCTAGCCCGGTAAATGCATTCCCCTTGTTCTAAGGAAAACGTTATGAACTCCTATTTTGATAAAACTCTTTATGAATGATTTACAATTCAAGAATCAAGCATACGCTTATACAAAAGTTGAACAGCATCGCTCCAAAAATAAAATGACAAGATTTTTTGGACTTTTGAAAATGTTTGCGATAAAGGGCAATTTCTTTTGTTCGTTTCATTGACAATTCTGAAATCTGGTTAAGATTCTAAAATCCTTACCACAATGGATGTTATTTCGCATTATTTCTAACTTAAACACACTATTATGAGAAAAATTACTCTTTTGAAGTTCTTGTTGACTGCCTTGTTCATTATAGGTTTTGGCAAGCTAGAAGCTTCCCCTACCCTTTTATCTGAAATGGTTCATCCATCCAGCACGATTTTACAAAATACGGTAAGGGGTACCGTTACCGATCAGGATGGTGCGCCACTTGCCGGGGTGAATATCGTGGAAAAAGGTACCACCAATGGTACGACCACCGATTTTGACGGAAATTATGAAATAACAGTTGGGGTTGGCGCCACCTTGATATACAGCTATATCGGTTTTGGAACCCAGGAAATAAAAGCTGGCGAACAGGCAATTATCGATGTCGCCCTCTCGGAAGGCATGCAGCTGGAAGAATTCATCGTAACCGGTAGTCGTACGGCCGCTCGCAGCAATACCGATACCCCATTGCCGATCGATGTGCTGCCCGCGGAGGAACTGGTCTCAACCGGTCAGGCCACCTTCGACAAGGCATTGCAGTACCGTATCCCTTCCTTTAACACGGTACAGACCCCGGTAAACGATGCGACCTCATTATTGGATCCCTATGAAATCAGAAATATGGGTCCCAGCCGAACCTTGATATTGATCAATGGCAAAAGAAAAAACCTCAGTGCCTTGCTGTACACCCAGACTTCCCCGGGTCGTGGTGAGACGGGAGCCGATATTTCGGCCATCCCCACCGACGCCATCAAAAGGGTCGAAATATTGAGGGATGGGGCTTCAGCACAATACGGATCTGATGCCATCGCAGGCGTAATGAACATTATTCTAAAAGACAACCCTTCTGAAGGTTCCGCAACGCTGCGCACCGGTATTACGTCCGAAGGCGATGGCGAAATGTATGGTATTGCCGTCAACAACGGTTCGCGTATAGGTGACGATAAAGGATTTGTAAACTATACCGTGGACCTTTCAAAGGTAAATTTGGCAAACCGACCGGGAACTGTGTCTGCGGCCGGTGAGGCTGCTGATTTTGGCGCCGATATCGCCGACGTCACGGCTTTCTTGGCTCGAAAACCGGATGCGGGCAATATCAATGGCTCGCCAGAGACCGCTGCAGCCAAGTTTTCCGTGAACATGGGCGTTGACCTAAGTGACAACACCGAACTTTATGGCAATGCGGCCTATGTCTACAAAAAGGTGAACAGTTTCGCCAATTACAGGACCCCGTATTGGAGGACCATTGAGGATTTCCCCTATTTGTCCGATTTTTTCCCTGCCCCCGGCACGCCCAACAACTATGATGGTTATGTGCCTACTTTCGAAGGTGATCTCAGTGACTATAATGGTACGGTTGGTTTCAAAGCCAATTTAAACGATTGGAACGTGGACGCCAGTTTTACCACCGGTGGGAATACACAAACCTATAAGGTAAACAACTCGCATAACAGAAACTTCGTTTATTCTCCTTCCACTTGGTTGGATGCCAATGGCGACGGGGTGGTAGATGAGGGCGAACTTACCGAAGGTTCTAGCTTATATCGCGAAAACAGCCCCATCAGTTTCGATCCGGGAGGAACCAAATTCAACCATAATGTGGGGAACATTGATATATCAAGGGTGCTGTCCGATCAGGTAAGCATCGGTTTTGGTGCTGAGTTCAGGACGGAGACCTTTGAAGTGATCGAAGGTGGTTTGGCTTCCTATGACGGAGGTGGTGCGGATTCGTTCGCGGGCAACCAGCCGCAGAACTCCGGTAAGTTCAGCCGTTATAACCTAGGGGGCTATTTCAGCTTGGATTTTGACGTGACCGAAGATTTCTTGCTAAGCGGTACCGTACGACAAGAAAATTATTCCGATTTCGGGAATGCCTTTGTATACAAGTTCAGTTCGCGATATAAGTTCGCAGAGGATAAGGTTACCCTAAGAGGATCGATATCTACTGGTTTCAGGGCACCGACCTTGCACCAGATCTATACCCAAAAAGCACAATATAGCTTTGTTCCGGGACAGGGCATACAAGTGGGCGGTTTGGTGAGCAATGTATCTCCTCAGGCCCGTTTGTTGGGGCTCGACCAGTTGGATGCCGAAAAATCGACCAACTTCACCGTGGGCATTGGTTCAAGGATAAGCAGCTTTTTTAACTTAACCGTCGATTATTACAATATCGCGGTAAAGGATCGCATCGTTTTGGGATCTGAAGTGGCACCACCGGCCGGGGGCGCTTTTGAAGGCCTATCTGACCTTAGTTTCTTCGCCAATGCCCTTGATACCCGAACTTCGGGAATAGATGTCGTGGCGAATTACAGAGGCATCGTTTTAGGCTCGGGCACTTTGGATTTCAACTTGGCCGGTAACTATACCATTCAGAACGAAAGGAACGGTGCCGTGAAAGATCCCGCATTCTTACAGGGCACAGGGCAGTCGGTAGTGAACCCGACACAAGAGGCATTGTTCTTTACCTCAAGACCAGTAACAAAATGGATATTGGGCGCCAATTACGATATCGATAAGTTCGGATTTTCCCTGAACAACACGTATTTCGGAAAGACCACATTTAAGCAACAAGGGATGAGCAATGACCTGCGCACCGAATTTACCCCAAAGATCGTGACCGATTTGGGTGTTAATTACAGTGCTACCGAGCAGCTCACCATTGCCTTGAACCTGAACAACATCTTGAACGTACTTCCTGAATGGAAGTTTGTGGCCGAAAATGCTGCGGGACAAGCGATTATCAACGATACTTCCACCAATGCCTTCGGGGTGACCCCGATTCAGAACGAATCGAATCTGATCACCTTTAACCAACGCTATTCACAAATGACCTATGACGGCTACCATTTCAGCCAATTGGGCGCCATGTTCAATTTGTCGGTGAACTATAAATTTTAAATTTAGATCATTACAAAAGCAAAAGCTGCCCTACTTGGGCAGCTTTTTTTTATGGGTGGAATGCCTTTCGTCTTCATGTAATCATCCTACCAACGATATATTCTTAAGAAAGAGGGCACTGTGCCTTTGAACATAAACCCTTATAGAATCGCCAACAATTTTCGAAGTCATTGAAACCCAAACACCTTTGGGCCGGCATTGACCGGGTGGTCTTATGTTATCCTTCCGGATGCATGAACTTTTGTTTGGCCAAAAGCGTTTCCTCCGATTCCACATGATCCTCGTCGGGCACACAGCAATCTACCGGACATACGGCCGCACATTGTGGCTCTTCATGGAATCCGATGCATTCCGTACATTTATCCGGGAGATATATAATAAATTTCATCACTGATAGGCTCTTGTACATCATCGGCATTTACCGCTTTCCCGTTGGGGAGCACCAACTTTTCCTTTAAGTGATGTGCCATCGCTGTAGCGCCATTCATCCGCACCTTCATAAATAGCCGTATTTGGACATTCGGGCTCGCAGGCCCCACAATTGATGCACTCGTCTGTTATTATTATTGCCATGTATTTTCCAACGTTAGGGTCATTACCACACTGCCTTCGAACCGTGTGGGCATTTCATACAATAATCAAAATCGTTAAAGTATCCTTATTTTTGCGCAAAGGTAGCCCCTAAACGCATTTTGCACAAATATATGAACGCGCATTACAAAACATTTAAAGCTTTTGTTAAACTTGGTACCTTTCTAGACCATTACTGTCAAGGCGAATTGAAAGAAGACCTATGGAAAGTACGCCTGGATGCCTCCATTGTTTTGGCCAGGCAGCAAAACGGATGGTTCAATGAGGAAAATGTTTTGTTCGCCCTTCGCACTGGAGCTGTTTATTGAACGAAAAGACCTTGGGCGATTGGCTTGCAGATTATGAAATACCTAAGCGTGACGCCATAAAGGTGGCCATTATCATGGCGGGCAATATTCCACTTGGTGGGCTTTCATGATTTTTTGTGCGTCATGTTCACCGGGAAATGTCGCTTTGGTAAAACTTTCTTCCAACGATCGGGCCCTATTTAATTTTATGAGTGGATTTTCTGGTATCGATTCGAGCCTTCCTTCAAGGAAAAAATCTTGGTTACAGAGGGCCAATTGAAGGGGTTTGATGCCGTAATCGCGACCGGAAGCAACAATACGGCCCGTTATTTCGAACATTATTTTGGAAACAGAGCCCAATATTATCCGAAAAAATCGGAATTCGGTTGCGGTTCTCTCCGGAAAGGAAACGCAACGATCAATTACTGGCCCTTGGGTGAGGATATTTTCAGGTATTATGGGCTTGGATGTAGAAGTGTTTCCAAATTGTTGGTGCCGCATAATTATGATTTTGAAGCTTTTTTTAGGGCCATTTATCCCTACCACACCATCATTGACCAAAAAAAGTATCAGAACAACTATGATTACAACAAAGCGGTATACTTGATGTCTGAGTTTAAGATATTGGACAATGGCTTTTTGATGCTCAAAGAAGATCGAAGCAACGCCTCTCCAATCGCTTCCTTGTTCTATGAAAAATATAATGATCTCAATGACCTCGCCCTTCAACTTTCCGATGACAGGGAAGATCTCCAGTGTATCGTCAGCGACGGTTTTACGAAGGGGGAAGTGCCCTTCGGACAATCACAGTTTCCCTTGCTTACCGATTATGCCGATGGTATCGATGTTGTTGATTTCCTGTTGAAAATATAGTGGATTTAATGTGATACCTTAGCCGTAAATCCCACTAAATTTATGACCTTTGGAACCTTAATCAATTTTGTGAAATGAAGAAGCATAATTTTAGTGCAGGGCCCATGTATTCTGCCACAGGAAGTGCTTTTAAGGCCTCTGAAGCCGTTATGGATTTCAATGGTTCCGGCCTTTCCCTAATCGAAATTTCCCATCGTAGCAAGGACTTTGTGGCCGTCATGGAAAAGGCACAGGCCCTTGCTTTGGAACTTTTGGGTTTGGAAGGTCAAGGCTATAAGGCCCTCTTTCTGCAGGGCGGTGCAAGCCTACAGTTTGTTATGACCGCATATAACTTGCTGGAAACCAAAGCGGGTTACCTCAATACCGGGACTTGGAGCAACAACGCCATTAAAGAGGCAAAGCTTTTTGGTGAGGTCTTGGAAGTGGGCTCTTCAAAAGATGAAAATTTCAGATACATTCCAAAAGGCTATGCCGTACCATCGGGATTGGATTATCTGCATTTGACTTCCAACAATACGATATTCGGAACACAGATTAAAAAAGTTTCCTAAAATCGATGCCCCTATCGTCTGTGACATGAGTTCTGATATTTTCTCAAGACAGCTCGATTTTTCCGACATTCGATTTGATCTATGCGGGCGCCCAGAAAAATATGGGCCCTGCCGGGGCGACCTTAGTTGTCGTCAAGGAATCGATTCTGGGCAAGGTTAGTAGGGCGATACCCTTCCATTTTGGACTATAAGGTTCAGATTGCAAAAGAGAGTATGTTCAATACCCCATCGGTTTTTGCGGTTTATGTTTCCATGCTGACGTTGGATTGGCTTAAAAAGTTAGGCGGTATTTCGGCAATCGAGACGGTAAACGATAAAAAGGCCAAATTGCTTTATTCGGAAATAGATTTGAACCCATTATTCGAGGGTTACGCCAATATCGAGGATCGATCCAACATGAACGCGACCTTCAATCTTGCCGATGACAAGTTAAAAGACAGTTTTGATAATATGTGGAAGGAAGCCGGAGTGGTCGGCCTAAACGGACATCGTTCGGTTGGCGGCTATAGGGCTTCAATGTACAATGCGCTTCCACTGGAAAGTGTAGGCATCCTAGTCGATGTGATGAGTGAATTGGAACGAAAGGCCTAAGGGCCCATAGTTGCTTCATCAGGATCTCTGAGCTTGGGGTCATAACCGATCATTCGAAATTTACGCCAACATTAAGGAATCAACCTCATACGATAATGAAAATTTTAGCAAACGATGGCATCTCTGCCTCCGGTATAACAGCCCTTGTCTCCTCAGGTTTTGAGGTCCTTAACGTTCAAGTTGCCCAAGAGCAACTAATCAACTATATCAATGAGCATCAGGTGGCGGGACTTTTGGTACGCAGTGCTACCCAAGTTCGAAAAGAACTGATCGATGCCTGTCCCACTTTAAAGCTCATAGGTCGAGGCGGCGTGGGCATGGATAATATTGATGTCGCTTATGCAAAGCAAAAGGGATTGCATGTAATCAATACCCCGGCCTCTTCCTCGGAGTCGGTTGCAGAATTGGTTTTTGCCCATTTGTTCGGCGGAGTGCGATTTCTGTACGATGCCAATCGCAATATGCCGCTAGATGGGGACAGCAATTTCAAGCAACTCAAAAAATCATACGCAAATGGCATTGAACTTAGGGGCAAGACCCTTGGTCTGATCGGTTTTGGTCGCATAGGACAGGCAACGGCCCGTATAGCTCTCGGTGTGGGAATGAAGGTGTTGTATTTTGATCCTTTGATTGAAAAAACGACACTGCAGTTGCTATTTTTTGATGATCAAACGATACAATTTAACCTTAGCTCGGTTTCGAAGGGTGAAGTATTGAAAAAGGCCGACTTTATTACCCTTCATCTTCCTGCTCAAAAAGAGTATGTTATTGGAAATAAGGAGTTTGAAATGATGAAAGATGGCGTAGGCATTGTTAATGCCGCAAGAGGTGGCGTTCTCGACGAGGTGGCCCTTGTTTCCGCCCTGGAAAATGGAAAAGTTTCGTTCGCAGGGCTTGATGTCTTTGAATCGGAACCGACCCCGGAAATCAAAATCTTGATGCACCCAAAAATTTCCCTTACCCCGCATATTGGGGCGGCGACCCTGGAAGCGCAGGACAGAATTGGAATGGAACTGGCATCACAGATCAAGGCACTCTTGCGATAATTTTATTTGCAAATTCACACCAAAGGATTAGACCGTTTTTGTACATTACGGTTTTAATTAAAAATCGCAAAAAATGGCAGGATTATTAGATTTATTGAATAGCCCAATGGGCCAACAACTCATTAGTGGCGTCGCGGGCCAAACCGGGCAGCCAGAAAATAAAACAGCAGATGTGCTGAGTATGGCCATGCCCCTGCTCCTAGGCGCAATGAAAAAAAATGTTACTTCGCCGCAAGGGGCACAAGGTCTGATGAACGCACTATCAAGCAAACATGATGGTAGTATTTTGGATGATCTGGGTGGCCTCTTCGGCGGAGGTGTTGATGAATCTGTGGTGAGCGATGGAGCGGGAATTTTAGGCCATGTCTTCGGAGGCAAACAGGCTCAGGTGGAAAATACATTGAGCCAAAAATCAGGATTGGATGCAGGGGCAATTGCCCAAATCCTGAAAATTGCGGCACCAATTGTTATGGGTTATCTCGGAAGGCAAACGGCGCAGAGCAATGTTAAGGATGCCAGTGGCATGAACAGTCTTTTGGGCAGCATGCTGGGCGGACAACCGCAACAAAATCAAAGTTTGATCACCACATTATTGGATGCGGATGGTGATGGAAGCATATTGGATGATGTCGCAGGCATGGTCATGGGAACCAGCAAAAAACGTGGCGGTATTGGAGGTCTCCTTGGAAGCCTGTTTGGGAAATAAGTGCCAATTCACAAAATCTGAAGATGCCGATTCCTTAGGGAATCGGCATTTTTTGTACCTTCAGATCATGAAAATCACTTTTATAACAGGCTTTCTTTTCACAGTGACCATGGTCATATTCTCCTCTAGTTGCGGCAGTTCGAACAGTGCGACTACCCCTGCTGAGCACGAGGCCATGCATACTAAATCAACGGAGGGCGACACGGTCAAGATTCAAAGCGACAAGACCGAATATGAAATCATTATTATTGAGCCGGGCTTCAATTTTTGGCTTCAGAGCACAGCCCGCCCGGAGGGCTATTACTCTCAATCTTGGCTGGAAAACCGCAATCAAGTTTACGTACTAAACTGGAACCAGCGGGTATTGCAGCCCCAGGATTTTGATCCCAGATTGTACGAAATGCAAATCAATTACGATTCGAATATCGATTATGGTTATGAATTGAATTATAAACTGTATAATTATTTTATCTACTTCCAAAGAAAATATAACCAACGACTGGGACCTTTTGTGCCTCGTATTTAAGTTCTATCTTTGATCGAATTAAAGCAGTTCATGATCGGATTTAAAGAAACGCTGGGGCGTTGAATCCAATTTTCAAATTGCAATCATCTTTTTGGTCTTTGCCATTACCGGTTCAGCAGCTACAAAATTGGCTTCTCCGGTTACCGCATTTTTTGGGATTTATAGGGAAACTGCCGAAACTTGGCTCTTCTGGACCGTAAGGATTCTCCTCATCTTTCCTATTTATCAAATACTTTTGGTCGCCTTTGGCTGGCTCTTTGGACAATTCAGGTTTTTCTGGAATTTTGAGAAGAAGATGTTGAACCGGATTGGACTAGGATTTCTCTTCAAATAATTTACATTTTCATTAACACAATATATCCCCTTGCACTTATTAGATTTGTAAAGTGAGGCGGGTTTATACCAAAATACTCTGTTTCAACTTGTGCAATGACCTTGGCATTGTGCCTTTTGGCACCTTCCCTGCTCGGCTTGCAGATGTTTTCCACGATCATGACGAGAAAATTTGCTTACTCGAGGGCAAGGTCCACTTTCACAAAACCAAAGTGGTATGCGATTTTCAAAAAATCAAGCTTTCCACAAATTACTACCCGCCAACGGAAACCATTACTGTCTTCACCCATCCTATTGCGAAGGAAAAACTTTTTCTATTTTATAATAGTTTTAAACCCAAGTTTTGAACGGCATTTGCCCTGAGGGCACCCCCGTTTTTTTCATAATTTTTGATAGTCTTCCTAATTATAATGAATTCATTAAAAATAAATTATGAGAAAAATTATCTTTTTATATCTTTTTGTCAATGCTCTTATGTCAGTACAGGCTCAAAACTCGGTTTCAGGTAGCGTGACCGATCGACGAACGGCTTACCCCTTGAAGGGGTGGAAGTCTATTTTCCCCAGTTGGAAAAAGGGAGTGTCACGGACAGTGACGGTAACTTCAAACTGAACAACCTCCCAAAAGGCAGCTATAAACTTCTGGCTTCCTATATTGGTTTCGAAACATTTTCCAAGAACTTATCTTTGGAAGAAGGCGACAAACAAGCTCGATATCGTTCTCACCCCATCTGCCATAGAGATGGAAGAAGTTATCGTTTCGACCCCTTTCCATAAACTCCAACGTGAAAATGTAATGAAAGTCGAACGCGCGAATATTTCTGAACTGAAAGCGAACGGGGCCGTTACCCTATCCGACGGCCTTACGAATATTCCAGGGGTTGAAAGTGTTACCACGGGTATGGGCATAGGGAAACCCGTGATTAGGGGCCTTAGTTCCAATCGCGTGGTGGTTTATACGCAAGGGGTGCGTTTGGAAAACCAGCAATTTGGGGACGAGCACGGATTGGGCATCAGTGATGCCGGTATCGAGAGCGTCGAGGTCATTAAAGGACCTTCTTCCCTACTCTATGGTTCGGATGCCATGGGGGGCGTACTCTATCTGAACCCAGAAAAATTCGCGCCCTCGAATACCACTCTTGGTGACGTTAATCTCAATTATTTTTCCAATACTATAGGTCTTAACGGAAATGCGGGACTTCAGACGTCGGGCGAAAAGTTTAAATTTTTGGTCCGTGGCAGTGCGGCATCCCATGCCGACTATAAAACTGGCGATGGAGAAAGGGTTACCAACTCACGATTTAGCGAATATGACCTTAAAACAGGTATGGCTTACCAGGTAGCGAACTTTAAAACCGAGCTCCGATATAATTATAATGATTTAAAGCTGGGCATTCCGGAAGAAATTGGATCTCAGGAAACAGAACGCACCCCCGTTGCCCCCTATCAGGAAATCGAAAACCACATTCTAAGTTCCAAAACGAATATTTTCTTTAAAAATTCAAGTTTACAGGCGATTTTTGGTTATACCTTCAATAACAGAAAGGAATTTGAAGAAGAAGACCTTGCCGTGGTAACCGCCCTTGATATGGAATTAAAGACCCTGAGTTATAACGTGCAGTACAATCTTCCCAAATTAGGGCAATTGGAGACGATTTTTGGGTTGCAGGGCATGCACCAAAACAATGCCAATTTTGGGGAGGAAATATTGATACCGGATGCCGTTACCAACGACATAGGTTTTTTGGGCACTTCGCACTTGCATTTTAAGAATGGACACGACTTGCAATTGGGGCTCCGATTCGATCGAAGGGCCATTCAAGGAGAAGCCAATGGCATCCCAAGCGAAATGGACTATATTGCTCCTTTGGATCGTGGCTTTAACAGTTTTAATTCCGCCATCGGTTACAAATGGGATTTCCTGAAAAATTTTCTGGGACGTATCAACCTGGCTTCGGGATTCAGGGCTCCCAATTTGGCGGAACTCACCTCAAATGGGGTGCATGAAGGCACCAATAGATATGAAATAGGAAATCCCGACCTGAAGCGCGAACGCAACATACAAACCGATCTTTCCCTTGAATACAATAACAAACATCTGGAACTTTACGCCAATGGTTTTTACAATACCATCCAAGATTACATTTTTATTGAACCCAATGGGGAATTTGTCGGTGCCGATGCCGTTTTTTTGTACAACCAACAAGACGCCAACCTCTATGGTGCCGAAATTGGGGTACACCTCCACCCCCACCCGTTAGATTGGCTACATTTGGAAAGCAGCTTCGAGACGGTTACGGGGAAAACCAAGAGCGGCGATTTTCTGCCTCTGATCCCTGCGAACCGATGGACCAATACCTTAAGGGTTGAATTTTCGAAACCCCGGAAACTGATGGAGAACAGTTATTTATTCGTCACGCTACAGTCGTTCTTCAATCAAAACAAAACCAGCTTTTTCGAAACGGCCACGCCGGGATATAATTTATTGAATATGGGCCTTGGAGGTCGACTGCTATTGGGCAAACAGCCCCTTGAGTTCAGGGTCAGTGCCAATAACCTTTTGGATAAAACCTATGTTTCGCATTTGTCGAGGCTCAAGATAGATGGCATTCCAAATATCGGCAGGAATATCAGTTTGGGCCTGAGTTTACCCATATAATAGGGATCATGGGAAGTTGGCCGTAAATAAAACTCTTGAATCAAAAAGGAAACAGTTCCTATCGTGTCCACCCAATGGGCATCTTAGGACCCTTTGGCCTTTGAATTGCCAAAACCATATCTGATTTGGCCCCAAAAGGTTTTGGGCACCGTGGCATCTCCCGGAAATCCGAGCGGAATGGTCCCGCTTGCTTCGGGGATATAGTTGGTCTTAAAAAGATAATCCCATAAACTCAGGCTTATCCCAAAATTGACCCCGTATTTTCCTTCGGGCAAGTCATGGGCATGGTGATAGAGGTGCATGACCGGATTGTTCAAAAGATATTTGAACGGCCCCCATGTAATTTTGATGTTCGAATGGTTGAAATGCCCAATGGCAATGGCGGCAAAATGGACAATGTAAGCCTGTTCGGGCTCAAACCCGCCCAATAGCATCACCCCCATGGTTTTCAGGGGCTTGTATAGGATATTTTCCATCCAATGATAACGGAGGTGGGCCGCAAAACCCATTTCCTTAACACTGTGGTGAATTTTATGAAATTGCCACAAAAAACTATATTTATGGAGTAAAATATGGGTGAACCACTGAACAAAATCGAGTACGATAAAAAAGACCAACAATTGCGCCCATAATGGCATTGATTGTAAGGGCAACACGGAAAGACTTTTAGCGGTTAATCCGAACTCCAAAAACAACAGTTCCAATATTTTGTAAAACCCACTGATTACAATGGAAAAAACGAAGAAATTGAAAAACATGTAGAAACCATCAAGCCAAAAATCCTTTCTGAAAACAGCTTGGCTCTTTCGCCACGGGAACAGGATTTCCAACATCCAGACCAAGAGTGAAATGAGGACCAAACCCCAAAAATAATTCGTATACCAAGGCACTTCGAAACAAATCGATTTCCACGTCCAGGAAACGTTTCCTAAAAATGCATCGACAAAGGCTTTCCAATAGGCTTCCATTTGAAATTCTCTAATTCTTTAATTCGTACCATTCCACATTGTCGAGATTTTCCCGTCTTCCCTTTTTACCCGGTGGATAGTTGGTCACCAAATAATTTACGATAATCTCCTCATTCGGGCCCAAATCCCATAAATTCTGTGTTTTTTGCATCCATCGGATGGTAGCGATCCACCGCTCCCTGTCCATCCTGTTTTGGGTCACCAGTTTGGCGGAATGGCAGGTGGTACAGTTGTTTATGGTTTCGGTAAGCCCTACCCCTGCTTTGAGTCCGGTGCGCAAATGTATTCCGTTTTCTATTCGATCAGTATCATTTTTTGGGGTTTCAATATAGCTATCCCCTTGTTGGGTGCCCCATTTTAGGTCGTTCCCATATTTATAGAACATGACTACGGAAACGATCAAGGCGCCGATACAGATCAAGATCAAAAACCGATATGCGCCCCGGGACCATTGCCAAAACTTTTTTTGTGGAGCCATAACCTAGGTGATTTTAACTGCAATTCGATGGCAGGCATTGTTCAAATAGCCTTTTGGGTTCCATCCTGGCAAGATCATCGGTTGGGACACCCCGTTCGTATCGGTTGCTTTGGCCCAAACCTCGTAATACCCCTTTTTTGGAAAAGAAATATTGGCAGAAAACCGCTGCCAAGCGAGCCTGTTGATCGGTTTTTTCAAGGAACATGGCTTCCAGGTCGCCCCAAAATCGATTGAATATTCCATCTTGCCCACCTCCAATTCCCCAGCCCAGGCATGACCTCCGATGTTCAAGGTTTTTCCCATTGCCAACATAGCGCCCGATTTGGGCTGTGTAATCAAAGATTTTACGGGCATTGATTCTATGATACACATCTCATCATCGGATATCGCTTCTCCTGGGGCAATGGGTTCACAGGGCATCCTGTAAGAATCCCCCTCCATTTTTTCCCCATCATGTACCTTGTTCCGTACGCTGATCTTCGTCAACCATTTACCTGAAACCGAAGCCGGCCAACCACCGGCCACCAAACGCAAGGGGTGGCCATGCACTAGGGGTATGTCCTTGCCGTTCATCTGAAAGGCGATCAGCGTTTCGTCCTGCAGTGCCTTGCTGATAGGCACTCCCCTAGAAATAGGCTCTTTTCCCGGATCTCGTGTGAGGTGCAGATCGGCCGCATGGTAACCGATATAAACGGCATCGGCTTTTAGGCCAACATCGGCCAATACGTCACGAAGTCGAACCCCGGTCCATTCGGCACAGGATACCGCACCGATGCTCCATTGGTTCCCTTTCGCGGGAGGATCGAATTCACTTCTGCCATTGCCACCGCATTCCAAGGTAAGCTGATAGCTATAGGATTTAAATTTTGATTTTAATTCGGATAGCGAGTAACTCTTTTGCTCTTTCACCGATTCCCCATCGAAGGTCAACCGCCAGGTCGACAAATCGATTTGTTCGGGAACAAGTCCGTTATTGCGAATGAACATGTATTTGTTAGGGGTGATATTGTCGTCCAACAAATGCGCCCTGGCTTCCATATTCCATGGTTTGTCGTTCAGCAAAACCATTTCAGGGTCTTTGTCGAACAGATCAAAGGGATCGGGATCTTGTAAGCCCAAAGGCACATAGCCTTGGGCCATTTTGGCGCCGAACACTATATCTGTTCCGATAAGTCCGGCAAAAGTGGCCAAAGCCGACCGCTCTACAAACTTTCTTCTGTTCATCAGGGATAAAGGAATTACGGTTTGGTAAATTTAGGATTTTTTATAGATTATTTATGGTAACCTTGGTTACACAGCAAAGTGGAAATTGGTGGTGAACCGACATCGATTTGTTAATCTATGCCTATAATTTCCGAGGCTTGCTTTTTTTTGAAGACGTAGGTATACAACCACATCAAAGTAAAGGTGGGGATTACATCCAACCCAGGTATGATTTCCTCTATGAAAGTAACGATTCCTGCGGCTTGACCCATTTTTCCCTTATACATCGTACTGATCAACCATCCGGCGATCGGGGCCCATACCACATCCGAAAATTCTCCTATGAAGGGCAGGGCGTACGAAAGCATTCCAATGGTATCGAAGAGCAGGCCAAGGAACAGCTTTTTATACTTTTGATCTTTTGAATTCGGCATTCCTAAAACTAATCGTTTTGCCTTTAAATAGCAATAAAGGTGCCAAAAATTGAAGACCGTCGAATTCGCCGTTTAATATGGAAATACCCCAATGATTCATAAAAATCAAGGTGTTGGCATTTAGTATTTATGCTTCGCTTATGACAAATCGGAAGACACCAGTTTCAAAAATTCGTTGCGGGTCTCAATTTTTTGGAATTGTCCCCGAAATCCGGAAGTGGTGGTCACCGAATTCTGTTTTTGTACCCCGCGCATCATCATGCACATGTGAGAAGCCTCGATCACAACGGCGACGCCCTTGGGTTTTAAGGTATTATTGATGCATTCAAGTATGTCATGGGTGAGTCGTTCCTGTACCTGTAACCGCCTTGCGAAAACATCCACGACACGTGGAATTTTGCTCAGGCCAACGATATAACCATTGGGAATATAGGCGATATGGGCCTTCCCAAAAAATGGCAACATGTGGTGCTCGCACAACGAATACAGTTCGATGCTCTTGATAATGACCATATCGTCATAATCTTCCTTGAACATGGCCCCCCGAAGAATTTTTTCGGCATCCTGTTTATACCCTTGGGTCAAGATAGAGCATGGCTTTGGCCGCCCGTTCCGGGGTTTTTACAAGGCCTTCGCGATATACATCCTCTCCAATTTCATCAATGATTCTGAGTAATCCGTTTTTAACATCGTTCGTTATATCTATGTTGTAATCTTCTAAATTTTGATATGGTGCCATCAATTGCGCGATTGAATTATTTTGTTCACTAACATAATGTAAAGATTAAACAATATTCTTGGATTCTTAAATCTTTAATTTGTATTTAACCTTTAATTATGAATCCACGTCGGCACACCTTGTCCGAGAGGCATAAGTTAAAACAGGCCATTTTTGTCATGTCTGTTCTAATCCGTACTTTCGAACGGCAAAATCAAGCACATGATCAAAGCGACGAATATCCAGAAATACTATGGAAACCTCCAGGTTCTCAAAGGGGTGGATCTTCATATCGAACAAGGGGAAATCGTATCGATCGTTGGGGCTTCAGGGGCTGGTAAAACTACCTTGTTGCAGATATTGGGCACACTGGATGTGCAATCGAACAAAAGCGATAGTACGTTATTGATCAACGATGTCGAGGTCAGCAATCTGAACGATCGGGAAATGGCCAGGTTTCAGGAACCGTCATATTGGGTTTATTTTTCAGTTTCACCAACTTTTACCTGAGTTCAGCGCCCTGGAAAATGTATGCATCCCTGCTTTTATCAAAGGCACGCCCAAAGCGATGGCGGAGAAAAAGGGCTTCCGAATTGTTGCAGTTTTTGGGACTTACCGATAGAATGCACCATAAACCCAGTGAATTGTCGGGAGGGGAACAACAACGCGTTGCCGTGGCGAGGGCTTTGGTGAACAATCCCGCCGTTATTTTTGCAGATGAGCCCAGCGGCAATCTCGACTCGGAAAGCGCCGATAAATTGCACCACCTATTTTTTGACCTTCGCGACGAATTTGGACAAACCTTTGTCATCGTTACGCACAATGAGCAATTGGCCGATATGGCCGACAGGAAGTTGACCATGGTCGACGGCCGCATTACCTACGAAGCAAATAGACCCGAAGCCAAGGCCTCAAAACCTTGACCTACTACTTGAAACCATAAAATAGAATGTTACTTAAGGAGGTTTTGCATTTTTTTAAAAAGCCTGTTTATCAGGAAGATGAAAATACTGATCTTAAGTATAGATTTGGTATTTTTAAAAAATTGCTGCTCTATTCCCTCTTATTCAGTTTTATGCTAGGTGTGCTTTTGGGGCTCTTGGAAAATGGTTTTGATTTGGATTTGGGCCAACATGCCATGGATACCTTTTTATCAAAATATGCGCCCTTGTTTTTATTGTTTGTTGTTGTGTTCCTTGGACCCTTGATTTTTTTTAAAGGACATCGCAGTTTCCCGATTGTGTTTTATCTGATTACCCTGATTTTTGGGTTCGTCCATCTTTCCAATTTTGGGCTCAATACCACGACCATTTTGCTATCGCCCTTATTGGTATCACCTCAATTGTGCGTAGGGCTGATATTGGGTTTTATCAGGATACGCTTCGGACTTATATGGTCTATTGGCCTGCACGCATGCTATAACCTTATCTTGGTCGGGCCCGTCCTTGCCTTTCACCTTATCGAATCATCGTCCAAATGAATCAAAAATCACTCAAAGAATTTCTTGATGCAAAGGTGGAGCAATATAACCGGCCGTTGTTTCTGGAAACCGATCCCATTGTTGTGCCCCATCGATTCACCTTAAAAGAAGATATAGAGATCAGCGCATTTTTAACGGCCACTATCGCTTGGGGCAATCGCAAAAGCATCATCCAAAATGCTGGCCGTTTAATGGATTTAATGGATAATGCGCCCTTCGATTTTGTCATGAACCACCAAAAAAAAGATCTACAGACGCTTGGGGGTTTTGTGCATAGGACCTTCAATGGGGATGACATACACTATTTTATCCAAGGCTTGCGGAACATTTATGAAAAACACCATGGCATCGAAGCCATTTTTGCAAAGTACCAGGAACCGAAAAATCTACAACCGGCCATCTCTGCCTTCAAACAGGTGTTTTTTGAACTTGCCCATCCCGAAAGGAGCAAGAAGCACCTTAGCGATCCCATGCGCGGATCTGCGGCGAAACGGATCAATATGTTCCTGCGGTGGATGGTTAGGGACGCTTCCACCGGAGTCGATTTTGGATTATGGACCCAAATCGGTCCTGCCCAATTATCTTGTCCTTTGGATGTACATTCGGGCAGGGTAGCGAGAAAACTTGGACTATTGAAAAGGAAACAGAACGATGCCAAAGCGCTGGTGGAACTTGACCATGGCCTAAGAAGTCTCGACCCCATCGATCCGGTGAGGTATGATTTTGCACTCTTCGGTCTTGGGGTTTTTGAAAAATTCTAATACCCCTTCACATCACCGTCCGACAAAGTTTTTATAAAGGCGACCAATGACTTTTGTTCCACGTCGGTCAACTTGAGTTCATCAAAAGGCAGTGTCTGGTATTCAAGATCGAAACCCATGCCGCCACCGCCTCCTTTGTTATAGAAATCGATTACTTCCTCAAGGGTGGCATAGACCCCATTATGCATATATGGGGCAGTTAATTCAGAATTTCGCACTGTTGGTGTTTTGAACATGCCCCGTTGCAATTCTTCATTAAATTTCCAATAGTACCCCAAATCGTCATCCAAGGAATTATTTTGGGCGGTTTCGGGAACTCCAATGACTTCCTTTTCCGTTTCATTGAAAAAGGGGGGCACCGTGCCATTGGTCAAAGGCATGAAATGGCAGGTGGCACAGAGCGCCTTGCCCATAAAAAGGTTCATGCCCAATTTTTCTTCCTCCGAAAAGGTATCCTCTTCCCCACGAATATTTCGGTCGAACTTTGAATTTAAATCGTTAAGGGTCGCAACATATGATGAAATTGATTTGATGATTTCGACATTCTTGGTGGGTATTTTTCCAAAGGCATTTTCAAATAATTCATGATATACCGTATCCTTTAAGATTTCTGTGGAAAATTCATGCACATTGCGATCGAACTCTTTTTCATTGGTAAAAACGGATGAGATTTGGTCCATGAGCGTAGAGGAACGGCCATCCCAAAAATAACTTTGTTGAAACCCGGCATTCAACAAACTTGGGGTATTTCGCTCTAGGTCATTGCCACGGTTGTCGGTGTTGGTAACCAACCCATCAGCATAGGCCTTTTTTGGGTTATGGCAGCTCACACACGCCATGGTGCCAGCTGCCGAGAGCTTTGGTTCATGAAATAATTTTTCGCCTAGGGCGATCTGCGCTTTGGAGGCGTCCCGATTGGTTGCGGGCATAAAATAATCCATGTTAAAAGAATTCGACTCAAAAAAGGTAGGGGCATCAAAGTTGAACGGTTTATTATTCGCTCCGCCCCACAAGTCACCCTGCTTTCTAATGGCCACCCAATCACGGGTAATCGGGTTCATATAATCCCTTATAAAGGTAAACCGGTCAAAGGTGTCAAAATCAGCATTTTTATGGATAAAGGATATCGCTTTTTCGATATCAGAAATAAAGGCTTGATCAAGTTTGGAGTTTTTGTCAAGAATTATTGGCCGTATGCTTATTTCATAAACCTCTTGGAGGCTTTCGAGGGAAGTAATGCTCTCTCCAATACCCAAATGACTCACAGGGGTATCGAAACCTGATATCCCAAGACTGATAATGCGCAGCAATTGTTGATGTGTGGCGATAAAGAACCGCTCAACGGTAGGCACCCTTTTTTCAATGTTTTTTTTCAGATTTACCAACAATCCTTTGGTAAGGTATATTTCGTTTTTATAGACTTTATCGGGCACACCGCCATCATAAATGCTCTCCTCTATTTTCTGGAGTCCAAAAGGTGCCAGAACCTTACCAGTGTCTTCCTTAAAAATAGGTAATGCCGGTCCGTTGGCCCTATGGCCCACATCCGGATTTAGGTAGGATGCATAGGGCTCTGCCTTTTTAAAGGCGGACCGCAATGATTTGAAGATATCTTTGGCCTCGGCGCTTTCGGCGGGATACATGGCCAAGGAATCGATCATGGTAATGGCTTCTTCCATGTTTTTTAAATAATAAACCTGTAGTTTGGACCATTCTATTGTCTTGGGCTCAACCATTTTGGTATTGGCCTCGAAACGGCGTAAGGTCACTCCCACGATTATGGCGAGGAACATGAGCCAAATATACTTGTACTTCTTTATCATTTAAATAGCTTTTTTAAAGGTAAAAGCCTCCACAGGTATTGTGGAGGCCTCAACCATTTCCTTATTGATTATCTTGGCAAACCTTTCAATAGGATGATTTGACCCCCTTGTGAATCCTCTCCCGAACCAATACCGGCCAGGTCGGCATCATGGCCGTCTTCATTTTTGAACTCATCGCTTTCCCAATAATGGGGTTGTAAGGCCAGCATGAACGTATTGGGCTCGCCAATTTTATCCGAAATATCGATGAGCGCACCATACTCTCCACTTAAACCGGTACTGCCCGTCGGGGACAAATCTTGCCGCACAATCATTTCCAGTACAACCTTGGCATTGCCCCCATTAAGATCGGTCTGATAAATATAGGCCGAATGCCCCCTGTCGAACGAATTGGGATCTTCTTGGATATAAACAAAGTTCTCGGTGACACAGATGTTGTCAGGACTTTGAAGTGCGGACAAATTACCGTCCATATTGTTGGTATCGGTGTTGCCACTGACGATTTGCGTCAATTTACCTTCCAGGGGAGACGTTTCGCTAAGTTCCAATTTATAGACGGTGCCCCAATCGTTATAGGTGCCAGTACCGGGACCTCTTCCGGTTACCGCGAAATAGACATTGCGGTTGTTGGCGACCGACCCTTTTTGATAGTCGACATCCTCTACCCTCATGAAGGCCGATGCGCCAACGGCCACACAAGCATCTTCCATTTCTGAAACGGTCATCGCTGCACCATTTTCAATTTCAACAAATTCCGCATCATAGGTCACTCCAAGATCTAGGCTTGATTCATCATAAATGGTTCCATCCACCACAGCGGTCACCCCACCTGCGCCATCAGACACCTGTTTAAGTTTTAGAACATATATTTTACCACCGGTAAGATCGGCATCACCACTTTCAGAATAATACAAGGTCACCTGGCCCTGAGATCCACTGGAATCGTCATCCCCACCAATGATTACCGTTTTGCCCGCATAAGTATCTTTAGGCAATGGCACCGAGTTCTCCCATGAAAATTCCCCAAGGGCGTCCAAGCCAAAATCGGCAGTAGGTGTTGGCGTGATAACATATGGGTCAATTCCTTTCACATCGTAATTAAAACTTTCCGAAGCGGAAAGAAAAAGATCGAAAGTACCGCCATGGATTTCAGCTTCCCACATCGTACCGGAGCATTGACGGGCAAAATCCGCTACCCCTGAATTCAATAACCAATCACCTGAAATGGGATTGAGGTACTGATCAAAACGAACACGGGACACCGCATAGGTATCTTCCGCATTCGAGACAAATATATATCCATCCCCATCGGCCAAAAATCCTGCGCCATCCTGAGCACCTACCAATCTAAAACCATTGGAAAGCACATCGGTTGAACTCAACAAAGAATATGCCTTGACAAAATTAAACTGGGGCTGAATGGCCACCAAGGGTTCCAGGGATGATTTGTTTTCGAACATGGTTTCAGAGAGCGTAAGGTCTTGGCCGTCCTGACCATCCTGGCCATCAACACCGTCCCGGCCATCAACCCCATTAATACCATCCCGGCCATCCATGCCATCTTCAGGGCTACAACTTTGGATTCCAACCGCAAGGCCGGCAATCACTAAGGTTTTTAACAGCAATTTTTTCGTAATCATAATCTTTCTGTTTTAGGTTAATTATTAAATCCAAAACTAAAGATGGATACCTACAAAAGGGTTAGCTGAAAATTGTTATTCCATTACATTTGATTTAACAAAACGTTATCATGTTAATTTTTGTTCACCAAAATATTAACTAAGTCATATTTTATGGTTAAATCATTGAATATGAAGCTTTTAAAAAAGCGGAGTTAAAACGAAACGATTCGGAAACGGCATTTCAAATGAAGACGGGAAGACTACACAACACCGATGTAACCAAAAAAGAAAGGCAGTGGCCCTTTTGTGGTTTTAAATAAAACGGTTACAATTTAAATCGTCTTATGATTTTCTTTCAGAGTAGGGGGTTAAATTTTAACAAGACCCAAATCACCAAGATTCAAGGGAATGCGCTTACCCCCTTCGGAGACGGATTCATAAATGGCCTCCACGATGATCATGTCACGTTTGCCCATTTCCCCCGGGGCCTTGTTGGGCGTACCCGTTAAAATATGACTTGCAAAATCGTCCATCTGTAATTGCTGCTGGCTCTTAAAAGGAAATTTAATTTCAGTACCCTCAGAGGTCCGTCCGGCCAGCGGACCATAGCTGTGGCAGGGATTCAATTCTGCCCATCCGCTTTCAAAGGAGACGAAAAGCCTGTTGGCATTGGCGTTATGTGAAGTGAAAACATGCCCTACCACCGCATTGGGAAATTCCATTTGAGCGGTAATCGTCTCGTCCGTGTCCTTAAAATATTCCGGTCGGGAACTGAATTCCTGGGCAGAAACCGAAATCGGGTTCTTTCCTGTCCCGTAAATATTGCTCTGGATGGCGTAGACGCCCATATTCATTAAGGCACCACCTCCCGATAGCTTTCGGTTCAATCTCCATTGCCCTGGGTTCCCTCTAGAAATATAGGCCGCATCGGAAGAAACATACTGTACGGTTCCAAAAGGCTTTTCCTTTACCAACCGTTTTATTTCATCGGTATATGGATCTGATTGCATGCGGTAACCCACACTTAATTTAACACCGGCCCTGCTGCAGGCATCGATTATCGCATCGCACTCGGCGACGCTCACTGCCATGGGTTTTTCACAAATGACATGCTTACCCGCCTTTGCCGCTCGAATACAGAATTCGGCATGCATGCTGTTGGGCAAAACCACATAAACGATATCGATATCCTTGTTATCGGCTATCGTATCGAAATTGTCATAATTGTAAATATTCTGTTTCGGTATCCCATATCTTTCGGCCCACATTTTTTCCTTTTCCGGTGTCCCGGTCACGATGCCCGCAAGATAACAGTGTTCGGCGTTTTGAAGTGCAGGCGCCAATTGCCCCCCGCTGTATCCGCCGAGCCCTACCAGGGCAATCCCCAACTTGTTTTTTTGCATGCCCAGACCCATGCCACAAGCCCACGGCATCCCTGCCAAAAGCACGGTACCGGTGACGCCTTGGGCCAAGCGGTTGTTAAAAGTCCTTCTGTCGATCGATTTCATAACGCATTCCATTTAAGCTTGTTTCCTAAAATTACAAATAAAATTTAAAGGGTTAATAGTCTTCCCGGACTTTGAAATCGGGCGCCTTGCATGCGCAACGGTGCAGCAGGTTGTTCGGTAAAGCGAAGCGCAAAGCGAATACTTGCGCAAAAAAAAACCGTCACTCTAAGGAGTAACGGCTCTTAAAATATTTAATGCAGTAAAATCAGGGCATCACTACCGTATCGATGGCATGTATGATCCCGTTGGATGCAATCACATCGGCCATGACTACTTTAGAGGTTCCTCCTTTTGCATCCTTTAGCATTACATTGCCATCGACCAAAGAAAGTTCGATGGTTTCACCTTGTACCGTTGTTACTGTGAAAGTTCCATTGTTCGCAGTAATCGCATCGATGACAGCGGCAGCGTTGAAAGCACCGGATACTACATGATATGTCAAAATACCTGTTAAGGTTGCCTTGCTTTCAGGCTTCAACAGGTTATCCACAGTTCCGGCCGGCAATTTTGCGAAAGCTTCATTGGTTGGGGCAAACACGGTAAAAGGACCATCACTGCTCAGAGTGGCGACCAAATCCGCTGCCTTTACTGCGGCTAAAAGGGTGGTGAAATTTTCATTTCCCGCAGCTACTTCCACAATATTCGGGGTCTCTATCATCGGCTCCACAGCTTCCTTCATTTCTTCCATAGCCTCACCGGCAACTTCTTCAGCTTCTTTTTTCTTTTCGCCACATCCTACAAACAGTAAAGATGCGATGGTTAACAAAGTAATTGATTTTAAAATTTTCATAGGAATTATTTTTAAGTTTGGGTAAAACTATACGGAAATATTGAATTAAAGTCTTAAATATTGTTTAATTAATATTAATTTTTATTAAACATTTTAAAAAATTTGTTGTATTTTCAGAAATGCATATTTTTAGCGTTCAACAAATCCAACAAATCATGAGGTCCACAATTATTCTTTTTTGCTTGATATGCATTCCGATAACCATATTATCCCAGAGCAGAAAACTTCCGATCGACACCGTGGTGACCACCCAGCACAGTGTCACCATAAATGGCACGCTGGTCAACTACACCGCTCAAACGGGTACACAACCTGTTTGGGATGAAAATGGAAAACCCATAGCTTCCCTTCATTACACCTATTACACACGAAATAATGTGAAGAATCGGGATGATCGCCCTTTGCTGATGTCCTTTAATGGAGGACCCGGCTCGGGGTCTGTATGGATGCACCTGGCCTATACCGGTCCACGTATTCTAAAAATAGACGACGAAGGTTATCCCGTTCAACCCTATGGGGTAAAGGAAAACCCTTTTTCGGTACTTGACGTGACCGATATCGTTTATGTGAACCCTGTCAATACGGGCTATAGCAGAACTATTCCTGAATCCGGTGATGAAGTTGACCGAAAGAAATTCTTCGGCATCAACGCCGATACAAAATATTTGGCCGAATGGCTCAACACCTTCGTAACAAGGAACAACCGATGGCGTTCTCCAAAGTACATCATCGGAGAGAGTTATGGGGGTACCCGGGTAATGGGACTGTCGCTGGCTTTGCAAAACCAACAATGGATGTACCTCAACGGCGTGATCATGGTCTCCCCCGCCGATTACAAAGTCTTAAATGCCGACGGCCCTGTCTCGGAAGCCATCAACCTGCCCTATTTTACCGCGGCGGCCTGGTACCATAAAGCCCTTCCCCAAGCCTTGCAACAAAAAGACCTGCTGGAAATACTTCCCGAATCTGAAGCATATACCATCGACACCTTGATTCCGGCCTTGGCGAAAGGCGGTTTCATCAGCGATGCGGAAAAAAATACAGTGGCCGAAAAAATGGCATATTACTCCGGGCTCTCCAAGCAAGAAATCCTTGAACTGAATTTGGTGGTGCCCACCGGATATTTTTGGAAGAACCTTTTGAAAGCAAAGGGTGGCTTCAATATAGGGCGATTGGATAGCCGATATCTGGGCATCGACCGACAGCTTGCGGGGATACGTCCCGATTATAGCGCCGAACTCACTTCCTGGTTGCACAGTTTCACGCCTGCGATCAATTTTTATCTGCAAGAAGAGCTTCAATTCAAGACCGATGTAAAATACAACATGTTCGGGCCTGTAAGTCCATGGGACGAAAGCGACGACAATACCAGGGACAACCTAAGGCAGGCCATGGCACAGAACCCTTATTTGAACGTGATGGTGCAAAGTGGCTATTATGATGGTGCCACTACCTATTTCAACGCCAAGTTTACGATGTGGCAAACCGACCCCAGTGGTAGAATGAAAGATCGCTTTTCCTTTAAAGGTTATAGAAGTGGTCACATGATGTACTTGAGAAGGGAAGATCTAAAAAATGCCAACAACGACATCCGCGATTTTATCGAACGCACCATGGCCCATGGGAAATCGGCCAAATATTGATTTTTCCCTAACACTCAATCAATCCTTACAATAAGAATCAGCATAGGGTATAAATCATTTCAAATGCTAAAATGCACATACGCCATCGAAAATAAAGGAACCTATTTAGACCTTAAGGTAAAGGGCTTCTATTTTTTCAAAGACTTTATTCAATTCAATTCCCGAAAATCATTCTTAATCATTCCCAAGCCACGGGGATTTACAGGACCCTGTTTAACGGGTCGTTGCTACAAGATACCGACGCCTCGATTGTTGATCGATTCTTCCTCGGGGAAAAGATTGCCGAAGTATTGCGACATAAGGTAAAGCTCGCCATCGTTTGGCCTACCAAGGACATCACCAAATTTATGGAAGTGGTCGCCGCAAACAGGGCCACGTACATAAGAATTGTCAGCAGTCCCCAAACGGCTTTACAATGGCTTATCAGTGAAACCGAAGGGGAAACAGAAACAGCCTTGCTGAATTGATCTGCCAAGACCGTGAAGGTCTTTTGTAGATTTAAGAACAATGAGCAACCATTACCCCTAGCTCTTTTCAGAATTCCAAAAATATCAGTGTAGGTTTTTAGGATCTCTCAGCCTGAAACCACTGTGTTTTCCCAGCGGCCTTCCAAGTTTTTACCAAGAAGTACTCCGTTTTGAAAATTATCGGTATCTTTAAAAGGCATTCCAATACTCGACAACCATAGGTACATGGAAAGCCAAATTGAGCCATATCTTTAACGACAGCCTATATCCCCATAGTATCGTGGATCAAACCATGGCGATAGATTTGAAAAGCATAAGATCATAGCACTTAAACCACCAACAACTCCCATAACGATGAAAACAAAAAAAATATACTTTGCCGCAACCTTCTTCCTGACTTTGGCCATGAGTTGTGGCCAAAATGTTCCTTCCAAAGAATGGCAGATTGAAACGGCAATGATGGCAGCCCCGGAGGAATATAGGGTAGGAGCCAAAATCTATGGCTATGCCCCCGACGGAAGTTTTGTAACCTTAAGGGAAGGCACCAACTCCTATATCTGTTTGGCAGATGATCCCACCAAGGAGGGCTTTTCCACGGCCGCCTATCAGTCCAGTCTCGATCCCTTTATGGCCCGTGGCAGGGAACTGAAGGCCGAGGGCAAGGAGGGGAAGGAAGTTTTTGATATCAGGGAAGCCGAGGTAAAGGCCGGTACCCTCAAAATGCCCGATAGGGCGACCCTCTGTGTATTTACCGGAACGGTTGACCCGGAAACCCAAAAAATTGAAAATCCCTACGTGCGATATGTTTTTTATGTGCCCTATGCTACTGGGGAATCAACCGGCCTGCCCACCAAGCCCACCCCTCCGGGCCATGCCTGGTTGATGGATCCCGGAACCCACAGGGCCCATATAATGATCACCCCGCCGAAAGAAGAGCCTGAAAAGGAAAATAAAGAAAATTAATGGTCAGAAAAGGCAATGCTTTAAAATGAAACCGATCAACTTCACCAACCCACATCGCAAAAAGCATTTTGACTTTTTCAATGCGATGGACCATCCCCATTTTAACCTTACCGCCAATGTGAACATCACGGCACTTCATGCCTATGCAAAGAAAAATGACCTTCCCTTGACCCCTTGTATCGTTTACCTCATTGCGAGGACTGCCAATGAAATTCCGGAATTCCGATGGCGCATCCATGGGAAACAGGTCAATGAACATGAAACGGTACGGCCTTCTTTTACGGTACCTACCGCCGAAGCAGATGTTTTCAGTTTTTGTACGGTGGCTTATGAGCCACATGCACCCACCTTTATACAAAATGCGGAGGATAAAATTAAGGAGATGAACGACAGCCCATCTTTGGAGGATGATGATGGCCAAGATGATTATCTTTTTCTTTCTGCCATACCTTGGATAAGCTTTACCGGATTGCAACATGCCATGCACTATCATCCCGTAGATAGCGTACCCAGGATCACATGGGGCAAATTTTTTGAACAGGATTGGAAGTTGATGATGCCCTTGAACGTGCAAGCGCACCATGCCTTGGTGGATGGGCGTCATATGGGGCCTACTTCGACTTGTTGGGGGAAATGGCCGCCAAGCCCGCCGACTATTTTACTTAGACCATAAATATCGATATCTTACCGCTTCGAATGCCAGTAATCGATCATAAGATCAACCATCGAAACCAACCCAACATGACAAAACTTCATTTTACAATACTCTTATTTCTTTATCTGCTGGCACTTGTTGCCGGCACAGTCGACCCCTTTCCTTTTTGGGGATGCCCTGCCCGATGCCCCGGAACTTGCGGCTAGGGGGCAATATAAGGTCGGCGTCCAGACGCTCCAATTGGTGCATAAGGGCCAAATCGATGTGCTGAAAAGCCAAAATGGCAACGATCCGCTATATGATCGTCCCTTGACGATCGAGGTTTGGTATCCGGCGCAAGTTCGCCGACGGGACAATGGAACTGGTCGCGTATGATCAGCTTATGGGTACCGCCAACGATTCCCTCCGACCACTTATTCCCATTAAAACGATGGGAAGATCGGTGCGTGACGCCAAACCCTTGGCAGAAGCCTCCAAATATCCGCTCATAGTGGTTTCCCATGGCTATGTGGGCTCACGCTACCTGATGACCTATCTCACTGAAAATTTGGCGTCGAAAGGTTATGTCGTCGTCGCCATCGATCATACCGATTCGACATTCGGCGATGCGGGGGCCTTTCAAAGTACACTGCTGAACCGTGCGAAGGACATCCATTTTGTAATCGATGAAATCGAATCGCTCGCCACCGAAGATTCAAAAAGTTTCCTTCGCAATTTGGTCGACGCACAAAACACGGCAATTATCGGTTATTCGATGGGGGGATATGGCGTTTTGAATGTTGCGGGTGCGGGGTACAGCAATCAGCTTGCCGCTTTTTTTGTCGGGATGACAGGGGGTAGCAAAGCCATCGAAGTACTTACGGCCGGCAATCCAAATTACAAAGGGGGACAAGATCAAAGAATAAAGGCGGTCATTGCCTTTGCCCCGTGGGGCATGGAGCGTGGCGTATGGGATTCAGAAGGGCTGCTCGGACTCAAAATACCAACCTTCTTTGTGGCCGGAAGCCAGGATGATATTTCCGGTTACGAAAAGGGCATCAAGGCAATTTATACTGGTGCCCGCAATGCCGACCGTTATTTGCTTACCTATCGCAATGCCCGCCATAATGTTGCGCCCAACCCTCCACCATCGGAGTCTTTGGCTCCTGGACTTCCGTTAGACGAGTATTATCGATATGCAGAGCCGTCATGGGATGAACGTCGTCTCAACAATATCAATCAACATTTTGTGACCGCTTTTTTGGGGCTCCACCTCAAAAATGAGGATTTTGGAAAGTACCTTGAACTTGAGGAAGACTCCAACGAAAAAGGTTGGTTGGGTTTTCTCCCCAGATCTTCCACGGGAATGGAACTTTTACATGCTAAAGCCGATTAAATAAGGGAATGCCGCCAAGTTCAACTTGGTGCATCACCAAGGGTCGCTGCAATTATTGATACCATGGAAATGAAACGAAGGCGATTTGTAAAAAATACCAGCTTGGCCATATCGTCGTTGCCCTTGATGCCCATGCTTTCAAAAACATCATGGCCAACTCCGGAAACATCGGATTTGCCTATTCATCTTTTCTCGAAACACCTCCAATTCTTGGATTACGAACAGGCAGGCCATCATACGGCCAAAATGGGTTTTGCCGGCCTGGATCTTAACCGTGAGGCCTGGTGGTCATGTACTTCCCGAACAGGTTGAAATCCAATTGCCCAAGGCCTTGGAGGCAATCAAAAGGGCCGGATCGCATTGTCGGCTCATCACCACGGCTATAGAGGATCCAGCCCATACTTTAGACCAAATGGTGCTTAAAGTGGCTTCCTCCCTGGGTATCACCCATTATCGCTGTAATTGGTTCAAGTATGTGGAAAATGAACCGATGCCCGAGACCTTGGCAAAATATGCCTTGAAAGTGAATGCCCTCTCAACATTGAACAAGGAACTTCATTTGATCGGTTGTTATCAAAACCATGCCGGTATTTGGGTAGGAGCATCACTATGGGAGGTATTTGCTTTGATCAAGGATGCCGACCTAACCCATTTCGGGGTACAGTACGACATCAGACATGCTATGGTGGAAGGTGGACTTTCCTGGGAAAACGGACTAAAATTAATCAAAAACGAAATCAAGACCTTGGTATTAAAAGACTTCATCTGGACACAGGAGCAAGGCCATTGGCGTATCCAAAATGTGCCAATTGGGGAGGGTATGGTCGATTTTATAAAATATTTTAAACTAATCAAAAAATATGGAATAGTGGTCCCGGTCATTTTACATGCAGAATATTTGCCAGGTGGGGCCACGGAAGGTAACGCTCAGATCACCGTTCCTCAAAGCGTTATTTTCGAAGCCTTGACCAAAGACTTGAAAACCATACAACGTTTATGGCACGAAGCATAGAATACGCCATTGTCGCATGGGGTTCGATCATCCTGATGGTAGGCTGTATGCCTTCCCCAAAAACCGTTTGGGACGGCAATGGCTATGTTGCCCAATTGCAACTCGACTCCACCACACTGCTCATCACAGAACTGGCACATGGACTTGAGGTCCCTTGGGACCTTGAGCCAGGGCCCGACGATTGGATCTATTTTACGGAACAGAAGGGCAAGGTAAGCCGTTTGAACAGTATAGATGGGACAATCCAGGATCTGGGTAACATCGAAGAGGTTTTCTATAGAAAGTCATCCGGATTGTTCAGTATGGCGCTCCATCCAGATTTCGAAAACAATCCATATCTCTATTTCCATTACACGGTTGCGCAGAAAGACTCCTTGCATTTAGATCATATTTCTTCAAAAGTGGTACGTTATACCTTGGTAAACGGTGCGATTGAAGCCCCCTGGACCATTTTGGACAGTATTCCCGGCAATACCTATCACAATGGCTCGAGGATGATGATCTGGCAGAATATGCTTTGGATCGGAACCGGCGATGCGGGAGATACCGGCCACACCCAAGACCCAACTACTTTAAACGGGAAGATATTGAGGGTGAACCTCGATGGAAGCACTCCAAGCGATAACCCCTATCCCAATAATCCAGTTTGGAGCATGGGACATAGAAACATACAAGGACTTACCGCAGGCTCTGGCAAGATCTATGCTTCCGAACATGGTCCTAACAATGATGATGAAATAAATCTTATCCAAAAAAATCAGAATTACGGTTGGCCCGAGGTGCAGGGTTTTTGCGATCTTGAGAATGAAAAAACCTATTGCCAGCAAGTATCCACCGTCGAACCCATGATGACATGGACCCCAACCATTGCACCTTCCGGATTGGCCTATTACGATTTCGATGCGATTCCCGAATGGAAGAACAGCCTTCTGCTTACCACCCTTAAGGGTCAGTCGTTTCGGGTCTTGGACCTCGAACAAAAGGGCGATGCCATCAGAAAGGAACATCTGTTCCTTCAAAAATTTCTGGGTAGGCTGCGCGATGTTGCAGTTGGAAAAGATGGGGCAATTTACCTTGCGACCAGCAATTTGGACTGGCATGAAGGGTATCAACCATGGCTATACGATAGCTTGCCTAAATCTCGGGGCGATAGGATCATTAAAATCCAGGCAGCAAACCTTAGCATGAGCCAAAAGCTCGCGCATACGGAAAAATCAAAGGTACTTCATGAAGAGCGTCGGCCGATACCTTTGGGAACGGAACTTTATCCAGACAGCACGTCGAAAGAAACGCTCTCCAACGGAAAACAATTATATGCACAACATTGTGCTGCCTGTCATGCCCCTGATGGAAAGGGAAACCCCGGACAACTCCCCCCTTTGGTGAACAGCGAATGGGTTTCAGGAAACAGCGCACGGCTTATCGATATTACTTTGACTGGCCTAAGCGATCCGATCATTGTCGACGGCCTGGAATACCAAGGGGAAATGCCGAGCTACCAAAATCTGTCGGATGGGGAAATAAGCGATATTTTAAACTATATTAGAATTGAATTCGGAAAAACAAAAGGAAATATACGATCCGATGATATTTTTCATCAAAGGAAAGGGCTTAGATGATCCTTATTTGAATCAAACAAGAAAATAAGCTTTCACTCCTATTTCTCAAGTAATAATGTAAAAACGTAAACGCGTAGATATGAAAAAATTTAAAACAATATTGATGGCCTTGTCCTTAACCCTGGGAACTTTGGGCCATATCAACGCACAAGACTGGCCCAACCTTGGACAATTTAAGGAAGCCAATGCCAAACTACAGGCCCCTAGGTCCGACGAAAACCGTGTGGTGTTTATGGGGAATTCGATCACCATTGGTTGGTTGAACACCAGGCCACAATTTTTTGAGGGCAAACCTTATGTCAACAGGGGCATCAGTGGCCAGACCACCCCGCAGATGCTGCTGCGTTTTCGACAAGATGTGATCGATTTGCATCCAAAGGTCGTGGTTATTTTGGCAGGCACCAATGATATTGCCGGCAATACCGGACCATCGACCATAGCAATGATAGCCGATAACATAAAGTCAATGGCCGAATTGGCCCATGCCCACGGCATTAAGGTGGTGCTCTCCTCTACCCTGCCCGCCTATGATTATCCTTGGAAGCCCGGTATGGAACCTGCCGGTAAGATCGTAGCCCTGAACGAGTTGATCCAAGCTTATGCCGCGGAGAACGGGTTTGTGTACCTCGATTATTTTACCGCCATGGCAGATTCAAAAAACGGTTTGCCGAAAAATTATGCTGAAGATGGAGTACATCCCACGGTGGAAGGATATCAAGTGATGGAACCCATGGTGGAAGCGGCCATCGCAAAAGCATTGGAATAAATATTCTTGACGAGGCCCGATATCAATTGGCTTCAAATGGGCCATCTTAGGGTATATTAAAAAATAAAGGGGTTATTTTAAATTCACCGAAAGCAAGTAGTCGTCTGCTGTCATAAACAAGGTCTTTTGATCTGGGGTAAAGGCACAATTGGCGGTAGCCTGGCCGGTATGAATACGGGCCAATGCTTTACCGTTTGGATCAAAAATCCAAATACCCCCTGGGCCAGTAGCAAATAAATATCCCTTGTCGTTCACCTTCATGCCATCAGGGAGACCCGGTTGATCCGGTTTCCCCACCCATTCGGTAACTTCGTGCAAAAGTCTTTTGTTTTCGACCTGTCCTGGTGAAATCAGGTCATAGGCGTACCATGCGGCATGCTGGGGATCCGATACGGCGACGTATAAAACATTTTGCTCCGGAGAAAGGGCAATTCCATTGGGTCTTGTAAGACGATCCACCAAAACGAGTTCGCCAGAAACCAAATAACAGTAGACCCCTTGAAAATCGAGCTCTTTGTTGGGATCCTCCATCCCCTTGGGAAGTCCGTATGGGGGATCCGTAAAATATAAGTTCCCCGCCCTGTCAAAAATTCCGTCATTGGGACTGTTCAGTCTTTTGCCTTCAAAGCGATCGACCAGGGTGATGAAATTTGCCTGGGGGTTTTCCAAGGTGGCATTCATTTTTGCAACCCGCCTATCACCGTGCTGCATCAAGACCAATTCCCCATCCGGATTCAACAATAAGCCATTGGAACCGGGTTCCTCCCCGGTAAAATTACTGCCGGTAAATCCGGAAGGTTCCAGATAAGTGGTGGTATCGCGTTCAGCGTCCCATTTGAACACCTTATTGTTCGGGATATCGGAGAACAACAAATAATTCCCGGAGGGCACCCACAAAGGACCTTCCGTCCATTTAAAGCCACTGGCCAAGATTTCGATCTTCGCCTTAGGGTAGATGATTGCCAAGGCTTCATCATCCAAAACCTCAATGGAAAAGGCAGCCGAAATGTCATTCCCTTCCGTTTTTTCCTGTTTCGGGGCCTCCTTGCAAGCCTCCAAAAAGATAAGGGTGAATAAAATACCTAACCAAAGTAATTTCCTTATTGTCATCGTTTTGTTTTTTGTGGACTACAGTTTTAAGCCCTTTGCCCTTGACCTTCCTATTTATGGATACAGCAATGGGAAAAATTTGCCCTCCATTTTCTTGCCTTTGCGAATGATCGGCACGCCGGCCAAGAGTTCCTCATCGGTATTGCTCACCGTGCCATCGGCAAATACGTTGAGCACAAAAGCCCGGCGGCTCATCTCGGACTTGTTTTCATAAGAACCATGCACCAACAAAGGGTGGTGAAATGCGGCATGCCCTTTTTTCAATTCAATGGCCACCGGTTTGAAATCGGCCTTTTGTTCCTCGGTCAAATAGGCCATTAATCCGTTCATATCTCCTGCCAGTGAAGGAGCGTCCAACAATCCCCATTTATGGCTTTTAGGAACATAATGCAGACATCCATTTTCCTTGGTGGCATCATCAAGTCCGGTCCAGCAGGTCAAGTGCTGCATGGCTATGGTTCGTGTCCAGTAAGAATAATCTTGGTGCCAGGCTACCACGCCACCATGTTTGGCCGGTTTGCAAAACAATTGATCGTGCCAGAAACGCACCGGTTTGTTCTCGAGGAGTTGATGCGCCGCCATTACAAAGGCCGGATTCCAAAGCACATCGTGGAACCCGGGCGTGATGCGCCAATGCCCCAAGGAATGAAACAAGACCGCATCGGGATTCTCTGACTCGTTGCTATGGAATTCATAAAACAAATCATGGGCCGGATGGTCCGGGTCCATCACCTCCTCCAGTTCCTTTCGAAGGCGCTCAACTTGTTTTTCATCCAATAATTTAATGCCGGACAAATAGCCATTTTCATGAAAATGAGCCACCTGATCATCGGTTAAACGATATTGTTCCCATGACTCCCGAGACTTCGGCCATTGAAAAATATCCGAAATAAGTCCGTGGTGATCTGCCAAATCATTTATAGTAACCATACCCTTAATTTTAAATCCTATATTCCCAAATTTAAGCATTCAAAATTGTATTTTTATCAATAGGATGAAATATATCGTTTGCGAAAAGCCCGGGCAGTTCCTAATTAAGGAAAAGGAAGCGCCCATTAGAAAAAAAGGGGAAGCCCTTGTCAAGATCAGACAAGTCGGGATTTGCGGCACCGACCTCCATGCCTATCAGGGCAATCAGGCCTTTTTCACTTATCCTAGAATACTGGGGCATGAGTTGGCCGTGGAGGTGTTGGAAATCGAAGATAATCCCAAAAAAATAAAACCAGGGGATCATGTGGTGGTCATGCCTTACGTAAGCTGCAATCAATGTATCGCCTGCAGGAACGGGAAAACGAATTGCTGTACCAGCCTCAAAGTTTTGGGCATCCATACCGATGGGGGCATGCAGGAACTGCTTAACGTACCCATTGAACTGTTGGTGCCGGCCAAAAATCTGAGCGATGTTGAAATGGCCCTGGTCGAACCTTTGGCCATCGGTGCCCATGCCGTTAATAGGGCTTCCTTGACCAAAGGCGAAACAGTGGTGGTCATCGGTTGCGGTCCGATAGGAATAGGCATCATGAAACTTGCGCAACTCGAGGGGGCAACGGTCATCGCAGTCGATACGAACGCACAGCGCCTTGATTTTGTCAAAAATGAGATTGGAATCGCACATACCGTTATGAGCGATATAGGGGTACAGGAAGAAATCAAATCGATTACCCAAGGCGATATGGCCCAAGTGGTTTTTGACGCGACCGGTCATAAGGGCGCCTTGGAATCGGGACCAAGCTTTATGGCTCATGGTGGCAGCTATATTCTGGTGGGGCTATCCAAGGGCGATCTTACTTTTCACCATCCGGCCATACATGCAAAGGAAGCCACCATACGGTGTAGCCGAAATGCCACCATGGTCGATTTTGAACAAGTGATCTCTATGTTGCAAAAAGGAGATTTTCCGGTACAGGCGTATGTCACCCACCAAGTTCACTTCGGCGAAATGATCAAAAACTTCGATCGATGGTTGGAGGCTTCCAGCGGGGTGATCAAGGCGATGGTCGGTTTTTAGTCTTTATTGTTCGGAAATAAACAGCACACAACCAATGGCACAACAATTCTTACAAATACATCCAAACGACAACGTTTTGGCCGCTTTACAGGACCTTTCCGAAGGAACGTCCATTCACCATAACGGTGCAATTTTCAATTTGGTGGGCCATACCCGTGCCAAGCATAAATTCACCACTGTGGAGCTGGCCACAGGCGATGAGGTCTTTATGTACGGCACCCTTGTAGGCAAAGCCATACGGCCCATCCGACAAGGGGAAACGATCACTACCGAAAATGTGGTCCACGCCGCTTCGGAATACACCGTGGGCAACGAAAAGACATCCTGGAAGGCACCCGATATCGACAAATGGAAAAACAGCACCTTTGATGGATACCACCGTACCGATGGCAGCGTGGGAACGGCAAATTATTGGCTGGTGATTCCCCTGGTATTCTGCGAAAACCGGAATGTTGAAGTATTGAAGTCTGCCCTACTCAAGGCCTTGGGCTACCAAACGAACAGTGATTATGTGGTTGATACCGAGACTTTGGTGCGGCAATATAAAAATGGGGCATCGGTCGAGGAACTTCTCAGTGCGACTTTGATCCGTACTCCTGAAGAAATAAAACAGAACAGGATCTTTCCGAACGTAGATGGCATCAAGTTCCTGACCCATGAAGGCGGTTGCGGTGGCTTTCGGCTCGATTCGGAATCCCTATGCAGCCTGCTCGCGGGGTACATTACCAATCCCAATGTGGCAGGGGCGACGATATTAAGCCTTGGATGCCAGAACGCGGAAGTAAAAAATGTGGAGGAAGGCATCAGAAAAAGAGACCCCAACTTTTCGAAACCACTCTATATCCTCGAACAACAAAAAAGTGTAAGCGAGCGGCATTTTATAGAAGAAGCCGTTAAAAAAACATTTTTGGGATTGATCGAGGCGAACAAAACAAAACGAAGCCCGGCCCCATTGAACCAATTGGTACTGGGACTTGAATGTGGTGGTTCAGATGGTTTTTCAGGTATATCGGCAAACCCGGCATTGGGCTATGCCTCCGATCTATTGGTGGCATTGGGGGCAACCACCATGTTATCGGAGTTTCCCGAACTCAATGGGGTGGAACAGGAATTGATCAATCGCTGTGCCTCTGAACCCATCGCCAAAAAATTCGCCCATCTGATGGATACCTATTCCGCCACTGCGGTGGCGCTGGGCTCGGCCTTTGCCAATAATCCCTCCCCTGGGAATATCAAAGACGGACTGATCACCGATGCCATGAAATCGGCAGGTGCGGCCAAGAAAGGTGGAACCTCACCGATCATGGAAGTCTTGGATTATACCGAAAAAACCACCAAAAAAGGGTTGAACCTGTTGTGTACCCCTGGAAACGATGTCGAGAGTACTACAGGCCTGGCAGGTTCGGGCTGCAACATCATTGCCTTCACCACAGGCCTTGGAACCCCCACGGGAAATCCGGTGGCACCGGTCATCAAAATTTCCAGCAATAATGTCCTGAGCGAACGCATGAAAGACATTATCGATTTCAATACGGGATCGATCATCACGGGAGAGGAAAGTATTGAGACCATGGGCGCAGCCCTTCTTGATTATATCATCGAAGTGGCCAGCGGTAAAAAGGTCCCTGCAGCAGTGCGTTTGGGCCAAGACGATTTCATCCCTTGGAAAAGGGGCATTTCCTTATAAAATGGTACGACTCAATCGAAAAACCATAGTCATACCAGCAGTGCTTCCCATAAAAGTAATGCAATTCGGGGGCGGAAACTTTATCCGGTGTTTTGTCGATTGGATGGTTCAAATCTTGAACGAGGAAGCTGATTTCTATGCGGGTGTTATCGTAATCAAGCCTACTTCACAGGGTGATTACCGAATGCTGAAATCCCAAGACGGGCTCTTTACGGTTGTCTTGAACGGCAACAATAATGGGGCCTTGGTTACCAAAACCAAATTGGTGAGCTGTATACAAAAAGTGCTAAATCCCTATACCGAGTGGGACGCTTACCTCGATTTGGCCAAAAATCCTAATATCCAATTTATTGTCTCCAATACCACGGAAGCGGGCATCAAGTTCAACGCTGATGATCAATATGTCGATGCCCCACCAAAGGAATTTCCCGCCAAATTAACGGTTTGGCTTTACCATCGTTTCCAACACTTCGGCAACGACCTCGACAAGGGCTGCGTGATGATGCCATGTGAGCTCATAGAAGATAACGGCGACACCTTGAAGACCGCCATCCTGAACTATTCCGAAGCATGGCGGTTGGGTGACGACTTTATTTCATGGGTCAACAACGCCAATCACTTTTGCAATACTCTGGTCGACCGAATTGTTTCCGGGTATCCTACGGGCAAGGCCAATCAATTGCAGCACCAACTGGGCTACATCGATGAATTGATGGTGGTGGGGGAACAATACCATAGCTGGGTCATAGAAGCACCGAACACGGTGCGTCGGCTGTTACCGTTTCACAAAACCGATTTAAAGGTCGCCTTTGTCGATGATATCGGCCCTTATCGGGAAATGAAAGTGCGTCTATTGAATGGCGCACATACCGCCATGGTTCCCGTTGCCTATCTCTCGGGCATGACATTCGTCAATGAAACCATGGAACATCCACTTTTGTCACGTTATGTTAAAGGTTGCCTAAAAGATGAGGTCAATCCCACCCTACCCTTCCCGGAAAATCACAAGAAAGCCTATATCAACGATGTCCTGGAACGGTTTCGGAATCCCGCTTTAAAACATCGACTGATCGACATCTCCTTGAACAGTACCTCCAAATTCGTGACCCGTTTATTGCCTACCCTTAAAGATTTTTACAGTCGGGAAGGCCAATTACCGAAAAATATCGTGTTTGCGTTTTCTGCCCTTATACAATTTTATGAAGGCGAATTCAATGGCGAAAAAATAGATCTAAAAGACGATGCACGGACACTTGATTTTTTTAAGGGAAATTGGATTAAATTGAACAGCGGATCGCTATCTTTAGACCAAATGGTGCATATTATTTTGGGCAATGTATCCATTTGGGAATCGGATTTGACCCAATTCCGAGGTCTTTCCGACGCGGTCAGTGCCCATTTGACCGCCATCAAAAAATATGGTATGCTCGAAGCCTTATCCCGCTTGATCGAAAATAAAAAACCAGCAAACAATAGTTGAGCCATGGTGATAGACGCACACCAACACTTTTGGAACTATGACCCCGAACGACATTCTTGGATATCGAATGATATGTCGGCCATAAGAAGGAGTTTCACGCCTATCGACCTCATGGAGGACTATGCCCGAAACGAAATCGATGGGTGCGTAGCAGTGCAGGTAGACCAGACCCTGGGAGAAACCGATTTTCTTCTGGATTTGGCTGGTGAATACCCGTTCATCAAGGGAGTTGTCGGTTGGGCCGATTTAAGGTCAAGTGCTATACACGGGGTGCTCGAAAAATATGCAAACAAGAAAAAGTTGAAAGGGTTCAGGCATATCGTGCAAGGAGAATCCGACCCCAATTTTATGATAAGACCCTTATTTTTAAAAGGGATCGCTGCGCTAAAGGCCTACGATTACACCTACGATATTCTTGTATTTCCTCACCAATTGGGCGCAGCCCTGGAATTGGTAAAAAGGTTTCCAAATCAGAAATTTGTGATTGACCATATGGCCAAACCCTATATAAAGGATGGCTTCTTCGAGGGGTGGGCCGTTTTGATGGGGGAGATCGCAAAACATGATCATGTATATTGCAAATTGTCAGGCATGATCACGGAGGCGGATCATAAATCATGGACTCCGGCACAAATACGGCCTTATATGGATTTCGCCTTGAACAGTTTCGGTGCGAATCGCTTGTTGTTCGGTTCAGATTGGCCGGTTTGCCTGGTCGCGGGAAGCTACGGACAGGTAAAGTCACTGGTCACCAATTTTATCGTTTCGCTCTCAAAGTCCGAACAACAGGCAATCATGGGCCATAACGCAGTTCAATTTTATAATCTAAACCCATAATTGATGGATCTCGGTTTGCAAGAAAAAGTAATCGTGGTGAGCGGCGGTGCCGGAAGGGTCGGAAGTATAGGGGAAACCCTGTTGCGGCGACTGGTGGCTGAAGGTGCGATCCCCGTTATTTTAGACATAAGTGAAAGGGGCGCCCTTTATGTGGAAACTATAAGGCAAAATGGCGGGGAGGCGCTTTTCTGCGAGACCGACCTGACGCAGCCAGAGGAGGTTTTCAACGCCATAAAGACCATTGAACGGAAATATGGGGCCATAGATGCGATCGTCAACAATGTGGGGCTGAACGACGGCGTGGGATTGGAAGCTTCCCAAGAACAATTTTTGGATTCGCTCAAACTAAACTTGGTCAGTTATTTTTTAGTCGTCAAATATGCCTTGCCCCTGCTGAAAAAATCAAAGGGGAATATATTGAATATCGGGTCGAAAGTAGCGCTCACAGGGCAAGGAAAGACCTCCGGTTATGCCGCAGCCAAAGGCGGTGTGCTGGGACTCACCAGGGAGTGGGCCGTAGACCTTTTGCCATTCGATATTCGATGCAATGCGATCATCATAGCAGAAAGCTATACCCCTATGTATAAAGATTGGATCGATGGTATGGAGGATGGGGCGCAAAAACTTAAAACGATCGTTAAAAAAATACCCTTGGAAAACCGAATGACGACGCCCACAGAAATAGCCGATACTTGTTTGTTCACCATTTCTGAAAGGGCGTCCCATACCACCGGGCAGTTTATTTTTGTCGATGGCGGGTATGTACATCTCGATCGGGCCTTGATAAACGATACCAACCCATAGACCAAACCACCCACCAAAAATGAAAGCCATTCAAAAAACCCCGGTGGTCTCGAAGACCATACTCCTGCCGTTTATCCTGATAACCTCCTTGTTCGCCCTATGGGGTTTTGCCAACGATATTACCAACCCCATGGTAAAAGCGTTTCAAAAAGTATTGGAACTTTCGAACGTGAAGGCGTCCCTGGTGCAGGCTGCCTTTTATGGGGGCTATTTCACCATGGCTATCCCCGCGGCCTTGTTCGTGAACCGGTACTCCTACAAAAAGGGGGTATTGCTCGGTCTCGCCCTGTATGCCACCGGCGCACTGTTGTTTTATCCCGCCGCGGCCAACGAAAGTTTCGGATTTTTTCTGGCGGCCCTTTATATCTTGACGTTTGGACTTGCATTTTTGGAGACTACGGCAAACCCTTATATACTGTCGATGGGATCGGAAGAAACCGCGACGCAGCGCCTTAATTTTGCCCAAATGTTCAATCCGGTGGGATCCATCATGGGATTGCTGGTGGCGCAGCAGTTCGTTCTGGGCGCCTTACGGTCAGACGATACCACCGCCGAAGGCATCCCTATTTATGATACCATTACTGAAACGGCAAAAGCTGCAATCCGTACTTCGGACCTGTCCGTGATTCGGGATTCCTACGTGATACTCGGGTTATCGCTCATTTTATTTTTTGTATTGGTCAGTATCGTGAAGATGCCACAGAACAAAGATCAGGAAGCGAAGGTGAGCTTCTTCGCCTCGGTGAAACGTTTGTGGTCCCAACCCAAATTCGTGATGGGCGTGGTCGCCCAGATGTTTTATGTTGGGGCGCAGATCATGTGCTGGACCTACGTGTACCAATATGCTGAAACCCTTGGCATTGACAGTCAGTCTGCCGTGTGGTATGGCCTCGCAGGCTACGTTGTATTCTTGACAGGTAGAACGGTCGGCACCGCCATGCTGCGGCGCATCGATGCGGGCAGATTGTTGATGGTATTCTCTTTCGGGGGGATGATCACTATTTTGGGGGCCATATTCTTACCTGGGATGTTGGGTATATATTCCCTGATCGCCACTTCCTTTTTTATGTCGATCATGTTTCCTACCATATATGGGATCTCCTTGCGGGGTCAGGGGGAAGATGCCAAATTTGGTGCGGCATTTTTGGTCATGGCGATTGTGGGAGGTGCCGCAATGCCCCCTTTGCAAGGCTTTATCCTCGATTTTGGGGGTGCGGGCTATTCCGACGTTCAGTTTTTAGGCGTTGCTGAAATACGATTTTCATTTTTCCTCACATTGATCTGTTTTTTGGTCGTTGCCTATTATGGCAAACTGGTGCTGAGTCTCAACAACAAAAAATAACAGATGGCAAGCAAAGGTCTTGAAATGCTTAGAGATCAATAGTTTCGATTTTCACGTTTGCGCAGCGCATTCGCCTGGGCATCGCCCTTGAAGTGTTCTTCCTTGGGATCCCATTCCAAGTTTCGGCCCAATTGATAGGCAATATTGGCAATATTACAAATGGTTGCGGACCGATGCCCGGTTTCTACATCACAAATCGGATCGGTTACGTTTTTTATGGCATCGAGCCAATCTTGGTAGTGGTTATCATTGGAATTGTATAGTCGTGTATCCGAGTCCTTCAAGGTCGCCGTCAGAATGCCCTCGGGGTTGGTTTCCAAATAACTTCTGCTGATATCCATAGTACCTTCCGAACCAATAAAGCGAACGCCCCATCCCCGGTCGAAATCTTCGTGAACCATTTCTATCCCGTTTTCATAGAACATTCTAAGGCCTCGAACCGCATTCCTGTCGGTTGGTGGAATATATCGCACCGGGCCGGAACGGTCCATATCCAGTGCCCATTGCACAATATCGAACATATGGGCGCCCCAATCACATAGGATGCCGCCTCCCGTTTCCTTGAATTTCCTCCAATCGGGCCAAAAATCGATATCATTGCTCGAGGGGGCCAATCGATGGTTGTAGGCCAACAGGGGTGCCGGACCGCACCAATGGTTCCAATCGATTTCTTTGGGCAAGGCTTCTGCCTGAAGATTATAATCGATTGCCGGATCACCTACGTTGACCAGTATCTTGGTGATTTCGCCCAAATATCCATTTCTGACCAATTCACAGGCCCTTCTGAAATTTTCCCAAGACCTTTGCATACTTCCTGTTTGCAATATTTTTCCGGTTCGCCGAACGGTCTTCACCAAATCGACACCTTCGGCAATCCTATGCGTCAGGGGTTTCTCGAGATACACGTCCTTTCCACTATTGAGCGCGTCAATCGCCATGATGGCATGCCAATGGTCTGGGGCTGCGATGACCACTGCATCTATGTCTGTATTGGTCAGCAGTTCCTTATAGTCACCATACATGTTTACACCGTTGAACGTTTCTGTCTGTCGTTTTTCGGCATATAGGCCCTGCACATGATTTTTGAACCAATCCATTTTTGTGGTCCACACATCACTTCCTGCCACGATTTGGGCAGCCGTACTCGATACGAACCGATTGGCCAAACCACTGTTTTGCCTGCCCAACCCGATAAAACCCAGGTTGATCCTATCACTGGGGGCAATATATCCCATGCCCATGACGTGTCGAGGGATGATGCTAATGGCGCCTGCGGTAAGAACCGATTTGGCAATAAACGATCTTCGGGTAAGCAATGGCTTTGAACGGGACGACTTCACTGGAGGATTCGATAGTTTTTTCATGTTATTTTCTGTTAGGCCTTCATTTAATTGGATGGATGCTTGCGATGTCAACGGTATCTTTGAACTGTTGCTGTAGCTTCAATAAATCCTTGAACAGGGAATCGACCTTCATATGGTAGGCCGAACGGGAAGCCAAATCATTTTGTTCTTCCGGGTCCTTTGTTAGATCAAAAAGCAATAATTTCTTCAATTTAGTATAAACAATCAACTTAAACCCATTTTTTCGGATCATTCTTTGGGTATCTGTATAGGCGCCATATATCGCCCCGTAATGGCTTTTTTGTTGTTTTCCTTTCGCCAGATCGATCAAACTGTTGAAAAATACATAATCGGGTTTTACTATACCTGCCAGTTCCAGACTGGTCGCCATGGCATCCTGGAGATAAATGGGTTCCATTATTTTTTTTCCCTTTGGGATGTCTGGACCCATGATCATGAAGGGCACCCGAACACTATGGTCGAATAGGGATTGTTTCCCCATCAATCCATGCCGGCCCATGGCAATTCCGTGATCGGCCGTAAAGATCACAAAGGTGTTTTTCAAGCCATCATTGGTATCCAATTTGTTGAGAATTACGCCTATTTGCCGATCCATATGGGTGATCAAAGCATAATATTCCTGCGTATGCTTTTTGATGGCATATGCCGTACGCGGAAAAGGCGCCAAGGCTTCGTCCCTTAAATCAGGGCCATTTCCAATGCTATCCTTAAAAGGGTAATCCGGCAGCCAGCTTGTCGGAAGGCTTATTCGGTCAATGGGATATTGATCCAGATATTCCTGAGGCGCCTGTCTGGGGTCATGCGGGGCATTGAAGGCGAGGTACATAAAAAAAGGCTTTTCCTTTTTTGTAGATCGTTCAAGAAAACCAAGGGCATCTTCCTTGAGCACTTCGCTCCAGTGCCTTCCCCCTTCCCAATAACCGCCCATGGAGGTGTCGGAAGCAGACCACAGGGTGTCGTTTTCATCCAATGGCCGGTTGTATCCCAGGGGCATGATATCTTTCAACGGGATATTTTTGGAGGAGGCCTCCATTATTTTCCGTTCGATGCCGGGATTTTCATTCCAGGCATCTCCGGGCATCCCCGGCCTCACATGGACCGCATTTTGAAATATTGCTGCTGCGCTGGCATCGATATGCCACTTTCCGGTCATAAACGTATCATAACCGGCAGATTCCATCAATTTGCCCCAGCTTTTGTCGGTATCCGCCCCCGTGATCCATCCCTTGCGAAATTGGCTGGCTTCCCATAGACTCCTTCCGGAAATGATCATGGCCCTTGAAGCCACGCAGATCGCCCCGTTCCATCCGCCCATGTTGAAGGCATGGGTAAAAGTGGTACCCCCATGTACCAATCGGTCGAGGTTCGGCGTGTTGATTTCGGTATTGCCCAAAGCGTTGATGGCCGCATAGGTCATGTCATCGGCAAAAATGAACACGATATTGGGTTGTACGGCTTCCCGGTTCCCGTCTTTCAGTGGGAACCACAACAAAAGAAGAACGAAGAGATATTTCGGCATTCGATAAACTTTTTAGAGGGCCTCAATAATTTTTTTAACCTACCACATTCACCAAGGTACCAATATGGTCTATGCTGATGCGTACCTCGTCGCCCATTGCCAGGCTGAAATCATCGGGTGGCACGATCCCGGTACCGGTCATCAGAAAACAGCCCTTGGGAAAATCGCACTCACGGAACAAAAATGCCACCAATTCGGTGTGTTTTCTTTTCATTTGATCAATGCCGATTTCCCCCGTGAAAACCGCCTTGCCATGCCGATTGATGACAAGCTTGATTTTGGCATTCGGCGCGATTGGCCGCTGGGGTACATAAATGCACGGGCCCAAGGCAGCACATCCCTCATAGGTCTTGGCTTGGGGGAGATACAGCGGATTTTCACCTTCAATACTTCTCGAACTCATGTCATTGCCGATGGTATACCCCTCAATGGTCCCTTCCGAACAAATAAAGAGAGTGAGTTCCGGTTCGGGGACGTTCCATTGAGAATCCCTCCTGATACGAACCGTACCCCCATTTCCGACCGTTCTATGTGGGGTGGCCTTAAAAAAAAGTTCCGGGCGTTCGGCATCGTAGACCTTATCATAGAAACTGCCGCCCCCAGCTTTTTTGGACTCCTCCATCCTGGCCTGTTTACTGCGCATATAGGTTACCCCCGATGCCCATATTTCCTGGGTTCCGATCGGGGGCAGGTCAATCTTTGGCAACACATCATCTTGAAGCACCGTTGCGCTATCAAGATCTTGCAAGAGGGCTTCATACAGGTTTTTTCGGTTGATAAAGGCGTCCCAATCTTTTACAGCAAGTTTGTAATATTTGTTTTCTTTATAAATGATGGCCCCTTTTTCGTATTTATAGATTTGCATCCTGCAAAATATTTTTACTGTTTTTATAAATGTAAGGGTTTTTTTGAGCACAACATTAACCTCTTGCAACGTGATTATATATTATTGGGATATTGTTTTATCTTGGACATTCATAAAACCCAAAAAACGTATGTTCGGGCTTGATCACAAAGTAGCCGTCATTACAGGTGCAAGTGGTGCGCTCGCCGGCAGTGTTGCCAAAAGTTTGGCGAAAGCCGGGGTCGCATTGGCCTTGCTTTCCCGGAACGAAGATGCCATTGCTCCGCTTTTAAAGGAAATCTCGAATCTTGGAGGTCGCGCGGAATCCTACTCGACCGATATTCTTTCCGAAACCTCCCTTCTTACGGTAAAAGATGCCATACTGACGCGATTTTGGACGTATTGATATTCTATTGAATATCGCCGGTGGTAACCTTCCGGGAGCGACCATTGCTCCGGATAAAACCATTTTCGATCTTTCCATGGATGATTTTAAAAAGGTGGTAGATCTTAATTTAAACGGCACCGTGCTCCCTTCTCTTATTTTTGGCAAAATCATGGCAGAACAACAGTCGGGCGTAATTATCAACTATTCTTCCATGGCTGTTGACCGTGCCATTACCAGAGTAGCTGGATACTCCGCCTCCAAGGCGGCCATGGAAAATTTCACCCGGTGGATGGCTGTGGAAATGGCCACAAAATTCGGCGGTCATATACGGGTCAATGCCATTGCTCCCGGTTTTTTTATAGGCAAACAAAACAAGGCGCTATTGACCAATCCCGACGGTTCGTATACCGATCGTGGACAGACCATTATAAGAAACACCCCTATGGGGCGATTTGGAGAAGCCGAAGAACTCAATGGGGCCATTCATTTTCTGTGTAGCGATGCCGCAACATTCGTAACAGGAATCGTTTTGCCCGTCGATGGCGGCTTTAGCGCCTTCAGTGGCGTATAACAGATTATAAATATTTCATGATGAGAATGGAACAAACCTGGCGCTGGTACGGCCCCACTGATCCGGTAAGTCTACAGGATATCAAACAGGCCGGGGCGACTGGAATCGTGACCGCCCTGCACCATATACCCAATGGGGAGGTATGGCCGGTCAACGAGATTGCCGAACGAAAAAAACGGATCGAAGACCACGGGCTGCGATGGAGCGTTGTGGAGTCGCTGCCCATCCATGAAAGTATCAAAACACAAAAAGGGGCGTTTCAAACCCATATCAAAAACTACAAAACAAGTTTGGCCAACCTGGCTCATTGCGGTATCAAAGTCGTCTGCTACAATTTTATGCCCGTTTTGGATTGGACGCGTACCAGTTTGAACTTTGAAGTAGCGGATGGATCAAAGGCGTTGGCCTTTGAAATAGACGCTCTCGCTGCATTCGATCTTTTTATCCTGAAGCGACCCAATGCGGAAAAAAATTATGACAAAGCCCAAATTTCAAGGGCCGAAGTTTACTTTGAAAAATTATCGGATACCGACCAATGGGAACTGGTCAAAACCATTATCGCAGGTCTGCCAGGTTCTTCCGAAGGCTATCCAGTTCCTGAAAAAGGCTATGATTTAAGCAAGTTCCAAGCGATATTGAATACCTATGAAAGCATCGGGGAAAAGCATATGCGAAATCATTTGGTCTATTTTTTGAAAGAGGTGGTGCCCGTAGCCGAACAAAACGGGGTACGGTTGTGCATCCATCCCGACGATCCTCCCTTTTCTATTTTGGGGTTGCCCAGAATCATGGGAACGGAAGCCGATTATGCCTATATTTTTGATCAGGTAAAATCCCATCACAACGGCATAACATTTTGCACGGGTTCTTTGGGGGTTAGGTCAGACAATGATCTGCTGCAAATGTTCGATCGATTTGCCGACCGGGTACACTTTTTACATTTAAGAAGTACACAGCGCGATGGCACGGGAAATTTCTATGAGGCCAACCATTTGGAGGGGGATGTTCCGATGTACGCGCTGGTCAAAAAAATACTGATCGAATCGAAGCGGAGAAAGCAGATAGGACGAACCGATTTTGAGATTCCCATGAGGCCCGATCACGGCCACCAAATGTTGGATGACCTTCATAAAAAGACAAATCCAGGATACTCTGCTATAGGCAGGTTGCGCGGACTTGCGGAGCTCAGGGGACTGGAATTCGGGATCAACCAAGGAATGGCCGATAACCCAGCTTAGGGTCGCAACTTTCGGATGGTCGCCAAGGCGGTTGCCACGCGGTGTTCAAGGGCATCAAAATCTTGTTGGGAGAGTATTTCCTTGCTGATCAATTGCGAACCCATGCCCACACAAATCACACCCGAATCGAACCAAGCCTTAAGGTTCGCCTCATCGGTGCTTACGCCCCCGGTGGGCATAATGCTGGTCCATGGTTGAGGACCCAGTATCGCCTTAACAAAAGCGGGGCCATAGGTGTCCCCTGGAAACAATTTTACGATTTCACAGCCCATTTCCTCGGCCCTGTTGATCTCGGTCAATGAGCCACATCCCGCCGACCATAGTACCTTACGGCGATTGCAAACCATGGCGATATCGTCCCTCAAAGAGGGAGTGACGACAAAATTCGCTCCCATCTGCAAAAACATCGAAGCGGCCCCCCCGTCAGTAACGGAGCCCACCCCCATCATCATTCCCGGAAGCGTTTTCAGCGCATATTTATTGAGTTCCAAAAACACCTCAAAGGCGAAATCGCCCCTGGCGGTAAACTCCATTAACCTTGCCCCGCCATCGTAGCAGGCTTTCAACACCTTTTTGCCCAATTCGACATCGGGATGATAAAAAAGGGGCACCATTCCGGATTCCCGCATGGCCATTGCCACTTCGATTCTTGAAAATTGGGCCATTCTATTTTAGAATTTAATTATTGATATTGAAATGTTTTTAAATATGCAGCACCACGGTCATTGGCAAGCATTTAGCGGGAAACCCTACCGGAAGCATCGCCGCCCATTAATTTTTCCACTTCGTCAACGGTCACCAAATTGGCATCCCCTTTAATGGTATGTTTGAGACAAGAGGCAGCCACCGCAAAATCAAGGGCGGTTTGATCCTCCTCCGGCCATTTCAACAACCCATAGATCAGGCCGCCCATAAAGGCATCACCCCCACCTACCCTATCAACGATATCGGTAATCTGGTATTCAGGCGATTGGTACATTTTTTTGCCGTTGTACAACACCCCGGCCCAGCTATTATGGGATGCAGAAATAGACCCTCTCAAGGTGGTGATCACTTTTTTGGCATTCGGGAATTTTTTCATCATTTGCTGGCAGACCGAAAGGAAGGCCTCCGCTTTTACCAATTGGCCTTGGGTTGTGATATCCAATCCTTCGGGTTTGATATGAAAATGCTTTTCCGCGTCTTCCTCATTTCCCAGAATGATGTCGCAATATGAAGTGAGTTCGGTCATGATCTTTTCCGGAGCAACTCCATATTGCCATAGTTTGGCACGGTAATTAAGATCGGTCGAAACCGTCAAACCCATCATTTTTGCGGCCTTTACCGCTTCAAGACAAACATCTGCGGCACCTTGTGAAATGGCAGGTGTGATTCCCGTCCAATGAAACCAGCCGACGCCCTCGAATACCTTCGACCAGTCGATCATCCCAGGTTTTATTTCGGCCATCGCCGAGTGCGAACGGTCGTAAACGACCTTGCTGCCTCGGCTTACCGCACCGGTTTCAAGAAAGTAAATGCCCAGGCGTTGGCCTCCATAAATAATTTTATCAGTCCCTACGCCCCGCTTCCTCATTTCCATCATCGCACATTCCCCAAGATCGTTTTTGGGCAACCGGGTCACAAAATCAACGGGAACGCCATAATTTGCCAGGGAGACGGCAACATTCGATTCCCCTCCCCCATATACCACATCAAAACGCTCGGTTTGGGAAAACCTTAAAAATCCAGGGGGCGATAAACGCAACATAATTTCCCCAAAAGTGACTACTCTTTTCATATAAAACCGATTTTTAATTTCATTGGTTTTACCCACTTCAGGGCAGGTGGACAAAACATACCCTAAAATAGTTTTTTTATCTTCAATTGCTGGTCAATTCCCCATCAATTTGTGCCCCAGCCTCTGCTTTTACTGGCCTTTCGTGCCAATAGGAAGCAAGAATAGAGCCGGTAACGTTCATCAGCGGCCCAAATACCGCAGGGGCGAGGCCCATGGTGGCTATTTTCCCGATAGAATTCGCTATTCCGGAAGCCAAGCCGCCATTTTGCATGCCCACTTCGATTGCAATGGTACGGGAATCGCGCTCAGACATCTTGAAAAGTCGTGCAAACCAATATCCTATGGTGTAGCCAAATATATTATGGACCAAAACCAACAGCATCAAAATACCCCCAATTTCAAGGAGGCTGTCCCTTCCCGCGGCGGTGATGATCGCGATGATCACCCCTATGGCGAGCATTGAAACCATGGGCATGGCCCTGTCGAGCCACTTGGCCCCATTACCACGGAGATGGTTAAAGAGCAATCCTGCCCCAATGGGGATCAATATCATTTTGACGATGCTCCACATCATGGCAAGGACTTCAATTTCGATAAATTCCCCGGCCAAAAGTTTCATCAGAAGCGGAGTGATAAAAGGCGCCAATAGGGTCGATATGGAGGTTATGGTGATTGAAAGGGCAATATTTGCATTGGCCAGATATGCCATGACATTTGATGCGACCCCGCTGGGGGAACAACCGATCAGCACGATCCCAGCGGCAATCTCGGGAGGGAAATGGCTCATTTTGGCCAAAATAAAACCAATGATGGGCATAATGGTCAACTGGGCACACACCCCGATCATCACACCCTTAGGGGTTTTAAAAACCAAGGCGAAATCCTTGAGGCTCATGGTCGTACCCATCCCGAACATGATGATTTGTATTAAAGGTATGATAAGGCCCGTAAGTTGGTATCCCCCGACTTCCAAAAGCAGGTTGGGATAGTATAACGATAGGGCAACGCCACCAAAGATCATGATGGTGAAAACCAAGCCCCTAAGCGGTCGATACCCGCTGAACCCGAAAGCCAAAGCAGCAAAAAAGCCCAAAATGGGCAAACCTGCCTTCGATAGATTGCCACCGATGATCAAAAACAAGATAAAGAGCAGCAATACGGCCGCAAAGGCCAAGGCAAGGAAATAAATATTGATTTTTTTCAAAACGGCATTGGATTAGTTCGGCAATCGGCAAGATAAAAAGCCCTTATTCGAAAACGACCCGTCACAGCTTATACCCCTGTCTGGCCAAAAGTTTCCAGGTTTTGGCCTGCTTCTGGAATACCATCAACACCCCCAAGGTCAGGGAAGCCGGTGCACCATCATTGGTGGCCTGCACATTGAATCGGTGTCTTACCACCGCATTTTTTCCTGCGATGGTAATGGTCTGTTCTTCCGGGGTTATGGTCAGATAGTCATAGGGCCCATCAACGATTTCCTTGATGAACGCTTTCTTATCTTCCATAATACCGCTGGAATGGCCATAGGTCAGTTTTTCCGAGGTCAATTTTTGCAAGGTTTGGCCGTTTCGGTCCACCATTGCGGTATACAGCTCGTTTACCGTTGCGGCCACGTGGTCACTTTCAGAAACTCCTTTCTGTGCGGAGACCAGCTGTAAAAAACCAATGGAAAGCAATAGGCATAACAGTTGTTCGTATTTCATTAGGTATGGTTTTAAGTCGTTCATTATTCTTTGTTGCCGTTCAGATAGTCTTCGAGTTCTTTCCGGGCCATGGGCAACTTGCCATCAGGGTATTTGTTGATCCATTCCCGGAAGTCGGCCTTGATAGCATCGGTCCATCGGGTATCGATTTGTCCCGGGGTATATTTTTTTTCCCTGAGCCTTTGAAAACCGAAGAGATCGCGAAGTCCGACCACTTCGGAAGACAGCACCAACCGATCGACGAGATGGGCGGGTATGAAGATGGTCCCGTGACGATTGGCCAACACCACGTCGCCGGGGAGCACCGTTGCCCTGCCGATCCGAATTGGGGTATTGATACTGGTCAACATTTCTTCCTGAAGGTATGAAGGGTCTTCGCCACGGAACCAGCCATTGAAACCTTTTATATCGAGCAGGCCTGCCAGGTCTCTCACTCCCCCATCGAAGATGACCCCGTTTTTGGAATTGGTATAAATGGCATTCCCCAAGTTAGAACCGATCAAGGTGCCGTCGATGATCCGGCCATAGCCATCCGCTACGTATACATCGCCAGGCTTAAGGATTTCTATGGGCCAAGAATTGCTTCCCCCTATGGTATCCCGATTTTCCTTGCCCCCCTTGAGCTTCACCAGTCTTTGATAATCGGGCCTTAATGGCATGTATTGGGCGGTGACGACACGGCCCGTCATGATGCTATCGGGATGTACGATTTGCCAACCGCCTTCATACTGGTTGTGGTAGCCCTCACCCCTTAAAAATCCCCAAGCTTCTTCAATCTGAATCTTCTTCAATCGTTTCAAAATGGCATCGGAAACCATGGGCCTGCCATCCCCAAAACGTGCGCCTTGCCAGTTCGAAGTCAATTCTTTAATGTATTCGGCAGATGCCGCGACGCCCTGTGCACGGGGTATAAAACAACAAAGTATCCCGAACAGGCAAAAGAGTATTTTTTTAGGCATAACAGTTGTGTTTAAGGTGGTGATAAAAACAGTTTTAAATGGCGATGTAACAAATATACTTTTATTCTCCCATTGCCCATTCTGGGAAATTAACCCTGATATTGGTTCGGCTTTTCGTGAAGGCCCATGTAAATACTTCCCCCTCTAGCTGAACACACGGTCGTGCGACCGCAATTCGTCCCATTCTTTCGTTGGCGCAAAATAACTCTTGTCTCTAGGATCGATATGTTGTTTCAAAACCTCTTCATTCAATTCTATGCCCAATCCTGGTGCCATGAGCGGAACGGTGGCAAAGCCTTTATCGATCATCTTGAAGCCCCCTACCGTTCTTACAAGGTCTTCCCACCATGGCAAATCTACCGAATGGTGCTCGAGCGCCAGGAAATTCTGCGTGGCCGCCGAGCAATGAACACTGGCCATGAACGAGACCGGGGTGCCCGCTTGGTGCATAGCCATGGCGATGCCAAATTCTTCCGCATAATCCCCTATCCGTTTCGTTTCCAGAAGTCCGCCCGAAGAAGCCAAATCGGGATGGATGATGTCGACCGCCCGATCATGGATCAGCGGTTTGAAGTCATTAAGTAGGTAAATATCCTCTCCCGTAGTGGTCGGGGTTTCGATGGCATCGGTGATGGTTTTCCATTGTTCGGTATACTGCCAGGGAACCATGTCCTCGAACCAGGCCAAGCGATATTTCTCAAGCGATTTTGCCAATCTGATGCAATTGTTCAAATCGAAATGGCCGTAATGGTCGGTAGATAAAGGAATTTCATATCCCACCATATTGCGCACATTCTCAACGATCTGCGCCAATTCCTCCAAACCCTTCTCGGTGATCTGTACCTGGGTAAAAGGGTGCATGGTGTTCCCATAGGACATAAAGTTGCGTTGATCGCCCCATTGGGAGAGGTTTCCGTTTTTGTCTTCCCAAAACTTCCCATTGACCACCGTATCCGGTTTGCCCTTCAGCTCGGCTATAGAGACGTCCATTTTTAGCCAGGTATACCCTTGTTCCTTGACACGAAATTCGATCAGCCTTTTCTGTTCTTCGGGGGAATCGGCCTCAGGGGTATCGGCATACAATCCTGATTTTATCGCGGTATCTGCCTCCGAGCAATTGCCATGCAGGAACACTGTAGGCCTTGCCACAGAGGTCCCAGAGGGCCATCTCAACGGCGCACACGCCGCCTGCCTGACGGGAGGTTCCCCCAAATTGACGTATGCTTTTGAATATTTTTTCGACATTGCAGGGGTTTTGGCCCAAGATCCGACTTTTCAAGAACAGGGCATAGCGCACATCGGCAGCATCCCGCACTTCACCAAGTCCGTAAATCCCCTGATTGGTATCGATTCGAATGATTGCGGTACCGCCCATCACCTTGGTCAGCACATACCGCATATCGGTTATTTTTAATTCGGAAGGTGCAGAATTCCGGTTCACCTTGCTGGTGGCCTGAGATAGATTGTCTTCCAACGAATAACCCATTAAACCGGTCAATGCCATGCCTCCCAAGGCCGTTCTTTTTAAAAAATCCCTCCTATTGGCCGGCGTCTTGGGATTATCGATTTCGGCTTGCCGATGTTCGACATGCTGCTGTTCTTCAATTTTATTTTTGTTGATTAGGTGGCGTAGTTGGCTTTTCATAATATGCTCGGTTAACCTTGTTTTTTCAAATGGAGGGCTAAACAAGATAACAAACAATTCGTTCATTTCCACGACCCTAACAAAAAATGGTTTGAGCTGTGGTTCTTAAAAAGGTGGGGCCCAAAACTTAGAATTCCCACGAGGATCAATGATGGTTGACCCAATTGTTCATGGTTTTTTTTACCTTTCCTTTAAATTTATCCCTATGAAGAACATGCTTGCCATCCTTTTAATGGTCTCTCTTTCATCCTGTACCAAACAAACTTCCGAAAAAGAGGATGTTCTTGCGATTCGTACGATTTTGGAACAACAGCAAAAAGCCTGGTCTAACCATGATTTGGAAGGATTTATGCAAGGCTATTGGAAATCGGATTCCTTGACTTATTTCAGTAGGGGAAAGATTACCCAAGGCTGGCAGACCACCCTTGATAATTATAAAAAAGGTTATCCGTCTCCAGCGGAAACGGGTGAACTGAATTTCAAAATTGCCAATATTACCAAAATCGACGCGAATGCCTATTGGGTCATGGGCGAATACTTTCTTAGTCGCGAGGTCGGTGATGCCAACGGCACCTTTATGATCATTTTCAAACGCATCGACGGGGAATGGAAAATCGTTGGGGATTCGTCTTGTTAGCGTTTAAAACTTCCGGTCGGGATCAAATGCGGCAATGTCCATTGAGGTAGATCTGCCGTCGACGATTTCGGAAACCAATTTTCCTGTGGCGGGGCCCAAACTCCAACCCATCATGGCATGTCCGGTCGCAAAGGTGAGGTTATCGAACAGTTTTGATTTGCCGATATAAGGCAAGCCATCGGGCGAGACCGGCCTCAGGCCGGTTTTCGCATCGTCGATTTCCTCCGGATTGATTTCAAGTTCAGGATAAAAATTATGGGCACCTTTGGCAAGGGCCAATACCCGTTCTTTCCTGACGATGTCGTTGATACCGGAAAATTCCATGGTGCCGGCAAAACGTGTAAATCCCTGCATGGGCGTGACCGCCATTTTAGATTCCATTAAAATGGCAGGCATACCGATACCTGTAGGCCGTTGCACGTTGATACGATAGCCTTTGCCGGCCTGAAGCGGTAAATCAACTTTCAATTTCTTCGAAAGCGTCCCGCTCCACGACCCGGCCGCCAGAACCACTTGATCGGCCGCATAATCCCCTTTGGAAGTTTTTATAACGTTAATTTTCCTATCAGAAAACGAAATATCCAATACCTCTTCGTTCGTCTTGACCTCCACCCCCACTTTTTTAAGGTAAGCCAACATTTTGGGCATAAATTCGGTAGGTGTGGTATGGCCGTCACATTCGTAATGTATGGCCCCTTTGGCATCGATCTTTACGTTGGGTTCGATTTGTGCGAGTTGAGACGGCATTGAGTTCCGTTACCTCAAGGCCCAAAAAGCTGGCTTTTCTGGCCACTTCCATTTCATGTTCAAAGGCGGCATCGGTTTTATAGAGCATGAGAAGGCCCCTTCGTTCCAGTTGAAAATCGCCCAGATCCCCGGAGGCCTTGATACTTTCGAACAGTTCACGGCTGAGGATATTGATTTCCTTGATTACCGGTATGGCCTTTTCCACCTTTTCCTTCGTGGAGGATCTATGAAAATACCACGCCCATTTAAAAAAATCGATATCCCATCTGGGTTTCATATAAAACGGACTGGCGGAATTGAACATCCATTTAAGTCCCTTGGCAATCATTCCTGGCGATGCCAAGGGAATGATATGGCTTGGGGTGATGTACCCTGCGTTGACGAAAGAAGCGCCCGCAACTAATATCCGATTTATCGATGACCGTAACCTGATGGCCTTCCTTCTGCAAATAATAGGCACTGCTCAATCCTACGATTCCCCCGCCTATGATGACAATATTCTTTCCCATATTATATTACTTGAAATCCATGAGCATACGGATCTTCATCGTCAATAATGATTGTGTTGTAACCATATACCTTGGCCCATCCCTGTATGCTCGGGATGATGGCCGGTCTTCCTGCCAAGGGATTTACCGCTTCGATTTTTCCTATGAACTGGGATCCGATGATGCTTTCATGAACAAAATGATCACCGACCTTTAGTTTGCCTTTGGCATGCCATTGCGCCATGCGTGCGGAGGTACCGGTGCCACAGGGAGACCGATCGATAGCTTTATCCCCATAAAATACCGCATTTCTGGCGGTGGCCATGGGTGAAATGGTCTTGCCGGTCCACATGATATGGCTCACGTTCCTGATGGTAGCGTCTTCCGGATGGATGAACTCATCTGGATATTTTTCATTGATCTTATCCCTGATTTCCTGGCTGAAACGAATGAGCTCGCTGGCCGAATAGTCTTGCATCCCCGTAAAGTTAGGCTGTGTATCCACAATGGCATAAAAATTACCGCCATAGGCAACGTCAAACCTCAATGCTGCCCAAAACACTGCTTTGGACGGTCAATTCACTGGCCGCAAGATAGGATTTAACGTTGGTGAGCTTTACCCAATCTACTTTTTTGCCGGTTTGTTCGTATTCGACCATTACCAGGCCTGCAGGGGTTTCCATACGCACCTTTCCCGGGATTTTGGGATGCAGCAGGCCCTCTTCGATACCAATGGTGATGGCGCCGATCGTGCCATGGCCGCACATCGGCAGACATCCACTGGTTTCAATAAAGAGTATGCCAAAATCGTTCATGGGATTGCTCGGGGGATAAAAAATACTGCCGCTCATCATATCATGGCCACGAGGTTCGAACATGAGCCCTTTTCGGATCCAATCGAATTCTCTAAGGAAATGTTGTCGTTTTTCGCTCATGGTATTGCCCGATAGTGTCGGACCACCACTGCTCACCACCCTTACCGGATTGCCACAGGTATGTGCGTCGATGCAAACGAAGGTATTACGACCCATTCTTTGTTTTTTGAATGTATGAGTTGATCCGGTCTTCCAAAATCGACAGGGTAACGGTGCCTTGACCCAATACCACTTCATGGAAATCGCGGATATCGAATTTGTTGCCCAATTCGTTCGCCGCTTTCTTTCTGAGTTCCCGAATTTTCAATTCCCCGATTTTATAAGATAGGGCTTGCCCGGGCCATGAAATATAACGATCGGTCTCGGTATTGATCTCGTGCAACGATAAGGCGGTGTTGGAAGCCATAAAAGCGACCACCTGCTCCCTTGTCCATCCCAAAGCGTGAATTCCGGTATCGACCACCAACCTGCAAGCACGCCACATTTCATAGGTCAATTGCCCAAAATGTTCATAAGGGGTGGTGTACATGCCCATATCCTCGGCAAGGAATTCACAATACAGGCCCCAACCTTCGCCATAGGCGGATAAATACAGGTTTTTCCTGAATTGGGGAATACTGTCGCCCAATTCCTGGTTCAAAGCACCCTGCAAATGATGGCCGGGTACTGCCTCATGTACCGTAAGGGCTGGTAAAGTATATAAGGTGCGGCTTGGAAGATCATAGGTGTTCACCCAATAATAGCCAGGGTCTGTGCTGTTTTTATCGGTGCCGACATACCTTCCGCCTGTATATTTTGGTGCAATGGCGTCCGGAACCGGGGCCACACCATAGGGTTTTCGGGGAAGGGTCTTAAAAAACCGGGGCAGTTGGGCATCTGCCCGTTTAGCCATATCCCTTGCGATCATTAGCAATTCTGTCGGTGTTTTGGCATAAAACTGTTCATCGGCCCTTAAAAACTTTAAAAACTCGGCAAAGCTACCCTTAAAATCCAGCGCCTTGATGATCTGTTCCATTTCGGCTTTTATGCGGGCCACCTCTGCTAGGCCAATTTCATGAATGGATTCTGCAGTATACAACTTACTGGTGGTATAATAATCGATTCTGTTCTGGTAGTAGGCCTTTCCTTCAGGGGTCTCGGAAACCCCTAAAGAAGTTCTCGTTTTTGGCAAGTACTCGTTTTCAAAAAAGGTCTTTATCCTCTTAAATTGGGGTACGACAATGCTGGTAATTGCTTTTCTGGCCTCCGACAATACCGAATCTCTTTGATCCTCGGTAAGGCTTTCCGGCAGGTTTTTGAAGGGCGTATAAAAATAGCTGTCTTCATATCGACCGACGATATGATCATTATACGAGCTTTCGTATCCATCAAAAATAATGCGCGGCTGTGAAACCCCTTTTTTCAATCCCGCCCTCAGGTTCAAAAAATGTTGGTCTACAAAGTCTGGAATCGCCTTTATTTTGTTCAAATATTCCTTGGTCTGCAGATAATTGTTCAAAGGGCGCACCATGTAGGGCAGGCTGCTATGAAAACCCGAATCGGAGAGTAAAGGGTTCAGGTATCGTTCCCAAACAAAATAGTCTATTTGGTCTTGTAGCACAAAGTTCAGGAGTTCCCAAGATATTTTATCGGTTTCCGGTAATCTTGCCGTTTCAATTTCATTCAAACGTGCCTTTAAAGTCTTTGCATAGGCGGCTTCTGCCTGATGGTACGCTTTGGTGTGAAGGCCCAAGGGATATTGTGTTCGATCATAACCCTTGTGGTCTTGATAATCTTCGATTATCATTTGGAGTTGGGCCGATGCCATTTCCTGTTGGGCCAGCGTATCAACACTGAAAAATAATATGAGCAATACGGCAAACGTATGAAGCTGAAGAATCCTTATTGAGTGCATTTTCATAAGGTGGCTTTGGTCTCCATATTATTTACCAGCCTTAAGATCTGCAACGGATTCGCGTTCTTTAAAGCATCCGGCAACAGCGCATCCGGCCAATTCTGATAGCTTACGGGACGCACCCATCTTTTTATGGAATGGATTCCTACGGCAGTGAACCGGCTATCGGTTGAGGCCGGATAAGGTCCGCCATGCTGCATTGCCGGACATACTTCGACCCCGGTAGGCACCCCATTGAAAATGATCCTGCCTACCCTGCCCCGCAAGGCCGTTACAAGCGCTGAATTTGATTTTACTTCTTCTGCACTGCCCAAAATGGTCCCTGTCAACTGTCCTTCCAATTGTTGCACGATTGAGATGAGTTCGCTCAGGTCGCTGCATCGCACGACGATGGAAAACGGACCAAAGACTTCCTTATGCAGGGTCGGGTTCTTTAAAAAATTAGAGCCGTTTACCGTCAGCACCTTCTGCTTTGCAAAATTGGCTGGAACGGTTGCTTCATAGTTCGCCGCCACGGTTACGCCGCCTTGCTTGGCGAGTTCGCTCTTGCCCTTTTCATAGTTTTCATGGATGTTGGGATGCAGCATGCAACTGGGTTCCAATTTTTCAATTTCGGCACCCAGTGATCGTATGAAGCTGTCGAGCGAAGTGCTTTTGACCCCTAAGATCAGGCCTGGATTGGTGCAAAATTGTCCCGCGCCCAGGGTTATCGAGGCAGCATATTGCCTTGCCCAATCATCACCGTGCTGAAGCAATGCCGAAGGCAAGGCCACAACGGGATTGATACTGCCCATTTCCGCGAAAACCGGAATAGGTTCCGGTCTTTGGGCGGCAAGGTCGAACAGGGCCCTTCCCCCTTTGATGCTACCGGTAAATCCGACGGCTTTAACCTGTGGATGTTTCACCAACTGAACCCCTACCGCTATACCGCTGCTGTTGAGATTTGAAAAAACGCCGTTGGGCATTTCGGTGCGTTTGGCCGCCTTGATGATTGCTGAGGCAACCAGCTCGCTCGTTCCCGCATGCATCGGGTGGCTTTTTACGATCACAGGGCAGCCGGCGGCCAAAGCGGCGGCAGTATCGCCCCCTGCCGTCGAGTAGGCAAAAGGGAAATTGCTCGAACCAAAAACGACCACCGGTCCCAAAGGAACCATCATTTTTCTCAAATCGGGCTTGGGTGCCGGAACGCGGTCGGGTATTCCTTTATCAATGGTGGCCTCGACCCAGGATCCTTCCTCAACCAATTCGGCAAAAGATCGCAATTGCCCTACGGTTCTTCCCCTTTCCCCTTTTGCCCTGCCTTCTGGTAGTCCGGTTTCAGAACAGTACATCTGAATCAAATGGTCGTCAAGTGCCAGAATTTCGTCGGCAATCGCATTGAGAAAGGCCGCCCTCTGCTTTCCGGTCAGGGCCGAAAACCGGTCAAAGGCGGTTGTGGCCAAAGTCACTGCTTCATGCACTTCCTCAGCGGAGGCCTCTATAAAGACGGTCTCATTCGCAATATTCAGCATTGGATTGAAAGTTCGATACGTGATGTCTCCCGTAGCTTTTATTTCCGAACCAATATAATTTTTACCTGTTACCATAAGTCATTTCTCTTTTGTGCGTTGTGCTAGTCGATCTGCTGTAACTTAAAATCCGGTACGCTAGGCCGTGACTTCATCGCTTTGTTGATAATGCCTAGCACTCTTTTTCGTTCTTCTCCGGATAAGGGAAGTCTGGGGGGCCTTACATATTCCGATCCAATACCCGTTGCAACTTCCGCCAATTTGATATTCTGCACCAATTGTGGACTGATATCGAGTTCCAATAATGGCAGGAACCATCGGTATAAGGCAATGGCCTCTTCGGTTCTGCCCTGTTTGGCCAATTCATAGATGGCTACGGTTTCGGCGGGAAAGGCGCATACCAAGCCGGCGACCCATCCGTCTGCTCCGATCAATAAGCTCTCCAGGGCCAAGGTATCGACGCCACATAGTATCTTCAAGCGTTCTCCGAAACGGTTGCGCAGCCTTCCAATATTGGTGATATCACGGGTCGATTCTTTTACCGCCTCGATGTTGTCATGTACCACAAGTTGTTCGAACATCTCTGGGGTCACCTCAATTTTGTAATCCACGGGATTGTTATAGACCATAATCGGAAGATTGCTGTTCTTGGCTACTTCCTTAAAATAGGTTATGGTTTCCAGAGTCGGTCGATTTATACCGCATCGGGAGGCAATACCATTAGGGCGTCCGCTCCATGCTTTTCGGCACTTTGCGCCGCCTCAATGGCAATTTTGGTGGCCTGTTCGGCTATGGTCATCACCACAGGGATCTTTCCATCTGACCAAACGACGTGTTTCCCGGATCAGGATATTTTTTTCGTCGGCCATCAAGGTGCTTGCCTCTCCCAAGGAACCGCCCAAGATTATTCCGTGAACCCCAGCTTTGAGTTGTGCTTTGATATTGGTGCCGAACAATTTCAAGTCGAGTTGATCATCCGAAGTAAATTTTGTGGTCACTGCAGGCATAATGCCTTGCCATTCAATTTTCATGATGGTATGGGTTTAGTGTTGATCCATCAGTTATTCCGTGCCAAATTTGTACACGCAGGTTGAGGTGTATTTTTCCCCGGGCCGCAAAAGGGTACTGGGAAAATTGGGCTTATTTGGAGAATCGGGAAAATGCTGGGTTTCAAAACAGAAGGCACCTTTATTCACATAGGCTTTCCCGCTTTTGCCTAGCTCAGATCCGTCCATAAAGTTGCCCCCATAGAACTGCACCCCCGGTTCATCCGTATAGACCTCCATGGTACGGCCACTGGAAGGCTCCAAGACTTTTGCGGCCAACACCAAGCCTGCTGCGTTTTTAGGGCCGTTGTTGAGCACAAAATTATGGTCATAGCCCCCGCCTTTTAGTAATTGCTCATCTTCGATTGCAATATCCCTACCAATCGATTTTGGCGTTCTAAAGTCGAACGGGGTGCCCGAAACTTTCTCTATTTTTCCGGTAGGGATCAATCCCTCGTCAACCGGGGTATAGGCATCCGCATTGATCATAACGATATGATCGTTCACATTGCCGTTCCCCTCCCCTTTGAGATTGAAAAAAGAATGGTGGGTCAGGTTCACCACAGTTGGTTTATCGGTCTCTGCCTCATAACCGATTTTCAATTCATTCGCATCGGTCAGATCATAGCTTACCTTCACCGACAGATTGCCGGGGTAACCTTCTTCCATATCAGGCGATGTTCTGCTGAAAACGATGTGGTGATCGTTGTGTTCGTCGACTTTCCAAACCACACTTTCAAATCCTTTGATACCACCATGCAGGTGGTTTTGGTTGTTGTTGACCGCCAAGGGATATTCAGTGCCATCGATGCTGAATTTAGCATTCCCGATCCTATTACCGTACCTGCCTACCGTGGCCCCATAGAAGTTTTTCTTGTCGGTATATTCCTTAAGGGTACGATACCCCAAAACAACATCTTCGAACGTTCCATTTTTATCGGGAACCATGAGGCTGACCACCCTTTGGCCATAATTGGTGATGGTCATTGTCATTCCATTTTTGTTGGTCAATGTATATAATCGCACCGAGTCGCCATCAATGACCTTTTCAAAGTCTTTTGAATCGATATCCGACTTCGCTTGTATTATTTGTTCCGGTTGGTCGGCTTCCGCTTTTTTTTCATTGGAAGATTTACATTGCACTAAAAAAAGGGCACACGATAAAATTGGAATCAATATTCGGGAAGCATTGAACAGCTGTTTCATTTTATCGATTTTTTTTATAAATGACAAGATACTGAAAAACTCATAATCACTTTTAAAATAAATGCGTAAACCAAAACCGGTGGACCCGACTTTCACAAAACTATGATAACAACCGAACTTATCCTTTCCGATTTCACTATTTTTGTGGAATCTTGACAATCAATTCCCACACCGATGAAAATCTTTTTATCGCTCTTTTTAGGCTTGTCCCTAAGCTGCCATTCTTCCCAACAAATCACATCGGAACCCGCACAAGATCCAGCGGTTCCAGTAAGTGCCATGCACTATGCCGAGATCATAAAGGAAGAAAATCTGAAGGCACAGCTTTATACCTATGCCTCCGACGAATTTGAAGGCAGGGAAACGGGTCAGCCCGGGCAAAAAAAAGCGGTCGAATACTTGAAATCACAATACATTAAATTGGGCATCCCGGCCGCTAAAGGCGGGCAGAATTATTTTCAGGAGGTTCCCTTGGAAGTTGGGCAAATCCCCAAGGGGGAAGTGATCTTGAACGGCGAACAATTTGTTCTAGGAGATGATTTCCTGACCTTTCGAATCGATCAAAGCCTCCTTTGGGCAAATTGTATATTTGGGTTATGGTATAGAAGATCCGTTATATAGCGACTACGAAGGCTTGGATGTAGAGGGCAAATTGGTTTTGGTAAAATTGGGCGAACCACTTGATAAAAATGGGCAATATGTTATCTCTGGCAACAAGGAAAAATCGATGTGGAGCAATATGTCCGAATCCCTTGAAAAACGCATCAACATCGCTGCTGATAAAGGGGCTGCAGGCTTGATCTACTACGACCCGATGAACTATTCCCGTTTCAAGGCACGTTTCGACTGGTTGAATGAAAATGACAACGGTAGGATGCAACTAAAGACTCCCGGAGATTTCCAATTTTTCAATGTGTACGTCGATACCCCACTGGCAAATGCGATATATCCTGAAATCGATTCGAATGCCGATCTCAAAACCATTGATTTTAAAATGGAAATGGCCATTGAAAGCCAGAATCAGGAAATCAACTCCGAAAACGTGGTGGCAGTGATAAAGGGTGCCGAGCTGCCCAACGAATATGTGGTTATCTCATCGCACTTAGACCATATTGGCATCACTGCGAACGGGCAAATCAACAATGGGGCAGATGATGACGGATCGGGAACCGTCGCTTTACTGGAAATCGCCAAAGCGTTTAAAGCGGCAGAGGCAGAAGGTCACGGACCCAAACGCTCGATTGTATTGCTGCATGTCACCGGGGAGGAAAAGGGCCTGTTGGGTTCACAATATTATACCGATGTAGATCCCATATTTCCATTGGAACAAACCGTTGCCAACCTCAACATCGATATGATCGGGAGAATCGATCCCAAAAGAAAGGGAGGACGTAACTATGTTTACTTGATAGGATCCGATAAATTGAGTTCTGAGCTGCATCGCCTTTCGGAGGAAGTGAACGACAAATATGCCCACTTGGAACTCGATTACGCCTATAACGACGTCAACGACCCGAACCGGTTTTATTATAGGAGCGACCATTACAATTTTGCCAAAAACAACGTGCCCATCATATTCTATTTTAACGGAACCCATGACGACTATCATCGGCCGGGAGATACCCCCGACAAAATCAACTATGACCTACTTCAAAACAGAACCCGTCTTATTTTCCTCACCGCTTGGGAAATAGCGAACAGAAGAGACAGGGTATTGGTGGATAAGGCGACCAAATAAAGTTTCCAAGACTTAAATTCTTAAAAAATAAAGCCCTGAACTTCAATGAAGAAGCCAGGGCTTTCGTTATTGGGTGGAAGACCGGGCTCGAACCGGCGACCTCTTGAACCACAATCAAGCGCTCTAACCAACTGAGCTACAACCACCATATTAACGGGTGCCAAAGATAATTTTTTTTGAATGATCTATCAAAATAAATTAAGGTCTTATTTTGAATCCCAAAAAGTACATTTCACGGTCGCGTTTGTAAAGTTGCGACGCAGCTTAATGGCCATTCAAATAACCGATGAAAATCGACCAACTACGTCATTTTGGCGTTTAAACACACAAAAATTGCCCTTTCACAACAATTATTATACTGCGTCGAAGGCTAGGGGTATTTTTAGTCTTTAATCCAAAACCAAACAATGGCCGGGGTCAAATCACGTTTTTTTGCTTACTTCCTACAGACAGTGGCCTTCTCACTTTTGCGATTGCGATTGCTGTTACTGACACTCATGGCCTCTGCGTTGGTGCACGGCCAATCAAGCGAAGAGCAAGATGTACGGTCAAAAATCGACAAACTTCGTGCCGGAGCCGGCATTAATGTTAAGGATACCGTGTATATCGATTTGTTGAACAAACTTGCCAAATCACAACGCTACTATAATACGGACAGCCTCCTTTTGGTTTCGGAACAGGCCTTAAAACACAGTAGGAACGCTTCCTACAAATCGGGCGAAAGTTATGCGCTCCTGAACCTCGGCGACTATTATTCGGACAAAGGGGAATTCAAAAAAGCCATTTCGAATTACGAAGAATCTTTGAAGATCGCCAAAAGTATCAACAATGAACACCAGGTGCTTAGGGTACTCAATAATTTATCCGGGGAATATGGCTACATGGGGGATTACGCAAATGCCTTGAACGGCTATCTGGAAGGGGTGGAATTGGCACAAAAAATCGGTAATAAGAGGATGCTATCCATCATGAACGAAGATATGCCAGTCTTTACGCTTCTCAAAAAGACTATGAACAGGCCTTGGAATATTATAAGATCGTTAAACGGATCAATGAAGAAATCAACCAAGAGGTCAATTCTGCGGAAACCTTCAGCAATATGGCCTCGTTATATGCCGATATGGGTAAATTGGAGTATGCCATGTTCAACATCAATACCAGTATCGCCACCTTCGAAAAAGAAGGCATAACCGATTGGCTTGCATATGCTTATGAAGTGAAGGGCAAGATTTACCTCAAACAGCAAAAATTCAAATGGGCCCTATTCTGGTACAATCAAAGCGAGTTGCTGCATCAGCAATTGCAAGACGAACGAGGCGAAATCGATTTGTTGAACGGGATGGCAGAAGCCTATTTTGGATTGGAACAGGACAGCATTTCCAGGCGATACGCGCTCAAAGCCTTCGATATTTCCAACGGTATCAACTTTTTGGAAGGGCGACAAAAGTGTGCAAAAACGCTTTACAAAATCAGCAAGAAGAACAACGAGTACGACACTGCCCTTTCCTATCACGAAATTTATCAACAACTTTCGGATACCCTTTCGAGAAGCGAAAATCAAAAAAGCCTGACACTTTTAAAAACAAAGGTCGAACATGAGCGACAGAAAGCAAACCTTATCATAGAGAATGAAAAACAGTTGGCTACCCAACGATCTTACGTGAACGCGGCACTCGCCATTTTACTGATTTTTGTCACGGTCACCTTTTTGGTACATCGAAGTGAAAAAATCCAAAAGAATCTCAATGCGGAATTAAAGGCCAAAACGAAAGATTTGGAAGAGAACGAGTTGGAGCTCACAGCACTCAATGAAACCAAGGATAAGCTGTTTTCGATCATCGCCCATGACCTGCGTGGACCTATCGGTGCCTTTCAGGGCCTTTTGGATCTTTTTAGAAATGGTGAAATGGGAAAAGAGGAGTTCATAGATTTCATCCCAAAGCTGGGACACGACATAGATCATATCTCGTTCACATTGAACAATCTCCTCACTTGGGGACAATCACAGATGAACGGAGCGGTAACAAGACCGGCGGTTATCCCTGTGGAAAACATCGTGGAGGACAATTTCAATCTATTATCTGAAATTGCAGAGGGAAAATCGATAAAACTGGTAAGCAATGTTCCCAGCAATACTTTGGCATGGGTCGATGGCGATCAGCTCGATATCGTGATCCGAAACCTGATCAGCAATGCCCTTAAATTCACCAAAGCGAATGGCCTGGTTTCTGTCGCAGCCCAGGAAAAGACAGATCATTGGGAAATTGCGGTCCGTGATACGGGAATTGGAATGCCCAAAGAGATCGTGGATAAAATCTTCTCAAAAAACAGCAATATCACCACCTACGGCACCAACAATGAAAAAGGTACCGGACTGGGACTTTCCCTATGTAAGGAAATGGTAGAGAAAAACAATGGCACCATCTGGGTCGACAGCGTACCGCAGCAAGGAAGCTGTTTCTACTTTACCGTGCCCAAGGCGAAGAGCAGTTACCAAAAAGCAGGTTAAATCAGATCAATTGATCCAGACTATCCACCGCAACCACCCTTTCGGTGGTAAATCCCTCTGCATGAGCAACCCCTGCGATACGGCCCAAATCCCTGGCTCGATAGGTGACGCTGTCGATGAAGTTTTTGCTGCTGATCGGGGTTTCTGGCTCCTTGCTTTTTGGATCATAAAATTGTGATCGATAGGCCATAATGGCTGCGGTCTTTGTTTCAATATATCCAGTTACATCGACCACAAAATCAGGGTTTAGGTTTTTCCATTGTATGAAATGGTATACCTGTTTGGGGCGCCATGGCTCTTGCCATTGATCGTCCCCTTCAAATTTTGTGTCAATTTTTACCAAACCGCTCAAAAAACAGGAGTCGCTCACCAATTTACTCCCCTTGGCATGGTCGATGTGCCGGTCTTCGACCGCGTTGCAAAGTACGATTTCAGGCCTGTATTTTCGAATCATCTTGATTACCTCGAGCTGGTGGTTTTTGTCATTGGTAAAGAACCCATCCGCGAATTCCAAATTCGAACGAAAGAGGACGCCCAGGATCTTTGCGGCTTCCTCTGACTCTTGGTCTCTTATTTCAGCGGTGCCCCTGGTACCGAGTTCTCCCCTGGTCAAATCTACAATGCCTACTTTCTTGCCTTGGTCAACCGCTTTGGCGATGGTCGCGCCCGCACCCAATTCCGCATCGTCGGGATGGGCGCCAAATACTAAAATATCTAATTTCATTCTGGATTATTACTAAAAACGTTGGTTATTGATCATATTGCTTTTGTACGCCCTTTTACCCCTGCGCGCAGGGGTTTTTGGTTACTTGCACAAATTCTGCGCATTTCGGTTTTGGGACGTCAATGGCTTGCAGCCACTTTTTTTGAACGGATCTTCTCCAGAGCCTGTTCAATGTCGGCCATCAAGTCTTCCGATTCCTCAATCCCCACGGAAAAACGAATCAGGCCATCAACAATGCCCTGTCTCCGACGTTCTTCGGGAGTCAAAAGGGAATGGGAGGTCTTCTTAGGGGAAAGAACCGTACTTTCCACACCGGCCAAGCTCATAGTTGATTTGATCAGTTTGAGGTGTTTTTGAAATTGGGTGGCATCAAGGGATTCGTCGAGTTCGAAAGACAGCATGCCGCCAAAACCTTTCATTTGTGCTTTGGCCAGTTCATGATCCGGATGGCTTTTCAATCCAGGATAATAGACCTTTTGGATATCCTTGTGCCGGTATAAAAATTCGGCCATCCGCTGTGCATTTTCATTTTGGGCCTTTACCCGGATGCCCATGGTTTTCATGCTGCGCTCCAGGAGCCATACGGTATAATCGCTGAGGCTTCCGCCAAAATTCTTGGCCAGATCAAAAATGCGTTTCATGTTCACTTCACTGGAAGCCACGGCGCCTGCACAGATATCGGAATGCCCGCCCATATACTTGGTAGCACTATGGATGACCACATCAATGCCAAAATCGATGGGGTTCTGGTTCACCGGACTGGCAAAAGTGTTGTCGATCATCGATACCAGTCCATATTTTTTTGCCACCTTGGCCACGGCCTTTAAATCGGTGATGGTCAACAAGGGGTTGGAAGGGGTCTCGATATAAATGACCTTGGTGTTTTTTTGTATTTTCTCCTCAAAATCGGCAGCCCCCAAACCATCGGTAAAGGAATAGGATAATGCCGAACTTGTTAAATTCTTCCGTCACCAAATTGTAGGTGCCGCCATACAGCGTTTTTTGCAATACAATATGGTCTCCAGCTTGCAAAAAGGCCATCAAGGCCGTACTTACCGCCGCCATGCCACTGCCGAAGATCAGCGCTGCTTCGGCATGTTCCAGTGCGGCGATCTTGATGCAAAGCGCTTCTTGGTTGGGGGTATTGAAATAACGTGGATACCTTTTCAAATCAACATCCTCGAAAGCATAGGAAGTACCCATATAGAGCGGGGAAACCGCCCCTTTGTAAACCAAATCTTCCAACTCCCCCACATGGGTGCAAATCGTATTCAAGCCTTTTTTATGCCGGTCCATCCTATATTCTTTTGAGAAGCGCCTAAGTTACAAAAATAGGCCTATACCATCACTTTTTTCCAATTCCCTTTTTTGAACCATACGATTGAAATTCCGGCCAACAAAACCTCCGCCAAGGTTATCGCGACAAAAATTCCAATCGGCCCCAGCCCCAGGGTCATCGATGCGAAATAAGCCAGGGGCAGCTGAAATAGCCAGAAGGCAATCAAATTGATTTTGGTAGGCGTTCCCGTGTCCCCGGCCCCATTGAAGGCTTGGGTCAATACCATCCCATAGGCATAAAACATGTACCCGCCCGCCAATATTTGAAGGCACAAACTTCCATTCTCGATCACCATTGGGTTTGTATTGAACCAAGTGATGATTTCTTTGGCAAAAAACAGATATGCCAAAGATACCGTGACCATGAAATATGCGTTGTATTTGCCCGTTTTCCATACGGAAATTTCAGCTCTTTCGGGCTGGTTGGCCCCCAGATTCTGGCCCACCAAGGTCGCGGCGGCATTGCTCATGCCCCAAGAGGGCATTAAGGTGAACAGGATTACGCGTATGGCAATGGTGTAGCCTGCGAGCGCCTCGCTCCCGAACTCCGACATCAATCGCATCAGGAAAACCCAACTGGAAGTGCCGATGAGGAATTGGGCGATTCCACCCGATGAAACTTTGATCAGGTTCCACATCACCCCTAATCGGATTACAAGGTCGTTCCATCCTATTTTGATTCGGCTCCAGCCAAAAAAGAGGATGCAAAGTTGAAAAACAACCGCAGTTCCCCTCCCGATATTGGTGGCTATTGCGGCACCCATCACACCATATTCAGGTACCGGGCCCCATCCAAAAATGAAGATCGGATCTAGGATTATATTGAGTCCGTTCGAAAGTACGAGGGTCCACATGGCCATCGATGCATCCCCGGCTCCCCTAAAAATAGCATTGATGAGAAAAAGCAATACAATGGTGATATTTCCACCGAACATCAGCTGGGTGTATCCATGGCCTTCAAGGATCAGATCGTTTTCAGCCCCCATTAATTGCAATACTTCCTCTGCAAACAAAAAACCCAAGATTCCCAAAAAAACTGCCAATGCCACCCCGAGAAAAATGGCCTGGACCGCGGCCTGTCCTGCAGCTTTGAGATCTTTCTCCCCTATCCGTCTTGCCACAACCGCCGTTGCCGCCATACTTAACCCAATGGCGAAAGCATAGACCAAGGTGATTACCGATTCTGTTAGGCCAATGGTTGCGACCGCATTAACGCTTACCTGTGAAACATAGGCGATATCGACCAAAGCGAAGATCGATTCCATCATCATTTCCAGAATCATGGGAATGGCCAGTAAAAAAATCGCCCTGCGGATACTTATGGCCGTAAAATCGGTTTCCTTACCTGAAAGGGCCTCCAGCGAGGTGTCCCATATTTTTTTAAGTGGATTGATTTTTTGAGCGCACATTGCAATGGAATTATATTCTCGAAAAAAATGTCACAGGTTGAAAACTGCTGTTCGGCTTTCCCTCCAAGTCATGGAACCCAGAACCGCCCTGGTACCTATAATTCCGAATCAGGGGTTCCACAAAGATGCAAAAAAATAGGAGATCCCCTTTCGGTAATCAGCAACTGTATTGCCTACAGGGGAAAGCATTTCTGACCAATATTAAAGGTGCTTTTCATACTAAACTCGATGAAGCCCCGTTCGAGTTACATAAGAACACTTAAATAGCAACTTTGATGTCTCCGATTAAAATTTTTTTTTCAGCACTTACGCTGACAATGTTCTTTTCTTGTTCAAAGGATAGCGGTAATGAAACGACCCTTATCGATGAAAACGGGAACCCCGTGACCATGGATGTTTCCGCAAATAGAAAATCGGTCGGCGAATCCTCGAACGACCTCTTATCGGATACTGCTTTTAAAGCTATTTCCTTCGAGATTTTTTATGTGGAGGGACTACGGCCAAATGCCGGTGCAATCGAGAATTTCGAAACGTTTTTGAACGACCGATTGAACAAGCCCAACGGCGTTCAAATTCAATTGAAATCCATAGCCTCACCCCAACAGGCGGTGTATTCGATAACCGATATCCGCAATTTGGAAGATGAGATACGCACTTTGTACAACCAAGATGGGGAAATCGCCGTATTCGGACTCTACATCGACGGTGAGTACTCGGAGAACACCGAAAACGGATCGGTCTTGGGGGTGGCCTATCGCAATACCTCCTTTGTGATGTTTGAAGAAACGATCCAATCTTTTGGCGGACAGCCGTTAGGACCGAGTACAACAACCTTGGAATCGGTGGTATTGAACCATGAATTCGGTCATTTATTGGGTCTGGTCAATACCGGTTCCTCCATGCAGAATCCCCATCAGGACGTGCCAAATGGTCGTCACTGTACAGACGATAGCTGTTTGATGTATTGGACCGCGGAAACCGGTGAAGGATTATTGAATGCCCTTAGCGGGGGTTCAGTACCTTCTTTGGATGGAGAATGCCTGGCCGACCTAAGGGCCAATGGCGGTCGGTGATTTCACACCATGGCCAAAATGGGGTTATTTAAGATAATTGGCGCGGTATCGCCAATAACTTATGGCCCCCAGGAGCATCACCCCCAAGGCGATGTACCAAATATAATTGGGCGTTATCGCGGCCGCACCGCTTTGCCCATAACTATGCAGGCCCACCAGATAGTAGTTTACGCCGAAATAGGTCATCATGATGCTGCCGAATGCCACAACGCTCAAGAAACTAAACGTCCATTTGCCCCTTAGGCCCGGTACCAGTCGGGTATGGATGACAAAGGCATAGACCATGATGGAAATCAAGGCCCATGTTTCCTTAGGGTCCCAGCCCCAATAGCGGCCCCAGCTTTCATTCGCCCATTGGCCTCCCAGAAAATTGCCTATGGTGAGCATGATCAAACCTACCGTTAAGGTAACCTCATTGATGATGGTCAATTCCCTTAAGCTCATTTCCATCCTTAGCTTGTTCTTTTTGTTCGTCAAAATGATGAGGATCAAGGAAACCAAACCTAATATCATGCCTACGGTCAAGGGTCCATAGCTACCGACGATTACGGCCACATGGATCATCAACCAATAACTGTCAAGAACCGGCACCAGGTTTCCGATAGAGGGGTCTACCCAACTTTGATGGGCGATCCAGAGTAGCATGGCGCTCACAAATGCGGTGGCCGCGATGGTCATATCGCTCTTTCGGCCCAAAGAAAGCCCCATGGCCATGGTAGCCCAAGCTACATAAAGGATACTCTCATAGGCATCACTCCAGGGCGCATGTCCTGATATATACCAGCGCAGTACCAATCCGGCAGTATGCCAAAGAAACAAAACGATGATGGTGCCCTTCAAAAAATACGTGGCGACCTTCCAGATTTCACGGTCGCGAAAGATTTGAAAAACGAGGACGAAAAACATGAATATTCCCGAGAGTGCATAGTACTTATAAATGCCGTTGAAAATGTTCAACTTGTTATAGATCACTTCGGTATTCACTTTTTGTTCGGACGGCAGCACCTCGCTCCCATGGTTCTTTTGATTTTGTTGGAAGGCCTGTAACAATTTGTCCGCTTCGGCATAGTCCCCGGTCTGCTGGGCCTGCTGAAGCGACATTAAATAATAGGGCACCGCGTTCTTCACAAAATTGCCATAGAGGGAGTCCGCAATTTGGTACTGCCCGCCCCTATATTCCACTGCGGAGATCCATTTATTGTTTTCGTCGTTGAGCAAGGGAAAGATCTTCACTATTTCCCCGCCCAATGCCATGTTCAAAAGACTAAGACGTATGTTGGCATCCTTGAAGTCTTGCTGAAACTGGTTGGGGTTGTTCGTGGCCGTGGCATCCCTTAGATAGGGCTCCAATTTGTAATTGCCTTGGGCGTCGAAGAAGTCGATCGCCTTCACATATTTTTGTCCCTCGGGCACCCCGATGATTTTACGGATACTGTCATTTTTTCCCTTTTTGTCCAAAGCGATGAATTCGGTATTGTACCAAATCGCCGGATTGATCATCATCGAAAGGAACACCTGATCCGAATTCAAACCGTTATACTTGTCCTTTAAACTCAATTTTCGCAACAATTCGGATGAAAAGGTATTGATCGGCTTCATTCGTCCTCCCTCATCCTGAATGACCAATTTGCCAAATTTGGCAGCATGTTCCTTTGCCACCGTGGAGGCATCGATCAACGAATCTATCTGGGTTTGGGTGGGCATGGCACTGTGGTCGTGGCCATCATCCGCTGTATGTTCTTGGGAAGAAGCAGACCAAACAAAGCCTAAAATCAAAACAGCGGTCAAGGCCTTTTTCTTCGATTTTGAGTTTGTCCAAGGAACTGGATAGGTCTTTGAATCGCGTCTTTCCGAAAAACATAATGCCCAGCAGTCCCAAATACAATAAAAAATAACCGATATAGGTGATCCAAGTGCCCCACTGGTCGTGATTCACAGAAAGAATCGTCCCCTTTTCATCGGGATGGAAGCTCGACTGGAAAAAACGGTATCCTTTATGATCGAGCACATGGTTCATAAAAATATCGTAGTCGAATGGCCGGTCATCCTCCACCGAGATCTTGCTCATAAAAGAGGCATAACCTTTTTCGGTGCCAGGATATTTTTCCGCGATAAAATCGTTCAGTTTGATGGCAAAAGGCAATTCATAGACCTTGGAACCATAGGCCAACATAAAATCGAGGCCGCCTACCGTGAATTTATCGGTGAAATTGGTACTGCCCTTTCCCCCCAATATCTTTTTCCGAACCACCTCTCCCCCAGCGGCCACTTCAACCACCAACGCATCCTGGGTGGCCTCCGAAAGCTCGTTTTTCGGAACTTCCACCACACCATAAGACCCCTTTATGGGCGGCTCCGGAATTACGAACTGCATTCCGGCCGTGTTGTAGAGCGACCTTAATTGCAGGCTTTGCAGGCTATCCTTTACCAACTGTCCCTGAAATTGATCGGCCATGCGAAGAAAACTGCCTTCAAAAGCCGATTTGATTTGATAGGTACTGTCGTTGATGAAAAGATTGATGGCCCCATCGGTAGGCTTGTTGAGCGCGAAAAGCACATTGTGGATATTGGACACCTGACCGACCTCCAGGTAATGGTCATGCCTTTGACCGTCACCAGCCTCCACGATTTTCAGAAATTCCATACCGTTTTCGTCAGGCACCACCCCTTCCTTGGCCCCTTTGATAAAGTCGACATAGGAAATGGCAAAGTCCTTTCCGTTGTAGTCGGAATTCCATGGAAGGTTCGATTTGATGGCCTCTGGGGTAACGATCAGATTGTTTTGTAAAATTTTTCGTCTTGGCTCGCCGTTGATCTCACCGTCGACATGGGCGGTTAAATAGGTCTTGTCCGAAAAAAAAACCTTTTCTGTATTCCCCTCCCGAATGGGCATCATCCCTTCGAAGCTTATGTACCGGGTGACAAATGCCCCTAGAATGATCAATATCCATGACAGGTGCAGTGTCAATACGGGCCATTTTTCCCATCTCAAAAGGCGGTATCTGAACATATTACCAGTAAAATTGATGACAAAAAAGACCATGATGGCCTCAAACCAAGCGGCGTTGTAAATCCATATGCGAGCGGTATCGGTACTGTATTTGCTTTCGATGAATGTGCCAAATGCCATGGCGGTCGCGAAGACCAAAAACAAAACCGCCATTAAACGGGTGGAGAAGAAAATCTTTTTAAAAAGTGCTGTCATTAAGGACAATTTGCTTTTACGAGATGCAAAAATACGGTCTTTTTATGAGTTATAGGCTGGTCGGCACCGCTTAATAAGTTAAACGGAATTGTTAATTGTTTCCCAAGTCGACCCATAAATTTTATCGTATTTTTGGGCATGCTGAAGGTAGTCATCATTGGTACTGGTAGGGTTGCCCAACATTTGTTCGATGCATTACGTTCGGGCACTGTTGCAAAAGTGGTGCAGGTCATCGGAAGACAATCCGCTTCGCTGAAGCGCTTTGATGGTGCGGCCACCCATTTGATCGGAGATGGCCGGATTCTACAGGCCGATGTGTTTATCATTGCGGTATCGGACGGGGCGATTGCCGAGGTAGCCCAACTTTTAAAGACCAGTACCGGTTTGGTCGTTCACACATCAGGCGGCATTTCGGTCAATGCACTTTCAATCCATCACCGGCGAGGGGTATTCTATCCCTTGCAATCCTTTAGCAGTGAAAGGGCGGTCGACTTTGGAAAGGTGCCCATTTGCATTGAAGCTAAAAATCCAGAAGATTTAAAACTACTTCATCATTTGGCGTCCTCCATTTCAACCAAGGTTTATGAAATCGATTCCGACCAGCGTAAACAGCTTCATCTAGCGGCAGTTTTCGCCAACAATTTCACGAACCATATGTATGTTTTGGCCCAGCAAATCTGCGAAGAAAACGGCCTATCCTTTGACATGTTGAAGCCCTTGATCCTTGAAACCGCCAAAAAGATCGAACACGATAGCCCACTTTTGATGCAAACCGGCCCTGCCATCAGGCACGATCTTTCGGTTTTACAGCTGCATGCCGAATTGTTGGGTGGCGGAACACGAGGCGCGATTTATGAATTGATCAGCAAATCGATTCAAAATCAAAAACATGGCTTGGAATGAACGATGCCCCTCGCAAATCAGGGTCGATCATTTCGAAAACGGGGATATCGCTTCCGAGAATGGTTTTTTTTCTCTCGCCATTTTTCTTTAATCTTGAATAAAAATTAACCCTTGGAAAAAAGCTATAAGGTTTACCTAAAAGAGATCACCACTTTTATATTTGACGTCGATGGTGTATTTACCGACGGCACTTTGTTGATCACAAGTGAAGGGGAAATGCTCAGAAAGATGAGCGTTAAAGACGGTTATGCCCTCAAAACAGCTTTGGATAAAGGGTACAAGGTCTGCATCATCTCCGGAGGCACCAATGAAGGGGTCCGCAATCGATTGAAAGGATTGGGGGTAACCGATATTTATCTAGGGGCACACCATAAAGAAGAACCCTTGAAGGAATTCTTGGATATGAACGATATCGATCCGAAAAATGTTCTTTATATGGGGGATGATCTTCCGGATATACCCCCTATGCTGATGGTAGGCATGCCCACCTGTCCCCAGGACGCCGTTGCCGAGGTGAAGTCGATCGCAAAATATGTTTCCCAAAGAAAGGGGGGCGACGAATGTGTTCGTGATGTGATCGAACAGGTTTTAAAAATGCGTGGGGATTGGTACGGCAATTTTGATGCCCAAAACGCCTGATAATCCATGTTTTCGGAACGACTAAAAAATTATCGGATCGTACTGGCCTCAGGATCTCCCAGGCGTCAGCAATTGTTGGAGGAGATGGGCATCCCGTTCGAGGTACGCCTTAAAGCGGTCGATGAAGTTTATCCGGCCAATTTGAAGGCCCAAGGGATTGCAGATTATTTGGCCCAATTAAAGGCCGCCGCATTCAAGGGTACCTTGGCCGACAACGAAATCTTGGTCACCTCGGATACGGTCGTCTGGTTCAAAAATAGATCCTATGCCAAAGCGGGTAGTGAAGCGCTCGCCTTTAAGATGCTCCAAACCCTCTCTGGCCATTGGCATCAAGTGATCACTTCCGTTTGTTTTACCACTTCAACCGAGCAAATCACCAAACATGACATCACCGAGGTCAAATTCAGGAAACTGGAGGATGCGGAAATACGATACTATATCGAACACTTTAAACCTTTCGATAAGGCGGGTGCTTATGGCATACAGGAATGGATGGGTTTGATAGGTATAGAAGCGATTCGGGGTTCCTATACCAATGTGGTCGGATTTCCAACCCATTTGGTGTATAAAACGTTAATGGATATGGCCAAATAATCGATTTTAGGTAGTTTTGCACCAAACAATTTTGCTATGGTCCGTTTCTTCTACAAAAAAGCCGCATTCCCAGTATTATTGGCATTCCTGCTCACCATGCTCGCCTGTAGGAAAGTGCCGAAAATGGAGCAATCCGAGGTCGCGGCGCCAACCGAAATCGCCGCTCCGGTAGTACCGGTTTCCAAGAAAATCCTTTCCAACGCTTTTAAGGCATATTGGTATGCAGGAGAGGCCGAGATCACGTCCTATGAACTGGAACAAGCGCGATATGGGGAAATGCGGGAGGGCAAGGCGGTACTGATTTTTGTGACCGAACCCTTCTTGGCCGATAAACAGGTAAAAGCAGATGGCAATCACCCCGATAATATTCCGGTCTTGAAATTGAACACCACAAAAAATTACCTTACGGGAATCTATCCCTATTCGATAATGACCAGCAGCTTTTACCCGGTAAATGAGGACCGGCATGCACTGAAGGTCTCGTTTTCAAGTCAAGAGTGGTGCGGCCATGTTTATGCCCAACTCAACAATCGAGATCAATTCGAGGTGATGTCCCATTCTTATTTCGAAACGGAGGCCGATGAAACAATACAATTGGGAAAGACGGTGCTCGAAAATGAGCTCTGGAACAAATTGCGGCTTGATCCAGAGAGCTTGCCGGTCGGAAATCTTGACATTGTTCCCTCCTTCGAATATATCCGCCTATCCCATAAAACCTTCAAAGCCTACAAGGCCGATGCCAAATTGACCCAAAACAATGGTCTGTATGCTTATGAGATCAATTATCCCGAACTCGAAAGGGATCTTACGATCTATTTTAATGCTTCCTTTCCCTATTCCATTGAAGGTTGGACAGAATCCTTCAAAAGTGGTTTTGGCCCAAATGCCACGGCAATGACCTCAACGGCAAAAAAAATCAAAACAATTAAAAGTCCGTATTGGCAACAAAATAGCAATGGATATTTATCTTTGCGCGACAGTTTAGGATTATAACCCATGGAGCAATATATCGAAGCCCACACCACCGAGTTGTTTTGGACCGCGGTCACCGTCGTGCTACTTCTTATTTTTAGGTTCATCAGCAACAAGGCCGTTCGCAGAATTGGAAGATTGAGCGATATTGTTGAAGCCAGGACCATTTTGATTACCAAATACATCTCCTATGTAACCACGTTTTTGGGCGTTGCGGTACTTACATTTGTCTGGGGCGTGAATCTTGAAAAATTGGGGTTGCTTTTTTCTTCGATCTTCGCCGTGATCGGTGTGGCCCTTTTCGCCCAATGGTCTATTTTGAGCAATGTGACCTCCGGGGTCATCCTCTTCTTTTCATTTCCCTTCAAGATCGGCGATCAAATAAAAATCATGGATAAGGATATCCTTGATAAACTTGATCCGGATGAAATTATATTCGTCATCGAAGACATTAAGGCCTTTCATGTGCACTTAAGAAGCCCGAACGGGGAAATCATGACCTACCCCAACAATTTAATGCTCCAAAAGGCCGTCGTTCGCATAAATACTTACGAGCAGGTGATGGAAGGCACGGAGGCCTTATAGGGAGTGTTAAAGAAGTTCTAAAACGGGGTTTAGGCCCCCATATCTTGTTATATTTGAAAGCCAACTAAAATCAGCATATGCGCGCGTTGCTTCTCCTATCTATCTCTCTTATTGACATTTGGCTCTCCGATTTTGGCCCAAAAACCGAAAAAGTCAACCCCATCGGATATTTATCATGCGGTTCAAAAATTGAACTTTTTGGGTGCCGCACTTTATATCGCTGCCCATCCAGACGATGAAAATACCCGACTGATTTCCTATTTATCGAGCGAATTGAAGGCAGAAACGGCATATTTGTCGATAACGCGTGGTGATGGCGGTCAAAATTTGATCGGCACGGAAATTAGGGAATTATTGGGGGTACTGCGTACCCAGGAACTCCTCGGTGCCCGACGGATCGATGGGGGACAACAATTCTTTACCAGGGCCATCGATTTTGGATATTCGAAACATCCCGATGAAACCTTGAAGATCTGGAATCGGGAAGAAGTTTTGTCCGACGTGGTGCGCGTCATCAGGGAGTTCCAACCAGATGTCATCATCAATAGGTTCGATCATCGATCACCGGGCAGTACACATGGGCACCACACCAGTTCTGCCATGTTGAGTTATGCCGCCTTCGATCTGGCCGATGACCCTAAAGCCTACCCAGATCAGTTGGCCCATTTGAATACCTGGCAACCAAAACGCCTCTTTTTCAATACTTCGTGGTGGTTCTATGGTAGCGAAGAGAAGTTCAATGCTGCGGACAAAACCAATATGTTGGGTTTTGACGTGGGCGTATTTTACCCCATGTTGGGGTCATCGAACAACGAAATCGCCGCTTTGGCAAGCAGCCAGCATTTGAGCCAGGGGTTTGGCAGACTTTCCTCCAGGGGCAGCGAAAATGAATATTTGGAACTTCTAAAAGGAGAACTGCCCAAAAACAAAAATAACCTTTTCGATGGGATCGACACTTCATGGTCAAGGATTGCTGGCGGGGAAGCGGTTGGCAAAATACTATATGCCGTTGAACGCAATTTCGATTTTAAAAATCCACAGCAACATTTACCTGAATTGATCAAAGCACACCAAGTCCTAAGCGCACTGCCGGACGGGCATTGGAAAAATATCAAGTTAAAAGAACTGGAAAACATCGTTGCAGCCGTCTGTGGCCTCTATCTGGAAGTGTCTTCGGATGACCCTTATACCTTCGGGGGCAGTACGATGAAAATCAAAATGGAAGCCATCAATAGAAGCAAGGCAAATATTGTGTTGCAATCCGTTGAGATCAACAATACCGACATTGCTTTTCAAGGCAAGGCTCTAAAGGATAATGACGATGTATCTTTCGAAACTTCCATCGCCATCCCCCAAAATATAGGCTATTCCGCCCCTTATTGGCTTATGGAAACCGCGAGTTTGGGCATGTATAGAGTCAACGATCCGAACTTGATCGGAAAACCCGAGACCCCAAGGGCCTTCAACGCAAAATTCAACCTTACCTTCAATGGCTACCCGATCGCTATGGAAAAAGCGGTGGTCTATCGTTATGCCAAACCCGATAAAGGCGAATTATATGAGCCTTTTGACATCCTGCCGGAAGCGACGGCGAGTTTCAAAGATAAGGTGATGATATTCTCGGATGGCCGCCCCAAAGAAATTCCAATTACGGTAAAAGCATTTAAAGACGGTGCCCAGGGCGAACTGAAGCTGCAACTTCCCGATGCCTGGCAGGTAGATTTAAAGTCAAAACCCTTCAACATTGCCAAAAATGGAGACCAACAAATATTGACCTTTACCGTTACCCCGCCCAACTTCGAAGATGAAGCGAGAATCGGAAGCGTCATCAGTATCGATGGTAAGGAAATCTCCAAGGAATTGGTGGAAATCAATTACGATCACATTCCCAAACAATCGGTATTGCTGCCCTCCGAAGCAAAAGTGGTGCGGCTCGATATCCAAAAAATGGGTAAGGACATCGGCTATATCATGGGTGCAGGCGATGATGTCCCTACCAGTCTCGAGCAAATAGGCTATGATGTGCATTTGATCGATCCGGAAACGATCACTGAAGGCTCGTTGGATCGATATGATGCCGTGGTTACGGGAATCAGGGCCTACAATGTGGTCGACGCCCTCCAGTTCAAGCAAAAATATTTGTTGGATTATGTAAAAAATGGTGGTAACCTTATCATACAATACAACACCGCAGGAAGATGGAACAAACAATTCGAGGGTATCTCACCCTATCCACTGACATTGTCGAATGACCGTGTTACCGATGAAAATTCCCAAGTGGCCATTCTGGCGCCAGATCATCCGCTGATCAATTTTCCGAATCCCATCGGGATAGAGGACTTCAACGGATGGGTACAGGAAAGGGGGTTGTATTTCCCGGAAGCGTGGGACGCGCACTTCACCCCCATCCTATCGATGAAAGACGAGGGCGAACAAATGCTTGATGGCAGTCTTTTAATTGCACCGTATGGCAAAGGCAACTATATTTACACCGGACTCAGTTTTTTTAGAGAGCTCCCGGCAGGTGTTCCCGGTGCCTATAAATTATTTGCCAATATGCTTTCCATTGGTAAAGAGAGCACTTTAAAGCGCGACAACGTAAAAGGCTGACATGGAAGAAAAATTTGTTTGGAAAAGAATGTATACCCTGGTCGTGATCCTCAACGTTCTCTACGTTCTGATGTTCAGTTATCTAATGACAGCCTTTACCTAAATGGGAGCACTGGATTGGATCATACTATCGGGAACACTTTTGTTTATTGTAACTTATGGAGTCTGGAAAACCAGGGGCAGACAAAATGTTGAAGACTATGTTGGTGGTGGCAAGGATGCCAAGTGGTGGACGATAGGACTCTCGGTAATGGCGACCCAAGCCAGTGCCATCACCTTTCTTTCCACGCCCGGTCAAGCCTTTCATGATGGGATGGGATTCGTTCAATTTTATTTTGGACTTCCGATCGCCATGATCATCATCTGCATGGTATTCGTGCCCCTATACCATAAATTACAGGTGTATACCGCCTATGAGTTCCTAGAGAACCGCTTCGACCTTAAAACCCGGTCCTTGGCTGCCGTACTGTTCCTCATTCAGCGGGGACTGGCCGCCGGCATCACCATTTTTGCGCCTTCCATCATCTTGTCGGCCGTTTTGGGGTGGGATCTGCGAACCCTTAATATCATCATCGGAATTCTTGTTATCATATATACCGTCTCCGGAGGTACCAAAGCGGTTAGCATGACACAAAAACAGCAGATGTTCGTGATCATGACGGGAATGTTCATCACCTTTTTTTACATTTTGGGTTATCTCCCGCCGACATCACCTTTGCCAAAGCACTAAAAATTGCCGGGGCAAGCAACAAACTCGAAATTTTGGATTTCAGTTTCGATCCCAAGAGCCGATATACCTTTTGGAGCGGCATTACCGGAGGGCTATTTTTGGCGCTTGGCCTATTTCGGGACCGACCAGAGCCAGGTACAACGATACCTAACGGGCAGGTCGTTGACGGGAAAGCCAACTCGGTCTCGTGTTCAACGGGGTCTTGAAAATCCCCATGCAGTTCTTTATCCTTTTGGTGGGAGTGATGGTGTTCGTCTTCTACCAGTACAACGCATCGCCCTTGAACTTTAACCCGGCCGCGACATCTGCGGTTATGGAATCTCCTTATGCCGAAGCCTATCAGCTCTTGGAACAGAACCATAGGGAATTGGAAATGGAAAAAAAAATGGCCCAGAACAAGTTTTCCGTTGCCCTTGGATTAAAGGAGTATACAGCGGTGGAAGAGGCTAAATTGCATATCATCGACATCAACGAAAAAGAGCGGTCAAGTCGTGCCGCCGCGCGGGCCATGATCAAGCAGGCCAACGACTCGGCCGAAACCAACGACAAGGATTATGTGTTCATCCATTTTATTCTGCACAACCTGCCAAAAGGATTAATAGGTTTATTGCTTGCCGTGATATTATCGGCCGCCATGTCCTCTACCGCCTCGGAACTCAATGCCCTTGGGTACCATTACCGCCCTGGATCTGTACAAACGAAACCGAAAAGGAAATTTTAGCCAGAAACATTATGTGGTGGCATCGAAGGGTTTTACCTTATTATGGGGCATCATTGCCATTTCCATTGCCTGTATCGCCAACCTCTTCGATAATTTGATCCAATTGGTGAACATCATAGGTTCCATTTTTTACGGGAACGTGCTCGGAATCTTTCTGTTGGCATTCTTTTTCAAATTTGTGAAGGGAAATGCGGTGTTCTTTGCTGCCATTCTCACGCAGCTCATCGTCTGTGTCATCTATTACTACCTCATTCATATCTATCCTTCAGGACAGGAAAAGTTGGGCTATCTCTGGCTTAATTTTATAGGATCGGGACTCGTAATCCTCTTGGCCATTGCTTTCGAAGGTTTTGACCGTCTATTGAAAAACCCACCGATCAAGGCCTAGAAATCAATTCAATCTATTGTCTGTAGCGCTGGCCCAACGAATTTGAATGTGGATTCACTGACGGATGAATCACTTCCTGGTCGATTCGGTCCAATTTGGTTCAAATTGCTTCCATGGACCTTTCCGCCATAAGGAAGTGATTGATTATTGGGAGTTACCAACATTGGCCTTGAACCAAAAAAAATCCCGGAAGAGACCTTCCAGGATTTTTTATGTTATATACTGGTCGATTACATAGCGCCCCATTCTTTTAGGGAATCCTTGTTCATCTTCACATAATCCATATTTCCTGCGGTTTCCGCTGCGGCCAATGATTTTTTGGCGGTTTCGATGGCTGCTTTCTTGTCCCCGGCCTTGGCATAGATCAACGACTGTTGGCGAAGTTGCCAATAAGCGGGCTTTTCTGTCATCGACATCGCTTTCTCCATCCATTCCTTGGCCCTGTTGATATCCTTGTTGGCATTCATGTAGTATACCGCAGCAGCATAATAGTCGCCTGCCCCTGGACCCGACATGACCCTGTCGATGGAGGCGGTGACCTGTGCATCAGTCGGCACCTCAAATTTCACGCCTACATATGTTTTTTCCCAAAGCATGCCCAAGGTAGCACCATTGTCGTTCAGGTCGTCTATATCGATGGTAAAGGTTTCCACCGGGGTCTGCATTTGGTTTACCGGTACGGTCACCTTTGCGACCACTTTGTTATCATCCCAATCGCTCGGGGTTCCGCCTCCTTGGGTATCGGTATAGAAGAAAACCTCCCAAGAGGTTTTACCCGGTTTTGTGAAAATGGAATAGGTGCCAGCCTTCACGTCCTTACCGCCTATCTTGACATCCGAACTAAACGGTAATCAGGGTATAGGAATTGGCTCCTGTACGCCATAACTGGTCAAAGGGAACCAAATCCCCAAAAATGGTTCTGCCACGCATCGACGGTCTTGAATATTCTACCGTTACATCGGATAATCCAACCTTTTGTTCCAATCTGGAGAATGGGCTCGGTGCCGGGGTGTTGATTTGTGCTTGGGCGGCAAATACACCCATCATAATAACTAAAAGAAGTGAAAGTTTTTTCATTGGTAAATCGTTTTTTGGATTTATACAAAACTATGTATAAACCCAGGGGCATTTGTTAAGATCTTCTTAAATAATGTCTTGGGCCAGAATGGTTCAATATTTGGCAAAAGGTTTGGTCAAAACCTCATCGGGCAAATAAAGGGACAAGTAATAAATGGCAGTTGTAAAGTAGATATGTCAATATATTCGGGAGTTACCGCAGTTCCTGTATTAAATCGGATTCTTTTACCGGAAACATCGAAGACGGCCTGCCCAAGTACGGGCTTGTCCGTCGACAATCGATATTCCAATAAATTGGCACCCTTATTTCCGAAAAGGATCAAGCGAATCTACCCCGGGATCGGGTTCTCGGATCGGGAATTTCATTATCATCGGGCACATCATCAGCCGTAAAGGCAAATAATAATGAGGGCAGATAAATCATTGGGCTCTCCAAAGTAAATTCTTCGGTGGAAATCAAATAACGGTTACCGTCGGTATGGGTAATGCCCTCGGCTTGGGCAAATCCCAGATCGATATTGACCTTGGTGATATCTCCACCGAAAATTGCATTTGGCAAAAGCCGGTAACTCGAAAAACAAAGGGCTCCAAGTACCGAAGTGTATCCCAAAAGATAAAGGGTTTTAGTGAGCGGGTTATAGGTGGCGGCTGTAACCAAACCTTCAGGGGCAAAACCATCGAGCTTTATGGCGGAGTAAGTGCCAGGGACTTTTGGAAACGTATAGGCCAACGTGCCGTTGGTTTTCCATTGCTTTGTAAGAAGTACCAATTGTTCGTCGAGTACAAAAATGGCCTCGGCATCCCAATCACTGTTGCCACTGTCGCTAAAATCGGTTTGATCTTCATACGAAAAATCAATTTTTTCGGCACTCACGGTATCCGACTGTGCAAAGATGCTTTTTGGGATGCGGTAGATGGTCAGGTCACGTCGGGTACCCAGGTTATTTCCGATATCGCCAATGTAGATATAGGTGTCATCCTGGGCAATATCCTCCCAATCGATGTTGTTCGCATTTGTAATCGTTATCGTGCGCGTTATTTCCAAAGAAACAGTGTCGATTTCAAAGAGCTGCGGCGTATTTCCCGAATCGTTATGGGTAATCAATTTGCCATTGAGGAAAATAAGGCCCGAGCTTTCAAAAACGGCATCGGGAAGCTGTCCCAATTGGGTCAGGTTCGATTGGGCAGGCAAGTAGTGCAGCACAAAAGAAAGCAACAAAAAAACAAGGGTTTTTTTCATACATAAATTATCCTTGAAATTTACAAAATTGCGGTAACATCCTATGAGTTCAACCATCAATTCCGATGGAGTTGCCGTTCATCGGATAAATTGATGTATTCATCGGTTTATAAAATTATTAATTGTTTAACTTTAATTAATTTTTGATAAACATTATTGCCCCTATCTTTGTGCAAAACGCCATCATGAAGCTGTATCAATTGCATTCAAAGCAATCTTTGCCCATCACCCAACAACAAGCATGGGATTTTCTCTCCGACCCTGCCAACCTAAAGGTAATTACCCCCGAACATATGGGCTTTAATATTCTTTCCGGTGCCGATAGGCCTATGTTCCCGGGCCAGATCATTCAATACAAGGTTTCGCCCTTCCCCGGTTATACCACCAAATGGGTCACCGAGATCACCCATGTGAAGGAGGGCGAATATTTCGTTGATGAGCAGCGTTTTGGGCCCTATGCGCTCTGGCACCACAAACATTTCCTCCAATCGATCGAAGGCGGGGTTTTGATGGAAGATATCATAGATTACAAAATACCCTTTGGAATCCTCGGCCAACTAGCGCACCCCATTTTGGTAAAAAAACAATTGATGCAAATTTTTTCGTTTAGGGAACAAAAACTGATCGACCTCTTTCGGGACTGTTGAAAACAGCCCCAAAGAACTCCATTTTAATACCATTTAGATATAATGAGAAAAAATATATTGATGATCGGCGGCTCTCACGGTATTGGCCTTTCAATAGCACAACAACTACAAAAAGATAATGATCTCTTTATCGCCTCTAGGAGCAAGGAAGGCTTGAGTGGGCTTTCGATAACACATATTCCTTTTGATGCGACATCCGACGATTTGGATATTTCCTTATTACCCGATGAGCTGCACGGATTTGTATATTGCCCGGGAAGCATCAACCTGAAGCCCTTCAAAATGATGTCCCTGGACACTTTTCATGAAGACATGAAAATCAATTTTTTCAGCATGGTCAAGGTGATGAAAACCGTTTTACCGAAATTGGCCGATGGCGCAAGCGTGGTTTTGTTCAGCACGGTCGCGGTAGGTACCGGAATGCCCTTCCATACCAGTGTGGCCTCTGCAAAAGGTGCGATCGAGGGCTTTGCGAAGTCCATGGCGGCAGAATATGCGCCCTAGACTGAGGGTGAACGTAATAGCGCCGTCATTGGTCGATACCCCACTAGCGGGCCGTCTGTTGAACAATGACAAGAAACGCGAAATGATGGCAGAACGGCATCCGCTCAAAAGAGTCGGTACGGCTGAGGATATTGCCAATATTGCCGTCTTCCTTTTAAGTGACCGAAGTACCTGGATGACCGGTCAGATAGTGGGCGTAGACGGAGGTATAGGGAATTTGAATGTGAACTGAAATCAGCGAATCTTATCCTTTCTTTGATGCAATACCCGAATAAAGCTTTGTACTTTAGCAACACTGATGAAAGAAAAAATTTCGATTTTTTGGTTTCGAAGAGACCTGCGTCTCGACGATAATGTCGGACTCTTTGAAGCTCTGAACGGTGCTTTCACCGTGCTCCCCATTTTTATTTTCGATAAGGATATTTTGGATGGTTTGCCAGAGGAAGACCCCAGGGTCGCTTTTATCCATGAAAATTTACAAAAAATGCGCACCATTTTGGAACGGAAATTCAATAGTTCGATAGCCATTTTTCACGGGAAACCCCATTGAAATCTTCAAAGCGCTCACGGAAAAACATACCATCGACAGCGTCTATACCAATCACGATTATGAGCCCTATGCCATCGCTCGCGACAATGCAGTCAGGGAACTATTGGAAACCTCGGGTATTTCATTCAAAACATTCAAGGACCAAGTGATCTTCGAAAAAAACGAAGTGGTCAAAGAAGATGGCAACCCCTATGTGGTGTACACGCCCTTTAAGAACAAATGGAAAGAACATTTCAATGCGGACAAGCATTTGCGGCTCCATGATTCAATGGCGAACCTTCGAAAATTGGTGCCGCTTGCGAACCTACCCAAACTTTCATTGCAAGAATTGGGGTTCGCACCATCCAAAATTGAAGTTCCCGACTTCGTGCTTACCCCTACCCTTATCGATGATTATGAGAAAACCAGGAACTTCCCGGCAAGGCAACAGGGCACCTCGCGCGTGGGCCCTCACCTTCGCTTTGGCACGGTCTCGATTCGTAAGATCGTGAAAAAGGCCATCGCCGAAACCAATGAAGTATTCTGGAGCGAACTCATCTGGCGGGAATTTTTCATGCAAATCCTTTGGCATTTTCCCAAAACGGTGAACCATTCCTTTAAACCCAAGTACGATCGGATCGAATGGCGCAACAACACTGCTGAATTTGAGCTTTGGAAGCAAGGCCGAACGGGTTATGCCCTAGTCGATGCCGGTATGCGCGAACTCAACACAACCGGATATATGCACAACCGTGTGCGGATGCTGGTGGCGAGTTTCCTGTGCAAACATCTTCTGATCGACTGGCGCTGGGGCGAAGCCTATTTTGCCGAAAAATTACTGGATTATGAGATGAGTTCCAATGTAGGGAATTGGCAATGGGCCGCGGGTAGCGGTGTCGATGCCGCCCCCTATTTCCGCATTTTCAATCCCATGACACAAGTAGACAAGTTCGACAAGAACCTTGAATATATCACACGTTGGATACCCGAATTACAGGGGTTCGATTATCCCGAGAAGATGGTCGACCACAAAATGGCCAGGGAACGCTGTTTAAGGGTATATAAGGCGGCCGTCGGTTAAACTTCGACCTTGTCAAATCTTGATGGCTATCTCGATAATTGTCTGTGGAGTTCCGCCTTTTCAGCCATACGATACCGCAGCTGGTTCAAATAGCGAAGGGCTACCCTGTTATTGTAGTCCGAATAAGATCTAGAAGCCAAGTCCATGGCTTTTTCCAGGTCACCATTGATTTCATTGCTGATGGCCATATTGTAATAGGCCCGCCCTGCCACTTTCGATTTGGGATGGTCCAGGTCTTTCTCCCATAATTGGGCAGCACCGTCCCAATCCCCGGTTTGTGCCCTTCTTTTGCCAATGACAAAATTATCGGTTCCCCTGACAAAATATTCCCTTGAGATTCTTTTGCTAAGGGGCCTGATACTGGCCGCATAGCGGTTACCTCCATAGGTACTTTGCTGTAAAACGGCTTCCTTTCTGCCGATAACCGCCTCTATGGCCCGAACTGGATTGATACCTTGGCCGCTCGATGTAATATGGTCATTGGTGAGCCATTCGTCCAAAACCGATCGGGTAACCGGGTCGTAAATTCTCCAGCCGGCCTTGATCAAGGTGTTTAGGGTTACCTTATGGCCCGGAACGGAGGCGTTGATTCCCAAATTATTCGGGATGTTTACCATTGCCGTCTCATAATTGACCTGGGTATCGGTATCGTAAAATTCAAGTGAAAAAAGCATCTCAACATCGTTGGCCTCACAAATGACGTTCACCGTTTCCCAATTCAGTGGTGCAGGAAAGACCCCCAAGCCTTTACGCTCGGCTTCCGTGGATTCGATTAGGGATACCGATTCAAATCGATCGTCCCTGCCAAGTTCATCGAACAATCCCGTTACGGCGGCATTTGCACCTTCCTTGTCCAATCGGAGGCCTTCCAGCGACAGGATTTGATCGAGCTTGTCGATAGCCTTGTTTCCCTCAGAGGGCACACTTCGGTTGATGATGCCAAGCTTGGATACCTCCGCCGGAATATATACCCGGGCAGGTTCAACAGCGCCCATGGTCAGCTGGTTGGTGGCACTGCATCCCCCTATAAAAAAAGAAATGCCTAAGATCAGTAAATATTTAAATTTTAACATGTCGCGGCTCTTGATATTGATCATTTTATGGCACGCCCACTAAGGATGTGCTTGGTAATTAACAGTTTAAACGACGATTTTATTGTGTGACTACGATAAAAACCAGTTTTCAGATCAACTTGATCGCCCAGCATCCCAAACCAAAAATGGAGATTATGGGCAATTCCATATCCCCAAAAACAACTTTCCGCCTAATCTTGGAAGAATATAAATGGAAGTCGGTCCGATAATTAGAAAATCTTATATTTACAAATGGCACTCATGTTTCCAATTGGGCCATCACGTCCTTAAACATCAAGAAATACTAATCCGATCCATCAATGAGAAAAATTGTCTTTACCGCTTTATTGCTGCTTACCATGACTATGGTCACAGCACAAAAAATGACGAATAACAAAAAAGCCATCATCGCCTCGGTTGAAAAACATGAGGCCGAATTGATCAAGGCCAGCGATGCCATTTGGGCCTTGGCCGAAACCGCTTTCGAGGAAACGAAATCCTCCAAAATATTGGCCGATTATGCGGAAAAAAATGGTTTTACCGTCTCCAGGGGAGTGGCGGGAATCCCCACGGCATTTACGGCCACCTATGGTTCGGGAAAACCCGTTATCAGTATACTGGGTGAGTTCGATGCGTTACCGGGCATCTCCCAAAAAGCACAACCCGACAAAGAGGCGTTGAATGAGGGGGCCGCTGGCCATGGTTGCGGCCATAATCTCTTTGGAACCGCCAGCTTGGGTGCTGCCATCGCGGTGAAGGAACTGATGGAAGCCGGCAAGATAAAAGGCACCATCAAGTTCTTGGGAACGCCCTCGGAAGAAAAATACTTCGGCAAGATATGGATGGTGCGGGAAGGGCTTTGGAATGATGTTGATGTGAACCTAAGCTGGCATCCGGCCGCGGCTACGGAAGCCGATGTGCAAAGCACATTGGCCCTGGTCGATTTTAAGGTTGAATTTTTTGGGCAGGCCGCCCATGCTTCCATGGACCCATGGAACGGGCGCAGTGCGGCCGATGCCTTGGAACTGTACACCACGGGCATCAATTATTACCGGGAACATATTCAGCCCACGGTGCGGATACATTACCACATTCAGGATGGAGGCCAGGTGGTCAACGTGGTCCCCGATTATGCCCGTTTGTGGGTTCGTGTCAGGGACACCAAACGAAGTGGTATGATGCCCGTGTACGAGCGGGTAATGAAAATGGCCGAAGGGGCGGCCATTATGGCGAATGTTGATTATAAGATATCCTTGATATCGGGCATCTATGAGGTTTTGGTGAACAGGGCCGGAGGTGAAATCATGCAGCGCAACCTGGAACTTTTGGGCCCAATATCGTACACAGAGGAAGAAACCGACTTCGGAAAAAAAATTCAGGAAGCAACGGGCAAACCACAGATCGGGATGGATAGCAGCATTAAACCCCTACTGGCGACCAAGGAAAACCCAGGTGGCGGTTCCACCGATGTAGGGGATGTCAGCTGGAATGTGCCCAACATCAATTTAGGGGTTACCGTAGCCCCTAAAGATACCCCATGGCATTCATGGGCCGTGGTGGCCTGTGGCGGTATGAGCATCGGTCATAAAGGCATGATCTATGCCGCGAAGGCATTGGGCATGACCGCTGTGGATTTATTTGAAAATCCAGATTTGGTAGAAAAAGTGAAAGCGGAATTCAAGGAACGAAAGGGCAGCGAAGTTTATGAACCCATCATCCCTGAAGGACCCCCACCCATCGGAAAAAATTAAAATGTAACGACATGAGTACTGGAGAAATCATAAAGAAGTACGACCACGGAGAGATCAAAGTGGTTTGGAAACCCAAGAAATGTATTCATTCCGGCATATGCGTGACAACCTTGCCAAAAGTATACCATCCACAGGAAAAACCCTGGATAAGGCCTAAGGAAGCCTCTGCAGAGGAATTGATCGCACAGATTAAAAAATGCCCCTCAGGTGCTTTGGACTATGAATTGGCCGACGGGCCGGCAAAACAACCTATGGAATCTTCACAACAGACCGAGATACAGGTGAACGCCAAGGGTCCCTTATTGATTAAAGGTGAACTGACCGTGACCTTGCCCGATGGAACGGTAGAATTGAAGTCGAACACCACGGCCTTTTGTCGCTGTGGGGAATCCAAAAACAAACCTTACTGCGATGGCACCCATCGGAAAGTTCAATTCGACGGATAAGCCACCGTTTTTATAACATTTTGCTTTTGAACGCTTGCCAGTGATGACCGAGAAAGAAAAAATGCTTTCGGGCAACCCTTACAATTCCAGAGATCCGGAATTACTCACCCTGTACCATAAGGCGAGACGCCTGTTCCAGGAATACAACCGACTTGAATCCACGGAAAGCGAAAGAAGGGAGGAACTATTGCAGCAACTGTTCAAATTTAAAGGGGAAAGGGTCTGGATAGAACCCCCTTTTTACTGTGATTATGGCGAAAACATTTCCATTGGGGAAGGCACCTTTGTGAATGCCAATTGTTTTTTCCTCGATAACAATACCATAACCATAGGCAAGAACGGACTAATTGCCCCTTATGTCCAGATCTATACTGC
>CAVOXM010000005.1:0-23985 GCA_963700435.1 uncultured Flavobacteriaceae bacterium
GAATTGGTTGATGATCCGTGTCGTCCATCGATGGCGGTTCAAATAATACTACTTGGCATTCGAATTCCTGTTTGAGAAATCATATAGTTCCTCAATGGAATTGCCGATGATTTCCTTCAGTTCCATCGAACTAAAGGAATAATTGCCCCTACTCAGGATAGGTTTTTTAAGTTCCTCCGGCAGATTGTCCCTCAGTTCGATGTAATTGGCCATCCATATGGCCCCGTCTACATCATAAGTGCCCATATCTTCCGTTAAAAAATGTAGGGCAACATTTGGGGAGTGCGTCCAGTCGATCAGCCTGGTTGGAAGGCCGTGATGTTGCCCCAATGACAACCAGTTCCAAAAGTTGTTATAATCATCGATCAAGGTGTTGATCGGGGAGTATTTTTGAAAATTCCTGACCATGGTGCCCTCGACTTTCGAAGGTATTCTGCCCAATCTTTGCAGACTGGTTTCCAAGCTCATATGCTGCGTTGGATACCCCCATATAGGCATAGGGGGTTCTAAACCGATCGATTTTTTTGTCTTTTTCCTTGAACAGGTACTCCTGCAGTCTCAGTGAGGCTTTGGGTTCAAACAATTCGAAATCTTTCATGGGTAATCAGCATTAAATTGAGCTTGCATAAAGGTAACGAACCTTTGATTTATTTTTACTTGTATTGCCCTTGATGATATCATTTTGTCGGCTTCTATGACCGAGCCAATGGCATGAAGCCGGTATTTGCTGAATTTACTATCGGTAAGTAGTTGTTGCTTTATTCGCCTAAAAAATTTAATCATAATACGGTATTTTTCTCCTCTAGGGAGGGGCTAGGGGTGGGTTTTGAACCCTCTTTTGCCCACCCCTCAATCCCCTCCAAGGGGGAGGCTGTGTTTTGAGTATTTAGAGAATTCGGGAATCCATGAAGAACGATATCACCCATGGCATTTTCAAAATACTGGATGGTTTTCGAGGGAGCCGAGCTTTAGCGGAGGTATGATTCCTTACCATAAGGTCGTAGCGGATTTTTCGAAAAAGCTTCATCATGGGTTGTCTTGTAATTGCTTCTCGAGGATGTCAAGGATTTCCAGGATCCGGCCTTTTAAAATCAAGGATTGTGAAAGCGCGAACCTATTGGTGGTTATCGCGCGTTCGAGGTGGTCTTCAAAATCGGGTTGATCAAAAAGGTCGTTAAAATCGGCTTGATATTGAGAGACACCAATGGCTTCCTCGGTTATGGGTACTTTCTGATCCTTGGCATCGATCAGGTATTTTTCCAACACCCCGGATACAAAAGCTTTCTGTCTGATGGTCCTTAGCTGATAATGCGCGACTAAAAGGGAACGTAGTTTTCATTGCGATACGCTTTCCAGGCCTGGTCATTTTCCTGTACATCCTTGATGTTTGATGTCCATAGCGAAAGCAGCAATTTCAGACTGTCGCTTCTGATAAGCCGTAAACTCCCGGAACTAGCAAGGTCGTTCACAATGGGATCGAAAGTGGAGAAGGGAAAGGTACGGCCAATATGGTACTCAATACTGTCTTTATTGCGAAACACCGGGTGATCGATATAGTGGAATAAACGCAATACGGAATGTATCAGTTCTTCCTTCACGGCTATCTTATCCTCCAGCTGGAGATTCATGGAGAATTCTGTTTTTAATTGGTTGAGCAGGGCCTTTTCCTGGCGCTGCTCCAACCGGTCCTCATTCCAATTGTTGATGGAAAGTGCAATCAAAATTCCGATGACGACAAGTACGATCTCCCCAATGGCATACCTTAGGTATTGAAATGGTTTGTTGGCGTCTGCCATTTGTTTACGGATTTTTCGGAAGAAGTTGATCACGGGTCAAGGATTGGTTAAAATGAAGCAAAACGGTTCGGCTTTTATGGTTTAAACTTTGGATACGTGCCAGAATTCCCCGTTACACCCTAAACTTAGAAATAATGGTTGGATTTTCCGAGAGGAAAATCCCCAAACAGTGCATTGTCGGTGCTGTTCAATGCATTTTTATGCCTTCGTAATATCCAATCCCTTGATCCAAAAGATTTCCGATTCATAAAACTTGAGCCTCGCTTTTATGACCCGGTCGTTTTTGTCGCGAGCCGGTTTTGTTACAAAATGCGCCTTGGAATTGCTGAAGTCAAGTGTATGTTTTTCGTCAAGGTCCTTTTCCTTATTAGTATAAAAGGAAACAACTTTGCCGTCGGCGCGCCAATTTCCCTTTCCGTATTTATGTTCTACCCAGGTATCCCATTTTTGTGATCCCGGTATGAATGAAAGAAAAATGTTCCATCTGAAAGTAATGTCAATTTGTATTCGATCAGGTGTTTGTCCTGACTCCCTACCTGAAGAAAATATTCGCCCTCCAACTGTGTCCGATTGTGCGTACAACATAGAACTGCATAGGAGGAGCAAAAGTGTGGTTTTTAATTTCATGGGCTGGCGTTTAAATTCATTCCTAGGGCTAAGCGATGCGTGCTTATGGCCTGTTGTTGTGCTTTCGTTACTTTTTCATTTCGTCTTCTATTAATTCTAGAATCTCCAAGATTCTTTGGCGTAAAGCCTCAGATTGCAGATTTGCACCTCTATTAAAAACAATAGATGCAGAAATCATCGATTCCAATTTTTTACTTATTAACATTTCATTTAGGGTTGGACTTAGTTTTGAAATTCCAATTTCTGATTTAAAAGAATTTGAGTTCTTATCTAATAGCCAATTATGTTCAGAAGCGTTCATAAAACTATTATAGATATTTCTGCCCAAACCTAATTCTGAGATAATCGGATGATATTGCTCATTCACTAATTGAGTCCAAGTCGTTTCGATTTCTGTTACTCCAACTACATCAGATGACCAGTTTGATAGTAAACGTCTCAATTCGTTGTTGCGAATCAATCTTAAATTCTCCGAACTTGTTAAGTAATTTTTTATAGGATCGAATGTCGGATCATGCCTAATCATCTATGTAAAAGCAGCGTGTCCATTATCTTTAAAGTTCTCTAAAACAAAAAGATATGAAAACAGGACACACTGCCAAGCCTAAGTTATTCATTGGGATCGATATTCACAAACGAAGTTGGAAGATTCATTGTTCGACCGATATTTCGGGGGGCAAGACCTTTTCGATGTCCCCTTCTCCTGAAGGATTAAAGACCTATGTCGACAAGTACTTTCCCGACCATGAAGTTGTCACGGCATATGAGGCCGGTTGTTGTGGTTATCATGCCCACCGCTGTTTCGAGGGCTATGGATGGCGTTCCTTGGTTGTGAACCCTTCCGACGTGCACCGCAAGGGCAAGGAGAAGCATACCAAGACCGACCGGATCGATGCTCAATTGATTGCAAGGGAGCTTAAGGACGGTCGTTTGGACGGCATCCATGTTCCCGATATGGAGCGTGAGCAGCTACGCAGCCTTTTCCGAAGAAGGAACGATCTGGTCAAGGATTACCGTCGTATCAAGAGCCTGATAAAATCACAGCTGTTGTATTTCGGTGTGATCATCCCCGAGGAATTCGACAACAGCCATTGGAGCCACGGTTTCCGTCATTGGCTGGATGCCCTGGAATTCAAGTATTGCCCGGCCCGTTCGGCCCTTGACAGTCGCCTGCGCCAGTTCCGTTTTGTGGATCAAGATCTACGGGATGTATCCACACAATTACGAAAGTTCTGCAAGACCTATTATAAGAAAGACTATAAATTGCTCAGGAGTGTTCCAGGCATCGGCGGGATCGTCGCCTGTGGTATCCTTTGTGAACTGGGCGACCTTAGAAGATTCAGGAACCTGAAGCATCTGGCGGGCTATGTGGGCCTTGCGCCCGGCATCTATCAAAGTGGCGACAATCTACGTACGACGGGTATGGCCAGAAGGGCGCACCGTTTGATACGCAGTTATTTCATAGAGGCCTCTTGGCAGGCGATACGTACCGACCCCGTGATGCAGGCGTATTACAGGAAACATCTGGGCAAGAACGTGAAGAGCATCATCGTAAAAGTGGCCAGGAAGCTTTTAAGCAGGACCTTGGCCGTTATAAAAACTGAAGTCCCCTATACAATAGGTGTGGTTGAATAAAAAAAGTAAACAAATAACAAAGCTCACAAAGAAGTATTAAAGACCTGTACCACAAAACATAACCCGTGACCGTCTTAGTACAGGATCACATTTTATAGCAAGTGACCAGGTCTATTATAGCTTATAATCATACAGATGCTTGTGAACCCGGTAACGGAGTATCACATATAGGAGTGGGAGCAAGTTATATCAAAAGAAAAAAGGTGGTTTAAGGCAAAAAGCAAATATTAACTAACTTTAGAGAACAGGACTAGGGCTTTTCATAGGAGGTTGTGTTGTGTGTGGTTTTTTTGAGTTCACGATAGTTTACAGGATATTTTTTAAATCCTGCTTACCAACAATTGCCATAATTTCAACCAGGTTATCATTTACTTTGTAGTAAATACTGTCAGAGCCACAAACACAGCGCCTATAACCTTTTTTTATGAACGCTACTGATTCGAAGGAATAAGGACTTTCGGCAATAATGTCAAAATATTTAAAAAATGAATCGAAATATTTGTCCGCTTGGGTCATGCCAAATTTCTTGACTCCGTATTGATGAATCCGTATCAGGTCTTCTTTGGCAGAATTGCTCAGTCTGTATTTAGCCATTAAGCATGGCTTTGGATTGCTTTAAGATTTCAGACTTTGAGTCATTTGTAAATCCGCTATTTTCGGCTTTCTCTAATTTGGCCTTTATCCAGTCAATTTGCACTTGCTGGCTTCTTGCTTGCCTTATTAAATCATTCACAAGTTCGCTTTTACTTGAGTATTCTTGATTATCGACTTGTGTCTTTAACCATTCATCATTTGGTTGTGTAAACGATATGCTTTGTCTTGCCATGATAAAGATATTTTGATGCTAATTTACACCAAAAACGAACCAATTGCAAATTTTTGTGATATTGTTGCCAACAATTGAATATAGTGCATAATGCACTATATATCACTTATAGCTAAGATAGCAAAACTTTGATGTTGAAGCGCTAACCGTTCGTTGTATGGGTGGTAGGTCGAAGATAAGACCTGTTCAGGATTACGGCGTAAAGCTTTTATGCATTGGGTTTTTGAAATTTAATTTGAAATATTTTCCCTTTTAACTTCTAAACTATTTTTGGAATTTATTTTTGAAAACTTGCCTTTAAGTTTGGCCATATCATTCCTCAATTTTAGATCCAACACCTTGGCATAGATTTGGGTTGTTTTTAAAGACTGATGCCCCAACATTTTACTGACCGATTCAATGGGGATGCCATTGGCCAAAGTGACCGTTGTGGCAAAGGTATGCCGCGCCAAATGAAAGGTCAGGTTTTTTTCAATGGTACAGAGCAGGGCAATTTCTTTTAAAAATGCATTGGTTTTCTGATTGCTAACGACCGGAAGCAACAATTCTTTATCTGATGATTTTGGAAAACGTGCATACTTGGCCAATATTTCTTCGGCAACGGGGAGTAAGGGAATACTGCTCCTGGAATCTGTCTTGGAGCGATTGATTTTAATCCAACGTTCGCCATCCATTCCCAAAACAACATGTTTGTTCGATAATTTTTGGACGTCGACATATGCCAAGCCGGTAAAACAGCAGAAAATAAATATATCCCGGACCTGTTCTAAACGGCTAATGGCAAATTCGTGTTCCATCAATATGCGCAGTTCCAATCCCGTCAACACATCCCGTTCCACTTTTTTCCATTTGGCCTTCCAATGAAAGAAAGGGTCTTTGTTGGTCCAATTGTTGGCAAAAGCGATTCGCATGATCTTTTTAAAGTTGATGACATACTTGGTTTTGGTATTTTGGTTGCCGATCTTTTTCATCTTTAAGTAATGATGGAAGCGATTGATAAATTTTAAGTCCACTTCCTTTACGAAAATATCCTCCAACCTATATTCCCTTTTGATAAAAGCTGCAAGGTGATTTCGTGTGCGGATATGTCTTCTATATGCCCCGTAGGAGTATTCTAGTCCGACCAATTGCTCAATCTGGTTGTTGTGCTCATCATAAATGGTCAAGAGCGTCTTATATTTTTCATCTTTGTTCAGAAATTTATTCTTCAGCATTATCGCCGTGAATGGTTTGCCTTTGGACATTAGGTTTCCATGAATTTTGTACAATCTGGTTTTAATGTCATCCATGTAATTGTTTAAATCATCGAGCCTTGGGTTCGAACCCCTCGACTTCAAACTGTTCGATTCAGGACACCAAATAGAAGGGTTTACCTTGCGCTTGATACTGAGTTCACATCGCTTGCCATCCACCGTAATACGGAGGAAAATAGGAACTTGACCGTTTCTATCTAAGTTGCTTGTTTTTAGAAAAAATAAAATCGAGAAAGAATTGCGCACCTCCATAACTGATAATTTTTAGTTTATGCTAGTATTAAGTTGAATAAAATATGTATGTAAAAAACTGATTTACAGTTTTTTAACACGATTCTGGTGCGCATTTTGCGAATTTGAAAAGTACGCACCGAATAGCGCACCGGAACAGATGATTTCAACTGATATCAAATGGAAGTATAAAAAATTAAAAGCCTCTAAATCAACGATTTAAAGGCTTTTTGAATATACTGTGAAGTCTAAAAGTGACCGGGCTGGGGCTCGAACCCAGGACCCTCTCCTTAAAAGGGAGATGCTCTACCAGCTGAGCTACCAGGTCATTTTTTCAATAAATGGGCTACTTCCGCATATTGCTTCCGCGGGGTGTGCCTAATGAGGGTGCAAATATAATATCTATAATTTATTTAACAAGTCGATTTTACGAGAAATTTACCTTTTCTTTGAAATTGAAAAAGAGCGCTGTATATTTTTAAAAAAAGAATCGGTGAAAATAGTTTTATTGGGCTATATGGGCAGTGGGAAATCGACCGTGGGGAAAGTCCTTTCGGATCGGCTTGAACTTCGATTCATCGACCAAGATCGGTACATTGAAGAAGCTGAAGGTCAGACCATACCTGAAATATTCAGCACCATGGGAGAGCTATACTTTAGAAAAAAAGAGCAATTTTATCTGAAGGAAATTCTGGATTTGCACGACAATTTCGTTTTGGCGACCGGAGGAGGCACCCCCTGTTATGGGAACAATATGAAATTCATTTTGGAAGCCACGCCCAATGTTTTTTACCTCAAGCTTTCGATTGCGACTTTGGTGGAACGCCTGTTCAGGGAAAAGGAGGACAGGCCATTGATAAAGCACCATTCAGAGGAGGCCTTGCCCGAATTTATAGGCAAACACCTTTTTGAGCGAAATCGATTCTATACCATGGCAAACCATACGATCAATGCTGATGGGAAATGGCGTCGAAGCCATTGTAAATGAAATACTTACCTTGTTAGTCTAGGTAAACCATGTCATTTTTGGCCTGGAACTTTACGTGCACATGTTCCTTTAATGAAGTAGAAAGCGAGATGCCCTTGTAATCGGCCTTCACGGGATATTTTTTGTGGTTCCGGTTCACCAAGACGGCCGTTTTTAATTGTTTCAGCGGGGTTTTTAAAAAATGCTGCACCCCATAGATCAAGGTAGTGCCCGAATTTAGGACATCATCGACCAAGACCACCGACTTGTTGGCATAAGCAGCTTGGGGTATAGAGGTGGTCACGCCGCTGGCCAAAGGATTTTTTTTATCCATAAACACCTTGCAGAGCAATATTTCGGCCTCCGTAATGGTTCGGAGCACCGATTGGATTTTTTGGGCAAAATTCAAACCTCCGCCATCGATACCGGCGATGACGATTTCCTTTTCGTCTACATTGGCCTCGTAGATCTGATAGGCGATGCGCCTGATCTTGTGCTGTATTTGCTGGTGGGATAGGATTTTGTTGTCCATTTTAACTGGGTCTTGGAGTTCAAAGATAAAGAACGGTTTCTTAAACTCGCAAGTTTTACGCAACGGCCTTGCAAGGTCGTAATGGAGGTGCTTTCAAAAATCAAACATCTCCCGGTTTCTCCATGTCGTTTGCCTCTTCGGCACCTGATTCGAACGATCTATCGGGCAGGAGATAGTCTTCGATCTCCCTTCTGTCTTTTTTTGTGGGCCGTCCCATGCCTTTTTTTCGATAGTAATCCTTTGAATACTGCAAGAGTTCATTCTTCTCAAAAGCTTCCTTGGGCGTAGTGTCTTTGCGGTAGATATCCACCAATTTGGCGCCCACCCGGTTCGGCGGCAGGTCGAGGACCGATAGTTGAAAATTGATTTGGTCTTTTCGAACCATGATCTGATCGGTGGGATACACCTCGCGCGAAGGTTTTACCACCTGGTCATTGACCCTTACCTGTCCCTTTTTACAGGCCGTGGTGGCCATGCTGCGTGTTTTGAAGTAACGGGTACACCATAGGTACTTGTCGATGCGCATTTAGAAACCAAATTCTTTGTTAACTACTTCCGCAAAAATAGGGGAAAATTGTATCTTGCGCCCCGAATTGTTGATAATACCGACTAGATGGGCGTATACCGAGTATTTTTATTGATGGTAGTGATCATGATGGCGACCTCGTCCTGTAGAAAGGATGATGTCCCAGAGGTGGAAATCATACCGCCAAGACCCTTGGGGGAGGTTACCCTGGAAGATGACGTTGCCCTACGCGATTATTTGGAGACCCATTTCTACAACTACGAAGAATTCGCCTCACCACCGATCGATTTTGATTTTAAGATAAAGATCGACACCATTGCCGGCAGCAATGCCGATAAAACCCCCTTGATCGATCAGGTCGATTCAGAGACCATTAACGTTTCTTCCAGTGCTTTTGGCTTGACGGAAGTGGAAGAAGACGTGCCACATACCCTATATTACTTGATCGCACGGGAAGGTGTTGGCGAGAACCCCACCCAAATGGACTCGGTTTATTTGCGATACAATGGTTTTAGATTGGATGGGACCATTTTTGATAGCAATATTCTCGCACCGATCTGGTTCGACCTTCCAGGAACTTTAACGCAGTCGAATCCGGGTACCATTACAGGATTCAAGGAAGCCCTGCCTAAATTCAAGTCCGGTGGTAACATCATCGTGAACGAAGACGGTACTTTTGATATAGAAGATTATGGGGTAGGCATCATTTTTATGCCTTCCGGCCTTGCCTACTTCAGGGGCACGCAACCGGGAGCGGCTTACGCCCCCTTGGTTTTTGACATTCAGTTGCTCGTTACCGAAACGGCCGATCATGATAATGACGGGGTACCCACCAAATTGGAGGACCTCGATGGAGATGGTAACCTTTTGGATGAGAACACCGATAATGATGGTTTCCCCAACTATTTGGACAATGATGATGATGGTGATGAGATCGCCACCAGAGATGAAATAGTGATCGATGCGGAGGGCAATGTAAGCTTTCCGGATACCGATGGGGATGGCGTACCGGATTATTTGGATCCGGACAGTTGATTAGTGCAAGGAGACTTAAGCGCTAACCAAATACCGAATGATTGAAAAAAAGAAGCCCGGACATGGGAATGTCCAGGCTTTTTCCGCTAAAGGCCAATTTTATAATTGAAGGGAGAGGCTCAATATCAATTGATTGGGCCGGGTATCTAGCCGGCTGTTGGGCACATTGGTGATGTTGGTGTTGATGAACCTTGCTTCATTGTTGCTCAGTCCGCGTTCGTACCTCAAATCGATTCCAAGCTTGCCCAAATTTAAACCCGCGCCGACATGCAGGCCAACTGAAAAATCATGCTCCACATCATTGATGGTGATACCATCGAACTCGGTATCCAGGATGTATTGGAAAGCCGGCCCTCCAAATACGTGCAATGGGCCTATGACTTTTAATCCGAGAAGCAAGGGAGCGTCGAGCTTCCCCATCTTGAAGTCAGACCCGTCATAGTCGGAAGTCGTTCTGGTGTAGATCAATTCGGGGCGAATGTAGATCTGGGTTCCAAACTTTGCGAAAAGACCAACATGATAACCAATGTTGCCGCCTGGATCTCTGGCCGCTTCGCCGGCCGACTCGAAATAATCGCCATTGGCATTGTAGTTTAATCCGCCCTTAAGGCCGAATCCAGGACCGCTCTGCGCGAAGATCGCAGGTCCCATTAGGGCAAAACAAGCCGTCAATAAAGAATTTCGGATACTTTTCATATGTTCTCGTTTTTAAACCATGAGGGTATCAAAAACGATACCATCATCATTTTCTCGTTAGTACCTTTTGAACGGCCTCGAATATGGCTTTATTGTTGAGGCCATATTTTTCCATCAGCTGCTCTGGGGTACCGCTTTCACCGAAAGTATCCTTGGTGGCTACAAATTCTTGCGGTGTAGGATGCTGGGTTGCAAGCATTCCTGAAACACTTTCCCCAAGTCCGCCTAAATAATTGTGTTCTTCCGCAGTGACGATACAGCCTGTTTTTTTAACAGACTTTAACACAGCGGCCGCGTCCAAGGGCTTGATGGTGTGGATATTGATGACCTCGGCGGAAACACCTTCTTTTTCGAGATTTTCGGCTGCGATAAGGGCTTCCCAAACCAAATGTCCGGTGGCCACTATGGTCACGTCTTTCCCTTCGTTGAGCAACATGGCCTTCCCAATTTCAAATTTTTGGTCCACAGGGGTAAAATTGGCCACTTTGGGCCGCCCAAATCTCAAATAGACGGGCCCATGATGGTCTGCTATGGCAATGGTTGCCGCTTTGGTCTGATTGTAGTCACAGGTATTGATCACGGTCATGCCCGGCAGCATTTTCATCAACCCGATATCTTCCAAGATCTGGTGGGTGGCACCATCTTCACCAAGGGTCAGCCCTGCATGGGAGGCACATATTTTCACGTTCTTGTCTGAATAGGCGATCGATTGCCTGATCTGGTCGTACACACGACCGGTGGAAAAGTTCGCGAAAGTACCCGTAAACGGTATCTTCCCGCCAATGGTCAGCCCAGCGGCAATGCCCATCATGTTCGCTTCGGCAATGCCTATTTGAAAAAACCGGTGTGGATTTTCTTCAATGAACTGTTCTATTTTTAGGGAACCGACCAGGTCGGCACATAAGGCGACCACATTTTCATGGGTTCTGCCCAATTCGGTCATACCAGCACCAAATCCGCTTCTTGTATCATTTTTTCCTTGATCAATGTATTTTTTCATCGCTTATGGTTTAGTAGTCGCCTAGGGTTACTGGATTCTGTGAAAGGGCATTTTCCAACTGGGCATCATTGGGAGCCTTGCCATGCCATGCATGGGTATACATCATAAAATCGACCCCATGGCCCATGATGGTATCGAGGATGATACAGACAGGTTTGCCCTTGCCGGTTCTTGATTTGGCTTCCCTTAGTCCGTGAATGACACTTTTCAGGTCATTGCCTTGTTTTACCTCCAAAACATCCCAACCAAAAACCTTGAATTTTTCGGCAATATCGCCCATGGGCAGTACCTTGTCCGTCGGTCCGTCTATTTGTTGTCCATTGTGATCAATCGTGGAAATAAGATTATCAACCTTGTTGCCCGCAGCGTACATAATGGCCTCCCAATTCTGTCCTTCCTGAAGTTCCCCATCACCGTGCAGGCTATAGATCAAATGCTCGTCATGGTTCAATTTTTTCGCCAATGCGGCCCCAATGGCCACCGACATGCCTTGGCCCAACGAACCCGATGCCACACGAATTCCGGGCAATCCTTCATGGGTCGCCGGATGCCCCTGTAACCGGGAATTGATAAGCCTGAATGTATTGAGTTCGGAAATCGGGAAATAGCCTTTACGGGCCAGGACACTGTAAAAGACCGGTGAGATATGCCCGTTCGACAAAAAGAAGAGGTCCTCTCCAATGCCGTCCATGTTGAAACCCTTCTTTAATTCCATGATCTCGTGGTACAGCGCGACCATGAATTCGGTACAGCCCAGCGATCCTCCAGGATGCCCTGAATTTACCTTGTGTACCATTCGGAGGATGTCTCTCCTTGTCTGTTGTACGATGTCCTGAAGTTCCTCTATATTCGGCATGGCTGTTTTGTTTTCGATTTCCAAAAGTAATGGCAATCTTTTGGGTATACAAGTACCATGGGAATTAATTCTTAGGGGGGTAGCCTAAATCTTGTGACCGCAAGGAAAACAATCCCGTTAGATCTGGGAATGTAGTGCCAACGGGCTAATTTTATTTTTTTGTTAAGGAACTTTTGCAGGTCAGTTGACTATCTTTACCGCCGTAAATAGCGCAACTTGGATGTGCTGAACGGGCCTTGCCGATTTTTCCATGACCTCAACTGGTGGTTTGGATTTTACTGGGTTTTGCCAAACTTTATGAAATGCGCTGTTTTAATTCATGAAATTTACCTTACACCATACCGATCCCCAAAGCAAAGCGCGCGCAGGCAGCATGACGACCGATCACGGGACCATTGAAACACCGATTTTCATGCCGGTGGGCACGGCTGCTTCGGTGAAAGGGGTACATCAGAAAGAATTGCGGGAGGAAATCAATCCCGATGTTATTTTGGGCAATACCTATCATCTTTTCCTAAGGCCCAAGATCGATATTCTGGTACAGGCCGGTGGCCTGCACAAATTTATGGGATGGGATCGAAGTATCCTCACCGACAGCGGCGGGTATCAGGTATATTCCCTTTCCGCCAACAGAAAGATCAAGGAAGAAGGGGTGAAGTTCAAATCGCATATCGACGGCTCATTGCACTTGTTCACCCCTGAAAATGTAATGGAAATACAAAGGAACATAGGAGCGGACATCATCATGGCCTTCGATGAATGCACCCCTTATCCTTGCGACTATGCGTATGCCAAAAGATCGATGCACATGACCCATCGATGGCTGGATCGCTGTATGGCCCACTTGGAAAAAACCCCTTTCAGTTATGATTATTCGCAAAGTTTTTTTCCCATTGTACAGGGTTCTACCTATTCCGATTTAAGAAAGCAGTCGGCCGAGTATATCGCCGGGGCAGGGGCCGAGGGAAACGCCATCGGAGGGCTCTCCGTAGGCGAACCGGCCGAGGAAATGTATGCCATGGCCGAGGTGGTATGTGATATACTCCCCGCAGACAAGCCACGCTACCTTATGGGGGTGGGCACACCGATCAATATTCTTGAAAATATTGCCCTGGGCGTGGATATGTTCGATTGTGTCCTGCCGACCAGGAATGCCAGGAACGGCATGCTGTTCACGGCCCACGGCACGATCAACATCAAAAACAAAAAATGGGAGAATGATTTTTCCGCTTTGGATGCCTCCGGCACTACCTTCGTCGATCATGAGTATACCAAGGCCTATTTGAGGCACCTGTTCGCGGCCAACGAATATTTGGGCAAGCAAATCGCCACGATCCATAACCTCGGTTTTTATATGTGGTTGGTACGAGAGGCAAGAAAACATATTTTAGCGGGCGATTTTGCTTCCTGGAAATCGGTAATGGTAAAACAAATGGATAAACGACTATAGTGCTGACGATCATAGACAAGTATATCCTAAAACGCTATCTCATCACTTTTATCGTGATGATTTTGTTGTTCGTTCCCATTGGCATCATGGCGAATTTGGCGGAGCAGATCGGAAAGATGATCGACAATGAGGCGCCTTTGAACGAAATCTTGGTCTATTATGGCAATTTTACGCTGTACATCGGAAATTTACTGTTTCCTATATTTCTGTTCCTATCCATCATATTTTTTACTTCCAAAATGGCCAGCAATACCGAAATTGTGGCCATCTTAAGTTCAGGGGTATCCTTTGGCCGTTTTCTAAGGCCCTATTTCATCGGGGCCACGATCGTTGCCGTGCTAATGTTTTTCATGGGGATGTTCATCGTGCCCAAGGCCAGCCTCGGGTTCAACGAGTTCGTATACAAATACTTGAAAAAGGGTCGCCAGGATAGGGTCACCAACAACATCTTTACCCAGTTGAACGAGACCGATTTTATCTATGTGAGCAGTTTCGATCCGGCGCGGCAGATCGGCTATAATTTTACCTTTGAACGTTTTGATAAGGAGAACAAACTCGATTTCAAGATTTCAGCGGCAAATATCCGCTGGATCGAAAAAGATACCGTCTACAGGCTCACCTCCTATGAAAAAAGGAAGTTAAGGGGCGAAACCGAAATCATGGAGACCCAAAGGAGGCTCGATACGCTGTTTACCTTTAAAATCGACGATCTCACGCCCGTTTCCTACGTGGCGGAAACCAAAAATCTATTCGAACTCAACCAATTTATCTCAGATCAGAAACAGAAAGGGGCTTCGAACATCAATGCCTATATGCTGGTCAAATACAAGCGCTGGGCGCTGCCCGTGGCGGCCTATATCCTTACCATCATTGCCGTGGCGGTATCATCGATCAAAAGAAGGGGCGGGATGGGCCTGAATCTGGCCTTTGGCATATTTGTGGCCTTTATTTACATTTTTTTCGATAAGGTCTTCGGAACGCTGGCCCAACAAGCCGGGTTTTCACCTTTACTGGCCGTTCTCATACCCAACGTGGTCTTCGGGGTCACGGCATATTATCTGCTGCAGTATGCCAAACGCTGAAGAGGTGCATGCACTTGCGCCCTTACCATGTTTCAGAACTGCGTTGGTGGAATCCAAAGGATTTGTTGCATTTTTTGGGATTGGATCATCCCTGGAGATTTCGGCCAGCATACCCCAAACCCAGGGCCCAAGCTGCCCAACTCCCAGCCGATGATGGCGGGTTGACCGCCAAAATTCAAAATGGATCGATGCTCATGATGGCGATGCCAACCTTTGGCATTAAGGCCTCGATAAAAGCGGGTCGATTGGATATCGGTTCTTCATAATGTTTTATATTTACCCCGGAATTGAATTAATTCATTCATCACCATGGAATATTTAGATTTTGAACTTCCCATCAAAGAGCTCGAAGAGCAGCTCGATAAGTGCATGATCATCGGCAAGGAAAGCGATGTCGACGTTACGGAAACCTGTAAACAAATAGAGAAGAAGCTGGTAGAAACGCGTAAGGAGATCTATAAGAACCTAACGGCATGGCAGCGGGTTCAACTGTCAAGGCACCCCAACAGGCCTTATACCATGGATTATATCCGTGCGATCTGTGGGGAAACTTTCTTGGAAATGTACGGAGACCGCAATGTGAAGGACGACAAAGCCATGGTGGGCGGTCTTGGAAAGATCGGGAATCAAAGCTATATGTTCATCGGACAGCAAAAAGGATACAATACCAAAACACGGCAGTTTCGAAATTTTGGGATGGCCAACCCGGAGGGCTATAGAAAAGCGTTGCGGTTGATGAAATCGGCTGAGAAATTCGATATTCCAGTGGTGGCATTGATCGATACCCCGGGTGCTTTTCCGGGAATTGAGGCGGAGGAACGCGGGCAAGGGGAGGCCATTGCCAGGAACATCCTTGAAATGACCCGTTTAAAGGTGCCCATCATCGTGGTGATCATTGGCGAGGGGGCCTCGGGCGGTGCCTTGGGAATAGGCGTGGGCGATGTGGTACTGATGCTTGAAAATACTTGGTACTCGGTCATCTCACCGGAATCGTGCTCCTCGATCCTCTGGCGCAGTTGGGAGTATAAGGAAGTGGCGGCCGAAGCCTTAAAATTGACCGCTACCGATATGAAAAAATTGAAACTCATCGATGAGATCGTAAGGGAGCCCACAGGCGGCGCCCATACCAATCGCGAAAAGACTTTTGAAATCGTCAAGAACAAAATTTCCTCACATTTTGACGAATTGAAAAAGTTATCACCAAAAGATTTGGTGCATGCCCGGATGGAAAAATATGCCCAGATGGGGGTATTTCATGGGTAATCTCCCTTTTTGGCAAGTTGAGCCATATCCAGAAATTTACTTTTGCTGAATTTTTTGGTTGTCAACACAAAATCGTAACTTATCAACAAGTAAATTGTTGAACAAGTGTTGATATCGCGACAGGCCATATCCATGTTAACCTAAGGTTAATTATATATTTTCGTACCGATGGAAAGAACAGACCCCGTATTAGCCCGCAAGATCGATAAATCAACGATTATAAGCCTTGAAAGAGGAAAAATACCTCCTCAAGCTGTTGATTTAGAGGAAGTTGTGTTAGGGGCGATGATGATCGACAAGAAAGGGGTCGACGAAGTCATCGATATCCTCCATCCCGACGCCTTTTACAAGGACGCCCATAGACATGTCTATGAAGCCATTTTCAAATTGTTCGAATCGTCTGAACCGGTCGATTTATTAACCGTTTCTTCCCAATTGAAGAAAGATGGCCGATTGGAATCGGTGGGAGGGGATTTTTATCTGATCAAACTGACCCAAAAGGTCGCCTCTTCGGCACATATTGAGTTCCATGCCCGTATCATACTTCAGAAATATATTCAGCGTAGCCTGATCAAGATTTCGAATGAGATCATTGAAAATGCCTACGATGAGGCAACCGATGTGTTTGATCTTCTCGACAATGCGGAGGCCAAACTGTATGAAGTCACCCAGGGCAATTTGAAGCGCTCTGCGGAAACGGCCCAAAATCTGGTGATCCAAGCGAAAAAACGGATCGAGGAAATCGCCAATAAGGAAGGGTTGAGCGGTATCCCTTCAGGTTTCGATAAATTGGACAAACTCACCTCCGGTTGGCAGCCGAGTGACCTTATCATCGTGGCGGCGAGGCCCGGTATGGGTAAAACCGCACTCACCTTGTCCATGGCCCGAAATATCGCCGTGAATTCCGAGATACCCATAGCCTTCTTCTCCCTGGAAATGTCTTCGGTACAGCTGATTACCCGCCTTATTTCCGCAGAAACCGGGCTCTCCTCCGAGAAACTGCGTACGGGAAGGTTGGAGAAACACGAATGGGAACAATTGAACGTGAAGGTAAAAGCACTCGAAAGCGCCCCGTTGTTTATAGACGATACCCCATCCCTTTCCATCTTTGACCTAAGGGCCAAGGCTAGGCGCCTGGCCTCCCAACATGGCATTAAAATGATCGTGATCGATTATTTGCAGTTGATGACCGCGGGCGGAAGCCAAAAAGGCGGCAATAGGGAACAGGAGATATCGACCATATCAAGAAACTTAAAGGCCTTGGCCAAGGAATTGAATGTGCCCGTAATTGCCCTTTCCCAATTATCGAGGGCCGTGGAAACCCGCGGGGGCAGCAAGAGGCCCATCCTGTCCGATTTGAGGGAATCCGGCGCCATCGAGCAAGATGCCGATATCGTTTCCTTTATCTATAGGCCGGAATACTATAAAATCGATGAATGGGACGACGAGGAAAGGACACCAACCCAGGGCCAGGCCGAATTTATCGTGGCCAAGCACCGAAACGGTGGTTTGGACAGTATCAGGCTCAAGTTCATCGGCAATCTGGGTAAATTCGATAATCTTGACGATTTTGACTCCCCATTTGAGTTTCAATCGAAAATGAACGCCAATGAGGGCAACCCATTCCTCACCAAGAACTATCCCAGCACGGGGGAAGCCTTTGGCAGTTCAATGAACGAAGACCTTGATGTGGGCGGTCCCAACGATGTGCCTTTCTGATCAAAAAGCGGGCAGGCCACAACCGACTTATTCCAATTGTCCGAACACGATTTCTTTTTCACAAGGCATGCTCGCTTTTGCAGTATTCTGAAGCCGTTAACACGGGTTTTGCCGATTTTCGGTTAACTTTGGGAAAAAGCCTTAAAATTCAGTACCGCCTATGCCTCGATTTGCCCATACTTTTTTCTTCTTTCTGCTATGTACCCTGCCTGCGATGGCGTCCAGTATATTGATTCCCATGGATGCGGAAGGCCAGAAAAACCATTTAAAAGCCTACGGCATTACCTATTGGGTGCTTACCAAACAGCAAAAGGTGCAATGGTTGCTCAATTACAGGGGCGGATCTTTTCTATTGCCCGACGGGGAACAAATCAGAAAGGAATGCCAGATCCGTGGCGTATCGTACGAGATATTATCGGACGATCAGGCACAGGGTATTCTCGATGCGATCGGCAGTCCATCGATGAACCAGGAAGCGGTGGTTTTGGAGAAAGCGCCGAAAATTGCCGTCTATTCGCCGAAGGATAACCCCCCTTGGGACGACGCCGTGACCATGGTGCTGACCTATGCCGAAATTCCCTATGAAACGGTTTATGACGAGGAAGTGCTCAACGATAAATTGGTGCTTTTTGATTGGCTGCATTTGCACCATGAAGATTTTACGGGCCAATACGGTAAATTCTATGCCGCCTACCGTGCCGCACCTTGGTATATCGAGCAAAAGATGGAGGCGGAAGCCTTGGCGGCCAAGCTTGGCTATTCCAAAGTATCCGAAGAAAAAAGGGCTGTGGCAATGAAAATCCGGAATTATGTGATCGGTGGGGGCTTTATGTTCGCGATGTGCTCGGCCACCGATAGTTTCGATATTGCCCTGGCGGCAGATGGCGTTGACATTTGCGAGCCGATGTTCGACGGCGATCCGTCGGATGCGAATTACCAAAGTAGGCTCGATTTCAGCAAGACCTTTGCGTTCACCGATTTTGTCCTGGAACGAAATCCCTTGCGCTATGAGTTCTCCTCGATCGACATGACCGATAAGAGGGGAAACGGATTCAAGGAATCCGATTATTTTACCTTGATGGATTTTTCGGCCAAATGGGATCCGGTACCGACCATGCTCTGCCAGAACCATACGGCCTTGGTCAAAGGGTTCATGGGCCAAACAACGGCTTTTACCCGAGACGAGGTCAAACCTACCGTGATGGTTTTGGGGGAGAACAAGATCAATGGGGAGGCGCGCTATATTCACGGCATCAAAGGCAAGGGTTTCTTCACCTTCTACGGTGGCCATGATCCGGAGGATTACCAACATAGGGTCGGCGATGCCAAGACAGAACTTGAACTGCATCCCACTTCCCCTGGCTATCGCCTTATCCTGAACAATGTGCTTTTCCCGGCAGCCCAGAAGAAAAAGCAAAAAACCTAAACCTTTACCAGTTCTTCCAGAATGCGCTCAACACCATAGGCATCATTGCTATGCGTATGGTAGCGTGCCGCTTTTTTTACGTTTGGATGGGCGTTTTCCATGGCATAACTGTAGTCGGCCAGGGCCAACATTTCCAAATCGTTGTTGTAATCGCCAAAAACCATCAATTCGGATGGTTTGATCTTGTGCGCGTCCAAAACCTTCTGCAGGGCATAGCCTTTATTGGCATTGCGGCTTGAAATATCGACCCAATTTTCACCCGATATTTTTACCTGCAGTTCGCCTTGCAGGTGCTTCACGGCAGGATATATAAACTTTTCCGAATTTTCAAAATGATAAATGGCGATTTTTACAATGTCGCCTTGGTAAGCCCTCAGGTCGTCCAACTGGGTAAAGGCGGCATAATATTCCTGGAGTTTTTCAACAAATTCCGGAGTACCCGACATGATGTGCGCGTGATGTTTCCCGCATAAGACGGGATGTATCCCGACCATATCTTGAAGCAGGTCGAGAATTCTGTTTTTGGCTTCATCGGGCAATAGGGTAGCGACGAGTTCTACATCGCGATGCTTGGCGAATCCGCCATTTTCGGCGATTACGATGATATCGTCTTTGATGGGATGCAATTTATCCACGATACTGTCGTATTGCCTGCCACTGGCAGCGGCGAACAATATTCCCTTCTGCTTGAGCCTATCAAAAAGTTCAAAAAATAGATCGCTCACTTCATGGTTGGAGTTCAACAATGTGCCATCCATGTCTGTAACGACCATTTTAATTTTTGAGAAATCCATCCGCTTCCTTTTTTTAAAGCGACAAAGGTATTTGTTATAGCGCAGAATATGGTTTAGATTTAGTAAGATTTACCATTTCTTGACATTTTCACATTGGGCTTATGAAATTTTATCAGAAAGAACTGAGGTTGTCGCCGTATTCCAGGGGTTTCCATTTGGTGACCGATCTTATTGCCGCCGCCATTCCGGAGTTGCACCAGATCCAAATCGGTATGTTGCAGGTTTTCATCAAACACACTTCCGCGAGCCTATCCATCAATGAAAATGCCGATGCCGGCGTAAGGATCGATTTCGAGAGCCATTTCAACAAAATGGTGCCTGAAAACGCCCCATACTACATGCACAATGATGAAGGTCCGGACGACATGCCTGCCCATATCAAGACTTCTTTGCTGGGGGCCTCCATACAAATACCCATCACCAAGGGCAGATTGAACCTCGGGCTTTGGCAGGGCATTTATCTGTGCGAGCATCGCGAGAGGGCCGCTGGTCGCAATCTGGTACTTACCGCTTTTGGGGAATAAAAAAAATCCGGCTCTTTTTGGAACCGGATTTTCTAAGTGAGATTGTTGTTGATTTATTTTACCTTTTCGGCAATGGCTTTAAAGGCATCCGGATGGTTCATTGCCAAATCGGCCAGCACCTTGCGGTTAAGATCGATATTGTTGGCTTTGATCCTGCCCATGAACTGCGAGTAGGACATCCCATGTAAACGGGCTCCCGCATTGATACGGGTAATCCACAATCCACGGAAATTTCTCTTTTTGGTCTTACGGTCGCGGTAAGCATATAACATGGCTTTCTCAACCGCGTTCTTCGCTACTGTCCAGACATTTTTTCTTCTTCCAAAGTAACCTTTGGCCTGCTTCATCACCTTTTTTCTTCTGGCTCTTGAAGCAACTGCATTTACTGATCTTGGCATAATTTTTAAATTTTTGTAGCGGGCGGTCGGTTTTTGACACTTCTGTGATGCCAATCGACTTTCTGTCGGGCATCGCCTCACTCCAGGGTTAATACTAGATTACCTAAAGAACGATTATTTCAAACACAATTGTTCTTTGATACTGTTGACGTCCGACTCGTGCACTAAGGTCGAGTGGGTCAGGTTAAGCTTACGCTTGTTCGATTTCTTTGTAAGAATGTGACTTTTAAAAGCGTGCTTTCTTTTGATTTTACCGGAGCCGGTTAGCTTGAATCGCTTTTTAGCACTGGATTTTGTTTTCTGTTTAGGCATTTTCTCCTATTTATATATTAATCTCACTTGTACTGCTCAATCCATCGCAAGTTCCGAAAGGTTCCGGGGGCTTGCATCTTTATGCTGAAACTGCCTGCAAATGGCTGCAGGCAGGGTTCAGTATCCTTATTATTGGTGTTGATACCATTTTGTGGTATGCGACCTCTTATTTTTTGGTTTTGGGCGCCAGGAACATGGTCATCCTTTTCCCTTCCAACCTGGGCATTTGTTCTACTTTGCCCCATTCTTCCAGTTCCGAAGCGAGCTTTAACAATAAAATCTCGCCCTGGTCTTTATATACTATCGATCGTCCTTTAAAAAAAACGTAAGCCTTCAATTTGGCCCCCTCCTTTAAAAACTTTTCTGCATGTTTTTTCTTAAAATCAAAGTCATGGTCATCCGTGTTGGGACCAAATCGTATTTCTTTCACGATTACCTTGGAAGCTTTGGCCTTCATCACCTTCTCCCGTTTCTTTTGTTCGTAAAGAAACTTCTTGTAATCGATGATCTTGCAAACGGGTGGTGCCGCATTCGGGGATATCTCCACCAAATCCAGACCTGCCTCTTCTGCTTTGTCCAATGCAACGCGGATAGGATAGACGCCAACTTCTACATTATCACCTACCAACCTCACTTCCGGTGCTAAAATTCTGGCATTGATATTATGGGGATTTTTATTTTCCCTTCTTGGTTGAGGCCTAAATCTCTTACGTATTGCTATGACTCCTGCTTTTTAGTTAAACTTATAATTACGCTTTAAACGACTTTAAGGTACTATTTATTTCGGTATCGACCAAGCGCTTAAAATCGTCCAAACCTATCGTCCCCAAATCGGCGCCTCCGTGCCTCCGCACCGAAATGGTTCCATTGGCTTCTTCATTTTCCCCCACAATGAGCATAAATGGTATTTTGTTCATTTCTGCTTCCCGTATTTTTTTGCCTACGGTTTCATTCCGGTTGTCAATGAGGGCGCGAATTTCGTTATTTTCTAGGGAATTTAAAACTTTTTCTGCATATTTTTCATGTTTCTCGCTCACCGATAGAATTATTGCCTGTTGCGGTGTCAACCACAAAGGGAAATTTCCTCCGGTATGCTCCAGCAGCAGTGCTATAAAACGTTCCATGCTTCCAAAAGGCGCACGGTGGATCATCACTGGACGGTGCATTTCGTTATCACTGCCTTTGTAGGTCAGGTCAAATCGCTCCGGCAAGTTGTAATCGACCTGTATGGTGCCCAGCTGCCAGTCCCTTCCAAGGGCATCTTTGACCATAAAATCCAACTTAGGGCCATAAAAGGCAGCCTCTCCGCTTTCTATAACGAAGTCAAGTCCTTTTTCCTTTGCGGCATTGATGATGGCCGCTTCGGCTTTCTCCCAGTTTTCAACAGATCCTATGTATTTTTCGGGGGAATCAAGATCCCTCACCGATACCTGGGCCCTGAAGTTTTCAAAGCCCAGGGAACCCAGGACATAAAGCGACAGATCGATGACATTTTTAAACTCCTGGTCCAGTTGGTCCGCCGTACAGAAGATATGGGCGTCGTCTTGGGTAAAACCCCGTACCCTGGTCAGCCCATGGAGTTCCCCGCTTTGTTCGTAGCGATAAACGGTGCCGAATTCGGCATATCTTTTGGGCAGTTCCTTGTAGCTAAAGGGCTTATGGTTGAATATTTCGCAATGATGGGGACAGTTCATGGGTTTCAACAAAAATTCCTCATCTTCCTTAGGGGTATGGATCGGCTGAAAGCTATCGGCGCCATATTTTGCATAATGGCCCGAAGTGACATAAAGCTCCTTTTGCCCGATATGCGGACTTACCACCATTTCATATCCGGCTTTTTTCTGTGCCTTCTTCAGGAATTGTTCCAATCGGTCCCGTAATGCCGCTCCTTTGGGAAGCCAAAGGGGCAGGCCCTGGCCCACTTTTTGGGAAAAAGTAAAGAGTTCAAGTTCTTTGCCCAGTTTTCTATGGTCTCTTTTTTTGGCCTCTTCCAACAGTTCAAGATATTCGGTAAGATCTTTTTGTTTTGGAAAGGAAATGCCATAGACCCTGGTTAGCATTTTATTTTTTTCATCCCCTTTGTAGTAGGCACCGGCCACACTCAGGATTTTTACCGCTTTGACGATGCCGGTATTGGGGATATGGCCGCCACGGCAGAGGTCGGTAAAGGTATCATGGTCACAAAAGGTAATATCGCCATCTTCGAGCTTTTCGATGAGCTCCACTTTGTATTCATTTTTATGGCGATAGTAGGAAAGGGCATCGGCCTTTCGCACCGCGCGCATCTTGAAATCGTGTTTCCCACGTGCAATTTCCAACATTTTGTCTTCAATGGACTTGAAGTCTTTGTCTGAAATGCTTTCTTCCCCCAAATCAACATCGTAATAGAAACCATTGTCGATTGCCGGACCCACCCAAAGCTTTACATGGGGATAGAGCGCTTCCAAAGCTTGTGCCAGGATATGGGCTGAAGAATGCCAGAAGGCCTTTTTACCTTCGATATCGTTCCAAGTATAAAGGACCAAGGCACCGTCTTCGGTTAGGGGCGTGGTGGACTCGACCACCGTATTGTTGAATTTGGCCGATAAAACATTCCTTGCCAAACCCTGACTGATATCCGCGGCCACCTCAATTGGCGTTATGCCCACGGCATATTCCTTTCTTGCACCATCTGGTAATGTAATCTTGATCATTTACTTGGTTTAAGTACAGGAAGGCAAAGATAGTACCTTGCTTCCATGCCTACAATATATATAATGATGTTTTTGAGGATTCACATATATCGATGCTGCGGGTGGTCGGGTCGGGAGCATGCCCAATGGCCGCTCTAATTTGTCAGGCAGCTGTCTGCCATCTTTCAAACGGGATGGGTTTTGGGACAATTTTAAACCATGGTGGCTTGTGGGAAATAACAAAATGTATTATATTTAATGCCCTTTCAAAAAAAACACAAAGCTAATAAGCTAGTCCATAAGGTATTAAATACGGGGTGGAATTTTATTTAAAAAAAGATTTCAAATTATATTTTATTTTAAAA
>CAVOXM010000006.1:0-462307 GCA_963700435.1 uncultured Flavobacteriaceae bacterium
TTATCCATCATCATGAACTCGTTTCCCTTTTAAGTATTTTAACAATACGTGCATAAACGATTTCCGATACATTCCAAGAGTATCCCGGCAATAATCCCGTATGTTCATATTCATAGATCGATGAATAAATAGCTTGTTCCTTCTCATTGAGCAAGGAACCATCGTTCAAGGCCCTCAAGAATTTGCCCACATCGGCTGCCGTGGCAACCATTGAGCTGGCAGGGCTTATAAAATCTTTATACTTCAGTTCGGCATCATAACCTACGTCATAGCCGCTCATAACATCGTCTAAATCCACTTCAAGGAGCAAACTGTAGGTATTGTTCAGTCCAAGTGGCATCAAAATTTCCTCCTTGATATATTGATGGTGGCTATAGCCAATGTTCTATCCAAGATTTCGCCTATCAATAAATAATTCGTATTCGAGTAGCTATATTTTTTATCAGTGGGCAAAGTCAGCGGGGGTATCCAGTACCAAATCGAGCGATTCTTCACCGTTTTTCGAATAATCGTTTTCCCAATAACCCGGATAGTCGGTGTAGTTGGGAATGCCACTTCTGTGCCGCACCATCATTCTCAAGGTGATTTTATCCGCATTTTCGATTCGTCCCATAAGTTCCGGTATGTAATCAGCCAGGGTTTTATCTAAAGACAAACGGCCGTCATTTACCAATTTAGCGACCGCTATCGCAACATATAACTTGCTGATACTGGCGATCTTGAACAAAGCTTTCGGGTCGGCGGGAATTTTCTTTTCTCGGTCTTTCCAGCCACCTGCATAAAATGCCGGTGGTTTGCCCCCTTCGTCCACATAAACGATCATCCCATCCAACCCAAGCCCTAGGGCCTCATTGACCTGCTCTTGAACCGTATCGGGCAGTGGCAAAATCAAAGCCTTTACCAAAATCCATGGTACGCAATAAAAGGAGCTTAAGCCCGTAATGATCAATGCTATTCTGAGTATTCGTTTTGTTCGTTGCCGCACCATACTATCGTATGCTCTGGGCCCCGCCTGTTGTTCCTGGATTTCTTCAGATGTTTTCTACATTTCATCATTGGAACTTGGCGCATTGCGGAATTGAATTGCGTCATTTGCAACCGCCTCCGTTTCTTGGGCAAAGCTTTCACTTGCTGCCGTTTATTTCAAGACTTCGATGACGACATTTCCTCTTTTTCGTCCCTGTTCGACATAGCCATGGGCCTCCGATATTTGATCGAGCGCAAAGGTCCTGTCGATAAATGGTTTCAGTTTTCCCTGTTCCGCAAGAACTTTTATTTGATTTAAATTTTCATCCTTCTCCTTGGTCAGCATTTTCACGGAGACGAATGACCCTTCGGCATTGAGGACTTTTTTTGCGATCGACTTGCTTGTCTTGCCCACAGCGTCGAAGACGATGTCGAACTTCCCCTCCTGCTCCGAATAGTCTTCCTTTTTGTAATCAATGACGTTTTCAGCGCCCAGCGCTTTCACCATTCCAACATTGGAACCGCTGCAAACCCCCGTTACCGATGCCCCTTTTTGATCTGCCAACTGAACGGCATAGCTCCCCACACTGCCCGAAGCACCATAAACCAATACTTTTTGTCCCTTTTTCAGGTTGGCCTTCTTAAGCAGGTACATGGCGGTCATGGCGCCAACGGGCAAGGCCGCTGCTTCCTGGAAGCTCAGATTTTTGGGTTTTATTGCGACCACCCCGCTTTTCCATTCTTCCGGCAAGCAGATGTATTCTGCATAAGAGCCCGTTTTAAGCATCGTCGTAGTACCGAATACCGGGTCGCCCACCTTGAATTTTGTAACGTTTTTTCCAATTTCCTCAATTGTGCCGGCCAATTCATGTCCCAAAATTTTCTTGTTCGGTTTGAACAATCCGAATATGATTCGGGCAGGGAGCCAAAATAAAGGCGGGAAATCGGAACTGCGTAATCTAACATCTCCGGAAGTAACGGTGGCCGCATATATTTTGATAAGCATTTCATTGTCTTTTGGACGTGGCTTTTCGAGCTCCGTTAACTTCAGGACACTTGGTGGCCCGTATCTTTTATAGATGACCGCTTTCATATTTTCTTTCTTTTACAATGATACACAATGTTAAGGTTCAAATTGGATAGACTTTAAAACTTCTAATAGCAACATCCACCACTGCCACAACCTAAAGTGGTTCCATATAGCAAATGAGGCGGTGTTATCGTCTGCCATGGAAGACAGCCTTGGATCCAGTCATACTTGGGTACCATGGCAGTATCCCGATCATCACCTTTGGCCAAAGGATCTTTACTTGTTTTGGGCCGCCAGCCATTCCATGATGGTGACTGGCCTATTTTGAAGCATCACGGGCGTTCCGTCATAGTCGAGCTTGGCGTGATTGGCGTGGGAATAGATCCAGGACCAATGGCCGTTGTAATAATAGTTGCTTCCCCCAAAAAATCCGGTGACATCGGTCACATGGTCATAATAGGAAAAGTGGACATTTGGGGCACCAGCGCCGATTAACCTATTGTAGACCGGTACAACGGTCTTTTCGGGTACCGTGGTTCTGGTCGTCCTTTGAATGGACGAACCAAATCGGCACTCCCTTGATCGATTGTATCTGTGCATCGGTAATATATTCCGATTGATAGGCCAGTGCGCTGATATATCCCGCGGCAAAGTATTCGGGATGCTGCAGGATCAGCTTTAGGGCCAGGTAACCGCCATTGGAGCAGCCTCCAACATAGATTTTGTCGATATCGACATTTGGATTTGACGATACGTAGCTCACGATCAATTCCATTACCCCTTTGTTGTATATATCATCTTCCCTGCCGTGGGTGGTGACCCCTTCGCCATTGTGCATCCAGGCACCTGGACATTGTGGGGCAAGCACATAGGCCCCGTCAAAGTAAGATTGGATGTCGTCGGAAGCATAATTGGCCGCCCGGTTGGCAATGATCGGAATACTTGGGTCTGTTCCCCCTTCTCCGCCTCCGTGCAACCAAATGATCAACGGTGATTTTTCATTGGCCGTTTTAGGCGTAAAGGATGCGTATGACATGGTAATGCCGTTGCTGTCTGTAAAGGTTCCGGAAAGATCGAAGGAATCTACGAGTTCCCTGATGCGGCCTGCCTCCTTGTCCCAAATCGTATTGGAAGGTGTGTGGGTAATCGATAGTTTATAGTCGATCCATATATTTCTGCCCCCTTTGTCGGTCCTAAAATATTGAATCGGCGATGCCAGGGCCACATCCGGGCCAACTGCCAAAACTAGGGTAATATGATTGCCGGTTTCCATGCGGTTGCCCTCCCCATCCGAGACATAGGCATAGGTCACCGTCCGCTCCCCGGATGCCCGCTCAGGGGCAATTTCCGTATTTTCGGCATGGCGAACCACAGTTACTGTATAGTCTCCCGCTACGGCCTCGGTAACAGTCCCTTCGAGCGAAAGAACAACCCTGCTTGCCGCGGGGCCCCAATCATAACCTTCCACGATCAGCACGTATTCCCCGGCAAGGGCGTTGCTTTTTGAGGGAGCACTATGAGCTACCACTCCAAAGACGGATATTAGAAACGTATAAAATGCAGCCCTAAAAAAAATTGCTTTAGCCATCATAATTGATTTATTTATAGATACTGAAAATGTTTTTAATATGATAAAAAATCTTTGATCAACCTTCCCTGAAATAGAACCTTGCCTGACGGAGGCCACAGCTGACAATACAGATTTCCATAAAAAGTTTAAAACTCCCTGACCTTAATGCTTTTAAAGGAAACCCGGTCGCCATGGTCTTGCAAAAGGATCAAACCCTCCGGTAAACGGCCAAAATTTTCCCATTGTTCGTACTTGCTCTTTTCGACCAGGGCTTTGAAGGTTTGACTGAACCGATCGAATTCGACCACTTTTACCTGATTGAGCCAATGTTCCACATGCCCCCCCTGTACCACTATCCTGGCGTTGTTCCATTGCCCTACCCCCTTGAAGTTTTTGCCCCTTGAATTATCCGTGTTCTCTGCACGTATAAGGTCGTACAATGACCCCACGGTACGGTTGCCGATTTTTGCCCTCTTTCGCATCGGGGTGCCTTTCATCGTCGAGGACTTGGAACTCCAGTCCTATGGCCGAACCTTCTCCCTTGTTCAAGGTTGGGGTCCACAAAATACTTTATGCCACTATTGGCCCCTTCTGTAATCTTGAAATCGACGCTCAGCTCAAAATCGCTAAAAGCATCAAGGGTTACGATATCGCCCCCATTTCGGGATTCGGATCCATCCGGAAGACTCCACATTCAGCGTGCCATCGGCCATATTCCAGCCCTGTTCCGGGAAAGCCTCCAATTTTGCGCCACGCCAGCCTTTTGTGCTGTTTCCATCCCATAACAAGCGCCAGCCCTTTCTTTTCTCGTTTTCGGTGAGCCGATTGGTCAGGTAACTGATTTCGGGTACCTCGGGATCAACGGCTTTTCTGGATTGTTCCAGGTCGGCGGTCTGGATCTTGATATTGCGCCATTTCACGATCTTGCCCTCCAAGGCCTTATCCTCGATGGAATGCACCTGAAAGGCGATAAAGCCTTCAGCGGTGGTATCGTCGACCAAATTGGCACATTGCACTTGGTTGACCCAGGTGCGGATACGTTGGCCCTATGGCTTCAATCCTATAATGGTTCCATTCGCCCGGCACGAAGGCATTTTGCCCTTTTTCGTTTCTGGTCAGGGGATAGAGCCAACCGTTTCTTGCCTCATCATAGACCCCACCGGCCCACTTTCTGGAACTGGTCTCGATTTCGCATTGGTACCCGTGCACCCTGCCCTCCATATAGGACGGGATGCTCAAACTCCTGAACTGTACCCCGGAGTTGAGTCCGTTCTCCACGAAGACCTCAAATTCCAGAATGAAATCGCCATATGGCTTTCTGGTGGCCATAAAACTATTGGGAGTACCTAGTTTGGAGGTCCCTATCAACTCTTGATTTCTTATCTCGTATGTCGCGGTCCCGTTCAACTGCTCAAAATTGGAAAGGTCTTTCCCGTTGAACAGCATTTCCCATTGCCCTTGGGCCACACAGGGCAGCCCTATCGCGATGATACAGATTAAAATGAACTTACTGAAGAAAGCATTGTGTTGCTGGTTGGGCATATCGTTGATTTTAAATTGGATTACCGAATCGATTTTGGGTGGGAAAAATTATACTCCGTACAAGTTACCGAATATAAAAAATATTAATAACTTTCAGGGATACCCTGGAAACATAAACAGTATATTTAGGCGACCTAGGGGGCAGGTTGGGGCCATCATCAACCGAGTGCCCTCCTCCAAAATCGAAACGATCATTCTTAATTGAATACCGTTGCATCCTAATCTTGAACCCATAGCTTTATAAATACCATGAACAAAGCGCCCTTGATACATGAAAACTTCTTATTGGAAAACAAATATGCGCAGACCCTGTATCATGAGCATGCCTCAAAACTGCCCATCATTGATTATCACAACCATCTGTCCCCCAAAGACCTGGCCGAGGACGTGATCTACGAGAATCCGACACAGGTATGGATCAACGGGGATCATTATAAATGGCGTGCCATGCGAAACCTGGGCATCGATGAAAAATATATTACGGGAAAGGCTTCCGATCAGGAAAAATTTCAAAAATGGGCCTATACCGTTCCATACACCATGAGAAATCCCTTGTACCACTGGACGCACATGGAGCTTTCACGATATTTCGATTGCTACGACCAACTGGGGCCGATGAATGCCGATAAGCTCTTTTACGGACTTTCCCAACAATTGAATACCGAAGCCTATAGTTGCCGAAACCTGATTCGAAAAATGAAGGTGGAAGTGCTCTGTACCACCGATGACCCGATAGATTCCCTGGAACACCACCAAAAATTGGCGGAAAGCGATTTCAGCACCAAGGTGAGCATGGCGTTCCGGCCCGATAGGGCCCTATTCGTTCGAAATGCAGGCTATCTGGACTACCTATCACGTTTGGGGGAAGCGGCCGCAATGGAAATCACCACTTTTGACGGGCTGTGCGAGGCAATCAAGCGTAGGATGACCTATTTTCATGAACAGGGCTGCCGTTTGAGCGATCATGGATTAGAGCATCTTTATGCCGAAGACTTTACCGAAAGCGAAGTCAACGCCATTTTTAAAAAAATCCGCGAAGGCAGAACCGTTAGCGTTCTGGAAGCCGATAAAGTTCAAAGTGCCCTGCTTATATTTTTGGGCAAGCGCTATCATGAGCTCGGGTGGGTTCAGCAATTCCATCTGGGGGCGCAGCGTAACAACAATAGTAGGATGCACCGTTTACTGGGGCCGGATACCGGCTGGGACTCCATTGGGGACTATCCGCAGGCCGCAAGCCTTTCCAAATTCCTGAATGTCCTGGATTCGGCCGATCGATTGACCAAAACCATTATCTATAACGTCAACCCGCGCGATAATGAATTGATGGCCACCATGATAGGTAATTTTAACGACGGCAGTATCAAAGGCAAGGTACAGTGGGGTTCGGCATGGTGGTTCCTCGATCAAAAAGAAGGGATGACCCAACAATTGAACGCCCTTTCCAGTATGGGCTTGATCAGTTGTTTTATAGGGATGCTTACCGATTCGAGAAGTTTCCTGTCCTTTCCCCGGCACGAGTACTTCAGGCGCATCCTGTGCAATCTTTTTGGACAGGACATCGAAAAGGGCGAATTGCCCGCCGATCTGCCCTGGATCGGCAAACTGGTACAGGATATCTGTTATTACAATGCCAAGGCCTATTTCGATTTTTAAGTTTTGGCAATTACACCCCTGCCGCAGCGAAAGGGGAGATCATGGCGCATCGTTCACCAACCGGACCAAAATTCTCGGACTCGATCAGGGAACCGGGGTAGCGTATCCCAATTCATTGTTACAAGCCTTGCCCTGTTCCCAACAATCGATGTTCCCGAAGGTCGTTTCCGCGATATTGGCCAAGGCCTCATCGGTAATAAAAGCTTGGTGCGGACTCAGCAGTACGTTGGGAAAGTCCAGTAGTTGTTTAAGGGGTTCCTCATCAAATCCATCGTTGGAATGGTCTTTAAAAAATACCCCTTTTTCCTTTTCATAAACATCGGTGCAATAGGCCCCAAGTTCGTTCTTGGACAAGGTTTCGATAAGCGCCCTGGTATCGACGATGGCCCCTCTTGAAGTATTGATCAGCACGGCGTCCCGTTTCATCAATGACAATTTGGACCTGTCGATCAAATAATGGTTTTCAAAGGTCAAGGGAATATGGAGGCTGATGACATCGGCCTCGATACAGAGACTGTTCAAAGAAGTATAGGTAATCCCATAAGTTGCTCCAAGGGCATCGTTCGGAACCAGATCATGGGCCAAAATTTTGCACCCAAATCCGTGGACGATCTTGGCCATCACACTACCGATCCTTCCCGTACCGATGATTCCAAAGGTCTTGCCGTTTAGGTTGAAGCCCAACAGTCCGTCTTGCACAAAATTGTATTGGTGTACCCGTTGATCGGCCAAAATAAGTTTACGGTTCATCGCAAGCAAAAGGGCCATGGCATGTTCTGCGATGGCATTGGGAGAGTAATCGGGCGCATTGGCCACTTTAAAACCGATCCGATTCGCGGCCTTGATATGGACATTGTTATACCCCGCCGACCGTAAGGTGATATAACGAACCCCCAATTCCCAAAGTTTTTCAAGGACCACCAAAGAGGCGTCGTCTCCCGAAAAAATGGAAATGGCCTTGTAGCCCATTGCTTTTCGGGCAGTACGACTGTCCAAAGCGTCTTTGATGAAGGTTACCGTATGCTGGTTTTTGTTCGCTTTTTCCAGGAATGGAATTTCAAATTCCTTTGCGCTAAATACCAGTAACTTCATCGTTTTTTTCTTTTCTGAAAATAAGGTCTTGTTCTTCCATGGCGAGCACGACCAACTTGATATAATCGTTCACCGTTTTTTTTACATCAATGGGATCTAGGATATCGATGGATCCCCTCCATATCAAGGAACGCTCCTTATCTACACAAATACAGTACAAAGAGGTTTCGGCATGATAAATCCTATACTCTTCATAATAATCGGTATCGTAATAAATATTCTGATGTGTCAGGTAATCTTCCCTGAAAGTACTGTTATAATCATCCAATTCCGAGATGCTCTCCACTAAAGGCTTTCTGCTTTCGGAACCCAGGATTTTGGTAAAAAGGATGGCATCGAAATCTTTGTCCAGCAGTTGTTGTTCCACAGCCGATATTTCTTCCTCCGACTTGTGCGAATTGGTGAAGGCCACATCGAAAAGATCGATGCTCCGTTCCGCATCCACGCCTCTTTTCTTAAATTCCCTTTTGAGTTTTGTCTCAAATTCGGAACGGGCGTCCTCATTTTGCGTCATCCCTACGATCAACACCTTATTGGCATCAAAAATGACGATGTCGGGATTCTTCCAGTTTTCGACCAATTCGGCCGAAGAACATCCCATAAGCGCAAGTAGGGCAATCAGGAAAATTTTTTTCATGGTAGGTTTTTTTTAATTCAATAGCCGTTTTTGTTTTTCCTCTTTCAATACCTTGGTAACCAGTTCCATCAGGGATTCTTTCACCTTTCTATATGACTTCATATAATCGTCAACGGCGACCAGCAAATCCTTATGGGTCTTTAGATAGTCTTTTTCCTGTTCAAGCTGGTCTACCCCGTCGAGCATGATCTCCAACTTATTTTCATGGCTTTGCACCCTTTTCAGAAGAGAAACACCCTCCTTCTCTACTTTGGCAAGGGCGGATACGACGGCCTTACTTTTGTCGAACCTTTTTTGTTCGGTAAGTTGCAGGGTATAGGATTTAACAAGATCGTTCAAAAAGGCCTGTTCGTCCCTTGCAAAATTCAGCTCGGAAAACCAGGCCAAACTGGCTTCGTGCAATTCCTCTGGACTGAACCATTCCAGATAGGTATATTTTGGGCTATTTTTTGCTTTCATGACATAGGTTTTTAGCATTGGGCATGATCAAAATATTGAGTTAAGATAAATCAAGATTGCATGCGACCCTATTTGGGCGCTTGGTTTCCTATCCAGATGTTTCTTTTTAAAATGCTACCCACCGCGGCCAAATTATAAAGACTCACCCGTATGGGAAATGACTATTGTCAGTTTATTCCACTAAATGGTCGGTTATGTACTAAAGGTCGGGTTTCCTCCTTTTTAGGATAGCGCCCGCATAATTGAAGATCTCGGATTTCAGATTCTGAAAATCGTCCAGACATGCCGCCCATTCGGCCTTCAGTCTCGCATGTTTTTGGTAATAGGTGAGGTCACAGGCATCATCGGTACATTCCATCATTCCACCGAGATTGTTCTCATGCTTTTTGATATTGGTCGCGACCGTGCTTTCTTTGGCTTTGGCCTTTTTTACCCGCTCCTGGTAATCGAGTAGGCGTTCGAACAAATTGGGGGTATTGGGCTCAAATACGTAGGAATTCAGAAGTCGGTCGATAAAATGAATTTCATCGAGCATAAACCGGAGGCCCGATTTCCATTGTTTTATCTCCAAATAGAGCTGATCGACCTTTTTGGTCTGATCGATTTTGGTATGATCGTTTTCGGAATTCATCGGAAATCTTTAATGCTTTAAATCTACCAACGATATCGGATTCCCAAAATGATATTGGTCAGTTCATAGCGTCAAACGATAACTTCCATGGTTTCGTTCAGCTTTGGAATATGCATATGCCAACCAAAAGCGTCGCCGATCTTTACACGAAACGCGTCAAGGGCCGTTGGTTCTCCATGGATCAGGAATACCTGTTCGGGAATATTCTTAAGTGCCCCCAACCAGTGCAATAATTCATATTGGTCGGCATGGGCCGAAAGGCTCTCAAAATGATAGACCTTTGCCTTGACCGGAACATATTTGCCGAAGAATTTCAGTTCATGTGCCCCTTCCAACAACAGTCTCCCGCGGGTGCCTTCTGCCTGGTACCCCACCATTAAAACGTGGGTGGTGCTGTGATCGATAAGTTGTTTCAAATAGGTGAGCACCCGTCCCCCGGTAACCATCCCGCTTCCTGCGATAACGATTTTTGGCCTGGGGTCATCTATGGTCTTCCAGGTATCGGCATAGGAACTGATGATGGTGAAGTGGCTGCAAATCGCCCGGTATTCGCTGGGCGAAAGTTTGTGCCATTTTGGAAATTTCTCAAAAACCGATAGCACATTGTTGCCCATCGGGCTATCGATGAAAATCGGAATATTGGGAATCCGGTTTTTGCTGTACATTTGGTACAAAAGGTACATCAAGGACTGTAATCGCTCCACCGCGAAGGAAGGAATGATCAAATTGCCCCTTTCCCTGATGGTTTTGTTGATGATCGATACCAGCAAAGCTTCAACATCCTCCTGGGGATGCAACCTATTGCCATAGGTGCTTTCAATGAAAAGAAAGTCTGCCCATTCCGGTCTTTCGGGCGGATAGAGCAGCGCATCCTGCATTCGCCCAATGTCACCGGAAAACACGAATCGCTTGCCAAACAGCTCCAATTCCAAAAAGGTGGCCCCGATAATATGCCCATTATACCGAAACCTGCACTTTGTGTGTTCCGATAGTTTGACCCATTCGTCTTTTTCCGCACTTTGAAACAGCCCGATGGCCTTTTCCGCGTCTTCCATGGTATAGAACGGCAATGCGGGATGGTGCTTGCTGTAGCCCTGCTCATTGGCGCTTTGCGCCTCTTCTTCATGTATCTTGGCGCTGTCGTGCAAAATAATTTTCGTGATGGCGAGGGTCGGTGCGGTACCCAATATTTTTCCATGAAAACCCTCATTGAGCAAGCGTGGCAAGTAACCGGTATGGTCTAAATGGCCGTGTGTCAGCAAAACCAAATCTATTTTGGAAGCATCTATGGGCAAAGGCTCCCAATTTCTAAGACGGAGTTCCTTCAGGCCTTGGAACATCCCACAATCGACCATGAGGTTGATTTCCGGGGTCTCCAAGTAGAATTTAGAGCCGGTGACAGTCCCTGCGGCCCCCAAGAAATGTATTTTAACGGTCTTCAACATATCGTTTACATCTTGCAGAGTTGTTGCACTTCGTTGAGAATCCTTTGTTTACGCGTATCGGAAATCCCCAAGTGATCCAGTAAAAAAGGCTCCTTCATCAAATGGCGACATAACACTATGTCCCGTTCCAACAAAAACTGCTTTTCGCGATTGCTCAATAAGGTGGACACCGTTATGGGATAAAGGCCAAGACGATCGATTCGGTCTTTGAGGCCATCGTCTTTAGGGAAATCCCAGCTCAGGAGATAAAGGCCTACACAATTACCGTAGGCAACCGCATCATCGGTGAAGCGGGTATTCGTGACCACCCAACCCCGTTGCAAAGTTTTTACACTCTTCTTGGTGTCCCATTCGGTCTTTACGTCGTTGTAACGGGAATTGATGTAAAGGGGTACCTTTACGTTGCAATTACGGCCTTCCTCCCCATGGAACTTGCATTCTATAAGTTCCACTTGCCCGTTCTTTTCTGCCAAGACATCAATTTCATGGGTCACACATGCCCCCACCAAAGTTTTTCCCACTTCCGTTCGATATCCCGAATATTGAAGGATGGCGGCGATGAACCTTTCGAAGGGAAATCCGGTAGGGCCCAGTTCGTAGATCGCTTTTTTCAGTTTGTATTTGGAGGCGAATACCGATTTTTTCCGCTTCAACAGGGCGAACGCCCTGTTGTAAATCTCTTTGGTGGAAATGCCTTGGTAGAGCTCATCCCTTACTTGGTCTACGATCTGGTCGGTCAACAGGTCATCGGCACCACTCCTTTTCAGGGAGCTGCGCAACTTGTTCAAGGAAAACTTGGCCCTTTCTCCCGAGGATTTAATGATTTCAATCGCAGCATCGGCCATCGTTTTCAAGATTTTAACCGAACATCGACTTCCGGAATTTTTAAAAGCTGTAGGGTAGTAGATGCCAATTTAACCTTCCCAGCGGTCTTGTTGACCGATTTCTGGATTTCATCGAAGAGTTGGTGTTGGGTAAACCGCCTCCGTTTATAGTCGGTGATGTACCTCAGGTTCAATTCCACCCAATTATCGGTCAATCGAACCGCGATGGTAGGGTCAATGGTGGCATTTTCGATATAATAATGTGCCACCATTTCTTGCCATTTGGTTTTGGACTCTTCGCTATATTCAGATAGTAGGTTGATCGCTGTGTCGGTGACCAGTTTTTTGGCCATTTCAATATCGGAATCGAAGGTGACCAAGATATTCAGTTCGTCCCAAACGAAAGGGAAATCCATAGAGTAGTTTTTTATGGGGCCTTTGAAGACGAAGGCGTTGCTTATCTTCACGATCCTTCCCGAGTAATTATCACTGCTCACCCACTCTCCCATCTCCATGATGGTGGTATAAATGCTATCGATATCGATGACATCGCCTTTGATGCCATTGATCTCAATGCGATCGCCCGGCTTATAGACCCTTACAAAAAAGATATAGAATGAACCGGCAATGCTCAAAATCAGCTCTTGGAGCGTGAAGGTAAGTCCGGCCGTAAAAAGTCCGATGATGATGGTATAATCCTTTACATCGTTCAGGGTAAAGGAAATCAAAATGAGTAGGATGATCAGCGCATAACCGAAGATTTCGATCCCCTTTTGTGCCTTGTACCTGATGGTAGTATTGGTAATCCTCCTTTTGAGCAGTCTGCGAAGAAAACCAATGGCAAGGACGATCGCAGACAACCACAACAAGACCTTAAAGATCTTGAGCACCAAAGGATTTGAGAAAAATTCCGTTAATTCCTGCACCTAGCCTGCCGATTTAAAAAATTCCTTCACCAAAGCCTTGACCTGGTTTTCGGTCATACTATCACACTTCACCACGGATTTTAATTTGGCATGCAGCGATTTGTAGTTTTGTGATAATTCTTGTTGCAGTTTATCCGGGGTGTCGGAAGGTCCGAATATGGCAATGGCATCGGCATGCGACAATTCGTGGGCCACTTTGGCGAAGTATTTTTTTAGCTGTTGCTTCTCCCGCTCCATATACGTGCTTTCCTTTACCACATCCTGTGTTCCTCCCCATTTGGCCCTAGATCTTGACCCCCCTTTGGGATGGAAGTTTTCAACTTCTGAGGGCAGGGTTTTGAAACTGATGTCGTTTTCGTTCAGGGTAACCAAATGGGCCTTCTCTTTATCGATCCAAATTCCGATGTTGGTCATGATATTATGGGTTTATTTTGATTCGTGCATGGTAAGCACCGGTATTTTTGAATGGTAGCCGATTTCCTTGGCCAAAGGTTTTGACCATATTTTACCGAAAAGGCCATGTTTTTTATTGATGAAGGCGATCATATCGCTACCGCGGCTTTCCACGAAAGCACTGATTCCCGTGGGCACTTTAACATCGCTCAGATTGTGAAAACTATGGTTGTAGCCTTCCAGAATCGCTTCCAACAGCACCTTATTGCTCTGCTGGGTTTTGTTCAGGTCGGGCTCTTTTACAATGTGCAATACCCGGATAAAGGCATCATGGTACTTTGCTATTTCCAAGAGATACTGGAGTTCCTTTCGTTTGAAATTTGATTTGTAGTCGGTCGGAAAAACGATTTCCTTTGGTGCTGAAAAACGCACGTTCTCGGGAATGGCCAAGATGGGGCATTGGGTGACCTGTTCCATGACATTTACGGTATTGGTGCCAAAGATCACGCTTTCGGCCCCGGTATACCCTTTGGTTCCCATGACCACGATGTTGATGTCTTTTTTGGCAATGGTATCCTTGATGGCATAGAGCAAGGAATTATAGGTAGAAACCTGGTAGATCTTATGCTTGGCATTGTCGTGATGCAGATCCAGGATGTCCATCAGCTTCCCCAATCTTTCCTCCGATTGCTTTTTCGCCGCTTCATAGGCCATTTCCCCAGGTTCGGGGACCATCATTTGGTTATCGAGCGAAAATCCGTCTACCTGAAAGGCGTTCAGTAGGTAAAACTCACATTGCTGGTCTTTGTAAAGATCCAATGCATATCTGATCGCGTTCAACGCGTTTTTTGAAAAGTCGGTGGGTAACAGTACTCTTTTGTCCATGATGCGCAAATTTGAATTCGTTCGGGCATAAAATTAATGTCCCTTTGGTTGTAACGCTATGACAATTATCAGTCGCTTTCGGGAATTACCAAAAACGGAATGGTAATATTGAACATCATTTTAGTGATCACCGGTTCTCGCAACAGCTTCTCGATAAATCCCAACTTATAGTCGATCATCACCAGCATGCCGATGCCGAGACCGTCCAAGAAGGCTTGAATGGCCTCTGTTTTGCTGGCAAAATTGGGCAACCAATGGGTTGAATGGTCCAATGGCTTCAGTTGGTCGAGCAGTGATTTGAGATTCTTTTCCTGCACCTTATCCAATTTTTCTTCCTCATGGATATGCAATATCCTTACCGCCGCATGGCAGAGATGGGCCATATCCTTCAGGGGCCGGATCATTTCGGGTTTCAACGTTCTTTTATAGTCGGTGGCAAAGGCCAATTCATTGGGCTTTATAAATTCAGCTTCCTCGGGCACCGCCAATACGGGACATGTTTTAAGGGTAGAAATGGTCTTGGTGCTCTTACTTCCCAAAAAGACCGATATATTGCCGGTGGCTCCCTTATTGCCCATCACCACCAAGCCTGCCTTATGCTTTCGCGCTGCCTTCACGATCTCTTCGGTGACTTCTCCATGGACACTTAACAATTGATGTTGGTGTTTGGGGTTTGGTTCGTCCAAATTGATACGGTGCATGGTCTCTCGCAGGCCTTCCATGGATTCATCGCCCAACTGTTCCAAAAAGTCTTTTTTGTCCTCGTTCGCGATACTTTTGCTTTTCAACGGGGTGTGAACGTCATAGGTGTTGAGCAAAAAAAACGTACAGGTTTTGTGCCCGAACAATTTCGAAGCATAAAAAAGGGCATTATAGGCATTGTTGGAAAAATCGGTAGCGACTACGATATGTTGCATAACTGTTGGTATTACTGTTAATTTAGGGAATGACCAAAAAAGGGATGGTGATGTGGAATCCTATTTTTTTGATGACCGGTTCAATAAATAGGCGTTCCATGAAAGTATGTTTGTTTTTTACCATGGCCAATAAGTTCATGGGCTTCTTTGATTGGAAATTGTTGATGGCGCCAATGATTTCCTGATTGGGCACTTCGTGGAATAGATGGGCGATATTGCCCAGGACATGATTTAGTTTCGACTTATGTTGGAGCTGGGTTTCCGTGAGGTCGTAACCCATCGATACATGCATCACTTCCACGCTGGAAAGATGCATTCTTGCAATTTCCAAAAGCATTCGCAACCGCGGTTCGGTATAGTCGATCTCATAGTCGGTCGGAAATAAGATCTCTTTCGGATTTTCATATTCAAATTTCGGGGGGATAGCCAAAACCGGACATATGGCCTTCTTCATCACATGTACCGTATTCGATCCCAATAACAGCTCTTTGGCACCGGAAGCGCCTTGGGTGCCCATGACCACCAGGTCGGCCTTTTCATTTTCGGAAATCTCGAGTATTTCATCGACCAAAATGTTGAAGGCGGCATGGATCTTAAAAGTGTGCTTCGGATTCTTGAATTCTTTTTGGAGCTTCGACTGTAGGGCTTCCAGTTGTGTAGTGGTCTGAGTCTGGTAGATATCTCCCAATCCTATTTGTCCCGGGCTGTGCAAAAGGTATTCCGCTTGATAAATGGCCGGTGTATAGGTATGCAACAGGTAAAAGGTACATTCCTCCCCTTGAAAAAGCCTGAGGGCATAGCGAATGGCGTTATAGGCAATTTCTGAAAAATCGGTGGGCAAAATTATTTTCTTCATTTTCGTAAACCATTTTAGAGGTCGCCCTAAAAGTAAAGGTGAAGCGGATAGCCCGCTATGATATTGGTCAGTTTTGGATTTGGCCAATTTTTTTAAATTGCCTGCCTAAATCGAATTTCCATGAAAAGTAGTTTTCGAAAGATCATCGAGGCCGAGACCCCGGTTCTCGTCGATTTTTTTGCCGAATGGTGCGGGCCCTGTAAAATGTTGGCCCCCATCCTTAAACAGGTAAAGGATGAAATGGGCGACGGACTAAAAATCGTAAAGATCGATGTGGACAAAAACCAGGACCTTGCCGCAAAATATGAGGTACGAGGGGTGCCTACCATGCTACTTTTCAAAAATGGAAAACAGGTATGGCGCCAGTCGGGGGTATTGCAGAAGAACGATATCATCAATGTGGTTCGATCCATGGCGTGAGGACATTCCGTCCGTTGTTATTCATGCAGGACCAGAAAGGGTACCTTCACATGGTAGCTTATTTCCTCAATTCGGGGTTTGAACAATATCCTCTGTAGAAAATTCAAATTTTTTGCCACCATCGCGATCATATCGATTTCCCTGCTTTGGGTGAAGTATTGAACGGCAACCGAAAGGTTATTGCCATCCACATGGTGGAAACTCAGTTCATGGGATTTGAAAAAATCTTGAAGCAGGTTTTTGTTCCGCTGCTGCTCGAGATCCAGATCGGCATCTTTGTTCGACATGTAAAGAACCCGCAGGGCAGCTTTGGTGGTCACCATCATTTCTTCGAGGGAATTCAAGACATTCGGGCTATAGGTCAAACGATAATCGGTGGGAAATGCAATTTCCTTGGGATTGCGATAAATGGCATCCTGGGGAATCGCCAATAACGGACATTTCACTTTGGTCATGACCGCGGCGGTGTTGCTCCCCAAGGATATTTTCTTGAAACCCGTAGCGCCCTTGGTGCCCATAAGCACCATGTCGATCTGTTGGGCCCGTATCATCTCCCTGATGGTTTCAATGAAAAAGGCATGAACGGTATGGGTAACGAAGATGTGATTGTTATCATTGGGAAGTGCTTCGATCCGATGCAGCAGCTTCCCCAACTGTTCCCTGCTCTTTTTCAAGATCTGTTCTTCCACGGCCTGTGCTGTCCTAAGGATCGGCTTCTTATCCCTGGTATTGGAAAGCAGTGGATTTACATGCAGTAAATGAAAGGTACAGCGTCGCCCTTTATATAGTTCCAAGCCATATTTTAGGGCATTCCACGCATTTTCGGAGAAATCGGTCGGAACTAGAATTGAAATCATATAACCTTTAAATATTTAATTGGATACCATCGCCTATTCGAACCACACGCCAAGTTTTCCGGATAACGGTTTTGCACAATCCCGATAGGTCTGCCAGCAAGAATAGTTCTGCCAGCAAGAAAATGGGTGTAAAATCCAAAAATAGTGGCAATCGATGCACCATGAAATGATTTTGCTCATATCCCAAATTCAAAATTGGGACAGCAAACGCAAAGCAGATTACCGTGTTAAACCTTTTCGCCATCACAAAATCGGAAGCCTATATGATCAAAATCATATGCCGAATTTTTAGTTCCCTTTAATTTTGGGACCAATCAAAAAAACAAGAATGGAACAATCGGTCAACGGCCCTGTGCAAATCCAGTATGAAATGGCTTTGGAGTGGATTTCGGAGCTTTCTCTCTACAAAGATGAAATGCGATTTTTAAAACGGCTGATCGACCGCTATTATCTGGAAGTGGTGAAGCTTGAAAACCTGGACGAAATTCGGGAAGAAGTAATGCAGTTGCAAGATCTGGTCCATGACAATAGATCGTTGTTCAGGGAAGTGGACCAGTATCGCGCCCGACTCAGGCGTTTTATGGATCGACACAAAGGTTCGGTATTGCCAGAACTGGAAAGCACCCACAAAAATCTTCAAAAAAAAATGGCTACCTTCAGATTGCGGTTCCATTCGGTCAAACAAGAGATATTTGGCATTGCGAACAGCGTTTTGGAGAAAATGAAAGCGCGATAAAATAATTTGAACTGAACGTGGAGTATATCGATTATTATAAGATTTTAGGGGTATCTAAAAACGCCTCGGAAAGCGATATCAAAAAGGCCTATCGCAAACTGGCCCGCAAATACCATCCCGATGTCAACCCCAACGACAAAGGCGCGGAAGCCAAATTCAAACAAATCAACGAGGCGAACGAGGTGTTGAGCAATGCGGAAAACCGTAAAAAATATGATCAATACGGAAAAGACTGGCAACATGCCGAAGCCTTCGAAAAAGCGAGAGAAGCCGACCCATCGAGGGGTCGAAGAAGTGCTGGACAACCCTTTGGCGAAGGCTTTTCGGGAGGCGATTTCTCCGATTTTTTTGAATCGATGTTCGGTGGAGGCGGTGCCTATGCCGGACAAAGGCAGGTAAAATTCCGGGGACAGGATTTCAATGCCGAACTGCGGTTGCAGTTAAGCGATGTCTTTACCACCCAAAAACAGACCTTGACGGTCAACGACAAGAAGATCAGGATTACCATTCCCGCAGGGATAGAAAATGGACAGACCATCAAGATCAAAGGTCATGGCGGCCCAGGCCGCAACGGGGGTCCGAACGGGGATCTTTATATCACTTTCTCCATAGAGAACAACACCCCGTTCAAAAGGGACGGAAATCACCTGTACCGCACCGTAGATCTGGATCTTTATACCGCGGTGCTGGGCGGGGAAATCACAGTCGATACCTTTGACGGGAAGGCCAAGCTAAAGGTGAAACCGGGGACCCAGAACGGCACAAAAATAAAATTGAAGGATAAAGGATTTCCGATCTATAAAAAAGAAGGGAGCCACGGCGATCTCTATATTACCTACCAACTAAAAATACCGACCCAGCTCAGCGAACGGGAAAAAGAACTCTTTGAAGGAATTGGCGCAGCTAAAAAAAGTATAGGTTATGGACATTTATGAAAACATCGCCTTAAGTGAATTTTGCAACAGTCACGGCATTAGCCCACAATTCGTGTTGCAATGGCACGAGTATGGCCTCATTGAAATCGTTCACGTAGCCCAGACCCCATATATCCATCAAGAGGAACTGCCCAAAGCGGAACGGATCATACGACTCTATACCGATCTCGACATCAACTTGGAGGGCATCGAGGTGATCCAACAACTGTTGCACCGAATCAACGGGATGCAGGAGGAAATCAATCTGCTGAGAAACAAGCTCCGACGTTTCGAATAAGGTTCCCATGACGGAAATCATGTATTGCCGGAATTCTCGAAATTACCTTTGAAGAACAATTATTTTTTCATTTAAATTCGAATGTGATGAATGAATATAGAATGCGTCCAAAAGATAGCTATTTACAAAATTCACAGTGGCAAGAACTTTATGTTTTGACCGAACATTGGAAATCGGATCTGCTTTTTTACAAAGACGATTTGAAGTTTCTTCACCATCTGTTGGACAAATATTTTATTTGGATTACCAAAACGGAGAATTTGAAGGCGGTGCAGACCATTGGCCAGAATATTCTTGCGAAGATACTTTGGCCTGTGATACACTATTGGACCAATTGGAAAGACATTTGGCGCAACTTGCAAGCCTTATCGATGATTCCACAAAGTTCAATACCAAGGTATTTCGTGACGATCATGAGGAATTGGAAGATGAGATTGCCGAATTTATTAAAAGTGTGCGCGAAAATAGAAAGGAACTTTTTACGTTGACCGAATATGTGATCGACAGCGAGCGCCTGGAGCATCTTGTTGGAACGTTAGGCTTTGGTTTTGGCGATTGATTTGCTGCCAGGCCAAGGCAGCGGGACCCAAAACGGCGCTCGCGCCCAGGAAGGTCGGAGATCAACACCTTGATTTTGCCCTATAGGCCTTAAACAGGTTTTTTTCCATACTGGTGACTACGGGATCTAGAAGAATGTTCCCGGCCTTGCTGAGCCCCCCACTCAAAATAAAAGCCTCGGGATCGAGGTGGGCGGCGGTGTCTGCCATTTTACTGCCCAAGATCGAGGCGGTTTTTTCGAACGCCTTCAAGGCGACGACATCGCCTTCCAGAGCGGCGTTGGCAATTGTTTCGCCGGTCATTTCATCATAGCTTATCCGCCGCATCAAGGAGTCATCGGTCATTTCGGCCAACAGCTCAAAAACCGTCCTTTTGATGCCGGTTACCGACGCATAGGTTTCCAAGCAACCCTGAAGGCCGCATTTACAGTTACGGCCGTTGGGATCAACGTTCACGTGGCCGATTTCCCCCGCCATGCCGTGGCCCCCCCTTAAAATTTCGCCATTGGCGATGATGCCACTTCCCAGTCCGGTACCCAAGGTTAGGACTACAAAATCCTTCATGTTTTTTCCAGACCCAAAATACAGTTCGCCCAAGGCGGCAGCGTTGGCATCATTGGCAATATGTACCGGCAATCCAAATAGTTTTTCGATTTCAGCAACCAAAGGCACCATATCGCCCCATCGAAAATTCACGGGATGTTCCATATATCCGGTCAAATAATTCGCATTGGGGGCGCCTACCCCGATCGATATCAGCATATCATTGTCATGGAGGGCGTTTTTGAGCAGCCCCACTTCCTTTTCCAATTTTTTCAAGAAATCCCCAAAAGCGGCATTTGCCCCGGTCTTATAAACGGTATTTTTAAGGATGGCTCCTTTCTCATCCACCAGTCCGATTTTGGTAAAGGTACCTCCGATATCGATGCCTATGACATATTTTTTGACCATAAGATTTCCATTGTTTGGAATAACAAACCAAGTTAAAATAAAAAAGCACTCACATGACCCAAGTCATTTTAAAGGCATCACCATTTCCTTAATTTTGCATAACCCAGAAAATACAAGACCATGAAAGCCACCGCAAAAATTGAAGATTTAAAATCGATCGAATCGCAGAATACCATCATCAGAAATCTTAGTCGCATCCTCGATATCAGGATCGTCGATATCGATATCATCAGGGGAATGGTTTCCTTTCTATATGACAGCCCCGGTTGTTTCGAAAAGGTAAAACAGGAACTTCGCAGAATCGGTCATCCCATAACCGATTATAGTTGTACCGCCCCGAACTCCAAGAAATGGGTGCATGGCGATTTCACATCGGACATCGCAATCTAGCTGGCTTTTCTTCAGATTATTTTGTAAATGGTCGCTTTCAATCAGGAATTACCAATAAGGGCACTTCCGATTTGAAGGCTATTTTTTTGATTACCGCTTCCCTGGTCAATCTTTCAAAAAAGCTGTGCTGGTGATGCACCAAAATAAGCAAGTCTGCATTTATTTCGTCAACGTAGCTTTCTATGACATCCGACACATCGGCCTGTAAAGCGATTTCACGAAAGTTCAGGTGAAGTCCCTCCAAGAGGGCCACTAGCTGTTTTTTATGGGCTTGCTGTTCGGGGTCAAGATCTTGCCCCGAAGATGCGTACAGGATGTGGATCGGCGCACCCCACTTTTTGGCCAGGGCTTTGGGCAAAGCAAGTGACTGACCCTTAAAAGTATGTGAATAGTCGGTCGGTAAAACGATTTGTTTTAAGACCTGAAAATTATAATCTCCCGGTACGGCCAAAATAGGACAATTCCGCATATCCTTGATCACCTTAACGGTATTGCTCCCCACAAAAACCTCTTTTGCCCCTGTCGCCCCTTTGGTGCCCATGACCACCAGGTCAAAACCATGTTGTTTTTGAAGGTCTCGAACCGCACTCACCAAGCCGTCACGTTTTGAAACGGTTTCAAAACTGTGTTTTGGATTCTTGTGATTCTGGTTCAGGTAAACCAAGGTTTCTTTGAGTTTCAGTTGCGATTCGGCGGCGAGGGAATCGTAGATGGCCGCGAGGCGCTGTTCACTTCTGTCGCCCAGAATGTTCAGCAGATTGGGCTCATAGGCATGCAACAGATAAAACCTGCATTCTTCTTTGTTGAATATTTTTAGCGCGGTGAAAATGGCATTCCATGCGTCATCTGAAAAATCGGTGGGCAGTAGTATATTATGCATCGGCTACTTATTTAGATATTTTTGCGGTGTCTTTCATGACCAAAAACGGAATTTTAACATGGTACCCGATGGCATCTATATTCTGCTTGACCAACAGTCTTTCCAAAAATGAATGTTTGCGGTTCATCATGGCCAATAAGTCAATTTTATTTTCGGCGATGTAGTCGTGAACGGCATTGGGCATGTACCGATCTTTCATTTCTTCGAACTTCGCATCGACCGACTTAAAATAATCCTTAAGAAAGGCTTTGTTCTTTGTCTGCACTTCCTTCAAAGCCTGTTCTTCTCCGGCATGCATTACCATCAATTTTGCGGCACATAAATGAATCATTTCGTTCAGGAATTTAAGCTCGGCCTCCTTATAGCGGGACCAATAATCCACAGCGAACAAAATCTTTTGTATCGGCATGAACCGGTAATTTTCCGGAATGGCCAATACGGGCACCTTGGCCTTTCTGATCACGTACACCGTATTGGTGCCCAATAATATTTCCTTGGCTCCGGTCGCCCCCTGGGTCCCCATCACGATCAATTCGATCTGATGGTTTTCACATTGGTCGACGATCTCATCGGAGAGGGTATTGAAGGCGGAAACGGTTTTAAAATGATGTTTTTTGTTGGGATAATGCGTTTTTATGTCGGTCATGGTTTTCTCCAGGCCCGCTAGCGACAAATCGACGCCCACATCGGGAACGGCGCTGAATTCCGGACCCCCCATCATATAGTCCAATCGATAGAACAGAGGGGTATAGGTATGCAGGATATAAAAGGTGCAGTTTTCATTTTTAAAAAATTCCAGTGCATAGGAAATGGCATTCCAAGCATTTTCAGAAAAATCGGTGGGCAAAAGTATTTTCTTCATATCGTAAGGGGTCAAATTATCTGGGCAGGTTTTGCATGACCAAAAATGGAATATTGGCGTGCAGGCCAATTTCGTCGACGGTCGAGCGATAGAGCATATCCTCTAAAAAAGAATGGCGCGAATTCACCATCACCAGCATTGAAATATCGTTTTTGTCGATATAGTCCAAGATAGCTTTGGCCTTGTTGTCTACCGGCAGTCTTTCGTAAAAAAGATAGGCCTTGGAAAGCGATTCCCTCAGGAACCTTTTATTGTCGACCTGCCTATTGCTCAACTCTTCAAAATCGGAGAAGTACAGACAGTAGATCTTGGATTTGAATTGCGCCGCGATATCGTTAAGGAGTTTGAGCTCCCTTCGCTTGTAGGGCAGCATATAATCTGTCGGGAAAAGTATTTTTTTGGGCTGTTGGTATTCACATTGTTGTGGAATGGCCAAAACCGGGCATTTTACATATTTGAACACTTGAACCGTATGGCTTCCGAAGGTGATCTTTTTGTCGGCAGTTTCTCCCTTGGTGCCCATGATCACGGCATCTACATTGATTTTATTGGCAAAATCGTTCACGGCATCGACCAAAGTGTCGAAAGCGGAAATGGCCATATAGGTATGCAACGGATTATTCGTCTTGGACCGAACTTCTTCCAGAAGCTTTTGAAGGGAAGCATCCGATTTGATCTTGGCCTTTTCTTTTTGCTCCTCTACTTTCTCTGTTTTGGCCGCCTTGAACAAGTCGTAAAACGAATCGGAATAGGCATGCAAAAAATGAAAATTGGTCTTTTCGCATTTATAGAGTTGCAACGCATAATCAATGGCATGCCTTGCATTTGAGGAAAAATCGGTGGGAATCAAAACAGTTCTCATCAGCGTTTTTTTATGTTGATCGGGGGCCCCGGTAAAAGTTTTGAAACCGCGGTTTCAACTAAAAGGGTCGCCGAAGGTATTCAGTTCGGTCTGTAGTGCAACCATGCTACGGGATTGTCCCCAAATACTGTAGTACTACAGTTCAAAAGTAGGGTTGCAGGTCGCATAAATCTATGACAATTATCAGTGGGGAAGAAAAAACCACGCCTATTGACCATGCAGAACCAGCATCGGGACCTCGGTGTGAAAACTTAGCTTCTTGATCGAGGAATCGAAAAAGAGCTGTTGCAGAAAATTTAAATTCTTGGCCACCATCACTACCAAATCAATGCCCATTCGGTCCACAAAAACCGCTATTGCCTTGGGTACGTTGGTATTGGTGATGGTATGGAAGGAATGGGCTTTCCCATAAACCTCCTGCAGGTAATCCTCCAGATAGGCCTTATTGAATTCCTGTTGTTGATTGAGCTTACCCTCGATGGCCTTCACGTGCATCACCCGTAATCGTGTTTCGCCCATGGACAGGAGGTCCGATAAGGATTCCAGGATATGGTGGTTGTAAAAATCATTGTAATCCGTTGGAAACACCACCTTTTCAATAGCCCGGTAAACGGCTTTTTCGGGAACGATCAAAATATCGCAGCGCACTTTGTGGATGACATCGCCGGTATTGCTGCCGATAACACTTTCCTTTATCCCGTCGGCCCCCTTGGTTCCCATGACCAGCAGATCGATGTTGTTCTCGGCAACGGCCTTGCGCACCATATCCACGAAATACCCATATTCTTGGAGTGCCATGAATTTATGGTTCGCATTGGGCGCCAAGCCCGAAATTCTTTCGAAAAGGGTACTAAGGTCTTGTTTGGCGGATTTGTTTTTCGATTTGGCCAAAATCAAGGAATTTGCCACCACTGGAGCGTCGGCAAGGTCTGCCACGTGCAGGATATAAAAACGACAGGGCACCTGTTCGAATCGCTTGCGGGCAAATTCAAAGGCATTCCATGCGTTATGTGAAAAATCGGTGGGAACCAGTACGTGCTTCATTCAGCTACTTCAAAATCGGGTTGGTTGTTTCGGCGTAAAATATGCTTAAAGGTACCTTCCACAAGAATGACCGGATATGATAAATATCATTTTTGGGGCGATCGACGGAAAAATTCGACAAAAGGGACTATGAGACCTGATGCAGGGCTTTCAATTCCTTGATCCTGATGTTCCTGCCCTCGATGGCGATGAGGCCTTCTTTCTTGAATCCGCTAAGCGTACGGATCAGGGTCTCGGTGGCGATGCCCGCTACACTGGCAAGATCGTTCCTTGAAATTTTGATGGGATCCTCTGTTTTTTTATTCAAGACCTCCGCGAACTGCAGCAGGGTTTGTGCGGTTTTCTTTCTTACGGAACTATAGGCCATCTGCAACAATTGGCCCTTGATATCGGTAATGTTCTGGGTCAGGAGTTCCATCAGTTCCAACGAAATGGAATGGTTTTGCGCCAAAACGTCCTTTAAACGCGACTTCGAAATGCCCACAAGTACCACTTCCTCCATCGCTGTTGCCGATTCTTGATAGGGCACGTTGTTGATGAAGGAGGTCAGTCCCAAAAAATCATCTGCCCTGTAGAGGGAGGTGATCAATTCCTTCCCGTCGGCATCGATTTTATGGCATTTTACCAACCCTTTTAGGATGAGGTAAATTTTATGGGTATGCGTACCCTCCTTGTAGATCATTTGGCCTTCGGCAAAGCGTTCCTCTTCCCCATTGTCGTCAAAAAAATTCTTGAGTTCGTTCAAGGACCGCATTTCTTCTTCCGAAATTTCCGATTTAACCGGAACTGCCTGGTTCATTCTTGACAAAATCTCGGCCTTGGCCAGCCTGCTCTCAATGGCGCTGATCAGGTCGTCTTCCTCAAAAGGCTTGGTCAGGTAATCGTCCGCACCAAGATCCATTCCCTTTCTGATTTCCTTGTGTTCTGTTTTGGCCGAAAGAAAAATAAAGGGAATGTTTACGGTATTTTCATGGGAGGCCAGGCTTTGGAGTACGCCGTATCCATCGAGTTCCGGCATCATGATATCGCATACAATAACGTCGGGCCGATGTTCTTTGGCCATTTGTATCCCGATGATCCCATTGGGGGCAGTCATTACAGCATAGTTCGATAATTCGAGCAGCTCGGCGGTATTTTCCCTAAGGGCCTTATCGTCTTCGATTAAAAGTACGCTCTTCATCTCTCCATTTTATTTTTTCGTCCAAAACCCATGGCCAAGATTTGTCCGGATTCCATAGCGCCGTGCACCGATCAAAAACCAGGCCCAGCATGCTATAAACTGGCTTCCTTCGCCATGTTTTCCTGAATTTTTATCGTAAATATAGATCCTTTATTTTCTTCACTGACAAAACTAAGGGAAGCACCCAAATTTTCAAGATGTTGTTTGGTGATGTTCAACCCGATTCCGGTACCCTGGCTCAGGAGGGCGTTCTCTGCCCTAAAATAACGATTAAAAATATGTTTTTGCTCTTGGGCCGGAATGCCTATGCCTTGATCGATAATATCGAGCTCCAACAGCTGATTGTTTTCCTTCACCCGAATTTCCACTACGGTATGCTCGGCCGAATATTTAATGGCATTATGCACCAAATTCGACAAAGCCAACTCCAAGATCTTCTGCTCGAACGCCACGGTAATATGATCGATATCGTGGGGGTATATTATTTTTTGGCCCTCCTTCAACAGCATATTGGCATCGTATACCACCTCGTTGATCAATTTGCTCAAGGGAAATCGATCTATTTTGTAGTTCACCTTCCCCGATTCCAATCGCTCCAGGGAAAGAAAATCGTTGAGGATAGCGTCTAAATAGCGCACCTTGTTTTTGATGGTGTTCACATGCTTTTCCCGATTGCCCTGTTGTTCTGTCCGGTCGTATTTCGACAGCAGGGTGACCGAGGTCAGGATACTGCTCAATGGGGTCTTGAACTCGTGGGAGACCAGTGATAAAAAACGGGTCTTCAGTTCATTGAGTTCTTTCTCCTTCGCCAGGGCATCGGTAAGTTGTTTGGTGCGCTCCTCAACGGTCCTTTCCAATTTTTCGGTATAGTTCTTCCTATCGGTAATATCCAAAATGATCGCTACGAACACTTTTTCTTCGCTTAGGTCAGACATCTGCAAATGCACTTCCACCGGATAGGTAGTCCCGTCCTTTCGTTGGTGCAAGGACTCAAATTCCAATTTTTCCTTTTGCCGGTCGAGTAAGGGGGCGATCAGATTTCGAAATCCGGTTTCATCGTACAAAGGTTTGATGTCAACAGGCGTCAATTTCCTAAATTCTTCCAAATCATAGCCCATATTCTTCAGGGCGCCCTTGTTCACATTTTTAAAATGGAGGGTCTTCGCATCAAAAATGAAAATCTCATTCAACGATTCATTAAAGATCGTCGACCAATGGATCAGTTCCTTTTCAGCCTTCTTGCGCTCTGTAATATCCATGACCAGGGCCATGACATATTTAGATCCATAAAGTTCAAAGGGATTCAGACCTGCTTCGAGGGGAAACTCCTCACCGTTCTTTCGCAGGCCATACAGGTTTCTTCCATGGCCCATCTGACGTTTTTCACTTTTGTCCACGAAATCGGCTACGTATTCTTTATGCGCATGGACATGCTTCGCGGGAATTAGCAGATTCAACGATTGGCCCAATAATTCATCCTTTGAATAGCCGAACATCTCCTCAGCGGATGAATTGGTGGCCACGATCACCTGATCATGATTGACGACGATAATGCCTTCGGACACCCCTTCCGAAAGCAAGTTGAAAATATTACTGTTCTTCTGAAAAACCTGCATGCTTCAAAATTAGCTTTTATAACTGACATTTATCATATCCCGAAAATCATTTTAAGGTTAGATTTGAAATTGCTATACCCTTGAACATATGATGACAAATTCAGAGAAAATCGGCCACCAATTGTACCAGAACCTGGGAAAACTGTTCTATGCCATCGCCATGGCCGACGATGCCGTACATATTAAAGAATTGAATCGGCTCAAAGAAATCATCAGGGAAAAATGGCTCGATGTGGATTCGCTTGAAGACCGGTATGGCACCGACGCCGCCTACCAAATCGAAATTGTCTTTGACTGGCTCTTGGAATATGAAAAGAAAAGCAATGCCTGTTTTGATGCCTTTACCAAATTTTACAAGGAACATCCCACGATTTTTACGGAAGACCTCAAAGATTTGATCATGGCTTCCGCGAATGCCATAGCCGCTTCCTTCTCCGGTAAAAACAAGGCCGAGTTGGTCTTGCTCGGCAAATTGGGCCTGTTGTTGAAATAATGCGCCTGGAAAACTACATAGACCACACCCTCTTAAGGCCCGATGCCACCATTCGTGAAGTTGAAACATTGTGCAAGGAAGCAATAACCAATCGGTTTTATGCCATTTGTGTTCATGGATGCCATTTGGCAAGTTGCAAAAAAGCCCTATTCGGAGCCGGGGTTCGGTTGGTTGCCGTGGTGGGATTCCCGACCGGTGCCCACGCGACGGAAACAAAGTGCTTTGAGGCCGAACAGGCCATTGCACTCGGAGCGGATGAAATTGATATGGTCATGAACATCGGGTGGATGAAATCGGGTGAATATGGCCTGGCGGAGGGCGAAATTGAAAAAGTCAAAAAAAACATCGGCGATAAAGTGTTGAAAGTAATCCTCGAGACCTGTTATTTGAATGCCAACGAGAAACGCCTGGCCTGCGAGATGGCCATCCGGGCCGGGGCCGATTACGTGAAGACCTCTACAGGATTTGGTCCGTTGGGGGCCACCTTCGAAGATGTTGCCTCAATAAAGAAGTGGGTCGGAGAGGCCATAAAAATAAAGGCATCCGGTGGCATCAAGGATGCCGGGACCGCAAAAAAATATATCAGCTTGGGCGCTTCCCGTATCGGCACCTCCTCAGGGGCCGCGATGATGGCCACCCTTCAATAAGAAATCCATGAGCACCCACATCGAAGCCAAGAAAGGAGAGATTGCCGAAACCGTGCTCATGCCCGGAGATCCCATGCGTGCCAAGTGGATCGCCGAGACCTTTCTTGAAAAAGCATATTGCTATAACGATGTCAGGGGAATGCTGGGCTATACGGGCACCTATCGCGGGAAGCGCGTTTCGGTTCAGGGGAGCGGCATGGGCATTCCTTCGGCGATGATCTATTACCATGAACTCATCAACGACTATGGGGTAAAGAACATTATCAGGGTAGGAACTGCCGGGTCTTATCAAAAAGAGGTGAAGATCAGGGATATTGTGCTGGCCATGGCGGCCTCCACCACTTCCGGTATCAACAATTCCCGATTCATCAATGCCGATTACTCCCCTACCGCCAACTTTGAACTCTTGATGAAGGCCGCTGAGTATGCCAAGGAACAGGGTATCGCCATCAAGGCGGGAAATGTACTGTCATCGGATGAATTCTATACCGATGATCCCGAGGATTATAAGTTGTGGGCCAAATTTGGCGTGCTCTGCGTGGAGATGGAAGCGTCCGGACTCTATACCATCGCGGCAAGATTTAATGTCAGGGCCCTTGCCATACTTACCATTTCCGACTCTTTGGTCACCGGGGAACGTTCCTCGGCAGATGAAAGGGAAAACACCTTTAGGGACATGGTGGATATGGCCCTGCATCTGCTCTGAGCCAAGGATGAATTTTTTGGTTCCTCAGCCCTCAAATCTTAAAGGTCATCACCGGAAGATCGATTTGGTTGGCGATATCCTCGGCCAAACTTTGTCTAAAAAAATGCGACAACCCCTGCCTTCCATGGGTAGGCATGGCCAAAAGGTCGGCATTGACCTTTTTGCAATAGCGGTAGATTCCCATTTCAATGGTGTGATCGCACACACAAACGGGTGTTTCATTCAATACGGCTTTTCCATCGTGCATCACAAAAAGGAAATTGGCCATCTTTTCTTCGATTTCGGTACTGCTCTTGAATTGGGTATTGGGCAGGTTGACATAGAGAAGGTGCACCTTTGCGCCCAATCGATGGAAAATTTTCATGGCCTTGCGGTAGGCGCTTTCATTTTCCAAATTGAAGTCAAAAGCAAAGACGACTTCCTTGATGCCAAAATTTGGCGTTTGCTTTTTGATCACCAATACCGGCACTTCGGCGTACCGAATGACCTTTTCGGTGTTCGATCCCACAAAAAACCCGCCAATGCCGCTGGTGCCGTGCGAGCCCATGACGATCAGATCAATATCCTGTTCCTCGGCCACTTGGTTCAATTCACTGAAAATTTTGTAGTTCTGCACCATGCGATGAACCGATATTCCCTCCAGATATTCCTTGTCCAAAAATTCGTTGAACCCTTTTTTGGCCATTTTCATATAATACTTCGCTTCGGCCATGGCGGAGGTTTCATCCAGCTCATAGGAAGATTCGAACAAACCAAGCATATGGAGCACCAAAAGTTCGGCCCCGTGCTGTTTTGCCCATTGGGCCGCTACCTCCAAGGCATAGGAGGCATGTTCCGAAAAATCGACGGGGACAAGAATTTTTTTGATATCCATGGGTGCGGAAAGGTTTAAAGGTGCTTTTTTAAGATGCCCTTGCGCCTTTTGAGCTGCCGCTCCAAATCGCTGACGGTCTCGATCGCGGCCTTTTCAAAACTGCTCTCGTCCGATTTTGCGAAAAGCCTTGGACCGGGGGCGCTGAGTCGAATCTCGCAGATCATGCCGCGTTCGCTGGGGTCGTTCTCTTCCCTGAAGATGACATCCGCCCTTAAAACAAAGGGGTATTTACGGGCCAACTTGTTCAAATTTTGGGTGACCATCTCCCCCAAGGAATCATTGGTCGGCATCTTGATATACTGAATCTGTACCTTCATATCTTTCGATTTGGCTTTTTTCAAAAATAAGGGTGTTTTTTGAATCCATAAATGACCTATATCATTTGACCTTCCATGATTCATTGTCATCTTTATGGCACATTTAAAAAAACGATCATGGGACTCAATTTTAACGAATATGCAAAAGATGGCAATACCTTTATAAAGGATTATGCCAAAGAAATGAACCTTGGAACCGATACCGATAAGGCTGGAAGGATACTAAGTGCCATCCTGCATGCCCTGCGCGATATCATTCCCCCGGAAGAATCGCTGCAATTGGTCGCACAGTTGCCGATGTTCCTGAAAGCGGTTTATGTGAATGGGTGGAACCTCAGAAAGGAAAAGCCAAAAATAAAGCGTATGGCAGAATTTATCGACCTGGTAAGACAACACGATGGCCCGGCAGCGGTCAATGATTTTGAATATAACGATGAAGTCGCGGAGCGGTATATCGATACGACTTTTATCTATTTGAGAAAGTATATTTCTTTGGGGGAAATGGAAGATATCCGTGACGGACTTCCAAAGGATCTGAAAAGTATGATCTACTCCAATTTGATGTTTTAGCCTTATACAACTTATTAATTACAAAGGAACCGACATCCTTGTTTCGAATGCCTTTCCATCACAACGCCTGTTTTGGTCGTCAAGGACATTTTCGAGCCAGGAATCCGGTACCATAGAAGAACCCGATATGAATAAACCCATGAAACGTACCTATATAATATTTTTGACCCTCCTTCTGTTGTGCACTCCCCTATTGGGCATTGCTCAAACCACGACCGATTATTTAAAAACGACCATCGATGACCTGGATGAGGTGGCGCCCTTCAGTGAAGGACTCGCCGCAGTTCGGAAAGGGGACCAATGGGGCTTCATCGATGAAGCGGGCCAATTGGTCATTGATTTCAGGGACGATTTGGTCTGGAACCGGAATCCCGACCCGAACGCCAAGGACGTGACCCATGTGGGATATCCCAGATTCAAGGATGGCCTTTGTATGGTGAAGGAATTAAAAGAGGAAGACATTCCGTATTACGGATTTATCGATACCACCGGGAAATTGGTGATCGAACCCGAATATATTAACCTCAGTCCATTCGAAAATGGATATGCGGTTGGCATCTATGTGAAGAAAACGATGCGGGGGCAAAATGAATTTAAGCTGAACATCTTCGATTATTCCTTTACCGAAGTCGTCCTCAATACCAAGGGAGAAATCATGTTGCCCCTTGCGGAAAGGTCGAACATACAGATGTCGAAAAAAAGATACGAACTTCCCGCGCTCCATTCAAAAATGCTGGGCACCAACTTATTGGTGATGAAGACCGCGGACAATCGTTGGCAAATCAATCGATTTAAATTTCAACTAGACAAACCATGAACAGATTAAAAAACAAAGTAGCGGTCATTACGGGTGGTGCCGCGGGAATAGGCAAGGCTACTGCACAGCTGTTTCTATCGGAAGGGGCAAGGGTATTTTTGGTCGACAACCAGGAAAAGGAGTTACTGGCGACCGCAAAGGAATTGAACAGTCCGAACGTCGCTTATTGTACGGCCGATGTTTCCAAATCGGCAGATGTGAAGAAGTATGTGCGGGAAGCTATAAATGCCTTTGACCGGATCGACGTATTCTTCAACAATGCCGGCATAGAAGGGACGGTCAGTTCCATTGCGGAATATCCCGAAGAAATTTTCGACAGGGTCATCGCCGTCAATTTAAAGGGGGTTTGGTTGGGCTGCCAACACCTCATCCCAAAAATGACCCAGGGTGGAAGTGTGATCATCACCTCCTCGGTAGCGGGCTTAAAGGGCTTTCCAGGCTTGGGCGCTTATGTCACCAGCAAACATGGGGTCATCGGAATCATGAGAACGGCGGCACTCGAATTCGCCAAAAACGGGATACGGGTCAACAGCATCCATCCAGGCCCGGTGACCACCAAAATGATGCAAAGAATTGAGGTGGACATGTCGCCCGACAATGCGGAAAAAGTGCACAAGGGGTTTGAAGAAAGTATCCCATTCAGAAGGTATGCCACTGCTGAAGAGGTTGCCCAATTGGCGCTTTTTTTGGCCTCCGACAACAGCAAGTACATCACCGGCGACACCCATGTCATCGATGGCGGGATGGTAAGCAAGTAAAGGAGCATCCCAACCTTGGAAAATCAAAAACATTATACTTTATGAAAGCGATCTATCCGGCCTTTTTTATCTTGGCAAGCCTTTTTTGGAGCTGTAAACAAAAAGTGGCCGCCGAACCTCAACCAAAGGCCACGGAAAGGGTAACCGAAGCGCCAGCCAAGGAACAGATGTCTTCAATTATAAAAGAACTTGGGCGGTTTGCCGGTATTGACATCCCGGATGCGAACGCGGCGGATGAGATGATCCATTTCAAAAAAATCAATGGCAATGGCGATATAGAAACCATTGATATGGACACCTACTTAATGCTGTACCAGCTTGTTTTGAAGAACTCCAGCAGTGCGGAACCGACGATTTTTGAAATCCGCGGTAACGATAATGCCATTCTTTTGATGGGGGGCAAGGGCTTTGGGGGTCCGATATGGGCCAAAGTGTTGGTAGACCGATCGACCCAGGAAATCAAAAAAACAGCATTTGACCATCGCCTGGAATCGGACGGTTATGGGGCCGGTATAACAAAGGACGGTTTTGGGAACCAATTTTCGGATAGCAAAATAGCCTTGAAGTCCAATACCTATGGCCTGGACCAAACGGGCAAAAAAATCATGGAAGGTACAAGAATGGTCGATGGACTCTCCGGTGCGACGGTGACCAGTGGAGCCGCTGTCCGTATGGTCAACGAAGGGCTACATAAATATGCCGTATACCTGAATCAATCGGAATAACCGCCCTTTCGGAATATCGACGGGCGAACGGCCTTGTCCTAAAAAATTTAAATCCCACTTTTTCTTTTCATAGCAGATGCAAATCGCTGAGCTGAATCATGATGTTGCATACAATTATTATTTACATTTAATATCGCAATTACATCAATGAGCTTCATCAAGGAATCGTAAACAATTAATGCATTAAACTATGGAAACCCGGAAACTTTTCAAAATGTTCAGCACCGCTGTCTTTTTGAGCACAATTGTGTTGCTTACTGCAATGAACGGTTGTAAAAAGGCAGCCGAAAAAACTAATGAAAAATTGATCGAACAATCGATCGGCGGGGACGCCAAAGTCGATATCGACGACCAGAAGGTGGTCATCGAGACCGATGAGGGCACCTTTACCACCGATGCCAATGTGCACAGCTGGCCCAAGGACGTTCCCAGTGACGTCCCCGAATTCAAGGAAGGCAAGGTCATGGGCGCAACAACACAGACCATGGAAGGCGCCAATAATTGGATGATACTGTTCGAAGCGGTCCCGAACAAGGCTTTGGAAGATTATAAAAAACAACTGGAAAACGCGGGCTTTGCCATCAGTTTTACCACGGTGGCAGGAACGGGCGGTCAACTCGCCGCCGAAAAGGATGACCTATCGGTAATGCTGATGATGGGCGATGGCAATGCCACGGTCACCGTGAGCCAAAACGAATAATTCCTTGACCGTTCACCCAGGGAACGCCATACGTAAGGAAGATGATCTGAAATTTGGTGCCAAGGTCCCAACTACTGGAAAGAATGATGAAATGCACGCCTCGTAATGACGTTCTCCCATCACTGATTGCGACTTTTTAAGAGTCGCTCTGCCCTTTTCTTGATTCCCAGGCACATTTTTCGGTCCATGGCAAATACAACGGGTTCCGAAAAGCTTCCGAACATTAATGCGTTTTTAAAGGAAGTGCTGTAGCTGACCCTGTTTCTGGATATAAATCTTGAACGGTCCCCATCCAATGGTTCAACGTACCAAAGCCAGGTCAGATGCAGGTAATTCCTTGCGGATGACATATCGGGGTCAAATACACTTTTTGCATCCAGATCGTACCAATTTTCAATGGCCATGGCACTGCCTTGATCGCAAATCACCAAGGGATAGGCATCCTTGGGCCCAAATGGGATCAAATCCCCAATTTTGGGTTCCTGAAATTCCGGTAGTACGCATTGGGCATTGTAGATTTGGAGACCCATTAAGTTTTCCAGGGCCTCATAGCTGTAAAACCCACCACGCCCTTGGCCCATTTGGGCGATCCATGGCCAAACACATTCTGCAGGTGCATCTATTTCCACGGCATGGGTGAACTGCGATTTGGGGGATCTGACGAGCCTATCTCCCGGCAATGCCCGCTTTGCCTCCTGCTTGCCCAATCCCCATCGATCGCGAAAAGGCTTTAAAAAAAAGGTGAGGTAACAAAACAGAATAACGACAACCCCCTCGATGCCCTGGAATAGCCGCAACAGGGCACTGCTCCTGGAACTCCGTACACTAAGGATGGTTGTTTTCATAGAGGCCCTACTGTCCTATTTCTTCACTCGCTTTGATCCGGATTTTTTGCCCCAACGCTTCAAATTCGGAAGGGTGGTGGCGGCCAAATTGGTGGCCGACTCCCTTGACATCCCCATTTTTTGGGCCATGGCAATATTCTTGGCGATTTTATCTTCCAGGGAAATATCCGCATCGGTAAAAGCGCCATTTTTGTAGCAAAACTGGCAATATTCGGTATTGATGCTGCCATCGCTGTTCCAGCCAAAATCGGAAAGTTGGATCATGGGCATGCCGCAACTCTGACAGATGTTTTTTTCTGAAGTTTTCATGGAAATGATATTTTAAGGGTCCTACAATGCATCTTGATCTGATACCAAAAATTAGCACACCTTTTGTTCGTTTAAAATGATTTATGTCACTTGCAAGTGTCCAGGTCTGAAATTTTAGCTCGCAGCGCAGCCAAACCGGTAGACAAATTTGGGCAAATGCATGACTTACCCTTATTCCAGTCATGATGACAGTCATATTATTTAATACCTTAGCACCCTATTTTGCAAGTTCAATTCATAAAAGCACGACCACTATGACCACAAAAAAAGCAGATAAGAGCAATTGGGCCATTGGGGGCATGACCATGGTTGGGGTAGGTGTTGGATTCTTTTTCATTCAATCGAACCCGATTCTCTTTGTTGCCTCCATTTTGATCGGAATCGGTTTGGGCCTGGTCATCGCCCCTATTATTTCACGAGCGAGGGAGTAAATTAAATTTAAATGCCGCATCGCTGATCAGGGTTTCAGGGCAAACGCGAATTTTTTTTTGGTGCTAGCGATATTTACCTTGTAAAGCCTTATGCAGACTCCTATTCGGCATCATTATTCTACAAGTATTGCGCTGCCATTATCAAGGTTCAATTTTTATTATCCATACCAGGGTGGTAATATAATCGAAATTTAATATGTCTGTTTCCAACTTTGACGTGAAAGGTTTGAACCCTGAAGAAGTACTGTCTTCCCGGGCAAAAAATGGGCGGAACGAACTTCTCTATAAAAAAGAGTATCCGCTTTGGAAGCTGTTGAAGGATTTGGGCCAGGAACCCATGGTCATCCTGCTTCTGGTCACTTCCACCCTATACTTCATTTTGGGCGATAAAGGGGATGGGATTTTTCTAGCGGTGGCCATTCTGCTCGTCTCGGCCATTTCCATTTACCAAGATTCAAGAAGCAGAAATGCCCTTGAAAAACTCAAGGTCATCAGCCAACCCCATTGCAATGTGATCCGCAATGGAACGGTCGAGGAAATAGCCATAGAGGAAATCGTCGTCGGGGACAGCCTGATGGTAGAGGAAGGCACCACGATCCCTGCAGATTGCATCATCGTGCATTCCAATGATTTTTCGGTGGATGAATCGATACTCACGGGGGAATCTTTCGCAGTGTATAAAGACAGCGAAAAAACAAACCCTTTTATTTATCGGGGTACCACCGTGGCCGGTGGACTGGCCATTGCAACCGTTACTGCCATAGGCAATGCGACCCAATTGGGCAAAATCGGCAAGAGTCTGGAAGCCATTGCCGATGAAAAAACACCATTGGAATTACAGATCAATAATTTTGTAAAGAAAATGTCCGCCATTGGTATCGTGGTTTTTCTGCTGGTCTGGGGCATCAATTATTACAATTCGTATAATGTACTCGATAGCCTGCTCAAGGCCCTGACCCTGGCCATGAGCATTCTTCCCGAAGAAATACCGGTTGCATTCACCACTTTTATGGCTTTGGGGGCCTGGCGATTGATGAAAATGGGCATCGTGGTCAAACAGATGAATACCGTCGAAACTTTGGGGAGCGCCACCGTGATCTGTGTTGACAAGACCGGTACCATCACCAAAAACGAAATGGGCCTGGCGAAACTTTTCGTGTTGCAATCCCAACGGATATCCGATCCCACTGCACCCTTTGGCAAGGCGGAGAAAGAACTCATTGAACTTTCGATGTGGGCCAGCGAACCCATTCCGTTCGATCGCATGGAGCTGGCATTGCACGGAGCCTATGGGCAGATGACCGATTTGGATGAGCGGCCAAACTTCAAAATGGTGTACGAATATCCCTTGGGCGGAAAACCGCCCATGATGACCCATATTTTTGAAAACGATAAGGGCAAACGAATCATTGCCGCCAAAGGGGCCCCTGAAGCCTTTCTGGAAATTTCCAATTTAACCCCGGACCAAAAACAACAGGTCCAAGAAGCCATTGCCCATTTGGCCAATGAAGGCTATCGGCTATTGGGGGTGGCGGAGGCGCATTTTACAGGCAATGATTTTCCAAAACAGCAGCAGGAATTACAATTTGGATTCAAAGGCATCGTGGCATTCTATGATCCTCCCAAAGAAAATATAAAAGGGGTATTCGACGCATTTTACAAAGCTGGCATCAAAGTCAAGATCATCACGGGCGACAATTCGTTGACCACAAAGGCGATCGCCAAATTAATAGATTTTAATGGGGAGCATGGGATATTGGAAGGGGACGCCCTGGTGAAATTGGAAGGGGAGGCCTTGGAGCATACCGTTGAGGAAGTCAATATTTTCACCAGAATGTTCCCTTCCGCAAAATTGAAGATCATAGAGGCCTTTAAGGCCAAGGGTGAAATCGTGGCCATGACCGGGGATGGGGTAAACGATGCCCCCGCATTGAAAGCCGCACACATCGGGGTGGCCATGGGCCAAAAGGGCACCGAGATCGCCAAACAGTCGGCCAACCTGATCTTGATGGAAGATGACCTTTCCAAAATGGTCGATGCGGTGGCCATGGGCCGAAAGATCTACGCCAATTTGAAAAAGGCGATCCAATATGTGATTTCGATCCATATTCCCATCATCCTCATCGTATTCCTACCTCTGGCCCTGAATTGGGCCTATCCCAACATTTTCTCCCCTGTGCACGTGATTTTGTTGGAACTTATCATGGGGCCAACTTGCTCTATCATCTATGAGAACGAACCTGTGGAAAAACATACCATGGAACAAAATCCAAGGCCTTTCGCCACAACTTTTTTCAAGTTGAAAGAGCTGGTCACCAGCATTATACAAGGTCTTATGATTACCTTGGGGGGCTTGCTGATCTATCAATATGCCGTGTTGGAAGGCTATAGCGAAGGGGTCACCAGGGCCATGGTCTTTACGGTGCTGATTTCCGCCAATATTTTTTTGACCTTGGTCAACCGGTCCTTCTACTACAGCATATTCACCACCTTTCGATACCGGAACCGATTGATACCCCTTATCATTGGCATTACCATGGTGATCACCGCTATGCTGCTGTTTCTCGATCCCTTAACGCATTTCTTTGAATTTGAAAGATTGAAGGGTTCGCAATTGTCGCTCAGCATCGTTGCGGGTTTTCTTTTCGTGGTCTGGTACGAATTCGTCAAATGGTACAAACGCGCCCACAGGCCAAGATAGGGTAGCCTTAAGTTAAAAGGCGATCCAGATGAGATCAAGGCTTCAAAAATGGTGGCTGCATTTAGATGGTTTGCTAACGATCATGGTTTCTTCTGAGCGGAATTTCTTGGCAGGGCTTCCTCCGGGAACGGAAATAAAATGGTCGAGTTCTTTTCGGCCGCGATGTGCGATAGGGTTTGATAAAGGCGCAGCTTGATGGCAGAAGGGGACTGATCGATGAGCTTGCCGGCCTCGAGCAATTTCCCTGCCGCCTGCTCTTCCGCCAACGCCAGGATGACCCTTGCCCTCCTCGATCGTTCGGCCTCCGCCTGGTTGGCCATCATCCTTTTCATATTTTCTGGCAATTGAATGTCCTTGATTTTCACATCGATGATGTCGATGCCCCATTGTTGGGTTTCCTGTACTACGATCGACTTGATATTCTTGCCCATTTCCTCCCGTTTCGAAAGAATGGTGTCCAGTTCCACTTTTCCACAAACGTCCCTTAATGCGGCTTGTGAGAGCTGGGTGATGGCGAAGGTGTATTCCTCCACTTCCAATACGGCCTTTTCCGGATTGGTGATCCTAAAAAAGACGACGCCATCTATACTGCAGGGCACATTGTCTTCGGTCATCACCTCTTGGGAAATGATATTGATGGTGATCACACGAATGTCTACCACCTGGATCGTTTCCACGAAGGGTATGATCCACCGAAGCCCTGGTTGCAGGGTACTGACATACTTCCCGAATCGGAATTTTAAGGCCCTCTTATATTCAAAAATAATACGTACCCCGATGAAAAGAAACAGGGCAAAAACGACGACAAACAATAGTGCTGGGTTCATGGCGTTTTGGTTTTAATTTGGATTAAACATAGAAACATATACATAAATCATTATTTGATGGGTCTAAGACCGCTTCAATTTCATTTCTCGATAAACCGCTATATCCATCAGTACGAACCACCCCAGAAATAAAATAAAGGTGATTTTTTGGATCAGCGCAAGGGTATGCAGGAACTTGCCCGTTTCATAGATATAATAGTTGATCAAGAAAACGATCAAACTTAAAATACCCAACGCCAACAATCGCACGTAGCCCGCCTTATAAAGTTCCACAAAACAGCTCACAAAAGCAATGACCCCTAAAAAACCTGCAAGGCGAACGATAAAATCATGGCTGTCCGAGCCTAACAAAACCAGGACCAGGAGCGAGAAGATGCCGGTCGATTGCATCAGCTTCAGATTCTTACTTTTCTTCGGAAATAAACGGGGCAGGAAGGCCCAAAGTACCAGAAGGCCGAAACATAGGGCCGCAAGTGCAACACGGGCCGTATATCGCGCGGTATTGAGATCTCCGTTGATGGCATATTCATCGAGTAGGTCGCATAGATAATTGTTCCAGAAACTGAATCCTTCTTGTTGGGGCGATATCCATGAACCCCCGGGATAGCTCAGGGCGGCTAGGACATAAAAAAGCACGAATACGCCCATGGCAAAAAGTGGAATCATTGCAAATAAGGCACTTTTAATATGGCTTAGTGACGCTTTTTTCATGGGCAGTTCTTGAAACGATCGTTCATGGCATAGCAACGCCAAATGGCTTTAAGTCACGTTAAGTCCGAGACCAGGTTCAATAAAACAAGGTTTCAAACCTGTTGGCATCCAAGGATGCCGCTTGAATGTCGTGATATTTTGACGAAATTACTATGACGAAGGTCATTAGTCATGGAGGTATCGAAATGGTGTTCAGCAAACCGGACCATGGTTTAAACCGCATTTTTGAAGGATTTGATTTTGTTTGCTCCCGTCGCGATAGATGGTAATGCCCTTTAGGCCATATTCCCAAGCTGTCCGGTAAATTTTTGAAATTTCCATTTCGGTGGCCGTTTTCGGGAGATTGATGGTTTTGGAAACCGCATTGTCGGTATGCTTTTGAAAAGCCCTTTGGTGCAGTAAATGATATGTCCATGGTACTTCTTGGCCCGTTTCGAAAAGCTTTCGCAACGGCACGGGGAGGGTCTCGACCTGCCGTATGCTTCCCGTGCTCAATAGGGCCTCCTTGATCGGCCCGTTCCAAAGTTTCATTTGCTTTAACTTCTCGATCATTACGGTATTGATTTCTATTTGGGTTTTACCATCCAATATACCCACACGGGCGTAGGCCAGTGCATACAACGGCTCGATGGAATAGGAGGTATTGGCAATGACCGAAATACTTCCGGTAGGGGCGATGCTGTTGCAGGTGGCGTTCCGCATTGGCATGTCGGGGGAATGAATACTTGAAGCCCAGGATCCAAAGGTTCCCCTTTCTTCTGCCAGTGATTTGGAGGCTTCGTAACTCTTTGTCTTTACAAAATCCATCAATCGATCGCCCAAAGTAACGGCTTCATCGGAAGCATAGGGAATGTTGAGCGAAATGAGCAGCTCGGCCCACCCCATCACCCCTAATCCTATTTTGCGGTTCAGATAAACCTTTTTCCTGATTTCGGGAAGCAAATAATGGTTTACCGTGATCACATTATCCAAAAAACGTATGGCCCCCTGGATATTGGATTCCAACCGCTGCCAATTGATGGCAGCACCTTTTTTGCCATCTTTCAAGACCTTCATCAAATTCAAGGAACCCAGATTACAGCTTTCGTAATCGAGCAGCGGGACCTCTCCACAGGGGTTGGTACTTTTGATACTGCCCTGTTCGGGCGTCGGGTTCTCGCTATTGATGGCATCCAGGAATACCAGTCCGGGATCTCCTGTTTTCCATGCCTCCCGAACGATCGCATCCCAGATCGATTTGGCCTTAATTGTTTTCTGGACTTTCTTGGTTCTCGGATTCACCAGATTCCAGTCCCCATCCTGTGCAACGACTTGCATGAAGTGGTTTGTGATACCTACGGAAATATTGAAATTTTGCAAACGGCGTCCCTCGGTCTTCGACACGATAAAAGCTTCTATATCGGGATGGTCAACATTCAGGATTCCCATATTGGCTCCCCTGCGCTTGCCCCCTTGTTTCACATGTTCGGTCGCCGAATCGTAAATTTCCATAAAGGCAAGGGGTCCTGAAGAAGTGCCGCCCGAAGCACTCACAGGGTCGCCCTTGGGCCTAAGATCGGAAAAGTTATATCCGGTTCCTCCCCCACTTTGGTGGATCAAAGCTGCATTTTTTAAGGTGGTGAAAATGGAGGTGAGGCTGTCTTCCACCGGCAAAACAAAACAGGCGCTCAGTTGTCCTTTGGGTACTCCGGCATTCATCAAGGTGGGCGAATTGGGCAGGAATTCAAGATTTTTCATCATCCCATAAAATGTGGCTTCCCAGGCTTTCTTCCTTGTTGTTTCGGCTCTGGCCACGTGCCTCGCCACCCGCCTGAACATTTGGTCGGGCGTTTCATTGGTTTCTCTTTTTAAAAGGTAACGTTCCTCGAGAAGTTCTATGGCATTTTTGGTCAACATCGGTAACTATTAAAGTGAAAAGCCCGAAGTGCCCGTCAAAATTTGCTTGAGCTTTTTGGTGGTGGTGGCATCGATTAAATTCAATGCCTTTACCTTACATAGTCTTTCCACCATTCGGATTCCCGCCAAAGTGTTTGAGGTAATGCCTGTTACAATGTCGGGAACGATATCGAAAGCCTTCATCAAGCCATAAACCGCATACGGGTCCGAAGCGCTCAAAATGGTACATTTCACATAATTCCTCAAGGCTTCGATGGCCAGATCTCCATTATACGGTTCCAGGGGCGATGCCCCAATTTCAACAATGGCTATATCTGCTTTTTCCTTGGCCATCAGACAGAGCATTTGCGTCAGTTTTTCCTGATATTCGGCTTTAGGACAAATAGAAGAAGGAAGGCCCACATCCACAAAATCGTAAACGGCATCGGCCCCTACGTCCTTGATGGCAAGGATATCTTTATAACGACCGGCCCCGGTGAGTTTTGCGCCTACCACCTTATACCCTGCCTGTTTGAACAAATTGGTAACGATACGGGCGGAGGTGGTTTTTCCCGCGGACATGGAGGTACCCACGAATAATATTATTGGTGTTTCATAGGGAAGGGGCTCTATGGGTTTTACAAAATGGTCCATGGTCAATTTTTGGGGACCCCTAAAAGCATGGCCGGCATATGCGACGGTCATCAATTGTGGCAGGAAAACAGATTTGGAGGTCAACTTGCCCAAGAGGCCCGCACCAGTGAGAACGCTCATTTTTAGGTCGTCTTCCACATTGCGCCATGACCCGGTGGCTTCCAAGGTAGCGAATCGTTCGCCTAGGGCACCTACCAAGAACTCCCCCCCTATGACCCCGCGCATTCTGCCGTTTGATAGTTCGAGTTTCAATATGTCACTTCCCGGGTTCACTATTTCGCAAACCACATAATCTGCATTCCGCCATTGCTCCTTGGGAAGCTTTTTTAGACTGAATCCTTTCTCTTCCATATCCGAAATACGGGTCAATGAAGTGAAGATATATTGATGTTTCATGTCGAATCCTTTAAAGGTTCAGTCAGTAACAACAGGGCCAAAAGAGCCGTTCTCTCCAACAATTTATGCTGTAGGATATATTCATGAACGGCATGCGCACCATCACCGGGCGTTCCGAGTCCGTCCAAGGTTGCGGTGAACCTACTGGTGGTATTGGCATCTGAACCGCCTCCCGAGGTACCTTGTTCGAGCGAAATCCCCAATCGGCCTCCATGTTCCTTGGCCACTTGCCAAAGTTGTTGGTTGCGTGCCGTTCTCTCCATGGGAGGGCGGCCGATCCCGCCTTCAACGATAAGTTCCACATCTTTTAAATGCGGTTGCAAACCCTTTATCCGTTCGGTGATGTATTGCCCATCGGCATCTTTTAGTACCCTAACGTCAACGACCGCCTTGCTCATGGGAGCCACGACATTGGGGGAAATACCGCCTTCTATCATCCCCACGTTTACGGTAATCCCTTTTTCCATGTCGTTCATGGCATAAAGCTGTTGTACCTGATGAGACAGTTCCACGATCGCATTGATCCCTTTTTGGGGATCCAGGCCTGCATGGGCGGCCTTCCCCTTAACGGTTATCGTAAATCTTCCCAATCCTTTTCGGGCGGTTTTCAGTTTTCCGTCCAAATCCAAAGGGGGTTCCATCACAAAGGCGCGGTCGGCCAATTTTGATAGTTTGGTGATGATCGCGGTCGATTCCCTGCTGCCGATTTCCTCATCCGAATTGATCAAAACCACCGGTGTTTCTTTCAGTGGCAAGCTGAGTTCGGCAATGGCCTGCAATGAAAATACGAGTTGGGTCAGACCCGCCTTCATGTCATAGATTCCCGGACCCTTCAAGATATCCCCAGACTCGGAAATGGGCATATCCTTGATCGTTTCCATGGGCCAGACGGTATCGCAATGCCCTAACAGCATTTGCAGGGGCAATTTTTTGTCCCTTTTTTTTGGACGGGCGTAGAGGTAACCTCCGGTCTTTTGCCCAGGAACGTGTACCGCAAAAAAGCCCAGGCTTTCCAATTTCTTTTTGAGAAACAAAAGGATATTGTGCTGTACGGCAACATCTTTTGAAGGCGATTCCAAAGCCACCAATTGCTTTAAGAACTGTAGCATTTCCTCCGATCGGGTTTTTAGATATTCATTCAGTTGCAATGCCTGATCCTTCATGACAATCATAATTTAAAATCCTTGGGATAGGGAAAATTATAGGTCTGTGTTATCTCCGCGAACCTACCGTGGGCCAAATAGGCCAATAAGGGGTGTTGATAGATTTGGTCTTGCTCGTCCTTTTCCGAAACCCTCAGATAGTCTTTATGCACGAACGAGGCGACCACCTTTCCTGAAATGAGACTGTATTCGTCAAATCCGTCGATGACCTTGTACAACTCACATTCCAAATACAAATAGGAATTTTCGACAAAAAGTGCATCGATTTTGGTCGTCTTAAGGGTTGGGATCGATCGGATGACCGCTTTGTTCCCCGATGCCGTGCCACATCTCGGGGAGGCGCTCAACGCGGCCAAAATGGTCTGGTCGGGCAATGGAAAACTCACCGAGAATTCCCCGCTGGCCATGATATTATGATAGGTCGAATGCCTTGGCGTACATACGAAGCCAAAATAGTTTTTATGTCCCAAAGGCGTGGCCATATGCTTAGGCGCCAGGTCATACCCCTCTCCTTCTTTGGAGCCCACTACAATTAAAGGTGCCACCGTAAAAAAACGGTTCCAAATGGGCGTTTCGGTCTCCAGCGCTATAAAATCCTTGTTGAGTTCATTTTCCATTTTAGCCATGATCGCTATGGTTTATCCCAAGATATTAAAGTCTGTCTCCCAGAAAGATGATCATGATCGGTAACCGCCCAGTTGCAAATGAATGCATCTGCTATAGTTGATCGACCACGCGTTTCAGCTTTTCCGTGACCTGGGTCGCCACTTCCGCAAGGACTTCATTGTCAACCGCCTGCATGGAGGCCATGGGATTCACCGCGGCGACCTCAACAATACCCTGCCTTTCCTGAACGATGACATTGCAGGGGAGCATGGTCCCTATTTTATCTTCCGCCTGTAAGGCCTTATAGGCGAAACCCGGGTTACAGGCGCCCAAAATAACGTAGGGATGAAAATCGGCATCCAGTTTCTTCTTGAGGGTGGCTTTGATGTCTATTTCGGTCAATACCCCGAAACCTTCCTTTTTCAGCGCTTCCGTCACCTGATGGATCGCCTGCTCAAAGGATTGCCCAGGAAGTGCTTTTTTAAAATAATATTCCATTTCATCACGTTTAGGTGTCCAGTTCTATTTTATGGGGTATCTTGGAATTCTCAAGAATCCATTTATAAAGCTCTTCCACTTCTTTCTTCTTGCAAAGCTGGGTGCCCTCGCTCATCGCGGCAGCGGTACCACAGGCGACACCGTATTTCGCCATTTCCCCCAAAGATTTTCCCTCTGCCAGAGCTTTCACCATCCCGGCCAGCATACTGTCACCGGCACCTATGGTACTCTTGGCATGTACGGTTGGCGCAAGAATATATTCCGTATGGTCTTTGGTCGCCAACAATGCCCCTCTTGATCCCAAGGACACCACCAAGATCTCGCAGGTATTTCGGTCTAGGTACTGCTTGGCCAATGGCAATAGGTTCATCGATGAGATCGACTTCACCCCGCAGAGGCCACTGAGTTCCCCTAAATTGGGTTTTAACAGGTAAACGCCTGCGGCGGCCCCCTTGATCAACGCCTTCTCTGAGGTGTCGAGGATAAACTTTACCTTTTTGTCATTGGCCAATGCAGCTACTTCGGCAAAAAAATGGTCGGGCATTCCGGGAGACAAGCTTCCGCTGGCCACTAGGAAGTCACCGGCGACCAATAAAGCTTCCAGATGTTCCAAACACTGTTTCCATTCGCTTTCCTTGACCTCAGGTCCTGGCATTCCGAATCGGTATTGCAGTTCATTGGTGGTATCCGTTACCGCCAGATTCTCCCTGGTCCAACCCGAAATAGGTACGACCTGTTGCATGATATCCGCATGGTCGAGCATGTTTTTCAAATGTTCCCCGGTGGCTCCTCCGGAAAGATACATGCAGAGGGAGTTGCCGCCTAGTTCCCTGATGACCCGGGATATATTGACGCCGCCGCCTCCGGCCTCAAAAACAGGCGGCCCACACCGCAGTTTGCTATGGGGTCTTATGCCCGCCACGGAAGTACTCTTGTCGATTGCGGGGTTTACGGTAAGCGTAATGATTTTCTTCATGGTATTCCATTTATTCCTATTTCAAAAATAGCGGTAAGCCTTGGCCAATCATATGATAATTATCATTGTTGTACACACGGTTCAAAGGTATTTTCGTGACCAAGAATCGATATTATGAAGGGCGTATTAAGACTGGGCAGTGTTTCTGGAATCAAGATCGAAGTCCATTGGACTTTTACCCTATTATTGGTATGGGTGGTTTTTTTGGATATACAACGCGGTGGTACCCCACAGACCGCAATTTTTAACATGGCCCTGATTTTGGTCCTCTTCGCTTGTGTGGTGCTGCATGAGTTGGGACATGCCCTCACCGCCAAAAGATTCGATATCAAAACCCGGAAAATAACGCTCTTGCCCATAGGAGGTGTGGCTTCCCTGGACAAGATGCCCGATAAACCGGGCCAAGAACTTCTGGTAGCATTGGCAGGGCCGGCCGTGAATGTGGTTATTGCCATCCTGCTTTCATTCATAATCCCGCTACGGAGCTATTTTAACTTTGATAATGTGGTCATCGATGAGATGCTGTTTCAACCCAGTGTACAAAACTTTTTGTTTTACCTGTTCATTGCGAATGTGATGTTGGTGGTCTTCAACATGATCCCTGCCTTTCCCATGGATGGCGGCCGGGTGCTACGGGCACTCCTTTCATACAATCTGGGTCGGGTCAAGGCCACTGCGGTAGCGGCAACCTTGGGCCAGGCCATGGCCCTCATATTCTTTGTGCTGGGTCTCTTGTTCAATCCTTTTTTAGTGCTCATTGCCTTTTTTATCTTTTTCGGCGCCTATGGGGAAAACCAAATGGTGAAACAGGCCTCCATTCTGGAAGGCCATCTGGCCAGGGAGGCCATGTTGACCCATATTACCCTGCTCGCCCCTGAAACTACGGTGCAGCAAGTAGTGGACATTCTGCTGGCAGGTACCGAAAAAGATTTTGTGGTGGTCAAGAACGATGAAATCGTGGGGTTGGTATTTCAAAAGGATATCATCAAAAATGCGGGCAATCCTGCCCTATTGGTTCGCGAAATCATGCAGAAAGACTTTAAGACCGTCGATGCCGCTACCGAGATCGTCAAAGTGATTGAATTGATCGGAAAGGAAAAACACAGTTTTATCCCGGTCACTTCCGGCAATAAACTGTTGGGTGCGATCGATATGGTGAACATCAGTGAATTTATCCTATTGAAAACCTCAGGCAACTAAACCATGATCAAAGAACTGACCGAACGTTATGGAAGCTTATTCGAGGGGGCATTGTTGGAGGAAATCGGGCGCGTTGGCCTCTTGAAGGAAATTCCAGAGGGGTCTACCCTGATGGAAATCGGAGAGTACATCAAATCGATGCCGCTGCTGTTGTCGGGTGTGATCAAAATACTTCGCGAAGATGACCAAGGGGACGAATTGCTGCTCTATTTCCTCGAAAATGGCGATACCTGCGCCATGACCCTTACCTGTTGCCTGGGGCATACAAAAAGCGAAATCAGGGCCATTGCAGAAACCGATGTTGCATTGATCATGGTGCCCGTTCAAAAAATGGAGGAATGGTTGACGCACTATAAAAGTTGGCGCAACTTTGTGCTACAGAGCTACCATAACCGCCTAAATGAAATGCTGGAAACGGTCGATAGTATCGCCTTCCTGAAAATGGACGAACGATTATTGAAATACCTCAGCAAAAAAGCCAAGGTCAACAAAGATCACATCATCCACAGTACCCATCAAGAAATCGCCTACGAACTGCACACCTCACGAGTGGTCATTTCCCGCTTGCTCAAAAAACTGGAAAATATGGGCAAGATAGCACTCAACCGAAACCATATCACCATCCTGGATCTTTGATCGCTCTGTAACATAGGTTACTGCCGTTGCGTTCAAAGCCCCCTACATTTGCCCAAAAACATTACCATTTATGGGATTTTTGGAAATATTGGGCTATATCGGGGCCTTGCTGATAGGGGTAGTATTGGGTTTGATCGGTGGCGGAGGCTCCATTCTAACCGTTCCCGTTTTTGTTTACCTATTATACATCAACCCTGTCGTGGCCACGGCCTATTCCCTGTTCGTAGTGGGGGTCTCCTCGCTGGTCGGGGCACTTCAAAATATAAGAAAGGGATTGGTCGACTTCAAGACGGCCATCGTCTTTGCCATTCCCGCCTTTATCGCCGTGTACGCCACTAGGAAATACATGGTGCCCGCCATTCCCGATGAACTGTTTACGGTAGGCGGGTTTTTGGTGACCAAGGACATCGGTATCATGGTGTTCTTTGCCCTGATCATGCTCTTGGCCTCCTATTCAATGATCAAGGGCAAGTGCAAAAACTGTGATGATGAGAATGCCGTGGTCGAATACAATTTTCCCTTGATCGTGCTCGAAGGATTTGTGGTGGGGGTCATTACCGGTATCGTGGGCGCCGGGGGCGGTTTCCTTATCATTCCCGCCCTGGTGATGCTGGCCAAACTCCCCATGAAAAAAGCGGTCGCCACCTCCCTGCTGATCATCGCGATAAAGTCTTTGATCGGTTTTATCGGTGATGTGGAAAACCTCGACATCGACTGGGCGTTTCTGTTTCGATTCACGGCCCTCTCGGTGGCAGGCATATTCTTGGGCGTTTGGCTCAATAAGTTTATCGATGGCAACCGGCTTAAGAAATCTTTTGGATGGTTCGTGTTGCTCATGGGGATTTACATTTTGTTCAAAGAACTATTCTAAATTCGAAAAACTGATCTTCATCATGCGCTTGACCATGATAAACTTCGAGTTTTGTAACCAATGTTACTGTACAGGTTTTAAACCATCCTTACATTTATTCAATAAATCAAAAATTATAATCATATGAAGATAGAACAGATATACACAGGATGTTTGGCCCATGCGGCCTATTATTTGGAAAGCAAAGGAGAAGCTGCCATATTTGACCCCCTTCGTGAGGTACAGCCCTATATCGACAGGGCCAAGAAAGATAAGGCCAAGATAAAGTATGTTTTTGAGACCCATTTTCATGCCGACTTTGTCAGTGGCCATCTCGACCTGCAGAAAAAAACGGGAGCCCAAATCGTATTCGGGCCTACCGCGAAGCCAGGATATGAAGCTTTGGTCGCAAAAGACAACCAAATTTTCAAAGTGGGCGACTATCAGGTCAAGGTATTGCATACACCGGGACACACCATGGAAAGCACCACTTACCTGTTGATCGATGAAAAGGGCAAAGAACATGGCATCATTACCGGAGATACCCTATTTATTGGGGACGTGGGAAGACCTGATCTGGCACAACACGTGGTGTCGGAACTTACCGAGGAAAAATTGGCCGGGCACCTGTACGATTCCCTTAGAAACAAAATAATGCCCCTGTCGGATGACCTTATCGTTTATCCCAACCATGGCGCAGGATCTGCCTGTGGCAAGAAAATGAGCAAGGAAACCTCCGATACCCTGGGCCATCAAAAGAAAACGAACTATGCCCTTAGACCAGATATGACCAAAGAAGAGTTCATCAAAGAACTTTTGACCGGTTTGACCGCACCTCCGGGATATTTTCCGCAGAATGTGTTGATGAACATCAAGGGTTACGAAAGTCTCGATACGGTAATGGAACGTGGCGAAAAACCTTTATCGCCCGAGGCCTTCGAGGCGGTCGCCAATGAAACCGATGCATTGATGTTGGATACCCGGGATGCCGAAGACTTTGCCAAAGGCTTTGTCCCCAACAGTGTCAACATCGGGCTCGAGGGCAGTTTCGCCCAATGGGTAGGGGAAATGATCCCCGATGTGAAACAGCCGATCCTTTTGATCACCTATCCGGGCAAGGAGGAAGAGGCCATCACCCGTTTATCAAGGGTGGGTTACGACCGAACCGTAGGATTTTTAGAGGGCGGCTTCGAAAGCTGGAAAAAAGCCAAGAAACCCTTTGAAAGCGTTGATAGGATCACGCCCGAGGCTTTTGGAAAGAAATACAAAACCAATGAAGTTTTGGTCATTGACGTTAGAAAAAAGAGCGAGTTCGATTCGGAGCACGTCATCGGTGCCATCAACGTACCATTGAATGAGATCAACCAGCATTTATCGCAATTCCCAAAAGACAAACCTTTCGTATTGCATTGTGCAGGGGGGTATCGCAGCATGGTTGCCGCGTCGATCCTCAAGCAAAGGGGCTGGGAAGATTTTGTGGATGTGATCGGCGGATTCGACGCGTTAAAGAAAACAGATATCAAAAAATCAAAATACGTGGAGCCTACTACCATGCTATAGGGCGCAAGCACGGATTTACACAAAAAAAATTAGTAAAATAAATTGGTTTTGTTAGGATGGTTGTTTAGGGAAACGGTTATCGCAATAGGTGCCGTTTCCCTTACATTACCCCCAAAGAACCTCAATACAGGAATATATGTCGTTTTTCAGTAACTTATTCGGAACAAAAGAAGCACCATCGGATAAAATCAAAATATTGGACCCCATGGCGTATGCGGTCGCGGTTTCCGGAAAAAAAGTGCAACTCGTGGATGTGCGCACGGCCCGTGAGTATCGCAGTGGCCATATCAAAAATGCCCTCAACATCGATTTTTTCGATGCAGCAAATTTTAGTAAATCCTTTGGGAAATTGGACAAGAAAAAACCGGTCTACCTCTATTGCCGGTCGGGATCTCGGAGCAAAAATGCCGCAAGGAAATTGTTGGCGATGGGGTTTTCGGAAATTTATGACCTGAAGGGAGGATACCAAAGATGGAACAACGAATCGGCCTTGGCAGGACGAATATAATTTTCCACCTTTGACGATGAACCGACTTCAAAGGGTTAAGTGAACACTGGAGTAGTTCAAAGTCGATACCTTGGTCATGGTACCCTATCAAAAATCTGGAAATTATGAATCGTTTCGCATTGTCACTTGTTTTTTTGGCCCTCGTCAATTGTAGGGAAAATCCGAAATCGGATCCGGTTCCCATCGTTTCCGATGCCTGGCAAGAACAGGATGAAGGTACGCATCCCGGCAAAAGGGTATTGGAAACGGAATGTTATCAATGCCATAATCCCAAAGCCTCCCAAGAGGCGATGATCGCTCCGCCCATGGTGGCCATCAAACGTCATTATATCGATTCGAATACCACCAAGGAAGCGTTCACGGAAGACCTCATCCGATGGATGAACGATCCGGAACAAGATACCAAAATGCCCGGGGCCCATAAGCAATTTGGAACCATGCCCTATATGCCCTATCCTGAAGATGCCCTAGCCCAGGTCGCCGAATATCTTTATGATTATGACATTGAGAAACCCACTTGGTACGATGGCCGCTACCAAGAGCAATACGGGAAGCAAAAAGGAAAAAACAGGGGCATGGGAATGGCCGCCAAAAGGGCCCAAGCCCAGTATACCAAGATAGGGCTCGGTTATGCTGCTGACGCGAAGGGCCAACTGGGCTCGAATTTGATGAAGGCCATTCAGGAAAAAGGAACGGTAGGGGCCATTGGGTTCTGCCACAACGAGGCCACCGGACTGACCGACAGTGTTTCCTTGATGCACAATGCGGTCATCAAGAGGGTATCGGATAAACCAAGAAACCCCAAGAATAAGGCCAGTAAGGAAGAACTGGGCTATATCGATTCCTTTAAAAAAGCCTTGGCAGCCGGCGGGGAAGTGGAACCTATTGTAAATACCGTCGACGGGGAGGTGCATTTTTATTACCCCATCACCACCAATGCCATGTGCCTGCAATGCCATGGAACCCCGAATGAACAAATAGCGCCGAGCACCATGGCCACCTTGAAGGAACTTTACCCCAAAGACCTGGCCGTGGGCTATGATGTGAACCAGGTCAGGGGCATATGGAGCATTATCTTCGATGAAAATAACCCTTGATGAGTTCCTCTAAAATGAAAAGGATTTGAGGCTTATCGGACTTATTGGCGGCACTTCGTGGCATTCGACCATCGTTTATTATAAAATGATCAATGAAATGGTAGGCGAAACCATCGGGCGCCAGGGCAACCCGCCCCTGATCTTGTACAGCCTGAACATTGAACTGATGCGGGCACAGAAAGTAAAGAAAATCGAAGACACCTACCTGGAGGTGGCGAAAATTTTGCAAAACGCGGGGGCCAAGGCCATCGTTATTTGTGCCAATACCCCCCATATGGTCTATGATTTTGTGCAACCAAAAATCAAAATTCCCATCCTCCACATCGCTGACGCAACAGGGCGCGAAGCCGCCCGTTTTGGACTCAAAAGATTAGGGCTTTTGGGGAACAGGCCCACCATGACCAAAGGTTTTATCCAGACCCAGCTGTAAAAATAACCATGGCATCGAGACGCTGATACCCGAAGCAGAATATATCGATACCTGCCATCGATATGTTTCCAAAGAACTGACCCAAGGGGTGTTTACCCCCAAGGCCAAAACCTTCTTTTTGCAACAGATCCGATTGCTGAAAGAACAAGGTGCCGATGGCATCATTTTGGGCTGTACGGAACTTCCGATGTTGATAGGTCCGGAAGAGGGAGCCTTGCCCCTACTGGCCACTACCCGATTGCACGCCAAAATGGCCGCAGACTTTATCCTCTCAGACCAAAGCGGAAAGCTTCTTTTAGAATCCTGACCCCACCTATTTTTTAAAATACTATGGGCTGTGTAACCTATGTTACTGAAAATCAAGGAAGGCTTCCTTAACTTTAAAAACATAAAGAAAACAATCGACAAACAAAAACAAAAGAACCCATGAAAGCACATCATCAAATTCTCATTATAGGCGGGGGAACCGCAGGCATCATGACGGCCGCGCAACTCCTGAAGCGCAATAAAAGTTTGGACATCGCCATCATTGAGCCGGCCGATACGCACTACTATCAACCTGCTTGGACCCTGGTGGGGGCAGGCACTTATGACTACGATAAAACCGCTAGGCCCATGGCCTCGGTGATGCCCAAAGGGGTCAATTGGATCAAGGACTATGCCACCGGCTTCGACCCCAAAAAAAATGCGGTAACCACCAAGGCGACCGGCACGATCACCTATGATTATTTGGTGGTCGCCCCAGGTTTGGTGATGGATACTTCGCTCATCGAAGGCCTAACGGAAGCCATCGACAAGGGCGTGGTATGCAGTAATTATACCGACCCCAAACATACCTGGGAGGTCATCAAAAATTTCAAGGGCGGCAACGCCGTATTTACCCAACCCACCACACCCATCAAGTGTGGGGGCGCGCCTCAGAAAACTGCCTATTTGGCGGCCGATTATTTCAGAAAACATGGGCTGGCCAAGAAAACCAATGTCATCTTTGCCACCCCGGGATCGGTCATTTTCGGCGTGAAGGAAATAAAGACCACCCTGACAAAGGTCCTCGAACGTTACGACATCCATTTCAAACCCTTTTATGCCCCCTTTAAAATAGACGCGGAGAAGAAGATCATCTACTTCAAAAACACGGCAACGGGTGAAAATCAAAGTGTGATCGCCGAGAACAATCCCTTGGGAGAAAAAATGACCGGGGAGGCCGTCATTGAAATCCCTTTCGACATGTTGCACCTAGCGCCTCCCCAAACAGCGCCCAAGTTTGTGAAAGAATCGGTTTTGGTGAATGATGCGGGATGGCTCGATGTGGACCACCATTCGATGCAGCACAACCATTTCGCCAATATTTTTGGGTTGGGCGATGTTGCGGCACTGCCCACGGCCAAAACGGGGGCGGCGATCAGAAAGCAAGTGCCGGTAGTGGTCGACAACCTCATGAAACTGATGGATCACCAAGAAGCCAGCAATAAATCTTACAACGGGTATTCGTCTTGCCCCTTGGTCACCGGTTATGGCAAAATGGTCCTCGGGGAATTCGACTATCAAAACAATTTTACCCCCGACCCCAAATTAAAGCAGATGTTGGTCTTTGACAGCTCCAAGGAGCATTGGAGGCTTTGGATCCTTAAAAAATATATACTCCCCTATCTGTACTGGAATAAAATGATGAAAGGACAGGACGTTTAATCCCCTTCTTTCCCACTTATCATGCGAAAGATGGAACCATTGAGGTTCCATCTTTTTTTTTGAACCTTTTAGCAATGCTAAAAATTGTAATTCAAAATGATATCGATATGGAACATATCGGTCTTGTTGAAGTAATAATTCGGATTATCGGGGAAGTCGCCATTGGCGATCTTCGTCACCAACAACAGTTCGGGTTGAAGGTTCTTTAGCTTTTCAAACTTAAAAAACAGGTCAATGTTGATATGGGTATAGTCAGGAATGGCATATTTGTTCAATCGGGGATCTAAAACAGAGGGCTTCCAATGTTTGCCAACACTGAAAATACCTTGAATTTGGTCCTTGCCTTTGCCAAGGCCAAAGTGATCGTCATAGTATAAGACCAGGGCATGGTTGTCTCCAGACCCCTCGCTGCGTTCCCTTTTCTGAAAACTGAACAGGTCTTCCCTTCCCCATTCCCGGGGCGAAAGAAATTGCCCATGGGCGAAAATCCTGTTATAGGCCAGGGAAATTTCCGATCTATTCGATCGATAGTTCATCCTGATGCCCAAAATGTCTGAAGAATGGCTCGTAAAATAGCGCAATGAATCAACGGCATTGCCCCCGTTGCCCACTTTGTTTTGGTGCAACCATTCCATTTCCAGGTTCCATTTTTGGTTCAACTGCATTTTGGGCCTCAAATAGGTGCTGTTCGAAACATTGTCTGCATATAAGTTCCAAAAATCGAGTCGAACGGTTTCCGTGACCTTCAATTCCGTATTGAACAAGACCAAATAATCGGAATCGGTGTTCCCCGCATAGCCACTTGTTTGGCCCGCCGGGTTCCTTCCTACCGGGTAAGTGCCGATACTTTCCCCGATGCCGTAAAATCCGCCGGTCGATCGGGGGCTATTTGGTTAAACACCCCAAATTGCACGACATCGGAGGTGTTGGGTCGATAGCCGTACCAGAAGACCTTGTACAAGAGTGGGTATCATCCTTCCGTCCTGGGGGTTCAACAAAGGGGAGTTGACCTTCATTCGACCCAAGGTGAATTCATGTTTCGGTATTTTGAATTTTGCATATAGTTCCCCCAAAAGGAATACCGCATCGTTGGCAAGGTCGAGCCTATTGAACAGGCCTTCTTCATAACGGCTCAACCTACCGGTCGTTGGGTCGGCCAGCGTTAGATCTTGCAGGCCTAAATTGGTGGTATTGTAAACCGCTGCACCCAGTTCCAATTTGTCATGGAACGAATATTGATACTTGATCTTGCCACCGGAAGCCAGCGCATAAAAATCCTTTAAATTTCCGTTGTTGACAGTCCCCATGAAATAGGTTCTCCATTGTCCGGACAGCTTCCCTTTTCTTTTGTTTCGACCTTATCCTGGGAGAGGGCGAAATTCGAAAGCAGGCATAACAGGGAAGCAAGGGCAAGGGTTGTTCTCATTTGGTCTTGGTTATATCGTATTGCCTTTTGTAGAGTGCCATTATCGGCTGAAAAGGACCGATATTTATGTTGTTCGGCCGAAAAATCATCGGCCCACGGACCATAAGGTGTCGATACCGGTTTTAATTTTTTATCGGGATAATCATTTTCCGTGCCTGCCTTTACAGGGCGATCAAAGCTATTGATATATCCCGCCACATCGAAGGCTTCCTCATCGGTCAATTTGGGATTGTCCCATGTGGCTTGGCCAAAGGGCATATTCCCTTTGATGAATTCAGCTGCGGTGATCACCCGGTGCATGCCTGCCCCATTGTTGTAACTATCCGGACCCCAAAGGGGCGGATATAGGTATCCTTCCGAGGCATCCGCCAATCGAATCCCTTGCCCGTGCTCCCCATGACAGAGCATGCATTCCTTCATATACAGGGCTGCTCCCTTCGGGAGGTCGACCGCCCTTTCGGGTATTTCCATTTCGGCATAACCCGTGTATTCTTTTTGTCTTTCCGCCGGCAGTCCTTCCCCGAGCCATTCCATGTAAGCCACGATCGCTTTCATGGGTTCGGAATCGGGTGGAAGTTTTTTTCCGTTCATACTGCGCTCCATACATCCATTGATCCGGTCCTCGATGGTCCCTATCTTGTTGGAACGCCCTCCGAATTGGGGGAACCGATCGATGACGCCGACCCATGAGGCCGATCCTGCCTGGGTGCCCTCCTTCAAATGACAATTGGCACAGGCCAGGTGGTTCCCGCTAAAGCGCATTTCGGGATTCTCGGCGGATGGGCCCATTTGACCCGGCGTTTCCTTGATCAGCAAATAGCCCCTTTTAATTTCGGGATCCATGGTACCCAAGGCGTCAAGTACATTTTTTGGCTGCCATTCCTTTAGAACGACATCAGCTTGGGATACCGGAATCGTGGTCGACCCCTCCTGAAATCGGAATAAGCCAATAAACACGGTGGCGATCAGCACAAACATGGTCAGGAAGAGCCAGAATAGCTTTCTTATAAGAGCCCGTAATTCTTCCATAGGTTTAAAAGGGGTTGATGAGAGTATTTAAAATCGTGATACAATATGGTGCGAATATAGCGTTTTGGGCGAGGCTGTATTGTAACATACATTACAGAAACCATTGCGATCCATGTATAGGTGGGTACAGTAAATATGAATCCATTGTTTATTATATAAGTCGAATGACAATCTTCTGTTTAAAAAAACATCATTTCCATAAAGTGAAAATAGGAATGAACAACTCAAAACCATCAACGCATGTTCGCCAATTGGAACGCATTGAAAAACGCTATGAATCAAGAGCATTGATTTTAAAATCGTATTTTTAAGAGAAATCGAAAACCAAATGACCGTACACTATTTTGGGGATGGAAATTCCCTGTTGAACCAATTCATCGCAGAGATCAGGGATATCGAAATACAAAAAGATCCTATGCGTTTCCGTCGCAATATTGAACGGATCGGGGAGGTGTTGGGCTATGAAATGAGCAAGGCGCTACATTATGGGCCCAAAACCGTACAAACCCCCTTTGGCACCAAGAAAATGTCTTTGCCCACCGACACCTTGGTACTCTGTTCGGTGCTCAGGGCGGGGCTGCCCTTGCATGAGGGGCTTCTACATTATTTTGATCGTGCGGAAAATGCCTTTATTTCGGCCTATCGCCACCACAAAGGGGATGAGGACGCTTTTGAGGTCATCGTTAAATATTTCGCGGCCCCCTCTTTGGGCGGGAAAACCCTGATCCTTACCGATCCCATGTTGGCGACCGGCAAAACCCTGGAAAATGTCTATGAGGCGCTAAAGTCACATGGAGTGCCCAAGCAGATCCATATCGTTTCCGTCATCGGTTCGAAAACTGGGATTGCCTACGTCAAGAAAATCTTTCCGAAAAACACCCACCTCTGGATCGCCGCCGTCGACGAAAAGCTCACCGCCAAGGGATACATCATTCCGGGTTTGGGCGATGCCGGTGATCTGGCCTTCGGGGTAAAATTATAGCCCTCACCTTGCTTTCCCGGGCTATTGACCGATCTGCTTTTTACGTTGACCGGGCACCACAAAAACAAGGAAGTAGCCTATGATGACCAATGTAATCGCCCCGGTGACCATAAATGCCATGCTCGCCCCAAATTGGAACCAAATAAGTCCCGCCGTTGCGCTGGCCACCATGGTGCATATGCTTTGGAACCCGGCATAGGTTCCTATGGCGGTCGCAGTGTCTTTTTTTTCGGAAATATTGCTGATCCATGCCTTTGAAATCCCTTCGTTGGCGGCCGCATAGATGCCATAGAGGAAAAACATGGCCGCTACGATGTAGGGATCGGTACTTAGTCCCATCCCGAAATAAACGATGGCAAACAGTCCCATGCCGATGATGAACATGCTGCGCAACCCGATCTTATCGGCCATGGCGCCCACAGGAAAGGAAAACGAAGCGTATACCAGGTTATAAAAAATATATACCCCTACCACTGCGGTGTCATCCAGCCCCGCCTCCTTGGCCTTCAATAACAGAAAAACATCGGAACTGTTGATCAGGGCAAACGCCAGTAGGCCGAAGACCAATTTGCGGTAGATCGAGGGACTCTGCTTCCAATAGTTCAAAAAGGAAAAAAAAGGCACCGGTCCTTTTTCTTTGCCCGACAGCATCTTTTTTCGGTCTTTCAGCAATGAGCTTGTCAATACGGCCAACAGCCCGGGCACAAAGGCGATGAAAAAGAGGGTCCTGTAATCCTCGGGAAAGAAATAGAGGTACAGTAGGGCCAATGCGGGACCGATGACCGCGCCCAAAGTATCCATGGCACGGTGCAGACCGAATATTTTTCCCTTGTCGCGCTCCGAAGCCTCCTGGGAAAGCAAAGCATCCCTGGCCCCGGTGCGGATACCCTTTCCGAGCCGATCGAGGGTGCGTGAAAAAAAAATCCACAACGGAAAGACAAAAAGGGCCATCATGGGCTTGGAGACCGCGCTCAGCGCATAACCCAACTGCACGAAGGGGACCCTTTTTCCGGAAACATCGGATCGCTTGCCAAAATAGCCCTTGCTCAAACCGGCGGTGGCCTCGGCAATACCCTCGAGCACCCCGATCAACACGATCGAAAAGCCGATCGACTTCAAATAGATGGGTAGGATCGGATACAGCATTTCGCTGGCCATATCGGTGAACAGGCTGATGCACGATAGGATCCAAACCGTTCGGGTGATATATTTCAAAGGCTATTCTTTTGGGTTATTTTGTGCTGTGGCATTGCATGTCCCCATTTTTGAAGGTTTTTTACCAAAACACCGGTTAAAGGTAAAGTTATTTCGAGATGGTAGCCGGAATTCCAAAAAAGTGGTTCCCTGACTTAGGTCATTTTGTCGGGATGCGGCCGTACGTACATTTGCGGTAATAAATTGTTTAACCTAAAAATATAATATTATGTCACTCGTAAAAACTAGAAGAAGGCCTTTTGGAAATCTCGTACCCCAAGATTTTTTTGATATCGATGATTTCTTCGACAACCGCAACTGGGTCAGAAATATGTTGCCCGATCGTTTTTGGAACGGCAGGACCTCCGAGCCTGCACTGAACATCAAGGAGACCAACGATAAATTTGAGATCGAATTGGCCGCACCGGGTTTCGCCAAAAAGGATTTCAATGTGACCATCGACGATGGTTGTTTGAACATTTCTGCCGAAAAATCGACTTCCAAGGAAGAGAAAGAACAGGACTACACCCGTCAGGAATTCAGTTACAACGCCTTTGAAAGGTCATTGCAGTTGCCCGACAGCGTAAAAGAGGAAGCCATCAAGGCCTCCTACAAGGATGGTATCTTAAGCTTTAACCTTGCCAAAAAGGAAGAAGCCAAGAAAAAGCCGGCCAAAGTGGTCGAGATCGCATGATTTAAAAATTAGAGGGCGCCTATGAAGGATTGCCATAGGTCCCATTTTCTTAAATGCCCTTTTATCACTTCCTAAAAAATGCGTCCATGTTACTTTGGGCAAGATAGGAGGGCATTGTTATATTGGCTATCTTCAATAGGGCTTTCCTAAGGCATTTTATCGATCGGGACAGAAAAATGATCAAATACCCATTCTCCATGGCAATTTCGGAAGTGGTGCATCACTTAAAAGTGACACGAACTTGGATTGACCCATGAAGAGGCCTCCGATCGTTTCGCGCAATTTGGCAATAATCAGTTGCTCCGAAACAAGGCCTAAAAAAAGGAGCCGTCTGCTTGCCGAACAATTTGCAGATCCCATTATTTACATCTTGAGTGGCAGCCACGATTTTGGCCTTCCTGTTTCAGGATTGGGCGGAAGGGTTGGCAATTGCCATTGTGATCTTGATCACGGTGGCCATCGGTTTCTTCATGGAACTACAGGCAGTGCGTTCCTTGGAATCGTTGCGCCGCATGGGCCAGACCATGGCCCATGTGGTCAGGTCTGGCAAGGTTTGCAGCATCGGGATACCTTATTGGTGCCGGGAGACATCCTACTTCTGGATCTGGGCGATATCGTAACGGCCGATGCCCGCCTGTTTTCACAGGAACATCTATTGGTCAGGGAATCTGCCCTGACCGGGGAAAGCATCGACATCGAAAAAAAGACCGCCGCGGTTTCGCAAAAAACGCCCTTGACCGGCCAAACCAATATGGTTTTCAGGGGTACCGTGGTCACAGGGGGTACCGGGAAGGCCATCGTTACCTCAACGGGAAAGGAAACCCAACTGGGAAGAATCCATCAAATGGCCATGGAAGCCACGGAAGGGCGTACCCCCCTTGAAAAGAAGCTCAACAAGCTCAGTAAGCGGCTGATCGTACTGACCTTGGTGATGGCCATGCGTCATCATCATTACCGGTTATCTTCAGGGAAAAGCATTCTTTTTGATGTTGGAGACGGCTTTGGCCCTGGCCGTTGCTACCATTCCGGAAGGACTCCCCATCGTCGCCACGATCGCCCTGGCCCGGGGCATGGTACGTTTGTCAAAAAAACAGGTCATCATCAAGGACCTGAAAGCAGTGGAGAGCCTTGGGGCGACGAACATCATCTGTACGGATAAAACGGGTACCTTGACCGAAGACCGGTTAAGGGTGCATACGCTTTCGTTCGATGACCGTACCATTGCCGGGGCCAATAGAATGTCAATGGGCGAAATGCCGGTCGATCACAAGGCATATCAGGAAGTCATCATGGCCTGCATGCTCTGTAACGACGTGGCCCTATCCAGCAAGACTATGCAGCGGGACAGCATCGATCAGGCCTTGATCGATTTTGCGGGCGGCCTCGGTTATGATCCAAAGGAAGCCCAGATAAAAAATGAAGAATTAAAGCAGCTGCCCTTCAACACCCATCGCAAATTGATGGCCACGGTGAACAGGGGACCAGATGCCATCCATACCTATGCAAAAGGGGCTTTGGAGGGTATAATTGCCCACTGTGATACCATATTGCATGCCAATAACATCATTTCATTCCATAGCAAGGACGATTGGTTGGCCAAGGGAGATGCGCTCGCCTCCCAGGGTCTACGAACCATCGCATTCGCTTTCAAGACCACTGAAATGGAACCGGCTATGGGTGCTATTCTGGACAAGCTCACTTTTCTGGGTGTGATCGGTTTTATCGACCCGGCCAGGGAAGACGTTAAACATTCCATTGAGGTGTATAAAAAGGCAGGGATACAGGTGGTGATGATGACCGGGGACCATTTCGGCACAGCCACGAAAATAGCTCAGGAAATTGGTCTATTGACCAAAGAAGAAGCCCATCGATACGTTAGGCATGGCCAAGATCTGGACTTTAAGACTGCAACCGGTGCCAAGACCGGCTTGGCACTCCTTGAAACGGTCGTTTTTGCAAGGGTGGTCCCTGAACATAAATTAAAATTGATCCAGTTCTTTCAAGCCAACAACAATGTGGTGGCCATGATCGGCGATGGCATCAACGATGTTCCGGCTTTGCGCAAGGCCGATATCGGCATCGCCATGGGCATCCGTGGTACCGAAGCGGCCCGGGAGGCGGCCGATATGATCCTTGAAGAACGATAAATTCACGGCCATCGAGTTGGCCATTCACCAAGGCAGGGTCATCTACCATAACATCAGGCAGTTCGTGGTTTACCTGCTTTCGAGCAATCTGGCCGAGATCATTTCCGTGGGAATCGCAGCCTTGATCAACCTGCCCTCCCCTTTGTTACCACTGCAGATTTTGTTCCTGAACCTGGTCACCGATGTTTTTCCCGCCCTGGCACTGGGCCTCGGCAAAGGCGAATCGACCTTGATGCAAAGCCCTCCAAGAAAACCCGATGAACCTGTTTTAACGTCCCATCATTGGTATGCCATCTCTGACCTATGGCCTATCGATCAGTGCAGCGGTCATCGGCATTACCGCTTTAGGTCACTTTTGGCTGAAGCTCGAATCGGGCCTGATCAATAATATGGCATTCTACACTTTGATACTCGCCCAATTGCTCAATCTTTTCAATGTCCCGACAGGCAGGGCATCGTTTTTCAAAAATGAGGTCACGACCAACCCTTGGGTTTGGACCTCGATCGTACTGTGCGTATTCCTGACCTTCCTTGCAGCGGTAATCCCGGTGGTTGCAGGGGCCCTTTCCTTGACCCACCTAAGCTGGGACAAATATCTATATATTGCTTTGTTCGCATTGGGTTCGCTGCTCATGGCCCAGCTCATCAAACGTATCGGGAACCTGTTCCATAAGATTTAACGGAAAAAAACCTGGTTGGCATTTACTGGCTTTTGGCTGCCTTCAAAGCTTCTTTGGTCGCATCGTAGCCCAACTTGAATATGGTATCCATATCTTTTATCGAAAAGGTACTATAATTGCTAAGGTCCTGCGGGCTTATCAACACATCGCAATCGATAAATTTGGATTCCGAATCGCGGGTAGACCTGATTTTATAGGCGCGTTCCAATATATTGTAGGAATGCTTCAAATCTTCGATTTTTACTTTGTCGAACGGGTTCACATACACCCCCACGATATATTCGCAAAAACCTTTGATCAGGTCTACCGGAAAATTATTGAGGGTACCTCCATCCACATAGTAGTCCCCCTTTATCTTGACCGGGGTAAACATTCCGGGAAAGGCTGCAGAAGCCAATATGGGACGAATGAGTTCTCCCTTATGAAATACTTTTAGGGTGCCTTTTAATATATCTGTGGCCGTGATGTACAGCGGCATTTTCAGCATTTTGAAATCATCTTCCGGAAAGAAAGGGGTAAACTTTTCATAAAACTTTTCGGTATCGACAAATCCCGGTTTGTTCAGCGCGTATTTATTGATTGAAAAGAGGTCGATCGATTTAAAGAAATCGAAGATGGTTTCCCAACCAAACCCCCCGGCATATAAGGCACCCACGATGGCACCTGCGCTGGTGCCGGCTATGTAATTGGGCTTTATGCCCGCTTCTTCCAGGGCCCTAATGGCTCCGATATGGGCCATGCCGCGTACCCCGCCCCCTGAAAGCACCAATCCTGTATTCATTCTTGATTTTATTTTACGATTAAAAATACGGCTCCCCTTTCCAGACGTAATGGCCAACCCCAAAAGTAATCCCCTTGCTGACCAATATCATTTTTATCCGGAGAAAGCAATGATACATTTGGACTGCGGGAATCTTGTCATTTATAAGATGGGCCCCTTTTGGCAAGAGGAAACCCTATCATGCATGGCAAAAATGCGAAAAACATTCGGTTTTCACCACGAATTGATACATGATAGCACAATTAAAGGATACTGCCCTTTTCAAACGCGTTTTCGACCACAGCTCGGAGGCGGTCGTCATTTTGGATATGGACAGTAAAATCATCAGGGCGAATCCTGCCTTCATGCGGCTTTACGGATACGCTCGGGACGAAATCATCGGTCAAAAATTGGCAGATCATATCGACAAAGCAGAATCGGATGCCACTCTTGGCCGATTTAATGGCAATAAAGGACGAAAAGACCACCCTGATCACCGCAAATAAAAAAGATGGGGACTCGATTGCCGCTGAAGTTGAAATGGATTTCCATACCCCAAAAAGAACAGGCTTTCGCACTGGCCTTTGTTGTACCGCCCAGCGATCATCAAAACGGGACAACGCCACCCGACCATTCGGCCGCCCCGGTGGTTTCGACCAAAAATTCCCTTGACATTCGCAAAAGGGCCCTGAATGCCGCCGGAAACGGTATTTTGATCGTGGATGCGCTCGATCCCGAATTGCCCATCATCTTCAGCAACCCGGCCTTCAGTCGAATGACCGGTTACCGAAACAGTGAGGTTTTGGGTCGAAATTGCAGGTTTTTACAGAATGGTGACCGCGACCAGCCGGCTTTAAAAAAATTGCGAAAGGCACTAAAGAAGGGAGACGCCTGCAAAGTATTGCTACGGAACTACCGCAAAGACGGCAGCATGTTCTGGAACGAACTGACCATTACCCCTGTCTATGACCAAGAGCAAACCTTGACCCATTTTATAGGGATACAGCACGATGCGACCAAAGAGAAAAATGGCCCTGCAACTCAAAGATGAAGTTCGCGGCATTTTGGAGAAAATCGCTTCCGACCGGCCGCTCAAGATCATTGCAAAGCACATTGTCCGGGCTGCAGAAGCGCATTTTCAGGGCTGTATGGCGAGCATTATGGTACTTGACCAAAAAAAGGACACCTTGCACCAATTAGCGGCCCCAAGTTTGCCCAAGGCTTTGCAAAAAGCCTTGGAGGGAATGCCCGTGGGTCCCGAAGGGTGTTCCTGCGGTGTATCGGCCTACTCCAAAAGGGAAGTTTTCGTACCAGATTTTGCAAAAGATCCCTATTGGAAGGCCTATCATGAAACCGCCCTTGAAAACAACTTGAAATCTTGCTGGTCAATGCCCATTATTTCAAAGAATCAAGAGGTGCTGGGTACCTTTACGGTGTATTGCGAATCCCCTAAAATCCCCCTTAAAGCCTATAGGGAAATCATGACCGATCTTTCACAGCTCACCGCCTTGGCCATCAACCAATACAGAATAAAGAAAGAACTTGATGCCGGTAGGAGAAAAATTGAAAAATATACCAAAACCTTGGAAGACAAGGTAGTGGCGCGCACCGGGGAACTGAAGGCTACGGTGCAACAATTGGTGGAGAGCAACCTTACTCTGGAAGATCAGATCAGGGAAACCAAGATTGCAGAAGACAAGGCACAAAGAAGCCAGGCTTTGTTCTCGGCCATCGCCCAAAACTTTCCAAAAGGGATCATTGTGGTTTTCGACCATAACATGGCAATGGTCTATGTCGAAGGGGAAGAATTGGAGCGATTACATCTGAAAAAGGAAGATTTGGAAGGTAAGCAATTGGGGAAGGTCGCACAATTTTCAAAAATACAAACCGAAAATATACAGGCACTTATAAAGCAAACACTGGCCGGAAAACACATCACGGACGAGATTGAGTATGAGGGCCAAGTCTATTCGATAAATTCGACCCCCCTCCGTTCCGATAAAGATGAAATAATATGGGCCCTTTTCGTCTATCACAATATCACCGATCAAAAAATGGTGCAGGAAGAACTGCTCAAGGCCCTGATCAGCGAACGGGAACTCAATGAGTTGAAATCGCGTTTTATTTCCATGGCCTCCCATGAATTCCGTACCCCTTTGAGTGCGATCACTTTCTTCAGCCATTCTCATCGGCAGGCAAAATGAACCCGGGAAGGAAGAGCGGAGGGAGAAACACGTGGCCCGGATCAAGGCGAACGTTAAAAACCTGGTCGTGATCCTCAACGATTTCCTATCCTTGAGCAAATTGGAAGAAGGCAAGGTACTGCCCATACCAGGTGTGTTCGACCTGACGGCCTATCTCAAAAACCTGGTCGAGGAGATGGAAATCAATAAAAAAGAGGGGCAACGATTGGTGTTGGAAGCTGATGCCCATCCGATTTTTATTTGTTGCGATAAGAAGATGCTGGGCCATATGTTCAACAACCTTTTGTCGAATGCGATAAAATATTCTGACGAGCACCAGGAAATCCGATGTTCGGTAACCGAACATCGGGGCCGTGCAAAGATCAAGGTGATCGATCGGGGTATCGGTATTCCCGAGGAGGAGCAGAAAAATCTGTTCGAACGATTTTTCAGGGCCACCAATGCGGCCAATGTTCAAGGAACGGGACTGGGCCTCCATATCGTGAAGCAATATATCGACCTGATAGGCGGCACCATCGATTTTGAGAGCAAAGTGGGTAAGGGAAGCACCTTTACCCTTGACATTCCATTAAATTTAAAAGAAGATGCAAAAAGTACTGCTTATTGAAGACAACATGGATGTGCGGGAAAACACGGCGGAAATCCTGAGATTGGCGAATTATGAAGTGGCCATTGCCGAAAACGGAAAGCGCGGGATCATCACCGCATTTGAATTTTTGCCCGACATCGTGATCTGCGATATTATGATGCCTGAAATGGATGGGTATGAAGTGTTGCGCCAATTGAACAAAAACGAAGGTACTGCCGGCGTCCCCTTTATTTTTTTGACCGCCAAGACCAGTAGGGCAGACGTCCGTGAAGGGATGAACCTCGGTGCTGACGATTATCTGACCAAACCCTTTGAGGAAAAAGAACTTCTGGATGCCATCGAAAGTCGGCTTCTAAAACACGATTTCCTGAGAAAGGAAATTGCCAAAAACCTTTCCGGTATCAATAAATTCCTGGAAGGGGCCTCACATCATATCGATTTGGAAAGCCTATCAAAATCCCACGATGTGCAAAAATATGGCAAAAACGAAATCATTTTTTGGGAAGGTGATGGCGCACATACCCTTTATTTTGTTGAAAGCGGTACCCTAAAGACCTATGTGGGCACCGAATCGGGGAAAGAATTCGTTACGGGCATCTACGGTGCGGGCGATTTCGTAGGACAGCTGTCATTGCTCAACAATAACGGAAGTTATATTGAAACGGCAAAAGTCGTTGAAGATGCCGAACTTTGTGCCATCCCTAAAGAGGAGTTCACCAAACTCCTTTTCAGCAACCAGGTGGTCTCCCAAAATTTCATCGCCATGATGTCGGCCAATCTGATCAACGTACAGGAGCACTTGGTTGATATGGCCTATGCTACGGTAAGGCAAAGGGCCGCGAAGGCGCTGCTGCAGTTGTACGAGAAAGGGATCGTTCAGGACAAGGCGAATACTGGGGTGGGCATTCCGAGGGAAGATTTTGCCGGGATGATAGGAACCGCGACCGAAACCGCGATCCGCACCTTGTCCGACTTCAAGGATGAAGGATTGATTACTACCGATCAGGGCAGAAAGATCATTTTGAAAGACAAAGAGGCCCTTAAAAAAGTGGCTCAGTTCAGTTGATCGGCTTTGGGTTGTTCGGAAACTTCTTTTTCCTTAGGCTTGCGAAACTTGGCCACTATTGTTTTGAGCACCCAAGTGAGTGCCAATTTTTGGAGCGAACCGCCAAGACCTTCCAAAAGCTGCGATGGGTAGATGTCCCTTCTTGCGGAATAGAGGTTCAGTTTTAGGCTTTCCTTACTGATTTCCCGCTGTAGGGCCAATATCCTAAGCCGATCATCGATTTCCTTAAAGGAGTTGTAGCGGTAGGTCATAGCGCGTCGAAGTAATATTTTGAAAAGCGTCTGATTATGGGAGAATTCAATTTTTCCCTGAAGATATAGCACACAATGGCGAGGACCGTATAAAAAAGACCCACGGCCAAAAAGCCCAGATAGATGTCGTTCCATAATTCCCCTAGGGCATACGATACGGCCAAAGAGAGCAGAAACAGCGCCAACAGCGATATCGCACCGATCAGCAAGGCCTGTGCCGCGGTGGTAACGGAAACCATGAACACCTTGAAGATTTTCAGCTTGAGGTGCTCTTCACTATGTTCCAAATAAGACCTCAAATCGGCATCCGCCTCCTTGAGGTCCATTTTTAGTTCTTCAAAAGCCATGGGCCGTTATTTCTGGAATTGGGCGTTCTTTTTTTTGAGTTCTTCCAATTTGTGCTCCAGAGTGGCGATGATATCGTCTGCCTTATAGCTCATCTGGGAAATGGTGTCCTCCAATTTTTGCTCGAACTCGTCCTTTTTTACCTTGGCGGTCTTGGTCAGTTCGTCCTTGGCATGCGAAATGCGATCGGTAAGATCGTCTTTCACATCCATCGCTTTGTGCTTGATTTTTGAACGGGTTTCCGATCCTTTGTCGGGGGCATATAAAATTCCGATTCCGGCCCCTATGGCCGCGCCTGTAAGCAACGCCAATAATACGTTTCCACTATTGTCTGTCATGGTCTTAAATTTTTAATTTATTGAATGCATTAAATTCAATGATAAAAGTAATCCCTTGTCCCATCAATTCATATGATTTAAGTCATATCCATTTTTTCGTTTCCTGATTAACTTCAGTTTCATACCATGGCAAGGCTATTGACGGAAAAAGCATCGAGACGGCAATGAGAGCCAAAAATCAACTTATCAAAAGGAAGCAAGTTCTAGTAAGGGCGTTCGATGCACTTCAGGAACTGGATCGCGTTGTTGACATTGCCCAAAGGCCAACGCACGACGATTTTCATATCTCGGTATTGGGCAAATTGGAAAATGAAGGATTACATGATGACGACAGAATACTTCCCGGATTAAACGAAATAAGGCAACACTGGCAGGGCAAATTGGGAAAAAAATCCGATTTCGGATGGTTCCGAAATCAGGAAATAGGAGTACTGTTCATAGCAGGAAGCATGGCCCCCATTTTCGTGCACCCCATCGATGGCAAAACATTGGGAGCATTGTCATCGGGCCCATATGGAATATTGAGGGGCCTGGGGATCGGGGAAGAAAAGGTCATGGATCACATCAAAAAACTCGTCAAGGGGGAATTGCTCCTGATCATAAGGGGCCATCTATTCGATATCGAGCGATTGGCAGACCTAATCGACCGACTGGAAAGGGCCGGTTAAGCCGTTGCCCGGCATTGCCCCCAAATCAATAGGCCCAAGGATAGGTTTCGGGAAGTTGTGTCCGGTCTGGATACACCTTCATGGCATGGACCCCCTCGGAACGATCGATATGGATAAACGCATCGTATCTTTCCGGCATCACCGAGGGCACGTAGTTGCCCATCCTTTCATGTTGGGGATGGTATACCACGCCGATGGCCCGCTGTCTTATGGGCGATTGAAACAGCGGATTGTCCTTTATTCGATCCATAAACAACAGTTGATCCCCCTTGCCCGTCCGGTGCATCAAATGATCCCATGATCCCGGTATCGCCTCGGGCACCCGCATCTGCCGCATGGGCGCGCCCCATTCGGCCCCGGCGACCACACTGCCCCTGTACGATCCAAAGCCCACGATTTTGGGATGAAGTTCAGCAAGTTGTTCCCGAACCAGTTGGCCCACATTGATACTGCCCTCCAAGGCCATATCGGTTGCCCTGGCATCGCCCACATGGGTATTGTGCTCCCAGACGATGGCCTTGGCACCGGCACCATGAAAATTCAAAAGGCGTTTCAGGGTATCCATCATGTGAAGGTCCCTCAAATTCCAGGAACTCTGGTTCAGATGTACCATGGCCCTATAATACTGTTCCGCATTTTTGGCGATATGGGCATTTTGTTCAATGTTCAGCGAAGCCTCGAGATCGGTATTGTAGTTGTCGGCATGTTGTTTGATCTCCTTTAGAAGCTGTACCACTTCGTTCTCACAGGTTTTGGGCATATACCGTTGCAAAGACCGGGCATAGGCCATGCCCTTTTCATCGCCGAAGGGCTCAAAGCAGCCCAATGCCCTTTTTGCCGCGGGCATGAGCGATGGATCGTGCGACTGCAAATAGTCTACAATGGCCTCCATGGATTCCCAAAGGCTGTACACGTCCAGGCCGTAGGTACCTACCCTGTGGTTGGCCGGGAGCGTTTCATTGTGACGGTGGAGCCAATCGATCAAGGCCTCCATCTCCCAATTGGCCCACATCCAGGTCGGCCACCGATTGAATTGCTTGAGCACGGCCACCGAACTTGGGCCGCTGTCCTCGTAGTGCTTTACATATCGGTTCACCCGATAGAAGTCGGGCCAGTCGCCCTCTACCGCAATAAAATTGAAACCATGCTCCAGGATCAGCCTTTTGGATATGGCCGAACGCCAGGTATAATATTCATGGGTACCATGGGAGGCCTCCCCCAGAAGCACCACCTTTGAGCCAGACAGTTTTTCGATCAGGGGATCCAGGTCGGCGGCATTTTTCAAGGCCATGCTTTCTTTCCCCAAGGCCTTTATCTTTTCCAGCTGTGTATCCATATTTCCTTGCTTTATTGATGGCTGTTCGAAAGTCCGGACCTGCCTTTGGCCAAATGTACCCCAGTGCGCCCGCTTCCCAAATGATGTACATCAGCATTTTGAAAACGGGCCGAGGCCCCGTAAAGGGATGTCCGAAAAAATACCGGCACTGACCTAGATCATTTGGATTTCCCCCACAAGTTTGCAATTTGTGGGCAACAAACCATACAACACCTTACCACATGGATGGCACACTCCCTTTTTACGACGCCCAGGAAGAAATTCAAGTCTTGATCGAACGGGCCTACCACGATTTGAAGCGATTTAAAAAAGAAGGGGACCGGCCCACCTTCAACAAGCGGCTGATGAAAGTATTGCCGGAGGTGGAAAGATATATCGGTAAAAGATTGCGAACCGCCTTGACCAGGAAAGCCCTTCCCAAGGGAAAATACAGTGTAGATGATTTTATCGATCAGCTCTATATCGACGTATACGATCACTGGGACGAGATCAAAAGTGGGAAAGAACTGCGCCCCTGGCTCTTCAAAAAGGTCGACGAACGCCTGCAGGACCGAATTGACGAGGAGGCCTTCGGTACTCTTTTTTTTGAGAACATCGATGACTATTCAAAGGCCGAATGGGACGAAATGGAAGAACAATTCAGCACCGATGGCGATGGGGACCTTGTAATGATTGACGAATTGGATGACATTTCCTACAGGAAGCACCATTACCTCCTAAAAAATGTTTTCTTGGAAGACAGCAAGAAAGATCTGATGGCCAAGTTAGACCAAGATCTGGGCCATGATAGGATCGAAAAACATGCCGAAATGGTATTGCAACGGTTGCCTTTGGCCGTGCAGACCGCCTTCGAACTTTCCAGCGAGCATCTTTTCGGTCTTTCCGACATCATGCAAATAATGGACCGCACGAAACAAGAGGTGGAGCAGCTTCTTGAAACCGCGCGCAAGAGCCTGGAATCGAGTTTATACAATCGGTTCCTTAAAGAAAGTTGAATCCTAAAAAACAAACAAAATGAATACGACAAAAACAAGTCCCAAAACCGAACTTTTATTGGGGGCAGGCTTGAACATTCTACATCAGGAAAGCCGGGAATGGTTAGAAACAGTCGCCTTTTGGCAAGATGAAACCACCTTCTTCAATACGCTTTTAAAGAACAAGGAAAAGTCGGGACAGCACATGTCCGAGTATGGGAGAATGCTACAATATCTCGATACGATCCATAGCAGTCTGTACGATTACCTTGTGAAAGACATCATGGAACACGATCAATTGTTGTCCCGATTGATCAAAGGAGAAAAAGGATTGTCGGATGGGGACTACCGCGACAGGCACCGTGAGTTGGGGGAGAAGATCGCGATTTTTGAAAATGACTTCCGGGAGTTTAAAAAAATGGTTTTTGGCTATGCCAAGAAACTCTGAGTACCCCCTGAAGATTTGTGGATCACAGATCGATATCAAGGCCGATGGGGCAATGGTCAGACCCTAGGATATATGAATAAATGGGAACTCCCTTTACCTTATCGATCAAGACCTTGCTGATCAAAAAATAGTCGAGCCGCCATCCCGTATTGCGTTCCCTGGCCTTGAACCGATAACTCCAATAGGTGTAAGCCACTTCCTGAGGATTGAAATGCCGGAAGGTATCGATGAAACCCGCGCCCAGGAAGTTGTCCATGCCATCGATCTCGATTTGGGTATACCCTGCCGTTTTGTTGTAATTGGCCTTGTCGTTCTTGAGGTCGATGGGCCTGTGCGCCACGTTAAAATCCCCGCACACGATCACGGGTTTGGTTTTCTCCAGCTGCTTCAGATACTTCAAAAAATCGGCATCCCATTGCTTTCTGTAATCCAACCGGTCAAGTTGCTGCCCCGAATTGGGCACATATACGTTGACCAGATAGAAACCGGGGTATTCGGCACACTGCACCCGGCCTTCGTCGTCATGGGTGGCCACCCCCATATCTTCGGTGACGTTGGTCGGCTTGGCCTTGCTCAACAAAGCGGTTCCGGAATAGCCCTTTCTATCGGCCGAATTGCATTGTAGGTGATACGAGACCAAGGGGGCAAGGGCTTCCTCGGCCTCCTCTACCTGCGCCTTGGTTTCCTGTAGGCACAGGATGTCGGGATCCATGGCTTTGATGGCTTCAAAAAAATCCTTTTTGGCCGCAGCCCTTATACCGTTGACGTTCCATGATACCAATCGCATTATATGTATCTTTTATAAAGGATAAAGATAAGAGATCTTCCCTGCCGTACAATCGGTGTCACTGACAACACCGGCGATCAAATACCGATCATGCCCGGCCTTGTGGCAAATGAATGGTAAAGGTGCTGCCTTCACCTAACTTGCTGAAAAAATCGATGTTCCCACCCAACAAATCGAGATACCTGCTAACAATACTGAGCCCAAGTCCGGTTCCTTGTATATGTTCCACATTTTTGGCCCTGAAGAACCTTTTGAAGAGCAGGTCTTGCTCTTCCCCCGGGATACCCAAGCCCTGGTCTTTTACCGATACGACCAATCCTGCGTTTTGAATCTCTGTGACCACCTCAACATCTTTTTCCGAAAATTTAATGGCATTGGAGAGCAGGTTCAGAAATATGTTGCGCATTATCTTTTTGTCGACAACCGCGGTCCCATCTCCCTTATGGGTATAGTTGATCTGTTGCCCCGGTTTGAGCAACCCCTCCAGGTCCTCCAAAATCGATTCGACAAACCCTTGCACTTCAACCACTTCCCCCTTAACGCGAATGGCCCCTCTTTCCAATTTGTCCAACGATAGGAAATCTTCCAAAATGCTCCTGAAATGATTGACCGAGGACTTAATGCGATCGATATGGCGTTGCTGAAGATCAAATTGTCCCCGTTGCAGGTATTTTTCGATCAGGATGATGGAAGACATCACAATGGTGATCGGCGTACGCAACTCATGGGAGGCGATCGAAACGAAGGCGGTTTTCAGTTCATTGATCTGTTTTTCGCTCTCCAGCGCATCGCTGAGCTCCTTGGTGCGTTCCTTGACGATCTCTTCCAGTCCAAGCGTATATCGATGTTTGGTATCTTCAAGCCGTTTCCGATCGGTAATGTCCTCCCCAGCGCTCAAGGTTCCGATGATGTTTCCCGATTTGTCCATTAAGGTAGTATTGGTCCATGCCACCAGTTTGCGGCTCCCATCCTTGCATTTCACCTTCGACTCCAATTCAGGGACCAACAACAATTTTCGATGGCTGATCGTTTTGAATACCCCTTCCTTCTCCGTTTCCTGAGCGTTTTCAATAAAATGCTGAAACCAATTTTTACCGATGATTTCCGTTCGATCGAATCCCAAAAGCTCACAACCTTTCTGATTGATCATTCGAACGCATTGATCATTGTCCAAAAGCAAAAAAGCAATCGGGGCGAGTTCCAGGTATTGTTGTATCCTTTCCTTTTCCTTTTGCAGTGCTACATGTTTTTCCTTCAGTGCTTCGGCCGCTTTTAGGGAAGCGATGTTCTGCATCGCGATCCTACAACTGCCGCTTCCGGAAGCCTCATCGGATACCGTGCCTTGGATCAGGGCTGGAAATTTTTCCTTCCCATTCGGTCTTATTTGAAGTTCAAAAGGCGAGAGGATTCCGGAGGTGAAGGCCTCCCTTAAATTAAGGATCAATTTTACCGATTCCTTCCTATCCATAAAACCGGTAAAGGCCTTTCCCTTGAGATGTAATCTTTCCACGCCCAGCATATCACAGGCCGTAAGGTTCAGGTTCTTGATAAATCCCTTTTCATCAACGATGAGATATCCGATCGGCGCAAAATCGAACAGATCGGTATATTGATCCCGCACCTCTTCAAGTCTGTGTTGGGTTTCTCGCAACTCTTCGTTCTGCATCTCCAACTCCACCTGATGGATTTCGAGTTCCTGTAACAGGGACATGGCCTTGTCGACCGATAACGGTGCTTTCAAAACACGACCATGCTTTAGCTTGGCCTCTGCCCTCCTCCTCAAATCGCTGTTCGATGCCTTTTTATCCCCCATTTTTCGATTTTTTAATGGCGTCCAATCGCATTTCGGCAACCGAAAGTTCGGTGATATCGATGGAGGCACAGGCAATACCTTCGATTTGATCTTTGCGAAGGACCGGGCGGACCATTAAGTCGAAATAACGGATTTCGCCCCCTATCTTCAGGTTGATGTTTTGCCTAACGGGCTTTCCCGATCTGATGACGCCCTCCTTTATCTGCCTTAGATTGGCCGCGTCTTCATCAGAAAAGAAATCGGAATCGGTTTTACCGATCATATTGCTGAATTGAAAATCGGGATGGATACTGGCCATACTGGTATATTTTAGGTTTTTGTCTTGGGTATACACCGTGGTTTTGGTCATTTCCAATAACTGATCATATCTTTCCTTCGCGTCTTTCAATTCTTCCATGAACCGATGTTCCTGGCTGATATCGACAAAGGTGATCACGACGCCCCCGATAACATTTTCAGCCGTGCGATAGGGCAAGATCTTCATTTGATACCATTGGCCATCATTGCTCTGCACCGACCTGACGATCTTCGACAGACTCATGAGCACCTGCTGGGCATCCGCTACGATGCCGGTATAGATCAAATTGGAGGATAAATGCTCTATGGGCCGTCCTATGTCGCTCTCGATAAGGGGAACGATCCTTGACATGGTCGGGGTAAACCTTTTTATCTTCAGGTCATTGTCCAAAAAAACGGTGCCGATTTCAGTACTGGCCAAAAGGTTGTTCATATCGTCATAGGCAAGGGCCAGTTCGTCGATCTTTCCCTGAAGCTCGGTGTTCACCGTTACGATTTCCTCATTCACGCTCTGCAGTTCCTCTTTGGAGGTCTCCATTTCCTCGTTGGTGCTCTGCAGTTCCTCGTTGCTCGACTGCAGCTCCTCGTTCGATGATTTCAGTTCTTCGTTCGATATTTCCAACTGTTCGATGGTGGATCTCAAATATTCCTTGGTCGCGGCAAGTTCCTGCTCCAAGGCGATCAATTCGGAGGTTTCCTCCACTGGCCCTTCAGTGGTTTCCTGAACCGAAACAGGGGCGATGCCAATTTCGTCGAAGGTTACCATAAAATAATCATCCTTGGAAGACAGTCCCGCCACGGGCCTGACACAAACATCCAACAGCAGTTGGTCACCATTGGACTTTAACTTAACGTCTTTCCGCACTTCCAATTGCTTGCTTTTCATCGCTTTTGAAATGATGGTACGCAAATCAATTTTAAGTCCTTCACGGGCCATGTCCACGATATTCAATCTGGCCACTCCGGGCGAAGGCTGCAAATATTTTCCCGTATTCCCAGAAAAATACACGGCGTCTCCTTTGCTGTTGACGATGGCGCAGGCCGGGGCATAATTGTCCAGTAACATCCTTTCGGTTATCTGGGCCAGGCTTTCGCGATGTTCCCTGGGTTCCAAGCTCGTCAATGGCGTTTTTAACCGGACCGGTTCACGGAACAAATAACCGATGTCGGGCATTTTGTCGTGTTTGGCCTCTTTATGTATGAATATTTTATGCTTCCTATCGACCACTTCAAATAGGCCTGCATAATCTCCAAGGGATTCCGAACTCCCCAAAAACAGGATTCCCCCGGGGTTCAAAGCATAATGGAAAATGGCAAATACCTTTTTTTGGGCATTTACATTGAGGTAGATCAAGAGGTTTCTACAGCTGACCATGTCCTGTTTCGAAAAGGGTGGATCTTTGATCAGGTTGTGTTCAGCAAAGATGACCAGATCCCTGATTTCCTTTTTAACGCGATAGGTTGCGTTCTCCCTGATGAAATAACGCATGAGAAAATCCTTTTGGATATCTGTGCCAATGGTTTCTGGGTAGACGCCCACGCGTGCCGTTCGAATGGCAGATTCGTCCATATCTGAAGCGAAAATCTGGACCTTTAAGTCTTTTTTTTGTTTACCGATGGCTTCATCGAAGAGGATGGCCAATGAATAGGCTTCCTCTCCGGTGGAACATCCCGGAACCCATATCCTTATGGTGTCCCCTTCCTTCTTCCCGTTGATGATTTCAGGGATCATATCGTTCCGTAGGGCTTCAAAGGCCTCCGAATCCCTAAAAAAGGCGGTGACCCCGATAAGCAATTCCTTGAACAATTTTTGTATTTCCGAACGGTTTTTTTGAAGGTATGCGATATATTTCTCCAGTTTATCGATCTGGTTCAGGGCCATTCGCTTCTCGATACGTCGGATAACGGTGCTCGATTTATAATCGCTGAAGTTGCAGCCCGTTTCATTTCGCAACAGGATGAAGATTTTTTCCAATAGCTCGGTGGGGGTAACGATCTGGGCAGATTCGTCCTTTCGTTTGAATTTCCGGTTCTTGGCATATTTCAGCAAAAATTCCGGCATCTCCTTCACGGGCAATACAAAATCTTCCGCCCCCGCGGCGATGACACTCCTGGGCATGCCGTCATATTTGGCGGTTTCGGGATCCTGTACCAGTGAAAGGCCCCCATTGCCCTTTATTATTTTCAGGCTGAGGGTTCCCTCGGTACCGGTGCCCGATAAGATAATTCCGACCGCCTTTTCCAGCTGATCTTCTGCCAAAGACCGCAGAAAATAATCAATGGGTCTGCGGAATCCCCTTGCTGCCGAAGGCACCAATAAGTGTAAGGTGCCGTTCAAAATGGCCATGTCCCTATTTGGGGGTATCACATAGACCTTATCGGGTTCTACCTTGGTGTTGTCCTTTACTTCCAACACCTCCATTTCGGTATGGCTCTTCAAGAGCTGTACCATGAGGCTCTTATGGGTCGGATCCAGGTGCTGCACCAGCACGAAAGCCATGCCCGAACTTTCGGGCATGGCCTCAAAAAATTCCTTAAAGGCCTCCAAGCCCCCGGCGGAAGCGCCCATGCCAACGATCAGGAATTTATTTTCCGAGGTGTCGGACTTCAAATCCTTTACCTTTGGGGTCTTCTTGGCCGGGGTTTTTCTTTTTGCCATAACAATGATTCATTCTTTTGGGGTCGGGCCCTAAGCGAATATAATATTTTTTAAACGCCATCCCCAAAAGCGCATTTTTCAAAAAACAATCGTAACGGCGTTCCACTTTCTATGGGGTACATAAGCGCTCTGGGGCATATTCATCCCAAAACAAAATTTCCGTTTAGGAAAACCATGGGGTAAAGTAAAGCAAATGATGATGAACGGAAATGACTTGGCTCAGGAAACCACCTTAAATTGCCCTGGAACGATATACGCTACGTGTCGAACCTATCGGAACGGCAAGGGTTGGGGTCGATGTTTTCGAATCGAAGTCACTTTACCCAGCGCCCAAGATATAGATGACCCCGAGAAGAATAACGCTCCCAAAGCAATAGCCCACCAGCTTCCCGGTCGTCCTGGAACCTTTAATTAGGGTGATGGCCAATTTAACCAGCATATTGCTCAAGGTGGCGGCAAGGATAACGTGGGCCGCAAGCCTCGGCTTATCCTCTTCCAATGCAAACTTCGACATACTGATCGTGATGGCATCGGTATCGGCCAGGCCCGCGATCAACGCGGAATAATAGAGACCGCTTTCCCCAAAGAACCTATTGGTATAAAAAACCGCATAGGAAATCGCTACGAACAATATTCCAAATCCTATGGCATTGAACATATTGAGGGGGTTGCCCAGCTTAATCTCGGTATTCATGCTGCCGCTGTCCTTTTTGATCAGTGTCAGGGCAACGGTCAAACAAATCAAGCCTAAAACGGCAAAGGGCAATATCAGGAACCATAAAATTTTCATGTTGAAAATATAGGCCAGCAAGGCCAATCTTGGAAACATGATGGCCGAGGCGATACTGATGCCGGCGGCATATTTGGAAGACAGTTCCGGGGATTCCCTGCTTCTCGTGGCATAGCTCCAGCTCACTGCGGTACTGGAGATGAGGCCGCCCAAAACAGCGGTAAAAAGGATGCCCCTTTTGGCGCCGACGAACTTCACCAAAAAATAACCGACAAAATTCAGCAGGGAGACGATGACGATGATCGAACCGATTTCAAAAGGGTTCAATAGATCTTCGGGGCCATAGAAGCTATTGGGCAGGAATGGCAAGATGAGCAGGGAAATGATGATAAACTTTATAAATGCAAAAAGCTCTTCGGAGGTAATGTTGCTGATCACCGATCGAAAGCTTGCTTTCAGGGAAAGCAGGGTCACGATGATGACCGCTGTGGCGACCGCGTCCCTGTAGTGTTCTGTAGAGACCATAAGGCCTAAAATAAAAGTGGCGATCAATGCCAGATTGGTGGTCAGGCCCTTGGCACCTTCAGTTCGGGCCTGTGACAATTGGTTAAGCCCAATGATCAGGATAAAAGTGCCCAGACCAACGATGGCCAACCATGGCGAAAAGAAGCCTTTGATACTGCCCACCGCAAAGCCGATAATGGTAACAATGGGAAAAGTTCGGATGCCCGCAACACTTTGTTCTTGTTTGAGCTTGTCATATTCCCGTTCCAGGCCCAAAATAAGGCCAATGCCCGTACTGATCAAAACCCCAAGGATGTACGGGTCGATCATTGTGCTGATTTCCTCATGGATCTGCATTCAACCGGCAATAAGGTTAGATCTTGAATTCCCTTGAAAAGTACGATTTATTGCCCAAAGCGCGATTGGTTGCGGAAATGAACTACATGTATTTGGTAAGGAACTTAAAGAATTCCTTTTTAAGGTCGGCATAGATCTGTCTTTGGGTTTCCATTTGATCCCTGAATTCGAGGTGTTTCTTGAACAATTGGGTATCCATCACTTCCACCCCCGTTTTGCTCTGGGCCGCGATTCGGGTCTCATGTTTTTCAATGGTTTCCAACAAATCGTCGATGACCCCGCCATGGAGGACAAATTCGTTCTGAAAATGCTCCAATTGCTTCAAGACCTCTTGCTTTGTCCAACGGGTGACCAATTCGCTCAAGCGGTTGTTGAAAGATTTGAGTTCATCTTTCCAAAAGAAAAGTTCCCCTTTCCATTGTTCATGCTCAAAATGAAGGTTCGAATTATAGATGACTTCTGTTTCCATGGTATGTTTATTAGTTAAGAAATTCATTTGGTTGAAGTATTTCAAAATTATCGCGAACGAATGGTAAACCAAATGATTTAGATCATTTCAAAAGCAATGGGACACCCTTTATTTTGTGATTGGATCTTTAAAGAAGTCGACCATGGAAAACAAATCATTAATAAAGGGAACGGTTTTGTTCTTGCTGTACATATTGCTTTTGGTCTTGTCGAGTTGCGGCCCAGTGGTCATTTCGTCAAGGCCCAGCCACCCCCCACCGCCATGGTTCTACCCCAACCGGTTGGAAGTGGTGCGCTATATCTATTTTCCGGAACTGAGTATTTACTATGACCTCTCGGCAAGAACCTATGTGTATTTCGAAGGAGGCGTATGGGTAAGGCGCAACGTGTTGCCGCCCAGGTACCGGAATTTCGATCTGAGGCGTACAAGATATACCCGCATCAGGGATTATCAGGACGACAACATCCAGCGGTACCACGAAGACCACAATGCGAACCGCGGAAGGAGCAACAGAACGGTCCGGCCGAGGAGAAGCGGATGATGGCCCAGAAATATGAATTGAAGTGAAATCTTTAAAATCAATGATCATGAAAAAAGGAATCGCAGTGTTACTGATATTGCTTTTTACAGCCTGTAAAGGGCAAGAAAAAGACCAAACTGACAAAAAAAACCCGCAAGAAATGGAAACCGCGGAAATGCCCAAAGGGCAATGGGAGGTACAAAAGGAATATGATGAATTCGGCAACCTGATCAAATACGATTCGATATATTCCTATTCCTATTCAAACATAGAGGGCGATTCGTTACGCGTGAACCTCGACAGCATCATGGATTCGTTCAGGGGATTTCTCAAGGACAGGGACCCGTTTTCCGACAGGGATCGTTTTTCCTATTATCCCCATCCCGATTCCCTGTTCATGAACGACTTTTTTTCGAACGACTACTTTTTCAGGAATTGGGAAAGGCAACAATCGGAAATGGAGGACATGATGAAACGAATGGATTCGATGCGGAACGCCTTTATGAAGCAACGCCATCCGGGCTTGATGGAGTCCAAAAAAAATGAATGAGCCGGTTGGGGTCCCCAACGATCGGATCAACCTACAACCAAAGTACAGAGCAGGCCGTCTTCACAATGCTGCCGATGATCAGGAAAGCAGTTGAAAGGCCTGCTTTGCGATTTCCAATTCTTCTTTGGTCGGGATCACCAAAACCTTCACTTTGGAATCGTTTGATTGGATCTCTCGAAGCGATTTCGATGGCGAATTGTTCGCGACACTATCCAACGCAATGCCCAGAACCTCCAACTCGGAACAGACCAATTTTCTCATCTTGCCCGAGTTTTCCCCTATACCGGCCGTGAAAACGATCGCATCGATGCCGTTCATGATTGCCGCATAGGCGCCGATATACTTTTTGATCCTATAGGCATTCATTTCGAGTGCCAGGATACAGTCGGCATCCCCATCTTCGGCCCTGGATTCGATATCCCTTAGATCCCCATGGCCCGTGAGGCCCAACATCCCACTTTCCTTGGTCAAGATCCGGTTCACTTCCTTCAATGTATAGCCCAGGCCCTCTACCAGGTAAAAAATAATGGAATGGTCGATATCCCCGCTTCTGGAACCCATGATCAGGCCGTTCGAGGGGGCAAAGCCGAGGCTGTGCGCAACACTTTTTCCATCCTTGACCGCCGTGATACTGCAACCATTACCCAAATGGATGGTGATGAGTTTGGTATTCAAATGGCCCAAATGGGTGATGGCCCGTTCCGACACATATTTGTGGCTGGTGCCGTGAAAGCCATAGGCCTGGATGCCATGATGGGTGTAAAAAACATTCGGTATGGCATATTTCCTTGCTTTCACCGGCATGGTCTGATGAAATGCGGTATCAAAGACCGCCACTTGCTTGGCCGATGGAAAGACCTGCTCCGCCATGAGTATGCCTTCCAGATTATGGGGATTGTGCAGGGGTGCCAAGGGAGAAAATTCCCGGATTTGGTCCTTTACTTGCTGGTCGATCAAAGTGGTCTTGGAATAACGGTTTCCACCATGAACCACCCGATGCCCCACCACATCGATTTCGCGTGTATCCGAGATGACCCCTGATTCCCTATCCATCAAAAATCCGGTAATTCTTTCGAGCGCGTGCTTGTGGGTCAAAACCTCCTCGGTGGTTTCAATTTGAATATCGCCTTTGCCGTATTTCAAAATGGCGTTCCTTGTACCGATACGTTCCACCATGCCTTCACAGTGCAATTTTTCGGAAGGCATTTCCAACAATTGGTATTTTATGGAGGAACTGCCGGCATTGATGACCAATATTTTCATTCCCTTTTCCTGTTAAATTCCTTGTGCCTGTATGGCCGTAATGACCACGGTATTGAAGATGTCGTCAACGGTACAGCCCCGGCTCAGGTCGTTCACGGGTTTGTTCAAACCCTGCAACATCGGGCCAATGGCCAGGGCTCCCGTTTCCCGCTGTACCGCCTTATAGGTATTGTTTCCGGTATTGAGGTCGGGAAAGATGAAAACACTGGCCCTCCCGGCCACCTTTGAATCGGGCAATTTGCTTTTGGCCACTTGCAGGTCTACCGCAGCATCGTACTGTATGGGTCCGTCCACCAACAGGTCAGGCCTTTGCTCCCTGACCAATTGGGTCGCCCTGCGCACCCGCTCCACATCCTGCCCTTCACCCGAGCTGCCCGAAGAATAGGACAACATCGCGATGCGCGGTTCAATGCCGAACGATTTGCTCGTATTGGCCGACGATATGGCGATTTCGGCCAGTTGTTCGGCCGTTGGGTTGGGATTGATGGCACAGTCGCCGAAAATGGTCACCCGATTCTCGAGGCACATGAAGAAAACTGAAGACACCACCGATACCCCCGGCACCGTTTTAACGAATTGCAGGGCCGGCCTTATGGTATGCTGGGTGGTATGTACGGCTCCCGAAACCATACCGTCCGCATCGCCCTTATACACCATCATCGTCCCATAATAGGACACATCGGTCATCAGGTCACGGGCCATGGCCAGATTCACGTTTTTATGCTTTCGCAATTCATGGAGCGTATTGGCATAGTCTTCATGGTTGGGCGTGGAGGAGGGATCTATGATATTGATTTTATCCGGGTCGAGGCCGATATCGAGCTGTGTTATTTTCGACTTGACCTGTTCGGGGTCGCCCAATAGGGTGATATCGACCGCATTGGCATCGATCAATCGCTTGGTGGCCAACAGGATCCTTTCATCGAGGCCCTCGGGCAGCACGATATGCTTTTTGTTCGACTTCGCCCGTTTCAAGAGGTTGTACTGAAACATGCGGGGGGTAATCCCTTCGGCCTTGAAAGTGATCAGACGCTCGGCCAGGGCCTCTACGGGCACATATTTCTCGAATTTTTCGATGGAAATAATTATTTTTTGGGTATTACCAGGATAGATCTTTGGCTTAATGGCGCCGATTTCATTGGTGATTGAAAAGGTACCCCCTTGTACCGAAACAATGGGTACCACTTCCGAAAGGCCCTCTATGAGTTTGATGATCGAGTCTTCGGGAAGCAGGCCACCGGTGAGCACGATGCCCGAGATGTTCGGATAATTGCTGGAAATATTGGCCTGAAGCGCCCCTAAGATCAGGTCGGCCCGATCGCCAGGGGTAATCACAAGGCTTTCCTCCCTGAGATAGTTCAGATAGTTGCGCAATTGCATGGCCCCGACACTATAGGCCCCGGCCTGGTTGTTGATGAACGCTTCCCCGAACAGGATCTTTCCTTTCAGTTTATCCACGATTTCCTTCACCGTAGGGTTTGCCAGGATGGGGTTCAAGGGAATGGCCCCTGCCAAAACATGTTTCGGCAGGCGTTTTTCAAGTGCCTCCACCACCAGGGAAATGTTCTCTTCCTGTACTTTGTTGGCCACGGTCATCAATACCTCGACCCCTTTTTCCTTAAAGGAATCATAGGCCATGTACAGGTTGCCGACCAGTTCCTCAAGGCTCTTCCCTACCCCACTGCTCAGGATGATGGTCGGGATGCCCAGGTTCTGGGCCACCAACACATTGATGTCCCACTCTATGATGGCACCTTCTCCCGAAAAATCGGTTCCCTCCACCAACATAAAATCGAACCGATCCTCAATTCGCTTGTATTTTTCGATGATCGTACTGATGATCTCATCGTCTTCATCCCTGTTCTTTTTCCGTACCACTTCGCTGCGGGTAAAGGCATAGGCATCGTCGTGCTTTAACTGCAGGTCGAAATATTGGATCAGGGTTTGGATATGGTTGTCGTAGCCATTGGGGTTATCATCTATAATGGGCCGGAAATAGCCCACTTTGGCGGCTTTGCCCAAAAGGGTCTGCATCAGACCCAGGGAAATGATCGATTTGCCGCTATGGGGTTCCGTAGTGGCGATATAAATGGCTTTGCTCATTATTGGCCGGTTGCTTTTTGGAGGGATAAAGTAGCGAAAAAAAATGGAGGCATGAAAGAAAAAACTTAAACCAGAGGTGTTCCCGGGTTTTTAAAATTTCATGTCCCATAGCCTATTAAAACCGAAACATGAAGGCCTCTAAACGAAAACAGGAGGCCGAAGCCTCCTGTTTCCTATGAAGAGATAAAATTTGTGCCTACGTTCAATGTATCCTTTAAATCAATCTATCGCTAAAACGATCTAAAAAGTGCATCTTGGCAAGAACGCATCGCTCCCTTCACGATGGCCCCTGCTGCCTCTCGGAAGCAAAGACCAAAACCATAAAGAAACCGGGACACCGAAATATCCCGGTTTCAGAGAGGGTACTACATTTACTACAGGACCACTTACAACGACCTTCATCCCGACCTATCGCTAAGTCTATTTGTTGGCCGAAAGGTGTAAGCAATATTTCTAATACCTTCTCGGGCCCCGATCGTTTCGCAACGTCCGAAGGCTTTTCCTTAGTTTATTTTTTTCAAAGAACAGTTATTCATTTTGATACCGCTAATATATTTCCTCTTTCACGGGAGTAAAATGACCTAAGTCAGTTTGATGGTTTTTTTTCATTCTTTTTTTAAGAGACCGGGACCTGAGCGGTCCCGGCTTCCCAAAAGCTATCAATTGTGCCGATGGTCTGTCCGTTCTGATTTGTATACACCCCGAAGAGGGCCAACACAAAAAATTAGGACGGGCAAAAGCAATATTGATACCTACTTTTACGATGGGCTACGTGTTCCCCCAAACCGAAACCCATTCTCTCAAAGTGCAACATTAACTTGTAATTGCGATGCTAAGATATGTTCCCTAAGGGGCAGATCGACTGATGTAGATCAGTTTGCCTATTTTTAACAAAATTTTATGGATTCCATCAGTCGATCCACGTCGTTTTTCTGGCAGAGTTGTGCGCCCGGTCTTAATGTGGCGGCCGAGCCGCAGGCCACACCGTATCGCACCATATCCACAAAATCCTTTCCTGCCCTGAGGGACAAAACCATCCCCGCGACCATACTGTCGCCCGCCCCGATCATGCTCTTTTGAGCCACTATTGGGGCCGATACATAGGTCATGGTCCCGCCTGTGGCCAACAACGCCCCACGGGCCCCCATTGAGACCACAAGTGCGGTACACCGATGGTCAGCGATGAATTTTTGGGCCAGTGTTTCCAGTTCGGAATGGGTAATGGCACCCGCCCCATAAAGCGCGCTGAGCTCTCCGATATTGGGTTTGAGCAAAAAAATCTCGGAACCGACGGCCTCCTTTAATGCAGGACCTTTGGTGTCGAGCACCAATCTGGCCTTTTTTGAACTTGCCAGTTCGGCCACCCTTACATAAAAATCATCAGGAATACCGCTCGTCAATTTCCCGCTCGCGACAAGATAATCCCCCATCTCCAAATTTTCTTCCACCAAATCCAAGGCTTTTTGCCATTCAGCTTGGAAAACAGTGGGACCTGGGTCGCCGAAATGATGGGGCATTTGGGTGGCACGATCCAGCACGGTGGTATTTTCCCGGGTCCATCCCTCGATAGCGACCTTTTTTTGCCCGATTCGTTTTGCCTTCATCAAATGTTCCAGAATAGTACCATAGGGACCTCCCGAAAGATAAATCGCCAAGCTGGTACCGCCAAGGTTTTGGATGGCCCTTGAGACGTTGATACCGCCACCCCCGGCATAAAAAACCGGGGCGCTGCAACGCAGCTTTTGGCCCGGAACCAATCTGCTGACCGTGGTATTCTTGTCCAATACAGGATTTACGGTGAGGGTGATGATCTTATCCATCGGCGAGGGTTTCCGCAATTTTTTTCGCCAGCAATCCCGCCTGTTCTTTGGCAACTTGAATATTCGGCGCTTTGGGATCGTTTTCATCATTGGGCCTTAACAGCCAAAATGACCTGGAATCAAGCAGCCGTACCTGTTGCTTATACAGCATTTCCTCGAGCCGCCTTTGCGAAATGGTCGTCGAGCCGCTCCCCAGTGTAATGGCGACCGCGTTTTTCCCATGCAAACCCTTATGTTTCTTGATGTAGTTGGCGGTGGGCCAGTCGGGCGACCAATTGTAGGTGTTGGCGCAAAATACATATAGGTCGATGGTTTGGTTTCCCATTTTTTCCGCTGCGGCCACCGTGGCCACTTTTACATGCCATCCTTGGCCCGCAAGGGCTTCGGCAAATGAAGTACAGACCTGCTCATCCAGATTATAGAATAAGTCTGGATTATAGACCAACAAGGCCGTTCGCTTGCTGGAGGAATCACCGAACAAAAAGAGCTTCTCCTTTCCTTTTACTTCGGCGAACAAAGTGAGGAAGGTCCATATGAACGCGATAGATCCAGCAATCCATACCATCACCATTTTCATTTTTTTAATTTTCATTTTGTCCGTTGCGAATTCGTTTGGGTTCAAGGAGCCCTATGATCGTAATCGTGCTTGAACCTTTACCCTATCCCAGCTTCTCTACTTCTGAATAGCAGTCTTGTCTTTGCTGATGAATTAGTGTTAAAACTAAAGCGGGGCGGTTTGAGTACCTATGATATGCATCAGTTGTCCCGGTTGGGGCACTGTGGCCTAAAATTTGGTGTTTGTTGAAATGGGCCAAGTGGTTGCGCCAAGGGAATCAATGCCTTGGATTCACATCAAGGAAGATACGTTTGTTTATAGGGAAGCAATGGGATCGATCGATCTAATGTTGTACGGTTTTTGCCCCATTTTTTCCAAGTAATGTTGATCGTAAAGATACCACCCTGATTTAAGGGATGGGGTCTTATCCATCGCGATACTTCCCGGTAATCTCCGCTATCTTGATCCGATACACTATGGGATTCCCTTGGGTGGTTAATTTACTGGAAAACTCCCCGATAAAACGATGGCTTTCCTTTTCCTTTTGAAGGATATTGCGTTTCACGCCCTCCGCAAATTCATGGAGCAGGTATTTTGCATCGATACCGCTCAGCTCCTCAAATTCACCCTGGACTGCTACCGACCGCCATTGGTTCACCGTCTTGATGTCGTCTACCTCCATGGAAACCAAACGATTTTCGCGCATGCCCTCAATTTTATGGCCTTCTCCGGAATAACTGATGATACTGTGATGTTCGGCGTCGTAGTAATAGGTAATGGGGACCACATAAGGCACACTTTGGTTTATGAACCCCAAGTGCCCAATGTAATTTTCACTTAAGAGTTTCAGGCTTTCCTTTGCTTTCAAATCTTTGATCATACCAATCTTTTTTAGGTTTTGGTTTGCACTAATGTATAAAATATTATGCCGTGATGCCTCCCTGTCCGCCCATAATTTAAAGCTTTGCAAAGTACTTCCCGACCCTCCCTGAAACAATAATCATAACCATGCACGCTTTGTTTAACTATAATTTTACACGATAATAAGGAATATTCCTTCGAAATGCATTATTTTTAAAGTTGTTGCAAATGGCCATTTGAATGGCGGTCACCCCGAAAACAAATAACTCCCATGAAAACGATCCTGATCGTTGAAAATGACCCTACCATCCTCAGCAATACGGCCGAGCTTCTCGATTTGGAAGGTTACCGCACCGTTACGGCCACCAATGGCAGGGTCGGTCTTGAAAAAATAAAGGTTTCCCCGCCCGATTTGGTACTCTGTGACGTGTTGATGTCGGAAATGGACGGGTTTACCTTGCTCAAGCACCTGGGGGAACATCCCGATCTGAAACGGATCCCCTTTATCTTTTTCAGTGCACAATGCGAGAAAAATAAAATCGAACTGGGACTGCATTCCGGGGCCGACGCATATTTGACCAAACCGTTTGAGTTGGCGACACTTTTGGAATCGATCGAAAAATGTCTGGCCCAAAAAAAACAATACTGATCCACTTCCAAAACCTACTTGGCCAGTCACGAGCTCCTTTAGCCCCTTATTGATTGCCCATCACGTTTTGGCCATACTGATCCAGATCATTTGACATTTTTCGCAATAGGCCTACTTTTCCGAAAAATCATTCTATGCATACTTCAGAAACGATGCCACTCCCAAAAAAAACCTTTGAGGATTTGGCAAAAAAACATCACTTGCACTGTGTTTCGATATACCTGCCCATGGATATGGAAGGGTTGGAACAGAACAGGCACCTGGCACAGGCAAGGCTCAAAAAAGGCATCAAACAGGTTGGGCTCGACCTGGAGGCCCGGGAAGTGTCCAAAGAGGATATCAAGGAATATCTGGAGCCGGTCGAGAATCTTCTTTCCAACATCGATCTCTGGCGCAACCCATCGCAGGGCCTGGCCATTTTTTTAGATCCGGAAGAGGGCTTTCGGTATTTTGAACTCCCCATCGCCTTCGAGGAAAAAACGGTGGTGGCCAGTCATTTTTATCTGCTGCCCTTACTCCCGTTATACCATAACGACGGCGTTTATTATGTGCTTGAACTGAGTCGCGACTACGTAAAGCTATATGAGGCATCACGTTACCATTTTGAGGATGTCTATGTGGAGGATTTTGCCCCTGGCCGGCTGGAAGAGGCCGTCGGATTCGATTTCAGGCCAAAAATGCTGCAATTTAGAAGCGGACAAAATGTGTTCGGGGCGGGTTCCTTTCACGGACGCGGCGAAGGCAAAGACGATGACAAAAAAGAACTGATCACTTTTTTAAGGGCGGTAGACAAAGGGGTCAAAAAAGTGGTGGCCCACAAAAAGGCCCCCTTGGTGTTGGCCTGCGTCGATTACTTGTACGACCTATATAAGGAAGCGGGCACCTATCCGGAAATCTTTGGCAAGCATGTGGGGGGCGATCCGGAGTTCAAAAACAAGAAAAGCCTGCACAGGGAATCCTGGCAAACGGTGGAAAACCATTTTATGGGTACCCAACTCGAAAAAATTGACCGGTTCAAAGAACTATACGCTACCCAAAAAACGTCCTATGAGCTTGAAACGATCGTTCCCGCCGCCTGGCACGGAACGATAGACACCCTGTTCGTGGACAAGACCATGGAAGTGCACGGTACCTACGATTTGGAAACCAACGAAGTAAGCGTTGAAAGGAATCCTGGATTGTCCAACACTTCCTTGACGCATATGGCGGCCTTGGAAACCTTTGACAAAGGCGGGCAGGTCTATTTTTTGCCGCCGGAAGAGATGCCGGTCAAAGGAAGCCCGCTCAATGCCTTGTTCCGTTATTGAACTGACTTAGGTCATTGTGCGACCATCTGCCCTGGGGTATTTTTACCATCAGAACCCCAAAGGGTCCCATTAATATAAACCTTAATAAATAAATCATGAAAAAAGTATTGTTCGGTTTACTAGCAATTGGATTAACCACCCAAGCCTATTCCCAAATTATCAAAACTGAGGAGTTGTCCGAAGTTACCGTGGTCGCCACCAACTACAAATACCTCAACAATGTGAACTCGGAAGAGGTAGCTTCTGTTCCGGTGGAGATGCTGGAACGCAAAGTAGCCGCATTCGACCTGAAAAGCTCCGATTTCTATCAGGATGATTATGATCTGTACAACATTTCCTTTTACATCCCAGAGGGTAGAATCCTTGCCGCCTATGACAGGGACGGAAAAATTTTGCGGACCGTTGAAAGGTTCACCGACATTAACATACCTACTGCCGTTAAAAAGGCCGTCATGGAGAGATTTCCCGAGTGGACCATTACCAAAGACCTGTATGTGGTAAGCTATAAGGATAAAAAAGGGGCCAAAAAAACCTACAAATTAACCTTGGAAAACGGGGACCAGACCATCAAGGTCAAAACCGATGAAGACGGTAATTTTCTATAATCAATGTTGAACACAAAAACGATAAGCCATGTCTGTCCTAAAAGTCATTGAAATCATGGGAAATTCTACGGTGAGCTTCGAAGATGCGGTACAGAACGTCATCAACGAAGCCTCGAAAACCGTAAAGAACATCAAATCTGTGTACATCAAGGATATGCAGGTAACCGTGAACAACAATAAAATAGCACAGTACCGTGTGAACACCAAAGTAAGCTTCGGTATTATGTGAGTTTCCATTTGTTCACCCTTTTGAAAAAAGGGGTGCCCGTACTGTTCTAGGATCAGCAAAATGATTTTCGACTTACGGGCACCCTTTTCCATTTCAAGAAGACCAACAAGGCAATTGTCGATGAAACGGAATTTAAAAGAAACGATCATTAAATAATAAGTCATGGAAAAAGAAACAGTTTTCGACAGCAATGTGGCCGAATATGATGCTTGGTACGAGGAATACGCTGCCGTATACCAATCGGAACTGGCCGCGATAAGGGAGCAACTTCAAAAACTTCCGGAAAACATCAAGGGCATTGAAGTGGGTTTGGGCACGGGAAGGTTTGCCGTGCCTCTGGGCATCAAAGAAGGGGTGGAACCTTCGGTGCCCATTGGCCAAAAAGCCCAGAAAAGGGGCATCGAGGTCATCCAGGGTACCGCCGAAAAACTGCCCTATGGCGATCTTCAATTCGACTTCGTCCTCTTTGTGACCATTTGTCATTTTAACAGCCTGAAACTAGCCCTGGCCGAGGCCAAAAGGGTATTGAAAAACGACGGGGCCCTGCTGATCGGATTTCTCGACAAAGACAGGCCCATAGCGGAACAATATATCGAAAAACGACAGCGAAGTACCTTTTTCAGGCATGCCACCTTTTATACGGTAGACAGGATAACCAGATCCCTGAAGGATGCCGGCTTTAAAGATTTACAGTTCAACCAAACCCTGTTCGGGGATTTGGAAAGCATCAAGGATCTGCAAATGCCAAAACCGGGCCATGGAGAAGGATCGTTCGTGGTCGTTAAAGCGGTGAAAAAGTGATCTGCGAATACGAATCCCACACGGCAGATGTGCTGATGAGGGTAAGCGGATCGAACATGCATGAACTTTTTGAAAATTGCCTGAAAGGAATGAGCAATATTCTTGTCAATGGATTTTGCGACACCACAGATCATTACGACATCAACCTGACCCTGGAAATCAAGGCCATCGACAAAACCGGTTTGTTGATCGATTTTTTATCGGAAGTATTGAGCCTTTCCTATGTTCAAAAATCAATCTTCTGCAGAGTGAATTTTACCATGCTCACCGAACGGCAGCTCCAGGCCCGGATATTCGGAAAATGCTTCGGCACCCTGGAGGAGGAAATCAAGGCCGTGACCTACCATGGGGCAGACATTTACAAAAATAGTAAAGGCCATTGGGAAACCAAGATCATCTTTGATATCTGACAGCAAGGGCCCCTTTTTATTTTAGGTTGTTTTATCAATAATCAGGACCATGAGAAAAGTCGAAAAGGAACATATTGAAAAACTGGAGGATTACCTTTGGGAAATTCCCATGTCGTTTCGGGCCAACATGAGGGTGCCCGCCCGCATAGTGGCCTCAGAGGAGCTTATCGATGCGATCATCGCCGACCGATCGTTGAACCAGTTGGTCAATGTTGCTGCCTTGCCGGGCATTAAAAAAGCCTCTTTCGTAATGCCCGATGTGCACGAAGGCTATGGTTTCCCGATCGGAGGGGTGGCGGCGACCGCCTACCCCGATGGGGCCATCTCCCCTGGTGGCATAGGCTACGACATCAATTGTGGCGTGCGCCTGCTGACCTCCGATATGGAATTGGACGACATAAAGCCCCACTTGGAAGCCTTATCGAAGGCGCTCTACGCCCGAATACCCTCAGGCATGGGTCAAGGGGGGCAAATTCTTTTGAATGCCCAGCAACTCGACAGTGTGTTGGTAAAAGGGGCCGAATGGGCGGTGGAAAATGGCTATGGGTCGAAGGAGGATCTTGCCTTTATCGAAAGCAACGGAAAATTAAAGGATGCCGATCCAGAACATGTTTCCCCAATGGCGAAAAAAAGAGGGGCCGACCAGTTGGGCACCATCGGTTCGGGCAACCATTTTGTGGAAGTCGACCATATCGAAGAAATCCATGATGGTTCGATCGCAGCGCAATATGGACTTCGAACCGGGCAAATCGTGATCTTGATCCACACCGGCTCCCGTGGCCTGGGCCATCAGGTGGCCACCGACCATATCCGTCAAATGATGGCCGCGATGCCTCAATACGATATTGTGCTGCCCGATCGTGAATTGGCCTGTGTTCCTTTCAATTCCAAAGAGGGCCAGGCTTATTACAAGGCCATGTGCGCCGCGGCGAATTATGCCTGGTGCAATAGGGAAGTGATCTCTTGGGAAGCCAGGACCGCGTGGGAAGACGTTTTTGGGAAGGGGTCGGAACCCTTGCGGTTGATGTACGATGTGGCCCATAACATCGCAAAAATAGAGGATCATACGATCGATGGTGTGGAACAACGGCTGATCGTGCACCGCAAAGGGGCGACCAGGGCCTTCGGACCGGGTTTCGGGGAATTGCCCATGGAATACCGGACCGCGGGCCAGCCTGTGATCATTCCGGGCAGTATGGGCACTTGCTCCTATATCCTTGCCGGGGCTGAAAGAAGCCATGATATCGCCTTTGGATCTTGTTGCCATGGCGCGGGCAGGCGTTTGTCGAGAACCGCGGCCAAAAAACAGGTCAATGCCCCCGTACTGAAACAGCAGCTGAGAGATCGCGGTATCTTTGTTGAAGCCGGGTCATTTAAGGGCATCGCGGAAGAGGCCCCGGTCGCCTATAAAGATGTGAACCTGGTGGTCGAAACCATTAGTCGGTCGGGCATTGCCAAAAAAGTGGCTAAATTAAGGCCTTTGGCCGTGATTAAAGGTTGACCGAATGGGTTTCTTCCAGAATGCGTATCGCCTCTTGATCGGAAACCTGTTCGAACACTTCATAAAATTGGCCCACCGCCTGAAAGTAATGGGGCACCTGCAGGCAGATCACTTCATCTACATTGGGATTGCCTTTGAGTTTCTGGATGCCCGACTCGGGCGCTACCGGAATCGCAACGATGATCTTTTCGGGTTTGCGGTGGCTTACCAGATCTACCGTCACCAATAGGGTATTCCCTGTGGCGATGCCATCATCAATGATGATGACGGTCTTTCCCTTCAAGGGTTGCGGTCCCCTGTTTTGATAATATTGCTCTTGACGTTCCTTCAGTTTTTTTCTGATACGGGCGGTTTCTTCCTCAAGATATTCTTTAGAGATCCCTTTGGCATCGGAAAGGATCATATCTTCCATGCTTACCGCCCCGATGGCATATTCTTTATGGTAGGGATGCCCAATTTTTTTGGATAGGGCAACATCCAATGGCGCCTTTAGGGCTTTGGCCACAATGGCCCCGATGGGAAGCCCCCCTCTCGGGATGGCCAAAACGACCACGTTCATATTCTTGTATGCTGCCAGTCTATCGGCCAGCTGGTTCCCGGCATCGATCCGATCTCTAAACATTGTTGCTTGTTTTAAGGTTTATTAGCCATTTTGAAAACCATTTTGCCGAGTGTTGCGCCACAATGGCCAATTTTCCCGGTTCCTCGAAAAGGTGTGTGGCTTCCGGCACGATCTCCAATTTTCGCTCACATTTCAATTGCCGAAAGGCCATTTCATTGAGTTCGATGACCTGATCGTCCCATCCGCCCACGATCAAGAGGGTCGGGGCGGTGACCATGTGAAGTTCCTTCATGGCCATATCGGGCCTGCCCCCCCTTGAAACCACAGCCCCGACATCCATCCCGAAATAGGCAGCGGCCCTCAAGGCCGACGCCGCCCCAGTACTCGCGCCAAAATAGCCGATCGGCAGGTGCTTAAGCCCTTGCTGCTGCCGTACCCAATGGGTCACCTCGATCAAACGCAGGGTCAGCAGATCGATATTGAACCGATTCGCATAGATCCGGTCTTCCGCTTCGGTCAGCAGATCGAACAGCAAGGTGGCCAGGCCGTGCCCTTGCAGTACTTCGGCTACATAGTTATTTCTTGGGCTCAGGCGGCTGCTTCCACTGCCATGTGAAAAAATGACAAGTCCCGCTGCCGTTTTTGGAACACACAAATTGCCTTTCAAGGTAAGATTGTTCCAGCTGATGTTGACTTCTTTATCGAATTCTTTCAACGAATTCATCACAATATCGGTTCTTTCTATTTCCAATGATGGAAACCTCATTTATAGACTTCCATAAAATAAGTGTCTCCACAGCGATTTTGAAATGACCTTTGTCATTTGAAGGCCTTTAAATGGCTTGACTTTATGAAATCATGACATTTCTCATAGGTGAGATGGGCATTTACCCATTATTTTTACGCGATGTAACCAGATTGCTATGAAGAACGTTTGCCTCCTATTTCTTGTTTTCTTTATGTATTCATGCGGAGAACAACAGGAAAAGATCTTTCCCCAAAAAACGACGCTTACCGAATCGGTTTATTCCTCGGCGACCATACAACCCGATAGTCTTTATCAGGCCTATGCGGCGGTAGCGGGTATTTTAGACCGCAATCTGGTGGAGGAAGGGGCAACGGTGAACAAAGGCGATGCCATTATTCAGATCATCAACACTGCACCAAAACTCAATACCGACAACGCCAGGTTGGCGTTAAATCTGGCCAGGGAAAACTATGAAGGCCGAGCTGCAATTTTAGGCGAACTTGAGGATGAGATCGAGGCAGCGTCACTGAACCTAAAGAATGATTCCATAAATTATTATCGACAAAAAAGACTCTGGGACCAGAATATCGGATCAAAGGTCGAATTCGACAGTCGCAAACTGGCCTATGAACTTTCCGAGAATCGCTTAAGCCTTCTGAAAAGCAAATATGACCGCACCAAACGCGAATTGGCCACTCAGGTAGAACAAGCGGAAAACAATTATAAGACCTCGATGATATCGACCAAGGATTTTACGGTACTGAGCAAGATCAATGGCAAGGTATATGCCCTATTCAAAAATCCCGGGGAGCTTGTCAGCACCATGGAACCTTTGGCGGCCGTGGGCAGTGCGGACATCTTTATCATCGAGCTGCTGGTAGATGAAGTCGACATCGTAAAATTGCGGTTGGGCCAGAAAGCCTTGGTCACTTTGGATGCCTACGGCAATCAGGTCTTCGAAGCCGAAGTGAGTAAAATTTACCCACGGAAGGATGAGCGTTCACAAACCTTTACGGTGGAAGCCACTTTCAAGGAAGTCCCCGAAGTACTTTATCCCGGATTGTCGGGAGAAGGAAATATCGTCATCGCTGAAAAAAATGATGTGCTGACCATCCCCAAAGATTATCTTATGGAGGACAACCAGGTACTAACCGAAAACGGGGCCAAGAAGGTGACCCTCGGACTCCAAAATTTAGATCGGGTCGAAATTTTGGAGGGCATCGATGAAAAAACGGCACTGTTAAAACCAAAATCATGACCAACTGGAAAGTGATCCTGAACATCGCCAAAACCCATTTGCTCACCAAGATGAAATCGACGGTGACGGCTTCCCTTGGGGTGACGTTTGGCATCGGTGCCTATATAACGCTCGTGAGTTTCATGACCGGCTTGAACGGCATGCTCGACAGCCTGATCTTGAACCAAACGCCCCACATCCATTTATACAATGAAATTGAACCCACCGCACAACAACCCGTGGCCCGTTATGAAGCCTTCGAGAATTCCTTGAATGTGGTCCGTTCCATAAAACCCAAGCAGAGCCAGCGAAAGATCCACAATGCCCTGCCCATTCTCAATTATCTGAAAAACGATAAGAATGTGAGGGGAGCCACGCCCCAGTTGCGAGCACAAATATTCTACCTATCGGGATCCATTGAACTGGGAGGTAATTTGGTCGGCATCGATATTATGGAAGAGGTACGGCTTTCCAATATGCGCGATTACATCGTTCAAGGAAGTGCCGAAGCCCTCAAAAATACCGACAATGGCATTTTATTGGGTGCCGGCCTGGCCGAAAAAATGTCGCTCGGTGTGGGTGACAGGGTACAGATCAGTACGATCAGTGGCGATGTATTTCCCTTAAAAATTGTCGGCCTCTACCAAAGTGGGATTGCCGATATCGATAATATCCAAAGTTATGCCAACATTAAAACCGTACAGCGCATTCTGGGAGAGGCACAGAATTATGTGACCGATATCAACATCAGATTGCTCGACATCGCGGCCGCACCCCTCATGGCCAAAAAATTGGAAAAACAATTTGAGGTAAAGGCCACGGATATCAACGAAGCGAACGCCCAGTTCGAAACGGGATCGAATATAAGGAACCTCATCACCTATGCCGTCTCGATCACACTGCTGATCGTGGCCGGATTTGGCATCTATAATATCCTGAACATGTTGATCTATGAAAAAATGAAAGACATTGCCATTTTAAAGGCGACCGGTTTTTCCGGTAAGGACGTACAATTGATCTTTATGAGCCAAGCGATGATCATCGGGGCCGTAGGAGGTGTTTTGGGCTTGGCCATAGGTTATGGCCTATCGCGCCTGATCGACAATGTTCCCTTCAATACCGAGGCTTTGCCCACCATTACCACCTACCCCATCAATTACAATATCGGCTATTATATCATCGGCATTTCATTTGCGCTGATCTCCACTTTCATAGCGGGCTATCTGCCATCGAACAAAGCGAAGCGCATCGATCCGGTACGCATCATCCGAGGAACCTAAGCCAAGACCATGAACCTCGTCCTAGAAACCAAGAACATCGATAAATATTTTGAAAAGCCCGTGAAATTCCATGTGCTCAAGGATATTTCCTTTGGGGTCAAAAAAGGGGAATTCGCATCCATTATGGGCAAATCGGGTTCGGGGAAGTCGACCCTGCTCTATATTCTTTCTACCATGGATACCGATTATACGGGCGAACTGTACCTGAACGACAAACTGGTCACCGGTCAGCGCCATGAAGCCTTATCGCGGCTGCGGAACAAGCACATCGGTTTTGTATTCCAATTTCATTACCTGCTGTCGGAATTCAGTGTTTTGGAAAATGTGATGCTTCCGGCCAAAAAACTGGCCGAAAAATCGGATACCGAAATCATGGATGATGCGATGCAAAAGCTAAAGATGCTGCATATCGATCATCTGGCCAAACAAAGGGCCTCCAGAATTTCGGGAGGCGAGAAACAGCGGGTGGCCATCGCCAGGGCCTTGATCAATAATCCTTCCATCCTGATGGGTGATGAACCTACAGGAAATCTCGATAGCTACAACTCCGAAAACGTGTTCCATATCTTTAAACAACTCAAGGAAGAGGAAGGACTTTCCCTCCTGGTGGTTACCCACGATGAGGACTTTGCCAAGCGTACCGACCGCATCATCGAAATGGAGGATGGCCGTATCCTGGGCGACCATACCATAAGGAGTGCCCCAAACCCTGTATGACTTTGCTCATAGGGCCGTACCGTAAAGAGGTCTACCTTGTCAGGATTCTAAACAAAAGAACCGATGAAGGCAGCTTTTTTGATACAATATGGTGCGGCGGAAACCGCTTTTGAAATCAGGGAAGTGCCCAAACCCGAACCGACGCCTTCGGAAGTACTGATCAAGGTATCGGCATTCGGACTCAACTTTGCCGACGTGATGGCACGCTTGGGCCTCTATAAAGGTGCGCCGCCATTACCGGCCTTATTGGGCTACGACGTGGTGGGCCGTATCGAAAGCTGTGGGGCCTCGGTAAAAGGTTTTAAAGAGGGCGATCGGGTGACCGCCCTCACCCGTTTTGGAGGGTATGCAGAATATGCCGTCACAGAATCCACGGCAGTTCAAATCATACCAGACAACATTTCTGCGGGAGTCGCCGTATCATTGGCCACCCAATACAGTACTGCCCATTATTTATCGCATCAATTGGCCAATCTTCAAGAAAACGATAAAGTATTGGTACATGCTGCCGCAGGGGGTGTGGGTACCGCCTTAACGCAAATGGCCCTTCTTAAAAAGTGCATTGTTTTTGGCACTTGTGGCTCCCAAGAGAAAATTCAGTACCTCTTAAAAAATGGGGTGCATCATCCCATCAATTATAGGAAGTTGGATTTTGAACAAGTGGTAAGAAGCTTGTTGGGCGCTACCGGCATGGATGCAATCTTTGATCCCGTGGGTGGAAAATCGGTCAAAAAAGGCTATCGATTGCTCGGTGCCGGGGGCAGGTTGTTTTGCTTTGGGGTTTCTTCCATGAACCAGACCAAGAACATTTTTGGAAAATTAAGGGTGCTGGCGCAGTTCGGGATCTATCATCCCTTGCAGTTCCTGAGCCAATCGAAAGGAATTGTAGGGGTGAACATGCTGACTTTGGCGGCAAGTCACCCCGAAAAAATAAGCAAAGCCATGAAAGCCGTGGTACAAATGACCCAAGAGGGCGTGCTGAAACCGCATGTCGGGGGGGAATTTCCGATTGCAAAATTGGCCGAAGCCCATGCCTTTCTGGAATCGCGGGAATCGATGGGAAAGATCGTAGTGACCTGGTAACAAAACCAACGAATGATGAATCCAAAGCGTTTAAAGGGAAAGGTGGCAGTGGTAAGCGGTTCGAGCATGGGCATTGGGAAGGCCATTGCCACGGCATTGGCGGCCGATGGGGTCAGGGTCGTTTTAAACGGCAGGGACAACCAAAAGTTAAAGAACACCGAAGCAGAACTTCGTTCACTGGGCTATGAGGTAAGCGCGGTGACCGCCGATATACGTAGCCCGGAGCTTTGCAGATATTTGGTGGAACAGACCATCATACGGTACGGAAAGCTTGACATTTTGGTCAATAATGCGGCCGTCAGCAGCAGGGGTTCCGTGGCCGAAATGGCCGACGGCAACTTTAAAATTATGGAAGAAACCAATTTTAATGGCTCGGCCCACCTCAGCAAATATGCGGTACCGCACCTTCAGAAAACAAAGGGGCATATCATTTTTATCAACAGTGCGGGCGGGTTTAGGGGCATGCCGTTCAACTCGGCCTATTCGGCCACCAAAATGGCCCAGGCTGGCCTTGCCGAAGCCCTGCGCATAGAATTGTACGATTCAGGGATACATGTGGGCGTGGCCTTCGTCGGTTTTACCGAAAACGATCCCAAAAAAACCATTTTGGATGTGGATGGCTCTTGGGTCTACCTTCCAAAAAGGACCAATATCAAATTGGCAAAACCCATGGCCGTGGCCCAAAATATCAAAAAGATGATCCTTCTTAGAAAAAATAGGATAACACTCACTGCCCTGGGCCGCTTTACAGATTTTGCGACCCGATATCTCCCCCGTTTCAGCAATTGGTTGCTATGGATGAACCGCGATAAAATAAAAAGTCAATTTACCCTAATCGGCGGACGAGCCGTGGCTGAAACGTCTTGGTCAGGGGAAAATGATACTGGTGGCACCGGCCGGCCGCGTGGCGACCGCGATCGACAGTGCCATCCCTGCGCCTATGGGATCGGAATAAAAAAGATTACAGCCCCGCCACATTAAAGCTCAATAGGGGCATATCGATTCTCGATTCCATACGAACCACGATATCCCTATGAAAAAGTTTGCGGTAAATACCCCTGTCCTCCCTCTCCAACATCGCTAATACATCGGCCTTGCTCTCCTCCAAATAGCCCTGAAGGGTATCTAGAATATTATCCGAATAACGAAGCACAAATTCCAATTGGTTATATTGCACTTTTTGCAATAACAGGTCCTTGAACCATTCCATCTGCTGATCTCCGGCATATTCCTTTTTCGTGGTCACATGAAATACCTTGACCTCGGCATCGAAGGCTTTTGCGATTTTCACCAACCGGTCAATTGCAAAAAGATCGGCCTGCTCGAAGTCCGTGGCATAGACCAAGGTCTGGAGGGAATCGGCTCGGAAGTTTTCGGGTACCGACAACACCGCACAGGGTGCTGATCCAATAAGGGCTTCGGTGGTAGAGCCCAGGAACAAATCCTTGATGGCACTGACGCCCTTTGCGCCGAGCACTAAAAGATCGACCTGATATTCCACCAATTTTTCAAGAATGCCGTCTTTGACCGAATTGTGTTCCCGCACCACAATTTTGGTTTTGTCATCCTGCCAATGCCTCCCCAAGTGTAAGGCACAAAAATCGGTCAATTTTTCCCGGTGCTCGACCAGTAAGCGCTCTTCCTTTTTCAGATAGGACAGGGTCACGGGACTCGACAAGGAAAGGGGCATATCGAAGATGTGCATTGCGATGAACTGGCTATCGAGTCGTGTGGCCAGTGTATATGCGAGATGTAAAGCGGGGACCGAATTTTCCGAATAATCGGTAGCATAGAGGATTGTTTTCATGTTTGGCATTTTTCCAATGGTTGGCCAAACTATGACATTCGAACGAAAACAAAAATGACTCTGGTCATGCCCGCTTCCGGGCGCGAAATGATTTTGGTCATTTTATTTAAGGAATAGGCCCGTTACATTTACGGTCGGGAACCCTAAGAATCGAAAGTCTTAAATAATTATGGCCATGGTCAACAATGGGCAATTACTGGAAGAGATTACCAATTTGACCTACAGGATAGAAAAAGAATATCCCGAGCTCTACCAATTCCTGGATGAAAACCCCATGACGCTGCCAACAGAAGCCCATCCCGAGGTAAACACCAAAGTCTTGAAGGACTATCTGGAGGATTTAAAGCAAATTTTGGCACGTTATAAAGCGACCCATGACATAAACTAAAAGCAGACTTGAGATGGGAGAAATTGCCACTTCTGAAAGACAGATCACCTTGTTCTACAATTCCAAATCGGGAAGGTTCAAAAAAACATTGGCCTATGCCAAAGCGGAAGGATTGCCCATATTGGAAATCGATATTTTGAAAACCCCTTTGACCGGCACACAGATAGCCGAGTTGGCCGATAAATTGGGCATGCAGATTGCCGACCTCGTCAACCAGGAACACCCGGCCTATACCTCTAAATTCGAACCTCACGATCTATCCGATGATGACTGGATCAAAATGATCAGGCACAACCCCGAAATCATGAAACAGCCCATCGCGCTTAGGGGACATTTGGCCATTTTGGTCAGTACCCCGTCCGACATCATAAGAATTTAACGGCAATGGGAAAACGTCTCAAGAAAATAGGGTTTTCCATACTGGCCATGGCACTTCTGTTCATGGGGTTTCTCGTCTGGTACCAATGGCGATATGCGATGGAAACCGCAACCTCCTATGAGGTCAATGAATCATTGGAAGATCGGAAACTATTGATCGCCACCCAGGGCAGCGCGTTCAAGAATACAGTCACCCAGGGACTTGTGGATTATTATAGACAAGATTCCGTTTATATAAAAATTATCGATGTCGCGGACCTGGAAAAGATACATCCGGAAGACTTCAGCGCTTTGGTCATCCTCCATACCTGGGAGAATTGGAAACCTCCCGCCTCGGTAAAATCCTTTGTGCAGGAAAACCGGGCCCAAAAAAATAAGATGGTGATTTTCACCACTTCGGGCGAAGGCAATTATAAAATGGAAAACGTGGATGCCCTCACCGGGGAATCGATCATCGAAGAACGCTCCAGTGGTCGTGGACAAGATCATCACCAAGCTGAATCCCTTGGTAAACCGAACCAATTAAACCCTATGTTCACCTTTAAAAACTTCAACATTGCCGATTGGTTTTCGTTCTACCGCATTATGGCAGTGCCCCTGTTGCTGGCATTGATCTGGTTCGGCGAAAGAACCTGGTTTACTTGGTTCCTCCTGATCAGTTACAGCACGGATGCCGTCGATGGTTTTTTGGCAAGGAAATTAAAAATTACCAGTGCCCGGGGATCCCAATTGGATTCATTGGGCGACCAGATTACGCTTGGCCATCGGCTTGGTCGGGTCTACTGGTTTTTGAAATCGATTTTATCAAGACCAACGCCCTCTTGATCTTCATGGTCTTTTATACCATACTTTCTGCAAATGGTCATCGCTTTTAGGAAATATGGCAAGACCACGGCATTTCACACCTATTTGGCGAAACTATCGGCCTTGGCCCAGGGCGTATTTATTCTTTGGTTGCTTTTTTTCGGCCCGGTCTACTGGTTCTTCTACACGATGATCATCCTGGGACTTCTGGAAACCATTGAGGAAATTGCCCTTGATTTTCATGTACGACAAATGGGTAAAGGATGTGAAGGGTATTTATTGGGCCTTAAAGGATGAGACGGCGGGTTCAAAATGGAAATGTCGGATCGCTTTAAACTGAAAGTATCGTAAAAACGCAAGGGCCGCATCGAAGCGGGCCCGTTCAAAAATCCAAGTTGATGAAAAATTTTGAGCCTATTTAAAAGGAGGCGATTTCAGAAGTACCGCCGGGGTGGCCCAATTGGTGCCCATGATCAAAAGTCAGAACGATTTCGACCTTTTGTTCCAATATCTTTCCGCTGAGAACCGGTTGTTGGCCATGCGGGCTGCAGATGCCATTGAAAAGATCACGATTGACCATGCCGAATACTTGAACACCGCATACCACCCATCTGATCCAACTCCTGGATCGTGCCAGGCATAAGGAATTGAAGTGGCACTTGTCGCAGCTCATTTCCAGGGTGCCCCTTACCAACGACCAATTGCACCATACTTGGCTCATCCTCACCAAATGGGCAATGGATACTTCGGAAAGTAAGATTGTTAGGGTCAATGCCCTTCAGGCCCTTTATGATCTTTCGAAACGGAACATCCGATTTGAAAAATCCTTGGCGCCCATTCTGCAATCCCTGGAAAAGGAAGATGTGCCTTCCATCAATGCAAGGCTTGGAAAATTAAAGAATCCAGGGGCGATCAATGAATAAGATGAACCGGGCAAATCGGTTCTTCGTGAAAATGTGGAAATATCGTTTGTCCCGGTGTCTCCGCATAACGATTTCTCGGACACTCTTAAGCCGTTTCCTTCTCTTTGCTTCTTTTGTCGGCGAATTTCTCTATCAAATCGGGCATTTTTTCAAATACCGCGGCGAGTCCGTGCGTTTTGCCCGCGGCTAGGAAAGAAATATGGTCTGCCCTGCTGACGAGGAACCCGATCGGTTCAATGCCCACTCCGGCACCGGCGCCTCCGCCCTGGGCTTTGTTCGACTTTGGGTTCGGTACTTTCCGAAGCCGCCGGAACCGAATCCCATGCCCACCTTGATCACCGGTACACATTTATATTCCCCCAGCTCGAACTGTTCTCCGATAACGGTCTTTGGTGTTGGCCTCGGTTTTGATAAAATCGGTAATTTTTCCAAGTAATTCATCGAAATGTAGTTCCATGGTTATATGTTTTAAGGGTTAATAAATGATTTAAGAAGATATATGGGGCGGTTTTGCAGGAACAGCACCATTTGGTTTCTGCCTTGAAAATTGATGCTGAACGACCCGGTAGACCGGTTCAAGTATGCAAAAACCGGATACAATTTAGCATTGGTGACATAATCTCCGGTATCGATATCGACCAGCAATTGCTTCACTTTAAATGTTTTTATGAGTCCCTTTATCTTTTTGTATCCTATTGGACTTCGTTTTTTCCTGTGACCGTCTTATTCGGCTCTTTTTTGGGTTGCTCCGAAAACATCTTTTGCAAGGGGTAGAAATAAAATTTCCTGAAAAAGACATGAAGGGTAATCCGAATGAGTTCCTCGCCATTCGGCTCTATACTGGCCTTCACCAGGCCTTTCAACCGCACAAAGTATTGTTGCGATACCGTATCCATACAGACTTCAATGGGTATCCACAAAGAACCGACCACCAGCAAAAAAAGCAACCCCAAAAGTATGAGAGCCCACATGTACCGCTTTTTGTCAAAGGAAACAAACATGTTGCGGCCCTACAATGATCTAGGTCATTCGGAGGCCAATTCATTCAAGGCCGGGTCGAAATTCTTGTTAAAAAGATGACTTCGTCATTTCCAATCGTTGAATTTGGTAGTACATTTAGGTCGGTGGTCAGGCCCTAAATCCAATTGGTTGGATGACCTTGACGGATACCGGAAGTTGGAACCGGATAATTCTGACCGTTCAAAATGCTTGGTCGCAGCTACGAAGCTCACAAGTTATAAAGGTTGTAGGTTTTTATTGTTTCTGTCGGTACCAACGGATGCTTAAACATTAAAAATGAAAGAATTAAACGAAAGGAAGCCAAGGCAATCGGTGATGCCTTGGGCATTGATTGGAACGAAACTAGCCTAAAGGAATTCACCTTGGGCATCAATGTTGAATTCGAACATGGTACCCGTTTTCCCGAAACCAATTTAACCTATGACGATCTTAGATTAACGGGAAAGATTGCCTGGGCGCATTTAAAAGAGTTTCCAGATTATTATACACGCTTATCGAAAATGGAAAAGGAGGCCAAGGCCTATTGGGCCAAAAAAAATCTGGAGCACCATTAAAAAACCAAAGTCATATATTCACAAGAACCTGATGATGGATTCGATGGAATCGAATCCATTAAATTGGGATAGAGAAAACATCGATATACTCATTTGGTTCAATTCCTCTAAATGGGCGCCGCGAATGCATTATTGGCCATTTCATCAAAGATCCTATTTGAAAAGTATTCACTCCGGAAATTCGAAAGCAGCACGCAGCGCCATCCGTTAAATTCATGATGCTCGTCATTTTTTGGACCATGATTCCCTTTTAATTTTAATATAAAAATTTGAATACTTGAGAATAGGACTGTTTTTAATTCTTTTGGTCCATGGCATAATCCATTTTATGGGATTTGCAAAAGCCAATGGTTTCGGACAAATGACAGCACTGACCAAGGCCATTTCCAAACCCATGGGATGGCTTTGGCTCCTGGTGGGACTGCTTTTTATCCTTTCCGGGGTACTCTATGTCTCCAAAAAGGAAAGCTGGCCCATGCTCGCCATCATCGCTGTCTTATTATCACAAGTCTTGATCTTTACGGTTTGGAACGATGCCAAATTGGGTTCCATTTTCAATGGCTTGATACTTGTGATCGGCATTGTTGCCCTCTGCACAAACCAATTTAATAAAATGGTAATGCAAGAAACCATGGAACTGGCAGCGCAACCTACAGCAATAGATTATCGGGCGATTTCGGAAAATGACATAAAACACCTGCCGAACATTGTTCAGCGGTGGATGCAATACTCCGGGGTCCTGGGGAAAGAGCGCGTGGTCTCCGTTCGGTTGAAACAGAGGGGTGAAATGAAGACAAAGCCAGAAGGCAAATGGATACCATTTACCGCGGATCAATATTACGATGTTGCGAACCCAGCATTTATTTGGTCAACAGAGGTAGATTTTATGCCGATGGTCAAATTAATGGGCAGGGACAAATTCACCAACGGAAAAGGCGAAATGCTCATCAAGCTGGCGGCCTTACTTCCCGTGGTCAGGGAGGGCAAAAACGATAAAATCAATTCAGGTGCCATGTTGCGGTTTTTGGCGGAAATGACCTGGTTCCCTTCTGCCGCCCTAAATGACTATATCAAGTGGGAACCCATAGATGAACATAGGGCGAAAGCCTATTTCACGATAAATGGAGCAACGGTTTCGGGGCTATTCACCTTTTCCGATAAGGGCGAAATGGTATCTTTTGAAGCCCAGCGGTATTATGGCGGCGGCCCTGGGGCAACCCTCCAAACCTGGCTGATAAGGACCTCCGGGCATACCGATTTTAACGGAACCAAAATTCCAGGCCGATGTACGGTGATATGGAAACTCAAAGAGGGCGATTTCAATTGGTTGAATCTGGAAATTATCGCTTTGGAATATAATAAAAGCGGGTATTTTGAAAAGTAGCAAAATCATTAAAGGAGGCGTAAGTCCCTGAATTGATAGAGGTTGAACTTTATTTCCGTGGCGGCACTGGTCAAATCCTTCCTACTATCATTGCAGCACGATCAAAAAAAACTATTGGATGAGTATGGACAAAGCGTTAATAAAGCAAGGCCCAGCGATTGTTGGATAGGAGGGCCTCTTCAATATAAATCAAGAAAATATATATGAATCATGCAAATTTCGATATATAAAATCGGTTTTCGGTCCGGCATTGTAGCATTCACTTCAAATGTATTGTTTGTGATCGCACAGGTTTTACAGCTTATTGGGGTCCTTACATTTCCCTATGATGAAATTTTCATCTATGGGTTTTCCCTTTGCATAGTCGTTCCCTTTTTACTGGAAATGCTGGCGCTTCACCATGCAGCTCCGGCTTCCAAAAAATACTGGAGCCATGCCGCCCTGATTTTCACCGTCATTTATGCCGTATTCGTCACGGCCAATTATGTGGTACAATTGGCCACGGTAATCCCGATGACCCTACAGGGCTCCACCTACCCCATAGAGGTCCTTAGACAGACGCCACATTCGATGTTTTGGGATTATGATGCCATTGGCTATATCAGTATGGGATTGGCATCTTTGATGGTCCTGCCCATTTTCAAAAAACAAGGATTTGAAAAATGGGTTCGAATGGCATTTTTGGCCAATGCCCTTGTAACACCCTTGATCGCATTTGTCTATTTTTATCCCAAATTTTCGGAGACGATATTGCTTTTGGCGATTCCCTGGACGGTTACGGCTCCTTTGGCGATGTTACTGCTTGCCTTATGGTTCAGAATTCAGGAACAAGATCGAGTATGAAAAAAGATAGGAGGTACATTTTGAACATTTTCAATAGGGTAGCCGCATCACTCCCATTCCTCAAAGGCCAAACATGAAAGAAAGGAAACTGTTCTGGATCAAAATAGTGCACACCTTGGTATGGTTGTTCTTCAACGTGGTGATCTTCTATCTGCTGTATGCAGTTATCGCCAACAAGATCGATCAGTGGGTATGGCTCTGCGTGGGTTTGGTTCTCTTGGAGGGGCTGGTATTGGCCATTTTCAAGATGTTTTGCCCCTTGACCATCATGGCGCGGAAATATTCGGATTCCACCAAAGACAATTTTGATATTTTTTTGCCGAACTGGTTGGCGAAATACAACAAGTTGATCTACACCTCCATCTTCTGTATCGCATTGGCCATTCTTGCCTATCGATTGATTTCCAAAACAGTTTGCCCTAGAATGAGCAGTGACCTTAAATTGGGCGAAAGCCTGTTCTTAAAAACGAAATATCCTTTCCATTTCCCAATCTGTGAATGGACCTAAAGAAAATAAAAAATAAAAGACAGACCTTTGTTACATTCCAAGAACAACTGACCATTATCATGACCTGTTAACTACCGCTGGACTTATCTTTTCATAATTAAAGTGAAGTCGTGGCAATGATGATTTATGACGTTTGGCCGTCAAGGCAAACCATAAACTTTTTGATCCATGAAGGGATATACCATCAACCTTCCCAACGTATTCTATTTTTTTAGCGTGCTTGCCTTGACCATCTGGTTATTGATCGTAGCCCAGGTCATACTTGTTCCCTTGCTCTTCAGTTTTTTTTTGCCTTGATGCTAAAGCCCTTGGCGGCTTTTTTTGAAGGCAAATTGCGCAATAGGATCTTGTCGATACTGCTCTCTTTCCTGATCATGCTGGTGCCTTTGTTCGCGGTAATCTTGTTTTTCTTCAATCAATCCAGGATTTTGTTCAGTGAACTCCCTTCATTCCATGAAAGGGTAAATTATCTTGCAGGGCAATTTATGGATTGGTTCAACCTTCAGTTTCATGTCGATCCGGAGTCTTCTTCACAGTGGTTGGCCAAAAATTTTGCGGACACGCTTGATTTTTCGGGCGGATTCCTGCAAGACGGTCTCCAATCCGGAACTACCCTGCTGATCAATATGATATGGTAGTGCTGATCACCTATTTCCTGCTTCTCTATAGAACCGCATTTAAAAACTTTTTACTAACCCAGGTAAACCCGAGGTCGAGAGAAAAACTTGAATCCCTTTTCGAACAAATACAAAAATTGACCAAACGGTACATGGTGGGTCAGGGATTGGTCATTCTAATACTTGGCCTTTTGATAGGATCTGGACTTTGGTCAATAGGGGTTCCCTATCCCTTTTTCTGGGGCTTTTTGGCGGGATTTCTTGAGATCATTCCCTATGTGGGAACCACCATCGGCGTCATTTTGCCCTTTAGTTATATGTTGATGGTCTCCGATACGTTCTGGCAACCTTTGGCGGTCGTCGGGCTCTATATCCTGGTGCAGCAAATCGAGGGCAATTTGATAACCCCGAATGTCATGGGACCGAGTATCAAGATCAATCCCTTGTTCATCATCCTCGGCCTTTTTCTGGGCGGTTATATGTGGGGCGTGTCGGGCATGATTTTGGCCTTGCCCCTGATGGCCATCTCCAAAGAGGTATTTAGAACCTTTGAAGTACTGGAACCCATAAGCTATCTGATGGAGGACGGGCTGTCCCGAAAAGCCGACCTGTTCTTTGATCGATATGACACCGCCAAAAACCGTTTTTTTGGACTTTTTTTTAAGGAAGTGCCAGACGAGGAATAGGTGACCCCATGGATTATTAGCCCTTAACTGGGGAAAATCCCATAAAAAACAATTCATATGAAGGCAATGGTGCTCAACAGGGTATTTGATTTAAAGGAAAATGATTCCCCCTTAACCTTGGTCGAACTGCCCATTCCCATACCCAAGCCCAACGAAGTGCTGATCAAGATATCGGTTTGTGGTGTTTGCCATACCGAACTCGATGAAATCGAGGGCAGGATTTCTCCCATCGAATTACCCATCATTCCAGGACATCAGGTGGTGGGAACCATTGCAACGCCTGTTGCTGGATCCACCAAATTCAAAATCGATGACCGTGTAGGAGTGGCTTGGATTTTCTCCGCTTGCGGCCATTGCAGGTTTTGTGTTAGCGGATCGGAAAATCTATGCGATCGATTTAGGGCTACCGGTCTCGATAGAAATGGTGGCTATGCGGAATATATGACCGCGGATGAAAAATATGTTTATCCCATTCCGGATTTTTTTTCGGACGCGGAGGCCGCCCCTTTGCTTTGCGCCGGGGCCATTGGTTACCGATCCTTAAAACTGTGCCAATTGAAGAATGGAGCGCACTTGGGCCTTACGGGTTTCGGTGCTTCGGCACATCTCGTGCTGAAAATGGCGAAACACCTATATCCCAACAGCAAAATTTTCGTGTATGCCCGTGAGGAAAAGCAAAGGCGCTTCGCCCGATCATTGGGGGCCTATTGGGCAGGGGACATCAATGATCGATCACCAGAAAAACCGCACTGTATGATCGATACCACCCCGGCTTGGAAACCCATTGTGGAGTCCCTTGCCAATCTGGACAAGGGAGGGCGATTGATCATCAATGCCATTCGAAAAGAAGCCTTTGACAAGGCATATCTTCAGAAACTTTCGTACCAGGAACACCTATGGATGGAAAAGGAAATAAAATCAGTGGCCAACATCACCGCTGCGGACGTCAGCGAGTTTTTGGAGCTCGCCGCAAGGGCCGCCATCAAACCGGAACTTGAAGTTTATCCCTTGGAAGAGGCCAATAGGGCATTGATGGCGCTAAAAACAAAAAGCACCCGAGGGGCGAAAGTACTCAAAATGACTCCTTGAGCTTTCCCTGATTCCTCTGAGCAAAGCCTTCATCTCAGTTTGACTGCTGCTGCTCTGCCTTTCTTTGCTGCCGCTCCAACTTCCTAAAATAACCGCGGGTGAGGAAGTTGTGTTTCAAGGCCTCCATATTTTCATTGAATCTTTCGGTGCCCTGTTCGATATGCTGCATTGTCTCATCCAGTCGTTTCACAAATAGGGTGTCGGTGGCCAGATAATTGATGGCGCCTTTACCGTCTTTGACCGCTCCAAGCATGGTTTGGATGTCTTGGCTCATTTTATCGATTTCGATACTCGAATGCTCAAGATGGAGGATGAGGTTCCTCATTCGTGCCGCCGAAACGGTATCGGTCAGTAATACCCCTGCAGCACTCTTCTCGAAATCGACGCTTTCGATCATTCGGTTCAATTCCGAAATCGCCGTATTCGCCTGTTTGCTGGTCTGTTTTAAATTGGCCACGGTCTGCTGCAGATCACTGGCCATAAGGGTGTCGTTCAACAGCCTGCCCAGCGTGCCCTTTCCTTTGATCAAGGATTGGGTCACCTTCAACAGGTCGGAAGTCAACATGGCCGCATTTTCATTGGTCACGTTCAAGGTGCTCAACATATCCTGGGTGGCAATTTTACTGTATGACTCAAGTTCGTCACCAGGTTTTATAAAAGTCGCTTCTCCCCTGCCCGGCACTATATTGACGAGCATACTGCCTACAAGGCCATCCGAACCAATGGTCGCAATTGCGTCTTTTTTGATTTGGTCGAGCATTTTTTCCTCGATGATCATGTGCACCATGATGGTGGTATCATTGATCATTTCTATCTTACTGACCGTGCCCACGTTGATTCCTGAAAATCGAACGTTGTTCCCGGTTTGGAGTCCGTTGGCGTTCTTGAAGGTGGCACTGAGAGGAAATGTCCTGCCGAACATATTTTGCCGGTTCCCGATGAGGTATGCCGCAATAAGCAACAGTATCGTACCCAGTACAACAAAAACCCCTAATTTTAAATTCTCCAAAGCTGTTTTGGCCATATGCTTATTTTTTAAAAAACGCTTCCACTTTTGGATCGTTCGACTGCGATAATTCTTGATAGCTCCCTTCTGCATAGTTGATGCCATCGACCAACAAGATCATCCGTTCCGAAATCACCCTCGCGCAGTCCACATCATGGGTAATGATCAAAGATGAGGTGCCATATTTTTTTTGGATACTGCGCATCAATACGATGATTTCTTTGGCCGTAATGGGATCTAGACCGCTGGTGGGCTCATCATACAGGATGATTTTCGGCTTCAAGATCAAGGTACGGGCCAGGGCCACCCTTCTTTTCATACCTCCCGATAGTTCGGCCGGCATCAAGTCGATGGCATGGGCAAGTCCTACATTCTCCAAAGCCTCCAAGACCAATGGGGTGGTATCGTTAACGGCTCCCAGTTTTTCACGATGTCTCCGCATGGGGAATTCGAGATTTTCCCTAACGGTCATCGAATCGTATAGCGCGCTCCCTTGAAAAAGAAAACCGATATCAGATCTGAGTTCATCAAGGGTTTGTTGGTCTAAAGTTGAAATTTCCTTTCCCATGACCTCAATATAACCACGATCCGGTTGCATGAGCCCGACCAGGCATTTGATCATCACCGACTTGCCAGAGCCCGACTTGCCCATGACCACGAGATTCTCCCCTTCATATAAAACCATGTTAAAACCGTTGAGCACATGGTTGTCGCCAAAGCTCTTGTAGGCGTCCCGGATTTTGATCACAGCCCTTCGGGACGCATGATCGGTCGTATCATTGCTATTGTTTTCCAAAGTCATTTGTTGTGCTGCCATACGTTTACAGTTCGTAGAAAATATCGGAAATAAAAACGGCGATAAAGTCGACCACAAACAACAGCAATGAGGAAACCACCACCGCGGTATTTGCCGCAAAGCCCACGCCCGCAGTGCCTTTGTCGCTGTAATAGCCCTTATAACAACCTACCAAACCAATGGTAAATCCAAAAAAGAACGATTTGATGGTCGCCGGCACCAAATCACCGAATTCCAAGGCATCGAAAACGGTATTGAAATAGAGCTGGAACGAAACATCGCCTTTTAGGTTCTCCACCAAGGCCGAACCATATAGGGCCACCAAATCGCCAAAAACGACCAACAAGGGCAGCATCAAAGTGGTCGCCCAAATTCGGGTCACCACCAAATATTTAAACGGATTGGTGCCGGAAACCTCCATGGCATCGATCTGCTCGGTAACGCGCATCGAACCCAATTCGGCCCCTATTCCCGAGGCGATGCGACCGGCACATATTAGTGCCGTAATCACGGGTCCTATTTCGCGGACTATTGAAATGCCCAACCATATTGGGCATCCAGGAAACAGCTCCGAATTGGATCAAGGTAGGCCGCGATTGCAAGGTGAGTACCAGACCTATGATAAAACCGGTCACCCCTACCAACACCAAAGATCGGTTGCCCATTTGATAGCATTGCCGAAGCAATTCTTTAAATTCAAATGGCCTCTTGAAGGCTTCCCTGAAAAAACGGGCCGCAAAATACGACAGGTCCCCGATTTGGACAAAAAACCGTTTTATCCGGTCGGCCATTTGCCTTCGCAATACCATAGCAGATTCATTGTCTGTCATCATCAAATATAAAGCGGATCAAAAGGTTTAAAAATGACCAATATCATACCAAAAAAGGAGGCACTTCGTCATCTTTGGCGCATCGATATTCATTATTATCGATCTGTTATGCCCCACAGATTTCGATATTCCATATAAAATACCCCAGATAAAAAGTATGACAAATCACGACAATCGCAATAAGAACGGTTTTTATCTCAGTGAAGAGCGCACTTTTTTGGAAGGACCGCGCAACAGGTTCAAGGAACTGTGGTTTACCTTCAAGGTGCAATACAATTTTATCCGTGCCTTTAGAAAATTGCACTTCATAGGACCCTGTGTCACCGTTTTTGGATCGGCAAGGTTCGAACCCGATAACCTATACTACAAACAGGCCGAAGAAGTGGGCAAGGCCTTGTCGGAACTTGGCTTTGCCGTGATGACCGGCGGCGGTCCCGGCATTATGGAAGCAGCCAATAAGGGTGCTTATTTGAATAATGGGTACTCCATAGGTTGTAATATAGTCCTGCCCCGCGAACAGCAGGCCAACCCCTATCTCCATAAATGGATCGATATCCCCTATTTCTTCGTGCGCAAGTTCATCTTGTTGAAGTACTCCTTTGCCTTTGTGGTGATGCCCGGGGGAATTGGCACGCTTGATGAGCTGTTCGAAGCATTGACCTTGATACAGACCAAAATGATCAAGCATTTTCCCGTCGTACTGTTCGGGAAAGAATACCACAAAGAACTGTACCAACATATCCAGATCATGGCAGAAAATGAAAGCATCGACCAGGAAGATATGAAGCTGTTGTTCCTTACCGATTCGGTAGATGAAATGGTGCACCACCTAAAAATCCATGCCGTTAAAAAATTCGGGCTCGTGAAAAAACCCATCAAAACGCGCTGGTGGTTGGGCGAAACCAACCCCGTTCGTACCTGATACAAATCATTTGCGGTAGACAGCCCTTGGTTTACATTTGCACATCATTTCCAATTTGGGGCCATTCGAAACTTGAAAGCCTTTGTAATGTCAACCAAAAGACCAATATGGCAAGATCACGATTGATGAACACCACCTATTTTTCCATTATTATATCCTTATTTTATGTTCCCTTGGTATTGGCCCAAACCCCTAAGGTTCCGATCAATGGCGACCCGCTCAACGCAGCGGTTCCCCATCCCCTAAAAAGGTTGGTACTGCCCAAAAAAATCGATCTTTCGAAAGACATCCTGGTCGGCAATTATTTTAAGTATATCGATTCTTTGGTCACCCGGTACGAATCCCTGGTACCCTATCATTTGACCGAGCATCTCCTGGTCAGCGCCAACCCTTGGATCATCGATACTTTGGCCAGTACGGATTACTATCGCATGAAAGCACGGGATTCCTTTGTCTACGACCAAAAAAAACTGATAGCCCTTCCCAAAGGCAGCCCATTGTGGCTTCCTGATTCGATATCGGCGATACGACTGCAAAACGAATTGGATCGGCGCTCGATCGATGTGAACATCCCTGAATTCAAGTTGAACATTTATAGCGATAGTGTTTTGCTTTTTACCTTTCCGGTGCGTGTTGGGCAGAACAAGAAACGCTATTTGGCCTTCGGGGATCGAATTACCGATCTGAGAACCAAGACCGGACAAGGGAAAATTGTCGGATACGTGAAAAATCCGGATTATTACAATCCTGTCGATGGGAAGCAGTATCATGTGACACGGAGGGACGATGCCTTGACGACGCTTTTACCGCAAATTCCCTTTATTGATACAGAAATCGATGGGATCCGCAATGGCCAGATGATCCACCCGACCACCAACCCGGAAACCCTGGGAAAAGCTTATTCCAATGGCTGTATCGGCACCAGGGAATCGGATGCATGGATCATTTATTACAATGCGCCCATCGGTACCCCGATCCGTATTCGATACGATCTTATGGTCAGGGATGATTTTGGACAAGAACAGCGCCTCAAAGACATTTATGGGAAGGGATGATTTGGCATGCCCCATGAACCAAATAGGATTGAAGCAGTACCCACGGTTCATTGCGACAAGCTATACATCCCCATTTGACCTATTTTCAAGATGGGGAACATGACTTTTATCATAGTCTGCGCTAAATGGGCGGCCTAATTTTGTGGAAATCAAATGTATTCCCATGTGCACCCTTATCCAAAAGTATAATGTTCCAGGGCCGCGATATACAAGTTACCCTACGGTGCCTTATTGGAACATGGAAACCTTTTCCGGAAAGGCATGGAAAGCAACCCTTCAGCAAAGTTTTGTGGAAAGCAATACTGCGGAAGGCATCAGCCTTTACCTCCACTTACCATTTTGTGAGAGCATGTGCACTTTTTGCGGCTGCCATAAACGCATCACGAAGCGGCACGATATAGAAATACCCTATATCGACTCGGTACTGAAGGAATGGAAGCTGTATTGCGAACTTTTCAAGGAAAGGCCTATCATTAAGGAATTGCATTTGGGCGGCGGCACACCCACCTTTTTTTCCGCGGAGCACCTAGCTATGCTTGTTGACGGAATTTTTAAGCGTGCCGATAGGGCGTTGGATTTCGAATTTAGTTTTGAGGGCCATCCCAACAATACCACCGGCGAACATTTGCAGACCTTATATGATCTTGGGTTCACAAAGGTGAGTTTTGGGGTTCAGGATTACAATGAAACCGTACAGAACGCCATCAACAGAAAGCAAACCTTTGAGGCGGTGAAAAGAGTTACCGAACAGGCCCGGAAAATCGGGTATACCTCAGTGGGGCACGACATTATCTTTGGCCTGCCATTCCAGACCCTCGACCATATCGAAGAAACCATTTCCAAAACAAAGCAATTGATGCCCGACCGGCTGGCTTTTTATAGCTATGCCCACGTGCCCTGGTTAAAGGGAAATGGCCAAAGGGGGTTCAACGATTCCGATCTTCCCTCCCCCGATGAAAAACGAAGGCAGTACGAAACCGGTAAAGCATTGCTGGCCCAAGCAGGCTATCACGAAATTGGTATGGATCACTTCGCCCAAAATTCAGATGACCTTTATAAATCCATGAAATCGGGGCTTTTGCATAGGAATTTTATGGGTTATACGGCCTCCAAAACACAGCTGATGATCGGCCTTGGGCCTTCCAGTATCAGCGATAGTTGGTACAGTTTTGCACAGAACGTAAAGGGCCTGGAGGAATACCAGCATCTGGTCGCCAATGACATCATCCCAATTTATCGGGGGCATATGCTCACCGAAGAAGACCAAACCATCAGAAAACATATCCTGAACCTGATGTGCCGCTTTGAAACCTCTTGGCATGATGAAGCGGAAAAATTTTCCGATTTGGAGAACGTATTGGAAAAATTAAAGGAAGTGGAACACGATGGATTGGTGGAAATAACGCCCTTCCAGATTCGGGTCACCCAAAAAGGACGTCCTTTCATTCGAAATATCTGTATGGCTTTTGACGTTCTATTACAAAGAAGGTCACCGGAAACCCAATTGTTTTCGATGACCATTTAATCATTCGCAACCTTAAAACCCTTACCCATGAAAAAAATAATCGTGCCTGTCGATTTTTCAGAACAAAGCGAATACGCCTTGAAAGTGGCCGCTTCCCTGGCCAAAAAACATCAATCAGAAATCTTGGCGCTCCATATGCTCGAGCTGAACCAGGCCATTATTTCATCCTCGGAGGGTTTCCATCCCGAACAAACGGTGTTCCTGCTGAAAATGGCGGAAAAGAGATTCAACGAATTTTTGAACAAGCCCTACCTCAAGGGCATTAGCGTGACCCCGATCATCAAACATTTCAAAGTGTTCAGCGAGGTCAACGACGTGGCCGAACAGCATGGTGCGGATCTAGTGGTCATGGGGTCTCATGGCAGCGATGGCCTGAAAGAGATATTCGTGGGTTCAAACGCTGAGAAAGTGGTGCGTAATGCCGACATACCGGTACTGGTGATCAAAGAAGAGCTCAAAGAATTTAAAGTAGATCGTTTTGTGTTCGCCAGTGATTTCAAGGATGAGGGCATAGTCGCGTTTCAAAAGGCCAAAGCCTTTGCCGAAATGTTGTCGGCAACACTCGACCTCGTTTATATCAACACCCCGGGTGATGATTTTCTGAGCACCAAGGATGCCTATGAACGCATCAATCATTTCTTGATGAAGGCCAAAGTCGGCAAGGAAGTTAAGATTTACAACGACTATACCGTGGAAAGCGGCATCCTGAATTACAGCATGGCCAATAATGCCGATGCCATAGGCATACCTACCCATGGAAGAAAAGGCCTTTCCCACTTCTTCATGGGCAGTATCGGTGAGGACATTGCCAACCACTCCAAAATACCGGTGGTGACCTTTAAGATATAAAACTACCGTCTGGAACAACATACTTCAAAAAAGGGGAAGGATCTTACCGTCCCCTTTTTTATTTGAGCAGGATTTCTTGGCTTTTCATTACAGGACACCAAGCCATTGGATTATAGCGGTAAAAAAGAGATGCCCTTTTCGATGTCCGAAACCAAATCGGCCACCGTGGTAGTCTCCAATCGGCGCAAGAAATTAGACTTTGTATTTCCCAATAGTTTATGCATCGGACAGGGATGGTCGGCATTGCATTTTTCCAGACTGAGCATACAGGAAGTCAACCGTTCCTCCCCGTCAAGCACGTTGATGATATCGATAAGTTGCACCTTCAGGTTCTCCTCGCTTAAATAAAATCCGCCATGTGGGCCTTTGGCAGAGGATACGAGTTGATGCCTGCCCAACCCTTGCAATAGCTTGGAAAGGTAGGCTTTTGGAACGTTGATGGGCTGCGCCAGGTCCTTGGCCCCAATTTTATGGTCGGCGCTCGCATGTACGGCAAGATATAAGACCGCTTTTAAAGCGTATTTGGAAGAATTGGAAAGCATGTTTCAATTGTACTTACAAATATAAATAAATATTAAAAGACCCTTTTATCTTTTATTATGATAATTATCATATTTTTTTTTCTTGCCCAGGCCTACTTTTGGTTCAAAATTTAAAACAACCCAACAAAATGAAAATGAACAACTACCATCTGTTGATACTTTTTTCCCTGCTGCTTCTCGGCTGTGGTGAAAAGGAAACCAACAAAGAGGGATTCAGCGTGGAAAGACAAAAGTCTGCCACCGAACAAAAGGTCGATGTCGTGGAAACCAATACCGTTAAGGCCTCGGAACGAATCGATCTATCGAACAAAGGCGTGGGACCGATCAAATCGGTGACCTTGAATGCAGAAATCGATCAGGCCATGGCCGCCGAAGGGAAAACAGTGTACGATCAAATGTGCATGGCTTGCCATAGAATCGGCAAAAAGTTCATCGGCCCGGCACCGAACGGTATCCTCCAAAGGCGAAGCCCAGAATGGGTGATGAACATGATCTTGAATCCCGATGCCATGGTAAAGGAAGACCCTTTGGCCAAGGATCTATTGGTGGAGTTCAATGGATCGCCGATGGCGAACCAAAATCTCACCGAAGCACAGGCCAGAGCCGTACTCGAATATTTCAGAACGCTTTAAAAACCAATCTTTATGAAAACAACCAACAAAATCAAAATTTTAATGGGCGCCTTGGGCCTGTTCCTAATCTTCAGTTGTAAAAACGAGCCCAAAACAAGTCCGGCCGAAGCATCATCTTCAGAATCCGTGTCAGAGGATACCCACAAGCAGGGACAAGCTTTTATCAAAGATGATGTGTCCAAGCCCACGGTCCTTGCCATCGCCATAGGTTCCGCTGACCACACCACCCTCGTCGCCGCGGTGCAGGCCGCCGAATTGGAGAACGTGCTGGTGAATACGGGTCCTTTGATGGTCTTTGCCCCTACCAACCAGGCTTTCGATGCCTTGCCCGCAGGAACGGTGGAAAACCTTTTGAAACCAGAAAACAAGGAAGCGCTGGCCAATATCCTGAAGCATCACGTAACGCCTGGGAACTATAGCAAGGAATTTTTGAAGAAATTCAAAAAGCTGGGGCAGGCCGACAACCAAAATACCACCGTCGAAGTCATTGGTGACGATGTTTTTGTCGGAGGTGCCAAAATCATTGCCAGTATCCCCGCAGGAAACGGCATAGTACATGTCGTTGACAAGGTCATCTTGCCCCCATCCCAATAAAAGTAAAAATCACTGAAAATAATAAAATCCAACAAATGAAAAAGCTACGTTATATATTATTTACCTGTATAGGCCTGAGCCTTGTAGGTTGCCAACCTAAAAGTAAGACCACCAATGGGGCATTGTCTTCCAATGCCGCGGAGCGGGTGTATGTGGCCCCGGGGGAACACGATGAATTTTACGCCTTTATCTCAGGTGGATTTAGTGGACAATTATCGGTCTACGGACTCCCTTCCGGAAGACTTTTTAAAGTAATACCGGTATTCTCTCAAGACGCCGAGAAAGCATGGGGCTACAATGAGGAAACCAAACCCATGCTCAACACTTCCCACGGCTTTGTACCCTGGGATGATGCGCACCACCCCGATATTTCCCAGACCAATGGGGAACTCGATGGCCGCTATGTGTTCATCAATGGTAACAATACCCCGCGAATCGCAAAAGTTGACCTCAGTGTTTTCGAAACCACCGAAATCATTGAGATTCCCAACAGTGCCGGGAACCATAGCAGTGCTTTCGTTACCGAAAACACCGAATACGTGGTCGCTGGAACCCGTTTTTCCGTACCGGTGCCCCAGCGCGATATGCCCATCAATGAGTACAAAGGCAACTTTAAAGGCGCCCTTTCCTTTATTAGCGTGGCGCCTGAAGATGGCCGCATGAATATTGAATTTCAATTGTTGATGCCGGGATTTGATTATGACCTATCCCATCCAGGTCGCGGAAAATCGCATGGCTGGTTTTTCTTTACCACTTATAATTCAGAAGAGGCCAATTCATTATTGGAAGTGAACGCCTCGCAAAATGACAAAGACTTCATCGCGGCGGTGAACTGGAAAAAAATAGAAGAATATGTGAAAGGGGGCGGAGGCACCAAAATGCCCGCAAACTATGCCCACAACGTATACGACGATGATACGCATACCGCTACCTCAACCATGAAAAAAGAGGTTTTGGTGGTGAATCCCGTCGACGTACCCGGGGCTGTATTCTTTCTTCCGACACCAAAATCGCCCCATGGCTGTGATGTGGATCCCACAGGGGAATATATTGTTGGTGCCGGAAAATTGTCGGCAGACCTAACCGTACATTCCTATACCAAAATGTTGGCCGCCATTGAAAGCAAAAAGTTCGACGGGGAAGCCTACGGCATTCCCATCTTGAAGTTCGAGGATGTTCTGGCCGGCACCGTGAGCAGTGGCGGATTGGGACCCCTGCATACCGAATTTGATGCGGAAGGCAATGCCTATACCACTTTCTTCATCTCCTCCGAGGTGGTCAAATGGAAAGTGGGCACTTGGGAAGTCGTTGACAGGCAGCCATGTTTTTATTCCGTGGGCCATTTAATGATACCAGGGGGCAATTCAAGGAAACCCTTCGGCAAATATTTGATTGCCATGAACAAGATCACCAAAGACCGTTATTTGCCTACTGGTCCGGAAGTGACCCAGTCTGCCCAGTTATATGATATTACCGGCGAGAAAATGGAGTTGTTGCTGGATTTCCCGACGATTGGCGAACCGCATTACGCCGCGGGCATTGCTGCGGATATCGTTAAGGAAAGGTCAAGGAAAATCTTTAACCTCACAGATAACAAACATAAATATGCCACCACTTCAGATGCCAACGTGAAAGTGGAACGCAATGGTAAAGAGGTGCATATCTACATGACGATGATACGTAGCCATTTTAACCCCGATAACATAGAGGGCGTAAAGGTGGGCGACAAGGTTTATTTTCATGTGACCAATTTGGAACAAGACTACGATGTGCCACACGGGGTCAGTATCATCGGCGCCAATACATCGGAACTGTTGATCATGCCGGGGCAAACCGAAACCTTTGTATGGGAGCCCAAGCAGGTTGGGGTATGGCCTTTTTACTGCACCGATTTTTGTTCGGCACTCCATCAGGAAATGCAGGGCTATGTTCGCGTGTCCCCGGAGAATTCGAACCTGGATCTCACATGGACCTTAGGGGAATAACCGAATCGGTACATTTTTTTTAAAAACTCAAAAGCGGGTTGTGTTTCAAGACCTTCCCGCTTTTTAATAAAGTAATCGATACCCAATGAAAAAATCCCGAATTTTGATGTTGTTAGGTGCCCTGTTGCCATTACTTCTTTTCGTTTTCCCTCTGTGGAACATTACCTTGGAAGCCCCACAGTACCCCATTCCTCTCGGCATGGACATTTATATCAACGATTTTGCGGATGCCAACCCGCACGATATCAAGAACATCAACCTGATGAACCATTATGTGGGCATGAAGTTTATTCCCGAAGCCATTCCGGAATTCAAGATATTTCCGATCGGTATCATCACCACGACCATCATCGGGCTGATCATCGCCCTTAAGGCCAACTACAAATGGTTCCTTTATTGGTTCATTTTGATGGTGGTCCTGAGTGCCGCGGGGTTGTACGACTTCTATTTATGGGAGCACGATTATGGCCATGACCTGGACCCAAAGGCCATCATGAAATTCACCAACCCCGATGGATCGGTAATGGGTTTTCAGCCTCCCTTGTTCGGCACAAAAAACATCCTGAACTTTAAGGCGCATTCCTACCCCCAACCCGGGGCCTATTTCTTGGCTTTGGGCATGGGCCTTGGTTTTGTTGCCTACTGGGTCGGGAAAAACGAAAAAAAGAAGATAAACTCTAAGGTAGCGCCATGAAATCAGTTGCATATTATTTGATGGCCATCGCATTGTTTTGCATTTCCCTCTCCTGCAAGGTGGCTCCGGAACCCATTGCTTATGGCTCCGACGGCTGTCATTTCTGTAGTATGACCATCGTTGACCAACAACATGCCGCAGAATTTGTCACCAAAAAAGGGAAGGTGCATAAGTTCGATTCGATCGAATGCATGATGAACCAGCTAAAGGAGGAAGAGCAATCCGAAATTGCGCTGTTTATGGTGGTCGATTATAATGATCCGGGGGTATTGGTCGATGCGAGGCATTCGACCTATCTCATCAGCAATGCCATTCCCAGTCCCATGGGGGGATTCCTTTCCGCTTTTTCCAACAACGAAGAAGCCCTGATGGCCGAAACCGGGCATCAAGGTGAGCTGTTCAGCTGGGACGAACTACAACAACGGTTTAAGTAAACAGCAGCAGTCAATAAATTCAAAACTTTATCCAAGAAACGACTATGTACGAAATTAGCGACCGGTTCAAGGAACAACCATACCAGTCAGTGAAGGTTCTGAAAATGGCAAAGACCGATGCCTACGAAATCTTGGGCATCACGCTTGAAAAAGGGTGCATTTTTCCGGAACATAGCTCCCCTACCGAGACCCAATTGGTCGTTTTGGAAGGGGACATCAACTTCCATATCGATCAAAAAAAATTCCACCTCAAAACACAGCAGCATTTCAACTTTCCCAAAGAAACGCCCCATTGGGTAGAAGCCCTTTCCAATAGTAAATTCATAATCATCCGTTAATGGGAAGACCTCGCCTGCCGCTTCTGATCGGAACGCTCTTGATGGGAAATGCCCTTTGGGGCAGCATTGTTGAAGTCTGCCCCGGTTGCCCCATTAAGTCGATCAAAGAGGGCGTTGCCGCTGCCTCGGCCTACGACACGGTTCTGATCAAAAAGGGAACCTATAAAGAATTCAACATCCTTTTGGATAAGCCCTTGACCTTATTGGGCGAGGATCTACCCGTGGTCGATGGGGAAGACCAAGGAGAGATCATTACCATCATTTCAGACCATGTAACGGTCGATGGATTAAGGATCATCAATGTAGGTACCAGTTATACCACAGATTTTGCAGCGATCCGGGTCATCAAAAGCAAGGATTTTTTAATTCAGAACATGGTATTGGAAAAACTGTTCTTTGGCATATATCTGGAAAAAGCGCAGCATGGCAGGGTATACCACAACCAAATTTTAGGGGATGCGGAAGAGGAGTTCAATTCTGGCAATGGGATCCAATTGTGGTACTGCCAAAATATCGAAGTGGTTGAAAATACGGTTCAAAAGGTAAGGGACGGCATTTACCTTGAATTCTCCGACAATATCAATATCACAAACAACATCAGTACCAAGAATGTGCGTTACGGACTTCACTTCATGTTCTCCAATAACGATGTTTACGAGCACAACACTTTCGAAAACAACGGTTCGGGCGTGGCCGTGATGTTCTCCAAGCAAATAAAAATGCGAAACAACAACTTCCGGAAAAACTGGGGCACCAACTCTTATGGCCTACTTTTAAAAGAAATCAACGATGCGGAAATCGCCGGCAACACATTTGAGGAAAACAGTGTAGGCATTACCGTAGAAGGATCCAACCGCGTTCGCTATACCAACAACGATTTCATCAACAATGGTTGGGCAGTTAAGGTAAGGGGCGCCTGCTATGAAAATGTTTTCATAAACAACAATTTTTTGTACAACTCCTTCGACCTGTCGTACAATAGCAAGCTGAACGACAATGTATTCGATCAAAATTTTTGGAGCGGTTATACCGGCTACGATCTGGATAAAAACGGTATTGGGGATGTCCCCTATCGCCCCGTGAAATTGTTTTCCTATATTGTGAACCGTACGCCGGAAACCATTATATTGCTAAGAAGTCTCTTTATGGATATCATTGATTTTTCAGAAAAAGTCTCCCCGGTATTTACCCCCGACAAACTGTTCGATGCCAACCCGCTCATGAAAAGGCTCCTATGATCCAGATTGAAAACCTGCATAAAAAATTCGGCAAAAACGAAGTGCTTTCCGGAGTAGATCTTATGATCGATGGGGGCGGTATATTTGCTGTTTTAGGGCCCAACGGTTCTGGAAAAACAACCTTGATCAAAAGTATTTTGGGCATGGTGGTACCAAATAGGGGCACCATTATGGTGGACGGGAAATCGATCCGTAAGAATTGGAAATACCGGCAGCATATCGACTATCTCCCGCAAATTGCGAACTTTCCCGGTAACCTTAAGGTCAGGGAATTGATCCGTATGATACAGGACCTGAGACAGAAACCGAGCGAGGCCGACCAACTCATTGAAATGTTTGGTCTCGGAACATTTTTGGACAAAAAACTGGGCACCCTATCAGGTGGCACCAAACAAAAGGTAAATATTGTGCTGGCCTTTATGTTCGATAGCCCGCTCATTATATTGGATGAGCCCACCAATGGCTTGGATCCAGCCTCCCTGCTCCGCCTTAAAGAACTGATCATGGTGGAAAAGAGCAAGGGCAAAACCTTTCTGGTGACCTCGCATATCATGCAATTCGTGGAAGAGATGGCCGACGAAATCGTGTATCTGTTGGAAGGTAAAATATATTTCAGGGGTACCAAGCAAGCCTTGATGAAGAAGACCGGACAAGCCGATTTCGAGCATGCCATTGCCGCCATAGCAACAACTCCTGCCGATGCTTAAAATCCTGAAATACAGTTTCTATGACCTGATCCGTAGCCGTTGGAGCTATGTGTACTTTTTGTTCTATCTGGCCCTTGGCTTCATGCTGTTGTTCTTGAACAACGATCTTTCCAAAGCGGTAATCACCCTCATGAACGTGATCATCGTACTGGTACCGCTGATAGGCACCATCTTTGGGGTCATGTATTTCTACAATTCCAAAGAATTCACCGAACTTTTATTGGCACAGCCCCTCAAAAGATCATCGATATTTTTGGGCCAATATTTTGGGGTCGCCGGCTCGCTGACCTTAAGCCTGGCCTTTGGATTGGGCATTCCTTTTATGCTATACGGACTATTGAAAAGCAACGCGATATGGGATTTTTCACTGCTCTTGATCACCGGTGCTTTCCTTACCATGATCTTTACGGCCCTGGCCTTTAACATCGCCTTGTCTAACGAAAACAGGATCAAGGGATTCGGCTATGCCGTTCTGCTCTGGCTGTTTTTGGCGGTGGTCTACGATGGCCTTTTTTTGATGTCGCTCATCGTTTTTGAGGAATATCCGTTGGACTCCTATTCCTTGGTGGCCACCATGTTCAATCCGATCGATCTGTCAAGGACGCTGATCCTCCTAAAACTCGATATCTCCGCATTGATGGGGTATACCGGGGCCGTTTTCAAGCAATTCTTCGGCACCGACAAAGGCTTGATGATTTCCGTTGCGATGTTGTTGGCATGGACCGTTTTGCCATTGTGGAGACTGGCCTATAAGGCCAAACGCAAGGACTTTTAGCCTTCCTTTCGATGTTCATAGATCTTTAAATACAACATGGTCGACATCTTCTGGGCCCTGTTCTTTGCAATATATGCGGTCTCCCCTTCGAAAAGTTCGTCGATCGTGGCAAACCAAAGGTTCATCCATAGGCCAAAGTGCTCTGGGGTGATCGTATGCCGCATTTTGTCATCGACTTCTTGGTGCGCGGTGACCGGATTCCCAAAATATTTCCTTTTCAAGAAAAGCTGGGTTTCCCAAAAATCGGTCAACAATTCCAAATGAGGCTCCCAATCGGTAACGATCTGGTTAAAGATGGGGCCCAACACGGCATCCTTGCGAATTTTGGCATAAAATGAGACCACCAGCAACTTTATATCCTCCCTATTTTTGATATCCTGTTTGGTAAAATTGGGCATTTCATTTTTGTTGATTGGTCAATTAATGCCAATATGGTGCTGATAAAAGGCCCATGTGGCACTTGCCACATCCCGGCCCAATTGCAGGCCGGCCACGTTATCGGCTTGAATATGGTAACCGCCCATCACCCGCGACATGCCGGCCATGTTGGCGGTTTCGGTAAAGGTCGGGAATTTGAGGACAACGGGCTCCCCAAGATGGTTCGGCTCGGTGAGTGCACCCGGTACCAAACGCACTTCCTCGCCAAAAAAATCGTCGCCCTTGAAAAGCCGCAATGCTTCCGCGCAGGCTCCGCTGATGGTGCTGTGTCCGGAAACATAGCTTGGAAACGGCGGACATAGGAATTCTTCCGGGGAATAGGGCCGCCACTCCTCCCCTTTCAAATCGACCATTCCCTGCTCTGGCCCCCCCCAAGCCTTGATGACCTGGCCTTGATAATATTGGTGTACCAAAGCATAGGGCCTTGCATAGTCGTAAAACATCTTGGAATCCCAGGAAGCGATGAACGCATCCATGGCGGTGATCTCGGTCAAAAAATACATTTTAACGTCCTCGTCCAGGGTATGGTTGTCGCGACGCGATACGTCCTGTGCGAATTTCAGCCAATGGCCCGCCTGTTGTACCGATTGTGGTCCGTCGCGCATAAACTCTACCAGGGCCTTCTGTTCGTCGGTCAGGTTCGCCTGCAGTTCGATGACCTCTTTTACTTCCCTTTCGAGCTGTTCCGAACCGATCATGGGCGGGGGACCTGGCCGGAACTGGTCTGCCGACCTTAGGGCAACGGGCTTTACCTTGTGCCAAAATGGTGTTAGGCAGCCAGGGGCATATTTACCTCCTTTTCCGTCTGAAAAATATTTGGGCTGCCAGCGGTTGCCATCCACATTTTCATCCGGTGAATTGATGGGCCGATAGTAGGTATAATCAAAATAAGGGGTGCCGTCGGAACCCTTTTCCGCTCCATATTGGTTGGAACCGTCTTGCTTCCTGGCCTCGATTACCGCACGTGCTGCCAGGTTGCCGATTCCTTCCGGAGTACTCGGATCCAGTGAGCGATTGTCCGGATCAAGGCCCAATTCGGTCATGAAATTCCTGAACAGTTCCTTGTCGGAATAGTAATATTCCATCATGGCACCATAAGCGGCATAGCTGATGGCGATTTCCTTGTTAGCCAACTTTTGTTCGACCAAAGGTCTGCGTTCCACCTCGCTCAAATATACCGGAATGGCATGTTCATCGTATCTGGACCAAGCGTCGAAAATGGAGATAAAAATCAATCCCAGATATCTGGAGGTGATCGTTGGCCTGGGCCTAAAGCGTTCGGTGTCGTTGGCGGTGGCCTTCAAGGCCATTTGACCCCATTGATAGGCGACGTTCTCTATGCCCCTGGGTTCGTTTTCCGCAGCGGAAGTGATCTTTGGTTGCTCCCTACAACCGAGTATTATGAAGAGCTGAAACAAAAAAATGCCCGACCATATGCCCAATGAAATTCTCATCCTAATCTTAAATGTGTTATTCTATTTTTGGATAAAATTAGCCATTTCCGATCAACCGGCAAATCAGTCATGGCATTCCACTTGGGCCGAAACCAAAGTCTGCACCGGTTTTGGTGACAGATAAGGGATGCCCAGTCCTAGGCCGCGCACAATGAACAGCACGCCCACAATCACCACAAATACGGGAACCAACCGTTGTATACGCTGCTTCGCCTGTGGATTTCAGCATGCCGCTGAAATATATCGCGGAGGTCATCAAAGGGATGGTGCCCAGTCCGAAAAGCACCATGAAAAGCATGCCCTTGACCGCATCGCCCATGCCCAGAGCGCCCAAGAGTCCCATATACACCAAGCCACAGGGCAAAAAACCGTTTAAAAAACCGATGCTCAGAAAGGTATCGGGGCCCTGCTTTTTCAGGGCAAGGCCCAAATGGTTCTTTACTTTGGAAATGAGGCCCAAAACGGGTCTTGAAAAATTATATCGGTTGAAAATTTTATAGGGAATCATGACGATGACCACCATGACAATACCGATGATGATCGATAATTTTTGTTGGATGCCAAAGAGGTACAAGCCCTTGCCCAATATTCCAAAGACCAATCCAATGATGCCGTAGGCCAATAATCTGCCCAAATGATAGATGAATATCTGACCGAATTTCTTGAGGTTATTGGTCCGGTCTACCGGTAGCATAAAGGCAATGGGACCGCACATGCCCACACAGTGGAAACTACCCATAAGGCCCAACAAAACGGCAGAAATCAACATGGCATTCATCAATAGGTGATACTCTCTTTTCGCAAATATTTTTCATCCGCATATTCCCAGGATACCCTGATGTCCCAGCGACCATCCAACAAACGTTTGTCAGGTATGAGCAAATGTGCATTGGAAAGACTTATAGGAAAGTCGAAATCCAAGTGTTTATTGGACGGTCTGTATAGGGACACCGTTCCTTTTACCTTCCCAAATTCGATTCCTTCCGGAAATTTGAGCAGTAAACCTTCGGCGGTCTTTTCAATGTTGATGTTCCGGGCATTCTTGTTGGCATTGTTCTCCGCATCGATTTCCTTTTGGTAGCCCAATTCGGCTTTATAATAGTCTTCCGTGACCAGGTCGTGCTTGGCCCGATCATCGGTACTCATACGAACCACAAAAAATAGGATAAAGCCAATAAAGGCGATGAATGCGATTACAATACCAGTTCCCCAATTGATCTTCATACTGTTGTCTTTACAATTTATTAGACCGAGGCTTCAGCTGCCTTTAGGCTGCTTTGCCATCTCTCCCCCAATTCATTCGTTTACTTGATGGTATGCCGTTATTTATAACTTCTTGGCGCCAAAAAGCGGGCGGTGGTGGTCTCAATGAGCTTATCACCGCTGTACACCCCTATTTTCAAATTGTCCTTATCGCCCTTCAAGGCGGCATTATTGATTTCAATAAAGAGGGTGCCTTCGGCCAATTTTTGCGCGGGCACCTTGAAATGTTCATGTCGCACCAAGTTGATATTACCGGGATGTGACAGGAGTTTAAAGCTTACATCCTCCACATCCTTGGTCGTTTTGTTGATCAGTTTATAGGTATATACATTGCTGATGATGTTGTCGCCCTTGTGTTCATACAGCTGCCCGGGCAATCTTAAAATATTGGCCTCAAGATCGTTTCTTAAAAAAAGCATCCCGACCAATACCCCCGTCAGGATGACCAAAACGGCAGTGTAGCCCTTGAGTCTTGGTGTGAATTTGAATTTTTCCTTTTTAACGATTTCATCTTCACTGGCATAGCGAATCAAACCCTTGGGCAGATGTACCTTTTCCATAATCGTGTCGCATTCGTCGATGCAGGCGGTGCAGTTGACACACTCGAGTTGGGTCCCGTTGCGAATATCGATTCCCGTAGGGCAAACATTGACACATTGAAAACAATCGATACAATCGCCGAACCCCAATGCTTGTCCGATCTTCGTCCTTCCTAAATTTTTTACGCCCGTTTTCCGCTTCGCCCCGCTTGTGGTCGTATGCCACGACAATCGATTTGTTATCGAGCAATACCCCTTGCATCCTGCCATAAGGGCAAGCGATAATACAGACCTGTTCCCTGAACCAGGCGAACACAAAATAAAATACCCCCGTGAAAATAAAAAGGGAGACCAAGGTGCTCAAGTGGCCCATAGGGCCTTCGGTAACATATCGGATGAGGGTGTCGCTACCGATGAGATAGGCCAGGAAAATATTCGCGATCAAAAACGATATAATGAAGAAAATGACCCATTTGATGACGCGCTTCCTTATTTTCTCCCCGTTCCAGGCCTGCCGATCGAGCTTGATTTGGGCACCCCTATCCCCATCGATCCAGTATTCGATCCTCCTGAACACCATTTCCATAAAAATCGTCTGGGGGCACATCCAGCCGCAAAAAATGCGGCCGAAAGCAACGGTAAACAAGGCTACAAAAATGACCCCTATGATCATTGAAATCACGAACAGATGAAAATCCTGTGGCCAAAAAGGAAATCCGAAAATATTGAAACGGCGTTCAAGTACATTGAACATTAAAAATTGGTTGCCGTTGATTTTTACAAAGGGTGCCGCGAAAAGGAATGCCAACAAGAAATAACTGACATATTTGCGATATTCATATAGCCTACCGCTGGGTTTTTTTGGAAAAACCCAAGCCCGCTTGCCTTCCTCACTGATCGTGCCGATCGAATCCCTAAAATTTTCTTGGTCCTGTGCCATTTACGAGTTACCATTTAAAACCTGCCGTGAACGACTATCATCCGCATGTCCATTGCGATCACTTTACGTAATACCATCCATTCCGTCGATCTCGCATTTTGTGATTGGGTCATTTCATCACCACGGTCGTTGAATCGTTTGCGATGGCGGTTGAATCCTGGGCCTTTTGGGGCACGGCTTCCTGACCGCTATTTTCATCGACCCATTGGTCACCTTCCGCGGCTTTTGGATTGGCCGGTTCCGTGCCTTGGAATTGGAGCACGTAACTCGCCACCTGGGCCATTTCAAGTGGTTTCAGGTTTTGTTTCCAGGCGACCATGCCCTTCCCATCTCGACCCCCTTCGGAAATGGTATGGAACACGTTTTTGATTCCCCCGCCCAAAATCCAATAGGTATCGGTGAGGTTGGGGCCTATCCCCCCACCCCCATCGGCCATGTGGCAGGCCACACAATTGGTCTCATAGATTCCCTTGCCCGCATTGAGGTCGGAAGCGTCGGTGAGCAGTTCCACCGTATTCACGTCGACCAAGTCTTTGGCCGTTTTCTTATAGGCCTCTATTTCCATTTGGGCCGCAGCGACCTCCTGGGCATACTCCAGGTCCTGATCATAGCCGTTGAAAATATGAAATCGCGCCATATAGACTACCCCAAAGATGATGGTCGCATAAAACATGTACACCCACCAGGGTGGCAATTTGTTGTCGAGCTCGCGTATGCCATCATAATTATGGTCCAATATAATTTCTCCCTCTGCCTCAATGGGTTTGGAGCCCAGTAGTTTTTGGTAAACCTTTTTGCCCCATGTCCATTCCCATGATTTTGATTTGGTCGCATCATATCTTTGCTTGGCCTCGTCGGAAAGCGTTTGGTACATGACATTTTCCACCGACTGTAAAATCATTTCGATAGCGATGAGCATAAGCAGCACCACCAGCATAAAAAACTGGGCCGCGGGATACTTGATGATGGCGGGCATATCCCCGGAATCGACAAAGTATTCCATCAAGGCGAAGATGGTGAAAAAAATCACCGGGATACGAATCCAGGAAGCGCTTGCATTTTTCATAATTCAATATTTTGGTGGTTATCATTTTCCAAGGGCAGTTCGCTTACTTCCTTGATATGGGCTTTTGAGGCCGTGAAGACCCAAGCGAAAAGCACAACGAAGAAGACGAAGAAGATCAACAGCGATATCATGGGATAAATGGCGACCCCATCGATGCTTTCCATATAACCTTTTACAAATTTCAGCATGGCTTAATTGTTTTGTGAGAGTGATTCATTGTTCGTCTTGATCTTGATATCGGTGCCCAGGCGTTGCATGTAAGCGATCATGGCCACGATTTCCCTGTCGCGCATTTCAACAAATTCCTGGTTGTTTTCGGCTGCAAAGGCTTTATCCGCCTCATAATTTTTTGCGAAATCGGGATCGGTATACAGGTTCTTCTCAATTTTGGTGGCCTGTTCGGCCATGGCTTGATCGGCATTGGCAATATCCTCTTCCGAATAAGGCACTCCAAGACTCACCATGGCTTCCATTTTACCCTTAATGCCGCTGCGGTCGTGCTTATTGCGCACCAACCAACTATAGGAAGGCATGATCGATCCAGATGAAGTACTTTGCGGATCGTAAAAATGGTTCAAATGCCAGTTGTCCGAATATTTTCCGCCTATCCTTAGCAAATCTGGGCCGGTGCGTTTACTGCCCCAAAGGAAGGGGTGGTCGTAAACAAATTCCCCGGCCTTGGCGTATTCGCCATAACGTTCCACTTCACTTCTAAAAGGGCGCACCATTTGGGAATGGCAACCGACACATCCTTCGCGTATATAGAGGTCCCTCCCTTCCAATTCCAATGGGGTATAAGGGGTAACGCTGGTAATCGTCGGAATGTTCGACTTCACCAAGATAGTTGGTACAATTTGGATGATGCCCCCTATCAAAATGGCCACAGTGGCCAAAATGGTGAGCTGGATGGGTTTGCGCTCCAACCAGGTATGAAAGGTTTCGCCAGCGGTTCTTTTCTTGGATACCCTTATCAGGGCAGCGGCCTCGGCCAGTTCGTCCTCTACTTTACTGCCCGACCTTATCGTTACCACTATATTGTAGATCATGACACAGGCACCTATGATATATAGGCTGCCCCCTATGGCACGCATCCAGTACATGGGCATGATTTCATTAACGGTCTCCAAAAAGTTACCGTAGACCAAAGTACCGTCCGGATTGAAGTCTTTCCACATCAAGGCCTGTGTGAAGCCCGCTACGTACATCGGAAGGGCATAAAGGATGATGCCCAGGGTGCCTATCCAAAAATGGAAGTTGGCCATGCCCAGCGAGGCCAATCGGGTCTTGAACATTTTGGGCACCAGCCAATAGATCATCCCGAAGGTCAGAAAGCCGTTCCATGCCAAGGCACCGACGTGCACATGGGCGATGATCCAGTCGCTGAAGTGCGCAATCGCGTTCACGTTCTTCAAAGAAAGCATGGGGCCTTCAAATGTGGCCATGCCATATCCCGTAATGGCGACCACCATAAATTTTAAGGTCGGGTCGGTTCTGACCTTATCCCATGCGCCGCGCAAGGTGAGCAAGCCATTGATCATACCGCCCCACGATGGGGCAATCAACATGATGGAAAAGGCCACCCCAAGGTTTTGGGCCCAATCGGGCAATGCGGTATACAATAAATGGTGAGGTCCTGCCCAGATGTAAATAAAGATCAGGGACCAAAAGTGGACAATGGACAATCGATAGGAGTAAATGGGCCTGTTCGCTGCTTTGGGCACAAAATAGTACATCAGGCCCAAAAATGGGGTGGTCAGGAAAAATGCCACCGCATTATGGCCATACCACCATTGCACCAAGGCATCCTGCACCCCGGCGTAGACCGAATAGCTTTTCAATGCATTTACCGGAAGTTCCAAGCTGTTAAAAATGTGCAACACGGCCACCGTAACGAAGGTCGCCACATAGAACCAAATGGCTACATATAAATGCCGTTGCCTCCTTTTGATCATGGTACCGATAAGGTTGGCCCCAAAAGCGACCCACACCAAGGCTATGGCGATATCAATGGGCCATTCGAGTTCGGCGTATTCCTTGGAAGTGCTATAGCCCAACGGGAGGGTGATTGCCGCTGCAACGATGATGGCCTGCCAACCCCAGAAATTGAAGCTGCTCAGGAAATCGCTGAACATGCGGGCTTTAAGCAGGCGTTGGGTGGAATAATATACCCCTGCGAAGATGGCATTGCCCACAAAGGCAAAAATAACGGCATTGGTATGGAGTGGTCTGAGGCGGCCAAAACTCAACCATGAAATACCGTCGGTCAGGTTGGGAAACATGAACATGAAGGCCAAGAGTAACCCTACCGACATGCCTACGATGCCCCAAAACATGGTCGCGTAAAGAAACTTTTTTACGATTTTGTTATCGTAGTAAAACTGCTGAACTTCCATAGTGTATTGATTATTAAGTTGGATTTATTTTTTCTCGGGCACTTCTTGATCTCCTTTTTTCTGTTTCACCAATTCATCCTCGAACAGCATGCGCACGGATGGGGTGTACGAATCGTCGTACTGACCACTCCTGACCGCCACGATAAAAGCCATAAAAAAAATGACCGCAACAACGATGCTGATGGTCAACAACACATAGATCACACTCATACCTTACCTGAATTCAGCGGTAAAACTATACCCGTAGTTATTGTTAAAAAATGACAATTGTCATATTTGATCAATGAATCGTTTTTTGTGGAATTGCTTTGGTCTTTCATTTTTGTTCAATCCTTTTATCCCCGTTTTGGTTGTTTTTTGCCAGGTCGGCCATTTCATTTGTCACACCTTCCCCAGATTTCCCCGCTGTCTTCAGCATGGATACCAGTGCCGCAACGATAATCAGGTTTTTTCCGATGTATTGTCCCATAAGCGTCGGCACCAATGGCCCTGAAACAAAAGATTCCTCCGCAAAGAAAAAAAGCGGTGTGAAAGTGCAGGCCATGTGGAACAAGGCTAAAAAGATGCTCTCTCTTCTAAAAATGTTCAAAATGAAACAAAATCCAATGACCACCTCCAACATGGCGAGGAGGAAGATGGCAATATGGGAGGGAACGTAGCCAAAGGTCAATAAATGGATCGTATTCATGGCGAGGCCTTCTGCCGGACTCAAATGGGGGAAAAACTTTAGGGTGCCAAACCACAGGTAAACAATACCTATGGAAAGGGCCAAAAAAGTATTTTGTCTGCTCTTGGTGAGCAAAGCGTTGATTGGTTTTATAAGTCGGTCCATTGGGTTTATTTTTTGGCTTACTCAATTTAATTTATGTCCTAAGTGGTTGGTCATTACGGTGGTAAAAACGACAATGCTTATGGAGCTCAGGGGCATCAGAATCGCAGCGATCACGGGCTGTAATTGCCCGGTGACGGCAAAGCCAAGTCCCACTATATTGTAAAGCAACGACAATACAAAACTCATCTTGATGATGTTCATCGCCTTTTTTGAGGCCCTTATGTACTCGTATAAATTTTTGAACTTGGAGGCCGCCAGGATGCCATCACAGGCCGGTGAAAAGACGTTGACGTTTTCAGAGATGGCAATTCCGACATCGCTCTGTGCCAAGGCGCCCGCATCGTTCAATCCATCTCCGACCATCATTACCTGTTTGCCATTTTCCTGAAGCGATTTTATGAATTCGAGTTTTTCGGCTGGCTGTTGGTTGAAATACATCGGGGTGAGTTTGGGAAGCAACTGTTCCAGTTGGGTCCGCTCCCCCTCATTGTCGCCCGATAAGATGGCCAGGTCCATGGTCTCGGCCATGGCGAGGAACAGTTGAGCGGTACCTTGCCTGTAATGGTTCTGGAATACATAGCGCCCCTTGTAGATATCGTTGCTGCTCACATGCACTTCGGTATTGAGGATATCGGGGGTATGGGGATTGCCCACAAATTCGGAAGATCCCACCTTGATCCGACTGTCGCCTTTGGCCCCTTCCACGCCTCGGCCCAAATATTCCCGGTAATCATCCAGGGTCATGATTTGTTGTTCTGCCAGCATGGTATACAGGGCCCTGCTCAGGGGATGGTTGGAGGCCCGCAGGGTATTTTTCAACAAGGATTCCTCTTCGGGCGAAAGTGCCATCCCTTCGAAGGAAGCACCGTTTTTCTGAGCTGTGGTGATCGTGCCGGTCTTATCGAAGATCGCCGTATCTATCTTGGCTAGGCGTTCAATGGTCTTGGTGTCTTTCAAGTAAAACTTTTTCTTTCCGAAAATGCGCAACATGTTCCCCAAGGTAAAAGGGGCCGCCAAAGCAATGGCGCAGGGGCATGCGATGATCAGTACCGCGGTGAAAACATTCAGTGCTTTACTGGGATCGACCAGCAACCAGAATGCGGTAGCGGTGAAAGCGATGGTCAAAACAGCGATCGTAAAGCGTTTTCCGATACTATCGGTCAAGGTTTGGAATTTGCTTGCCTTATCGGTCGAAAAAATCGAATTGCCCCAAAGCTGGGTGAGATAACTCTGGGAGACCGTTTTCAGTGCTTCGATCTCCAGGGCCCCCTGCAATTGCTTTCCTCCTGCAAAAACCTTGTCCCTAGCAGCTCTTTCCACCGGGTCGGATTCTCCCGAAACAAAGCTATAATCGATTTTGGTGTCGCCACGGATGATGATGCCATCGACCGGAATAAGTTCACCATTCCTGATCAAAAGGGTGTCTCCTTTTTCAATTTCCCGTACCGGGATGGTTTCTTCCCTACCATGGAGCCCGATCTTGGTGACCGCGATGGGAAAGTATGATTTGTAATCGCGCTCGAAAGACAAAAAGGAATAGGTTTTTTGCTGGAAAAATTTCCCCAGCAACAAAAAGAAGACCAGGCCGGTGAGGCTGTCAAAAAATCCGGAGCCCAGCTGCAACAGTATATCCATGGTACTCCGCAGAAACAACACAATGATGCCCAAGGCTATGGGAACATCGATGCTCAATATCTTGGAGCGAAGCCCCTTGTAGGCCGAAACGAAGTAGTCGCTGGCGGCATAGAAGACCACAGGGAGCGAAAAGGCGAACATCAGCCAGCGAAACAAACCCTGATATTGGTTGAGCCAGAATTCGCCACCACTGCCTTTGCTGCTGGCCAGATCAAAATATTCGGGAAAGGAAAGGAACATGACATTGCCAAATGCAAAGCCAGCCACGCCCAATTTATAGATAAGACTACGGTCTAGCGCTTTCTTTTCTTTCTCGTAATCATCCAATGAAATATAGGGTTCATAACCGATGTGTGTCAGTAGCACCACCAGCTCCTTCAATGAAAACGACCCGGTATTGTATGAAATCCGTACTGTTTTTTTGGGAAAATCGACCATCGAACTTTTGATGGAAGGGTGCAGTTGATGAAGGTTTTCCAGTATCCAAATGCAGGAACTGCAGTGGATTGTGGGGATATACAGGTTGATGATCTGAAGACCGGTATCGCTGAACTCAGTCAGTTTTTCGCATATGGCCGGGTTATCGAGAAAATCGTATTTCCCTTCGACCACCTTGGGCGAGTTTCCCGCAGCCTTCTGAAGGGAATAATATTCGGTAAGCCCATGTGAAGCAAAGATCTCATAAACGGTTTGACAACCCTTACAGCAAAAATCCTTTCCATCAAAGACAATGGTCGTGCCCTCACAATCGTCACCGCAATGATAACAGTTGGTCATATTCAATCACATTTGCTTCATACCTGTAGCAAAGATGTACAGGGCAGTATCCTTAAAACATGATATTTGTCAGGTTTTCTTATTTTAGTTGCCATTAATTTTACCTCAGAACACTAAGCCCGCTAAGTATGACAAGCAGATGTGAAAATTGTATCGTTCGACAGTTCAATGCCTTACGGGCAATGAACAAAGAGGAACTCAAAAAGGTTTCAGACTCAAAAATCACCAAATCCATAAAAAAAGGAGAGGCGTTATTTGGGGAAGGGGATAAGCTCGATGGCGTATTCTGTGTCCGCGATGGGGTATCGAAACTTTCAAAATTGAGTGCGAACGGCAAGGATCAGATCGTGAAACTGGTCAGTAAAGGCGAGGTGATGGGCCAGCGTTCGGTCATCACCGAAGAGACGACAAACTTAAGTGCGGTCGCGGTGAGCGATATGGAAGTCTGCTTCATTCCGAAAGAAAGTATCGTGAATACCCTGAATACCAATCCAAATTTTACGGTAGAGGTCTTGCGGCATATGGCCCACGACCTAAAACAGGCCGATGATGTTATCGTGAACATGTCACAAAAAACCGTAAAACAAAGGGTTGCCGAGGCATTTCTATATTTGAAGCATAATTTTGGAGAAGACAAAGATGGCTTTTTGATGCTCGTACTATCACGTGAAGATATCGCCAATGTGGTGGGCACCGCTACGGAATCGTGTATCCGGATCATCTCGGAATTCAAGAAAAAAGGATGGTTGAAAACCTCGGGCAAAAAAATTGGGGTGGCCAACGAAAGGAAACTTTTAGACCTGATAGAGGGATTTCAAACCTGACTTTTGTCATAGTTTACCCATGTTCACCAGCCTATTTTTACCCCAGAAATAGATTGGAACCCATGAAGAATATTTTGATTCCCACCGACTTTTCGGAAAACTCCTGGAACGCTACCAAGTATGCCCTCGAGCTTTATAAAAAGGAAGAATGTACCTTTCATCTGCTCAACACCTATACCCCTGCCATTGCCAACAGCAGGTTTATGGCCTCCAACTTATATTCAAATGTAAATGATGACGGGGCGCATTCCTATTCCGAGACCGGACTCAAACACCTCTTATCGCGCATTACAAAATCATATGGCCGTGCCAACTACCGTTTTAAGACCATTTCCTCTTTCAATTTATTGATCGATGAGATCAAGGCGGTCGTTGAAGCCGAGGGAATCGATTTGATCGTGGCAGGAACCAAGGGTGCCTCGGGCTTGGCAGATGTGTTTATGGGCAGCAATACGGTCCGCATGATCAAGTCGATCAAAAACTGCCCGGTTTTGGCCGTTCCCAATCATTTCAAATTCAAAAAACCCTCCGAAATAGCATTTGCCACCGATTTTAACCGATTCTACACCTCTTCGGAATTACAGCCTATGATCGATTTGGCAACGGCCTTCGATGCCGTGGTGCGCATTGTGCACGTGCAATATGAAATCAAGGCATTGAGCGAGCTGCAGCAGTTCAATTTAACCATGCTCAGGAAATATTTGATGGGGGTCGAACATTACGTCCATACGGTCTCCGAGTTGAATTCCGTCTCCAAAACCCTCGAGATTTTCGCCGAGGAACTGGAGATCCATCTCCTTGCCATGCTGAACTATCAACACAGTTACATGGAACAGCTCACCCGTGAACCGATCGTAAAGCGACTTGTTTTTCACACCGAGATTCCGCTGCTGGTCATTCCTGAACTCGGTATGGGCGGGGTCAACAGACCAAAGCTACGGGAAGAAAATCGAATGGTCCATTAGGGACGACTTTTTGCCTTGGCCTTGCCTGTCCAAGTATGATCAATTATTGGCGATTGGGCTTTACGGTTCGCAAAAAGGATACTATATTTGCCGACTCCAAGACCGATGGCCCACGTGGTGAAATTGGTAGACATGCCATCTTGAGGGGGTGGTGTTCGAAAGGACGTGCTGGTTCGAATCCAGTCGTGGGCACTGAATAACCGTTATCGATCAAAGACCGGTAACGGTTTCTTTTTTTTGTTCTTAACAGCCATGCAAGATTATCGCACATCCTAACATCACGATTATTCTTCCCATGCTACCAGTCTTTCCATTCATGATATCCATTTCAAATCCACGGAATCGCATTGCATGGCCTAATCCAAAAATCAATGTCGATGAATGACGAATAAATTGGGGCTGTGGTTCCCGGGCCTGATTTTTAGGGAATAGTCTTGTGGTTTTATTGGTTTTTCGGGAACTATTTGAATACTTCCTCAGTACCTATACATATGGATTTATATGGGCGAAGAGGTTTCAGTCAAATTTCTGCGTTCGATAGGGCACCATTTTTAGCCCAATAAAAAAATTAACGCAACCTTCTGATGGAAACTAAGATAAAATCGTAAATTTGTTTAACGTTAATTACCTAAACATGAACAATGTTAAGAAATCCTTCAGTATTCGGGATCTTGAAAATCTTTCGGGCATAAAGGCGCATACTATAAGGATTTGGGAGAAAAGGTACGAGCTTCTATCGCCCAGATCGAACCGAAACCAATATCCGAAACTATAGTCTGGCAAGCCTTCAAAAGCTGCTCAACATTACCATGTTATACAACAATGGCTTTAAGATTTCCAAGATAGCCCGAATCAAGGAGCAGGATATTCCGGTCATGGTCAAGGAAATTGTTGCCAAGAACAGCATCAAAAACCATGCGATCAACGCATTCAAGATGGCGATGATCAATTTTGACCAGACCTTGTTCATCAATACCTATAACGGACTTTTGGCCGAACGTTCGTTCCGGGAAATATTCACCGAGGTGTTCATTCCACTCTTGAACGAATTGGGGCTGCTATTGGCAAACCGATACCATAAGTCCCGCCCATGAGCACTTTATCACCGGTTTGATCAAACAAAAAATTCAGACGAGCACCGAAAAATTGCAGCATCTGGAACCGACGAAGAAAGATAAGGTGTTCGTCCTCTTTCTACCGGAAAATGAAATTCATGAGATCGGGTTGCTCTATCTTAATTACGAAATCGTGCTTCGTGGCTATAAATCGATTTACCTGGGACCAACCATCCCCTTGGAAAATCTTGTGGATATCATGAAGTTCTACGATAACCTGTATTTCGTGTCGTACTTCACCGTTGTGCCCACCAAAGACGGTATACAGGCCTACGTAGATGAGTTCGACAAGATTTCACAAGAAAACAACAATACCTCCAAATTGTGGGTGCTCGGCCGTAAAACCCAATATCTCGAGAAGTCACTGCTTCCAGATTCCGTCAAGAAATATACTTCGATCGAACGGGTGGTCGAGGAACTGTAGCAACAACAAGCGCCCAAACCAAAAAAATGAGCAAAAAAATTGTCGTGATCGGTTCAGGATTTTCATCCCTCTCAGCTGCATGCTATTTGGCCAAGGCGGGTTTTGAAGTGTCTTTGTACGAAAAGAACGGAACCCTTGGGGGCAGATGCAGGCAGTTGATCAAAAGTGGGTTTACCTTTGATATCGGTCCCAGTTGGTATTGGATGCCCGACATTTTCGATAAATTTTTTGCGGATTTTGGCAAGAAAAGATCAGAATATTATGCCTTGGATAAATTGAGTCCTGCCTACAAGATTTTCTTTGGGGACGAAGTGGTCACCATTGGTGACACCATGGATAAGATCGCGATGGAATTTGAGCGGTTGGAGGAAGGTAGCTCCGTACACCTTAGAAAGTTTATCGCGCAAGCCCAGGAAAACTACGATATTGCCATCAACAAGGTGGTGCTGAGACCGGGCTTATCCCCATTTGAATTGGTCACCCCTGAAACCATGGTCAGGGTCGATCAATTTTTTAAAACGATAAGTGGCCAGGTACGCAAGCGCTTCAAAAATCCCAAATTGATCGCTACCTTGGAGTTTCCGGTGCTTTTTCTTGGGGCCAAACCCAATAACACCCCATCCTTTTACAGCTTTATGAACTATGCAGACTTTGGCCTGGGTACCTGGCACCCCCAAGGAGGCATGTATGAAATCATCAAGGCCATGCAGGCCTTGGCAACGGAACTCGGCGTGCAGATCAATACCGACAGTCCGGTCGATAAAATAAGGGTAAACAAGGGAAAAGCCATAGGCATAACCGTCGATGGCAAGAACATCGACGCCGACTTGGTGCTTTCCGGTGCCGATTACCACCATTCCGAAACCCTCTTGGACGAAGATTACCGTCAATATTCGGAAGCATACTGGGAAGGTAAGACCTTTGCCCCTTCTTCCCTCCTATTCTATGTGGGTTTTGATAAAAAATTGAAGCAGGTAGAGCATCACAACCTGTTCTTCGATACCGATTTTGAAAGGCATGCCCAAGAAATTTATGATACGCCAAAATGGCCGACCGATCCTTTGTTCTACGTGAATTTCCCTTCAATAACCGATGCCTCGATGGCGCCCGAGGGTTGCGAAACCGGATTCTTTTTGGTGCCGATAGCCCCAGATCTGGAAGATACGCCCGAATTGCGCGAACGATATTTTGAAATCATCCTGGGCAGATTCGAGGAACACACTGGTGAAACTGTAAGAAATAATATTATATTTAAGGAATCCTTTTGTGTCAAAGACTTTAAGGAACAGTACAACTCATATAAGGGCAATGCCTATGGAATGGCAAATACGTTGCTCCAAACGGCATTTCTTAGACCAAAGTTGAAGAGCAGGAAAGTAAAGAACCTTTTCTTTACCGGACAACTAACAGTACCGGGGCCAGGTGTGCCCCCTTCACTGATTTCGGGTAAATTGGTGTCGGAATTAATCGTTAAAACCCCTAAATCATGAAAGCGATTTTTGATCATGTTTCTTATGATTGCAGCAAAGTGGTGACCGAATCCTATAGCACTTCTTTTGCCTTGGCAACCAAAATGTTGGGCAGTGCCATAAGGAGCGATATCTATAATATTTATGGTTTTGTGCGCTTTGCCGATGAAATCGTGGATACCTTTCATGATTATGATAAGGTTTACCTTTTTGAGAAATTTGAAAATGATTTGGAGGATGCCATTGCCCATAAGATCAGTCTCAATCCCATTCTCAATTCATTTCAGCATACCTACCATAAATATGGCATATCCCGCGATCTGGTCGATGCCTTTATGAACAGCATGAAAATGGATCTTCACAAGTCGGTGTATCGTACCGAGGAGGAATACAAGGCCTATATTTACGGTTCGGCCGATGTGGTGGGCTTAATGTGTTTGACGGTATTCGTGAAGGGCGACCGGCAGCACTATGAAACCTTGAAACAATCGGCCATGTCTTTGGGCTCTGCATTCCAAAAAGTGAATTTCTTGAGAGATTTGAAGGCAGATTTTGAAGGGCTGAACCGCACTTATTTCCCGAATACCAATTTGATGGAACTCGACGAGGCTTCCAAAAAGAGGATCGTAGACGAAATAAGTCAGGATTTTGCTGCCGGATACGCGGGAATCGTGCAATTGCCCGACGATGCCAAGTTCGGGGTCTATACCGCTTACCGATATTACAATAAACTACTCAAGAAGTTGCAAAAGACCCCTCCGATTGAAATTAAAAATGCACGGATCAGGGTACCCAATTATGAAAAATTCGGCCTATTGGCCCAATCCTATGTTAACTTTAAATTGAATTTGATCTAAATGGAAACCGCATTGGGAATATTGATTTTTTTGGGCGTTTTTTCTTTCATGGAATTCATGGCATGGTTTACCCATAAATATGTCATGCATGGATTTCTTTGGAGCCTGCATAAAGATCATCACAAAAAAGACCATGATTCCTGGTTCGAACGAAACGACGCTTTTTTTTTGTTCTATGCCGTAATGAGCATGTCGTTCATCATGTTGGCATCCAACACCGATTTTTGGTATGGATGGCCGATCGGTTTCGGCATTATGGCTTACGGGGCCACTTATTTTTTGGTGCACGACATCTTCATCCACCAACGTTTCAAAGTCTTTAGAAACGCGAACAATTGGTATGCCAGGGGGGTGAGAAGGGCGCACAAAATGCATCACAAACACCTGGGCAAAGGCGATGGCGAATGCTTTGGGATGCTTTTTGTGCCTTTTAAATATTTCAAAAAATAAAAATGCCCAAAGCCCTTATTGTCGGTGCTGGGATTGGGGGCCTCGCCACGGCCTTACGTCTGAAAAAAATGGGCTATGAAGTCTTGGTTCTGGAGGCCAACGACCACCCTGGGGGCAAACTTCACGCCATTACGATCGAAGGCTACCGCTTTGACCTAGGCCCTTCGCTGTTTACCATGCCACATTTGGTCGATGAACTCTTTGAACTCTACGGCCTCGACCCGAACGAACACTTCCGGTACCATCGAAAACAGAACATCTGTAATTATTTTTGGGAAGACGGTACCCGATTTACCGCTACGGCAAATGAGCAGACTTTTATTGAGCAGGCTTCGGCTACCTTTGAAGAACCCATCGAAAATTTGACCGAATACCTCCGTCGCAACGAAAAAAAATTCAAGCTAACCTCAGGTCTTTTTTTGGAAAAATCGCTGCACAAAATAGGCACCTACCTTTCCATGGATACGCTTAAGGCCTTGTTGCAATTAGGGACCCTCGATATCAATGCCTCCCTTGACGAGGTCAACCAAAAATCGTTTCAAAATCAAAAACTGGTGCAGTTGTTCAACCGATATGCCACCTATAATGGATCATCGCCCTATCAAACTCCTGGCATCATGTCAATGATACCCCATCTGGAAATGCAGCTAGGCACCTTTTACCCCAAAGGCGGCATGCATCGCATCAGCTTGAGCCTATATGATCTGGCCCTTCAACAAGGGGTTCAGTTCCGTTTCAGCAAAAAGGTAACAAAAATAATAGTGGAGGGAACAACGGCAGTGGGGATCGCCACCGCTGCGGACAATTATAGGGCGGAACTCGTCGTGTCCAATATGGACGTCTATCCCACCTACAAAAATTTGTTGAAAGACCAAAAACACCCCAATAAAATACTGTCGCAGGAGCGTTCGAGCTCCGCCTTGATTTTTTATTGGGGAATATCAAGAAAGTTCGAAAAGCTGGATCTCCACAATATTTTTTTTAGCGACGATTACCAAAGGGAATTCCATTCGATTTTTGAAACAAAGACATTATATGACGATCCAACGGTATATATCAACATCACCAGCAAGGAAGACCCCGGGGATGCACCTGGTCATGGCGAAAACTGGTTCGTGATGATCAATGCGCCAGGCAATTACGGGCAGGATTGGGAAACTTTGAAACACAGGGCCAGAAAACACATTATCCAAAAACTCAACCGTATCCTCAAGGTAGAACTGGAAAAATTGATCGAAGTGGAACATTGTTTGGATCCCATGGGCATTGAAAACAGCACCAGCAGTTATCGTGGTGCCCTATATGGGGCCGCAAGCAATAACAAAATGGCGGCCTTTATGAGGCATCCAAATTTTAGTCCCCGTATTAAAAATCTATATTTTACCGGCGGTTCGGTACACCCGGGCGGCGGAATTCCACTGTGTCTGCTCTCGGCCAAAATCGTCGGGGATTTGGCCCCTAAGGTATGAACCATGATCGCAAAACAATCAATATCTAATACCACAGTGGCCATTTTTTTGATATGGCTCTTCCATATCTCTGCCATCATTGGCATTAGCATGGGCAACCATGATTGGTTTGTTGGTAAAACCCCGATCAATCTCTTATTGTGCCTTGCCCTCTTTATTTGGGTATTTCCAATCGATTCTTTCAGAAAGTGGATCGCTTTTGTCCTTTTTTTCAGTGGCGGGATGCTGGCAGAATGGTTGGGGGTGAATTTTGGGCTCCTTTTTGGGGACTATGTCTATGGTGAGAATCTCGGGCCAAAACTCGATGGGGTGCCCTTACTGATAGGGGTCAATTGGGCGCTGCTTACCTTTGTCACGGCCAGTATTGTCGGTGGTCTGTCCGACCGCCCATGGGCCAAAATCTTGTTGTCGGCCATGCTCATGGTGCTGTTGGACTATTTGATGGAACACTGTGCGCCCGATTTTGATTTTTGGGCTTTTGAAGGTGGAATGGCCAAATTGGAAAACTATCTCAGCTGGTTCGCCGTCGCCTTGACGTTCCAATGGATCTTGCACCGGTTTGGGATAAAAGGCAACCAAAAATTCTCATTGCATTTCTATCTGTCACAGTTCGTTTTTTTTGGCTATTTCTATTTTTATTTAGGATAGGCCGGCCAAGGGATCGGCGCCGTTCCACGTACCGTCCGATCGATAGGGCTGGAACCTCGAAAACAGCTCTTCGCTGTACCAATCCAATTTTCGGGTTTGCAGAATCGCGCCCTTATGCGCATCGCTTTGATATGCAAATGCCATCAAATTTTGCGCATCCTTCCAAAGACTGAAAGTGGCCATTTGTACAATGGGCATTTCCCCAATTCCTTTGGTGAAGATCAATCCGGGATTTTGTTGCAATGGCCGCTGTGAAGCGGGTACGGAACGCCAAAATTTCCAGAGCAATTTCGGGCGAATGGTCGCCCGGGTAATGACCGCTATAAATGGAATAGCGTCATTTAACGATTGGCTCTTTTGAAAAGGATTGCTGCCGGCCCAGGCCCCTTTTGATTGGATACCCTTCAAATAGAGGGTCCAATGTTCCAAACTTCTATTGCGGTAACGCCGCATGAGGGTCGAAGATTTGAAAAATCGGTCGGCATCGGATTCCTTTTCCCAGACCATCAACAATGCATAGACCGACCAATCGGGAAAAGGATTGAATCGTTCCCTACCACTACCCATTAATTTGTAAAAGCGGAGTCCTTCGGTTTTGGTCAGCGCACCATGCGCAAATTGCATCATCCCGAAAGCCCAGAGCTTCGAGCCTAGGGAACCATATCTAAAAAAGGTAAGGGTGGTTATCTGATTCATCAACTGACATTAATCGGCCAGTAGGCCGTCTATCAACGCATCAATTTTCGGGCTGTTCCAATCTGAAATATCCTCCTGTTTTATGACCACAAAACCGTTTTTGTCGATCAGGTAAGAGGCAGGTGGCTCCAAAACGGTAACGGGGGTTTGTTCCCCGATGATGAGATAGGTGACCGGAAAGGTGAAATCGTTCTTTTTCATAAACGCTTCCACAGGGGGCCTTTCTTCATTCGTGATAATGTAGAAATCAACCTTGTCCGCAAATCGGTCATATAATTTCTGGATGCCCTTCAGTTCGGCCGCGGAGGGCAATCGCCAGGAGGCCCAAAAATTGATGAATACCACCTTGCCCCTGGATCTGTTGAAGTTGATGAATGCCCAATCCTCATCTTTGAGTTTCCAATCATAATCCAATATTTGTTCCCGATTATTTTCCGCGACGATCTTGGGAGCTGCGGCAAACAAGGTGTTCAACCAAACTTTGCTGTAATAGCCCAAGGGCGTCACAAAAAATGAAACCACAAAAGCGATTAGGAGCAGGTTAAGGATGGTTTTCCTTTTGATTTTCATTCCCAGGGGTTTGCGTAAAACTAAAAAACTCCTGAGGATTTTCAGGAGTTTTATTTAACTATTTCAATTCCAATTTAAGCAGCGTTCTCCCTCTTGATCACATTGAGTGCGGAACCTTCCCTAAACCAACCGATTTGGGATTCGTTATAGGTATGGGCTGCCATAATGTTGTCTTTACTGCCATCGGCATGCACCACTTCAATGGTCAAAGGTTTTCCCGGTGCAAATTTGGCAATATCCACGAAATTAAAGGTGTCGTCTTCTTTTATGAGATCATAATCCGATTCCTTCACAAAGGTAAGTGCCAACATCCCTTGTTTTTTCAGGTTCGTTTCATGAATACGGGCAAACGACTTCACCAGCACCACCGCTACCCCAAGATGCCGTGGCTGCATCGCCGCATGTTCTCGGGAAGAGCCTTCACCGTAATTGTGATCACCAACAACGATTGTTTTGATACCTGCTGCCTTATAGGCCCTTTGGGTGTCCGGTACGCCACCGTATTCCCCGGTCAACTGGTTCTTTACAAAATTCGTTTTCTTATTGAAGGCGTTCACCGCCCCGATTAAGGTATTGTTGGCGATATTGTCGAGATGTCCTCGATAACGAAGCCAAGGACCCGCCATTGAAATATGGTCCGTGGTACATTTGCCAAAGGCTTTGATGAGCAATTTCATGCCCTGCATCTGTTTGTTGGCAATCGGAAGGAAGGGATCCAATAGCTGTAACCGTTCCGATTTGGGGTTTACTTTTACCTCAACCTTGGAACCATCCGCGTCGGGCGCCAAGAATCCGGCATCTTCAACATCAAACCCTTTTGGAGGCAATTCAATGCCCATGGGCTCCTCCAATTTTACTTCCTGTCCGTCTTCATTGATCAACATATCGTTCATCGGGTCAAAATCCAACCGGCCCGAAATGGCGATGGCCGCGACCATTTCCGGAGAGCCCACAAAGGCATGCGTATTGGGATTGCCATCGGCCCTTTTCGAAAAATTCCTGTTGAAGGAATGCACAATGGTATTCTTTTCATCCCCTTTGAGGTCACTTCGGTCCCATTGCCCGATACAAGGCCCGCAGGCATTGGTAAAGATGGTAGCACCCAGTTCCTCAAAAATCTGTAAAAGCCCATCGCGTTCCGCGGTAAAGCGAATTTGTTCCGAGCCGGGGTTGATGCCAAAGTCCGACTTGGGCTTAATTTTCTTGTCAACGGCCTGTTTGGCAATGGAAGCTGCCCTGGTCAAGTCTTCATAGGAGGAATTGGTACAGGAACCGATCAGGCCCCAATCGACCTGTATGGGCCAATTATTGGCTTTGGCCTTAGGTCCCAATTCGCCTACCGGGGTGGCCAAGTCAGGTGTGAACGGGCCATTGAGATGCGGCCTCAAGGTGTTCAGGTCTATTTCGATCAGTTGATCGAAATAGGCTTTTGGATTCGCATATACTTCGGGATCAGCGGTTAAATGAGCCTTGATCTTGTTCGCTGCATCGGCGACCTCACTTCTATCGGTGGCACGCAGATAGCGCTCCATGGAGGCGTCATATCCAAAAGTGGAGGTCGTTGCACCTACTTCGGCACCCATATTGCAGATAGTACCTTTACCGGTACAGGACAAGTTTTTCGCACCCTCCCCAAAATATTCGATGATGGCTCCCGTACCCCCTTTTACGGTCAAAATTTCGGCCACTTTTAAAATGACATCCTTGGCCGAGGTCCAACCAGAAATTTTACCGGTCAAATGCACCCCGATCAATTTGGGAAATTTCAATTCCCATGCCATACCGGCCATCACATCCACAGCGTCGGCACCGCCAACACCAATAGCGACCATTCCCAAACCTCCGGCATTTACCGTATGGGAATCGGTACCGATCATCATGCCTCCAGGAAACGCATAATTTTCAAGGACCACCTGATGGATGATACCCGCTCCGGGTTTCCAAAAGCCTATCCCGTATTTATTTGAAACGGATTCCAAAAAATCGAACACCTCGGCACTGGTGCTGTTGGCCATTTTTAAGTCGGCCACGGCACCGCTCTTGGCCTGAATCAAGTGATCGCAATGCACCGTGGTGGGAACCGCGACCTTGGGTTTGCCGGCCTGCATGAATTGCAACAAGGCCATCTGGGCGGTGGCATCCTGACAGGCAATACGATCGGGGGCGAAATCGACATAATCCTTACCCCTCGTAAATGCCTTGGTAGGATTACCATTCCATAAATGGGAATATAAAATTTTCTCGGAAAGTGTCAGTGGTTTTCCCACCACCTTACGGGCCATATCTACCCGTTGGGCCATGGTAGCATAAACCTCTTTGATCATATCGATATCGAATGCCATCAGTTTCTTTATTTAAGGTTAGAACAATTCCGTAAAATTAAGAAAATACCAAGGGTAAATAAAATTTTCGGACTCAGTTATCCTCCATTTTGGCCAATTGTCTAGCGAAAACGATCGCTTATGGCCGAAAGTATCCTTTCACCTGTTTGGAATTTTTAAGGTTTTTTACTTTTTGGCGAAATTTGCTAAAGGAGTTTGTTCACGATATCCGTTTCCGAAATGCCTTCGGCTTCCGCTTTATAGTTCCTTATGACACGGTGGCGCAAAATACCCATGGCGACCGCTTTGACATCTTCTATATCGGGCGAATATTTTCCATGGATCGCCGCATTTGCCTTGGCGCCCATGATCAGATTTTGGGAAGCCCTTGGACCAGCCCCCCAATCGATATACTGCCTCACGAAATCAGATGCCCCTTCAAGACCCGGTCTTGTGGCATCCACCAACCGCACGGCATAGTCAATGACATTATCGGGCACCGGAATACGCCGCACTAGATGTTGCACCTCCAATATTTCCGCGGCGCTGAACAGGGCATTGACGACCGGAGTCTCATCGGCGGTGGTGGCTTTAACCACCTGTATTTCTTCCGCTATCGAAGGGTATTTCAACTCAATGGCGAACATGAAACGGTCTAACTGGGCTTCGGGCAAAGGATAGGTGCCTTCCTGTTCGATGGGGTTTTGGGTGGCAAGCACAAAATAAGGCAGCGATAATTGATGTTGTTGCCCGGCAATCGTCACGGCCCGTTCCTGCATGGCCTCCAACAAGGCTGCTTGGGTCTTTGGAGGGGTACGATTGATTTCATCGGCCAAGATGATGTTGGCAAAAATAGGGCCCTTGATGAATTTGAACTGGCGGTTTTGATCCAAAACCTCGCTCCCCAGTATATCACTTGGCATCAAATCGGGCGTAAACTGTATACGTTTGAAATCCAGCCCCAAGGTTTTGGCTATGGTGTTGACCATAAGGGTCTTGGCCAAACCGGGGACCCCAATCAGCAAAGAATGCCCGCCGGTGTAAATGGAGAGGAGGATCTGGTCGATGACCTCGGTCTGCCCTACGATAACCTTGGCGATTTCCTGCTTTAAAGCGATATGCCGTTGTACCAGATTATTTATTGCGCTTACGTCCGACATGCTAATTCTTGACCCAGTTGTTGGCAAAATCACAATCCTTTCTGCTGTCGTTTACACTGATATAGGTGTCCTCAATATGCTTGTCCATCCATTTTTTGATCGCGTTGTACTGTTTTTCGGTCAGCGCCAGCTGTTGGATCTTCATATAATCCTTCGCAAAATCGGCCACATGTTCATCATATCGGTTGGTGACCTTCAATAGCTTGAAGGAAGGGCCTCCCCCTCTTGGATCATCTTCAAAAATGGGATTTGAAATCTCGTTGTCCTTTAAATTCCGTACCTGATTGTACAAGGTGGGGTCCATCTTGGTCAATTCAAAACGAGAATCGAAATTGGTAGGGTTGCGCAGGAGTCCACCGTCGAATTTGGTCTCCTTTTCGTCGGAAAAATTAAGGGCCGCTTCCGCAAAGGTGTATTTGCCGTCGATCACCTGTTGCCGGATACTGTCCAATTCAGATTTGGTGTTGGCAAGGGCTTCCTCAGAAATCTCGGGTTTGAGCAAAATGTGCCGCAGATCTAATTCTTGCCCCCTGATTTTTTCAATAAAGATGATGTGGTACCCAAATGGGGTCTCGAAAGGATCTGAAACCTCCCCTTCTTTCAAACTGAAGGCCACATCCTTGAATTCTTTTACAAACCCGGTTTCTTTGGTGATGCTATAGAAGCCCCCCTTCGATTTGGAACCGTCATCCTGGGAATACAGGATGGCCTTCACGCTGAAACTGGCATCATTGTCTTCCACATCGGCCTTGATCTTGTTCAATTTATCAATGGTCTGCTGTTTCTCGGCGTCCGTGGCCTTGGGTTGTTTTACGATTTGGGCGATTTCCATTTCGGCACCAAAAACCGGACGATCTTCAACCGATATTTTATTATAGAACTGTCTTACCTCTTCCGGGGTTATTTTTATCTCCGTCACGATTTCCTGCTGCATTTTTTCCGATAACATCCTGAGCTTGTTGATCTTAAAAAGCTCCTCCCTAAATGCTGTTTCATCTTCTTTCTTGTAGTATTTCAACACCTTTTCCATTGATCCTATCTGTTGTACCAAGGATTGTATTTGCCTTTCACCCGTGGCATTGACCTCATCATCGGAAACCAAGATACTGTCCTGTACGGCCTGATGTGCATAGAGTCGGTCTTCCATCAACTTGCCCAGAAGGCTGCATCGGGTGATATCCTCCACAGAGGCGCCCTGGCTGCGCAGATCGATCAAGGTTTTTTCGATGTCCGATTCCAAAATCACGTAATCACCCACCACGGCGGCTATCCCGTCCAATTTGACCCTTTTAAAATTATTTGCCGTATCCTTTTTGATTCCTGCATCGGCCATCATGGGCAGCTCCGTAGCGGCAATCTGGCGCTCCGGTATACTATCGATTTGCTGGGCAGACAGCATACCGATCCCCATTAAGAAACATCCCGTTAAAATAGATTCAATTTTCCTTCCCATATACTTCAAATTGTTTGTCCTTGATGGCTTCGTCTATAATTTCAGCATCGAGCTTGCGTATATAATCCAATTTCCGCCTGCTTAAGAGCACTTGTTTTATCGTAGGTTCGATATAAGAGAGCGGAGCGATGTCATTGGGCTCCAAAACGTCGATAACTGCGGTCAAATATACCCCCTTTGCATCCTCCAACTCAAAAAATTGTGATTTTTTTAAGTAACGGTCCTGATTTTCAAGGGTGAGCGGCGGTATTTCATCGATGACCCTTGAAGCCTTTATCCACAAGGAATCGTTGAAATTCAGTTTTTTGAATTGCACTCCGATGGAGTCTAAATACATTCGATCTTCATCACCAAATCGTTTAAGTCTTTTAATGACTTCCTCTTTGTTTAAAAACAATATGGGGAGTTCCACAAAACGCAACTGCACAAGCTTCTCCTTCAATCTGAAATTCTCCTTCTCAAGTTCATAGAATGCCTCCATTTGGCTTTTGGTTACCACCGAATCGCTTCCTGCCTGAACCAATGCCTCCTTATAGGCACGGGTATAGAGATCATTGCGATAGTTGGCCACCAACCGTTCAAATTCTGCCAGTTTAGACTCGGGCAAATTGATCTTGGCCTTGGCCAACAACAATTGATTGGATGCCCAATTGTTGATGTAGTTGTTCACGAAGGAAATACTGTCTTCTTTGGATTTGCTCGTCACCAATAGGGGTTCGATGTCGGAAAGAAACAGATAGGTGTCACCTACCCTTGCCAATGGTTTTTCCTTGCCAGGGGTGTCAAAAAGTCCTTCACATGCAAAAAGGAGACAAAACGAGCCGATGAGGATTAGGCTGGAATACAAAGATTTACGGCCGATTCTTGAAAACTGCATCTTGCAAAAATAACAATTAACCGATGTTGGACAAGCAGATATGGGAATCCTTAACAGAATTTATGTTTCCTTGCCAAATTAATTCCTTAACTCGAAACCCGACCTATTTTCATGTGAAATCGATGGTTAAGGCAAGTAGACTTCCCTCCTCGAAATAAGCCATGATGAACCTTGGTTCGGATGGGTTGCCATTCAATTGCTTTGGTGCGGTCTTAGCGAAAAATGCCATAGCTTTTGGTGGAAACCATTTTCAAACGTAACTTTCCTTGTAAATTCATACCCCAATGGAAGATGTTTTTAAACAAACCCTTGGGGACAATGCCGGCGGCCAAGTGTTGCGCGAAACTATTTCTGTCGGACTATAACGGAAAAGCAAGTGAATCGAAGAATCAAACTGATATGGGACTTTAAAGGACCCATGGCCGGAAAGACGGCGGAACATCATGAAAAACACCTGAAAGAATATATCCGGTCGGAACAACTACCACTTCAGATCACTGGCCATAGGCATCTCGGTGAGATGCACAGTTTGGCATTTATGGTGGTCGACGAGCGGGATATGATCAAGGTACGCGATGTCTTAAAACCCCATAGGGGCGAATTGCATGAAGAAAAGGATCCATCGAAATAATCGACAAAATGATGCGGGCTAAAAAATACATACTCATTTTTGGGGTTATGGCAATTTTCGTTTCCTGTAAGACCGAACAGGTCCCCGGAAACCCTTTGGAACAAGTACTCTCCTCTACAAATCCGAAAATAAAAAGGGTAATGGACAGCCTTGGGCGTTACGAGGTACAGATCAGATATACAAAGATCGATCGACGTAACGACAGTATATTGTTCACTGATTATGACTTTCAGGTAAACTCCAACAACTATTTCTATCCTGCAAGCACGGTAAAATTCCCCATCGCGGTGCTGGCCATGGAACGATTGAACCAAACCGATTCCCTGAACAGGGATATCCGGTTTTACGTAGAAGGTGATTCGGTGGAATCGACCTTTGCCGCCGATATCATCAAGATATTCGCGGTAAGTGACAATGATGCCAACAATCGGCTACTGGAATTTTTGGGCCAGGATGCCATCAACCAAGGGCTCGCTGATAAGGGCATTGGACCTGCAAGGATATCGCACCGATTGGGGGTTCACTCCGATGACCTGGCCACCAAACCCTTGATCATCCATATGAACGATACAACGCTTGGCACTACCCTTCCCACCTTCAATGCAGTACCCAAGCCGTTGGCCTTGCAGAAAATCAAAAAAGGAATCGGCTATTATGAAGAGGATTCCTTGATTTACCAACCTTTCGATTTCAGCCTTAAAAACCATTATCCTGTCGATGCACAACATGGCGTACTCAAAAGGATCATCTTTCCCGAACAGTTTCCTGAGGAACAACGGTTCGACCTGAGTGGGGATCAGCGCGATTTTTTGCTCACCGCCATGCATACATTGCCCAGAAATGCAGGCTATGATCCGGTTGAATATTACGACGGCTATTGTAAATTTTTTATGTACGGTGATACCAAGGAAGATATACCAGATCACATCAAAATATTTAATAAAGTCGGGTTTGCCTACGGGACGCTCACCGATTGTGCCTATATAGTGGATGCTGCCAAAGGGATTGAATTTATGCTCACCGCTACCATTTTAGTGAACAAGGACGGTATATTCAACGACGACCACTACGAGTACGAGGAAGTGGGCATTCCTTTTTTGGCAGAACTGGGCAGGGAATGCTACAACTACGAACTGAATAGGAAGAAATAATCAAGATCATGGATCAACTGAGTTTCGACGCTTTTACCAAAAAAATTTTCATCAAGGCGCCCATTGACCAATTGTACAAGTGTTGGGCCACCTCCGAAGGTATCTGCTTCTGGTTTTTAAGGCATGCACGATATACTTATGGAAATGAGCAATCCAGAAAACCCGAAGAGCCCATCCAACCCGGGGACGAATACCTTTGGGAATGGCACAATTGGGACATTCAGGAAAAGGGTACGATAAGGGCGGCGAACGGGGAAGACACCATCGAATTCAGTTTTGCCGGGAGTTGCAGGGTCAGGGTGACGCTGGAAGAAGTAAGTACAGCGGTACTCGTTACCCTGAGGCAATTTGAGATACCTACCGATGATAAAAGCAAACTCAACATACATTATGGCTGCAGCAATGGTTGGACTTTCTGGTTGGCGAACCTTAAGGCCTACCTGGAGCATGGGATCCTGTTGAACGAGACAGCATTCGACCTTCGCAAAATCCCCTTGTCAGGTTTCGAATTCGTGAACATGTAGCATCAGGACAGTCAATGCCCAATACAGGCCCATCGTGTATGTCGGTTTTTTTTAAAAGGGAGCGGCAAAGTAGGGTCTTCAGCCGTTCGCTATCCGTCATGGCCAAACCGGCGAACCACGCCCCAAATCACAAGCCTTCAACAGCATGGATTATTTTGGATACCTTTGCTGGAATTGTTTTTTTTCAGCTTAATTTTTTGACAATACCAATGGAAGGGGATAAACAAACCAGAATCAACAAATATCTCAGTGAAGCCGGATTTTGCTCCCGGAGGGAAGCCGATAAGCTCATCGAACAGGGCCGGGTGACCCTGAATGGCAAGGTACCTGAAATGGGCACCAAAATCGTTCCCGGAGATGAAGTAAGGGTCGACGGCAAATTAATTGCGGAACGGGAGGATAAAGCGGTTTATCTCGCATTCAACAAGCCCGTGGGTATTGTTTGCACCACCGATACCGGGGTTGAAAAAGACAATATCATCGATTATATCAACTATCCCAAACGCATTTTTCCCATTGGCAGGTTGGACAAACCCAGTGAGGGTCTCATTTTTTTGACGAATGACGGCGACATTGTAAATAAAATTCTGCGGGCACGGAACCATCACGAAAAAGAATACGTCGTAACGGTTGACAGTCCGATCACTGAGGATTTTTTGGCAAGGATGCGCGATGGTGTTCCCATTCTTGATACGGTCACCCGTAAATGCATAGTCACACAAATCAGTGCTTACCAGTTCAAAATTGTGCTTACCCAAGGTCTGAACCGGCAGATAAGAAGAATGTGCGAATATCTAAACTACAATGTGACCGGCTTGAAACGTATTCGTATCATGAATGTAAAATTGGACATCCCCGTGGGCCAATGGCGCGACCTTACGGTGGATGAACTTAAAGAGATCGACAGACTGGTAGCCACTTCGTCCAAAACGCACGATGCCCCTTAGTTTATTGGGCCCAATATGCGAATAGGCGACGCTTTCACGATTTCTGGGCAGCGTGTTGGACAACGTCTAAAGCATGGGGATATCCAATTCCAACATTCCATTAAAAAAAAGGATCGGCCAGTATCGAAGTGCCTTTAACCCTTGGCAATTATTCCAAACTTGCACGACAACAGGAACCCTTCGTCATGGGAGCATCAGAAATGACCTTGGCACCTTAAAAAAGAAGCAAAACAAGGTCGTGCCATTTATAATAACATTAACATGAAAATACCCCAAAAATCATTAACTTTAAGTAAAAAGTAGCTAACAAAAAAGAAAGAACATGAAACGATTGATGAATACATTGAAACACTTGCCGCTATTGGCCCTAATGTTGATTTGTGGATTTGGGGCAACGCCAAAGCTGCATGCGGCATTCCTTTTTCAACAGCTGCCGCAAGAAAATTCCTTTAACCAGTACAAGGGCGAGGTATTGGATGCGGAAAACAAGAAACCTTTGGTGTTCGCCTCCATATCCATCGAAGATTCCAATATCAGCACCATCAGCAATTCAGAAGGCGAATTTTCCCTCAAAGTGCCCAAGACGGAAACGGAAGGCAACGTCATCATTTCCTTTTTGGGCTATAAAACGATCAATATGCCACTGGCCCAACTTAACGAGGACAACAATCGCATTTTGATGGAAGTATCGATCGTTCAATTATCGGAAGTCAACCTTACCGTGCCGAAGGATGCCAAGGCCCTGGTGCGGGAAATGCTCAGAAGGAAGGGGGACAACTATTTGGCAGACCCTACACTGATGACCGCATTTTATAGGGAAACGATCAAAAGACGCAAAAAAAATGTATCCTTGTCCGAAGCGGTGGTAAACATCTATAAATCCTCCTATTCCTCGGAACGCAAAGATGCCGTTCAACTCTACAAGGCGCGAAAAAGCACCGATTACTCCAAATTGGATACCGTTGCCTTGAAGCTTCAGGGCGGACCTTTCAATGCGCTTTATGTGGATATCATGAAGTATCCCGAATACATTTTTACCGATGAATCCATAGAAGACTACTCTTTTAGTTTTGACCGATCGACCATGGTGAACGATCGCTTGCTCTATGTGGTGGATTTTAAGCAAAAGTCCAGTGTCACTGAGCCCCTTTATGTCGGAAAACTTTATATCGATGCCACGAAAAAGGTACTCACCAGTGCCATTTACAAAATGAACATCACGGACCGGGAGGAGGCCGCCCGGTTATTTGTCCGTAAAAAGCCCGCTCAAGCCTCTGTTTGGCCCACGGAAGTAGCCTACCGGGTAGATTACCGAGAAAAGGATGGTAGGTGGTACTATGGGTACAGCAATGTGCTCCTGGAATTTAAAATCAATTGGGACCGTAAGTTGTTCAATTCGGTATACAGTTTATCCTGCGAAATGGCGGTGACCGATTGGGAGAAAAATGTAGAGGGTGCCTTGCCAAAATCCAAGGATAGGATCAGGTCTTCGATCATTCTCAACGACGAAGCCATCGGATTCGCCGACCCTGATTTTTGGGGGGAATTCAATATTATCGAACCTGAAAAATCGATAGAATCGGCCATCAAGAAAATACAGCGCCAGCTAAAAAGGACTCAAAATCAAGGCGGTACCTCAACGCCCTGAACCCTTAATATTAATAGAAATGCCATCAAAAAGCCACTGCTAAGATGAAGCAGTGGCTTTTTATACTTTGAGATAGTAAATAGATTTGGTTTAAAATCAATTGGCTACCTCGCTGATGAATTTGAGGCGATAGAGCCGGAGTTCATCATCATCATAATCGCCATCGAATTCAGCCAGGGCCTCCTCTATGCCATCGGTCTCGGCCTCGAGGAAGTACTCGTGCATTTCTTCCTGTTGTTCCTCATCGAGTATTTCATCGATCCAATACCCCAGGTTCAATTTGGTACCGCTATAAACGATCTGCTCCATTTCCTTGATCAAATCGGGCAGTTCAATACCTTTCGCAGAGGCGATATCGTCAAGTGGCAGTTTTCTGTCAACGTTTTGTATGATGTAGAGTTTTAAGGCCGAATTGGCCCCTGTGGTCTTCACAACAAGGTCATCGGGCCTTAAAATATCATTGTCTTCCACATAGGCCGCGATAAAATCCACGAAGGGTTTGCCATATTTCTTGGCCTTTCCTTCCCCCACCCCATAAATATTCTGCAATTCCTCCATCGAAATGGGGTATTTCAAGGCCATATCATCTAAAGACGGGTCTTGGAACACCACAAAAGGGGGCACCCCCAATTTATTGGCCTGGGCTTTCCTAAGGTCTTTGAGCTGTTTCAACAAACCTTCGTCAATGACACCGCCAACTTTGGCAGCGCTGACGATGGCATCGTTCTGTTCAGCACCGTAAACATGATCTTTCGTCATCATGAAAGATTGGGGCCGTTCCAAAAAGGCCCTTCCCTTGTCGGTGACGTGCAAAATACCATATTGTTCGATTTCCTTATTCAAAAGGCCCGCCACCAGCACCTGTCTGATGAGTGCCATCCAGTACCCTTTGTCATGGTCGGCCCCGATACCGAAAATCTCCTTCTCGTTGGTTTTATGTGAGGCGATCATGGCATTGACCTTGCCCACCAAGGTCTTGACCACCTCTTTTGACTTGAACTTTTCACTGGTGGCCTGAACGACTTGGATCAATTTTACCACATTGTCTTTTGCTTCTTCCTTTTCCTTGGGATTACGGACGTTATCGTCCATATTGGCACCCTTCCCTTTCACTTCATCAAATTCTTCCCCGAAATAATGTAGGATGAACTTTCTGCGCGACATGGAGGTTTCGGCATAGGCCACCACTTCCTGCAACAGGGCATTTCCGATTTCCTGTTCGGCCACGGGCTTACCCGACATGAATTTTTCCAGTTTCTCGATGTCCTTGTAGGAATAGAATGCCAGACAATGGCCCTCGCCCCCGTCGCGACCGGCACGACCTGTTTCCTGATAATAGCTTTCAATACTTTTTGGGATATCGTGATGGATCACAAAACGCACGTCTGGTTTATCGATACCCATGCCAAAAGCAATCGTGGCCACCACCACATCTACATCCTGCATCAAGAACATATCTTGGTATTTCGAACGGGTCTTGGCATCAAATCCCGCATGATAGGGCACTGCACTTACACCATTGACCTGCAGCACTTGGGCCAGTTCTTCGACCCTTTTACGGCTCAAGCAATAAATGATGCCCGATTTCCCGGCATTTTTTTTGACGAAACGAATGATGTCCGAATCTACATCAATGGTCTTCGGCCGTACCTCATAGTACAAATTGGGCCTATTGAAAGACTCCTTGAACAATTTCGCATCGGAGATACCCAAGTTCTTTACGATATCTTCCTGTACCTTGGGCGTTGCCGTGGCGGTAAGGGCGATAATGGGAATATCGTTGCCCAAACGATCCACGATAGACCTGAGGTTGCGGTATTCCGGTCTAAAATCGTGACCCCATTCGGAAATGCAGTGCGCTTCATCCACTGCCAGAAAAGAAATCTTGACCGATTGCAAAAAATCGACATATTCTTCCTTGGTCAAAGACTCAGGGGCAACATAAAGCAATTTCGTAATGCCCTTGGTAATATCTTCCTTGACCTGTTTGATCTCGGACTTGTTCAGGGAAGAATTCAACACATGGGCGATACCATTGTCGGACGAAATACCGCGCATCGCATCGACCTGGTTCTTCATCAGGGCGATCAATGGCGAAACGACTATGGCGGTACCTTCCTGCATCAGTGCCGGAAGCTGGTAACAAAGCGATTTGCCACCTCCAGTGGGCATGATGACAAAAGTATTCCTGCGTTTGAGTAAATGTTGAACCACTTCCTCTTGAAGACCTTTGAATTGGGAGAAGCCGAAATATTGTTTTAATGGAGCGTGAAGATCTATTTCTTTCAAAACTATCTGTTCCTTTAACATTCTGAATTAAAGCGATTATTGATTAAAGTATTCTCTTAAGATACGAATTTTTGGTGTTTTATGGTCTTCGATCGCGTTATTTCATTTTGTTGCGATTTAAATCGGCCATAACTTAAGTTTGTGTAATTTTGTTATCTTAAATATAGCACAAACTTTTAGCACTGCAATCACATAATTTCGTTAAACCATTGAAGGATACCAAGGCTATTCTTGACATCGCAAAAAAAACCATTAGAATGCAGAGTGAGTCGATAAAACACTTATCCGACTTACTCGATGAGGGATTCACCAATGCCGTAGCATGTATTTTGAGATCCGAAGGCAGGGTCATCGTATCCGGAATTGGCAAAAGTGCCATCATTGCTTCAAAAATTGCGGCCACCCTGAATTCAACCGGTACCCCATCGATCTTTATGCACGCCGGCGATGCCATTCATGGAGACCTTGGCACCATTCAGGAGAAAGACACTGTAATCTGTATTTCAAAAAGCGGCAGTACCCCGGAAATCAAAATGCTCGTCCCTTTGATCAAAAGGGGCAAGAACAAGCTTATCGGAATGACCGGAAATCCGGATTCCTTTCTGGGGCAACAGGCCGATTTTGTCTTGAATACCTTCGTGGAGAAGGAAGCCTGCCCGAACAACCTGGCCCCCACCACCAGTACCACGGCCCAATTGGTCATGGGCGATGCCCTGGCCATCTGCCTGTTGGAACTCAGGGGATTCAGCAGTAAGGATTTTGCCAAATACCACCCCGGCGGGGCTCTCGGAAAACGCCTGTACCTCAGGGTTTCCGATATCGTGACCTCGAATCAAAAACCACAGGTGGATGTAGATTCCGATATCAAAAAAGTCATCGTTGAAATTTCAGAAAAAATGCTGGGCGTTACCGCCGTGCTCAAGGATGGCCTTATCGTCGGGGTGGTAACCGATGGCGATATCAGAAGAATGTTGAACAAATACGATACGATCAACGGTCTCACCGCAAAGGATATCATGACCTCAAATCCCAAGACCATCGAAACGGATGTCTTGGCAATCAAGGCTTTGGAACTGATGCAGGACAAGGGCATTTCCCAGCTGTTGGCCAAAGACGGCGATGCCTATGAAGGGGTCGTACATTTACACAACCTAATTAACGAGGGAATACTTTAATGGCGAAAAAACAAACCAAAGCCCATAATGAAATGTCCTTTTTGGACCATTTGGAAGAGCTGCGATGGCATCTGATCCGTTCCACGATTGCGGTGGTGGTCATTGGCTCCATCGCCTTTTTAATGAAAGATTTCATCTTCGACACGGTAATTTTCGGACCAAAAAAACCCGATTTTCCCACCTATGGGGTCTTTTGCAAATTCTCAAAAATGCTGGGTTTCAGCGAAGCATTTTGCGGCAGCGAGCCCTTGTTTCGCCTGCAAAGCAGGGAAATGGCAGGGCAGTTTTCGGCGCATATATGGACTTCCATCTGGGCGGGATTCATTGTGGGGTTCCCATACATCCTTTTTGAACTTTGGCGCTTTATCAGTCCAGGGCTTTACGAAAAAGAAAGAAAGAACTCGCGTGGCTTTATCTTCATCGCTTCCGTTTTATTTTTTCTGGGGGTGCTTTTTGGGTACTATGTGGTCGCCCCGCTATCCATCAATTTCTTGGGCAGCTATACCATTAGCAAGGAAGTGTTCAATGATATTGACATTGCCTCCTATATTTCAACCGTTAGGGCCTCGGTCATTGCTTGTGGTTTGGTCTTCGAACTTCCGATCATCATCTATTTCCTTACCAAGGTCGGCTTGGTGACCCCTGCCATCTTGAAAAAATATCGTAAAATTTCATTGGTGGTGGTGCTGATCGTATCGGCGGTGATCACCCCGCCCGACGTTGCCAGCCAAATCATCGTCGCCATACCCATTTTAATCCTGTACCAAGCCAGTATCTATATTTCAGGCTATGTTTTGAGGCAGGAAGCCAAAAAAGAACGAAAAGCGAATAAGAATGTCAAACCAAGTTGAGGAATTCAATGCCTACCGTTCAAGGATGAACGAAAAGCTGTTGTCCGATAACAATAAAATCATCAAGCGAATTTTTAATTTGGACACCAACGCCTATGCCGCAGGTGCGCTCGACGTGAAAACCAAAGAGCTTTTGGGCTTGGTGGCCTCGGCTGTTTTGCGATGCGATGATTGTGTAAAGTATCATCTGGAAACCTGTTTTAAGGAAGGGGTGACCAAGGAAGAAGTGATGGAAACCTTGGGAATAGCAACGCTTGTTGGAGGTACCATCGTGGTACCGCACTTACGAAGGGCTTACGAATTTTGGGAGGCACTGGAAGCACAAGAAGGTTAAAAAAACGGTAATTGTTTTTGGTTAGGGACCTTAAAGTTTAGTTTTGGTCTGCGGGAAGCGGAAAAAACGTGACAGCAAACAGGAAAATGCAAACATGAAATTAAGGGCAGACCACATCATGAAATCATACCGGGGACGCCAAGTCGTCAAGGGGATCTCCCTGGAAGTCAACCAAGGGGAAATCGTGGGTTTGCTTGGTCCGAATGGGGCCGGGAAAACCACCTCCTTCTATATGATCGTGGGCCTGATCAAACCCAACAGCGGCACCATTTACCTTGATGACATGGAAATCACCCATTTTCCCATGTACAAAAGGGCCCAAAATGGCATAGGCTATCTTGCCCAAGAAGCTTCGGTGTTTCGAAAGCTCAGCATCGAAAAAAATATTTTGAGCGTGCTGCAGCTGACCAAGTTGAGCAAAAAGGAACAATTGATGAAGATGGAATCGCTGATCGAGGAATTCGGTTTGGGGCATATCAGGAAAAATCGCGGTGACCTGCTCTCAGGAGGCGAACGGCGCCGGACCGAAATAGCCCGTGCCCTGGCCACCGATCCAAAGTTCATCTTGCTCGACGAACCTTTTGCGGGGGTAGATCCTGTCGCGGTGGAAGACATTCAGCGCATCGTTGCCCAGCTCAAAAATAAAAATATCGGTATTCTGATCACCGACCATAATGTTCAGGAAACCCTTGCCATTACCGAACGTTCCTATCTTATGTTCGAGGGCGGGATCCTCAAATCGGGTATTCCGGAAGACCTGGCCGCGGACGAAATGGTAAGAAAGGTATATTTGGGACAGAACTTTGAACTTCGGAAAAAGAAGTTGGATTTTTAACCCATTCCGCACTTCATACAGCATTCAAATCAAATCAACGGTCTTCTATAGTGGCACCCAAAGTACCATAAGGATCTGGATGGCAAAATAGCATAAAAAAGGTATCACCAGATAGCCCATCACATCCCGGGCCTGTACATTGATGCCTTTGGCCATCACCGGGAGAAGGATCAGGAGATAAAAGGGCTGCAATAGATTGGTAAGGCCTTCCCCATAAGCCAACGCCATCGATGCCCTGGCCATCATTTCAGTTAACTCGGCTGCGGGCAGACCGGTCCCCAACTGCTGCACCGCTTCGAGAACGCTCGGGCCGATAACGGCGAATTCCCCTCCTCCCGAAGGAATGGCAAAGTTCACCACACCACCCAATATATAAGCAAAGAACGGATAGCTGTCGGTCGTCGCCACCAAGGCGATCTGTTTACCAAAGGCGGCACCTAAGCCCGTGAAGGTCATGATGCCCATGATTCCGGCGTAAAACGGATATTGAAACAAAATGCCCGAAATGTTGCTACTGGCTCGCTTCATTGAAATGCCATAACGCATGGGGGTTTTGTGCAACAAAAGTCCGAACACGATAAATACAAAGATCATGATGTTCAAATTCAGGTCGAGGCCCTTTGTGCCAAAGTGGAATACAATATAAACCAGGCCCATTGCGGCAATCACATACTGTAGGACAACACTATTATTGAGCCTGTCTGATAAAGCCCTGAACGGAAGTTTTAAGCTTTCGGCTTCCGCTTTGATACCCATTTGTGAGGGCTCCGCTTCTGATTCCAAAAGATCGATCAGATCATTTTCCGCCGCCTCTTTAGGGGCAAGCCAATACATGAGCAGTGGTCCCAAAAGCAACATGATGACGATCATCCCAACATTGAGCAAAGAACCCAAGGTCACGGAGGTGGGGATGGTGGACATTAAAAGTCCGTTCTGGATCATAAAATTTTTATCGGTATTCAATAGCAACGGAATGGAACTGGACATGCCCGTGACCCAACCAATATGGGAAAAATAGGTACACGCAATCAGGTAATTATAATTTATGCCACGGATTCTAAGGGCCAGTTCACGGGCCAGTACACCGGCAATGACGACCCAGCCCCAGCTCACCATGGATAATAGGAATCCGACCAAGACCACTAGATAATATACTTGTTTTGGGCTTTTTATAAAACGCGCAAGCTGATCGATTCCCTTTTCAACCACATCTGAAAGGGCAATACTGTAGCCGGTCACGATCAAAAGCACCATTTGCATCCCGAACTCGAGGAGGGTCCAAAAACCATCATACCAAGACCGGATAATCTTTAAAGGCCCCACCCCCAACCAAAAAAAGGCGAGCAACCCGGTGAACAAGGTGAGCACCAATGCAAAAACAAAAGCGTCGGGCATGTTCCTTTTAAAGAAATCGGTAAATTTTTCCCCTAATTTCGAAAGCATTTAAAAAGGTATAAGATTTTTGGACTTACCGCTTTGCCTTCCCGTTCAAACCATCCAAGAAAGAACTGATCAAATAAAAGCCAATAATGGCAGGTATGGCCAAATAGCGCAAGGTGAGCAATAAAACCAAACTTACGACTATAAACGTGTAGCGAAGCGCATTGTCCTTAAAACTCCAGTTTTTGAATTTAAGCGCAAAAAGTTCAATCTTGGAATTCAAGAGGAAAGCACTCAACAAGGTCGTGCCTATCAAGAACCATTGGTTCAAAATAATACTGTTGAGCACCTCGTTTTGATGGTACATCAATATCAATGGGAAAGATAAAATCAACAATGCGTTCGCCGGTGTGGGCAATCCGATAAAGGAATTGGCCTGGTTTTCATCGAGGTTGAATTTCGCCAGTCGATAGGCCGAGGCCAGCGTGATCAAGAAGCCCAAGAAGGGCAGTGGTCTAATACCATCGGCACTTCCGAAAACCGATGCTGCGTTCGTTGCGGAAAAATCGAGGTTCCAACCCCCGCTCATCGACATGCCCAAAAGCTGGAACATAACGATCCCTGGCACCAAACCACTGGTAATCATGTCGGCCAAGGAATCGAGCTGCACGCCCAGATCGCTCTGTACCCTTAACAATCGCGCCGCCAAGCCATCAAAAAAATCGAAGAAAATACCCAAAAAAACAAAGATTGCCGCCAACTCCAATTGGTTCAGTACGGCGAAGACCGTAGCGATACAACCACACATAATATTCAGGAGCGTGATGAAGTTGGGTATATGGGCCTTCATTTGGTGGTGGTTTGGGTAAAAATAATACAATTTTTGATCTAGAGGTTTCATCCACTATTTTATTCGGATATTTGCCAGACTTTTAAAACTGCCCATAGAATGCGTTGTGCAAAATTTGTCGTGCTGCTTGTGTTTTTCCACTATGGAAGGGCGCTTTGCCAGCAAATCGAATTATCGCCCGCCGCCCAGGTAAGCATCCTAACCGTGGGTACGGCCGATGAATTGTACGCCAAATTCGGACATAGTGCCATTAGGGTCCAAGATCCGTCATTGGGGTTGGATGTGGTATATAATTACGGACTTTTCGATTTTTCAGACCCTAACTTCTATACCAAATTCACCCGCGGAAAGCTCGACTATAGGTTGGGCAGACAGCAATTCGACGCGTTTCTGTACGGATACGAGCTCGAAAACCGTTGGGTGAAAGAGCAGGTTCTTGACCTTTCTTTACCGGAGCGCGAATCGATCTTACAGTTTCTTGAAAACAACTATTTGCCGGAGAACCGATATTATAAATATGACTTTTTGTTCGACAATTGTTCCACCCGTGTGCCCGATGCCCTTAAAAAAGTGTTGGGGCCCAAGTTGAAGTTCAATTATAAGCACCTTTCTGACCATTATACCTTTCGGCAGCTCATCCACCAAAACCTGGAGTTGAATTCCTGGTCAAATTTTGGCATTGACCTCGCCCTTGGTGCGGTCATCGACAAAAAAGCCACGCCATGGCAACATTTGTTCCTCCCTATCTATGTCTTTAAACAATTGCCATATACCACCCTAAATGGCCATCCTTTGGTTTCCGGTGAGCGTACCCTTTTCGAAGAACGGCCTGTGGAGCGCACTTCGAATTTGTTGGCAACACCCATATTCTGGCTTGCAGTACTATTGCTTTTTGTTATCGTCGTCACCTATCTCGATCACAAAAAGAACGGCAGGGCCCGTTGGCTCGATTTTATGCTTTTTTTGGTGTCCGGTGCCGCCGGACTCCTGATACTTTTTCTTTGGTGGGGCACCGACCATACGGCCACGGCCAACAATTTCAATGCCCTTTGGGCTTTTGCCCCCAACCTGTTGGCGGCATTTTGCCTATTGCGTAAAAATCGCCTGCCCATATGGTTCAAGTACTATCTGATCACGGTTCTGGGACTGTTGGTCCTAACCCTGATCATTTGGGTCTTTGCCATTCAATCGTTCTCGCCCCTGATCGGTTTTGTCATACTCGCCCTTGCCCTTCGATATGGCTATTTGCTCAAAGGTGATTTTTACAGGGAGGAGATCGCAAAACCAGCATAACAAGATCCCTAGACAGGCCCTTTCAAATTAAAATGTTATTATAAAAAATAAATGAACCTACTTACCGTAGAAAATATCTCAAAGTCTTTTGGCGAACTGGTGCTGTTCGAAGGGATTTCCTTTGGTATCAACAAAGATCAAAAAATTGCCCTCATCGCAAAAAACGGTACGGGAAAGACCTCCATTTTAAACATTATGTCAGGTCTTGATGCGCCGGATACCGGAAAAGTGAATTACCGAAAGGGCATTCGGATATCTTTTTTGGAACAGGAACCCGATCTTGACCCGAACTTAACCGTCGAGGAAACGATATTTGCCTCCGACAATGAGGTACTGCAGGTTATTTTGCGCTACGAACATGCCTTGGAGCACCCTGAAGACGAAGATGCCTACCAGCACGCTTTCGAGGCCATGGAACGATTCGATGCTTGGGATTTTGAGACCCAGTACAAGCAGATTCTCTTCAAACTTAAATTGGAAGACCTGCATCAGCGGGTAGCGTTATTGTCCGGAGGCCAAAAAAAACGCCTGGCCTTGGCCAATGCGTTGATCAACCGGCCCGATCTTCTGATCCTCGATGAACCGACCAACCATCTCGACCTGGAGATGATCGAATGGTTGGAACAGTATTTTGCCAAGGAGAACATCACTTTGTTCATGGTCACCCACGACCGCTATTTTTTGGAACGGGTGTGCAACGAAATCATCGAATTGGACAATGGCACTCTATATCCCTACAAAGGCAACTACTCCTATTATCTTGAAAAAAAGGAAGCACGTTTGGAACAGGAGGCCACCGAACAGCACAAATCGAAGCAGCTCTTCAAAAAAGAACTGGACTGGATGCGACGGCAACCCAAGGCACGGACCACCAAGTCGAAATCGCGCATCGATGATTTCCAAGCCATAAAAGAAAAGGCCGGACAACGCAGAAAAGAACATGAGGTTCAGCTCGAAATCAACATGGAGCGCGTGGGCAGCAAAATATTGGAACTGCATAAATTGGTCAAATCCTTTCCTGGAAAACCCATCTTGAACAAGTTCGATTATACGTTCAACAAAGGCGAACGTATCGGCATTATCGGAAAGAACGGCACTGGCAAAACGACTTTTTTAAATCTGATGACCGGCATCGAAAAGCCTGATGGCGGCAAGATAGTCGTTGGCGATACCACCAGATTTGGCTATTATACCCAAAAAGGCATAGATATTAAACCAGGGCAGAAAGTCATCGACGTGATCCGGGAGTTCGGCGATTATATACCCTTGATGAAAGGCCGGCAGATTTCGGCCTCATCAATTATTGGAACGTTTCTTGTTCGACCGTAAAAAACAATACGATTATGTCGAAAAACTAAGTGGTGGGGAGACGAAAACGGCTTTATCTGTGTACGGTGTTGATCCAAAATCCCAATTTTTTGATTTTGGACGAACCTACCAACGATCTTGATATCGTTACCCTGAACGTATTGGAAAGTTTTTTGTTGGATTTTCCGGGATGTCTGGTGGTGGTATCCCACGACCGTTATTTTATGGATAAAATAGTGGACCACCTTTTCGTTTTCCGGGGGGACGCCGTGATAGAGGATTTTCCGGGCAATTATTCCGATTTTCGCGCCTATGAAGACAGTGCTTTGATCGAAAGTCGTGCCGAAAAGGATGCGATGAACGATAACGGAACGACAAAGAACAGCTGGAGGGCCGAAGACAGTTCGGTGAAGCTTTCCTACCTCGAACAGAAAGAGCACAAACAGCTGGAGAAAGAAATCCAAAAACTCGAAAAGCAAAAGGAACAGCTACAACAAAAATTCGCCCAAGGTGACCTATCGGGAGAGGAAATCGATACATTGTCTATCGCCTTGAAACAGCTCACCGACACCTTGGAAGCCAAGACCGAACGCTGGTTCGAACTATCAACGTTATTGGAAGGTCGATCATAATCCCCTCGGTGCCCCTCTGTTCTGCAAATCAAAGAATCAGGAACAGCTGGGTACGGAACCAAGAAAAATGATAAATTTGTTCAAATATTTGACATTTCGTGCCGGATCGAGCAATCATCATGGCGTGCACTCCCCCTTTGTTTACAACTATGTTACCGTATGTCTCTATAAAAAGCCAAGGTTGCATCGCAATCACATGCGGGATGTACTTTTGAAGAGCATCGGTTATTTTTCGGCAACCCATCTCTTGATCCTTGGAGAGCAAAATGTCGTGATAGGCCAGATCCGTTCCCAATTTCCGAACCTCCATTTTGGAGTGCCGCCCTACGACCTCATTGTTGCCCAAAAAGGCAAAATCGAAAACCTTTGGCCAATTCTCGAAGATTGTGACAAACTCCATAACGACACCTTAATTTTGGTCGATGTCCCCCACAAAGATGCGTCCTGGGAACAACTGAAAGCACATCCCATGGTGAGGGTAACCTTGGATCTCTTTTATTGCGGTGTCGTCTTCCTGCGCAAAGAACAGGCCAAGGAACATTTTAAGATTCGGATATAAACCCTTATTTTTAGGCCACAATTCAGCATGGCATGGATAATACCATCTACATCGTCTTAGGCGGGGTCTTTTTGGTGTACCTTTTTCTCACTATGACCAATAGGAGCAAATCGAAAAAGCGAAGTTCGAAAAGATTCATGGGGGACTATAAACGAAGGGATGAAAAGAAATAGGAAGCAAGGATACCTCATGAATACCGATTTAAGTCGTTCGTGAGGCAAGAAGTCGATAATCCCTTAAACCCCATAGACAACTTCATGAAAATTTACACCAAAACAGGCGACAAAGGCATTACCTCCCTATTTGGAGGCACGAGGGTCCCCAAGCACCACATCAGAATCAACAGCTATGGCACTGTCGACGAACTTAACTCCTGGTTGGGATTGATTCCGCGACCAACCCATAGATGGGCACATTCAAGGCCATCTTGCAATCGATTCAGGACAAACTATTTACCGTGGGGCCATTTTGGCCACAGAACCTGAAAAGGCACTGCTGAAAAACGGAAAGGAACGCCTCAATATTCCGTTGATCATGGATGCCGATGTGGAACTTTTGGAAATGGAAATGGATATGATGGATCAAACACTTGCCGCCAATGACCCATTTTATCTTGCCAGGGGGACATCCAACGGTGTCATACTGTCATATTGCCCGCACGGTTTGTAGAAGGGCCGAGCGCATGGCCACCCTGCTTCATGAGCACGAACCTTTCAACGACAAGGTATTGTGCTATATGAACCGTCTTTCCGATTATCTCTTTATTCTGGCCCGCAAGTTATCGAACGACCTGAAAGTCGAGGAAATCAAATGGATTCCGAAGAATAAAGGCGAATAAATTTGTTATTTATCCGTTAATACAATATAATGGCAAAATTATTGTTGATAAATAAATCAAAATAGTCGGGAAAAAACTTGACTTTTTGCCTTTAAAAATTATTTTTGCAAAAATTTTAAAACCAAAGCCCACATATGTACTGGACATTAGAATTGGCATCCTACCTGAGCGATGCCCCTTGGCCCGCGACGAAAGATGAATTGATAGATTACTCCATTAGAACAGGCGCGCCTTTGGAAGTGGTCGAAAATCTGCAATCCATGGAAGAGGAAGGCGGTGAGATTTATGAGTCCATCGAAGAAATTTGGCCAGACTACCCTACTGAAGAAGATTACCTCTGGAACGAGGACGAATATTAATAAGATTAACTTAATTGCAACAAAAAAGTCTCCATGGAGGCTTTTTTTTTATGTAATTTTGACAGTTGAAATGGCAGTAATCCATAGAATTGGAAACTGGAACGGCTTTTGCCCTATCTGACGCTCAAGAAGCCCATAACATTCACCTAGACCCGATTCACACCGGGTTACATCTTAAACAGCATCATCATTATGAGTATATTAAATAAAGTACTGAAGGCCTTCGTAGGGGACAAGTCCAAAAAAGACGTCAAACAACTACAGCCCTTGGTCGAAAAAATAAAATCGTTCGAAACCCAGCTGGAGGAACTAGACAACGATGCCCTAAGGGAAAAGACCAATAGCTTCAAGAGACGATTGGAAGAGGATTGCAAATCGCTGAACGGGAAGATGGAAGAACTGCAAGAACAAGTGAAAGCCTCTGACGATATCGATAAAAATGAGGAAGTCTATGCAGAGATCGATAAATTGAACGAGGAAGTTTATAAGATTTCCGAGGCCACCTTAAACGACATCCTTCCGGAAGCCTTTGCCGTGGTCAAGGAAACCGCCAAACGTTTTGTGGCCAATGAAACGCTAATGGTAACCGCTTCGGAATATGACCGGAAACTCTCGGGCACCAAGGATTACGTGTCGCTCGACGGGGACAAGGCCATCTGGAAAAATTCTTGGGATGCCGCAGGAAAGGAAGTCACCTGGGATATGGTACATTACGATGTACAGCTGATCGGTGGTATTGCGCTGCACCAAGGCAAAATTGCAGAAATGCAGACCGGGGAAGGAAAGACCTTGGTCGCCACCCTGCCTATGTACCTCAACGCTTTGGCCGGAAAAGGTTGTCACCTGGTCACGGTGAACGATTATCTCGCCAAAAGGGACAGTGCCTGGATGGCGCCCATTTTTGAATTCCATGGTCTTTCGGTAGACTGCATCGACCACCACAAACCAAATTCAGAAGGTCGCAGGGCCGCTTACATGGCCGATATCACTTACGGCACCAACAATGAGTTCGGCTTCGACTATCTGAGGGACAATATGGCCCACACCCCCAAGGATCTGGTGCAACGACCGCACCACTATGCCATCGTCGATGAGGTGGATTCGGTTTTGGTGGACGATGCCCGTACCCCGTTGATCATTTCCGGTCCGGTACCGGAAGGTGACCGTCACGAATTTAACGAATTGAAGCCCAAGATCGCCGATATTGTACAGAAACAACGCCAGCATCTGACAGGTGTTCTGGCGGAAGCCAAAAAACTCATTGCCGAGGGAGACACCAAAGAAGGCGGGTTCCTATTATTGCGCGTGCATCGGGGACTTCCCAAAAACAAGGCCCTGATCAAATTTTTGAGCGAAGAGGGCGTGAAGCAATTGCTTCAAAAGACCGAGAATTTCTACATGCAGGACAACAACCGGGAAATGCCGAAGGTAGATGAGGACCTGTTGTTCGTGATCGATGAAAAAAACAACCAGATCGAACTGACCGACAAGGGTGTCGATTATCTGTCAGGTGAAGGCGATAGGGATTTCTTTGTCATGCCTGATATAGGTGTCGAAATCGCCAAAATTGAAAACCAGGACCTCGATATAGAAAAGGAGGCCGAACTCAAAGAAGACCTGTTCAAGGAATTTGGGGTGAAGAGCGAACGTATCCATACCATGAGCCAATTGTTAAAGGCCTATACCCTGTTCGAAAAGGATGTGCAATATGTGGTCATGGAAAATAAAGTCATGATCGTCGATGAGCAAACAGGCCGTATCATGGACGGTCGCCGTTATTCAGACGGTTTGCACCAAGCCATTGAAGCCAAGGAAAATGTGAAGATCGAGGCGATGCCACCCAAACCTTTGCCACGGTAACCTTGCAAAATTATTTTAGAATGTACCGCAAATTGGCGGGAATGACCGGTACTGCGGTGACCGAAGCCGGTGAATTTTGGGAAATCTATAAGTTGGATGTGGTTGAAATCCCGACCAACCGACCTATTGCCAGGGACGACCGGAACGATTTGGTCTACAAGACCAAACGTGAAAAATACAATGCCGTCATCGATGAAGTGACCAATCTATCACAAGCAGGACGGCCGGTCTTGATCGGTACCACTTCGGTTGAAATCTCTGAACTGATTGGCACAAATGTTGGCAATTCGTAAAATCGATCATAACGTCTTGAATGCAAAACTCCACAAAAAAGAGGCCGATATTGTGGCTGAAGCAGGAAAATCAGGGGTGGTGACCATTGCCACCAACATGGCAGGCCGGGGTACCGACATCAAGCTGGCCGAAGAAGTTAAAAACGCTGGTGGTTTGGCCATTGTGGGCACCGAACGTCACGATTCGCGAAGGGTCGACAGGCAGTTACGTGGTCGTTCAGGTCGTCAGGGAGATCCAGGATCTTCACAATTTTATGTGTCGTTGGAAGACAATTTGATGCGTTTGTTCGGGTCTGATCGGATTGCCAAAATGATGGACCGTATGGGATTAAAAGAAGGTGAAGTGATACAGCATTCCATGATGACAAAGTCGATAGAACGCGCACAGAAAAAAGTAGAGGAAAACAACTTTGGTGTCCGTAAGCGCTTGTTGGAATATGATGACGTGATGAACGCCCAACGCGAAGTGGTCTACAAACGAAGACGCCATGCACTACAGGGTGATCGCTTAAGGTAGACATCGCCAATATGATTTATGACACGTGCGAAGTGATTGCGGAAACCAACAAGGCGGCCAACGATTTCAAAAATTTCGAATTTGAATTGATCAGATATTTCTCGAGCACCTCACCCATTTCGGAAAATGAATTTGGGAAGTTGGGCGTGCAGGAAATTGCGAACACCGTTTATAAAGCGGTCTAGCCATTATAAAGAAAAAATGGAAAGCAATGCTCAAATCGCCTTTCCGGTCATTAAAAATGTTTACGAAGACAATGCCAATAAATTTAAACGTATCGTTGTGCCTTTTACCGATGGCATTAAAACGCTCAAGGTCGTTACCGATTTAAAGGATGCCTATGAATCACATGGTAAGCAATTGGTCAATGATTTTGAAAAAAACATCACCTTGGCCATTGTCGACGATGCCTGGAAAACCCATTTACGAAAAATGGATGAGTTAAAGCAATCGGTACAATTGGCGGTCCATGAACAAAAAGACCCGCTGTTGATTTATAAGTTTGAGGCCTTTGAACTGTTCAAGTACATGATCGATCAGGTGAACAAAGAAGTGATTTCCTTCTTGTTTAAGGGTGAATTACCTAGTGCAACCCAGGGGAAATACCATGAGGCAAGAAACGAGGCCCGTCAAAAAGAAAAACTTACAGACCAGAAAAGCCGAAATACCAAACATGGATGAACGTGCGGCACAGAAACCGGGCTGCCGGAAATACCCAAGGCCAGCGACACAGGTGATGGAAACCATTGTTCGAGATCATCCAAAAATTGGCCGAAATGACCGGGTGACCATCAAACATGTGATGTCTGGAGAAAACAAAACTTTAAAATACAAACAGGCCGAACCCTTGATCGTTAAAGGGGAATGGGTTTTGACGGAACAATGAACAACATAGACATAATCACGCTATAAGGCGGCCTCAACAGGCCGCCTTTTTATTTCACGCAGGTCCCTTGCCAGTGCAAAAACAAAAACTATAATTTACTATCTTTAGGGAAAGCAACCCTATACCACATATGACGTCTTCCAGAAGAAAATTCCTGACCTCCATCAGCATGTTGGCGGCAAGTACGGCCCTACCCCTTCATGCATTTGACTTTGGCACTACAAAAAAGTTGAGAATAGCGCTCATAGGAACAGGTATCAGAGGAACCACTTTTTGGGGAAAGCGCTTGATGGATGAATATTCCGATATCCTTGAATTTGTAGGGCTTTGCGACATCAATCCGAGTCGGGTGGAATATGGAAAAAAGTACATTGGCACCGCTTGCCCCACCTTTATCGATTTCGAAAAAATGGTCAACGCCACACGACCCGACCTGGTAATCGTGACCACCAAAGATTCAACACACCACGAATTCATTATCAAGGGATTGGAAATGGGATGCGACGTGCTCACCGAAAAACCACTTACCACGGAGGCAATGAAGTGCCAGGCCATTTTGGATGCGGAAAAAAAATCGGACAAGAACCTGATCGTGGGCTTCAACTACCGTTGGATTCCCTATGCGACCAAAGTAAAGGAACTCCTGAAGGAAAAAACGATTGGAAAATTGGTCTCAGTCGATTTCCATTGGTATCTGAACACCTATCATGGCGCCTCCTATTTTAGGAGATGGCATGGCCAAATGGCCAGTAGTGGATCGCTATGGGTACACAAGGCCACCCACCATTTCGACCTTTTGAATTGGTGGATCGATTCGGAACCGGAGGAAGTATTCGCCTATGGCGATTTGGAATTCTATGGGAAAAATGGCCCTTTCAGGAGCAACAACTGCAGAAGCTGTGACCATAAGGCAAAATGTGATTTTTACTGGGACATCATGGCCGACGAACAATCGAAAAAACTGTATGTAGACCATGAGCATGCCGATGGTTACATCAGGGACAACTGCTTGTTCAGGGAAGAAATCGACATTTATGATAAGATGTCGGCCCAGGTAAAATATGCAAACAACACCGTACTCAATTATTCGCTCACCACCTACTCGCCGCTTGAGGGCTGGCGCGCCGCATTCAACGGTACGGAAGGCCGGATAGAAGCTTGGATGGACATCCCATATAATAAAGAAGCATCCCTGAGCCAGGCCGACCTGCATGCCCAAGAAATGAACCAGGGCAACCAAGAGGTGTTCGACATAGAGCCCATTATCGTGCACAAACTCTGGAAAGATTTCGAAAAGGTGAACGTACTCATGGAAAGAAGTGGCCATGGCGGCGGCGACGGGCGTTTACAGGACAAGATTTTCAAAACCCCCGATAGCATCGATGAATTCGGCCGCAGCGCCGGGGTTCGTGATGGTGCCATGTCGTGTTTGATCGGGATCGCTGCCTGCAAGAGCATCGAAACCGGGCAGGCCATAAAAATCGACTCGCTAACCGACCTCAAGCCTCTGGCCAAACGCACATGACAGGCCCATGGCATTGGCACTTCGTTCAAATCGAATGGATTTCCGGGCCGCCCATATCGGCGAAGAACCGCCGAACTTCAAAATGGATTTCAGAAATATGCGCCATTTTAATTGGAATTTTTACCAAAACATATTTAGCTTTACATCATAAAACGCCATCAATTCGTGGTAGCGACCCAAACTGATGCAATCTTTTAATACATTGCCCACCATGCAACAGAACAGCAAATTGGAAGAACGGTTAAGGGACAAAGCGCGTTTGATCTTGAAAGTCAATTACTTCACCTCCATATTTGCCCTGCTTTTCGGCGTGCTTTGCCTCTTTGTTCTGGGCATTACAAAAGTGATTCCCTATGTGTTTTTCGCCTTTGGTATTTTAAATCTGGCCAATACGTTTTTGTACCGTTCCCATAAAAATCTGACCCTTACCTATAATATCGTTTCAATCATGACCCTTGCAGGGGCAATCACCATAACCTTATACAGCGGGGGCATCAACAGTCCGTTTATCTTTGTCCTCGCCTTGATCGTGGTGGCAGGCTATATCACTACCAAGGCCTATGGTTCGCTTTATCTCAACCTCAACCTGTTGATCATAGTATTGATATACTCCCAAAGCATAGCCGAATTCAGTTTTGTGGCCAATGTGGTGCCCGAGCAATCGAAAAATCTTTTTGCCCTCTTAAGTGTGCTTTTCTCGGTATACCTGCTCGGTGGCGTTTTTGGCAAGAATTTATTGCACGCCCACCATAACCTCTACAAGACCAAGGACCAGCTGGAAGTAAAGATCATGGAGAAGGAAACCTTGCTCAAGGAAGTTCACCATAGGGTAAAGAACAACTTGCAGACCGTATCGAGCCTGTTGAGCCTACAAGCCAGGAACAATGAGGATCCCAAGGTAAAAGACCTTTTGAAAAGCAGCCAAAACAGGGTGATTTCAATGGCCATGGTGCACGAAATGCTCTATATGCGCGAAGACATCTCCAAAGTACAGTACAAAACCTATGTACAGGACCTTGCCGAATACCTGGTGCGATCGATTAAAGGCACCAGTAGCAATATTTCGCTCGACATCGATATTCCCGATCTTAAATTGAACATCGACACGGCGATCCCATTGGGTCTCTTGATCAATGAAGCGGTGACCAATGCGCTCAAATACGGCATAGTCGACGACAGCAAGGGCGAGATTTTCATCAAACTCCGCAGGGGCGAAGACAACGAATACGTCCTCAACATAGGGGACGATGGCATAGGGTTTTCAGAAGCCACCAATCATAAGAACAGCAAATCATTGGGCCTAAAACTCATCCATAACCTGGCCCGTCAACTACAAGGTTCAATCATGCGCGACCTTTCCAAACAAGGCACCCATTACATCGTTAAGTTCAAGGAAATCAGAGAGCAGATACCCAGCCTGGTTTGATACATTGCCGTTTTTCTTTCAAAAACCAAGGGTGAGATTTCCCTATTTCCCCATAAAATATGCCTTGTTTATGAAATTCACAAAAATAAGGGCAGGCACAATTTTTTGGGACTCCATTTTTAAGTAAATCCCTATATTTAGGGAAAAATAAAATTTATTTTTAATGCTCAAAAATCTACTCCTGTTTACGCTGTGCTTTTCCATTCAAATCCAGGCACAGGATTATTTCCTAAAAAAATTCGAACCCTTTAACGACCAAGTGCCTTCGCCCGAAGCCTTTTTGGGCTACGGTATTGGGGAACGGCATACCCGACACGATTTGATCGTGGCCTATTTTGAGAAATTGGCCGAGGTCTCCGACCGCGTTCAGGTCAACTATTACGGCAAAACACATGAAGGCCGAAAATTGGTGATGCTCACTATTACCACCCCAGAGCACCTCAAGAATCTGGAATCCCTAAAGGAACAGCATTTGGCTTTCACCGACCCCAAAGCCACGGTGTCCAATTACGGGGAATTACCCATCTTTATCAATCTGGCCTATAACGTTCATGGGAATGAACCATCGAGTTCGGAAGCCGCGGTACTATCCGCATATACCTTTGCTGCTTCCAGCAATCCCGAAATACTGAAGTATTTGCAGAATGCCGTGATTTTCATCGATCCTGCCATCAATCCCGATGGCCGCGACCGTCACACCCAATGGGCCAACAGCTATCAAGGTTCGCCATTGGTAGCCGACCCCCAAGATGCCGAGCACAACGAATATTGGCCCGGAGGCCGTACCAACCACTACTGGTTCGATTTAAACCGGGATTGGCTTTTGGCCGTGAATCCCGAAAGTCAGGGGAAATTGAAATGGTATCACGAATGGTACCCCAATGTGGTGACCGACTTTCATGAGATGGGCAGCCAAAGCACTTACTTTTTTGAACCGATGAAGACCAACGGTTCTCTAAACCCCATCATGCCAAAAGAAAATTACATCGATCTCAACAACCTCTTTGGCAGGTACTATGCCAAGGCTTTGGACAGTATTGGCTCATTGTATTTCACCAAAGAGGTTTTCGACGGCACCTATCCTGGATACGGTTCCTCATATCCCGATTTACAAGGCGGGCTCGGAATATTGTTCGAACAGGCCAGCTCAAGGGGGCATAAACAAACGACCGACTTTGGGGAAATCACCTTTCCCTTTACGATCCGAAACCAATATACCTCGAGCATTACCACCGTTAAGGCAGCGGTGGAAAACAAGGCCCAAATGCGGAAGTACCAACAAGATTTCTTCAAAAGTGCCCTAACCGATGCCGCCAAGGGCAAGATAAAAGGATACATATTCGGAGATGCCCATGATGCCAACCGTACCAAGGCCTTTATCGAAAAGTTATTGTTGCACCGAATTGAGGTGCACCGATCGGGCGGCAATTTCGTGGTGCCTACACAACAACCGCAACACCGAATGGTACAAACCATGTTCGAAACGTATAGCCAATACCGGGACAGCGTTTATTACGATGCCTCGGCCTGGTCGCTCGCCAATTTTTACAACATGAAATACAGGGCGGTCAACAATCTTGACCTGGGATCGAAAGTAACCAATGCCGAGGATTTGGTGAAAGTGGCCCCGGTACAGTCTTCGGAATATGCCTACCTGATCAACTGGAACGATTACAATGCTCCTGCGGTATTGAACTTCTTACAGGAAAACGAATTGGTACTTTCTTCTGCCTTTAAACCTTTCACCGTGAACCTTGGCGGCATGAAGCAAAATTTTGACTACGGCACCCTGGTGCTTCCGGTCAGCTTGCAGAAGAAGTCGGCACAGGAAGTCTATTCGCTGCTGCAAAAGGCACAACAGCGATTTCAGGTGCCGATATACGGCATCGATACGGGCTACAATTTGGGCGGTGTTGATCTCGGCAGCCGCTTCGTCATGGCCTTGAAACCGCCTAAAGCGGTCATGATCATCGGTAACGGTACCAGTTCCTATGAGGCAGGAGAGGTATGGCACCTGCTCGACACAAGGGTTCATATGCCCATTACCAAGATACCGTTGCGAAATTTAGACCGTACCGAGCTGGAAGATTATAATACCATGGTCATGGTATCGGGCAGGTACGAGCTCAGCCAAAAACAACAAGACAAAATCAAAGATTGGGTGGGCAAGGGAAATACCCTGATCACCATTGGAACGGCCAGTAAATGGGCCATCGAGAAAAAATTGGTCAAAGAGGGCCTCACTGGAAAAGAAAAGGATTCGATTAAAAAAGACAGCACCAAAATAGCGGTTCGGAGGCCCTATGTCGATGCAGAGGAAAATATTGGCAAGGAAAGTGTCGGCGGTGTGATCCTAAGGGCAGATCTCGATCTTACACATCCCCTCGCCTTCGGATACCACGATTTGTCGATCCCCGTCTATAAAAACAACGAGGTTTGGTTGTTGCCAAGCAAAAATGATTATGCCACAGTGGCCAAATATGCCAAAAACCCTCACATCGATGGTTTTCTGACCAAAAAAAATATGGAAGAGTACCTCAAACCGTCGGCCTCCCTTTTGGTGAGCAAGCTCGGCGCGGGCAGGGTAGTGTTATTTGCAGATAATCCCAATTTCCGGGGTTCTTGGTATGGAACCAACCGTTTGTTCCTCAACGCCCTCTTTTTGGGCGAGCATATCGAAGTACCGGAGTAAAGCCGCTGATCACACATTAGTGGGTCGTATCCTATGGCGATTGCCACTGCCACTTTTGGCGTGGGGGTACTTCAACCAAAAGAAAGTTGCGATAAGCACAAAGAAAATCAACTGGAACAAAACAAAACATTCAGACCGAAAACCAAAATAGCCAACCCTATGAAAAAAATGCTAACCGTTCTGGCCCTATTTATCTCGGGACTTTCGCTAATCTCGGCCCAATCGCTCAACGGTGATGGCCCGTACAGTCAATTGATCATCCGCGGGGTAATGCTCGTCAATGGCAACGGTGCCCCACCACAGGGCCCGATCGATATCGTGGTGGAGAACAACCTGATCAAGGATATACAGGTGGTAGGCTACCCCGGTGTAAAAATCGATGAATCGAAAAGGCCCAAACTCAAAGCCGGCGGTAAAGAACTCGATTGCAGTGGCATGTACCTGATGCCGGGCTTTATCGATATGCACACCCATATCGGAGGGGAAGCGCAAGGGGCTAGTCCCGAATATGTCTTTAAACTATGGATGGCACACGGGGTGACCACGGTGAGGGAAGTGGGGGGTCCTGGGGTGGAATGGACGTTGGACCTAAAAAAGAAAAGTGCGAACCGTGAAATAGTGGCACCCCGAATCATTACGCATACCTTCTTTGGCACGGGCAGTACCACCCCGATCAGCACTCCGGAAATGGCCCGTGAGTGGGTCAGGGAAAATGCTAAAAAAGGAGCTGATGGCATTAAATTTTTAGGGGCATCGCCGGAAATCATGACCGCTGCACTGGACGAAAACAAAAAATTGGCACTTCGCTCGTCCTGCCATCATGCCCAACTCGACGTGGCACGATGGAACGTGCTACACTCCGCCAGGGCAGGACTGACCAGCATGGAACATTGGTACGGACTTCCAGAAGCATTGTTCGAAGATCGCACGGTGCAGGACTATCCACTCGACTACAACTACGCCAATGAGCAGCATAGGTTTGAATTTGCGGGAAGGCTATGGGCACAGGCCGCCAAGCCCTACTCGGAACATTGGAACAAGGTGATGGACGAACTGCTTTCCCTCGACTTCACCTTAGATCCCACCTTCAATATTTATGAGGCCAGCCGTGATCTTCAAAGGGCACGCCGTGCCGAATGGCACGAAGATTATACCATGCCCTCCTTATGGGAATTCTACCAACCCAGCAAAATCTCCCATGGCTCGTATTGGCACGATTGGGGCACCGAACAAGAGGTGGCCTGGCGAGAAAACTATAAGCTATGGATGACCTTCATCAACGAGTATAAAAACCGTGGCGGTCGCGTTACCACGGGATCCGATTCAGGATTTATATTTCAATTGTACGGCTTTGCCTATATCAGGGAACTGGAACTGTTGCGTGAGGCCGGATTTCATCCTCTTGAAGTGATCCGTGCCGCGACCCTCAACGGCGCCGAAGCGCTGGGTATGGATGATAAATTGGGCACGGTGGCCATCGGAAAATGGGCCGATTTTGTGGTGGTCGAAGAAAACCCCCTTCAAAATTTGAAAGTACTCTATGGAACGGGCGCCATTAGGCTAACCGTAGACAATGAGGTGGTACGTGTAGGCGGGGTTAAATATACCATTAAAGATGGTATTGTTTATGATGCCAAGGCATTATTGAAATCGGTAAAGGAGATGGTAGATGCCGAAAAACAAAAAACAAACTACAAAATTTTACAGCCGGGCGTCAAAGGATAACGGCCTATCTGCCATATGCGTGGAGGTTACGGTTCTTATGCCTGGAAGCATCCAATAATCAAAGCTATTAGCGTGTTTGGCGTCCCGCATTTTTCGTTGGCAATTCCAAAGGTCTTAGAACGCCTTTGGTCCTAGGGAAAAGACATGCGTGCGTAACGATTAGGGCAATGCTGATGATAAGTCCGATTAGGATCATAAGGATGTAGGTTTTTGATGGGTTTGGGTGTTGAAGGCGTAAGTCTTAAGCCATTTTGGCTTTGGTTTCTTTGGTGCTGAAGGAAAGGGCTTTTTTCACCCTGGCATTTTTAGAACGGTACAACCGAACTAGGCCATCTTGGGGCTGCGTTGAAATTTCTTTTTTATCGTGAGCACGGTCAGTGCCAAGATCCAGAACAATACCCATTTTAATAGTGTGAACTTTACCATGGCTTGTGGGGTTTTTTGCCATTGCCGAAGCGCCGACGGTGAATATTACGATCAAGGTGATTAAAGCTTTCATTTGCAACATTTGGGTTACATAAAGATAACCGCCAAGAGCCGCTGTAGATGGTATACCATCGCCCAATGGCACCATTTTTCGATGGCTGAAAAAATTACCGACGAAGCGCAAAATTTCATCGATATTGGTTTTGTCATCGCGACACGGCTTATCGAAGTAAAGCGTATTTTATCCTATGGATTTTGAAGTTTGGTGTTCATTGCCGTCGATACGACAGAAAAGGAATCCGATATTTCACTATATTTATTTGGGTCATAGCAATACCTCCACCCAAGCTCAACGGGATAGCCGAAACCCGAACTTAGTAGGCATTTAACCACCAATTGCCCATGCAAACCACGAAACTTCCCTTTGCTCAACATCACATTTTGAAAGTGTTGTTGGTACTGGCACTTTTACTCCAAGGCTGTCACCAGCAGATCAAAGAAATGCCGGTCGAACAAAATACCTTGCCCGTTAAAGAAACCGTGGAGTACTTTAGCCTGCGACCGGAGACCGAAAAGGCCTATGGTTATACCCACGCGGTTAAAATCGGAAACGATATTAAAATATCCGGAGCCGTAAGCATGGATGATGCGGGCGCACCAACGGCGACCGGAGATCTTTTGCAACAAATGAAAAACTGTTACGCGGATCTCGATCAGATCTTAAAACATTTTGGCTGTACCTTCGAAGATGTGGTGGTCGAAAATGTATTTACCACGGACATGCCCCAATTTTTGGAACTTTCGGGATATCGCAATGAAATTTACACCAAGCAATTCCCGGCAGGTTCCTGGTTGGGCGTTAAGGAACTGGCATTGCCGGAGTTCATGATCGAAATAGAATTGGAAGTCTACAAGGCGGAATAACTTAAATACAAACGGTTTGAAAAATTGGTATGCCCTTTTCTTGGTCGGTTGCGCGATCGTCACAAGTGCCTGTAAACAAGATGCCCGTCCGCAGGTCGAGCAATCCATGGTCGAGCGCTCGGTATCGAAGTCATACCTTCCCGAGGCTTTTGATTTCGATGAGCGGATTTCCTTGATCAGGACCAAGGAGGATGAATTTCAAAACCTGATCGAAAAGCATGCGCAGTCGGAACATATCCCCGGGGTGGTCTTCGGATTGGTAGTGGAGGACCAATTGGTGGCTACGGCGGCCACAGGGCTGCTGGATGTGGAACAAAAACGCCCTGCGACCCTTACATCGGCATTTCGCATCGCTTCGATGACCAAAAGTTTTACGGCAATGGCCGTCCTAAAATTAAGGGATGAAGGCAAATTGTCGTTGACCGATCCCGTGGAAAAGTATATTCCCGAAATGGCCAAGCTTACCTATCCGACCAGCGACAGTCCGATCATCGATATCGAAAACCTGCTTACGATGACAGCCGGCTTTCCGGAGGACAATCCCTGGGGTGACCGCCAATTGGATGAACCCGACCAAATGTTGATCGATTTGGTCTCGGAAGGGATTTCCTTTTCGAACGTACCTTCCACGAGTTTTGAATACAGCAACACGGCCTATGCGCTCCTGGGCCACTTGGTCACAAAAGTTTCGGGGCAACCCTTTCAGCAATATATTACCGAGCACCTATTGAAACCCCTGAAAATGACCCATACCTATTGGGAAGTGGATGAGGTGCCCGCGGCAGACCTGGCTTTGGGCTATCGATGGGAAGACGGTACCTGGAAACTCGAACCCATGCTGCATGACGGCTCTTTTGGGGCCATGGGCGGTTTGATCACCACAATCGAAGATTTCAGCAAGTATGTCAGCTTTCATCTTTCCGCCTGGCCGCCCCGTAGTGCGGAAGAAGTAGGGCCGGTGAAAAGAAGTACCCTGCGCGAGATGCATACCCCACGGTTCAGCAGACTTTTTGGTGAAGCGAAAGACTGGAACGACGACACCTGTCCGATCATGGTAGGCTATGGCTTCGGCCTTGGCATCCAAAAAAACTGCAAGGGAATCACTTCGGTAAGCCATGGCGGGGCCTTACCGGGATTCGGAAGCAATTATGTGTTCTATCCCGAATACGGGATCGGGCTCATGGCCTTTGGCAACCTTACCTATACCTCTCCTTGGCCGCTGCGTGACCTGGCCAAAATACTGTTCGACTCACTTGGCCTGCAGCCCCGCAAACTCCCTATATCGGATATCCTGGCCCAGCGGCAGCAACAGCTTGCAGAAATGATCACCACATGGGACAGCCAGCTTGAATCCAAAATATTGGCGGAAAATTTTTACCTCGATGAATCGCGAGAACATCGGAGGGCCAAAATCGAGGCATTGTTGGAGGAAGCAGGCCCCATTCTAAGTACTGATCCCATTGTCCCGCAAAATCAACTTAGGGGCACTTTTAAGATGAAAACCGAAAAAGGGATGTTGAGCGTTTACTTTACCTTGACCCCGGAAATCGACCCTAAAGTCCAAGATCTTGAGGTTGAATTTATTGTCCAAGAGATCAAATAATAGGCTGAATTCCTTGTATCGGGCTAAAATAAAAGGCTTTACCTAAAATTAAAACCATTCTGTAACCCATGAATTTGGAGAAGTACCTTCTGATCCCGGCCATTGCCTTATCGATGATGCACTGTGGAGATGGCAAAAAAGTACATGTTGGAACTGAACCCCAACTTGAGGATTATGCCATTGTCTACAACGTACTCATAGATGAACAGGGTGATGACTATGAAGTATTTTCAATGGAGGTGGATGGTAGTGATAAAAAGAACATCACCCGTTTACCGGGTGTGGAATGGACCTATTTTTCAAATGACGACAAGGTGCTGTTCATTTCCGATAACGATACATGCCACCGCTGTTTTAGGCTTTATGAAACCAACTATCTGGGCGAATCACCAAAAAAAATTTCTGACCTTCTGCTTGCCGATAGTTGGATGAGCAGCAGAAAGGATGGCGACGAGATCATAGTAAGGCCCGACCAAAAAATCGATTCCGCCTTTTACGTCATCGACCGAAAAGGCAAATTGCTGCATCGGATCGACCCTAAAATGCCCTACTTTTCCGATCCATTGTTCGTCAATGATGGGCGACAAATCGTTTTTCGGGGCGGACTAACGAAATCAAAACTGATAACCGGTTTCGAAGAAGCCATTTATATTATGGATGCGGATGGAAAGAACCGAAAAAGGCTCACCCATTATCCCCAAAACGATACCACCTCAGGAAAGTTCGGTTATAAGGCCGGAACACCAAAATTGCACCCCACTGAAAAATTCATCTCCTTCCAGAGCAAACAAAACGGCAAATACAGCCTATACGGGGTCAGCCTGGATGGACAAACACAATGGAAACTCACCGATAATCCCCAAAACGAAGGTTGGCATGATTGGAGCAAAGACGGGAAATGGTTGGCCATAGAGCTTTTTGATGAGGACCTGGCGCAATTCCATATCGGACTGATGGATTGGCAATCAAAGTCAATGACCATTCTGACGGACACAACCTACCGGTACCAGCAATGCCCCAATTTTGTTTTAAAAAAAGAGAACTGACAATGAATTCAATATACTTGAAACAAGACAACATAAAAGGCTTATGTTTTAAGGCATTATAACTAGCCCGCCATGGCCTTTCAATGCGCCACCTTTTTTACCAAACGGCCCACGGTAAGGCCCTGCACGATAATCGAGAACACTACCACCACATAGGTGACCACCAGGAACAGATCGCGGTTCAGGGCTTCGGTAAGCCCCAAAGCCAAAGCAATGGAAATTCCGCCCCGGAGGCCACCCCAGGTCATGATCAGGTTGGTCCTGGGTACAAAATCGAGCCTTTCACTGAAAAACTTAATGGGCAAAAACAAGGATAGGTAGCGACAGAGCAACACTGTCGGGATGGCCAACAAACCGGCAAGGATATAATCGACATTAAAGGTCAAGACCAAAATCTCCATGCCGATCAAAACGAACAATAGGGTATTCAGCAAAATATCGATCAGCTCCCAAAATTTATCGACATAGGTTTCAGTGACTTCCGACATCGCACTGTCGCGCAGCGTATCGTTGCCAACCACCAAGCCGGCCGCAACCATCGCCAAGGGTGCCGACATATGGAAGTGTTGTGCAATAACGGTGCCTAGCATGACCGCGGCCAAAGTGATGATCACCTCTATATCGTAATCATCTATCGATTTCATGAGTCTGTAGGTGATCCATCCGATCAATAAACCCAACAGGATCCCTCCAATAACCTCTACCCCAAAAAGTTCCAAAATGTCCACCGCGCCGATACTTTCCTTGGAAGGGGCAGCGAACTGGTAAATGGTGAGAAACACCACCACGCCTACCCCATCGTTGAACAGCGATTCCCCGACGATCTTGGTCTCCAATTTTTTAGGGACCCCGGCCTGTTTCAAAATACCCAATACGGCTATGGGATCGGTGGGTGAAATCAGGGCCCCGAAAAGCAAGCATTGAATAAAGGGAAGTTGCAGATCGATCAATTGTAGGCCATAGAACATCATTGACCCGACCAAAAAAGTCGATACCAATACCCCTAAAGTGGAAAACGCCAAAATAGGCCATCGCTGAACCCTAAGCTGTTCAAAATTGGTGTGAAGTGCCCCTGCAAAGAGCAAAAAACTGAGCATGATATCGAGCAATACGGTCTTAAAATCGATTTGGGAAATGATGTACCGTTCGGCGTTCAACAGCGAATCATCGAAATAACTTAGGGCAAACACCCCTAAGGTGAAGACAATGGTAATGACCATCAGTCCGATCGTAGTGGGCAGCTTCAAAAAACGGGTGTTGAGATAACCAAACAGCGCAGATAGAAAAACAAGGACGGAAATGATCACAAAATAATCCATAAACAAATACTTTGAACGGTTGCCCTACAAAAATGCAAAAAAAATCACCTATCACTTTAAGGTTGATCGTAATTAAATTTCTACCCTTTGGTAAGTGCCGCGAATCTCGATTTGATCAGAAACGGTTCAGTTTTAAAAGTTGCGCATCCCGATAACGATCTTGCGGTTTTTGAACAGCACGGCCTCACGCCCATGTTCGGCCCCCGATGCATATCCATGAAAATCAGGACGAAAAGTTCTATACATTCTAGGGCGCCTATCGTTTTCAAGAGGGGGAAGACACATATAAAATGAAAACCTGGGACACCATTTTTCTGCCACGGAAAGTGCTCCATGCCTTTGTGCAGTTATCGGAACATGGTACAATGATCGTATCCTACTTGCCCCCAGGTAAAATGGAAGCTTTTTTTTGAGTTAGATTGCTGATTTTCAGTTGCCCTGCCCGTATTTTGAATCCCCTGTTTTACCAAATATAATGGGTTTTTCCCCAATTATAATGAGGCCAATGTATTTTGTACAAATCCCATTCAACGCCTTCAAACCGATTTAAAAATGAATTACATTTAATTGAACAATTAACCCTAACACAATGAAAACTAGAAACTTGCTCTTGTTGGTTCTGTTGTCGGCCATGATTTTTCAATGTTCTGAAAATTCAAGTGAAACCGATGGAATTTCCGTTCTCCCGGGAGACAGCGAAAATACTTCTGACGACGGAACAATCGCTATTGTCGGATACGCCAACGAATCCAATGCCCGCCTTATCGTAAAAAGTGTGGACCGTGTTGAAGTTGCCCCTGAATATGGATATATCGCGGATTGGATACTGGGACTGGAAGAACCCAACAATCCTGGAACCATTGTACCCAGCAATACGACCGAGGTGTTTTTTGATTTCAATACTGATTCCCTCCGGGTTAGAACGCCTGAATACGCAAAGTTTAGCCTTTTAAGTGTCAGTGATGACTTGAGCACCCTGTACCTCCCGCAATGGAAGCTGAAATTTAGCTTGACGTATTGTCAGGATTGCGACCCCGGATTTGCGTTTCCCGACATCATCACCATAAGTGGTGTCGGTAAGGGTTCCCATATCTTCGACCTGTATTACAACAATTTTGAAGCTTACAAGGCCACAGAGGTTACTTTCGAATTCAACGGTGCCCCAATGCCCTACGGCGATGTCGATAGTTCCATCGGCATCACTTACGACGGCTACGATGCCGAAGGTTCCTTTTCAATCATCGAAAAATCAGCTGACAGCAAATATAACCTGGCCATTTATGGGACAATGACCATAGACTTTGACTAACGGGAAAAAGTGATTCTCGAATCGGCTTTTTTTTCGATGGTATTATCCATTGTATTGTGGGTCCTCTATGCCAATTTAACATCGGTTTTTGTGGGCCTATGGGTACCTTCCATTTTGGGATTGGGAATATTCCTTAAGCTTAAGGCAGCAGATTCGGAACTGTAATCGTCCAAGGGCATTCGGTTTTACAAGGACCATGCGATACGATGAACATCAAAACATGGTACTCAAGCCTTGACATGACACTTGAAAAGGCTTTCGACCTCACTTGGTGACTGATGATGGACAAGATTAAGCCTTTGGTCTCTCGCTGTGTTTTCCTTTCACTATATTTAATTCATTAACGGTGCATAAATCCAACAATATTTCCCCTTTTTCAACAAACAACATAAAACCTTAGATTATGGAGCGGCGTCACTGGATTACCGGCCTAATGGCCACATTACCGATAGTGTTGTTGGGTAAAACCAAAACGCTTGAATTATCACAACAAACCAAGGGCTTTAAGGTAAAGGCAGGCGAAGCACGGTTTGGCAGACATTTTAAAATGAAGGGGGTAACGCTGAATGTGCTCGATGTTAAAATTTCCGGCACGGATACGGCTAACGAACTTTCGGTTTTTGAGCAGACGGGCCTTACGCCAAAAGGCGGACCACCTTTGCACATCCATGCAGAACAGGATGAATGGTTTTATGTGATCGAGGGGGATTATCGCTTTCAGGTAGGTGTCGATCAATATGTCATGCAAGCGGGTGACACAATTTTTCTTCCCAAGAATGTTCCCCATGCTTTCATTCAACTGTCCGATAAAGGAAAAATGATTGTATCTTATTTGCCTGCGGGTAAAATGGAGGCTTTTTTTGCCATTACCGATCAATGGGATACGCCCCCAACACCAAAAGAAATAGGCGAAGTCTTCGCGGCACACGGCATGCAGGTGGTGGGGCCGCCCCTTACGGTCGATTGAACCCTAAAATCACAGCTTGTAGCACAACCTAAAATGGGAGAAATTATCATACAAGGTATCGGTTACGATGCCAAATCATCTTATCAAATCGGCCCCGGCAAAGCGCCTCCGGTAATTCGGGAAGCCTTGTACAGTGGATCCATGAACCTCTATTCCGAAAATGGCATGGACCTTGAAAGCAATCGGATCACCGATCAGGGCGATTTCACGATCGATGACTACTTCGATATTGAAAAAAAAACAAGGAAGCACCTTGGTGAATCCGATAAGATTTTAACCCTTGGCGGTGATCATTCCATTACCTATCCGATTATCAAGGCCTTCTCCGAAAAATATTCCCGGATGGATATTCTGCACATCGATGCCCACGCTGATCTCTATCACGAATATGAGGGCGATCCCCACTCCCATGCGTGTCCGTTTGCCCGCATCATGGAAAATGGCCTGGCGAAACGATTGGTGCAGGTAGGCATACGAACCCTCAATCCGCACCAGTTGGCACAGGCCCAAAAATTTGGGGTGGAAGTACATGAAATGAAAAATCTCGACCTCACCCGGCATTTTGAATTCAACAACCCTTTGTATATTTCCCTCGATATGGATGGTTTCGACCCGGCCCATGCCCCAGGGGTATCGCATCACGAGCCCGGGGGCCTTACCCCCAGACAGGTCATTGGCCTGATACAATCGCTGAAAGGGAAAGTCATCGGGGCCGATATCGTGGAATATAATCCCGATCGTGATTTCCAAAACATGACGGCTTATTTGGCAGCGAAGATGATGAAGGAAATCTTGGGAAAAATGCTGGAGTCCTAAACTGATTAATTCCCAAGACCTATTGGGCAATACGAGTTTCATTACCTATATCAGCAACACCATGAATAAGAAATATAAGCTTTTAATGATGCTATCCGTATTCGCCATGGCTTTGGGCGCACAGACCCCGGAACAGCATTATTTTGAATTGACCCAAATGCCTTTTGAAAAGAAGGAACTTGGCCAGTGCAGGGAAAACAGTCGGGAAATATTGGGCAAGGCCCTCCCGAGAAGCCCCGAGGAGCTTGAAGAATTGATGAATGCCGAATAAAAGAAGTCTTGATTTTGGCTTGGACCGAAAAATCAGAAAACGACTTGGCGTAAATGCTTTTTCAGATAGCGATCTATCGCTTCATACTCGGTACTTGAAAGTTCAATGGGTGCCGCCTTGGCGTTCGACAATGCCTGTTCTTTGCGTTTTGCCCCAACCAACACCGAAGTGATTCCTATTTGCTGTGCCGCCCAGGCAATGGCTATTTGAGCCACGGTACAATGGTGGTTCGCCGAAATCGTATCCAAAAGTTGTAAAAGTCCCTGTATTGAAGGCCATAAATCGGGCTTGTAGTAGTCATAGAACCGCGACCGATTGTCCTGTTCGGAAAATGCCGGAAGCGATCGGTATTTACCGGTAAGCAATCCTCCGGCCAGCGTGCCATAGGTGATCAGTCCGATCTGTTCAGCCAAGCAATAAGGGAGGGTTTCCGCTTCGATCTTGCGTTGCAGCATGGAAAAATGGGGCTGCAGGCTCACAATATCCGAAAATTGCCGTGCCTCCTCGATCAGATCCACCGAAAAATTGGATACCCCTAGATACCGAAACTTACCCTGCTCCTTCAACTTGATGAGCGCTGCCATTGAATCGGCCAAGGGGGTATTGGCATCGGGCCAATGTATCTGATACAGATCGATGTACTCGGTGCCCAAACGCCTAAGCGAGTCCTCCATGTCCTTCACAATGTTCTTGGGGCTCAAATCGCGGATAAAACTGTCCTTGGTTCGAATCACGCCCGTCTTTGTGGCAAGCACCACCTGATCCCTTTTTCGGGCAATGGCATTCCCCACTACGGTTTCCGCATGACCGGCACCATAGGCCGGAGCGGTGTCGATGAAGTTTATGCCCACATCCAAGGCCGCATGGATGGCCGCTATCGAATCGCGATCTTCGACCGACCCCCAAAAATCGTTCCCCATGGCCCAAGTACCCAGACCAATGGATGGAGATCTTCAAGTCGGTGTGTGGTAATTTACGATAGTGCATCTTGTCAAGATTTTGCCCAGATCATCCGGCAATCAACAAGTTAAGAAATAAAAACAACTAACCCCTCGCGTTTGATCGATGATAAGGTCCCACTTTGATCATTCCCATGGATTGCCTTTTACCAGTCGATCGGACGGTAGTCCTTTAGAAATTTGCCCGACCAGTGTTTCCCGGTATTGATACCGTCAATCAGGGGATCCATGACCCTGGCCGCCCCGTCCACAATATCGAGTGGGGGCTGAAAATCGTGGAGTTCCTGTTTGCGCCGGGCCAGTTCCGCAGGGTCTTCGTCGGTCACCCAACCGGTATCCACGGCATTGATATAAATGCCCGCTTTGGCCAAGGAGCCGGCCGCCGTATGGGTGAGCATGTTCAGTGCCGCTTTCGCCATATTGGTATGCGGATGCCTATCTTCCTTGAAAAAACCGATGAAATTTGCCTTCCATGGCAGAAACATTGATGATATGTTTTTTACCGGTATGCTCCTTTTTCATCAGTTCGGCCAATCGGTTGCAGAGCACGAATGGTGCTATGGAATTCACCAGTTGCACTTCGATCATTTCAGTAGTTTCGATTTCGCCCAACTTAAGCCTCCAACTGTTGGTTTTCCTCAGGTCTACCTGTTGCAAATCGGCATCCAGTGCCCCTTCCGGAAAAACTTCCGTCGAAACCAAGGAATTGTCAAAACTATAGGGAATCTGTGATAGCATGGCGGAAGCCCTTAATCCGATACCCGGTTCGGTCCCGTGCCAACTCACCGGAAGTGCCTTGGCCCGCATCGATAAGGGCACCTTTGGACAAGGCACTCAATTCCTGTAGACAGTTCAGGTGGTCTTGTAGCAGGACGGCCGCGTGTTTGGGCAGGGCTCTCATTGGCAAATTTTCATTGTGCATGAGGTGTTGGTAAAATCCGGCCGGTCTTCTCACGGTCTGTGCCGCATTGTTGATCAGAATATCCAGGCGGGGATGGCGTTGCTCGAGATAGTTGCAGAAAATTTCCACACTGGGAATGTGGCGCAGATCCAGACCGTGGATCTTCAATCGATGTCCCCATTGGGTAAAATCGTCCTCTTTGGCGAACCTTAGCGCCGCATCCTTGGGAAATCGGGTGGTGGCCAACACGGTGGCCCCCGATCGCAGCAACATCAACGCGATGTGATAGCCTATTTTCAATCGGGCCCCCGTAAGTACCGCTACCTGTCCATTCAAATCACAGGTTTGGAATCTTTTGGCGTAATTGAAGTCGCCGCATTCGGTACACATACTGTCATAAAAATGATGCAATTGGGTGTACAGGGTTTTACAGACGTAACAGTTTCGCGGCGAAGCCAGGTGCAGCGGATCTTTTTCGACGATCTGCTGCAGTGGGAGCAGCTTTGGCGCTATAAAAACCAAGGCTTCACGGGCATTCCTTATCCCGGTCTCCTTACGTGCCGTTTTGTCCTTGGCGGCTTTTTTTCGCTTCTCTGCCTTCTTGGCGTCTTTCTTCCGTCTGGAAAATTCCTCCCTACTGGGTCTGGAAAGCATTCCGGAGGCTTTGAGCAATGCGGTTCGCTGTTCCTTTGGAATTTCGAAAATCTGATCGGTATTCGCTACAAGTTGATTAAGAATGTTGATGCACTTCTCAATTTCTTCCTGGGAAACAGTAGGGAAATCGTTAATGGTCGGCTTCTCGTGGTTCAATTTGAAACTAGGCTATTTCTTTTTGTGTTTTCGGTGAAAATTTTTATCGCCCCTGGTCTTTGGCTTCTTATACTTTTCCTTGATGATACGTTTATACGACCCGCCTAGATTTTGTTTTTTGTTCTTTTCAGATTTTTCGTGAAAACTTGGGCCGGGCACATCATCGCCACTAGTTCGCAGCGGGTTGTTGGCTTCAAGTATGATCGGCTGTTCTTCAGGCGCCAATTGGGTGGCTATCTCAACCTCCACAGGCAATTCCACAAGTGGAATGGTTTGCTGCATTAACGCTTCCAATGCCTTTTTGAATGGCACTTCAGCCTCCGTAAAAAGCAAGATTGAGGTACCCTGTTGCGCTGCCCTACCGGTTCGGCCGATCCTATGGATGTAATTTTCAGGAAAATGCGGGGTATCAAAATTCACCACATGCGATATCCCCTCCAGATCCAATCCCCGTGCCATGACATCCGTGGTCACCAAAATACGGTTCTTGCCCGCATCGAATTGTTTAATCGAGCGCAACCTATAGTTCTGGGTCTTGTTGGAATGGATGACGCACAGCTCTTCCCCGAAATCATCTTCCAATTTGCCGAACAACAGGTCCGCACTTCGTTTGTTGGCCACAAAAACCAAAACTTTATGATAGGTTTCCCGATCTTGGAACAAATGCAGCAACAGATTGATCTTGGTATAAAAATTGGGCACTGCATAAGCCTTTTGTGCAATATTTTCCAGTGGGGTGCCACTGACGGCAACCGTGATTTTTTGGGCAGCGACAAAAAAATCGTTGATCAGGCATTCGATCTCTTCGGTCATGGTTGCGGAATACATGATGTTTTGCCGACGTTCGGGCAACAGTTCAAAGATATTGGTGATCTGGAAACGAAAACCCAGATCTAGCATGACATCGACCTCATCGATGACCAATTTTTTAACCGATTTCAATTGGAGTGCCCTGGAAAGGACCAAATCGTACAAACGTCCAGGTGTGGCCACCACGATATCGCATCCTTCCGCCAATGCTTCCTTATGCCTGTTCATGTTGGTGCCGCCAAATACGCCAATGACGCGTGATACTCGAATATTTGCCAAGCTTTTCAATCTCTTCGACCACCTGGAGGACCAATTCCCGCGTGGGGACGAGTATTAAAACCCGCGGCTGAACCTGTTTTGAAAATGTTAGCGATTGCAATATGGGCAACAAATAGGCAAAGGTCTTACCCGTTCCGGTTTGTGCGATGCCAACCACGTCCTTTCCGGAAAGGACCACGGAGAACGATTCCGACTGTATCGGTGTAGGATGCACAAATCCCAGATCGTCAAGTGCATGTCGGAGGGTGTTTGATATTTTAAAATCGTCGAAACCGGCCATTGGATGGTTTTTCCTATTGAAGGGGCAAAACTAAGCGGTAAAAATGGATCTATGGCCAAAATGGAGAAAAAGATGTCTTATCGGCCTTTAAAAGTCATGAATCCATTGATTTTGACCAAAACTTGAAGGAACAAATCATCAGTCCTTGCAATGGTGCTTCCCATCACCGCCCTCCAATACCACTATCCGTATTTGCACTCCCTCAATAATTTTTGTTATTTTAAATCCAACTAATATTCAATTCCCATAATGATGCTGTTTATAAGGCGATTTCTACTATTGTTTTGTTCGGGGTTGATGCCTTTTTGGCCCTTATCCACAGGGGACAAGTTCGGAACAATATATTATGACCGTATCGGGCAAGATGCCCATTCAAAACTTTGGGAAGATTTTTCCCCATGAACATGTCATTACCGACTTTTTGGGGGCTGAACAACTTTTGGAACACCGTTACCGGACAGAACGGATGCCATTGACAGTTGGTTTTGCCCCATCTACTTCAATTGAAGCAATCGGGGGTCGGACTACTCTTTGAATGTACGCCCGATTACCATATCGGCAGAAATGTGGAATTGCTCAAAACCCTGTCGGAACGATCCGGTATCGCCATGGTTACCAATACGGGATACTACTCGGCCGTGGATAAAAAATTTCTTCCAAAGCATGCATATACCGAAACTGCCGAAGCCATTGCAAAACGATGGGAACGGGAATGGAAGGAAGGGATAGGCGGTTCTGGTATCAGACCGGGATTTATCAAACTAGGGGTCGGGAACGGACCCCTTGATGAAATAGAGGCCAAATTGCTTCGGGCCGCCCTCCTCCTGCACAAAAAGAGCGGCCTTACCATCGCAATGCATACCGGTGACGCCACTGCTGCAAATTCGGAATTTGAAATCCTTGCGAGCGAAGGCGTACGGGCATCGGCCATGATTTGGGTGCACGCCCAGAATGCCAGCCATGGGGAACGGGAAGCCTTGGCCAAAAAGGGCGTTTGGATCAGTCTCGACGGGGTAAATGAAAAGGGAATGGCAAAGTATGTTGAAATGATCGGAATGATGAAGCAAAGCAAACTCCTATCGAGATTGTTGCTTTCTCAGGACGATGGCTGGATGGCGGAAGAAAAAAATGGTGCCATTCAACTGGAAACCTACCGGAATGGAAATAATACGCCCTATACCAGTATTTTGGAACTATTGCTTCCCCAGCTGGTCAAATCGGGTTTTACCCAAGAGGAAATCGACCAACTGGTTTACGAAAACCCGATAAAGGCTTTCGCCCTTAAAGAATAAATCGGCCGGCTAGGTCGAATATTATTGCCCTTCCTTTCGCAGCACCTGCAAAGGCGGACTGTTGAGGACACTCCTGCTGTTGGCCATCCCGATAAACAATACCAGAAGCGTGATGCCCGGAACCAATATTAGAAAAGGTGCCCAAGATGGAACAAATACCGCCTTAAAAACAAATAGGGCCAATAGCTGACTTCCGATAAGCGAAAGTACAAGGCCCATTCCACTGCCCAAAAGTCCCAAGATAAAGGTATTCCAGGGCCGTAATTTTCAAAATCTGATTTGACTTGGCCCCAAGGGTTCGCAATAGAACGCTTTCCTTGATTCTTTGGTACTTGCTGTTGCGAACCGACCCTATCAGTACGATAATACCCGTAAGGATGCTGAAAAAGGCCATAAAATTGATGACCCAGGATATCTTGTCCAAGATGCCCTCCACCAATCTCAGTAATTGTCGAATGTCGATAATGGAAACCGTGGGGAATTTTCGGACGAGCTCGCGCTGCAACTTGGCCGAGGATTTGTCGTCGGGTACTTTTGTACTGAGCACATGGAACTGAGGGGCATTTTCCAGAACACCAGTGGGAAAGATAACGGAAAAATTCATTTGCATCCGGCCCCAGTCCACCGCACGGACACTGGAGACCACTGTATTCATCAATACCCCTTGCACATTGAACACCAAGGTGTCGCCTTCGGTGACCTGAGCGTCACGGGCTATATTGTCTGAAATGGAAATCGGTACGGCCCCCCCAGCTTCGAATTTTGGGTTCCATTCCCCTGATGCCAAGGTTTCCGAAGCGATGAGAGAATCGCGGTAGGTCACCCTAAATTCATGGTTAAGGATCCAGCGATTGATCGTGGAGGTGGTATCCTGCCGAATATCGTTCACGTCCCTCCCTTTTATCCGCTGTACGCGCATGGTCACAATGGGAATGTTGTCGATCACCGGTAAGATCGTTGCCCTCTATACTGTTGGCGGCCTCCGTTACCTGGTTGGTTTGAACATCGAGCAAGATCAGATTGGGGCTTCGGTCGCTGCCTTCCACAGCGGTTTTCGCCAAAAGGATGTCCTTTGAAGAAATATAGGGTACTGATCAAAAAGGTGCCTACGCCAATGGCCAACAAAAGCACCAAAGTTTGGTTATTGGGCCGGTAGAGGTTCAAAAGGCTCTGTCGGGCAACAAACCCCCAATGGGCCGGAAAAAATCTTTTTATGGCCCTCATGAACACGACTGCAATTCCGGTCAAGAACCGAAAAGACGACCAAAATCCCAAGCACAAATCCCAAGCGCGAAACGCACGTTGTTCAATAGCCAAAAGGAAAAGGCCAGTAGGAGCAACAATATCACGGCCATCACGTAGAGTCCGGCCCTGCGCACCTTGGGGGAAGTCCCTTCCTGAATTCGCAATACCTGCAGGGGCGAAACATAATAGGTTCCCAGCAAGGGTGTCAACGCGAACAAAACAGACATCACAAAGCCCAACAACGGGCCTATGATGACAGGTTGCCAGGAAAAGGATACCGTAACTCAATGGGCAGGAACTCTTGCAGCAGCACCGGAAAGGCCTGTTGCAACAAAAGCCCCAATACCGTACCGATCACACCGCCGACAAGGCCCATCCCGGCAATTTGAATAAGGAAAATCAGGAAGCTCTGTTTTCTGCTGGCACCAAGGCATTTGAGGACCGCAACGGAGGCCAACTTTTCCTTGATATAGATGTGCACCGAGCTGGCAATGCCCACGCATCCCAATAAAAGGGCGATAAAGGCCACCAAGTTCAAGAATTTGCCAAAGTTATCGTACCTGCGCCCCAATTGACGGCCAGTGGATTCATGGGTGTCAAGATCGGCATTCTCGGCATCGAGTATGGCATCTAGTTGTTTGGCCAATTGTACATAGTCGGGCTCCGGATTGGCCACAAAATAGTTTTTGTATTCCACCCTGCTCCCGACCTGTACCAGCCCGGTCGAATCGATCAGTCGGTAGGGGATGTACACCGGAGGGGCCACGGAGGCAGTAATGCCAGTGCTCCCGGGTCCTGATGAAACCGCACCCAAAATAGGAAGCGCAAACCTGGCCCACTTTGATCGAATCCCCGGCTGAAGTCCAAATTGCAGCATCAAGGTCGCATCGACCAAGGCACCACCCATGTCCTGGTAGGTCTGCGGCGGCGGTAGGAGGTTTGGTTTCCAATTCGCCATAAAAGGGAAATGCGCCCTTAATACCGCGTACCAATACCAGTTTGGTCGCCCCTTTATTCGAAAATGCGGCCATGGAGGGAAAGTTGATTTCCTCGGCATCGGATCCCCCAAGGGAATCGATTATGCGCTTGCACCCTTTCGGTGGGCGGTTGGTTGGCAACGATTAGAAAATCGGAGCCCATGAGCGATTTCGATTGTTCCTTGAAATTCTGTTTTAGGTTATTGCCAAATGATTGAATGGAGACCAAGGCGGCGATGCCGAGAATAATGGAAGCCATAAACAGCAAAAGCCGGTTTATACTGGCCCTGCCATCGCGCCAAGCCATTTGGAAAAGCCAAGCCGTGGCTGCTACCCTTGGGTTTATTTGTTGATTATGACCGCTCAAAGTGATCTCGGTCAGTTGATTGGTGACCATTTTTCCACCCTTCAATTTGAGGATGCGTTCTGTACGTTGTGCCAGATCGGTATCATGGGTAACGATGATCAGGGTTGTGCCCGCATCTTCGTTGAGTTCAAACAACAGCTGTACGACTTTTTCACCGGTTTCCTCATCCAGATTGCCCGTTGGTTCGTCGGCGAACAGAATGGAGGGTTTGTTCGAAAAGGCCCTTGCAAGGGCCACGCGCTGTTGTTCGCCCCCGGAGAGTTGTGAAGGATAATGGTGCATGCGATCGGCCAGGCCTACCTTGTGCAGCAGTTCCCGTCCGATCACGCCCGCATTTTTGGCACCTTGCAGTTCCAAGGGAACGATCACGTTCTCCAGGGCGGTCAGCGTGGGAAGCAATTGGAAGTTCTGGAAAATAAAGCCCACGTTTCTATTCCTTAAAAGGGCGCGTTCGTCTTCGTTCAAGCTATTTATTTCGGTACCACAGAGGGTGACGGTGCCGGTATCGGGACGATCCAATCCAGCGCAAAGACCAAGTAGCGTGGTTTTACCGCTTCCCGAAGGCCCGACGATCGCAAAGGTGGCCCCTTGTTCCACATCGAAAGAAATATTTATCAAGAACGGTAAGCGTCTTGGAACCGCTTGAATAGCTTTTCCCTAAATTGCTAACGTTTAATATCTTTGCCATCGCAGTTTGGTCTAAATTTTACGAGAAAGGCCAAAATAACGAATTGAAATCGACATTTAGAACCCAATACCATGCGAACCCTCTTAAATCTTTGTTATTTTTTGATGCCTGACCCTAATTGTTTCCTGCGGGGAAAGCACCGTTAAAAAAGACGGGGAGGGTCAAAATGTTGAAGTGGCACCCTCGGTCGAGATAAAAAAGGATTCAGATACCAAGATCATAGTGTTCTTTGGCAACAGCTTAACGGCGGGTATGGATTGGATACAGAAGAGGCCTTCCCGCCCTTATCCAAAAGCGGTTCGATTCGCTGCAACTCAACTATACCGTGGTCAATTCGGGTTTGAGCGGCGAGACAACGACCAGCGGAAAGAACCGCTTGGATTGGGTCTTGAACCAAAAAATCGATGTCTTCGTACTGGAATTGGGCGCCAATGATGGACTTCGGGGCATTCCCTTGGGCGAGACCCGCAAGAACCTTCAGGAAATCATCGATGCGGTCAAAACGAAAAATCCCGAGACAAGGATTATTTTGGCCGGCATGCAAATTCCGCCCAATATGGGCAAGGATTATACTACCGAATTCAGAAGCATGTATCCGGAACTTGCCGAAAAGAACCAAACCCTTCTGATTCCGTTTCCTATTGGAAGACGTGGCCGGTATCCCTGCTTTGAACCAAGCCGACGGCATCCACCCTACTCCGAAAGGCCAAAAAATTGTCGCTGACAATGTTTGGGAAATACTGCAACAGGTGGTCATGGAATGATCGAATTGTCGTACCTTCTGACAGAACAACACCAGCCATGATGAAACCGATTTTATTTACTTTCTTGCTGCTTTTTCTTGCCGGATGCCGCTCAGATCAAGAGCAATCAGTCCACAACGAAGGGTGGACCTCCTTGTGGAACGGCAAGGACCTCGAAGGGTGGCATACCTATTTGGGCACCCCATACAACAGGGAAACCGACAGTTTGGGAAATACGCTCGTACCGTATGGCATCGACCATGATCCTTTGGGGGTGATCACCGTTGTAGAAACCGACGCTGGCAATGCCATCCGGATCTCGGGTTTGGCCTGGGGCATGATCTACTCCGAAAAGGAATTTAAAAACTATCACCTGAAGTTAAAGGTAAAATGGGGCCAGGCCATGTACCCTCCAAGGGAGAATGGACCACGGGACAGCGGACTCCTGTACCATGGCTTTGGGGAACCCGGTTCGGCGAACAATTGGATGGGCTCCCAGGAATTACAGGTTCAAGAAGGCGATATGGGCGATTACTGGCCGGTGGGCGATGTGGAAATAGACGTACCCAGCGTGGCAAAAGATGACAAATACTTCATTTATAAACAAGGGGCCCCTTTACGGACCTATTATTTGGCAGAATTCTTGAAGTCCGCAAGCGACGATAGCTTGGCCAAACGGCGTGTCTTTAAGGCCTTTGATGCCGAAAGGCCACATGGCGAATGGAACGAGCTTGAATTGATCAGCTATGGTGATTCGAGCGTGCACATCGTCAATGGAAAAGAGGTGATGCGGCTTTATAACTCCCGGAACATGCTCACCAAAGCGCCCTTGAATTCGGGTCGCATCATTTTGCAATCGGAAGGAGCGGAAGTTTTTTATAAAGATCTTTATTTAAAGCCCATCGACAAGATGCCTGTGCAATATCAATAAGTTTCTTCTTGAAATATGCTTCGATGGCCGAGGCAATTTTGGAATTTTTTGGATTAAGCCATTTTTGCGGCATCCCTTTTGGTGGTGAAAGAAAGGGCGTGCTTTACTTTAGAATCCGACCTCTTGTACAACCTGGCCACCTCGATGGTGTTCTCCAAGGAAACTTCCTGGGTGGCAGTAGCGGTCACGATGCCCATTTCGATGGTGGCAACCTTTACTTCCCTGGCAGTGTCCTGGGCTTGGGCGGCCACTCCGATGAAAAGAACTAAGATGAAGGTTGCGATGGTTTTCATGACTTGCGTTTTGTTATAATAATAACTCCCGCAAGCGTATTTCAAAGGGTCACGATTCGTTCAAAAACACCCAAAAATCGGTAATCGGCAAATGGTCGGTCGAAGTGCAAAAAACCCTCGACGAACGTCCGGGCACCCAAAATCACTTCAGCGAAAGAAGGTGCATTTTACCGATGGTTTCTGGCCATTTTAGGATATCATTAAGGGGACGCCGATAAAGAATTGATTATATTAGGGATGATTTGGAAGGCAAAAGTGATTTGATTTGAGACCGACATGATATCGATAAAACTTTCAAAACCTTTCTTCATGCCCCTATCGGCAAGGATACTGGAAATTTCCCTCCTTTGTGGCGTGATTGTCTATGCCACGGCCATAGGTCAGGATTATCTGCATTCCGAAATCAATGCCACGCGCTTTTTTTGGTCTGAGACCTTGCTCTATAATACCTTTTGGTTATGGTTCTTTCCCTTCCTCTACCTTTCGATCCCCTTATACCGATGGTTGAAATCCAAATCGATCATAGCCAAAGTGTTTTGGACCGCTCTGTACGGAGCGGGATTGAGTCTTTGCCACCTGTTTGTCTTTACGGGCGTCTTCTGTACTTTCAGCCACCTGATATATGAAAACCCCCATGCGTTGGACAAAATTTTAAATGGGGCATTGGCCAACCATGGGCAACTTACCTTCTTGGCCTATCTCATGGCGCCTTACCTATATGGATATCTTTCCGAATCGCTGAATTCCCTAAAAACGGCAGGAACGGCCAAATATCCGAAGACCCTCAAGTTAAGAAACGGCCTCAGCCTGAAGGAAATCGAGGTAGCTGCCATTGAGGCCATCGTCACAAATAAACCCTATTCGATGATGCTTTGCGGTCACCATGGTTATTTACATGATTACAATTTGAAGCAATTGGAGGGCTCTTTAGATCCTGCCCTTTTCCTTCGGGTACATCGGTCGGTCATCATGAACAAAAATCACATCAAATCATTGACTTCGAGAAAGAACGGCGACTATGATGCCCTGCTATCAAATGGCCGATCGGTGCGATTGAGCAGGCATTATCGGCAACATTGGGAAGCACTGGTACTCCACTGGGCCAAGAATCCCCTCCAGTAAGCCAATTTGAAAACAGTTCCGACCAAATTGTACCATTTTCCGCCTATTTTCGAGAAACGTCGAATTTTAAAAGTATGTTGAAAAGTAGTCTTTTGTTCTGTCTGTTGGCCGTAATGGTGAATTGTGCCGGGCAAGCCGAAAAAGAAAATGACAGAGCCGTCACCAAGGCAAAGGGAGTCATAGGTGGGCCTTTTGAAAACAGGGAATTCATGTTTATCGGAATGCCCGAAAATATTAGCTCGGTAGATACCAGTGCCGGCTGGCGCCAATCGGGCCAGAAACTTGTGATCAAGGGTAGGATTTTCAGACGCGACGGCAAAACACCGGCCCCGGATGTCATTCTTTATTATTACCACACCGACCACCATGGCCTATATGCCAATCATGACGATTTAGATCAACGGGTAAAACGCCACGGCTATTTGCGGGGATGGGTAAAATCCGATCAAAAGGGCAACTATGCCATTTATACCTTGCGGCCCGCCCCCTATCCCAATGCCGATGAACCCGCCCATATTCACCCGGCCATTAAAGAACCCCGGTTCGAAAATCCATATTATATCGATGAACTTGTTTTCGATGACGACCCGTTGTTGACCACGGCCAAAAGGAAAGCCATGGAAAACCGGGGCGGTAGCGGGGTATTAAGGCCACTGCTCGATGGAGACGTGCAAATCGCTGAACACAACATCATTTTGGGCCTGAACATCCCTGGCCATCCCGACAAGGAGGCCTTTGAAAATGTTTCGGGCAAAAATATTGGAGAGGATGTCGTTTCGTTTACCCCCTTTCATGCCTGGGGCCCGGATAAGGGCACCCGAACCTGTCCGATCTGCAAATATGGACGATATCATGGCCTCCTGTATTTTGTCGGGAATACGCCCAACTGGGACCACATTGAAAAATGGTTGGTCTTTCTTGAACAGGAAAGCGCGAAACGCAAACAATACCTTAAAACTTATTTTATCTACGGAAATGAGGTTGACTATTCCAAGACCGATAGAATGAAAGCATTGGAAGCCTTGGGCAAGAAGTTGGGCTTGGAACATCTCGCCCTCACCTTTGTACCCTCATTCCATGATGATGGCTCTGAAGTGTATCTCAATAAAATCGACCCGAATGCTGAAAGTACCATACTGCTCTACCGCAACAGCAATATCATCGATAAGTTCATCGGGCTTGAACCCACCGAGTCGAATTTCAGGAGGGTCACCGAACGATTGGACCACACGACCGACGATCTGTTTCTACTGCCCATCCTGCTAGGGCATGATTAATATGGAAATGTTTTTTGAAGAATTAAGCCATTTTGGCGGCATCCCTTTTGGTGGTGAAGGAAAGGGCGTGCTTTACTTTGGAATCCGACCTCTTGTACAACCTGGCCACCTCGATGGTGTTCTCCAAGGAAACTTCCTGGGTGGCGGTGGCGGTCACGATGCCCATCTCGATGGTGGCAACCTTTACTTCCTTGGCAGCGTCCTGGGCTTGGGCGGCCACTCCGATGAAAAGAACTAAGATGAAGGTTGCGATGGTTTTCATGACTTGCGTTTTGTTATAATAATAACTCCCGCAAGCGTATTTCAAAGGGTCATGATTCGTTCAAAAACACCCAATACTCGGTAATCGGCAAAAGGTCGGTCGAAGTGCAAAAAACCCTCGACGAACGTCCGGGCACCCGAAATCACTTCAGCGAAAGAAGGTGCATTTCAACCGGACTTTAGGACTGGATTTGGAGCAACCTATTGGGGTCAGGACAATTTTTTGAATAAAAATCAAGTGTTTCCGCCGAACAGACCCCCGGATAGTCGCCCATTTTACCCTCCATATCCAGGATGATCTGGAAGTGAAGGTGGGGCGCATAGTGCACATTGATGTCCGGGGTGCCCAAAGTAGCGAGTACCGATCCGGCCTTTAAAACCTGATTGACCTGTAGTCCGTTCAACGATTCCAGGGAAAGGTGCCCGTAAAGGGTGTGGAATACAAAGCCATCTTGTTCATGCCATAAAACAATTGTTGGGCCATAATCGCCCCTTGTAGCGTTGTTCCGAAAACTGTGCACCTTCCCATCGAAGGGCACGATCACGGAGGTACCCGCATCGGCCCAAAAATCGATACCAAGATGGATATTTCTCGGGGAATGCCCCTTTTCGGTGAAGCCAGACTTGTCGGCATATAGGTTTCGACGCTCCAAATACCCGCCAAAGGCAATAGCGGCCTTGCTTTTAGCCTTCACTTGGTCGATATGCCATTGACAGTCCGTGGGATCGGTGATATCGAGCGTATCCAGATCGCGGTTGGAAGTCGATAGATCAAGCGGTGCATAGCGACTTAGGGGAATAGCGGTATCCAAGACCGCGATGGGTGCAGGAGCTAAAGTGGTCAAGAATTCGGTCCAGGTATTCATTTGGCAAATTTATGGGATTATCGCATGCGGCAAATACTTCCTCTATCATTTTCCAATCAATGGATTTTTGAAATACATCCTTAACATTTTTTAACCCCCTGTCATGTAAGTAGTTCGTAAATTGAACTACCAATACCAAAAAACAAAAGAAAATATGAAAATTATCCAACTTACCCTTTTAACTGCAATGGCCCTTATGGGATTGAGCTGCCAGTCGAATGACAGGGAAAATAAAAAAGTGACTTTGGTCGATGTGGAGCCTATTCAAACGGACATGGCCGCACAATTGCCCCCACAAGATCTCAGCAAATATGAAACCGCATATTTTGCCAGTGGCTGTTTTTGGTGCGTGGAGGCCATTTTTGAAAGTGTAAAAGGAGTTAAAGAAGTGGTATCGGGCTATTCGGGAGGCACCGAAGAAAATCCCACCTATGAGCAGGTCGGGGGCGGAATGACCCATCATGCCGAAGCCGTGGAGGTCTATTACAATCCGAAGGAAATCTCGTTCACTGCCTTGGTACAGGTATTTTTTGGCTCCCACGACCCCACCACCTTGAACCGCCAAGGCCCCGATCGGGGACCGCAATACCGTTCAATCGCCTTTTACAAGAACGATTCGGAAAAGAAGATCATCGAAAATTATATCGCTGCCCTCAAAGATGAAAAGGTATACGGGGATGATGCCATTACCACCGAGGTTACGAAATTCGAAAAGTTCTATGATGCGGAGGACTATCACCAAGATTATGAGCGGAAGCACCCGAACAATCCTTATATCACCAATGTTTCCATCCCGCGATTGAACCGGTTCAAAAAGAATTTTCCGAATTATTTGAAAGATGGGGTGCACTGATCAAAAATGGTCCCTTAGATGCCATTTTCATAAAATGCATTGGTTTCCATCCACCAAAATCAAAGCATGGCCTACATACCAAGGCTATGGAAAGACGACCCCACAAAGGGTCGTTTTTTATTTATCGAATTTTGGCTCTATATTTAGGAAATGTAAAATGAGACCGATTACAGCGCAGTTACCGACACTTTCTGCAGACGGAAGGATCGTTTCGGAGGATGTTTCTAAAAAACCATAACAAAATCAAAATCAATGACCACACGACGAAACTTCATCAAAAAGACCACCGTGGGCACGGCGGCAGTGACCTTGGGAAGCCTCGGGTTGCCTAGTATGGGCTATGCCAACATCTTGGGGGCGAACGACCGGATCAACTGTGCCACCATCGGTATCAACGGAAGGGGCAAGGCCCATGTGGCAGCGATCCATGCCGATCCCAATGCCAACATATTATATACCTGTGACGTAGACGACCTCATCTTGGAAGCGCACAATGCCTGGTGCCAGGAGCGTATCGGTTACGTGCCCAAAGTGGAAAAAGACTTCAGAAAAATTTTAGAGGATAAGGAGGTTGATGCCATATTTATAGCCACACCCGAACATTGGCATGCCCCCATGGCAATCATGGCCATGCAGGCCGGCAAACATGTGTACGTGGAAAAACCCTGTAGCCACAATGCCCATGAAACGGACTTGTTGACCGCTGCCCAAAGGAAATATAAAAAAAAGGTTCAAATGGGGAACCAGCAACGGTCCGCGGAAACCTCCATTTCCGCCATCAAGGACATTCGTGAAGGCATTATCGGCGAGGTGTACAAGGGGGAAGCCTACTATTCAAACAACCGAGGTTCGATCGGTATCGGCAATAAAATTCCCGTGCCTTCGACCCTAGATTGGGAACTATGGCAAGGTCCGGCCCCAAGGGAGGATTATAGGGATAACGTCCATGCTTATAACTGGCATTGGTTCAGAACCTGGGGCACTGGGGAACTGCACAACAATGGCACCCACGAAATAGATATGTGCCGCTGGGCCCTCGGCGTAGATCTTCCACTAAGCGTTACTTCCTTTGGCGGCAAGTACACTTATGACGATGATTGGCAGTTTCCGGACAACCAACAGGTGACCTTTCAATTCGCGAACGATAAGTTCATCACCTGGACAGGCCATAGCAGGGGTATCATGAAACCGGAAAGGCCAGGGCGGGGCATCACCATATATGGCAGCAAGGGCTCCATTCAAATGGACCGCAACTTTTACAAGCTGTACGACCTACAGGGAAATCCCATCAAATTCGAATTCGAAAGGGCCGCCAGCGCCACTACCGATACCAGGGGAGAAGGACAATTGGATGTAAACCATGTGGCCAATTTCTTCGATGCGATCCGTAAGGACACCGCATTGAATGCCGAAATAAACGATGCCAGCATTTCAACGATGTTATGCCATTTGGGAAATATGGCTCAGGATACCGGGGAGATGTTGAAAATAAACCCGACCGATGGAAAAGTCTTGAACAGTGAAAAAGCCATGGCCCTCTGGAAAAGGGAATATGCCAAAGGCTGGGAACCCAAAGTATAGTAGGTCCACATGACTTTTACGAATAATTAATGATTTCGACGCCACTGCTTGAACGGGCTTGGTCAATAAAAAAGAATTTTTATGAAAAGAAGGGAATTTGTGGTCAAAGGAAGTTTGGCCACGGCGGCCTTGGGCTCTACATCCATGGCCCTGGGGAAGGTATTTGGGCGTGTTCAAAATGACACCCTTCGAATAGGGATCATCGGCACCGGAGATCGTGGTAGTGGCTTGATCCCTTTCATCAACCAGATCGATGGGTTTGACGTGGCAGCCTGTTGCGATATCCTTCCTTTCCGACTGGAAAAAGCGCTTCAAAGCGTGGCCGGCGGCAAGGCTGAGGGTTACAAAGACTACCGAAAAATGCTGGAAAACAACGATCTTGATGCCATTTTGGTGGCTACCCCTTTCAACACCCATTCCAAGATTGCCCTAGATGCGCTCGATGCGGGCAAACATGTTTATTGTGAAAAAACCATGGCCAAAGGTCTCGAGGGCATCATCCCCTTGGTGGAACGGGCCAAAGCCTCGAAACAAATTTTCCAAACCGGCCACCAATACCACAGCTCCCGGCTCTATACCCACGTGGTCGATTTGATCAAAAATGGTAAAGTGGGCAAGATCACCGCCTTCGAATGTCAATGGAATCGGAACGGGGATTGGCGCCGTCCGGTAGCCGACCCTGCCTTGGAGCGATTGATCAATTGGCGCATGTACCGCGAATTTTCTGGCGGATTGGTGTCCGAACTTTGTTCGCATCAGATCGATTTCGTGAACTGGGTCACCGGCGAAGTGCCTGAAAGCGTGATGGGTGTCGGGGGTATCGATTACTGGAAGGATGGTCGGGAAACCTATGACAATGTACACCTGATCTACAGCTATCCCAATGGGGTGAAAGCAAAGTTTAGCTGTTTGACCAGCAATGCCCTTGATGATTATAAGATCAAGGTGTTGGGCGATAAGGGCACCCTGATCCTGGATTATACCAGAGCCTGGTTCTATCCCGAGGGCGGTTATCAAAAAGAAACCGGAACGGTAGACGGCGTAGCAGGGGCCACCGTTCCTTGGGAACAAGGGAAGGGCATCCCTGTTGAAGTAAAGCACGAAGATCCTAGCAAACAGGCCCTGATCGATTTTAGAGATCATGTAATCAATGGCAGCGAACCGATCTCCAATGTGGTTACCGGAGCCAAGGCCGCCCTCTGCGTTCAAATGGGACTTGATGCCATGCACAGCAATACAATGGTACGTTGGAACGAGTCGCTACCCTTTTAAGGAATCATTGATGCCCACACCACCGTTGAAGCCCATTTTAGCACCAAACAAAACAATAAATCACTATATTTAGGCTGAATATGTCGACCCCAAGACTTATCACCTATGAAAAAAACAGTAACGCTATGTTGCCTGTGCCTGCTATTTTGTTGCAGCAAGGCGCACCAAAAAAAAGACCACCAGCTCATTGAGGTCAAAAAGACCGATCGACCTCCTACCCTGGATGGCAAAGCTACAGAACCCATATGGGACAAGGTGCCTTGGCACGCCATAGATCAGAACTGGCTGGGCCGCGCCTATGACCACAACGACTTTGACGGGCGGTTCAAGCTTGTCTGGGATTCGGAAGCCCTTTACCTATTAGTAGAAATAGTCGACGATGTACTCTACGACAGAAATGATGATCCCTTGAAATTGTATTGGGACGATGATTGCCTGGAATTATTTCTGGATGAGGACAATTCCGGCGGGCTGCACCAATTTGACTACAATGCCTTTGCCTACCATTTGGCGTTGGACGGAAAGGTAGTCGATTTGGCTCCGGATAAAACGCCGCATTTGTACGATGGGCACATCATCTCAAAACGCCATACCGAAGATCGGTTGAGTACTTGGGAAATGGCCGTTCATGTTTACGGTTCGGATTATATCGATGGGGGGTCCAATAAAACCCTAAAATTGACCAAAGGAAAGCGGATGGGATTTATTATTGCCTATTGCGATAATGACGGTAGCATGGAAAGGGAAAATCTGATAGGTTCGGTCTTTATCCCGGGTGAGGATAAGAATTTGGCATGGATCGATGCTGATTTTTTTGGGACGCTTGAACTGGAGGATTAGTCAATTGAATACCACATCGCTGTAGTTGGATTTGATCACGATGTTCTTATCATTATTTTTACTGAGATAATATCCCTTGCTGATCACGTTATTTTGGTTTTCTGTTTTCACCAATATGAAACTTTTTGGATAGGCCAATTCCGAAGCCGTACCGTTTACGTTGATTGTAAAGGCGGTCGCAGGAGTCTTGCAATGTAGTTCGGCATTCTGCAAGGTGATGTCCAGATCGGTAAAACCGGCAGCAACATTGTTGATCGTAATGGGACCAAATTTATTGGTGATGTATACTTTGTCCACGATACGTTCGATGGTAACATCGGAGGCGGTGGCCGCAAGCCTTAGATTGCCAACCTCCTTTAAATTTACCTTGTCTGAATAATCGACCTGCAATGCGCCGTAGTTCCATCGCTGTACGGTCACTGGGGAATAGGAGGCCACTATGGAGGTTTTGTCCCCATCGATCGTGGCTGCCAGCAACCTTGAATACGTCAAGGTTGCATGGATGTTTTTGGTAATTTCTGCCAATTTTACTTCCCCGTGGCGCACATTCATCTGAATCTTCAAGCCCTTGGGCATTTTAATGTTGATGGTTTTCTTCACTTTGTAATTTTTATGCGCCCCATCGGTAGAAAAGTAGAATATATTGGGCTGATTATCATCTGTATCACGGGAGATCAAGACGTTCCGCTCCTCCATTTTTCGAGCCATCTCCTCTGCCCTTTTTTCCATGGCCTCAGTTCTGGCCTCCATCTCCCTTTCACGCTTTTCCATTTGTAAGGCCCTATCTTCCTGCATTTTTTCGTAACGCTCAGACCTGGCCTTGTCCAGGGCTTCCCGTTTTTTCTCCATCGCCATTGCCCTTTTTTCCATTTCTTCACCCCATTCCTCCATCTTTTTTTCATAGTCCTTATCAAAGCCTTTTGAAAACTGCTTCTGCCATTTGATCATATATTTATCGCCATCCTTTTTGAAGGCCTCATAGTCAAAATTATGCTTCGGCATGGGCGGCATGGGCGGCATATCGGCCAGCAATGCCCAACCCATGTTCAATGAATCCATACCGACCATAGCACCGCCCAAAAACGGATCAAAATCAAACTGAAAATCATGTTTGAAGTTTATATCCGCCATTTCGCCGGACCTGTTACCAAAGGCCCATGACTTTTCGCCAACCGTGGTCACCGATACTTTTTGGCTATTTCCCATGATCTGGATACCGCCATCTTCAAAATAGCGTTGTGCTTCTTCTTCCGAAGCACCGTCCAATTCAATGACCGCTTCCACGGCGATTTGGTTCTTGTCCCAAGTTTCAAATACAATGTCGGCATTGTTGGTGTTGATATCCAACACTGTTTCTTGGCCCACATTGAAGAGTTCGCTATAGGTCTTGGATTGTTTCTGGCCATACCCGATCGTTCCGATCAGGAATGCTCCCATGAGCATCGGTTTAAATGGCATTCGTTTCAACTTGTTCATTTTTTGATGATTTTAAATCGTTTAACTTCATTTTTAACTTTTGCAATAATTGTAGTCGCAATTGTAGGTTCTTGATCAGGGCATTGATGGTCTGGTCGTTGGGACCAATGGTGTTCAACTCCTTGTTCAGATTCTTGTATTCTATGTCCAAAAGGGACAATTGTTCCATAAAACTGTCCACAAGCCCTTTATTCTCAGAAGAAACTTCCAATTTGGAAAGCGCCAGATTGATGTTTGCCACATAATAATTCTCAACCTTTTTCAAATCGGGTGATAGATCGCCCAAAGAAATGCCGCTATCACTTTCATCAAGGGTTTTCTTATTGACCACCGTGGTTTTAACAGGCATATTTTCTTCGGTTGTACCGGTCAAGAAGTAGATACCCAATGATAACAATACCGCAATGGAGGCTGCCAGGGCGTACCATTTTATGGACACCGCCTTTCTCTTCAAGGGCAACTCCCTTTCGAGCCTTGCCACGAATCGGTTCTCGTGTCCGCCCTTTAACTTGATATTCAGATCTGGTTGTTCCCTTTTCGATTCGAACATCTTTCTAAGATCTTGTGCCATCTCTTTTGTTTTTTAAAATTTCCTTCAAATATCCTTTTCCCCTTAACAGTCTTGTTCTGCAGGCACTTCCCGAAATGTCGAGTATTCCCGAAATTTCGTCATGGTCGTATCCTTCAATTAGGTAAAGCCTTACCACGGTGGCATATTTTTCCGGTATATGCTGCATGGCACGCATCACTTCATCGATCGTGATTTCGTCGGCCACGGTCCAATCGCCGTCTTCTGCCACCTGCATATAGCGCTCGTCCAGCGCAATCAGGTTCTCTTTTCTAGCCTTCAAAAAGTCGAGACATCGGTTCACCACGATGCGTTTCAACCAGGCGCCAAAAGTAACGTCTCCCCTAAACTGGTCTATCTTCTCAAAAGCTTTGATAAAGGCATCCTGAAGCACATCCTCCGCGTCATCGGCGTTTTTCACGAAACGCATCGCCACAATGAACATTCCTTCGCAATACTGTTTATAGAGCGTTAATTGGGCCTTGCGGTCATTGGCCTTGCATTTCGCCACCAAGTCGATCTGAAACATTGGCCAGTTTCGTTTATTGGTTAGGGTTGTTCTTTTTAAAGGACGACAAAAAAAAGGGGATGTTGCAAAAATCAAGTATTTTTACGCAAACAATCTTCCAAGTCTTGAAACAAGTTACTATCAGCAATAGCTTTATTACGCTCATCGTATTGGATTATGGGGCAATTATCCAGAAGCTCTTGGTTAAGGACAAAGATGGTAAACCCTTAAACATGGTGGTCGGTCATAACTTTCCATCGTTGTACCTGAAGGACCAGTTTTACCTTGGGGCCTGCGTAGGTCGGTATGCCGGCAGAATCGCAAATGGAAGTTTTGAATTGGACAGGGAGACCTACTTGCTTTATCAACAAGAGGGGGTACACCTACATGGCGGGAAATCCGGTTTTGGGAAAAAATACTGGACCTTTGAAGCGGTCGGTCACGGAGAAAACCCCTTTGTACGACTTTCATACCATAGCCGGCACCTTGAGGAAGGTTACCCGGGAAATCTGAAAGTGACGGTCACTTATCGGCTCGAAAACAATAGCCTCCATATCGATCATAGGGCCACCACCGATCGCAGCACAGTGGTGAACCTTACCAACCACTCCTACTTTAGTTTGGATAATGCCCTTGCCATCGACCATTACAAATTGCAGCTCAATTGCCCAAAAATAGCGGTCCTTGACGACAAGCTTTTGCCCACCGGGGAACTGGAGGAAGTAACTGGCACCCCTTATGATTTTATGAAAAGCAAGGCCATCGGAAAAACACGATTGGATATCCCATACTTGATCGACCGTGAAAAGGAATATGCGGCAAAGGTTTCTTCCCCATTATCGGGCATAACCATGTCGGTTGTAACCGATCAGCCCGCCATGGTCGTCTATACCCCTCTGCATATGCCGGCCATTTGTTTTGAAACCGAAAACCTTCCAGACGCCCCTAACATCCCGCACTTTCCCAACAGTGTGCTCAAACCGGGAGCGGTTTACGAAAATAAGTCCCGGTTTACTTTTGAACTGGAAAAATAGCCTCCCAATCGATTCTTGCAAATCAAATGGAGCACTATCGAAATGGTCAAAACCCACCCCTGCTGAAAATAACGGAATGAAATCTGTTTGGTTTTACTATTTTTAGGGGAACACAAAAAAACCAATAATGAAAATTTTAAAATGGATACTTGTCGTAGTCGTCGTACTTGGTTTACTCGGATACCTTTTTGGAATGCCCTATATGAGGGAACAGACCAAAAAAAATAGTCCTGAAAAAACAGCCACCTATGCCAAAAACGGACTGGACCTTTCGGTACATTATTCAAGTCCCTTTAAAAAAGGCCGGGTCATTTTTGGTGAATTGGTCCCTTATAATACCGTTTGGAGAACGGGCGCCAACGAGCCGACCACTTTTACCACTACCACCGAATTGAGGGTCATGGGCAAGGTACTTCCCGCGGGAACCTACTCGCTCTGGACCGTTCCTGGCGAGCAGCAATGGAGCGTTATTTTTAACAAAGAAGTCCCGGATTGGGGCGTTACGCTGTTGAGCGGTGGAAAGGATACCACCAGGGATGCCACCAAGGACGTTGTTCAGGTGGAAGTCCCCTCTACCTCGGTCGCGCAGCCTATCGAATCGTTCACGATCGAATTCGAGGATTATGGCCAGTTGAACATGAGTTTATCCTGGGATCAGACCAAGATTACCATTCCCTTGAGCAACTAAACTTGGGAGCGCACCGTCATAGCGATCGTGGAAACATTTCCAAGATACGGGAGAAGAGAAAGCATTTACCCTCCGTGGAGGAATTGCTGAAAGGAATCATGGCCGGGGACCAAACCCTATTGGCAAGGGCCATTACCTTGGTGGAAAGCCTGAAAAAAGATGACGCATCACTTGCCAATCGGGTAGTTGAAGATTGTATTTCCAAAAAAAAGAGTCTTATCGAATCGGAATCACCGGGGTGCCGGGCGTAGGAAAAAGCACCTTTATCGAAACCCTGGGCATCAATTTATTGGAACAGGGAAATAGGGTGGCCGTACTTGCGGTCAGATCCCAGCAGTAGCCAAAACAGGGGCAGTATTTTAGGCGACAAAACCCGAATGCCATTGCTGGCAAAACATCCGAACGCCTTTATCAGGCCCTCCCCGGCAGGGAATTCCCTGGGCGGTGTGGCGAGGACGACAAGGGAAACCATCATCCTGTGCGAGGCCGCAGGTTTCAACATCATCTTGGTGGAGACCGTCGGTGTGGGCCAAAGCGAAATCGCCGTACACAGTATGGTCGATTTTTTTCTGTTGCTGAAACTGGCCGGAGCAGGGGACGAACTTCAGGGCATAAAACGCGGCATCATCGAAATGGCCGACGCCATTGCCATCAATAAAGCGGATGGGGACAATGCGGAGCGGGCCCAGCGCGCCGGGGAGGATTTCAAAAGGGCACTGCAACTTTACCCGCCCAAGGAAAATGGATGGAAACCCCAGGTCAAATTATGTTCCGCCTTGGAGAACAAAGGGATGGTCACCCTATGGGACATGATGCAAACCTATTTGGATAGGGTCCGAGAAAGCGGTCATTTGGAGCAAAAAAGGAAGTTGCAAAACCGGGATTGGCTGCACCAGACCATCGAGGAACAATTGAAACGCGATTTTTACGGCAGCAAAAAAATAAAATCGAAATTGGCAATACTTACCCAGCAGGTTATGGATTACGAAATATCGCCATTTAAGGCGGCCGAAATACTGCTGCAACTCCAGAAAAAAGAACTTAAATAAAAACCATAACTTTGCCAAGAGCAACACCGCCAATAAATGACTCCCATCACCACCGAGCTCCTTTCCATTGTCATACCACTTTATAACGAAGCCGATAACGTGGTGCTTTTGACCCAAAAAATCCATGAAAGCCTGGAGGGCTATCGATATGAAATCATTTATGTGGATGATTTTTCGCAGGATACCACACGAAGGACGATCAACGGGATGGGTGATAAAAAGGTGCACCTGATCGAGCTCAAAAAGAACTATGGGCAGAGTCTGGCCTTGGCGGCGGGTATCGACCACGCCAGCGGCGATTATGTCATTACCATGGATGGTGACCTGCAGAACGATCCCAGCGATATTCCGCAGATGTTGTCCCATATGGTTTCCGGGGAATATGATGTGGTGACCGGTATCCGGCAAAAAAGAAAGGATTCCTTTGTAAAGACCATTCCTTCCAAAATTGCCAATTTTTTAGTGCGCCGCGTGACCAAATTGGATATTAAGGACAACGGTTGCGCCCTTAAAATCTTTTCCAAAGACATCGCCAAAGAATTGAATCTTTATGGCGAAATGCACCGGTTTATCAATCTATTGGCCTATTTGGAAGGGGCACAGATCAAACAGGTGCCCGTAAAACACCATGCCCGCCATGCCGGGGTTTCGAAATACGGACTCGAAAGGGTATTCAAGGTGGTGGCCGACATGATGCTGTTGCTCTTTATCCGCAAATACTTCCAACGCCCGATCCACCTTTTTGGGATCTTTGGTTTTTTACTGATCTTGTTGGGTATTTTCATCAACATCTATCTCCTTTTTGTAAAATTTTATTTGGGTCAGGATATCGGCAACAGGCCATTATTGATCTTTGGTCTCATGTTCATCCTGGCCGGGATACAGCTATTTACCATAGGCATCGTGATGGAGCTCCTGATCCGCACCTACTATGAATCCCAGAAGAAAAGACCGTATCGCATCAAAAAAGTGACCATTGGTGGCTTGGCATCGTAAGCATTGGATCACCGCCTTGAAGATCTTGATCAGTCTAGCGCTGGTCTATTTTATCTATACGAAAATCGATTTGGGGGTGGTTTTGAAAACCCTTCAAAAATCGAGACCGATTCCTTTGTTGCTGGCCCTTGTTCTTTTTGTGGTCTCAAAAATTTTGTCGGCCTATAGACTCAACCTATATTTTCATCAACTACAGGTAAGGCTCACCCAGAACAGCAATCTAAAGCTATACCTGCTCGGCATGTTCTATAACTTATTTTTGCCGGGCGGCATTGGGGGCGATGCCTACAAAGGATACCTCATCAAACGACAATTTGGGGTGAAGACGAAACGCGTGGTTTCTGTGCTATTGCTCGATAGGTTGAGCGGATTGCTGTTGTTATGGGTATATGCCTGTTCCCTCGCCCTGCTGCTCCCGCAATCAGAACTTAGTCCATACAAGATGACCATAGTGGTACTTGGCTTTTTGTCGGTGCTCATTTTTTGGGGGTTGAACAAAAAATACTTCGGCGAGGTCTATCCTGTGTTCTGGGGTTCGATAGGATATGCGGCTTTGGTGCAATTGGCCCAGTTGGCCAGTGCCTATTTTCTCTTGATGGCCTTGAACGTCGAGGAGAACCAACTTTCCTATTTGTTTATTTTCCTGATTTCATCAATCGTATCGGTGCTGCCATTGACCATTGGCGGCATCGGGAGCAGGGAGGTCACCTTCTTTTATGGGGCCAAGTTATTGGGACTTGATGAAAATACCTCGGTCGGGATCAGCATGGAATTCTTCATCATTACCGCGCTGGTGTCCTTATTCGGTATCCTATATCATTTCAAAAAGCCCGAATTACAGGTTTATGAAAACCACTAGGGACTATGCAGTGGACCCATCGTCGTGATTACGGATACCACTCCAAGCCCCATGAAATTGCATTCCCGTTCATTGGATATGGATCAGGTACATCTTTTCGAGCACCCTATTTCTGGTGGAAGGGTCCAAAAACTTGGCCTGCAGTCTTGTAATTCTAAAATCTTCTGCCGTGAACTGCCGATCCCAATCAAATCCAAGCTTGCGCAACTCGTTCAATTCGTCATTGGTAAGGTATACCCAGATATTCTTCAGGTCTTTGATTTCTTCAATCGATGAGATGATTACCGGCCTTTGGTTGTAAAAGTCCATTGACCAAGTGTATCTTTCAGACAGTTTGTAAATTTTATCGACAGGTATTTCTTCTATGGCGATGCGCTTGGCCATTTCACTTCCAGCCTGGTACTTCAACAAGGCCGGATAGAAATGGGCGTTCAAGACCGCATTCAGCACTATGGCACTGATGGCGGCAACCGTAATGATTCTAGGAAAATAGGATTCCCTTTTCAAGCAATAGTAAATGGCCAACGACCCCAGTAAAAACATCCAAACGTAGTCGATGGGCCTTTCCAATTTGAACCCAAAAAAAACGACAAAGGAAACCGCAATGAAGAACACGCCCAATATAAAATACTGAATACCGAGCATCACCTTGATGGTTTTGCTATGGGAAGCTTGATACAGGCCGCTAAGATATGATGCGGTAAGCACCGAAAATAAGGGCATCAGGATATTTAGATAATGGGGCAGCTTGAATTGTGCAAAACTGATGACGACAAAGATGAGCGTTATGCCCCCGAAAGTAAGCAATTCGCTCCCTGGCCGATACTGGAAACGCCGCCATATCAGCTGCTTTGCCCGCGTCAAATAGGCGGCCAGTCCCAAGACTGTCCAAGGTAAAAACACCCAAAGAAAAGTATGGAAAAAGAAGAAATAGTCACTGCTGTTCTTTCCTATGCCCTCCCCGCTCATGCGTTCAAAGCTCTGTTCCCAAAAAATAAAGAACAGCCCGCTGCGATCCCCCTTGCCCCTGATGATCTTTTCGGGATGCAGATCGAATTGATGATAATAGGCATAGAGCATGGGAGCGATTGATAGCACAAAAACCATAACCCCGACAAGGACGCGCCAGTCGAACAACCGCTGCCATTTTCTGGTAAAATACAGATGACAGATAATGGGAAGTCCCACCACCAATAAGGCTATTTGGCCTTTGGTGGAAAATGCCATGCCTGCCGCAAAGGCGCCCAAAGCGATGTGCTTCAGGTTTTTCGTTTCAATATAGGCCGCCAATTGCCATATGGCCAATATGGCAAAACCGGTGAGTACGGCATCGGTGCGCACATCGATGACCGAAAGGATGATGGTTTGGGAGGTCATGAAGATCAGGGCGGCCAACTTTCCGGTATCCCTATCATAGAGCAACTTCCCCAATCCATAACAACTATAGGCACCCATGAGGGTCGCCAAGAGGGCTGGTATCCGGTAGGCCCAGTCGTGCAGTCCAAAAACTTTAAAGGCAATTGCTGCCAGCCAATAGTGCAGATGCGGTTTGTCCAAATATTCTTCAGGGCCCTTAATTAGGCTCAAAAAATCATTTTCCTGAACCATACGCATCGCCATCACCGCGAATTGTGCAGAATCGTTCTCAAAAAGTGTGGCAAACATGCCGGCCAGGTACACCAAAAAAATAAGTGACAACAAAAACCAATACCTGACATTGGATATCATAAATGGAATTTATGTAGGGCAAAGATATATAACTTGGCAAATACCCATCCAAAAAACAAGCCTACGGCCAACCCGGTCAGCACATCGAATGGAAAATGGACCCCGATATAGATCCTGCTATAGGCTACTATGAAGGCCCAGACCATCAATGGAATGCCGATCCATTGTATTTTGGATTTCAGCAACAGGGTAAAAAAATACGCCACCGCGGCCGAATTGGCCGCGTGGGCAGAAAAATAACCAAACTTACCGCCGCAATACCCTTGAACCAGGCGCAAGCGATCCTGCAAGTCGGGGTCATAGCATGGCCGAAGTCGTTTTAATCCATACTTAAAAAAATTTGCGAGCTGGTCGTTTACCAAAACCAAGATGGCAACACTTACCAAGAGCATTACCGTAGCTTTGCTTCCGAAAGTCCGGTAGGAAATGAACAAGAGCAGCGCATAGAGGGGAATGGCACTGAACTTATTGGACAGGAAAAGCCAAAACCCGTCCCAGGATTCATTTCCCAATTGGTTCAGGTAAAGAAAAAGCTCCTTATCGAGATGCAATAGGTTTTCAATCATGGCGTTCAGTCGTCGTAACGCGACACCTCCCTATCATAAAAATCGGTGGCCTGCTGTATTAGGTTTTCGGTTTCCGCTTCGAGCTCTTTCTCGTCCTCGGAAGTAAAATCTTCGAGCCATTCCACTTCATCGTTTTCCAAATTAAGGATGAAACGCGGATACTCGGTATGCACGATAAAAAGCGCGGTTGGAAAATCGGTATTATCCCCCAACAAAAATTTTGGTAATTCCATTTGATGTCATTTATAAAAAACCCTGTTTGCACCATATGGCGTAAACCCAATTCGGAGCCCGCATTCCATTATTCCAGACACATGCTATCCGGAGTGCTTATTCCCTATGAACGGATCAACTTTTTGGTCAGGAAATTAAACCGAATATACAACATAATCGCCGATGCCGATAGCCCCGTCAAAAGGCCGATCCATATCCCCGTGCTCTTCAGATCGGTATGCAGTCCCAAATAATAGGAAATGGGAAAACCGATCAACCAATACGCCACAAAGGTAATCCAAGTGGGTATCCTAACATCCTGCAGGCCTCGAAGTGCGCCCAGTACCACGACTTGCGTACCATCCGATATTTGAAAAAATGCCGCCACCAAGAGCAATTTCGCCGCCAATAGGATAACCTCATTGTTATCGGCCATATTGGACAGATCGGCCACATCCAGATAAAGGGTGGGAAACCAATACCTGCCCATCAAAAATAAGGCAGCGAAGACCACCTCGATCAGTAAGGTCAGCAAAAAAATCGATTGCGCGATGCGACGCAGCTTTCGAAAATCGCCCGTTCCTTTTTGATTCCCGACCCTGATCATGGCCGCTACGCCGAGACCCATGCCGAACATGAAGGTCATACTGCTGAGATTGAGGGCAATTTGATTCGCCGCCTGGGCATTTTTTCCCAAAACACCGCTCAACCATATGGCCGCCGTAAAAATGGCCACCTCAAAAAACATCTGCAAAGCGGAGGGAAACCCCAATCCGATTATTTTTTGCATCACCTTCCTTTCAATGGCCCTAAAATCGAACCGGATGACATAGTCATGAAATTTAGGCCGCTGCTTTAGCAGGTACCACAAATGAATGACCATGACAAAACGTGAAATCAAAGTACCCACCGCTGCTCCGATCAAGCCCATTTTCGGAAATCCGAAATGGCCGAAAATGAGGATATAATTGAGAATGATATTGATCACATTGGCCAAAATTGTGGCATACATGGGATATTTGGTTTGGGAAAGGCCCTCGGAAAATTGTTTAAAAGCCTGAAAAATAACCAAAGGGACCAAGGAGAAGGCTACCAGGTCGATATAGGGCAAGGCGAGGGCAACCACTTCCAAAGGCTGTTCCATCATGTACATGAGCGGTTTGCATGCAAGAATGATAAAAAACAACAACAAGCCCAACAAGGTACAGAGTACCAAGCCATGTTTTAGTGCGCTTTTGGCATTTTCCTTATTGCCCGCACCATCGGCTTCGGCCACCAAAGGGGTAATGGCCGTGGAAAATCCAATGCCCAGCGACATGGCGATAAAAACAAAACTATTCCCCAAGGAGACGGCGGCGAGTTCGGCGGTGCCCAATTGCCCGACCATGACATTATCGGCAAAGACCACAAAAGTATGGCCGAGCATGCCCATGATCACGGGCACCGCCAATTTGATGTTGTAACGAAATTCTTTGGTATATTTTTGCAACAAAACTAAGGGGTTGGACTTAAGGGTGTTTTAGGTTGGCACATGATCACTTTAGAACTTGCTTTCGATGATCTGCTTCAAGCTTACATTCTCATAATTGCGTTTGACAAAATCGAGCGCCAAATCCAGGATCTGCCCCATTTTTTTACACCTTTTGAACTTGACATCCAAGGTAAGGGCATAGATTTCTGCTCCCAGTTTACCGATGTTCTCCGGATTTGAAATGGTATCGTGTTTGCAGATTTCCCTCAACTTTTTAATGCGGTTGCCAGAACTGAGGATGCGTTTCGCCACGATCGATCGTTCTTCCACCTTGTACTGATCGACCGAGTGTTTTTGCAGTTTGCTGCGCACCAGTTCCACCATTTGGTAATTCTCCTTAAAAAATTGGGGCCGGTACACTTTCAACTTGCCCTCATAACACTGTTGATCGAAGTCGATGGCCCTGATTTTATAGACCACATGGTCAAAATCATGGGTGGGCACGATTACATAATTGTAGGAGCGCATATCGCCCAAGAGTCGAATCATACAGCGTTCGTTGAATTTTACGAACTCCTTCGCGAGTTGCGCTTTTTCCGAAGCGTCGCATTTCGGGAGAAAGTCACGGATAAAAACATCGCCCGGAATCCCCGCGATATGCTCTTCGATCAAAGTATCCTTATAAACGAGGAAGTTCAGGTTATAGGGCGATAACATATGCTCCAATTCCAACCCGTAAACCCTTGAGGCATCTGTTCTCTTCACATAGAAATAAGTGAAGTTGTCGTTCAGGATGTTCCTGATCTTGATCCGAAAAGGTTTGGAATTACCAAAAGTGCAATAATCTACCGCATCGACGTTCAAATAGGGATTGATGCTGTTGCTGCCATCGGAATGAAGGATGGAGTACACTTTTTTAAGACTTTGGTCGATTTCCACACGGTCATACTCCGAATAGTACACCCTCACCCAAAGCGTATCTTCCTCGTTGGCGTCATAGACCACAACACTGCCCGCAAAACGGAGCAAGTCTTCATAAAATATGGGAATCTCAATTTTACGGTTGTACTGGTGCAAATATTCGTCGAGCTTTTCGTTCACCGGAAAAGCAGGTTTCTTCTTTGACATCAATCTTTCTTCAGACATAATTGCATTTAAGATGTAACAAATCTAAGGTTTCTTCGTCAAGTTAGCAGCAACACTCCAAAAACCCGTCACCTTTGTCAACGATTCTCTCTGTAAACCACCTTACAAAAAAATATGGGGCCCTGACCGCTGTCAAGGACCTATCGTTCAGTATAGAGAAGGGCACCGTCTATGGTATCCTTGGACCCAATGGAAGTGGTAAATCGACCACTTTGGGCATCGTTTTGAACGTGGTGAACAGAACGGCGGGGGATTTTTCATGGTTCGATGGCACGAGTACTACCCACGATGCCCTGAAAAAAGTAGGGGCCATCATTGAAAGGCCCAATTTCTATCCCTATATGACGGCCGTTCAAAACCTGAAGTTGGTCTGCAAGATCAAAGAAGTATCGGACCATAAGATCGAGGAAAAATTGGAATTGGTAGGATTGTTGGATAGAAAGGACAGTAAGTTCCGCACCTATTCCCTGGGCATGAAACAAAGGCTTGCCATTGCTTCCGCATTGCTGAACGATCCCGAAATATTGATTTTGGACGAACCTACGAACGGACTCGATCCCCAAGGAATACATCAGATCAGGGAAATCATCAAAAAAATTGCCGCTGAAGGAACCACAATTTTGTTGGCCTCCCATCTTTTGGATGAGGTGGAAAAGGTATGCAGCCATGTGGTCATCCTTCGAAAAGGGGAAAAATTATATTCGGGCAAGGTGGATGGCATGTTGGCCACCCATGGATTTTTCGAACTCAAATCGGCGCAAACGGAAGAAATTCTCAAATTCCTGAACGGCCATGCAAGCTTCGGGCTGGTCAAGGAGGAAAATGGATTGGTCACCGCATTCCTCAAAGAAGAGATCGGCGCTGCCGAATTTAACAAAATCATGTTTTCACGGGGCATCGTGCTCTCCCATTTGGTCAAAAGGAAAGAAAGTTTGGAGGAGCAGTTTCTGACTTTGACCAAAAACAAGGCTAACTGACAGAACTATGTGGCGATTATTACAAATTGAATACATCAAATTATGGAACAACAGGGCCAGTAGGTTCTTGATCGTATCCTATTTTGTGCTTTTGACCTCCATCGCCCTGATCGCGGCCATTAAATTCGATATCGGCCCTGTAAAATTCCATTTGGCCGATCAGGGAATTTTCAATTTTCCCTATATCTGGCACTTCAATACCTATGTGGCAGCCATTTTCAAGTTATTTCTTGCAATTGTGATCGTATCGATGATGTCGAACGAATATAGCAATAAGACCATTAAACAGAATTTGATCGACGGCCTGTCGAAAAAGGAATTTATCCTCTCCAAATTTCTGACCGTAGTCGCTTTTGCCCTGATTTCAACAATATTCGTCTTCGCCGTTTCGATGGTACTGGGATCGATCTATTCCGACTACAACGAAGTCTCGATCATATTCTCGGATCTGGAATTCATACTCGCATTTTTTGTAAAATTGGTCGGGTTTTATGCCTTCTGTTTGTTTTTGGGGATTCTGGTGAAACGGTCTGCCTTTGCCCTGGGTTTCTTGATCCTGTGGTTCATCTTGGAGCAGATGGTATTTGGATTGTTGGGTTGGAAATTGATGAGCTGGGACCTTTCAAGAACCATTAAGGGCTTTTTCCCATTGGAAGCCATGGCCCGCCTGATCGATGAGCCATTCAGCAGATTGGGCGCGGTAAAGACCGTTGCCGACCAAATCGGGGAAAAAATAAGTCTGGATTACCAAGTGCATTGGTACGAAGTCATCATCGTCATCATTTGGACGGCAATATTCGTTTATCTATCCTATGCCCTGCTGAAAAAGCGCGATCTCTGAACCGTTGCGGCACCCGTATGGATCGTGTTTCCAATGGGGCTTTTTTTGTTGTGACGGAAGCCCGAATTCCCATGCCCGCCATCACAAATACATGACCACCTTAAAAAAAAGCCAACCACACGTTGGCCCCCTAAAAAAATCCACTGGCATAGCCAATGTTGGCCGATTGCCCGCCCCAACTTCTTTTTGAGGTTTTTTGGCCCTAATGGGCAGGATACTTGGCAACTTTTATTATCTTACAATGTTTGAATTTCATTCAAATGAAAAAAAAATTGCTATCACTTCTCCTCATGATCATGGGCTATTTTTCCTATGCCCAATATACATGTCCCAATATTAGCGGTCCCGTGAATGGTGAGCTCAATGTTGCCGTAGAGACTGGAATCGCGTGGAATGCCGTGGCCGGGGCAGATGGCTATTTTTTGTCTTTGGGCACTAGCCTGGGAGGCACGGAACTCTTGGACGGGCTTGCAACCAGTGCCACCTCCTATTCACCCCCTGCGGGCCTTCCGGAAAACACCAGAATCTATGTAACGATCACCTTGTTTTTCTTTGATCAGGACAATTTTCCCTGCCCCAGTGAAAGTTTCATCACAGAAGACGTGACCGATCCCCCAGTTTGTACCGACCTGGTTTCACCCATTGATGGGGCAATCGATGTAAACGTGAACACTGCGATCGCTTGGGCCTATGCACCCGCTGCAAACGGTTACCGATTGAGTCTGGGAACCAGTCCGGGAGGCAGTGAACTGTTGACGGATGAAATTTTGGACAATGTGCAATCTTATCAGCCTACGGTGGCCCTGCCCTTCGAAACGCAGGTCTATGTCAGGATCGTCCCATTCAATGAAAACGGACCGGCAACGGGCAGTTGCACGGAATACAGCTTTATCACCGCCGCAGCTCTTGCCATCCCGGGGTGCACCGCCCTGATCAGTCCGGCAGACGGTGCCGTCAATGTGCCCTTGACCCCTATTCTGGAATGGGCACCTTCCCCGGGCGCGGCCGCTTACCGCGTTTCTTTGGGTACCGCCCCCGGGCTCAACAACATACTCGACAATGCCAGTTTTGCGACCACGACAACTCCAGTGATCGATTTCCAGCCGAATCGGACTTTCTTTGTGACCATTGTGCCCTTCAATGGTGCAGGGAATGCCATAGGATGCACCCAGACTTCTTTTACGACCACCTTGGGCTGTGGGCCTTACGTGGATACCGTTACCGGGGAGTTGGTATCCCTTGCACCGGTGATGGATTTTCCGGATCAAGTTTTTCTCTGCCGTAACCAAGACCTTACGATGATCCAATCGGAAGACACCGCCGACGGCTATCGGTGGTTCGAAGTGGGATCGGACGGCGTGGAAACCCTGATTTCCGAAACCGTCCAGGTTACAATAGCCCTGGAAGGCACCTACCGATATGAAGCCTACAACCGTTTTGAGCAATCGGGCAACACCTTGGAATGTGCCGTGGGCAAGGAATTTCAGGTATTCTCCTCTGAATTGCCCACCATCCTTGCATTGGATGTCGAGGAGCGGAACAATGGGTTAAGGGTCAGTGTACAAACGGCAGGCGTAGGGAACTATGAATATGCTTTGGACGATCCCACCGGACCCTATCAGGAAAGCAATGTGTTCGAAAATGTGGCGACCAACGTGACCAAGATCTATGTCAGGGATAAAAACGGATGTGGTTTGGCGGAACAGCGCATCATTAAAGGCCCTGTTAAAGAGGATTTCCCCACTTTCTTTACCCCGAACGGGGATAACGTGAATGATTATTGGCAATTTATACCCAGAGCGGAAAGCGGTGTAGCCGGACTTGAAATCATCTATATCTATGATCAGTTCGGCAATTTGGTGACGCAGTTGTATCCAAACTCACAAGGTTGGGATGGCACACAGAATGGTAGGCCCTTGCCTTCTTCCGATTACTGGTTTAGGGCCATATCCACAAAAAACGAAAAAATCGTGGGGCATTTTACGCTAAAACGATGAAACAAAATTGCACTATCTTAGTCTGCTACGAAAACGAGAAATGAAAGGAACGCTGACATACCTGCTGATTATCTTGTTTGGGGCCACCCTTTACGGACAGAGCTGCCCACGAATCAGCACACCCTTAAATGGTTCCACCGGTGTTCCGGTAGATGTCACGATCCGTTGGCCGGCGGTCGATGGTATCGTGGGGTATCTTATTTCATTGGGGACCACGCCGGGAGGTACCGACATACTTAACAGAAGATCGGCAGGGCTTACCAATTCATTTACACCCGAAGTTGGCCTTCCCGAAGATACGATGATTTATGTGACCATCAGCCTTTTCCTACCGGACGCCCCTTTGATCATTTGCCCTGGGGAGTCGTTCCGAACCGTGGATGTGACCACCCCGCCGCCATGTACGCGGTTGGCCGATGCCAATGACCTGCCGGATAATGCCAGGAACAGGATCAATTGGGCATATGCGTCCACTGCAACGGGCTATCGAATCACGGTGGGCACCAGTTTGGGTGGTAATGACATTGCTGACGGCCTTGATGTGGGCAACGTGCTATCCTACCGCCCTGCCCCCGATCTGCTGTTGGACACCGATTACTTTGTACAAATAGAACCCTACAACGAAAATGGCTCGAGCGGCCCCTGTGGTTATGAAGTATTGAACACCACCGCACCTGCATTGGATTGTGACACCTTCGGGCCGAATATCGGATTGCCCGAACAAATCGGTCTATGCCTAAACGATCTGCCGTCAATAATCGCGAGTGAAACCAATGCGGAAGGGTATCGCTGGTTCCGAATCAATGAAGATTCAAGCGAGACCCTGATTTCGGAAGCTTCGGAAATAGCGATTGAAGCCCTGGGACGGTACCGGTTGGAAGCATACAATACGGTTAACCAGTTCAGCATCGTACAGGAGTGCGCCAGATCGAAGGAATTTGTTGTCATCCGGTCCGAATTGGCGACTATTGAAAATATAGCCCTCGATAGGGACAGTCCCGGACTCAGGATCAGCGTTGACGTTAGCGGCAGTGGCACCTATGAATATGCCCTCGATTTCGAAAACGGGAGATATCAAGACAGTCCTGTTTTCAACAACGTGCCTATGGGAGAGCATACCGTGTTTGTCAGGGACAAGAATGGCTGTGGCACTGCGAGCCGCATGGTAGACGCCGGCATTACCGCTAGGGATTTTCCACCTTTCTTCACCCCAAATGGGGATGGTGTGAACGATTACTGGCAGTTTGCACCGCAATCGCGAAACAACGAAATCAATGTGGAATATATCCGTATTTTTAGTCGTGGGGGGAATTTTTTGGTTCAAATAGATCCCAAATCTGAAGGCTGGGACGGCAACTTTCAAGGCCTACCTTTGCCTCCGTCCGACTATTGGTTCAGAGCAATCACCTACAATGGACAAGAAGTTCAAGGCCATTTTTCGTTGAAACGCTAGATAACGGTCTGTATCCAAAATACTTGTGAAGTCCACCAAAAAATTACCGCCGATTGGCTATTTTTAAGGAATGAAATTTAAGGTAGTATCCGAATTCAAGCCTACTGGCGATCAACCAGAAGCGATCAAACAACTTGTGGAAGGGGTCCGGACCAAGGAACGCCACCAGACCCTATTGGGCGTCACTGGCTCCGGCAAGACCTTTACCGTAGCCAACCTGATCGAACAGGTGCAACGCCCCACTTTGGTATTGGCCCATAACAAAACCCTTGCAGCCCAACTTTATTCGGAATTCAAGCAATTTTTTCCGGAAAATGCCGTGGAATACTTTGTCTCCTACTATGATTATTATCAACCGGAAGCCTATATCCCCAGCTCGGGACTTTATATCGAAAAAGACCTGTCGATCAATGAGGATATCGAAAAACTAAGGTTGAGCGCCACCTCTTCATTGCTGTCGGGGCGAAGGGATGTTTTGGTCGTGGCTTCGGTCTCCTGTCTCTATGGCATCGGGAACCCCGTAGAGTTCCAGAAAAATGTGATCAATATCCAAAAAGACCAGGTCATCGCACGAACCAAGTTCCTTCACCAATTGGTTCAGGGCCTGTACTCAAGGACGACGGCTGACTTCAGAAATGGCAATTTTAGGGTAAAAGGCGACGTGGTGGATGTATTTCCAAGTTATGCGGATCATGCTTTCCGAATCCATTTTTTTGGGGATGAAGTTGAGGAAATAGAGGCCTTTGATCCCTTTAACAATAATGTGATGGAAGTTTACGATACCCTGAACATCTATCCGGCGAACATGTTCGTGACCTCCCAGGATGTACTTCAAAATGCCATCCACCAAATACAGGACGATCTGACCAAACAAATCGACTATTTCAGGGAAATAGGTAAACCATTGGAGGCAAAACGATTGGAGGAACGCACCAATTTTGATTTGGAAATGATCAGGGAGCTGGGCTATTGCTCAGGAATCGAAAATTACTCGAGATACCTGGATGGCCGTGAACCGGGCACTAGGCCATTCTGCCTTCTGGATTACTTCCCGGATGATTATTTGATGGTCATCGATGAAAGCCATGTAACCATTCCACAAGTCCATGCCATGTACGGCGGCGACCGTTCCCGAAAGGTAAATCTGGTGGACTACGGTTTTCGTTTGCCCGCGGCAATGGATAATCGTCCCTTAAAATTTGAGGAGTTCGAAGCCTTGCAGAACCAGGTGATCTATGTCAGCGCCACCCCCGCGGATTACGAACTGCAGTTGAGCCAAGGCGTTTATGTGGAACAGGTCATCAGGCCGACCGGTCTGTTGGATCCGATCATCGAGGTAAGGCCAAGCCTGAACCAAATCGACGACTTGGTGGAAGAAATTCAATTGCGGGTGGAGAAGGATGAGAGGACACTGGTGACCACCTTGACCAAGCGCATGGCCGAGGAGTTGGCAAAATACTTGGCAAGGATCAATGTGCGCTGCAGGTATATCCATAGCGATGTGGATACCCTTGAAAGGGTGGAAATCATGCAAGACCTTAGAAAAGGTGTTTTTGACGTTTTGATCGGTGTCAATTTGTTGCGGGAAGGATTAGATCTGCCGGAGGTATCCCTGGTGGCCATCCTGGACGCCGATAAAGAAGGTTTTTTGCGTAGTAACCGATCATTGACGCAGACCGTGGGCAGGGCGGCCAGGCATCTCAGTGGAAAGGCCATTATGTATGCCGATAAAATCACTGCCAGCATGCAGCGCACCATCGATGAGACCATTTACAGACGGGAGAAACAAACCGCATACAACCTGGAACATAACATTACCCCTACGGCATTGAACAAAAGTCTTGACAATGTCCTAGCAAAAAATTCGGTGTCGACCTATCATTTTCAGAAAGAGGAACTCAGGGCGGCCGAACCGGATTTGGAGTACCTTACCAAGGATCAGATCGAAAAATTGATTCGCGACAAAAGGAAAGCCATGGAAAAGGCGGCCAAGGAATTGGATTTTATGCAAGCCGCTAAATTGAGGGACGAGATCAAAATGTTACAGGAGCAAGATTGAGCATACCGTTTAAAAACGCAGCCCGGAATACATTTACATCAGGTGATTTCTTTAAGTCATTTTATACCTAAAGTACTATATTGACTTAGTATTGAATTATTTAACATCAATTTTTAGATTGGTCTAAAAAATATGCTTTACATGGGCTTCCTTTTATTCAAACGTTTTATCGTAAATGGCCATAAGCCCCCAGCCTTCCTCTTGACCGGATGTTTTCTATTCATGTTTGGTACATGCGCCTGGGCTCAAGATTTTAAGGGTTCGCCTTTGGCCCGGGCGGCCCACGCGAAATTCCCGGAAGCGGTCTCAGCACTTATTTCTTTTTTGGCGCTCCCCAACGACGGGCATTTTCCCGATCAGGTTCAAAACAATTTGGCCTGGAGCAGGGAAGCTTTTGAGGCGCTGGATTTTAAGGTGCAGGTATTGCCGACGAAAGGCGCACCCCTACTTTTCGCCGAAAAGTATTATGGCACAAAAAATAAAACCATTTTGTTTTACCTTCAAATCGACGGGCAGCCGGTGGATCGGTCAAAATGGAGCCAGCCCGATCCCTTTATTGCGGTCATAAAAGCGAAAGACAGCCTAACAGATACCTGGCAGATTCTGGATCGGGAGGAATTGGGAACCGAATTCAATCCCGATTGGCGCCTGTTTGCGCGATCGGTCTCGGACTCCAAAGGCCCGGCCATGGCCTTTATCAGTGCCCTGGACATCTTGAGGGACCAAAAAGTGAAACCCCGGTTCAACATCAAGGTAATCATGGATTTTCAGGAAGAAATGGGCTCCCCCTATTTGGCCGACGCGGTCGGGAAATACAAGGAACTTCTCGGTGCGGATATGATCTTGATCATGGATGGCACCCGTCATCCTTCGAACTTGCCCACGCTTACCTACGGCGCCAGGGGCATTGCCACCGCTACCTTAAAGGTTTTTGGACCTGTTTATCCATTGCATAGCGGGCAGTATGGTAATTTCGCGCCCAATCCCGTATTCGAGACCGCCCGCCTGCTGGCCGGACTTAAAGACGAAAATGGCAGGGTGACCTTGCCGGGTTTTTATGATGGCATACACATTTCCGAAAAGGAAAAGAAACTCCTGAACCAAGTACCCGAAGACGTTGAACGACTCAAAACCAGCCTTGGCATTTCAAGGACCGATGCCATTGGCTCCACGTATCAAGAAGCATTGCAATTCCCCACTTTGAACATTAGGGGATTGCAATCTGCCTGGGTGGGCACCGAAGTTCGCACCGTAATACCGTCGGAGGTAATCACGGAATTCGATATGCGCCTGGTCCCCGAAACGGATGGAAAAAAGTTGATGGAGCTGTTGAAAAGCCATATTGCCCAGCAGGGCTACCATTTGGTGGATTCGATGCCCACGGCAAAAGAAAGAAAAACCTATCCCAAACTGGCTTCCTTTCATTACCGCCTGGGCTCCCAACCTTTTAGAACCGATATGGACTCCCCCACCGGGGAATTTTTAAATCGGGCGATGTCCAAGGTTTTTGGGGATCAGGTGGTAAACATGCGTACTACCGGGGGATCGCAACCCATCGCTCCTTTTATCAATACCTTGCGCATTCCGGCGGTTTCGATAAGAATACCCAATCCGGACAACAGCATCCACGCACCGAACGAAAACCTGCGATTGGGCAATTTTTATGAGGGCATATTGAGTTGTTTGGCCATTCTGGAGGAACCTTTCCGATAAAAAAGCGCCCCTACCCATGGGGTAAGGACGCCTTTCAACTAACCAACTTAACCAACCATTATGAAATTCCACCGAGCGGTGGATACTCACAATATCTAAATTCCGTTACGACAATTGGATCATTCTTTTGGGCTTTGGCAAGGCCTCGGCTTTTTTGGGAAGTGTCAATTTCAAAATACCGTCTTCATACTTGGCCCCAATTTTATCGGCATTGATCGTTTTGGGCAAGGTGAAGGATCTTTTGAAAGAATTATGCACAAATTCCCGTCTGGTGTAATTTTCTTCTTCTTTGGACGAATCAGATTTAGATTCGTAGGAAATGGTCAACAGTTCGTTTTCCACTTCGATATGGAAATCCTCTTTTTTTCTGCCGGGAACGGCTAGTTCCAAACCAAAATCCTTCTCATTTTCCTTGATATTGACCGCGGGTAGGGCATTGGAAAGGTTCTCTAAGCCGCCAAACCAATCTGGTCTAAAAAGTTCGTTCATCAAGGAAGGAAATACCAGGTCGTTTCTTTTTACTATACTCATGGCTATAAAATTTTAAAGTTGTTATTATTTTAATTAAGTTCTTCATTGCAAAAGCAAATCCCATACCACGTCGATAAATCTGCCTTTATGTCGGTGTTTTATACATAAAAGATGTCGTTTTGTCGCTTTTTGATGGATTTTCAACCTTTTGCCCTTGCGATTGCCCCAAGAAATTTATTAAAGGGCATTTCCTGGAATATCACTACCGTTGAGAAAATCGCAAGCGTAAAGGGAATTCATTTGAAGCGGCTTGGGAAAAAATAGTGCCTCTCTTTCTTGATTACCCAAAATATTCAAGCAAAATGGGCGATGCCCTTACCATCGTTCGTCAATAAATGATAACTTGCCAAAAAATGAGGTCATGAGCAATAACGATGTGTTTAAAAAACTTAGGGTAGCCCTGATGCTTAGGGACGATGATATCGTGGACATTCTAAAATTGGTCGACTTCAAAATAAGCAAAACCGAACTGAGCGCTTTTTTCAGAAAGGAGGACCATCCCAACTATGTAGCCTGTGGCGATCAAATCCTTCGGAATTTTTTGAATGGTCTGGTCATCTATTTAAGGGGCACCAAAGAGCACCCCAAGTATCCGGGCGATGTCCTCGGAAAAAATAAAAAGGGTACTAAAACGCCCTCGGGCGGGAGCAAGACCTCCAAACCAAGTTTCAAGACGCAACAACAACATCGGATGGAAAAGGAAGTGAGTCCGGTGCGTTATAAAAACAAAAAAAAATCCTGAGCCTTTTAATCAGACCCAGGATTTTTGAACTACAATAAAGGTATTAGGCCGAAATCGATACCGATACGGTATATTTCTTTCCTTCCTCAAAAGAGGACAAATCCACTTCATGGTAATTAAGGCTTGCCTTGATAAAGGCATCCAAGGTTGCGTCATCCGTGTCGACGGACAGTACCACGATTTCCCTTTCACTGTTCAAGGTAAACAACACCTGGGCGGTTTTGCCCTGTTCATCGGAGCTGAAATTGTTATTCCTCAGCAGATCTTTGATCTGTTCGGATAGGCTTTTGGAAGGATCCTTTCCCATAGTGGGATTATTGGCCAATATACTTCCAGTGGAAAGTAGCATTGCAGCTACCAGTAACAAACTGATTTTTCTCATGATTTTTGTTTTTTAATTGATGATTAATTGATGAATTACTTAAAAGACGCCCTACTTCTGGGAATGTTACAGATATTTCCATTTTTAACACATTTTTAATGGAATACCATAGTCCGGTAGGTCCGGGAGAGGGGGCGATCGGTTTTGGCAAGATCTTCATTACAGGCCGTAAAAAAAGCCGTACAAGGTACGGCTTTATAGAATTTATGGATATGACCAAGACTAGGCAAGGACCGCCTTTACCTTATCGGCCGCTTCCTGGAACTGAACGGCGGAATGTACGGCCAAACCGGAGTTGTCGATGATTTCCTTTGCCAACTCCGCATTGGTACCCTGCAACCTTACGATGATGGGTACTTTTATGGCATCCCCCATATTCTTGTAGGCATCCACTATGCCATGGGCCACCCGGTCACACCTTACAATGCCTCCGAAGATGTTGATCAATATCGCTTTCACCGCAGGATCTTTCAAGATAATGCGAAAAGCTTCCTCAACCCTTTTGGCATCGGCCGTTCCACCAACGTCCAAGAAGTTGGCGGGCTCTCCTCCGGCCATTTTGATCAAATCCATGGTTGCCATGGCCAGTCCGGCACCGTTGACCATACAACCAACGTTACCGTCGAGGTCTACGTAATTCAGGCCTACTTCCCGGGCTTCCACCTCTATCGGGTTTTCTTCCCTCAAATCGCGCATCTCGGCATAGGCCTTTCTGCGGTAAAGGGCATTATCGTCGATCGATACTTTGGCGTCGACTGCAAGGATTTTATCATCGGAAGTCTTTAAGACCGGGTTGATTTCGAACATGTTCGAATCACTCTCCACATAGGCTTTATATAAGGAGGTCACAAACTTGGTCATTTCCTTAAAGGCATTGCCTGAAAGACCGAGGTTGAACGCGATCTTTCGGGCCTGAAAAGGCAAAATGCCGGTTGCCGGATTGATTTCCTCAGTAAATATTAAATGGGGCGTTTTTTCGGCCACTTCCTCTATATCCATCCCCCCTTCCGTGGAATACATGATCATATTTCGAGCGGTTCCACGGTTGAGCAGCACCGACATATAGAACTCCTTGGTATCGCTGGGCCCAGGATAATAAACATCTTCCGCTATCAAAACCTTGTGTACCCTTTTACCCTGTGCAGAGGTTTGCGGGGTAATCAGGTTCATCCCGATGATCTTTCCAGCAATCTCTTCTACCTCCTTCAGGTTTTTGGCCAATTTGACCCCACCGCCTTTTCCCCTGCCACCTGCATGCACCTGTGCTTTGATGACGTGCCATCCTGTCCCGGTTTCCGCGGTAAGTTGTTTTGCGGCTTCCACGGCCTCCTTGGCATTGTGCGCTACGATGCCGCGCTGGATACGCACACCAAAACTGGCCAAAATTTCTTTTCCTTGGTATTCATGAAGGTTCATATGTGAGGTGTCTTTAGGTTTGGAAGCAAAAATAGCAAACGATTCGGATTTACACTAATCATTGGAACATCAAGCTGGTGGAGATTATGTTCTTGTGGGTCCAAATTGGGTATTACATTTCATGAATGCAACCGTCAGGGGGCGGTGAGCAGCCGTTAAGGACTAGTTGTACCCCTCGATACCCTCAAAATCCAAGGGGTCGAAATTCTTGAAATCCCCATTCAGGGCGATGGTCTTTTTGGTCCGTTCCACTTCATTCAAAATGGCAATCGTGGTGTTCAAATGCCTTTTGATATAGTTCAATCGGTCACGCTCACCGGGAATGAGCAAAAGTTCATATTCCTGTTCCATCGACAAGCCCATTTTATGCGCCAGTACAAAGCTGTGGAACTTGTCGACCGATATAGGCGTGAATGGCACATCCATTAAGGCATAGAGTTCCTGAATACCGACCAGTACTTGCTGTCTCAATTCAGGCTCGGAATCGTTGGTATTATCCAAAAACGCAACTTCTCCGCCGGCATAAAGCTTGCCCGGCAATTGGTTCTCAAAGGACAGTATTTTGAAGACCTGACGTGCCACACAAGTCACGTCCATTTCCCCTCCGGCATAGGTATTCACTACCTCGACCAACTGTACTTCCGTTCCATAGGCAAGACCGTTACTGATATAAACCGGAATTCCAAAGGTGATCGCCTCAGCCCTGCAGTCGAGTATCAACTGCTTGTACCGTTCCTCAAAAATATGCAAGGGAACGGTCTCACCCGGGAAGAATATCGAACGCAATGGAAAAAAAGGAAGTTTCATGAAATGGATTTAATTTAATTGGCATCAACGGCTTAAGGAAGTGCTGACCATTCGAAAAGCCATCGGTTTAAGGAAAAGTCAATACGCTTTAAAATTACAACAGTTCATGCAGTTTGCAAAAGGAATCTTATTGTTTCATACGTAACAATTTGTTGTATTTATTAATAATCGCCGGGATTTTTTGTACATCACGAACGATCCACTTAGATTTGCCCAAAATTATGGTGCATTATGAAGAATGAAGACTTGCTTAAGATTGCAAAAACCTTTGGTGATCCCGTCTATGTTTATGATTCCGAAAAAATCATTTCCCAATTCGATCGACTGACCAAGGCTTTCAGCAGTGTAAAAAAATTAAGGCTCAACTACGCGGCAAAAGCGCTCTCCAATATCAGTATCTTAAAATTGATGAACAGTTTGGGCAGCGGTTTGGATACCGTTTCCATCCAAGAGGTAAGACTGGGTTTAATGGCCGGATTCGATCCCGAATCGATCATCTTTACGCCCAATGGGGTTTCCCTGGAGGAAATAGAGCAAGCTGCCGAACTGGGCGTCCGGATCAATATAGACAACCTGTCGATTTTGGAACAGTTCGGAGGTAAGCACCCCGATACACCGGTATGCATCAGAATCAATCCACATGTGATGGCAGGGGGCAATTCGAATATCTCCGTGGGACATATCGACTCCAAGTTCGGTATCAGCATCCACCAAATACCGCACCTGTTGCGCATTGTGAACCTGACCAAAATGAACATCAATGGCATACACATGCATACCGGCAGCGATATCTTGGACATCGATGTATTTTTGTATGCCTCCGAAATTCTGTTCGAAACCGCCAAACATTTTAAAAACCTTGATTTTATTGATTTTGGAAGCGGTTTCAAGGTTCCTTATAAAGCGGGTGACATCGAGACCAATGTGGAGGAACTGGGTAAAAAACTGGGATCGAGATTCAATGAATTTTGTGAAGAATATGGCAAGGATTTGACCCTTGCTTTTGAACCGGGCAAATTTTTGGTGAGCGAGGCCGGTTATTTCCTGGCCAAGGTCAATGTGGTGAAGCAGACCACCTCAACGGTTTTCGCGAGTGTTGACAGCGGCTTCAACCATTTGATTCGTCCGATGCTCTATGGGGCATCGCACCAGATCATCAACATATCCAATCCCGAGGGCAGGGAAAGATTTTATTCGGTGGTCGGCTATATCTGTGAAACAGACACTTTTGCCAGCAACAGGCGCATCAACGAAATTTCGGAAGGGGATATTCTCTGTTTCAAAAATGCAGGGGCCTACTGTTTTACCATGGCGAGCAACTACAACTCCAGGTATCGACCGCCGGAAGTACTCTGGCACAAAGGCAAGGCCGTCCTGATCCGGGAAAGGGAGACCTTCGAAGATCTTATCCAAAATCAAGTGGATGTCAAAGATCTGTTTTCCCCAAAAAAGGAGAAGGTAGCCGTAAAATAATCTTGCTTTTTTTTCGTTAGCTTTGTAGTCATTTAGGGACCTATCCCTCAAAAACATGCAATGAAAAAAGTTTTACGATCCTTATTTACAAGCGGAATTTTACTGGGATTGTTATTGGTCGTAGTCGAAACCAATGCCCAATCGGTAAATTGGTTGAGCTGGAATGAGGCGGCCAAACTGGCCGAGACCGATACCACCCCAAAAAAGATTTTCATCGATATCTATACCGATTGGTGCGGATGGTGTAAAAAAATGGATGCGGATACCTTCCAAAATCCTGAAGTTGCGGCCTATATGGCCAAAAATTTCTATATGGTGAAGTTGGATGGAGAAGGCAAGGAACCCATCGTATTCAAAGGTAAAACCTACAAATTTGTCCCATCTGGAAGAAAAGGTTACCATGAATTCGCCGCGGCTTTGATGCAGGGCAGAATGAGTTATCCCACCACCGTATTCCTAGATGAAAAATTGAACATGCTTTCCCCGGTGCCCGGTTACCAAAAACCGGAACCCTTTTTGAATATCGCCCGCTATTTTGGGGATGACATCTATAAAGAGAAAGACTGGAAGGCCTATTCCAGTAACGGAAAATAACCAGCCGATCATTTACGACTTCTGCGCCACCGTGGCATATTGCAGGTAAAACATATCCATCGCCGTGAACAGGAAGGGAATGTTATACAGATAGGGTTTTATCGATCTGGTCCGATTGATGCCCTCATGACTCACGACCTTATAGCCCAAGGTGGAGTACATCCGTACGATGCTTTTTTTGGTAAAGAACCTTAGGTGGGTCTGGTCAAAAATACCGTGCGACTCGTAGGGCCAGTCTTTTTGAAGCATTATTTTTTTGAAGGCATCGTGATACCTGATGTTGGGAATCGAACTGATGACGACCCCCCTGCCCGTCAACTTGTTCTTCAATGCCTTCAGAACGAGATAGGGATCCACCAAATGTTCCAGGACATCGTTGCAATAGATCACATCAAAATAATCATCGGGAAGTTCTTTCAAAAAATCCTCACAAGGGCCTATAAAAACCTTATCCAGTTTATTCATGGCCTCCTTGCCGGGCCCGGGCATCAGCTCGATGCCCCAAGCCTCCAAATCATACTTTTTTTTGATTTGGGCCGCGAAACTGCCCCCGCCGCAACCGATATCCAATAATGTATTTGCCGTGTTGGGCATATAGGCCATCATCTCCGGGCGACCATGGCTAAAATAATCGTCGTCTTTGTTATCGTAATCCATAACTGCTTATCGGCTATAGTTGGGCGATTCGTTGGTAATGGTCACATCATGGGGATGGCTTTCATTGATCCCGCTGGCCGTGATCTTCACAAAACGCCCAGTTCGCTGCAAGGTTGCGATATCTTTGGCGCCACAATACCCCATTCCGGCACGAAGCCCCCCCACGAATTGATGGATGCTCTCATACAAATCGCCTTTATAGGGGACGCGTCCAACTATCCCTTCGGGCACCAATTTTTTGATATCATCCTCCACGTCCTGGAAGTAACGGTCTTTACTGCCTTCCTTCATGGCCTCCACCGATCCCATCCCTCGATATGACTTGAATTTTCGTCCCTCGTAGATAATCGTTTCCCCAGGGGATTCTTTGGTTCCGGCCAACAGCGATCCAAGCATTACGGTATCGGCTCCCGCTGCGAGTGCTTTGGGGATGTCGCCGGTGTAACGGATGCCCCCATCGGCGATGACGGGAACCCCGCTGCCCTGTATCGCGGCAGCTACCTCCAGCACCGCCGAGAATTGGGGAAAGCCCACCCCGGCAACCACGCGTGTGGTACAGATCGACCCCGGTCCGATGCCTACCTTGACGGCATCGGCTCCGGCAGCGACCAAGTATTTGGCCGCCTCCCCTGTGGCAATGTTGCCCACGATGACCTCCAGGTCGGGAAATTTTCCCTTCACCTCCTTAAGGATGCCCACGACCCCTTTGGTATGGCCATGTGCCGTATCGATGACCACGGCATCCACGCCGGCGGCTACCAGAGCCTCTGCCCGTTCAAGGGCATCGGAGGTGACCCCGATGGCGGCAGCCACCCTTAAGCGTCCGTATTGGTCTTTATTGGCGTTGGGTTTTTGGGTGAGTTTGGTAATATCGCGAAAGGTGATCAAGCCTACCAATTTGTAGTCCTTATCGACCACAGGCAATTTCTCGATCTTATTTTCCTGCAGGATGCCCTCTGCCTGCTCCAAGGAAGTGCCCTCGCTTACGGTGACCAAATTTTTGCTGGTCATCACCTCGGCGATGGGGCGCTGGTTGTTTTTTTCAAATCGCAGGTCCCTATTGGTTACGATCCCGATCAGTTTTCCACTATTATCGACTATCGGGATGCCACCGATACTGAATTCGGCCATATTGGCCTTGGCATCCTTCACCAGGGCTGAGGTGGGCAGTGTGACGGGATCGATGATCATCCCGCTTTCGGCCCTTTTTACCTTGCGCACCTTCATGGCTTGCTGTTCAATCGACATGTTTTTGTGCAATACCCCTATGCCGCCCTCTTGGGCCATGGCGATGGCCATACGCGATTCGGTCACCGTATCCATGGCCGCTGATACGATGGGCACGTTGATGACAATGTTCCTTGTGAATTTGGATTGGATGTTGACCTCTCGGGGCAGTACCTCGGAAAAAGCGGGGACCAAGAGCACGTCGTCGTAGGTGAGACCTTCGCCGACAATTTTATTTAGGTGGGCTTGCATGGCAATTATCGATTAATTGCGTGCAAATGTATGGATTTTAATTGGGATTCCCCTTGGCGCCAACTTTAGAATATTGCTGATTTCATCTGTTGGCCGTGAATACAAATGATTACAGCCTTGGTTCTCCCTTCTGAAAGGATATTAGGTTGAAAATTATTTTTATTTATTCTAAATAAGCTTTGCATATTTCAAAAAGCCGATTAATTTTGCGCCAACCTATTATTCTTAATCAGTCTAAATAAATGAAATACCCGATACTGTTACTGGCCATGGCGGCCCTCCTCGATTTAAAGGCGCAGTCGTTTCCCCAACCGCAAGACTCAACCCTGATAGAACTAAATGAGGTGGTCATCTCGGCGAACACGATCTTGGGCAGCAAGTTCCAAGCCAAAAACCGAACTGGATCTGCCTATTATATTTCCCCTCAAGAATTGAAAAAATTCAACAACACCGACATCAACCGGGTCCTTAGAACCGTACCGGGGGTGAATATTTATGAAGAGGATGGCTTCGGACTTCGCCCCAATATCAGTTTAAGGGGAACTTCGCCGGAACGCAGCTCCAAAATCACCCTTATGGAAGATGGTGTCCTTATCGCTCCTGCTCCATACAGTGCCCCGGCCGCTTATTATTTTCCATCCGTTGCGAGAATGGCCGCCGTGGAAATCCTGAAGGGCAGCAGCCAAATACAATATGGTCCGTTTACAACGGGAGGCGCCATCAATATGCTCTCCACCCCCATTCCCGAAACTTTAAATGCCGAAGTCATTGCAGGCTATGGAAGTTTCAACAGCAGCAGACTCCAAGCGGTTATCGGAGACAGCAGAGAGTACTTTGGCTATTCGGTGTCTTACCTCAACTTTGATTCCGATGGTTTTAAATATATCGGTCAAGAAAACAATACCGGATTTGATAAAAACGACCTGGTGGCCAAATTTCGGGTGAATTCCCTTGAAAATCAACCGACCTATCAGGCTTTCGAGGTCAAATTTCAATATGCCGATGAAATATCGAATGAAACCTATCTTGGGCTCACGGAAACAGATTTTGAACAGACTCCTTTCAGACGGTATGAAGCTTCACAAAAAGATCAAATGAAGAACGACCACATTCAAGTCATGGCCACGCACTTCCTGAAAGTCAATACTTCGTTTACAATGACCACTTCTGGCTATTTTAACGGATTTAGCAGAAACTGGTACAAATTGGATTATCTGATCCTAAACGACCAAAAACAAGGCCTTGCCAATATTTTGAACGACCCCGTCGGCCTTTCCACTTTTTATCAAACCTTGAACGGAACGAACAACAGCCCCGATAATGCCCTGTTCGTTAAAGCCAACAACCGGGAATATACCTCCAAAGGCCTTCAGTCCAAATTGGATTACCGTTGGGGAGACAACAAAGCTTTTCATGAAATCGAAATTGGTATCAGATATCATTTGGATGAGGAAGATCGATTTCAATGGGTAGATGGCTATAACATCATCGAGGGTACAATGAACCTGACCAGTGCCGGGACACCCGGAACAGACGCCAATAGGATAAGCGATGCCAAGGCATTGGCAACCTATGCCGCCTATAAACTGAAATATAACGACCTAACCTTGACGCCTGGCCTGCGCTATGAGGACATTGCACTGGGCAGAAAAGATTATGGGGTCAACGACGTGAGCCGAAGCGGACAGAACCTTGCCGAACGGGAAAACAGGGTGCGCGTTTTTATGCCTGGAATGGGTTTTAACTACAATTTCGATAACCTATCGCTTTTTGGCGGCCTGCACAAAGGATTCTCGCCCCCTTCGAACCAAGTAGGTCAAAAAGCGGAGCAAAGCGTGAACTATGAATTGGGTTCCCGATTTAGCTGGGACGGATTTTCAGGCGAAATCGTTGCCTTTTACAACGATTACAGCAACCTGTTGGGGAGCGACCTTGCCGCTACGGGCGGTACGGGAAGCCTTGAACAGTTCAACGCGGGGGAGGTTAATGTGAGCGGCATGGAAATGCTTTTCAATTATGATTTCCTGAAACGGGATACGAAATTTTCCCTACCCCTTACGGTGGGCTATACTTATACCGATACGGAGTTCCTTAACAGTTTCGGAAGTGCGGACGATCTGTGGGGCACGGTTACCGTTGGTGACGAACTACCCTACATTTCCAAACACCAATTCAATATGGCCGTAACCCTGGAACATCAAAAATTTGAAATCAACTTGAACGGACGCTTCAACGGAAAATTCCGGACCCAAGCGGGTTCAGGCCCAATCCCTCCGGAAGAATTGGTGGCTTCCAATTTCATCATTGATTTATCGGGAAAGTACCGTTATAGCAATAACCTTAGTTTTACCGCGAATATCATCAATGTACTGGATGAATCCTATGCGGTTGCAAGGGTACCTGCCGGACTTCGTCCCGGGCATCCTTTTGGCATCTATGCGGGAATTGCCCTGAATTACTGAGATCAAGGCCCACAAAGTTGAAGGACAATTCCAGGATATTATTTGGCCAACAAGGAATCAAGCAATGTCAGCGGGCCGGTATCCTCTTTGGTCAACCGCTTTTTCAATGCTTTTAATGCAATATCGGAAGCTTTGTTGTTCAAGGCGGCGACCCTGTGCATCGCAAAACTCAAAAAATGGGGATCCTTGGCAAGTTCAGCCATGCGCAGCAAACGATCGGCATCCAAGGTTGCCAGAGGTTCCATGGCATACCAAAGCATCAGCGGAATATTGTGGTCTTCAAAATCTTCCGGATGCCCTACAAGGGCAGTGAGCACCTCCCACCGCTGGCCTAGGGCCAATCTTTGCATAGCAGCTGCCAGATACAGCCGTACCAAGGCCGATCTGTCCTTGTTGGCCATTTCAACAAAACGCTGCAAACTGGTCTTGGATACATTTTTATCCTCTGCCAACAGTTGCACCGCCCAACTCCTGATGTATTCGTCCCCATTTCCCAAAAGATCGTTCAAGTCCGTTTCGCTGAGTCCGCCCGTCACGTGAAGCGCCCATAATGCCCTTAATTTACGGGGCACATCGGGATGGTTCGCCAAAATTTCTTTCAGCGCCCTATGCACCTCAGGGTTGGGACCGCGCTCCTGAAGGATGGTACGTGCCTGTCGCACATACCACTCGTTCGGATTCAATTGATAATTCACCAATTCCATATCCGAAGCCTGAGAAAGATCGACCCGTACCCAGGTATCGTTCTTGTGGCTTATCTTAAAGATGCGGCCCAAGGTTTTGTCGTGCACATCGGGATTGGGGCTGTGACATTGGTTTTTGTCGTACCAATCGATGGCGAAAACCGACCCACTGGGGCCATATTTCATGTTGAGCCATTGCGACCACGAGTCGTTCATCAAGATAAAATCTTTGTTGTGCGATGCGATATAACCCGAGCCCGACCGGGATAGTTGGTCATTGTTGAGTCTAGACCCATTGATGTTGTTCATAAAAATCGAGTTCCGGTATGCTTCGGGCCAGGAATCGCCACCCAGATAAATCATGGCCCCGGCATGTGCATGTCCGCCCCCGGCCGCAGCCGATCTAAAATTACCCGCATGCGGACCTCGATCGCCCAACCAGTGGACATGATCGCCAATGGTTTTGATATCATCGTAGGTATACGGATTGAAATGTTCGCCTGCCTGTCGTTCAAAGCGGGCCCCCTGGACGATATTGAACATATGGGGTATGACGCATACCGTGATGAACGCATGACCAAAATCATTGAAATCGATGCCCCAAGGATTACTGGTACCTTCGGCAAAAACTTCAAACCGTTTTTTGGTGGGATGGTATCGCCATACCCCGGCGTTCATTCCGGTGCGCTGCCCATCGGCAGCCCCGGGCTTGCCGATATTCGAATGGGTGAATACTCCTTGTAAGCCATATAGCCAACCATCCGGGCCCCATCTGAGGTTGTTGAGCACCTCGTGGGTATCATCCAGGCCCCAACCATCCAAGAGTTTTTGGGGCGGTCCTGCGGGTTTGTCCTTCTCGGCATCTATAGGTATGTACAGCAAGTACGGGGCCGCACAGAGCCATACACCTCCCATCCCAACCTCGATGCCACTGATAAGGTTAAGACCTTCGGCAAAAATTTTTCTGTTGTCCAAGGTACCGTTGCCATCGGTATCCTCAAAAATAAGGATGCGGTCTTTACCCGCGCCTTCCGCGGCGGGCACCGGATAGGTATGTGCTTCGACTACCCACAGCCTCCCCCGTGAATCGATCGTAAAACTGATGGGGCGAACGACATCGGGTTCGGCAGCGGCAAGGGTAATCTTAAAATCGGGGGGCATTGCCATGGCATTGGCGGCGTCCTTCCCGGAAAGTCCGGAATTTATTATAGGATCCAAGGGCGGCAGCACGATGATATCGTCTTGATTCAGTTCATTGGGAAAATAAGGTCGGCCGGGGTAGAACAAAAAATCATCAAAACTGATGTGTGCCCATTGATCATCCCCGATATAGGGAATCGGCGATATCCCGGTCTCATTGTCGACGATACGAACAAAGATTTCCTTTCCCAAAAATGGGGCCATGTCGATAACGACGGGTTGCATTGTGGCACGGCCTTGCCCTGTGGACTTAAAAATGACCTCATTGTTGTCGGCCAGCACAACCTCAACACGTGTGTCTGCCAAGGCACCGCCCGAGATCTTAAAAGACGCAAACGGTTGGCTTACCTCAAAGGGAATGGAGGTGAGCGTGCCTTTTCGTTGATAATCCTTGGTGCCACCACTGCTCAGGTAATAATCCCCATCAAATCCAACGGTCACGCCCTCCTCATAGACTGCGGAAGAAATGCTATAGGGATTTTTAAAGGCGTCCCCGCTAGCCGTCCAGTCGATCAGGGTACCCCTTTCAAAACCCAGGTTCAGGGGTCTTCCATTCTTCCAGGGCACTTTGCCCTCAACCACCGGACCTGCAAGGTTGCCCTCAACAATTTCAAACCTGCCCACCATGCCTGCAGCCCTATGACCCGGAACCGTGCAATAATAGGTATCGTCGTTTTCTGCCCAAAATGTGATGCTGGTCGTTGATCCCTTTTCGAGCAAGGTGCCGCTTTTGATCTCCAATTTTTCCATGGCGATATCATGGGTCATGGTTTCCCCATTTATAATGGTAATGCGCACACGATCCCCTTTGTTGGCCCTTAAAATAGGGTTTCTGGTACCATCGGTGGCAAAATAGCCCAGCATGCTGGCTTCAAGTGCATATTCACGATCTATGATCGTGGAATCGCGCAATTGGTTTTCGGAGGAATCCTCCTTTATCGTTGGCCTGCAGCGGATGAATGCACTTAAGAGGATCAAAAACAGACAGCCAAAGGCAATTGAACGGTATTTTTTCATTTTGGTGGGTTGCGTTTTAGGCTTTTCATAAAAAATAATGAGCAATGCAATGTTTATTCGAGTTCTTCTATTCTGATCTCTTTAAAGTACACCTGTGCCTTGCCACCTCCATGGATCTGTAAACCAATAAGCCCGGATTGTGGGATACCGAGATCCGTTTCGGTATAGTCAACGGTTTGATGGCCATTGATGTATAAACGTATCCTACGGTCTTCGGCCCTTATCTCATAATCGTTCCATTCATCGATTTTGATCCATTTCATGACCTGAACGGAATCGGGAGCCATCAAGGTCTTGTTCCTGCGTGATTCATCGTAAAGGCTTGCCCAATACCCTTCGCCCCAATCTGCTTGATACCCGCTCATTTCGTACTGTGGATCGACCAGTCGCGTACTTCGAAATTGAATCCCCGAATTGATGAACCCTTCGCTTCCGGTCAATTTTATCTTGAGCTTCAACACAAAATTGGAGTATGGGCGATCTGTACAAAGGAAATCGTTGTTGGGAACCACATTCTTCAGCGAGCCCCCTAAGATGATGCCCTTTTCAATGCGCCAGGTACTGAGGGTATCGCCCTCCCATCCCTTAAACGTTTTACCGTTGAAAAGCGGTTTTGCCTGGCCCATGATCGGGGAATGACCTGATAACAACATCAACAACAGATTACAACTGATCAGGAATGCTTTCATAGAGCGTATCTTTATATATATCCAACAAGAACAAAAAGTCCGGTAGCACGACACGACAATCCAAATGCAAGCACGGAAGTTGTTCGCGCCTGACCGCAGTCGCCCATCCGACCGTATTAAAAATAGAGATTAAATTCTGATTATCGGCACTGACCTTTGGCTTTCATACCCTTATAAGTGGAAAAGCCAACACTATAATTTGGGAAGGCTATAACAACAAATAAATGGGGTGGTGGATCAAGAATACTTCGAAAACAAATCGCTTGCTTTGTTGAATGCCGCTTCAAAAGCCATCCATTTGACGCCTGTATCGACCTTTTTGGACGTAAAATAAGACAGCATTTTTTCGGTGGGCATATTTCCCGTAAGTTCATCCTTGGCCATGGGGCAACCACCGAAACCCTGCACCGCACCATCATATCTTCGGCAGCCGGCAACGAAAGCGGCATCGACTTTTTCCTTCCATTTGCTGGGGGTGGTGTGCAGGTGCGCCCCAAACTCGATATCGGGGTATTGGGGAATCAGGTTTGAAAAAAGATAGGAGATGTTATCGGGAGTTGAGGTACCCACCGTATCGGAAAGCGATAGGATGCGGGCTCCCATTGCGGCCAATCGCTCTGTCCATTCCCCCACGACCTCCACACTCCATGGATCTCCATAAGGATTGCCAAAGCCCATCGAAATATAGGTGACCACCTCTTTGCCCGCATCATTGGCCAAAAGGAATATTTCCCTCAAGGTCTCTACCGATTGGGCAATGGTGCTATGGGTATTCCGCATTTGAAAGTTTTCCGATATGGAAAAAGGGTATCCCAGGTAATCGATCGCCCCAAAACCGCAGGCATCTCGGGCACCGCGAACATTCGCCACGATCGCCAAAAGCTTGCTTTCGGTATGGGTCAAATCGAGTTGTGAAATGACTTCGGCCGTATCGGCCATTTGGGGTATGGCTCTGGGAGAGACGAAACTGCCGAAATCGATGGTATCAAAACCACAGCCCAGCAAAGCCTGCAGGTAAGCAACCTTTTGATCAGTGGGAATAAATGACTTTATGCCCTGCATGGCATCCCTTGGGCATTCTATGATCTTGATCCTATCGGACATGTATACCGTTTTGTGCTACCTCAAAATTAGCACTATTTATCTGATAATAACAGATAGGTTCCTATGCCGACAAAGACCACGATTTGGAGCCATTTCAGAAATGTGCCTGCCCCTGAATGCCCTGAAAGGTATTTGGCGATGGAACCGCTTAGCACGGCTATCAAACTGAATACGATGGCGGAAACGAGCATAAAAAGCAGTCCTAAAATATAAAACTGCGCTATGGTCCCCATGGTGTTGCTGAAGAGAAAGCCAGGGAAAAATGCCAAAAAGAAAATGGTGACCTTAGGGTTCAGCACGTTCATGATAAACCCTTGTTTATAGAGCTGGCCCAGCCCCTTTTTCGGCAGTCGTTCAGAAGAGAGCTTGAGGGAAGCTTCGGAACGATAGACCTGGAAAGCCAAATAAAAGAGATAGAGCGCACCCAACAATTTAATGATGAAAAACAAATAAGGGTTTGCCTTGATCAAGGCGGATACCCCGAAGGCCAATAGGGTGGTATGCACCAAACAGCCCGAAATCAAACCCGCAACCGTCGCCAAGCCGTACTGTTTACCGTTGGTGATGCTTTGCAGCAACACATAAATATTATCGGGGCCCGGGGAGATGGCAAGGGCCGCGGTGGCAAGCATGAAGGCGTAAAGGATATTATAGTCCAACTTAGACGATTTAGGGCCATTGGCCAATTTGTCGACCAGCAAATATGCAACAAAACCATGTGGAATGTATGGCTGTTTTTGTTATCTTCCGAAAAATTTTTAAAATGAAACCGATCTATCTGGCCATTACCCTATTTGTGACTTTCTCTTCGTTAACACTGATCTCTTTCAATTCGAACGAACGTACACAAGAAAAAACCAACCTAACCATGCAAAAAGACAGTGTTTTACGCCATGTCGTGCTTTTCAAGTTCAATGAGGGCTCCACCGCCGAGGACATTAAGGAGATTGAAATGGCCTTTAAGGCGCTTCCCTCCAAAATTTCGGAAATAAAAGGATTGGAATGGGGCTTGAACAACAGTCCGGAAGGCCTCAATAAAGGTTTTACCCATTGCTTTTTTCTTACTTTCGACAGCGAAGAAGGTCGGGCCACGTATCTGCCACATCCAGACCACAAAGCCTTCGGCGCATTGCTGGGTCCGCATTTGGCCGATGTTTTGGTAGTCGATTATTGGGCTTCGGAAGAATAGCGTTGGCAACAAACAGCTTGTCTTGTTGGGGTGCTTAAGCCAATACCCATCAATGGAGCGTTGATGCCTCAAGTATGGCTTTGTTGATTTTTTTCACCAACCCGGGCCCTTCATATACAAAGCCCGTCCATATTTGTACCAAATCGGCACCGGCATGTAGTTTTTCGAGGGCATCTTCTGGAGAATGGATACCGCCCACGCCAATGATGGGAAACGATTTGCCGCTTTTTTCAGCGAGAAATCGAATGACTTCCGTACTCCTTACCCGCAGGGGTTTGCCACTCAGTCCCCCTTTTTCCTCAGTATTCACCAGATCCGATTTCAGATCGCGGCGCTCGATGGTGGTATTGGTAGCAATGACCCCGTCTATTTTGGTAAGCTGAACTATTTCGATGATATCGATCAATTGCCCATCACTAAGGTCTGGGGCTATTTTCAAGAGGATAGGCTTTTCAATGCCCGTTCCGAGGCGCGTTGCCACTTTGGTGTTCTCCTTTTTGAGCTCCATGAGCAGGCCCGTCAACGGTGCCTTATCCTGAAGCTCCCTCAGTCCGGGCGTGTTCGGGGAACTCACGTTGATTACAAAATAATCGACATGTTCAAAAAGCGCATCAAAACAGATCAGATAATCTTTGATGGCATCCTCATTTGCGGTGTCTTTATTTTTTCCAATATTGCCCCCAATCAAGACCCTATGTTTTTTCTTCAACCTTTCCACCGCATCAAAAACGCCAAGGTTGTTGAAGCCCATCCTGTTGATAATCGCTTTATCGGCACGAAGCCTGAACAGTCTTTTCTTTGGGTTTCCAATTTGTGGTTTTGGGGTCAGGGTCCCGATTTCGATAAACCCAAATCCAAAATCGCTCAACTCATTGTATAGTTTGGCGTCTTTATCAAAACCGGCGGCCAGTCCAACGGGATTAGGGAAGCGGATACCGAAAACTTCACGCTCCAATCTTTTATCGTGGATTACATAAAACTTTCGAAAAAGACCGGAAAAACCAATTTTTGAAATGATCTTAATGAGCCTAAAGCTAAAGTGGTGCACCCATTCCGCATCCAGTTGGAACAAGATTGGCCTTAGGATATATTTGTACATAAAAATTTAAAGATTTCGCCAAAAATACAAACTCGGCACGGGTATTTGGAAAGTCAACGGCTATTTTATCAACAGTGGAGCGTTAATTACTTGGGGGCGATACTATCTTGATAAACCATTGGGACAACGTAAATGGGTTCCCTTAAGGCTTCTTTGCAGAGCAACAGGTAGCGTTGGTATTGTTTTTCATTGAATGCGGACAACAATTTCGTATCCGTTTCCCTTGCAAGACCCACCAGTTCTTGCTGTAGGGCCTTGTACTTCACGGCCAGTTTCATCAAATCCTCCTCAGTGGATTGCGGATGTTCCTTGAACAATTGCTGTATGGCGTCGACCACTTTTTTTTCGGAGATGGCGTAATGGCCCCTTAATGAGTCCATCAGTCCTTTTTGGGAAGCGTTAAGTTGAAAATTGGAAATAATGGCTTCTGTATCCTTTCCGCCTATCCCCAAGGAGCAATCCTGGGCTACCAGGCCAACATGGGAGAGCAAAAACAACAACATCGATCCAATATATCTTAAGTACCCCATAACCTCTTTTGATTTCGCCGGTAACATTTGCTATATAAACAGTATTTTTATTCAAAAATTATACCAATGCAACACATTATCGATCGTTTTATAAGCTATGTTACCATCGATACGCAGAGCGATCCCGGTTCCGATAGTACCCCAAGTACGGAAAAACAATGGAAACTTGCAGATTTATTGGTAGATGAACTTATGAGCATTGGAATGGAAGAGGTGACCATTGATGAGAACGCCTATATTATGGCCACCTTGCCGAGCAACTTGGAATATGAAGTTCCCGTTATCGGGTTTATCTCCCATTTCGACACCTCGCCCGATTTCACCGCTACCGATGTAAAGCCGCAGGGTCGTTCCCGATTATGATGGGAACGATATCGAGCTGAACGCCGAGGTGGTACTTTCCCCAAGGTATTTTGATGACCTGCTGTTATACAAAGGGCAGACTTTGATCACCACCGACGGCACCACCCTTTTGGGGGCTGATGACAAAGCGGGTATTACCGAAATAGTTTGCGCCATGGAATACCTCCTTGCACATCCTGAAATCAAGCATGGCAAAGTGCGGGTGGGATTCACACCCGACGAGGAAATTGGTCGTGGCGCCCACCGATTCGATGTCAAGAAATTCGGTGCCGATTGGGCATATACCATGGACGGAAGCCAAATCGGGGAACTCGAATACGAAAATTTCAACGCTGCAAGGGCGAAAGTGACCATAAAGGGCAAGAGCGTGCATCCCGGTTACGCCAAAAATAAAATGGTGAATGCGATTAGTATAGCCAATGAATTTATGGGAATCCTGCCGCCCGAAGAAACGCCGCAACATACCGAGGGCAGGGAAGGTTTTTTTCATGTCAACCATATGAAGGGGGAAATTGAGCATGCAGAATTTGAAATGATCATCAGGGACCACGACCGGGAACATTTCAAGAAACGCAAACAATTGTTGGTGGACATCACCGAAAAGTTGAATATGGTTTATGGCGATTGCATCACCCTTGAAATAAAAGATCAATATTTCAATATGCGCGAAAAAGTGGAACCCGTATACCATATCGTGGAACTTGCCAAGGAAGCCATGGAAGCAGTTGGCATTGCCCCGATCATTAAACCGATCCGAGGGGGCACCGATGGTTCACAACTGAGTTTTAAGGGGCTTCCCTGCCCCAATATCTTTGCGGGCGGCCATAATTTTCACGGCAAATTTGAATATGTTCCCGTAGAAAGCATGCAAAAAGCGGTTGACGTTATCGTAAAAATTTGCGAACTTGTGGGAAACAAAGCCGCATATATCAAAAAATAACGCATTTCCTTGGCAGCCATTTCACCAAGGCTTGAAAACCATCAACTGCCCAATGGATATTTCTGAAAAAACGGAAGCCTATTTCGCCAAAGAGCGTCCCTTTAAATCGGGGCTTGCCCTCTTGAGGGAATTGGCGCTTAAAACCGAACTTCAGGAAACCTTCAAATGGAGTACTCCGGTTTACACCATAGATGGAAAGAACGTGCTGGGGATTACTTCCTTCAAAGATCATTTTGGCGTTTGGTTCTTCAACGGGGTCTTTTTAAAAGACCCGAAAAATGTGATGGTCAATGCCCAAGAAGGCAAAACCAAATCGATGCGGCACTGGAAATTCACTCCGTGGATCAAATCAATCAAAGGGAGGTACTTTCCTATATGGAAGAAGCGATTGAAAACCAGAAAAAGGGACTTGTTCGAACGCGCAAAAACGGCCCAGAGCCAAAAATGACGGTACCCATACTCTTGGCATCGGCATTGAAAAAAAACGAACTGGCTAAAAGGAATTTCGAGGCCCTCCCTCCTTATAAACAAAATGAATATTCGGAATATATCACCACCGCAAAACAAGAAAAGACCAAACTTTCCCGTTTGGAAAAAATACTCCCGATGATCATGTGAAGGAATCGGCTTTAACGATAAATACCGATAACGGCCCAACCCCTATGCGATCCATGGCGATTCGATAAGCCGGTAATCCATGCCCAGCGTTGTCAAACAGACGGGTTAGAGCATCGGCAATTCCCAGCCATTCTGATAATGGGCACGGATATATTGGTTGGCCGCATCTTCCCGGAAAGCGCCGCGTTGTTCGTCCCAGTAAATCCGTTGCCCGTTTTAAAAGCCACGTTCCCCATATGGGAGACCAGTGCGGCATCATATCCAACTTTTATGGGGGCGGTCAAGATCGAACGGTCACGGCTTTTTACGGCTTCTATGAAGTTGACGGTATGCAGATCGAGGCCAACACCCTCCCTTTTCACGACCGGAATCCTTTCCATCTTATCGACGCCCTCTTTGTCCCAACCCATAAACTCCTTTTCGGGAATCACTTCCCATCCGCCTCGGTCGAGCACCAAAGTACCGTTGTTGCCGATAAATGCAATGCCATGATTTCTACCATAATTACCGCCATCGATACCCGTGGCATGTTCCCACAAGATGGAGAAACCATCATACTCGAAAACGGTCTGCAAACTGTCGGGGGTTTCCGAAGCATCATCGGGATAAGCGAATTTACCTCCTATGGCCATTACCGATTTTGGCGTACCGGCCTTCATCCCGTATAGGGCGTAGTCGATCAAATGCACGCCCCAATCGGTCATCAAGCCTCCGGCGTAGTCCCAAAACCACCTAAAGTTAAAATGAAAACGGTTTGCATTGAAGGGTCGCTGCGTGGCAGGTCCCAGCCACATATTATAATCCACCCCTGCAGGGGCCGCACTGTCGGCCAAGACGGGAACCGGTTTCATCCATCCCTGATAGGCCCAGGCTTTCGCCAAACGAATGTTGCCCAATTTTCCGGAATGCACATATTCAATGGCATCGACGAAATGGGGTTGACTGCGCTGCCATTGCCCGACCTGGACCATACGATCACTGGCGTTCACATGGTTGAGCATGATATCGGCTTCTTGGATGGAATTGGCGATCGGTTTTTCGCAATACACATCCTTCCCTGCTTTCAGGGCATCGGTCAGAATTAAACAATGCCAATGGTCGGGGGTGCCGATGATCACGACATCGATATCCTTGTTCTCCAATAGTTTTCTATAGTCCTTGTACCACTTGGGCTTTTTTATTCCGGCCTTTTCCAGATCTGCGGTGCGTTTTGCGAGCACACTGTCATCCACGTCGCAAAGGGCGATTACATTCACCTCGTTGATTTTCAGCATCGAACTCAAGTCGGAAAAGCCCATCCCGTTACAGCCAACAAGGCCTACATTGATCTGGTCGTTGGCGCCTACTTTTTTGCGCATTTGTGCCAGTAGGTCCATAGGGAATAAAAAAGCGGCTCCCGTGCCGGCCAAAGCCAACCCGCTCTGCTTGATAAAGTGTCTTCTGTTGTGCATCGTAAAGGTTTTATTGTTGCTTGAAGATAAGTAAATTTCAATAAAGATGTACAAAAAAAGCACCGATCCGGAGCGGATGGTGCTTGTATCTTGATCGATTTAAAGATCTACTTTTTGGCCGGGGCGTTCAGCTTTTTGCTCAATTCCATGGAAATGGCCGATTTATCGAATTTCAACTTCCCCGCCATGGTCTCCAATATGCAGGAAGCATCGTTGTCGTTCAATTCCATTATTTTTCCGTGGAGTCCGCTTTTGGTGATGACACGGTCGCCCTTTTTCAATTCTGCCGCAAACTTTCTTTCGTCCTTCTGTCGCTTCATCTGTGGTCGTATCATAAAAAAATACGCTACCACAAATATTAAAATCATCGGCAAGAACTGTCCAATATCTCCCATATAACTATTTGGTTAGTGCTTGTTTTTATTGTGACACCGGGCCTGCTTGTGGGCCACCGCCTTTGGGGTTCACAAAAGCTTGGATCCTCAATTGCTCTTGGCCCTTTTCTGTATTTGCGGTAACGGTAATGGTCTTGGTCACTTGATTTTGACCGGAACCATTAAATTTCACCAATAATTCACCTTTTCCACCTGGGGCCACCGGTTCTTTGGTCCAAGTAGGGATGGTGCAGCCACAAGAACTTTTGGCATCCGTGATGATCAATGGCGCGTTGCCGGTGTTGGTGAACGTAAATAAGGTTTCCTGCGGGGCATTTTGTTCAATCGTTCCAAAATCGTGTACTTGCTTGTCGAAGGTCATCACTGGAACTTGTTTGGCAGCGGCGTCCCTTTCGGCAGCCACGGCCACATTTTCGGTGTTGATCTTGTTCGCTGCATTTTCTTTGCAGGAAATAAAACCGAGCATTGCAATGGCACTAAAAGCCAAAAATATTCTTTTCATAAGTTTAATTTTATTATTTCCACGCAAAATTAAAGAATTAATTTATAATAAGCCCCTACCCACCTTTTTTAGTTTACCCTCGGTTTTATATTCCCTGACCAACTTGTCCAGAATACCGTTGATGAAGATACTGCTCTTCGGGGTGGAATATTCCTTGGCGATTTCCAGGAACTCATTGATGGTGACCTTTTCCGGGATGGAAGGAAAATTGAGCAATTCGCAAATGGCCATTTTCAGAAGGATGGCGTCTATCTCGGCAATCCTGTCCTTATCCCAGTTGGGCGTTTTCCCCTCGATCTCCTTTTCCCACTGTGCATTGTTCAACAGGGTCTTTGCCAATAATTTTTGGGCGAAAACCATGTCTTCATCATCTTTTAACAGTCGTGGCAAGAAGAAGGTTTCGCTTTGCGTCGCCTTTACTTTTTTCAATTGCTTCAGAATAAAGGTATTCACAATGGGCAGATCGTCTACCCAGGTGAGCTTATCGTCTTCAAAATAGGCATAGATCTTTTCATTCGGGGCTATCACCTCCCTGAACAGATCGATGATCACTTTTTTGTCCGCTTCATAGGAACGCTCCTTGGCGTTCATATATGCCTCATAAATATCGCTGTCTACAATGGCATTGTAGATCAACTTGACGTACTCTTCATTCAGGTACCAATTTCGCAATTTGCGATTGAGGAGTTCCTCCCTTAAGGGCTTATTGTTCGGAAATCTGGGTCAACAATTGGTTTTCGGCGAATTTCTCCTTGACGGGAAAAGCATCAGATCGGTTGGCCAGAGTATTTTTTTGAAGAGAGTTCGAGTTGGCTTTTGGCCCTGTCCTGAATTTCAATCAAAAGACTGAGCAATAGCAAGTAGAGCGTATACATATTTTCGATACTTGCCCTAAGAATTTTTCCTGTTTCTCCAGGGAATCGTCCTTTGATTGGGTCAATGCATAGATGCATTGCATTACCTTCACCCGAATATGCCTTCTTGTAAGCATTTTAAAAGAACTTTATTGAAATGGATTGAACCGTATAAGCCGACAAAAATAGGAATCTATTTTCAATCCCGACCCGTGCTTGGTGTTATTGTCGCAAAAAAAGAAATCCGCGAAATCCGATCGATAAGTTTTGTTTGGGGGGTATCGGGCAAGCGAACCAAGGACCATTTCTTGATTTTTCTTTTTACACAGCCCTTGTGAGGGAGTATATATGGACTTATCTTTGGTGACCGATCTACCATTTTGGATGAAAGAATTAAGACACCTTAATAAATACTTCAGGAAATACTGGTTAAAATTGTTTATTGGGGTGATCATAACGATCATCGCCCGGATTTTTTCTTTGGTGATGCCGTCTTATGTAAAAAATTCCATAGCGGTAATCGAGAAATTTTCGGCCTCCATCATTCAGGAAGCGGAAGCGCGTGAACTGCTTTTACAATATATTCTGATCATTCTGGGAACCGCACTGCTATCGGGTTTCTTCACTTTTTGGATGCGACAAACGATTATCAACGTCTCTCGATATATCGAATATGACCTCAAAAACGAAGTCTTCGATCATTACCTCTATCTCAATCTCGACTTTTACAAAAGAAACCGGACCGGTGACCTCATGAACCGGATCAGCGAGGATATCAATCAGGTGCGCATGTACGCCGGACCGGCGATCATGTACGGCATGAACGCCCTGACCTTGTTCGTCTGCCTGATTCCCCTGATGTTTATCAAAGCCCCTACCCTTGCCTTTTACACCATAGCGCCTTTTCCGATCCTGTCATTTTTAATATACAAGATCAGCAAGATCATTCATAGGAGAAGTACGAGGGTACAAGCTTTTCTATCGAAGCTATCGACCTTTACCCAAGAATCGTTTTCGGGCGTAGCCGTGATCAAGGCCTATGCCCTGGAACCAAGGATACATGCGGAGGTAAGCGCTCTGGCCATTGAAGGCAAAAATAAAAGTGTAGATCTGGCCAAGGTCGACGCTTGGTTTTTTCCCTTGATGATCTTGCTGATCGGGGTGAGCAATATTTTTGTGATCTATATCGGCGGCAAACAGTACATGAACGGCGAAATAACCTCGGTAGGCGTTATTGCCGAGTTCATTCTCTATGTAAACATGCTGACCTGGCCTGTCGCTATCGTGGGTTGGCTAACCTCCATGGTACAACGGGCAGAGGCTTCGCAGAAAAGGATCAATGAGTTCCTCAAGGTTCAACCCAGCATAAAAAATGAAGTTGAACAGGAAACGCCCATTCAGGGCAAAATTGAATTCAAAGATGTCAGCTTCACCTATGAAGACACCAATATAACCGCGATCAATAATCTTTCATTCACGATCAACCAAGGGGAAACAGTCGCTATTTTGGGTAAAACCGGTTCTGGAAAATCGACGATCCTGGATCTTATCGCACGTCTATACGACGTGACTTCCGGTGAAATCCTCATCGATGGGGTGCCGATCAGGGACTTAAACCTGAACAGCTTGAGGAGCGCCATCGGGGCGGTTCCCCAAGACGCTTTTCTTTTTTCGGACACCATTGCCAACAATATCAAATTCGGCAAAGACAATGCCAGCATGGATGAAGTGATCGAGGTTGCGAAAAAAGCGGTCGTACACGAAAACATCATCAGCTTTTCAAAGCAGTATGAGACCATCCTAGGAGAGCGGGGCATCACCTTGAGCGGCGGACAAAAACAAAGGGTCTCCATTGCACGAGCCCTTTTGAAAGACCCAAATATTTATCTTTTCGACGATTGCTTGTCGGCGGTTGACACAGAAACGGAAGAAGTAATTTTAAGCAACCTGAAACAGGCATCGCAAAACAAGACCACCCTGATCGTTAGCCATAGGGTTTCTTCCGCAAAAAATGCCGACAAAGTATTGGTTTTGGAAAACGGCAGACTCATCCAACAGGGTACACATGAAATATTGAACGCTACCGAAGGCTATTATAAGGAGCTCTATATGAACCAGCTTTCCGAGAAAGAAAACTAAAAAATTGTTGTCCAAACCGCTTTTTTTTTTCATTTTTGATAGATTAACACCTAATTAAACAACTAGAAACAATAAGAAATGGGCGAAAGAAACATTGAGGATCAGGAGGAAATTTATTCCAAAGTGCTAAGGGCAGGAAGAAGAACTTATTTTTTTGATGTCAGAAGCACTAAAGCAGGTGACTATTACCTAACGATCACCGAAAGCAAGAAATTCACGCATGACGATGGTTCCTTTCATTATAAAAAACACAAAATATATCTCTATAAAGAAGATTTCGAGGCTTTCAGGGAACATGTTGAGGAAATGATGGATTATATCATCAACGAAAAAGGTTCAGAGGTCATTTCGGAAAGGCACCAAAAAGACTTCAAGAAGGAGGAAGAAGCAGGATTTAGCGAAAATGGGGAGGTCTCCCCAACCGATAAGTTTACCGATATCGATTTCGATGATATTTAGAGGTAATCCACATCTTAGACAAACAGTGTATCAACGGCCTTCTAATTATGGGCCGTTTTTTATATATTAAACCCAGACGCAAACCCCTTTGTAAATGAAAAGATTATTCCTTTTGACGGCTATTCATTTTCTGCCAAGGCATTATTGCCCAAGAAAAAGTGGAGCTGAACTATTACCTCCCCCAAAATATTACCTATGACCCGAGCATTCCCAAACCTATCGATATCATAGGGCATGAAGTTGGAGAATGGCACGTGACCCATGATAAATTGATGTTTTATATGCAGACGCTCGCCAGTGTCAGTGATCGTATAACGATTGAAAATCGCGGCTTCACCTTTGAAGGCAGACCGATACTGTTGCTCACCGTGACTTCCCCAAAAAACCATCAAAATATCGACGGGATTAGAAAGGAACATCTGTCCCTTACTGAAAAGGGGGGAACCATCGTCGATCTGCAAAAAATGCCCATTGTGGTCTACCAAGGTTTTTCGGTACATGGCAATGAGCCCAGCGGCGCGAACGCCGGCTTGGCCTATGCCTATTACCTGGCCGCTGCCCAAGGACCCGAAATCGAAAAAATGTTGGAGAACACGATCATCCTTATGGATCCCTCCTTCAATCCAGATGGATTGCAACGCTTTGCCTATTGGGCCAATACGAATAAAAGCGAAAACCTCAATCCAGATGGGAATGAAAGGGAATACCACGAAGTTTGGCCCGGAGGCCGAACCAACCATTATTGGTTCGACATCAATAGGGACTGGCTGCCCGTACAATTGCCAGAGAGCAGGGCCCGCATTACAACATTTCATAAATGGATGCCCAATATCTTGACCGACCATCATGAAATGGGCACCAATTCCACCTTCTTTTTTCAACCCGGGGAACCCACAAGGGTGCATCCGTTGACCCCTAAGATCAACCAAGAACTCACGAAGGAGATCGGGACCTACCATGCAAAGGCCTTGGATAAAATCGGGTCTTTGTATTATTCCGAAGAAGATTACGACGATTACTATTATGGCAAAGGATCCACCTTCCCCGATGTGAACGGCTGCATCGGAATCCTTTTCGAGCAGGCCAGTTCACGGGGCCATGTGCAGGAAAGCGACAACGGCTTGCTGACCTTTCCCTTTACCATCCGAAATCAATTTACCACCGCCCTTTCTACCATCGAGGCGGCCCAGAACATGCGTGAAAAAATTCTGAAATACCAAAGGGATTATTTTGAGGAACTCAGAAATGAGGCCACCAAAAACAAAACCAAGGCCTTGGTGTTCGGCGATAGCAAAGATGCCAACAAAGCTTGGCACCTGGCCGAGATATTGAGTCGGCATGGGATAAAATTCCATGAATTGGCCAATGACGCCACTATCAATGGCAAAACCTTTGCCAAGAACAATAGCTATGTGGTGCCCATGGATCAAAAGAATCCGCGGTTGATTCAGGCCATGTTCGAAAAAAGAACCACCTTCACCGATAGCCTTTTCTATGACATCTCCGCCTGGACCTTCCCCTTGGCCTTCGATCTAGATTATACGGAAGTGACCTCCATGGCAAACGCCGGACCCGAAATCGGCGATTTTGAAGCCCTTGACGGGAGGCGTTGACCGGGAAAGCGACTATGCCTACTTTTCGAGTGGAACGATTATTATACCCCAAAGGCCCTCAACGCCATTTTGAACAAAGACATTCGCGCCAAAGTCGCAAAAGGACCCTTTCGCCTGGAGGGGCAGGCTTATGACTATGGCACCATCATGGTTCCTGTACAAAATCAAACTTTAAACAAAAAGGCGCTGCATGATTTTTTGAATGAAGTCGCCAAAGCAGCCAAAATAAAAATTACGGCGGTGGGAACGGGACTTACCCAGGGGATCGACCTGGGCAGCAATGATTTTGAGGCCTTGAAGAAACAAGAAGTCGGACTTCTGGTGGGCAATGGTATCGCGAGCAACGATGCGGGTGAGATATGGCACCTATTCGACCAACGATACGACATGAAACTCACGAAGTTGGATACCGATTATTTCAATCGCATTGACCTCAGCCGTTACACGGCCATTATAATTCCCAATTCGTGGGGTGAATCTTTGGATAAGAAAACCGCCGACAAACTTAAGGAATGGGTTAAAGATGGCGGTACTGCTATCGGTTATTTAAGGGCTGCGGAATGGTTCGAAAAAAACGAAATGATGAAATTAAGCTTTAAAAAGGACAGCCTCGTTGCGAAAAACATATCCTATGCGCAAAAACGCGACTTTCTAGGGGCCCAGGTTACCGGAGGTGCCATTTTTGAGGCCGCCCTCGATCGTTCACACCCAATCGGCTATGGCTACAAAAACGATAGGATTGCCTTGTTCAGGGATTCCAACGTTTATCTGGATCCGGAAAAGGACAGCTACAATAACCCATTGAGGTATGTGCAAAACCCGTTGTTGAGCGGTTATATCTCCGAAGAAAATCTCAAGCTACTCCAAAATAGCGTCCCCTTTCAAGTACAAAAATTGGGGAAGGGAAACGTGATCGTTTTTACCGATAACACCAATTTCAGGGCTTTCTGGTATGGGACCAATAAATTATTGATGAATGCCATATTTTTTGGGGGAATGATGTAAATATCCCTCCATTGGGCCTTACCCCGGGTAAGGGGTTATTTTTCTTGGGCAGGTTTCAAATTCTCTTGAATGCGGAACCTGATGATTTTATCAATCAATGGCCAGGGCATGGGCTGGTTCAATGGAAACTGAATGGATCCCTTGCCGGTCTTGTACCCTTCGAGTTCTTTCCTGAAGGCCATATTGCCTGAAGGTAGCGCATAGAGGCCAATATGGTTTTTAAAAGCGGCAAAATAGATCAGGTCTCTGCCATAGAGTCGAAATGCCGGCATCCCGTACGCGATTTTTTCCTTGGCTTCCGGTGCCGCTTCATGAATGGCCTCCCTTAATTCTTGAAGCACCTCCTGTACCGGCTTGGGAAAACCGGTGATATAGGCATCCATGTTTTCAGGTTTCTCCATGGCTCATTTTAAGCGTTTTCCAATTGATTCAATTCGAGCTTTTTCATCCCCAACAAGACCTTCATGACCCGCTCCGATTTGGCGGGATCGCCCATCAACTTGCCCAGGTTGGATGGAACCACCTGCCATGAAAACCCAAATTTATCCTTGAGCCAGCCACATCTGCCTTCTTCACCACCCACCGTTAAGTGATTCCAGTAATAGTCGATTTCTTCCTGATCCCCGCATTCGATGACCAACGATAGGCCTTCTGAAAAGTGCAGATCATGGGACAATCCGCTATCCATTAGTATGAACTTTTGATTTGACAGACTGAATTGGGCGTGTGCTATTTTACCACTTTGAAGGGTATCGGTTTCGTCATAACGATGGATGAAACGCAGTTGGGAATCGGGGAATATGGCTGTATAGTGTTTGATGGCCTCATCGCCCCGGCCAAATTGTGCCCCTGTTAACATGAGGGCCGGAATGATTTTCTGCCCAAAATCAGCTACTTTGCCCAGAGACAATTGCCAAGATACGCCATAACCATCCTGAACCCAGCCATACCTTTCGCTCCAGTCGTAGCGGTCGAGCGGCATCATCACCATACCATCTTCCTTAAGTCTTTCCCATAGGCCATCGATTTCCTGTCCGGTTTCACAGGTAACATAGAACGACATACTGGCATTGGGCTTAAACAGTGGCCCGCCGTTCAAGGCCATGAAACGATGGCCGCCCAGTTCAAAACCAACGACAACCGGGTTGACCGAACTGATCGTGGCATCCTTGAACACGGAGCAATAAAATTCAGCTGCTTCTTTGGCATTGCCATCGAACCAAATACAAGGGTAAATTTTATTTGACATCTTCAAATCGGTTCGGATTCGACATAGCGCTTAAAATTATCCAAGATGGCCTGCCATCCGTTTTTTTGCATTTCAAGGGGGTTGGTCCCTTCCGCTTCGAAGGTTTCCGTGATTTGGGTTTTACCCGCTGCCTCCATGAACCCGATAGCGACCATTCGCCCATCGCCTAAAGTAAAGGTGAGTTTATGGTTCGGTTCCACTTCGTTATAGATGCCCCAAAAATCAAATCCGAAGCTACCGTCTTTGGCCTCCATCCTGTAGTTGAACTTGCCTCCGACGCAAAGTTGGTTTTCGGCCTTTGGGGTATGCCAATCGGCGGAAGCACGGTTCCATTTTTTAACATGCTGGGGCTCGGTCCAATACGCCCACACCAAGGGAACGGGCGCTTCTACCGTGGTTTTAACCGTAATTTGCTTCGGATTGCCCATAGGTCAAATAATGATCGAATGCTACCTAATGGCCTGCATTCAAGGGGTTTATCCCATTAAAGATAAGGGCATTCGAACTTATTTCCTATCAATACGGGAGAATTATTTATGCCCATTTAACATAGGTCCAATTCAACAGAAAGTGACCTGCCACGATGATCATTGCAGTTTGGGGGTTGACCAACAAAGCCAGGCAAAAGCCTAGGATCAGGTAATAAACAGGTACCGCCAAAAGGGCATAGCCAAAACGAAAAGTGGCCATGAACTCGGGTTCCCAAACCTTACGCTTTAACCAAAACTTCCAGCCCAGCACTACCGGCAGGTTCAACAGGCAGAACAGGGCGAAGAACAAGCGGGCCGGTATTTTTTTTTGCCTTTTTTTTTGTTGGATTGGCTCAGGTTTCCCTGCCACAAGGCGCGTAAAAGCGGTATTTACTTCCTTGGGATTCAAATAATCCACCCCCCTTGCATCCAGTTGTACGACCCAATGGTCGTATTCGCCCAAATCCTCAATGTGGGTGGTCAGTGCCATAAGCTTGCCCTTAACGGCCTTTTTTACACGCTGGGTAGTAGTGGGAAGGTCATCGTCATCGAATAATTTCCGTAGCGAAAGGGCATCCCCGTAATGAACCGCCACCTGATCTGGGAATTCGGTGGCCCGTTTATAGTTGAACCCGACCGGAAGCATATATAGTTCCAGGTCAGGAGATAGGTTTTGAGCCATGAACAAAATGCGAATAAAGCCGTTGCTCAAAGGGCGAACCCTTCTTTTTAGGTTATGGTTGGCTTCCGGAAAAATAACGATTGCCTCCCCTTGGGCGAGCAATCGGGCACACCGTGCGAATATTACCTCGTTTTGCCGAATGGTGTCCCTGCCATCCCGAATACGATAAACGGGCATCATTTGTAAATAACTGAAAAATCGGTTGAGCCATGGATTGGTGAAGACATCGGAACGCGTTAAAAAATAGGGTCTCCTATCGCAACTGACCGCAATGAGCAATACGTCGAGGAGGGCATTTTGGTGATTGGGCAAAAAAAGGACGGGTCGGTCGGCAGGAATCTTTTCCTTGCCCTGTAGTTCGATCTTCCCATAATAGAAGTATAAACTGTACTTGATCCAAAACTTTAATATCCCGTAACCGATCTTCATCTGGCCAATTCTTCATTTTCAAAAGCGCGATAGCCCCATACGCCGGCCAACAGCAAACCTGAAACCAAATGCCAAATCCCCCAAAATGCCGCAACGAGTGCCATACCGCCCAAACCATCGAAAAAGGTAAAGATGAGCAAAAGACCCAGCCCAGAATTTTGGATTCCCGTTTCGATGGTGACCGATCTTACATCCCTTTCGGGCAATCTGAATCCTTTGGCGATTGTAAATCCAGCCGACAAAGCCAAAAGGTTGTGCAGCACCACGATCCAAAACACATACCAAACATATTCCATGAAAATATCACGGTTGTTATAAAATGCCATAAAAATTAAGGATACAAAAAACATCAAGGAAACCATTTTGAGGAGTTTGCCCATTCTTCGGGCCTGTTTGGGCCAATAATGGTTCACTGTCATGCCCAAAATCAATGGAATCAGAAGCAGCAAAGAGACCACCTTCACCATTTGCAAGGGTGAGATGGCGATTTCCCTTAAAATGTCGGCCGATGGCCCATATAGCGACCCCCAAAATTGCAGGTTCAGGGGGGTAAAAACCACTGCGAACAAAGTCGCGAAAGCAGTAAGGCTTATCGAAAGGGCGGTATTTCCCTTCGCCAAATGGGTCATAAAATTAGAAACATTTCCACCGGGACAAGCCGCAACCATGAACATTCCCAAAGCCATGCTCGCCATGGGCTGTATGGCAATCACCAAAACGAAGGTCAAGGCCGGCAGCAACACAAATTGACCAAAGATACCTACCAAAATCGACTTGGGTTTTTTGACTATGCCCTTGAAATCGTAAGGGGAAATATGCAAGGCGATACTGAACATCACCAGGGCCAGGGCAATATTCAATACCCATTGTGCCTCGGCATCAAAGTTGATATGAACGATATCTAATAGATTTTCACTCAATATTTCATGCGATTTTAAGTCCATTATCCACCCGTTCTTCCGGCAGGAGCAAAACAACGTCTTGGCCATCGACCGCACCCAATATAAGACATTCACTCATAAAGTTTGCGATTTGTTTCTTTGGAAAATTAAGCACGGCCGCCACTTGTTTGCCCAACAACTGTGATTTGGCATAACGCTTTGTCAGTTGCGCCGATGACTTTTTTATGCCTATGTCCGGTCCAAAATCGATCTTGATCTGATAGGACGCATTTAGGGCTTCGGGAAATTCATTCACTTCAATGATGGTACCGACGCGGATATCCACTTTTTCAAAGTCGGCCCATTGGATGGTTTCCTTCATTTCGATTCTATTTTAAGTAAGATTTTTTTGTCAAACTGCAGTTAAATATAGCGTTTATGGCAAAATAATTCCAAATACCTTTAACTTTATGGAAAGCAAAAAAGTGAAAAATGGCGAGAACGGCCAGTAATATGTTGCCTCTGGGCACAAAGGCGCCCGATTTTAGTTTAAAGGACACGGTCAGTGAAAAATTCTTGGGACTCACAGCCTTAAAGGGAAACAAGGGCACCCTGATCATGTTCATTTGCAACCATTGCCCCTTTGTGATCCATGTGAACCCCATGATAAGCGCATTGGCCAAATTATATCAAGCCAAAGGAATAGCATTTGTGGCCATTTCAAGCAACGATATCGAAAACTACCCCCAAGACGCACCCCATCTGATGAAAATAAAGGCCAACGAAGCCGGTTATACGTTTCCCTATCTATATGATGCCACCCAAGCAGTGGCAAAAGCCTATCAAGCCGCATGTACCCCAGATTTCTATTTGTTCGATGGGCAGCTGGAATTGGTATATCGGGGACAACTCGATGCTTCCCGACCGGGCAATGGCATACCGCTTGATGGCCACGATCTGAGACAGGCCATGGACGCCCTATTGCAGGGAAGCCCGATCGATCCGGTTCAGAAACCCAGTATTGGCTGTAATATAAAGTGGAAAGCCCACTGAACGGCCATGGCAATCGAAACTCCGCGGAACCCTAAAAAAGGCTCGATTTCAAATATCAGCATCAAACCTTTGGAGGTAAGCCTTTACCAAACCTATATCGAGGTCGGTGTGCTGGCCTATCGACAACATTACCTGCATTTATGGGAGGATCAAAATCCGGAGCCCTATATCAACATTTCATTTACCCTTGAAGTGCTCCGAAACGAAGCCCTGAACAGCGATACCAAATTATTCCTGATTTATAAGGACGCCTTGGCGATCGGGATTTTAAAAATCAACCTTGATCATGCTGTGGACCAACATGCATCCAAGGAAGTGCTTTTATTGGACAAGATTTATATAATGAAAGCGTATTCGGGACAGGGCGTGGGGAAAAAGGTTTTGGATTTTGTAGAGAACCTGGCAAGGTCATCCAACAAAAAAATAATCACCTTGGATACCATGAAAAATGGCCCCGCACTCGATTTTTACAAAAAAAACGGTTTTGAGATCTTAAAAGAAATACGGCTTGGATTTGCTACGATCAAGGACGACCAACGCGGCATGTATGTGATGTTCAAGAACCTAAGGCCATGATGGTCACAGCCAGCCCTCCCTTTCCAGCAATCCCTTGATATGTGCGAGATGATGGTTTCCATGCCATGCATAGCGGCCCACATTTTCCTCAAGGGACGTTTCCATTTGGCTATCCGGATGGATAAAAGTCCGCTTTAATTCGCTGGTCGAAAGGCCCTTCAGCAAATACACCAATTTATGGTGCACCGCCTTGAGATGGTCCAATGAGGGTTGAATCGGCGCAGTACGACTGTCAAAAAGGTTTGCCCAGGCCTTCTCATCGTAGGCCTTGATCACCGGACGATCTTCGGTCATTGCCCATTTAAATCTGGTATAGCTGTTATGGTGGCTGTCGGCGATATGATGCACCAGCTGGCGCACCGTCCATCCTCCTGGTCGGTAAGGGGTGCCCAACTGTATATCATCAAGTGGTTGTACCAGCGGTTGCAGGCGCTGCGGAAGGGTTTCCAAGGCCAGAATCCATTCCCTGATCTGGGCGCCATCGATTTGGGACGGCCGTACGAATTTTCCGATTGGGTATTGCAGTTCTTCCATAAAAGTCATCATTATTAATTCGGAATAAAGTTAACCCTCTTTTAAGGATACTTTCGACCAAAACTTAAATCAAGGTCTGTTTTCCCGGAGAAGGCCTTAAAATTTAATACTTTTTTAACCCTAAAAATATTCGAGTATGATTTAATCTACTAAATTTGTAGAGTAATAATATTTAATTAAAACTCTATAAAAATGGCTACGATACGTTTGGGAGATACCGCTCCTAATTTTACAGCGAACAGTTCAATGGGAACCATTAATTTTTATGATTATTTGGGAGACGACTGGGGGATTCTATTTTCCCATCCTGCCGATTTTACCCCGGTTTGTACGACGGAGTTGGGTACGGCTGCCAAATTCAAAGGGGAATTCGACAAAAGGAACGTTAAAATGTTGGCATTAAGTGTTGATGGATCAACCTCCCATGCGGCTTGGATCAAGGATATCAACGAGGTTCAACATACCACGGTGAATTTCCCGATCATTGCGGATGAAGACAGAAAGGTCTCCGATCTTTACGATATGATACATCCGAAGGCAAACGACACCCTAACCGTACGATCGGTGTTCATCGTCGCTCCCGATAAAACGGTAAAACTCATACTCACCTATCCCGCCTCCACGGGTCGCAATTTTTATGAGCTGCTCCGTGTCATCGATTCCTTGCAGCTAACCGCCTACCATAAGGTGGCCACCCCCGCCAATTGGGAGCACGGCCAGGATGTGGTTGTCAGTCCATCGATCTCTACATCGGAAGCCAGGAAAATATTTACCAAAGGGGTGGAGGAAATAAAACCTTATTTGAGAATGACACCTGATCCGACGGTCTGATACATCGGTTTAAAAGCAATTTTACCGATAATGATTTACATCGATCGGCGCGGTTTATTTATGAAGAATAGCCCGTTGCCGTTGAAGCAAAAAGAAATATATCGGGCAAAACAGCATGCGTTTAAAAAATTTAACACTATCTTCGCAACTTAATTAATATTTAATTTTTTTATTATGAGTAAAGGAACAGTAAAATTCTTCAATGATTCTAAAGGGTACGGCTTTATCACTGAAGATGGTTCAAGCGAAGATCACTTTGTACACATTTCCGGTTTAATCGACGAAATTCGTGAAGGTGACGTTGTAGAATTTGAACTACAACAAGGTAAAAAAGGACTAAACGCGGTAAATGTGAAAGTTATAGACTAGGAACGCATAAACTTTTTTAATACAGAGCCTCGACATTTGTCGGGGCTTTTTTATGTTGAATCCATACTTTTATTCAAAAGATCAAAACTTTGTTGTAATTTATACGCAACCATCGTTCTTTTGGGCATCTTTTAAAAAAATCATTTGCCTCCCCCTGCACAAGATGCAAATAAAAGTGTCTTGACCAGTTTATATTTTTTATTTCCCCTACGCATCACGCTTATCGATTGAGTCGTCTTTGTTGCCATTAATCATCTTAAAAAATCAGTACAGGAATGATTACATTTTTTGCTATCATGTCAGCCTTGGTATTCGTCAATGTCATGTTACTGCTTATCAGTACCGGAGACAAAAAGAAATGAAGTACCAATAAAATAATTGCCCCCTTTTTAAAGTTGGTCAGCCACAAACTTCCTTTTATGGCTTTTTTTGATCGGTTTCAATCTAAAATAGTCAGCAACTGATAGGTCATGCCCCTTAGCGGGTTTTCCTTGCATTTTCCTCAACAATTTGGTCACTTTTATAATATAAATGGATTTTTTTCGTTAGCAACAAGATGATTTTCAATCCCAATCCTGTAGCCAAGAATCCATGAGTATGTTTCTTTGCATTTTAACTTTTCTGATCTTCCTTAATGTTTTATTGCTGCGATATAGCGCAGTGGATGTCGATACGCTTTAGCCATACCCGGAGGTAGGGTTTTTCGCCAACAGGTTGTTTTAGATTAAAGGGCATATGGCCCAAAAAAACAATTCCTATATGATTTCTTTTTTCGGTGTGCTGTTGGGCTTGGTTTTGATCAATACGATATTGCTCTTCTTGAGTCTTGATGGCCTTGGTAAATCGTCCAAGGATAAAGCATAAATGGCGTACTCGGCAGACCGTAACAAAAAAAACACCTTCGTCGAAGGTGCTTATTTAAAGAACGTTTCGCTCAACATATTTTGAAATTCCCAGCGATCAACATCAATTGATGCCCATCAATTCGACATCGAAGATCAGGATAGCATTCGGAGGAATGACACCGCCGGCCCCTGCACTTCCGTAAGCAAGATCGGAAGGTATCACAAACCTCGCCTTATCCCCTACTTTTAAGAGTCCGATTCCTTCATCCCAACCTGGAATGACCTGACCTACGCCCAATTGAAAATCGATCGGTTGCTTTCTTTTATAGGACGAATCAAAAACCTGCCCCGACAGCAGAGATCCTTCGTAGTGAACCGAAACCTCTTGTCCTTTTTCGGCCTTGGCACCATTTCCTTTTTGTATGATTTTATATCTAAGGCCGCTAGGGGTTTCATCGAAACCGGCGCCACCTTGTTCAATTCTTCTTTTTGTTTTTCACTTTCTGTCGCGATTCTTTTGGCCTTCGTACTTTCAAAGTCCCAAAGGCATCGAGTGCATCCCAATCCTTGCGGCTGACCGACCTTTAAATTTCAAGGCTCCACCACATCGTCTTGGGCAATGGCATCAACGACTTCCTGGCCTTCCACCACTTGCCCGAAAACGGTATGTTTATTGTCTAGCCAAGGGGTGGCCACATGGGTGATGAAAAACTGGCTTCCATTGGTCCCGGGACCGGCATTGGCCATGGATAGCACCCCGGGCCCGCTATGTTTTAGGTCTGGATGAAATTCGTCATCAAATTTATATCCTGGGTCTCCGGTACCGGTTCCCTTGGGACACCCCCCTGAATCATGAAATCGGGAATAACGCGATGGAATTTTAATCCGTCGTAGTAGGGCGTTCCTTCCGGTTTCACCGGAATTTTTCTTTAAGCCTTCGGCCAAAGCCACAAAATTTCCCACCGTTCCGGGGGTTTTGTCATGGGTGAGCTTCACCAATATTTCTCCTTTTGTCGTATTGAATTTCGCGTAGATTCCGTCTTTCATTTCGCTCGTTTTTGATGAGCGGCAAAAATACTGGAATAGTTTGGAGTATGAAAGTCGATGCATGGAAAGTTTGGCCATTCCTTGGGCAATTGACATGGGCTTTAGGCACTCTTCCGCAGTCACACCATATTTATCGAAGAGGTACACCAACGAGGCCATGGCTCCTGCACCCAATTGCAAGTTCGCGTTGGTTCACAGATTCAAAAGTATCGTTTTCGGCATGATGATGGTCAAAATATCGTTGGGAATCGGGTCGTAGTCCGGCCAGTACGATGCCATTGGTCTTTAACGGACCAATATCGGCGCCTCCTCCTCTACCATTGGTGAATTCATGTATCAGATAGGGATCAAAAAACGGTTTCCACTCCTATTCTCTTAAAATTGTCGGTCGAACAATCGAAGGTAAAACCTCTCGGCGTAAAACCCCCGGAGTCGCTTTCGAGCGCAAAAACATGTTTTTCATTGTTTTGCCTGGCCATTTCGGCATACTGCTTGCCCCCCTTCAATCCGTTCTCCTCGTTCATAAAGAGTACCACCCGATGGTCCGCAACGGTTTATAGTCCCAATTTTTTGAATAAACGAAGTACTTCCATGGCCTGTACACAACCGGCGCCGTCATCATGCGATCCATCGCCCAGATCCCAAGAATCGAGGTGTCCGCCGATGACCATTATTTCGTTGGGATAAGTGCTTCCCTTGAGTTCCCCGATCACATTGAAGGAATCCACTTCGCCAAAATCCTTGCAGTTCTGTTTAAAATAAACTTTGGTATCCGGATTCAACTTTAAGGTGGTGCTGAGCATATTGGCTGCCCGGGTACTGATTGCAGCGGCCGGAATTCTCTGGTCTATGGGAAGGTCGCCGTAGTTCAAGGAACCCGTATGCGGAAAGTCATCGAGCCTGAGGTTCATCGACCTGACTATTACCCCCAATGCACCGAATTTGGCAGCTTCCGAAGCCCCGGAAGAACGTTGGTCCACCGCTCCGGCGTAAGCTTCGAAAGTATTGATCTTGGTAGGGTCCATTGGCCTGTTGAAAAACACGATCTTGCCCTCGATTTTTTCCCTGCCGAATTCTTTTAACTGTTCTGATTCCCTGTACTTCGATCACATTGGCCTTAATGCCGCCCAAAGGCGTCGCGACCGATCCGCCCAAGGCACAGATGGCCAGGTTGGTGGTGATGCCCGGACTCGTTTCCATGTAAGCAAACTCAGGCGCCCCGCGCACCCATTTGGGTACTTTGACAGGTTGCAGCCATACCCGATCCAAATTGAGGGAGTCGAGCCGCGATTTGGTATAATCGATGGCCAGTTGGGCCTCGACCGATCCTGAAAGCCTGCCCCCGATTTGATTGGAGAGATAATTGAGCCAGTCGTAGGCTTTGCCTTCCCTTAGGGAAGCATCATAAATTGCCCTGATCTGTTTTTCGTCATCGACCTGTCCATAACATTGTCCAATGATCGACAACACCAGCAACACCATCATTTTCTTCATACTTTTCCTTTTTCCAACTGCTCTTTATAATATTCCAGATTGGCTTTTACCTTGTCGCTCAATTCAGGCTCCTTGATATCTTTGAATTTCGTCAATTCCTGCAAAAGGATTGATGCCACGATCAATCGCGAGGCGGTTTTATTATCGGCAGGGATCACGAACCAAGGTGCCTGCCGGGTTGAAGTGCGATTGATGGCCTCTTCATAGTATTTTTGATAAGAATCCCACAGTTCGCGTTCTTCGAGGTCATCGGGCGAAAACTTCCAGTTCTTAACCCTTTTCTCAAGCCTTCTTAGCAAGCGTTTACGTTGTTCTTCCCTAGACAGGTGCAGAAAGAACTTAAAGATCAATGTACCGTGTTCGGCAAGGTGCTGTTCGAAATTGATGATCTGCTCGAAACGCTTGTCCCAAAACTTCTGGTCGATGTCGCTCACCTCATTTATTCCAGGGATATTCTCTGCCATGATATATTGGGGATGCACCCGCGTAACCAGTACGTTTTCATAATGGGTGCGATTGAATACTCCGAATTTGCCTTTGGCGGGCAGCGCGATGTAATGCCTCCAGAGATAGTTGTGTTTCAATTCGAGATCCGTGGGCACTTTAAAACTGGTAACCTCTACGCCACTGATGTTGAAATCCTTGAACACTTCCTTGATGAGGCTATCTTTCCCAGCGGAATCCATCCCCTGCAGGCATATCAGTACGCTATATTTCCCATGGGCATATAGGACATCCTGAAATTCACCCAAGACCACCCTTGTTTTTACAAGTTCCTTTTCGAGTTTTTTATCCGACAAGCCAAAGTCTTCATAGGTTGGACGGTCGATCAGTTTTTTAACGTCGGCCACCCGGTACTTGGTGATATCCACTTTATCCATGGGGGGAATATAAAATATTTTATCGTTTAACGGTACAAATTGTTAAAAAAAAAGGTCGTTCGCCAATGGAATCTTTCGGTTTATCCAATTTATCCCAGTAGGGCTACCATGTATCGAAAAAACAAGGCATTCGATGCATCGGTTGCGTAACTTTGAACTGTAAAATCCCAAATTTTACCCCTTTATTATGCATGCAATAAAAACGATACGTTTAATTGGCTTCGCTTTGGCCATTTTGCCCTTCTTGGCCTTCAAGCCCAGCAAAGCCTGTGAATATTCAGGTTCCAACATCAATTACATCAAGACACAGATCGAAAAAGCCATTTCGCAGAACGATCTTAATCTGGTCCGTTACTATGCCTACAAGGCCCTGGACGGTATTGAAAAGTCAAAAAAACAGCTGGATGATTGTGGCTGCCAGCATGCTGCCATTGGTATTGAAGAAAGTGCACATCTACTGAAAAGAGCGGCCAAGGAAAACAATTTAAATGGCTCACTGGCATTGCTCGGCAGGTCGTTGGAAAATACAAAGGGCAGTATCGAGGCATTGGATCGGCATGAAGAACATTTGGCCAAACCCAAAAAAGACATGCTCGCCATGAACATGGTCAGCCCGGCGGACAAGATTCCGGAAGTTCAATTGGAAAACCGATTTTTGCAGGAAAAAATAGATGTTTCCCTGGAAACATACCGGGAGTCGCTACAAAAAGTGGTGCTGACGGTCGATTGCAAGGAAGCCCGAGCTTTTGCCGATAGAATTTACAAACATTGCGAAAAGGAACTTCTGAAACCCAATCAGACCGAAGGGAAGAAATACTACAACCTGCGGACCCAACAAATCACGGCCCAGGCCCTTGAAGAACTCGGCGATTGCGGTATAAACGATAGGATGGGCAAATAACCCGAGCCGTATCTTGATGCACATGATTTAGGAAAGGTTTTGTTGTTCTTTATTTGCTGGCGAACAACTTCACATCTTTCTCGGTGACTTCTTTACCTCCTAGGATGATCAGTCGCTCCACCACATTGCGAAGCTCCCTGATATTCCCCGTCCAGTCATAACTTTGCAATAATTTGATCGCGCCCGCTGAAAATACCTTTGGGGCGATGCCTTGTTCAGAAGCGATTTTTTCGGCGAAATGAGCGATCAATATGGGGATATCATCCCTTCGATCGTTCAATGAGGGCACCTTTATCAAAATTACGGCCAAGCGATGGTATAGGTCTTCCCTAAATCTTCCATCCTTGATTTCCTTTTTCAAGTCCTTGTTGGTGGCAGCCACTACCCTTACATCGACTTTGATATCTTTATCGCTGCCCACCCTGGAAATTTTGCTCTCCTGCAACGCGCGGAGCACTTTGGCCTGGGCAGAAAGGCTCATATCACCGATCTCATCCAGGAAAATGGTCCCGTTATTCGCTGCCTCAAACTTGCCTGCCCGATCTTTTACCGCAGAGGTAAAGGCCCCCTTGACATGACCGAACAGTTCGCTCTCGATCAATTCTGAGGGTATGGCAGCGCAATTCACTTCAATGAAAGGGGCATTGCTCCTTTGGCTCTTTTCATGGAGCCAATGGGCCACCAATTCCTTCCCCGTGCCATTATCGCCCGTAATCAAGACCCTGGCATCGGTAGGCGCCACTTTTTCGATCATCTCCTTGATATTCGCGATTTCATCGCTCTGGCCCACCATTTCGTAATTCTTGCCTACCTTTTTCTTGAGGATGATATTTTCGACCACCAGTTCCTTTCGGTCCAAGGCGTTTCGCACAGTGGTGAGCAATCGGTTCAAATCGGGGGGTTTTGAAATATAATCAAACGCACCGGCCCTCATGGTACTGACCGCAGTTTCAAGATCGCCATGCCCTGAAATCATGATGAACGGTATTTCCGGTTTGAATTTTCGTGCCGCCTCCAGCACCTCTACCCCATCCATCTTGGGCATCTTAATATCACAGAGTACCAGATCGAAATCGTTATTTTTGATGGCCTCCAAGCCTTTTAGGCCATCTTCGGCCTCTGCTACCGTATAACTTTCGTTTTCCTCCGTTAGGATCTTTACCAATACCCTTCTGATGGCCGCCTCATCTTCAATTACCAAAATTCTTGACATTTTTTCTTTTTTTATAGTCCTATTCTGAAGCCACTCCTAAAATAGAAGCTGGCCTTATCGTTCAAGATAAATATATCATTTCTATTCTTATCCCTCAATACGCCCGACTGCAATACCGTATGGCCAAAATAGCCATAAATACCCATGACTTTGGTGATGTTGTATTGATAGCCCAGGGTAACCAGCGCTGCCGAGGACGAAATGGAAGAGGCAATCCCGGTATCGGGCAATACCGTCGTATTTTGAAGGTTTACATAATACCCATCCAAAATAAATTCGGTTTGAAAAGTATGCTTTTCGCTGAAGTGGTATTTCATTCCGGTCTTGGGCACCCCAATGACGTAGGTCCAACTGGGATGAAATCGTTTCTCATAATATACGACCGGCAGCGGTATCCTCAATGCGACGGTGGAATTGTAGGAAATACCCAGCACCAATCGCATGGGCTTTTCGATATCCTGCCTATCCTTAAAGGCGCCAATGGTCGCATTGATGGAAAAGTCCCCGTTTTCTATCCCGTTGGTCAAGGTAGAAGCCAGACGTGGGGTGAGTACCCCTACAAATCTCCAGTCTTTGTTGTGCTTGTATACATAGGCCATATGAAGATCGGCAACATGAAACGTTTTCAGCCCTTCTTCCCCAAAGGGATTATTGAGGGGCAAGTCATATCGCAAGCGATTGTATTCCGATCCTATGATAATGGCGTTCGAATCCTTCACCTTGATGGGCAAATTGACCAATAGTCGGATTCGCGATAAACTGGTCTCTGCCGAGTTGTTGGGCATGAGCATGTATTCTACCCTAAAAATATCGGGGGTTTGTGCTTGGGAAAAAACCGCACAAAACAGGAGCAAAAATAAACATACGCTGGTCAATCTTGTCCCAATCCCCATTCCTCAGTTGAGTTTTCTACCGCAGTATGTTGAAACGGGCTTTGCTGAAATACATGCACATCGCGCTGGGGAAATGGAATGACCACCCTGTTTTCCCTGAACTTGGCATCAATGGCATAGCGCATCTGGCTTTTTATCCTTGGGTCCCCAAAACTATCAGCGATAAAAAAATTGAGGGAGAACATCAAGGCAGAATCCCCAAAATCGTCGAATAGCACAAAGGGTTTCGGGTTTTTGAGCACGCCTTTTTGGTTGTTCGCCACGTCTTCCAGAATTCTGGTGACCAGCGCTACATTGCTGCCGTATGCGACCCCCACCTTGACCGATTCCCTGGTGGAAGCATGGTTCTGGGTATAATTATAAATGCTGTTGGTCAAAAAGATATGGTTGGGGATGACCACGACCTTATCATCTCTGGTGAGCGCCCGGGTGGTTCGCAATCGAATTTCGAAGACCTTGGCCACTTTGTCTTCCACTTCGATCACATCGCCCACGTGCAGTGACTGATCCATAATGATCAGGACACCGGAAATAATATCCTGAAAAAGATATTGCAACGCAAAGCCCAAACCCACGAATAGCGCCGCGGATGCCGTTAGCAAGACGGTTAAATTCACCCCGGAAGTGTGGAGCACCGTGATGATCACGAAGATATACAGCAGGTATTTGAAAAAACTGAATATGCTTACGAACTTGTTCTTGTCGGTTTCGGGCAATTTGGCGGTGACCAGCCTCTGCACGATTTTCAAGATAAAGGAGGTGATGATGATACCAACAATGATGAGGAGCAACGTTCCCACGCTGATGTTGGCTATTTCACCATCATATAACTTATAATTCAGAAAATCCTTGAACCCTGTTATGATGTTATTCAATTGCTCCATATCAATACTTTAACCATTTGAACAGTTCTTTGTAGGTTGGTCTTTTACCGTACATCAAAATACCTACACGATAAATTTTTGCGGCCAACCAGACAATGCCTATGAAGGTACCCATCAAAAGTACGATAGAGGTGAGCAACTGCCAAATGGGAACACCCCCTTCTCCGATGCCCCCCGGCAAACGCATCATCATTACGATGGGTGATGTAAGCGGGAACAGCGAAAAACCGACGGCTATCGGCCCATGTGGGTTACCAAAAACCGAAAAGAAGCCGACATAGATTGCCAACATCAGCGGAAGAATGATCGGAAAAATAAATTGTTGGGTGTCGGTCTCGTTATCGACTGCAGCACCGATGGCAGCATAAATGGAACTGTATATCAAATAGCCCAAAACAAAATAGATCAGAAAAAAGCCGATGAGCATCAGCCATGGAATATTAAAGAGCTCCTGGGTGTACAGCATCATCGTATCATTGGCCGACGGAACCGCAGGGGCAAAATTCCCGGCAGTTCCGGCGATCAGTCCTTGTCCCGGATCAAGGGTGTCGGATCCTATATCGAATATGGCCAAGGCCAACATCAACAACAATCCTGCGGAAACGATCCAAATCGCAAATTGGGTAATGCCCGCCAAAGAGGTTCCTATGATCTTGCCCAGCATCAACTGAAACGGTTTTACCGATGAAATGATCACTTCAATGATACGGCTGGTTTTTTCTTCGATCACGCTGCGCATCACGAAACCGCCGTAAATAATGATGAACATCATGATCAGATAACCGAATCCCCCGCCTATAAATGCTTTGATTTCGTTGATGCCCTTCAGATTCTGCTCTCCGGAAAACGACGCGGTATTGATTTCAAAATGGTTGTCCAGAGCGGCAAGATCAGTGGCTGAAACCTCCATTTCTTGGAGTCTTCGCTGACGCAACCGATCTTGGAAAACCGATTCGAGCCTTTCCAATACCAGGGTACTGGGCGCCTCTTTCGAGTAAAAGAATGAATTTTTGGCCACCGCTTCCAGGTTAGGTGCATCGGGAATGAACAATATTCCCGAATAGCCCATATTTTCGGTCGAATCTTTTGCCGCTTGCAAGTCGAGGCCGCTAAAACGCACAAACGACATACTTTCGGTGGTATTGAAATCATTGGAGAAATAATCGCTTTCGTTCAAAATGCCGATGACCCTTTTTTCGCTATCGTTTATTTTGGTCAAATAAGCGATCAAGACCACCATGCCCACCATTAAAATAGGACTGAGAAATGTCATAACCACAAATGACTTGTTCCTGACTTTGGCCAAATACTCCCGTTTGATGATTAAAAGCAGTTTACCCATGATTTCCCTTACTTTGAACGGTTTGTATGAATATTTCGTTGGCTGAAGGAATTTTTTCTTCAAATCGGTTCACGCTGGCCTTGCTCGATAGATAGGACAGCAATTCACGGGAATCATCGGAGTGCATCTGTACCGTGAAGTCGACTTGGGCCTCTTTGCGATCAAAAGTGGATGTGGTCAGTGTAAATTTTTCGGATATTTCTTTAAGCAACGCCTCCCCGTTCGAGGCGATCAAACCCACCTGAAACTTATTGTTTTTATAAGCGCGTTTAATATCGGATAGTTTTCCATCCAGAATTTTCTCTGCTTTATGGATCAATGCGATATACTCACATAGTTCTTCGACCGATTCCATCCGATGTGTCGAAAATATAATGGAAGTGCCCTTTTCCTTTAGTTGTAGAATTTCATCTTTTATCAAATTCGCATTGATGGGATCAAAACCACTGAAGGGCTCATCGAAAATCAACAGTTTCGGTTCGTGCAAAACGGTAACGATAAACTGTATTTTTTGGGCCATGCCCTTTGAAAGTTCCTGGACTTTTTTGTTCCACCAATCCCCGATGTCGAGCCTCTCGAACCAATACTTCAGTCTTTGTTTGGCCTCCGTCTTGGTCAATCCTTTCAATTGGGCCAGGTACAATACCTGTTCCCCCACCTTCATACTTTTATACAAGCCCCTTTCTTCCGGCAAATAGCCAATCGACCCGATATGTTCCGGTTTCAGTTTTTCACCGTCAAAATACACGGTGCCACTATCGGGATAGGTAATTTGGTTGATGATCCTGATCAGGGTTGTTTTTCCAGCACCATTCGGACCAAGAAGTCCGTATATGCTGTTTTTGGGGATTTCCAAGGAAACTTTGTCAAGGGCCCTGAAGGTTCCGAAAGTCTTTAGAAACCGCTTCGGTTACCAAAATAGTATTCATCAATGCAATTTTGTCAAAGATAGAGAAATGGATCTATACGGTTTTGGAAATTAAACGCCAATTCAGTCTGGTAGGTGAAGTTGGGTTTTGGCCTGCAACATCTTGAAATCATCGGTCGAAGTGCAGGTCAAAACTTGCGTTTGCGACCGGGTAGGACAATACGAATGCTCCTAGAAAAACAAAACCCACCCTTAAATGAATAAGGATGGGAAAAAAATTGCTATGAAAAAGAAAATTAGTATTGGTCTCCCAACACTAGGCCAAATATACGTTTTTATTTTAAAAATGAAATTAAAATATGTTATGAGAACATATCTTTTACCTTCTCAAAAAAGGATTTGTCGGATTTTTCCGGTTTCGGAACGAAGTTTTCATGGTCTTGCATGCGTTCAAAGAACTCCCGTTGTTCCTTATTGGCATCTTTTGGGGTCCAAACATTGATATGCACGAGCAAATCCCCGCTTCCATATCCGTTTAGGTTGGCGATACCCTTGCCCCTCAACCTGAGTATTTTTCCGGATTGGATGCCTGCTTCCAATTTGATCCTTACTTTTCCGCCCACCGAGTCGATTTCTTTGGAGGTTCCCAAGACCGCTTCGGAAATGCTGATATAAAGATCATAATGTAAATTATCGCCTTCGCGTTTCAAAGTGTCGTGGTCTTCGGTTTCAATGGCTACCAATAAATCCCCAGGGATTCCATTTCCTGGAGCATCGTTGCCTTTCCCGCTCACCTTGAGCTGCATGCCTTCCTCTACCCCTGCCGGAATTTTGATCGACACGGTTTCTTCCTGAATCTTAAGTCCATCCGCATCCGCATCATGTGGTCTTTTATCCAGGATTTGCCCACTGCCACCGCAAACGTTACAGGTTGCTGCGGTCTGCATTCTGCCCAAGATGGTGTTGGTGATTTTGGTCACCTGTCCTCGGCCACCACAGGTATTGCAGGTTTTAAAGCTCACGCCCTCCACCTGTACCTTTCGGCGGACCTTTACCTTTTTTTCGACCCCCAGTGCAACTTCCTCCAGATTCAATTTGACCCGAATTCGAAGATTGCTGCCTTTGACGCGTCGCTGACCCCCTCCAAAACCTCCAAATCCGCTAAAACCTCCGCCGCCAAAAGCGCTGCCAAAAATATCGCCGAACTGACTGAAAATGTCATCCATGTTCATTCCCCCGCCACCAAAACCACCACCTTCAAAAGCAGCATGGCCGAATTGGTCGTAGCGTGATTTTTTATCGGGATCGCTCAATACTTCGTAGGCCTCCGCCGCTTTTTTGAAGCGCTCCTCAGCCTTTGCATCACCGGGATTCTTATCGGGATGGTATTCGATGGCCTTTTTGCGGTAAGCCTTTTTGATTTCCGCCGCGGATGCCCCCTTTTTGATGCCCAAAATGTCGTAAAAATCCTCTTTCATAAATACGTTCTAGTTACCGACCACAACTTTTGGGTGTCGTATAATTTTATCCCCTAACGAAAATCCTTTTTCCACCACATCGATGATCTTTCCTTTCATTTTTTTGTTCGGGGCCGGAATTTGTGTGATGGCATCGTGCACATCCGGGTCGAAGGCATCACCAGCTTTGGTCCCGATTTCTTGTAACCCCTTCGACCTCAGGGTCTCTTTAAGTTTGTTATGGATGAGTTCAACACCCTTGAAGGATTCCTGATCAGTACTTTTGGCCAGTTCTTTAGCGGCCCTTTCGAAGTCGTCCAATACCGGCAAAAGCGCCACAATTACTTCTTGGCCCGCCGTTCTGAACAATTCCACCCGTTCCTTGGAAGTGCGTTTTTTATAATTCTCGAATTCGGCGAACAAGCGCAAGAATTTTTCTTTTTCCTTGGCCAGTTCCTCCTGTAATTCCTCTTCTTGGGTCAAAACCCTCGCCCTCTTCCCGTACCTCTTCTTCGTTGTCCTCCGAATTCAGGGACGAATCGGGAGATTGCTTCGTCCCAATCTTCCTGCTTGTGTATATCACTCATGAATATCATCTTATTTTAAACCATTCAAGGATGGCAAAAGTACTGCCAATTTTATTAAAATGTCAAAATGTCACTTAATAAAATATCCGCACGAGGCGGATAATTACTGAAAAAATGGGTTATGGTGATTGGTTTACTCAGATGTATTCCTTTGTTAAATGGCTTTGGAGGAATTTGTTCCAGATTTCCCATATAAATCGTCCAGGGCCCTGCAAATATTCTGATATTCAAAAATAAAACCTTCTTCTTCTATTTTTTTGGAACTCACCCGCTGGCTCGCAAATAATATGTAGGACATTTCTCCCAGGATGCCGTCTTCATCACAATTTTGGGGATATTTGGTAAAATCAAGGGTTTGTTCATGGCCCTTGCCAACTCCTTGGTCAATTTTTGGTTGGTAACCGGATTGGGGCCAACACCGTTGTAGACGCCTTTCAGTTGATTTTCGATCACGAAAGAGGAACATACCGCGCCAAATCGCCGATATGTATCCAGGATTGCCATTGGCTACCTGTTCCGAAAGCCGCGCCCAAGCCATATTTCATCGGCTTTGGCCATCTCAGGCAAGGCCCCACCATTCTGCGACATCACGAGCCCGATGCGTATTTTGGAAAGTGCAAAACCATAAGATTTAAAGGTATCGACCTCTTTTTCCCACCTTTTCACGACCTCCCCCAAAAAACTGGTATCGACTTCGGGTTCATCCTCTTCATAATAATGGGCCAATGAATTGGGATAAATTCCAATTGCGGAGGCCGATACAAATGATTTGATGTTGCTGGTATCGACATAGCTCAACCCTTCGTTCAGGGTGTGGAGTGACTTGATACGGCTATTCAATATTTCAGCCTTGTATTTCTTGGTCCAACGGCTCGATATGCTCGCCCCTGCCAAATTGATGATGGCCGTTACCCCTTTAAAACATTCCCGATCGATTTCGCCTGTTGACGGATTCCAATAAAAACCCTTATAATTTTCCTTCGACAACCAATTTATCGGCGCTGGTGGTCAAATAATGTACCGAAATACCCTGTTCATGGCATAATGCCGTTATTTCACGGCCTATGAGCCCAGTCGCACCTGTAATTAAAATCTTCATGGCATCAAAAGTATGGTTTTATAAGAGATCGGATATAGGTTTAATTTCGATTTAACAGTGTTGGTTAAACTTACGTTAACGTTGGGGAGCGGTTTAATTCCCGCCATAGCTCATTTTTAAGACTTTGTCGCGCGCAACATTTCACGTTTTCCAGGTGGGCCTGGAAGGCGTTCCACCGTAAAACCGACCGACTGCATCGCCCTTCGCACGCTTCCTTTAGCCGCATAGGTCACCAGAACGCCATCGGTCTTCATCGCGTTGAACATTTTCAGGAACAGGGCCTCTGACCAGAGTTCAGGCTGCACCCTGGCACCAAATGCATCGTAGTATACCAGATCGTATTTTTCGAGAGTCCGAAATTGTCGCGAAATCCTTTTTTTGCTTATGAAGGACAAAGCAGGTTGTTATGGGAATATCCCGATCCCAAGCCGAAGTATGCAGATGGTTGAATTCCCGGGCATGGTCTTCGGCCTGCAAGGCCTGCAGGTAATTGAGTTTTCCGATTTCATTTTCAACCACGGGATAGGCCTCGACGCCGGTATAATGAATGTTGGTTTGATTCTTCGATCCTTCCAGCAAAGTGATGAAAGCGTTCAGACCCGTACCAAATCCGATTTCAAGGATCGAAAGGCTTGGCCGGTTCAGTTTATGATAGTCCGTTTTTGATGAAGACATGGTATGCTTCTTGGATGGCGCCATGCCTGGAATGGTAGGTTTCGTCCCAATCCGCCAAATGAATGGTGCTCGATCCGTCGGCAGTGGTGATGATTTCGCGTTTCAAACTATTGCTTTAGGAGCACGCCATCGGCTTCGAACAAATATGTTTTTTTTGGCGCTGTGATGCCATTGATTTCTTCATCCGATTTTCCGGCGTCTTTTGCGAAGTGTCTTTGGTCATCGAGGCCCATCATTTCAACGAAGGCCAGACCATTGACGACCACCTCTTTACCGGTGATGTCCGTTGGCATAAAAAACCCATAATCCTTGAACCTGACCATGGCCTGTTCGCCCATTGGGCAAGGCAACGGTCATCCAACATCCCTTGGCCTTGCATACGTCGGTTACCGGGCATGGAATTTGGTCATGACGGTGTCGCCAACCGACAGCTTTGCAAAAGCTTGAAGCATTTCCGCGTTGTTTTTGGCCCCAGCATGCATCCATTTCATGGCCAAAAGTCTTGATTTCGGACGATTGCAGCGGACGAATTTATCGATTCCCGGTTGTGGAAATTTGGCCTTGACAAGCCCATATGGTCATGGTAAAGACAAGTAAAATGTTAATTCTTTTCATATTTGCCAATATTTTGCCATCAATTGCAAAATTGGTCATTTTTAAAGGAAAAATGAAGAGCCTGTTGGGATATTTCATTAATTTTATTTGAAATTTTGAAGTAATGAATATTATAGCATCAAATTGTTGTTGAAAAGACCAAATCTTCAAAGATTGGGCAGGTTGATTTTGATCATTTATCGTTTGGCAATGTATTTTCCGACCATATGCTGGTTTGCGATTATCGGAACGGTGCTTGGGAATCACCAAAAATTGTTCCTTATCAACCGATAGCGTTAGATCCCGCATCCAAGATTTTCCATTACGGACAATCTATTTTCGAAGGAATGAAGGCTTATAAGGATGAAGCTGGCAACATTTGGCTTTTTCGTCCGCTTGGACAATCATAAACGATTCAATATTTCTGCCACAAAGGATGGCCATGCCGGAATTGCCAGAAGAATTCTTTCATGGAGGGCCTCAAAACCTTGTTGCGCTTAGATGAGGCCTGGATACCCAAAAAAGAGGGCAGTTCCCTTTATATCAGGCCTTTTATGTTCGCTTCCGGCAAAGGTTTTCACGCATCACCTGCCGATGAGTACAAATTCATCATTGCCTGTGCACCTTCCGGGAGCCTATTTTTCCGGAAAGGTCAAGGTCTTGATAGAAGAGACCTATTCAAGGTCGGCCAACGGGGGTGTTGGTTATGCCAAAGCAGGAGGAAATTATGCAGGGCAGTTTTATCCCACCCAATTGGCGATCCAAAAAGGCTACAATCAGGTGATCTGGACCGATGACAATACCCATGAATATATCGAGGAAGCCGGTGCCATGAACATCTTTGTGCGCATCAAGGATACGTTGATTACCGGCGCCAACCAGTGACCGGATATTGGATGGAATCACCAGAAAAAGTATTTTGGACATCGCCAAAGACGAAGGAATGGAAGACCGAAGTAAGAAAAATTAACGTGACCGAAGTGGTGGAAGCTGCCAAAAAACGGTACTCTCATGGAAATGTTCGGCGCGGGCACCGCCGCGGTAATCTCCCCTATTTCAGGTTTCGGGTATCGCAACAATGATTACGAACTTCCCGAACTGGCGAACTAGCTATCGGGGCCAGACTTAAAAAAAGGATTACCGATATACAATATAACCGCACGGAAGATCCGTTTGGATGGCGTTATAGGGTATAATAATCAAAGATTTAAAAATAAAAAAGGGGCCTTGGGCCCCTTTTTATTTATCCAAAACACTTTGAATGTTCGGCTTTACATAATTAGGCCCTTTAAGAACCTTGCCGTCTTCCCGGTAAATGGGTTTGCCATCATTCCCCAATTTGCTCATGTTACTTCGTTGTATTTCTTCAAAAACGGCTTCTATCTTATGTTGCATTCCGTGCTCCAAGATGGTGCCACAGAGAATATAGAGCATGTCTCCCAAGCGCATCGGCAACCTCTATGATGTCGTTGTTGTTGGCCGCTTCCAAATATTCCCTATTTTCTTCGGCCATCAGATCGTAACGTAGTTGGTTCTTTTCCGACACTTAAATCGGCACGCATGGTTTCGGATACCCCGAGCCCAAATGACATATGGAATAATTCAACGGCAGATATCTTACTTTTCATCGGAAGGGATATTTAAATTAAGTTTTGCACAAAAATAAAAAATATGTTCAGCAAAGGACAACTGGTATTTCGCAGTTCTTTTTGTTATCTATCTTCACAGCGATTGTCGCTTATACCTATATTAAGGATAAAAACCTGCATCGCCGAAACTATAGCGGTGTTAAATGGGTGGTATTTTTTTCGCGGCATTCATAATTATCCTTTTCTGTATTAAATTTTTGATCAAAAATTAACACAAAATTTATCTTTACCACAAAAATTAAAGTTTTGACAACATTATTTTAAAATAGCCCGTATATCATAACAATTAACGTAATTTTGCGTTATTCATCCAAAGGGGGCTAGAAATGTTGACTTTTTTTTCCATACTTTTTATTTTGATCGGCATAAATGCGGTAATAATGTTCTTCTCACTCAACAGCTTCGATTCGAAGGAACGCAGCAACCAGAACACCGTATCGCTCGCCCGATGACTCCAAAATCTATCCGATAGATTTACTTCCTTCAAAATACAAAAAGGCGATCTAATTTTATACCTTCGTGGGTATGATGGTCGCACGGTAGTTTGAGGATAGCTCAAGACCCTTTCCCTTTTATTATAACGGGCAGGCCAGGTATTGCTTTCTGTTTATCTTTTAAAATGAAACAGTTTTTACTTGTTTTTTTGGGAGGTGGATTCGGCACTTTAGTCCGATATTTGATTTCAAAAAGCCTTAACGGCTATTTCCAACACTTTTTTTTAGGGACTTTTTTGGTGAATATTACGGGCTGTTTGTTGATCGGGCTTTTATTTGGCCTGTCCTTAAAGGGCCAATGGATGACCCAAAACCAAACCTTGCTCCTCACTACGGGTTTTTGCGGTGGATTTACCACTTTTTCCGCCTTTGCCCTTGAAAATCATTCCTTGCTCCGATCTGGAGAGTTGTTTTATTTTACTTTCTATACCCTATTGAGTATTGCAATCGGGGTGGCGGCTGTGGCCATGGGCATTTGGCTGGCCAGATCGCTGTAGGTAGTTCTTCGCTTTAATTCACATTCTTTTACAAAATTTATAGTAGTATCCCTACATTATTGGCAATATGTTAAAAAAAATGACATAACCGTTCATTTTTTTAAGAATTTCATATTTCTGGCTGTTAACATTTCGTTAATTAAATAATAAATCAAAGTTTTAATTTACATACCCCTAAAATTGTGGGGGTATAATTATCATAACCGTAAAAATAATGATAGACCCCCTCAATTTTATAGGGGGTTAATTTATTTAAAATATATTTGCTGCCGTAATCAAAAATCTAACAAATGAAAAAAATCGAGGCGATTATCAGAAAATCCAAGTTTGATGAGGTCAAAAAGGCTTTGCATCAAATTGAGGTCAACTTCTTCAGTTACTGGGACGTAACGGGGGTTGGAAACGAAAAACAAGGCCATGTTTACCGCGGCATCTCCTATAGTACTTCGGACATTCAACGAAGATACTTGTCTATCGTGGTTTCGGACGAATTCGAGGAGCGCACCGTGAATGCGATCCTTGAGGCTGCCTATACCGGAAACGTGGGAGACGGCAAAATATTTGTCTCAGATATGATCGAAGCATACAGGATAAGGACCAAGGAAAGCGGCCACGCCGGCATCAACTAAATTATAAACTAACTAACGACAATAATTATGGACGCAGGATTATTTACAGCTAACAATGTTTGGATGATGATTTGTACCGCTTTGGTATTCTTCATGCATTTGGGCTTTTCCTTTTTGGAAATCGGCCTTACCCGACAAAAAAACACGATCAACATATTATTTAAGAATGTATTTATTATTTGTATCGGGCTACTGCTTTATTACATCGGTGGCTTTAACTTAATGTACCCCGGGGATTTTAATGGTGTTCTTGGTTTTGCCGGATTCGGACTTGATCCGGGCGAAAATGGCATGACCCCCGATTACGCAAGTGGTGGTTATACCTATTGGACCGACTTTTTGTTCCAGGCGATGTTCGCCGCAACGGCAGCAACCATCGTTTCCGGAGCAGTTGCCGAACGCATCAAGATCGGGCCCTTCATGATATTCACCATCATTTACGTAGGATTGGTCTATCCAATTGTCGGTTCTTGGCAATGGGGAGGCGGATTCCTTTCATCACTTGGGGGTGACGAAGGCGGGTTCCACGATTTCGCCGGTTCAACACTGGTACACTCTGTTGGAGGCTGGGCGGCCTTGATCGCCATATACCTTCTGGGACCACGAATCGGGAAATTCACCGAGGAGGGTAAAGCACAGGCCATCCCAGGACACAACATTCCTCTGGCCACAGGTGGGGTACTTATCCTCTGGTTGGGCTGGTTCGGATTCAACGGCGGTTCCGTATTGTCCGCAGATCCCGCAGTTACATCCCTCGTGCTCGTTACCACATCCTTGGCCGCAGCGGCCGGCGGTATTGGCGCCTTTATATTCTCTTCCATATTGTACAAAAATTATGACCTCACCATGTTCCTCAACGGTATCTTGGGGGGATTGGTAGGAATAACCGCGGGCGCGGATTTGATGTCCCCTTTTGAATCGATTTTGATCGGATTGTTGGCAGGCATCATTGTGGTACTCGGGGTTGCATTGATCGATAGATTGAAATTGGACGATCCTGTAGGTGCCGTTGCGGTTCACTTGATATGCGGTATTTGGGGCACCCTTGCCGTAGGCATCTTAGGGGCCAAAGCCGGTGGAGATCAATTTTTATTCCAGTTGGCTGGTGTTGGGGCCGCAGCTACCTTCTGTTCGCTGACTGCCTTCATCATCATCATGACTTTGAAAAAGACAATAGGAATTAGGGTTTCCAAGGAAGAAGAGGTTGAAGGACTCGATATTCACGAACATGGTATGGACGCCTATCCCGATTTTATGAACGAACGACCCTAAAAGCAAACGGAGCGTTCTGCAAAACGCTCCGTTACCTTGCTTTTCAAAAATTCATTTCAAACAATTCAAACCCTCCCCCATAGGGGACATTTAAATCTAAACTTATGAAAGCATTTAGCAATACAAATTACAAAAAAATTCTATTACCGGTGGCATTTATGCTATTCACCGGGGCCACTTTTGCCCAAGAGGAAGAAGAGGACACCACGCCGAAATTTTCACTGAGTGGAAGTGTTGATGCCTATTACAGGGCCAATTTGAATTCGGCAAACTCCGGCGAAAACTATTCGGCACCGGGAAGTTCGTTTGCCAACCTACCGGGTTTCGCTTTGGGCATGGCCAACGTCATCGCCAAATATGAAGGCGAAAAAGTGGGCTTTGTTGCCGATCTGGTTTTCGGACCCAGGGGTACCGATGCCGTATTTGCATCACCCATGTACTCGAACACGGGCGACATCATCAACCAACTCTATGTGTACTGGAACGTCAGCGACAAAGTGAAGCTGACCTTTGGAAATTTCAATACGTTCTTGGGTTATGAGGTCATTTCCCCTGTGGCCAATTTCAACTACAGTACGTCTTATCTGTTCTCCTACGGTCCGTTTAGCCATACCGGTCTAAGGGCCGATTTTGATCTGGGCAATGACTTTACCGCCATGCTGGCCGTAATGAACCCTACCGATCTTACCGAGTTCAACACCGAAGGCCTCTATACCTATGGGGCACAATTGGGATATAGCGGGCAGTTCCTGAATTTGATTTATGGCAAACAGGGGCTCGGATTGGAAAATCTGTTCCAAATCGACTATACCGGCGGGTTCGATGTGACCGATACTTTCTTCCTTGGCCTTAACGCATCCTATCAGGATACGGACGGTTCGGGCTTCACCGGAGTGGCCGTTTACCCACAATTGACCACTTCCGACAATTTTGCGATCGGACTCAGGGGCGAATATTTTGCCGAAAATGGTTTCTTTGGCGCCTTGGGGGCCACCGACGCGGACGGAGATGCCAGCGTCATCGCGATCACCTTGACGGGAAGTGCCACCATCGGCGATCTGATCATCAAACCGGAATTAAGATTGGACAGTGGATCTGAGGATTTCTTCACCAATGCCGACGGCGAACCTTTGGGAAGCCTATCGAGCTTCGTATTGGCAGCGATCTACTCCTTTTAAAAATGAAGTTAATTGGTTGATTGTTATAGTTTGATTTACTTTAAAACCCCGGCCCTTTGGTCGGGGTTTTTTATTCCTTCCCTTGCTTAAATGATTTTACCCCGGCAAAAATGGGAATTTGCAAGGCATTCACACTTGGCACGATCGGACAGGAATATTTCTTGTTGTAGGCACAATAGGGGTTATAGGCCCTGTTGAAATCGATAAGGATGGAATCGCCCTTGGGAATCCTTAAATCGAGATATCGACCGCCCGCATAGGTTTGGGATCCATTGGTGGCATCGGTAAAGGGCAGGAACAAATAATCTTCAAAACCCTCTTGGAGCATCAATTCCTTGTTTTGGTAAATTTCCAACCGGTGCGATTCCCCGTCCAAAGAAAAATGTGCGATGCCATAGACCACTTCTGTAGATTTTCGATCCGTGGTGGTGGGCATCAAAAAGGGCAAGGCTTCCGGCGTACGCACCAATTTGGCCCATACGATATAGGAAGTATCTGGATCGAAAAAGTCCAATTTCACAAAATCCTTGCGATACCGATCGGGCAAAGGCGATGTTTCAGGTTCTTTGAACGAAGCGTTGAGTCTTTGTTGGAAGTCCAGGACATCCTCAACGCCGGCGGACATGTTCAGGACAGGCTGCTTTTCCTGCAGATCGTGGTATTTTTTCTTTTGACCGCATCCCATACAGATCAATAGGAACATTAGCAGTGGAAATCGCATCAGCATTTGTTTGGAATGTAAAAATACGACATAATCCATTTTTAGCTAGTTTTGAATGCTCGCAACCATAAAATCGCTTTAAAGCCAATGCATCCCATCCGGGCCATCTGGCGACCAACCGCTCCATGATTTCGCTTAAAAAAATGAAAAGCCTTGAATCTGGACCACCCCAATGGGCCAAGCCAAGGGTATGCTACAGCCGATCTGATTGATGAAAAAACTGTACCTATCGTATATGAATTCCTTCCAGGGCCTCTCCAAAGAAGTCTGGTGGCTGGCCTTAATCACCTTGATCAATAGGGCAGGTACCATGGTAGTGCCGTTCCTATCGCTTTACCTTACCCAAAATATGGGCTTTACCCTTGAAAATGTGGGCAGTATCATGACCAGTTTTGGTTTGGGCTCATTGTTGGGCGCCTGGCTGGGCGGGAAACTCACCGATATTTTGGGGTATTACCGCATTATGCTCATCAGCCTCATCGGTTCGGGGTTTCTCTTTGTCGCAATACAGTTTTTGGAAGGTTTTTGGCCATTGTGCATCGGTATTTTTGTTTTGATGACCGTTGCCGATGCCTTTCGACCTGCGGCTTTTGTGGCTTTGAGCGCCTATAGCAAACCGGAAAACAAGACCAGATCGGTGACCTTGATCAGGCTGGCCATCAATTTGGGTTTTTCTGCGGGACCGGCCTTGGGCGGACTTATTATCGCCACCGTGGGTTACGGCGGCCTGTTCTGGATCGACGGTACCACCTGTTCCTGGCGGGACTTGATGTTGCTCTTACATTTTGCATCCAAAAAAGACCAAAGTATCGGACGCCATTGGTCAATTATGTCCGAAATCGGCCTACGCCGACCGCAAGTACCTTTTGTTTATCGGCAGTATGGTTTTGTTCGGATTTGCTTTCGTGCAGTATTTTTCCACCGTACCACTTATACTACAACGAAGCGCATGACTTGAGCGAGTTTCAAATCGGGTTGCTTCTCGCCTTAAACGGTTTTACCATATTCCTTCTCGAAATGCCTTTGATCAAGTTTATGGAAGGTCGTTCGGGGTCTAAAATTGGCTATGTGATGATCGGCTTCGGGCTTCTGGCATTCAGTTTCCTGATCCTGAACCTTTCCTCCTGGACCGGTGTGTTGGTCATTGGCATGTTGTTGATGACTTTCGGGGAAATGGTCGCATTCCCTTTTTCGAACGCCTTTGCCATGGATCGCGCCAGAAGGGGCAATCAGGGAGAGTATATGGCACTTTACAGTATTGCCTTCTCCATTTCCCATATTTTTGGGCATAATTCGGGCATGCGGTCAATTGCCTATTTTGGTTACGAACTTACGTGGTACGCCATAGCTTGGTATGTCTATTGGGTATTTTGTTACTTTTATGGCTGAAGAGAAAACCTTAAAAAAACACATGAAAACATTATCATCGCTTTGTCGTTTGTCATGGTCACTTGGGCATGTAGTCCCAAAAAGGAAGATCCGAAGGCAACGCACCAAAAAAAAGACCTGCGGATGCCAATGCCGCCGAACCTTTACAACGTGGGGTTTTTGATTATGAATGGTACCTATAACACGGAATTTACGGCGCCTTATGACATTTTTCAGCATACCAGTTCCGCGATAACATCAAGGCCATGAATACTTTCACTGTGGCGAACACCTTAGAGCCGGTTACCACCTTTGAAGGGCTGCGCATCTTGCCCGATTACGACTATACCCAAGAGGGCCTTCCGACGATAGACATATTGGTGGTGCCCAGCGCCGAACATCATCTAGACACCGATCTCGAGGATGCCCAACTATTGGAATTTGTCCAGAAGGTAGATGCGAAAGGCACTTTTCGTCACCAGCCATTGCGACGGTGCATTTGTCTTGGCAAAGGCCGGATTGCTCGATAAGGTAGTGTCGACCACCTTTCCCAGCGATATTGAAAAATATAGAAAAATGTTTCCGCAATTAAGGGTAAAAGACAGTGTATTGTTCGTCCATGACGGAAAATATATCACCTCCGCGGGAGGTGCCAAGAGCTTCGAGGCGGCCCTTTATCTTTGTGAGCGTTTATATGGGGCAGCCGTTGCACGATCGATTGCAAAAGGACTCGTCATCGACTGGAACCTCCAAGAAGTGCCCTGTCTTATTCCTCAATGATATCGTAACGGGCATCCTGCAAGTACTTTTCGACTATTGCGTTAAACTCGGGGGTAATCCTCAAAAGGGCGGTGTTTTCCAAGGCATAGAGGGCCGCCTTGTCGGTGTAACCATTTTTCAAAAGCTCCTCCAAATAAAACAAAGCGGTACCATTGTCATCAAAAGCGGCGCTGTCTGGAAATCACCTTCAAATAGTACTCATAACCCTTTGGGTCGATGATGGTCTTTAACATATAAAGGAAATTAACGGCTTCAAGGTCAATTGGGGTTTCAGTGATCAACAGATCGATGTTGTCCTCGACGAGGGCATTGATAAAACCGCGAAGCCGTTCGCCCATTTGCCGTTCGAAAACGTTGGCACTTTTGCCATATTTGGAAAGTTCTTCCATCTGATAGTTCCACCAGCCCAGGTTATTATAATTATAAGTGAGCACATCTTCTTCCAAATAATAGGAATAATCTTCCTTGATCAACGATTCCTTGAAAAATGCACTGTTCTGAGCCCTGATCTGCCCGCGATTCAGTTTGTCCTTCTTCAAGGATTTGTTCAGGTCCTGCAACGAATCGGTGGCCCTGAACGGACGATAAATTTCCAACATTTCCTCGACAAGATAATTGGCGCGCATAGGATTTTGAGTGGCAACCAACGTGCCCACCATATCCATATTTTGCCGGTAGGTTTGCTCGATATAGGTACTGTCTTTCAAGGCACTGTCTTTTGTCATGGCAGCCAGTGTAAAAAATTCAAGGGCCCGCGACAAATATGCTGTTGTAGGCCATAGGGCCCCTCCTTCAAAAACCAAAAGTTGGTTGGGGAATTTCATTTTACTCAAGGTTTTCCCTACCGAGAGCATTTCCGGGTAATTGTAATCCTCCATGCCCACAATACCGATAAAATGAAAGGGGTTTTTAATGTTCAAGATCTCAATATTGGTAATCGAAGCCCCACAGGAAATCACCCCTTCTACCCGCTTGATAAATGCCGGAATCAAGGAGGCCATGCGCGCGCCACTGGAAAAACCAGCCGTATAAACCCTATCGGCCTCGATCGGCAGCAATTTTGCCACCGACTTGATCAGTCTGCCGGTAACGAGCACATTGTTGGTTATGGAAAGGGTGTCGCTCAGGTTGTTGGAAGCAGCCAGTATATAACCCTCTTCCTCAGCGGCTTCCCGAAGCATCCCAATCGCCTGTCGCCCTTTGCCCTTCATATCAAAGACAAAGACCACGGGCCATAATTTTGAAACCTCAAATCGTTTGGGAAGATATACCGCGAAAGTCTCCGTCAAGGAATCGTTTACCACCAATGAATCGATAACGAAACCCTTTTTGAGGGTCAACTCTTGGGCCGAGACCAGAAAGAACGTCCCGAAACAGAATACCAATAAAAGTTGTTTCATACGCAATTTCGATTATCAAAAATAGGGCCAAAAACCAATAAAAAAAAATTAAGCAATATTTTTAGGCGATCCCTATTGGGATTGGGAAAAAAACCTTTGTATTCCTCCAAAACTACTTATGGTTTTCTTTTTTTGATATGCGCATTGCGCACCACGTTCGATAATATAATGTGGGTTCTCGTTTCGCCATACTGAATCAGCCGATCGATAAACTTCTCAAGATGGAACTGGTCTTTGAGCACCACTTCCATCACAATGTTCTCATTGCCCGGTAATCCGATAGCAATTGATCACCTCTTCAAAAGGGGTCACGACGGCCAAGAAAGGCTTTAACTTGCCCATAAATGCGCGAAGGGTTATTATGGCCCTGAGCTGATGTCCCGTCATTGCATGCGATACCAAGGCATGGTACCCTTCCAGTATGCCCATATCCTCCATTTTCTTGACGCGTTCTGCGACGGCAGGGGGCGTCAAGCCAACCTTTCGGCCAATTGTCGCGAAAGATTCGCGCGCATTTTCCTGAAGGCAGGTAAGGATACTCCAGTTCAAATCATCTATCTTTACATTCAAAGTTTTATTGGTTTTTTTATTTGTTTTTAAAGGTAATATTACTAATTAACTATTTATTATAAAGATAAATTTTTAAATTCGAACGTAACTTTATAATAAATTGTTGAAAAAGAAAAGATGTCCCACAAAAATCTAAAATCGGTACCCATTTATAGGAAAGCATTGGAGCTTTGCCATATGAGCAGGGAAATCGCTTCCTATGTTACCTTCAATAAAGACCTGCTTAAACTGTACCAATCCCAAAGCCTTAGGGATATCATTGCCGAAGCTTTGCTGACCGATGCCATTTTGATACCACAGCAAATCGCACATGCCGAGTTTTCCCAATCCCATTCCGAACGGATGCGGAGTGCCTCCTTCATCAATATTATGATTCGGAACATCAATTCGTATTGCACGGGGCTTGAAAAGGATGGCGTCAGGGAAAAGGAGTACTTGAACCTCCTGCGAAAGGAAATCAAAAGCTTTAGGGCATCTTTTAGGAAGTGGCGCAAGAATCTTTCCAGCGAAGGTTATTGGGGCTAGTGCAGGCCATTGACCTGTCCTTAATTTCGGAAAAGCCACTGTCATTTCAAGTCCGTTCCCATTATTATATTAATTTTGGTGCTTTAAAACCGATCTTTTGAAGACCACCATACTTATACATTGTCCAGACCAAGTGGGCATCATCCATGCGGTTACCGGATTCATACAAGCCCGAGAAGGCAATGTGGTATACCTCGACCAACATGTAGACAAAGAGGCCAATGTGTTTTTTATGCGCTTGGAAACCGATTTTGACAAGACGGTCCCCAATATCGAGGATTTAAAATTTGATTTCGAAAAATCGCTGGCCAAGCCATATCGGATGCAATGGAGCCTGCACCTGGACAATATAAAGCCCAAGATGGGCATTTTTGTTTCCAAATACAACCATTGCCTTTATGATCTGTTGAGTCGGTTCCATTCCGGGGAATTGCCCATTGAGATTCCTTTTATCATCAGTAATCATGAAGATTTGAGGCCGATAGCAGATCAATTTAACATCCCTTATTTTACGATAGCCATATCAAAGGAAAACAAGCAAGAGGCGGAAAAAAGGCAACTGGAGCTTTTAATATCACATGGGGTCGATTTTATTGTGCTGGCCCGGTACATGCAAATCGTAGGCAGCGGTCTCATCTCGGCCTATCCGAATAAGATCATCAACATCCACCACTCCTTTTTGCCCGCTTTTGCAGGGGCCAAGCCCTACCATGCCGCATTTAAGCGGGGCGTAAAGATCATCGGGGCCACCAGCCACTATGTGACCGAAGAACTCGATGCAGGGCCCATCATAGAACAGGATGTGACGACGGTATCACACAGCCACAGCATTGAAGATTTCATCGCGAAGGGCCGTGATCTGGAGAAAATTGTTTTAGCGCGGGCCGTTGGGCTGCATGTACACCGCAAGACCATGGTGTATAACAACAAGACCGTTATTTTTGCTTAACCATTAATCTATCCAATGAAAAATAAGACCCTTTTACTTTTGATCATTTTTCAATTTTTAGGCTGTGGGGAGCTGCAACAGGTTGTGAACCAATTGCCCCAAGGATCCACGGGCATCGGTAATGCGGAAATTGCAAATGGCCTTCGGGAAGCTTTGGAAATGGGCATCAGCAAACAAGTGAAAAAATTGACGCAGACCGATGGCTTCTACAAAAACGAATTGGTGAAAATCCTTCTCCCGGAAGAACTGCAGAAGGTGGACAAGACCCTGAGGGATGTCGGCCTGGGAAATCTGGCCGATGAAGGCCTAAAGGTCCTGAACCGGGCCGCCGAGGATGCTGTCGGGGAAGCGACACCTATATTCATGAATGCGGTAAAGGGCATCGACTTTGAAGATGCCAAAAAAATATTAATGGGCGGCGATGATGCGGCTACCCGTTATTTGAACCAAAACACGGAATCGGCATTGTACGAAAAATTCAATCCGATCATCCAACAATCATTTCAAAAAGTGGGGGCAGATCAGATATGGAAAGGACTGATCGACCGTTACAATAACCTGCCATTGACCAATAAAGTAAACCCAGATCTTACCGATTATGTCACCCAAGAGGCCTTGAATGGGGTATATACCATGATTGCGGTGGAAGAAAAGGAAATTAGGACGAAGGTTTCCGCGCGATCAACGGCCCTATTGCAAAAAGTATTCGGCCTGCAAGACCGATAAAAAAATTGATTTGGACATACAATAAGCTCAATATTAATACGTTCAAGATTGATAGGGCAACCATCCCTTGCCCATCGAAATCCGTTTTCTTCACCCATGGTGTCGGTGAAAGTGAACCTAAAATATTTGAATTAGTAATTTTTTGAGTTAGTTAGTCTAAAAACCGGTGGGAGCGCCGGTTTTTTTATTGAATTCCATCTATCCTGAGCTATCCGACAATTATGAAATCCCACCATTTTGGCAACCCATAAAATATGCTGTAATAATTACCCATGGTGCTATTTATATCATATATTTTAATACTTTGGTACTTCCTCCACCAAACCCATTGCGAATTATTCAAATAATTGGCACTTGTATTGTTGCTAAAACAAATACTAAAATGGAATCGCAAGATTATAGAATTTATATTTTTTTGTTTAATCTTTTATAATCATCTTTGAACGAATAATCCAATTTAATAGTTATGAAACTAAAACTATCTGGCATTGTAACACTGATCATGGTGTTGGTCACCCAATTTTCTATTGGGCAAGAAAAATCGATTTCAGGGATGGTCAACGATCAAGATGGCCTTCCTTTACCTGGAGTAAACGTATTGGTCAAAGGGACCACCAATGGTACCCAAACCGATTTCGATGGTAATTATATCATCCAGGCCAGCGAAGGGCAGACCTTGGTATTCTCCTATCTTGGCCAACGAACCGTTGAACGCATCATCGGCACTTCAAATAACATCGACGTGCAGATGGAGGAAGACGCTTCCCAGTTGGAAGAAGTCATCGTGGTAGGCTATGGCACCCAAAGCAAACGCACGCTTACCGACAATATCGCAAAACTCACTTCCGATGACATCTCCGAAGTACCCAATCCCAACTTGCAGAATGCACTGGTCGCCAAAGCCGCAGGGGTGCAGGTCACCCAAACCAATGGCAAGGTAGAAGGGGGCATCAATATCAGGGTAAGGGGCGCGGCCAGTATCAGTGGCGGAACACAGCCCCTCTATGTACTCGATGGGATTCCTTTGGTAGACCCCATTGGCGGCAATAACGATGTTGGAAACGGGGCGCCCACCAACCCATTATTGACCCTGAGTGCCAACGAAATCGAATCGATCGATATTTTAAAAGATGCTTCCTCCGCAGCCATTTATGGTGCCAGGGGTGCGAACGGGGTGGTATTGATCACCACAAAACGCGGAAAGCAAGGCAAGGCAAGCTTCTCCCTGAATCTGTCCCAAGGGTTCAGTGAACCAACCAATAAAAGGGAATGGCTGAACGCCGCAGAATATATTGAACTGTTTACCGAAGCCGCCATCAATTCTTTTGGGGAAGCCGATGGCAGGGCGGAAGCGGAGGCCACATTTGACTTTCTCGCTGGTGATACCGATTGGAGAACCGGGCAAGTCGATACCAATTGGAGCGACCTGGCCTTCCAAAACGGGTATCAGACCGATGCCGACTTCTCCATGTCTGGAGCCGATGAAAAAACCTCTTATTTCTTTTCTGGAGCCTATAATAATACCACGGGCATTATTCGCAGCAATGAATTGGAAAGGGCCTCGGCAAGATCCAACGTCAGCCATAAATTCAATGATAGGTTTACCGCGGGCATGAACTTGGGCCTCTCGAGAACCGAAATAGATCGGATTGCCAACGACAATGATTTCGCCACCCCTTTGCAAGCCATTGCCCAATCGCCTCTGTCACCGGCATATTTGGTCGACGGCACGCCCAATCCGAATACCCTTTATGGCAACTTTTTACTGGATGATCGGAATGCTTTTTTTAAAACCATCGTCAGAAGGATCACCGGGAAGGTATTTGGGGAATACCGATTCATCCCATCCCTGAAATTCAATTCGGACTTTTCCTATGATTATTTTTCCCAGACGGAAGATAACTATAGGGGTCAGAACGCCTTGTTCCAATCGACCAACGGACAGGCATTTGCCTCCGACCTCGGTTCGGAGAGCTACGTATACAGCAACTACCTGACCTTTGATCAGCGTTTTGCGGAAAGGCATAACGTCAATGTCATAGTGGGAACCGAGTACACACAGAATAACAGAAGGATCACCAGTGTCACCAGCCAACAATTTCCCGGAGACGACCTGCCCACGGTCAGTGGCGGTGCAGAAGTAACCTCAGGTACGGGGATCGAGCAAAAAAATGCCTTTCTCTCCTACTTTGCCAGGGCCACCTACAGCTTGGACAACAAATATCTTTTAAAGGCGAGTATCAGAAGGGATGGGTCATCCCGATTTGGCCAAAACCAACGTTTCGGTACCTTTCCCGCCGTTTCCGTAGGATGGATCATGTCTGAGGAAAATTTCTTGAAAGAATCAAATACCCTTTCGTTCCTTAAATTACGCGCCAGTTATGGCGAATTGGGGAACGCGGAAATCGGCAATTTTGCCTCGCGATTCCTGTTCTCCGCGGTTTCCTACAACCAACGCCCAGGTCTGGCCCCTTTCCAACCTGGAAATCCCGACCTTACCTGGGAGAAATCGAAACAATCCGATTTTGGAGCAGAGTTTGGCTTTCTGGATAACAAAATTACCGGGGAGCTCGATTATTATGTCAAGGATACCGATGGATTGCTCTTTGCCGTGCCTTTGGTGCCTAGCAGTGGATCCAATATCATCAATCGGAATATTGGAAAGCTGAGGGGTAAGGGGGTTGAAATCGTACTCAACACCAGAAACATGGAAACCGAAGATTTTACTTGGACCACCAATTTCAACTTGGGTCAGAACATCAATGAAATATTATCCTTGCCCAATGACAATGCGGACATCGTCAACGGTCAAAATATCAACAGGGTCGGCAATAGTGTGGCCGCATTTTATTTGCGGGAATACGCAGGGGTCAATCCAGATAACGGGGATGCGCTTTATTATATCAACAGCGATAACGGTGACGGGACCCTGAACAGGAATACGACCACCGATCCCAATGAGGCCCAACGAATCGTTGTCGGCAACCCCTTTCCCGAATGGATCGGGGGCCTTACCAACTCCATCACTTACAAAGGATTGGACTTCTCCTTTACCTTTCAAGGCGAATGGGGCGCGAGCATCTATAACGGGGGTGGGGTTTTCCAATCGGTGAACGGGGATTTCTACGACAATCAAAGCAGGGATCAATTGGCCAGATGGCAGCAACCGGGTGATATTACGAACATTCCCCAAGCCAGGCTCTTTGGCGGTAACGGTACGGCGAATTCAACCCGATTTTTGGACAAGGCCGATTTTATACGCTTGCGCAATCTGACCCTGGGATATTCGCTCCCCGGTTCGGTCGTGGATAAAATGGGCTTCAGCAAGCTGCGTGTTTACTTTGCCGGTTTGAACCTGCTCACCTTCACCGATTATGCCTTTGAAGACCCCGAGGCCAGAAGTGATGTCAATGGATCCAATAATCCTGGACAAACATTCTACTCTTCGCCACCGGCCAAAACATATACCATAGGTCTTAACCTTAATTTTTAAAAATAACAGACATGAAATCATATAAATTATCAATTCTGGCATTTTGTTCCATCGTGATTTTAGGATGTGAAGACAGATTGGAAATCAACCCAACCGACAACCTCCCCGGGGAGTTGGCCATTACTTCTGAAGCCAATATTTCAGCAATTCTTATTGGAACCTATGATGAAATGGGCCAAGGGGATACCTATGGTGGGGAATTACAATTGATGACCGATCTCTTGGGTACCACAGATCAAGTGGTCTGGGGCGGTACCTTTTTCGACCCAAGGCAAGCCTATACGAAAAGCTTACTGGTGGACAATTTCTTTGTGGAAACAATATGGGTCAATAGTTATGAAAGCATCAACCAAGCCAACCTGGTCATCGACAATATCGATATTGTGACCAGCGGTGATGACGAGAGGAACAGGATCGAGGGCGAAGCGAAATTTTTACGCGCGCTCGCCTATTTCGATTTGGTGAGGAATTACGGGGCGCCCTATATCGCAGGGCAGCCCAATGGCCAACCCGGTGTACCTTTAAGGTTAAGCGGTATTCTTGATTATTCGGTTCCCTTGGATGCCGCTCGAAATTCCGTGGACGAAGTTTATGCACAAGTAATCGCTGACGCCCAGGACGCCTATTCCCTTTTGCCAGGGGCCAACGGTTTTTATGCCGATAGGTTCGCTGCCCAGGCATTGTTGGCAAGGGTTTATCTGCAACAGGGCAATTATGCGGCGGCACGGGATGCCGCGAACGATGTGTTGGCCAATTCGGGCCATGTGCTGACCCCAACATTTGACGGAGCCTTTAACAATGATAACGACAGTTCGGAAGACATCTTCGCCTTCCAAGTGACTACCCAAACAGGGATCAATCAATTGGTCAACTTTTATGCCTCCCAGGAAAATGGGGGTCGTGGAGGTGATGTGAGGATCCAGGAGGCCTACTACAACCTCTTCGATGACCCGCTCAACGATGATCGTGCCGCTTTCTTCTATATCAGTCCGGACAACGACCAGGTATTGAGTTCCAAGTACACCAACCAGTTCGCAAACGTGACTATTTTCAGGATTGCCGAGATGCACCTGATCCGCTTGGAATGCAATTTCAGGGAAGGTACCGCACTTGGCTTGGATCCGTTGACGGAAATCAATGCCTTACGGGCCCGTTCCAATGCGACTCCCTTGGTAGGCCCACTGACGCTTGACCTTATTTTTAATGAACGACAACTCGAATTGGCATTTGAAGGTTTTTTGATACATGACATCAAAAGATTTGAACAGAATGTAGGGTCCTTGCCCTTCAATGACAATGCTTTGGTATTTCCGATTCCACAAACCGAGACCGATACCAATCCGTTAATAGTCCAGAATCCGGGATATGGAGGTTAAAGAGGAGAATTGTTAATAACCAATAGGAATAGCCGATCCAGTAATGGGTCGGCTTTCTTTATTCGGACTTTTTATAGAGGCCATCAAAAAGGGTATTCACCACTTGATCATCTTGCAGTAATTCCCAAAGTTGGCGTACCCGACCATCGGGCATCAGGGTCCAGGTGATCCGGTTGACGTAGGTATTGCCATCGGTAAGGACAAAAGGTTCGGATGCGAGCACCATACGGTCTTCAAGGCGATTCCCAGACAATTTCAAGGTACTGCCCATATTATCGACCCAAAGTTGTTCCCATTGCCCTGATTTTGCGTTATAAAAATTAAAACTGGTTCCGGATAATTGACCATCGGCACTGTCCCAGTGTTCCTGCACCAGACAGCCCGATTGGATCTTTTCAACGCGGTTGGTCCCTGCTGCGGTGCCATCGGGGTTGCTTACCTCCCATTGCCCGATCCAAAAATCGAAGTGGCCATGGTTTTCGGTACAACATGCACAAGCCCCATCCTGCGCCGAACCATTAAATGCAAAAAGCAGTAAACAAGAAAAAGCCATACCCATTCTAAAATACATCATGAAGTTGATTTATAATTAAAGAAGACCCGACCGGATTAGCGGCGCACATTGTTCAAATACCCGATAACAATATTGTTAAAAAGCGTTGGTTGCTCAACGTTCACCACATGACCGCAATACTCAATCATCACCAGGCTGCTCATGCTGTGTTTATGCACCACCTTTTTTATCGAAGGCAAAAACAAATAATCTTCCCCGCCCATTACGTATAGGGTAGGTATTTTGATATCCGCTGCGCGGAAAAACCTTAACAAGGGATTGATTTCAGATGTCAGTTGAAACCATTTTATAAATTCTTGCCGATACAACTTCTTGGCTTCCCTTACGAAAAGCAGTCGTGATTCCCTGTGATTGCTGTTAGGCAGCATGATAAAGGCAAAAAATCGATACAACCATAAATATGGAATAACCGATTTACAGAGGACGCCCAAGCGCATCAAGAACTGTGACTTCAGATTCAACTTCATGATCGCCCCTCCCAAAATCATACTTTCCACACGTTCCGGATGGCGTTCCGCGAGGTTTCGGATCAAGATGGTACCCAAGGATATTCCGATAAAATGTGATTTTTTGATCTGTTTATGGTCGATGACTTCCACAATATCATCCGTGATAGCATCGAAGGTGTAATGCTCCCTAAATGCATCCTTAAACGTTGATTTCGAATTGCCATGGCCTCGAAGATCCAGCAAGAGCACGTTAAAATGTTCCTTGAAGGCCTTCAACTGTTTGTACCAAATGGTAGAGCTGCCCCCGGCGCCATGCACGAAGGTTACCCAAACGTCGGAATGTGCATGAATATAGGTGGTGTGGCTTAGCATAAATCTTTAGAAAATCGGCCGTCTTTCGACAACCCGGCAATGTATTAAACTTTTCAACGGTAAAAACGTTTTATCGATTATTTTAACAGTTCCATAGGGAATTTCTTATTCCCTATGATAAGGATATGTTAACCAATCATCAAATGAACCGGTTTTATGTTAAATATGACGATTCGTTAAATCCAAAAAAAGGTCTGCTGCGTATATTTGAAAGAACAAGTTATAAGACTATGGAAAATCAATATTGTAAAGTAGGAACGGTAACGCCGATCACCTCTGGTAGCCATGCGATCAGTATGTTGGAATACCAATATCAAAGCTTTTTGGAAAAGGCTTCCAATTTGGAAGTGACCGACAGTAGATTGGTGGAATTTTTCGAGCAGAAGGCAGAAAAAATAAAAAGAATGTTGGAAAATATAGTCCAGTAGCGATTTATTGCAATTTTGCAAGTTCCCCCCTCATCTGTACTTGAATTTCCTGCGCTTTTTTGGCAGCGACCGCTGCAAAGTCCTTGTTTGCCGAGGCATATATAATGCCCCGGGAAGAATTGACCAATAACCCCACCTGTGGGTTCATCCCATATCTGCACACCTCCTTTAAACTCCCCCCTTGGGCACCAATGCCGGGCACCAGTAGAAAACTGTGGGGTACCATTTCCCTGATTTCTGCCAGATGTTCCGCTTTCGTAGCCCCTACCACATACATTAGCCGATCGGCATTTATATAGGATTGTGAAACCTTAAGCACCTTTCTGTACAGGGGCATGCCATCAGTAATTTGGGTCTGAAAGTCAAAGGCACCTTCGTTCGAAGTCAAAGCCAATAAAATGGTATGTTTATCCTTGAATGCCAGAAAAGGTTCTACTGAATCTTTTCCCATATAGGGGGAGATGGTGACGGCATCGAATTGCATCTCGTTGAAAAAAGCCATGGCATATCGGGTGGAAGTATTACCGATGTCGCCCCGTTTGGCATCGGCAATGGTAAAGACCTGCGGATGGTTTTCCTTGATGTATCGAACGGTTTTGGCCAAAGCGTTCCAACCCTTGATACCATAGGCCTCATAAAAGGCAGTATTGGGCTTGAATGCCACGCACAGGTGATGTGTCGCGTCTATTATGGCCTTATTGAAGGCAAACAAGGGATCTTCCTCATCCAATAGATGGGGTGGTATCCTTTCCAGATCGGTATCGAGTCCGATACAGAGGAACGATTGCTTGAGATGAATTTGGACTATGAGTTCTTCGGTGGTCATTGGTGATGGAATTAGAAAATCTCCGAGGCCTCTTTTAATTTCTCGGTATTCTCTACCAGGCGAAGTTCTTCGACAATTCTTTGGATATCGCCATCGATAATGTTCTGCAGGTCATATAAGGTGAGCCCGATCCTATGGTCGGTAACCCTGCCCTGTGGATAATTGTAGGTCCTGATCTTTGCCGACCTGTCCCCACTGCTTACCTGGGAATTCCTCTTGGCCGAATCCGCTTCCTGTCTTTTGGCCAACTCCATATCGTATAAGCGCGAACGCAAGACCATGAAAGCCTTATCCTTGTTCTTATGTTGTGATTTCTGATCTTGGCATTGGGCGACCAGGCCTGTGGGAAGGTGGGTCAAACGCACTGCCGAATAGGTAGTGTTCACCGACTGCCCCCCCGGTCCCGAGGAACAGAAAAAATCAATCCGCACGTCCTTGGGGTCGATCTGTACGTCAAAATCTTCCGCTTCCGGCAATACCATAACGGTGGCCGCGCTGGTATGCACCCTTCCCTGGGTTTCGGTCTGTGGCACCCTTTGTACGCGGTGCACGCCGGCCTCGAACTTCAGGGTACCGTATACATCTTCCCCGGTCACCTCAAATTGGATTTCCTTGTACCCGCCGCTGGTACCCTCACTGAGATCGATCACATTGGTTTTCCAACCTTTCGATTCACAGTATTTGGTGTACATCCTGAAAAGATCGCCCGCAAAGATGCTCGCCTCATCCCCGCCCGTGCCCGCACGGATTTCCATAACCACGTCTTTGGCGTCTTCCGGATCTTTTGGCACCAACATGAATTTGATTTCTTCCTCCAACAGCGGAAGCGCATTTTTGGCCTCCTCCAATTGTAATTTGGCCATTTCCATCATCTCGGTATCATTGCCATCGGCGATGATTTCCTCCGCCTCGTTGATGTTATTGGTCAATTCGAGGTACTGTTCACGCTTTTCGACAAGGGCTTTCAAATCTTTGTATTCCTTGTTCAGCTGCACATAGCGCTTCTGATCCGAAATCACATCGGGTTGAATGATCAGGTCGGAAACCTCATCGAACCTTTGCTTTACTATATTTAATTTATCAATCATGTAGTTCCTTCACTTGGACTGCGAATTTACGATTTTTTTGAGCCATTCCCCCGTAATCTTTTGGCAGATGAACAGGGTATCGGAAGATGGCCCGTAGGGTCTAGTCGCCCACAAAGGTGGTTCCCAAGGTAACAATGAAGGAGTTGAGGCCATCACTCCGATCGTATTTGTTCAAACGAAGATCGACCGCTTTAAGGCCGAACATCAATATTTTTGCTCGGGTGAAGATGTCTTTGTAGCGAATGCCCATCCCGTATTGGTGGGCACTGAAGGCCGATAGGTCGTAGTCTGAGGTATAGTAGACTGTTGTTGACAAGGCGGTCTCTTTTCGATAAAAATAATCGGCCGCGGTCTGGGTATAATAACGGTAAGATGGATAGACCACAAACGAATCCCCAAATTTTATAGGGATTTCAAGATTTGCCGTATGGGCCATGATGCCCCAATCATCGTAATAAAAACGATAATAGCTGCGCAAGACAAAGGTATCGTTCAAATAATAATTGAGCCTGGCCCCGATCGGAATCTTCAAGCGGGTATCGGGAAGCCGTTCCACATCGTCGGCCAGTTGAAAATCAGCGACAAAAAAATCGTTGGCATCCCCAAAATACACCCTTTGAAAAGGCGTGCTCAAGAGGCCGTTTTGCCGTACCAAATCCATGAATACCGAGGCTTGCAATTTCTTTCCTAAAATTTGGGAAAGGCCGAGCGACAGGATGTAGGTATTCCGGTTCACTTTATCAAAAGGGGTGAACGATGGGTCGTAGGTGCCGACACCCGTTGTACGGGAATCGAAAAAACCGCTTCTCAATTCGATGGGATATTGTGGATTCCATCGATCCAGGTATACCTTACCGCTCAAACTCAGTTCGGTGTTCTTCTCATTGAACAAACGGGCATATCCACCTCCAAAACCCATCGAAAAATAATCGTATTCGGAGGATACGTAAAGGTTGCCCGACCAAACCGAATTTCTATCGTCGCTACTATAGGTATAACTAGGGTTAAAATGGACGAGGGCATCGCTTTGGGACGCTCCCGAAGAGGCGCTGAACGGACTGGCGGGCCGATTGGGATCGCCATCGAAAGGATTGATATTGCTCGATGAGGCCGAACTGTATGCCGAAATCCCGACATCGACCGTTAAAACGGCATCTTCGTTCATGGGAATGCTGACCACGATGCTGGAGGTGGCGTCGGTCAGTTCTTCGGTGCCTTGGCCTCCCGTAACCGCCGCATTTTGCCCGTCCTGCCCGTAATAACTGAACAAGAGGTCGATTTCGGCCGTTTCCAACACCCTTTTCTTATAGGTATTGGCATCGGTCTGGGCGCTTCCTACCAAAACGGAAATGATCATCAAAAGGCACAAATAGGTTTTCAAATCGCCATTAAGGTTAATTCGTATTGTCTGAAGTCATCTCGAACCAGGGATAAGACATTGAATCGGGGCAATTCGTATTCCATGATCGTTAATTGCACCCGCAACCACCGCCCGCTTTACCCCCATTAGCCCCTGCTGCGGCTTCCCGATAGATTTGGAAGTTGGTCTCGAACTGTTCCGCTGCTTTGGCAGACAACAACATTTCCTCATCGTTGAGATACACCATATCATATTGCTTGACCACCACACAGGAGGAAGTCAACAGTAAAAACAAACAGGGTACAACCAACTTTATCATATCAGAAAGGTACTAAATATTATTGGGCCGCCATGTCCACTTTTCAAAGGAAGACCTCATCATCATTGCGGTTCACTCTCGAACAAAATACCATTGCTTTTATAGATTTTATTCTGGTCATCGACCAATATCAATTCGGTACCCCCCAATTGGTTGATCAAAGAAATGCCTGCTTCCTTGCCCATGATGAAAACGGCCGTCGCCAAAGCGTCGCAAAGTTCCGCACTCTTGGCAAATATGGATACGCTGTTGATGCCCGATGCGGGGTAGCCCGTTCTGGGATCGATGATATGGGTGTATTTTTTACCTTCGAAGATGACGTATTTTTCATAGTTCCCTGAGGTGGCTACTGACGATTCTACGATGGGCAACCATGAGAAAATCTTGTCTTTGGACAATGGGTTTGCAATACCGATCAACCATTTTTCGCCACTTACCTTGGTGCCCCAAGTGGTGAGATCTCCGGCAGCATTGATAATGCCCGCCACTACCTGATTGGCGACCAGCAGCTCTTTGGCCTTATCGGCGGCGTAGCCCTTCCCGATCGCACCAAAAGATATTTTCATTCCCGGCTGTTTCAGAAAAACGGTATGGTCTTCTTCGTTCAGTATGATTTTCCGATACCCCACCCGGGCAACCGATTTTTTGATGTCATCCTCGCTGGGCATGCGCTTCATCGAACCGTCGAACTTCCATATTTCATCCATGGAGGCATAGGAAATATCAAAGGCCCCATCGGTGATTTCCGAAATCTGTTTGGCGCGTTCTATCAATTTGAAGAGTTCCAGACTCACCTTGACCGGTTGAATGCCCGCATTACGATTGATGAGCGAAGTCTCCGAAGCCTGATCCCATGAAGAGATGAGTTTCTCGATCCTCGTAATTTCCGCAACCGCCTCATCGATGTTGATATAGCCCAGTTCCTCGTTCACGGCCACCACCGTAATATCGAACCGGCTGCCCATGAGTTTTAGGGTCTTGCTGACCGTGACGTACTTCCGATCCTGCCCATAAAAATTGAAGGCGATCAGACAAAAAAGTAAGGGCATCAGGGCCCTCACTTCAAAAATGAATTTAGAAGTGAGATGTACTGCTCCGGAGGCAGCTTCTGGTAGCCGGTGCTTCCCAGCACCAGCTCTTTCGAATCGATTACGATCACCAAGGGAAAATGGCCCTGTGGATTAAAACGCTCGGCCAGTACATTGTTCGAGAGGGTGAGTTCTTGCGAAAGTTGGTTCGCTTTTTTTCTGGGAAAATCGGCGCGATACAGCACGTAATGATCTTTGGCATAGTCCTTGAAAGTTTCCGATTGCCAAACTTCCCGATCCAATTTAATACAGGGAGCGCACCAGTCGGTACCGGCAAACACCACGATCAAAGGCTTTTTCGTTTTTTCGGCTTTGGTGAGCGCCAAGGCATAATCTGGCTGCCAATCCTGGGCCGAAGCGCATATCGACAACGAAAACAAGGCGATACCGAGCCAAATCTTTGTCATGGGTTGTATAATTACAAAATCAGTGCCACTATGATTCGAATACCCTCAAAAGGTCGCCAGAGAGCTCAACATTGAAAATTTTCAAAGGTTTGGCAGGGTTGTTATCGACTTGGTTCAGCGGACTGCCATCTTGTTCGAAACGGGATCCGTGAACATCGCAATAGAAAATACCGCCCTCCTGATCGATGAAACGAACCTGATCGTAGGCTTGATGGCTGCATATCTGGCTTGCCGCAATATATTGGCCTTGCAGGTTTTTCACCACCACCACATCATTTTTAAGAATAAACCCGCCGTTGTTCTTCAGTGGGGCCGCTTCCGCGGCATTGAGATCAATGGTGAAGTCAACATTGGTGGGCACCTGCTTTACTTCTCCAGGGGTATCGTCCTTGGAGCAGCCTTGAACACAGGGGAATATGACCGCAAAGGCCGCACCTGCCCCTAAACTTCTTAAGAATTCTTTTCTTTCCATAACGTTTTTTTATATTAAAAGAACGTATTAAATGCAGGAATCGTATGGGTATTTTCGTTAATTCCGGATATTCGACAAATGGTCGGTTTGGGATGCAGTGCACACCTCAAAAATCAAATCTTGCCGACGTCCTAATCTGAATGGAACATCCCTTGGCCGGCAGAAGCCTTTATGTATAAATAAAGGTCCCGAACTCACTTTCAATGGTGAGTTTCTTGGTGTTGCTTTCCACCACTTTGCCCACGATTCGCGCATCGACCCGAAAACCTGCGGCGATCTGGATCAATGGGTCGGCAACTTCCGGATTGACGTAAAGTTCCATTCGGTGCCCGCAATTGAACACCTGGTACATCTCCCTCCAGTCCGTACCCGACTGTTCCTGTATCAACTTGAAGAGTGGCGGAATGGGAAATAAATTGTCTTTGATGATATGCAGGTCATCGATAAAATGTAGGATTTTGGTCTGTGCCCCCCCGCTGCAATGCACCATACCATGGATGTTCGCGGAGGTATATTTCTTAAGGATGGCCTTGATGATGGGCGCATAGGTCCTGGTAGGGGACAGTACCAATTTTCCTGCATTCAAGGGAGAATCGGGTACGCCATCGGTCAGTTTGGTCTTCCCGGAGTACACCAAATCTTCCGGCACGGCAGCATCGTAGCTTTCCGGATATTTTTTTGCCAGATACTTTGAAAAGACATCATGTCTCGCCGAGGTGAGGCCGTTGCTGCCCATACCCCCGTTATATTCCTTTTCATAGGAAGCCTGTCCAAAAGAAGCGAGGCCGACAATCAGGTCGCCTGCCCGTATATTGGCGTTATCGATCACCTCATCGCGTTTGATTCTTGCGGTTACCGTGGAATCTACGATGATCGTGCGTACCAAATCCCCGACGTCGGCCGTTTCCCCACCGGTGGAATGGATGACGATACCGTGTTTTTTAAGGTCTTGGATCAATTCCTCCGTTCCGTTGATGATGGCCGAAATCACCTCACCGGGAATCAGGTTTTTATTGCGCCCGATCGTCGAGGAGAGCAAGATGTTATTGGTGGCGCCCACGCATATCAAATCGTCCAAATTCATGATCAAGGCATCTTGGGCGATGCCCTTCCATACCGAAATATCCCCGGTTTCCTTCCAATACATATAGGCCAGGGAAGATTTGGTGCCGGCGCCATCGGCATGCATCACCAAGCAATAGTCCTCGTCCTCGGTAAGGTAATCGGGAACGATCTTGCAGAACGCCTTGGGATAGAGGCCCTTATCTATCTTTTTGATGGCGTTGTGCACGTCTTCCTTTGCGGCGGAAACGCCCCTTTGTTTATATCGTTCGCTACTGGACGTATCCATAGATCATGTTTTTTCAAAAATACGGGAATCCTGAAAAAGACCGCCTAAATCGGTGGCCGATAATTAAGATATTTCAGATGAAAGCGGAAATATTGACCTATGGCCCTTACGCTCGAAGCATTTTGTCTTCCGTCATTGGTTGGCAAAAAATTATTTGATGAACAATAATTCACGATACTTGGTCAAAGGCCAGGACCGGTTATCGACAAGTTGCTCGAGTTTATCACAATGTATCCTTATTTCTTCAAAATAGGGCTTCACATCGTTGCAATAAGCAAAGGCCTTTTTGTGACTATCTGTTAGTTTGTTCGCCTTTTTTCTGGCTTCGGTCATGGCATCGGTCTTCTTTTTCAACTCCGCCAAGTGTTCCGCGATCTGTTCAATGATCGACAATTGGGCATTCGACAAGGCCTTATGCGCAGCACCATAGATTTCCTTGAGTCCCAATACATTGGTGATGAGCTTATTATGATATTCAATGGTGGCGGGGACCACATGATTATAGACCAGTTCGTTCAGTACCCTGCCCTCGATCTGTAGATGCAGGATATAGGCCTCCAATTCCACTTCCTGCCTGGCCCGCACCTCGGTCTCGCTCATGACCTTCATCGACAGGAATAGTTCCAGGCTTTCCTTGGTGGTGAGCACCTGCAGGGCCGATGGGGTATTTTTGTTGTTGCTCAGTTTTCTTTTTTGCGCTTCCCTTTCCCAAGCGTCGCTATAGCCATCCCCATCGAAACGGATCCGTTTGGAGGTTTTGATGTATTCCCGCAAGACATTGAAAATCGCCTCATCTTTTTTGAGGCTTTTTTTATCGATCAAACCGTCGACCTCTTTTTTGAAAGCCAACAACTGTTTCGCCACGATGGTGTTCAGAACGGTCATCGGTTTGGCACAATTGGTCTTTGCGCCTACACCGCGCATCTCAAACTTGTTGCCCGTGAAGGCAAAGGGCGAAGTACGATTGCGATCGGTGTTGTCCAATAAAATCTCGGGAATCTTACCGACCACGTTCAGTTTTAGTTCGGTTTTTTCCTCGGGGGACAATTTTCCTTGGGAAACCCCCTCCAATTCGTCGAGCACCTCGCTCAACTGTTTCCCGATAAAGATGGAAAGTATGGCCGGCGGTGCCTCGTTGGCCCCCAATCGATGGTCATTGCTGGCGGAGGCAATCGAGGAACGCAACAGTTCTTCATAAGCATCGACCGCCTTGATGGTATTGATGAAAAAAGTAAGGAACTGCAGGTTTTTCATCGGGGTCGATCCCGGACTGAGCAGGTTTACCCCCGTATCGGTGGCCAAGGACCAGTTGTTGTGCTTTCCCGATCCATTGATGCCCGCAAAAGGCTTTTCGTGAAAGAGTACCCTGAAATGGTGCCGATCGGCGATTTTTTCCATCACGTCCATCAGCAATAAATTGTGATCGACGGCCAAATTGGCTTCCTCAAAAACCGGGGCGAGCTCAAACTGGTTCGGGGCCACCTCATTGTGCCGTGTCTTTACGGGAATACCCAATTTGGTACACTCCTTTTCCAAGGCCTTCATAAAGCCGATGGCCCTTTGCGGGATGACCCCGAAGTAATGGTCATCCAATTGTTGTCCTTTGGCCGCCGTATGGCCGATCAAGGTACGCCCTGTCATCAAAAGATCCGGGCGGGAATAGGCCAAGGCCTTATCGACCAGAAAATATTCCTGTTCCCAGCCCAGGGTGGCATTCACCTTGGAAACGTTCTTATCGAAATACCGCGCCACGGCCGTAGCGGCTTCGTCAACCGCACTCAGCGCCCTTAACAATGGGGCCTTATTGTCGAGCGCCTCTCCGGTATAGGAGACGAAAATGGTAGGAATGCAAAGGGTGGTATCGTAAACGAAGGCAGGCGATGTTGGGTCCCAAGCCGTATAGCCCCTGGCTTCAAATGTATTCCGCAAGCCACCACTTGGAAAACTGGAGGCATCCGGTTCTTGCTGTACCAATTGCCCACCGCCGAATTTTTCCAAGGCCTTGCCATTGGGCATAAGATCGAAAAAAGCATCGTGCTTTTCAGCCGTAGCTCCCGTAAGGGGCTGGAACCAATGGGTATAGTGGGTCGCGCCCATCCCAATCGCCCATCCCTTCATGGCTTCGGCCACTTGGTCGGCAATCTTACGATCAATTTTGGAGCCCGAATAGATAGCGCTTTTCACACTTTCCAGGGCATCCTTGGTCAAGTGCTGGAGCATACGCTCTTCATTGAACACATTGATCGCAAAATATTCTGAGCGCCGCGCCCTTTCGGTGATTTTTATCCGTCCTCTGTTATTGCTTTCGGAAATGGCATTAAAGCGTTGTTTTGACATGGATAGGAGATTAATTCGGCGCTAAATTAACAATTACCGATTTAATAATATATCGTTAAAAAAATTAATTTCCGACAAAATACCCCTTGCAAATTGGGGGTATTGGGAATAATATGCAAAATCTACAATTTTACCCCCTATAAATATCACATAATTCAACAAAAAACATATTTTTGCTAATCCTAAAATTTAAAATTAACAACCGCATACTATGAGCAAAACAAAATTAGAATACATCTGGTTAGATGGTTATTTCCCCACACAGAACATGCGCAGTAAGACCAAAGTCGTGAACAAATTCGGCGGCAAATTAGAGGATTGTCCGGTATGGTCGTTCGACGGAAGTTCAACAAGGCAGGCCGAAGGCGGTTCGTCAGATTGTTTGTTGAAACCAGTGGCCCTTTTCCCAGACCCGGAAAGAAAGGACGGTTTTTTGGTAATGACCGAAGTAATGAATGCAGATGGCACGCCGCACATATCGAATGGCAGGGCAACCATTGACGATGACGACAATGATTTCTGGTTCGGTTTTGAACAGGAATACTTTATCATGGACACCCATACCCAATTACCGTTAGGCTTCCCAATAGGCGGTTACCCTGCACCTCAGGGCATGTACTATTGCTCGGTCGGCGGTAAAAACACCCATGGTAGGGAATTGGTGGAAGCGCATGCAGATCTTTGCATCGCCGCAGGCATAAATTTTGAGGGCATCAACCAGGAAGTGGCCTGTGGGCAGTGGGAATTCCAATTGTTCGCCAAAGGTGCCAAACTGGCCGGGGATGAATTATGGGTGGCACGTTACCTTCTGGATCGTTTGACCGAAAAATTCGGTTATCTATATTGAGTACCACCCAAAACCATTGGGCAAGGATATGGACTGGAACGGATCGGGAATGCACGCGAATTTCTCGAACTCCACTTTGCGTACCGCAGGTTCCAAAGCCGTCTATGAAAAAATATGTGAAGCCTTCAGGCCCGTGGTCGAAGAGCATATTGCCGTATATGGAGAATTCAATGACCAGCGTTTGACCGGGAAGCACGAAACCGCTTCGATCCATGATTTCAGTTATGGCATTTCCGACAGGGGCGCTTCGATCCGTATTCCGATCGCCACTGTTGAAAGCGGATGGAAAGGATGGCTGGAAGACAGGCGACCCGCCTCCAATGGTGATCCATATAAAATAGCCGGTAGGATCATTAAAACCGTAAAATCGGCCAAGCTATAATTAAGACTGATTTGTTGTTAAATCAAAAAACCGCTTCCTGTTCGTTCAGGGGCGGTTTTTTAGTTTTCCACTTTTTGAAGGGGCGTATTCATCCAATAGTCCCCAAAATTTTCAGGCTTTATAATGGGCTGGTCTTTGAATATGGGCCTATCCTTCCTCATAAAGAGCGTGTCGGCCGGGATGGTGACATAGGGTTTCACCTGCTGTACAAAAAACTCTCGGAACTGGTCATAGTCTTGATACCGGGGGGCATGGAGCAGATTACCGTGAACGTCCCTGATATTCCCGAATTCCACACTGAGCATTTCCCTTGGTACGGGATGCTTGATTCCGGCCGCATGAAGTTCCCTGAACATGATCTGCGTTTGGGCCTTATTGAGGTCGGGGTAAAGGCGCACATGTATTGAATCCCTTTCGATATATTTGAATTTGAGGTCATTGCCCTTGAACTTGAAGCTATAATTTTTGGGCAGTACCGGGTCATTAAAGTCTAGCTTTTCATCGAATTCCACTTTAAAGCATTCCGATGTCATATCAACTACAATTGACCTCACATTGAACAAGGGCGGCAAACGGAGCTGAAACGTATTGCGGAACGAAATGTAGTTGAGGTACATTTTATCCCCTATTCGGTGGTATTCGGTGCTGACCTCGAAAATCAACTTCTTGTCCTTTAGCAGTCGTCTATTTCCCTCCCCCTCATATTGTTTGGTATTGTCGTAAAGGGCATACACCATTTTGTGGATGGCAAAATCACGTTTGGAGATGTACAAGGTGCCCAGGGCGCTGTAGGCCGGTAAAGCTTTGCGCAACCTTATGGTATAAAACACCTCATTGTCGGAAAAGGTATCCGCTTCTTTTTTGAAGGAGTGGTTGTCCAACAAGTCCTTATCCAATCGGTTCACAAAATCGTAGGAATTGATGTCGTGGTTTCGAATGGCATCGTGTATCCTGAGGATGGTAAATTCATTGCCCCCGTAATTTTTGAGAAAGGCCTTATCGATTACTTTTTCCCAACTCTCATAGTTGTAGGATGCCAGTGCCATGGTATCGCGCCCAAAGGTGATATTTTCGTTGTAATCATAGAATTTGGTCTGTGAGGTTCTTTGGTCGGGCATCTGAAAACCACGATCGAAAACCTCGAGGATGGCCTCGTTCAAATTGACGTAGTTGCTTTCCCGTATCTGATAATCGCGATAATAGCCCACGGTGGAGAAGGTGTGGGTGGGATAGTTCTTCGGGATGGCGTCAATGGCCCTGCGTACGATCCCGCGTGCCGAAAGCCTTCTTTTCTTTTCCGCGACCACTACGGCCTCCGACAATTGTAAGACCCCGGGGCCCAATCGAACAATGCCGATTTGGTCCGGTAAAAACGCGGCCAGGGGTATTTCCCTTGTTTCGTAACCCATACAGGAGATGACCAAATCCCCGCCCAGGTCCTTGAATTTTTGGGGAATCTGAAAGCCCCCGTCACTATTGGAGATGACGCCAAGGGCGTACCCCTTTACACGAACCGTGGCAAAGGGAATGGGTTCCTGGGTCTGTGCATCCAAGAGCCTTCCCCTTAAGAAATCCTGTTGCGCATGGGAAAGACAAGCCATGAAAAACAAAAGCAATGGAAGGCAGCGTTTTATGGGCATGGCTTTTGAAAATCAATTAAGTTAAGGTAAAATAGACGAACAGGCAATAGACCGCCAAAAGCACGATGCCATCGCGCCATCCCAGTCGCAGTCCCCTGGGCAAAAAAACAAGGGGAAGTATGAGAAACGAAACCCCCAGCATCCAAAAAATATCGCTGTTTAACAGTCTGGGATCGACCGCTTTAACGGGCGTAATGATTGCGGTGATGCCCAAAACCGCCAAGAGATTAAAAATATTGGAACCGATCAAATTGCCGACCGAAATCGCCTTTTCCTTTTTAAGCATCGCGATGACCGAGGCGGCCAATTCGGGAATACTGGTGCCCACGGAAACCACGGTAACCCCTATCGCCCGCTCACTTACGCCATATGCGCTGGCGAGGCCCACCGACCCGTGAATCAATAGCTCCGACCCTCCCCATAGGGCCATGCCCCCCAAACCAAAAAAGAGCGCCGTCTTGTACCAAGGCAAAGGTTCGTCATCTTCGGGCAATTCATCTATCACTGCCGGTTTTTGGAAGCGCAGCAGATACACCAAGAAAAGGAAAAGGCAAATGACCATAATGATGCCTTCATGCCTTTGCAAGGTGCCGTCGAAATAGATGAAGGCAAAAAACATCAGGGAAGACAGCATCATGATAGGCCAGTTGATGGTATAGAAACTCCTGGTCACATCGATATGTCCCAACATAACAGTGATACCCAGTACCAGGGCCAAATTCGCAATGTTTGACCCGACGACGTTCCCCAGGGCCAAATCGGGATAACCTTCAATGGCCGCTTTGATGCTGACGATCAACTCAGGCGCAGAGGTGGCAAAGGATACCACGGTCATGCCAACGACAATCTTGGGGATGTTCAAGCTTAAGGCCATAGATACCGCCGACTTCAAGAGCCAATTGCCGCCTTGGATCAGAAAGATCAGTCCAAAGATGATCAGCACCAGGTGAAGCATGGGAATGTTTTTGTGCAAATATAGCCTAAGCCCACCATTTACATTGGCAGTCACTTTTTACAATTTAAATGCTGAACGTCCACAACGTGAAATCACTATTGCTTTAGTTGTATAACCATAGTTATAGATGGGGATACCCTTCATCCACCCATAAAAATTGACCCATCAAGAAAGAGGAGGTTATGAAAGTCCTGTGGAAACCAAAGAAGGCTTTCGTTTCGGATTTGCTTTGTTTTGGTATCAAAATGATGAAAAACACCCCTTTGCTGGAAAAATCGCCCTTGTCTTTGCCAATTCCCACAAAAACGGCCCTTCAAAAGTATCATTTTATAATCTAAATCCATTTTATACATTACATTTTAGAATATCATTCAAGACCACATCCAAATATATTATATGCAATCCGTTTTTTGGATTACAATATTGTATCCAATTATATTAATAAACCCTTTTGGATAGGCCACAGCGCATTTTGTTTTATATCTTGAATGCCAATTGTGCCAAATGATTTGGCTTTTAGGTCGTTTTGCGCATTGAAAAAAAAATAAGATCCAACAAAAATCCATTAAAATGATTGCCTTTGCCAAATTGTTATTGATTTTATTGCTCAGCTTGGTCTTGACCCTTTTGTGAGTTTAGCGCTGCCTGCCTTTTAAGATCAGTGACCCATGGAAGACCGCTTTTCCCGGAAAGCGGTTATATTTGATGAAAAGTAAAGGATGACCGTTGCTATTTTCAAATTCCTGGCCAAAATAAATAAGGTACTGCTTCCCTCCTATTCCAAAAAAGGCCTGGACCTGTCCAAAGCTTCCAAGTTGCAGTTGGCCGTGATTGCCTGGCGTTATTTTGTAACGACACGGGCCCTGGCTCAGTAATGCAGCAATGACCTTAACCGATGGTCGTGTTTTAAATTGTTGCGTCCGTTCAAAAAATCGAGTTCGATCAAAAAGTTACATAGCACGATTTCCCCGCCCAATCGTTCCACCAAGCGGCATGTTGCCTTTGCCGTGCCGCCCGTGGCCAGCACATCGTCATGGATCAAAACCTTCTCCCCGGCTTGAATGCTGTCTTCATGTATCTCGAGCATATCGGTTCCATACTCCAGTTGATAGGCCTGGCCAATCGTGGCCGAAGGTAGCTTGCCCGTTTTTCGGACCGGAACAAATCCCGCTTTGTAATGGGACGCCAAAAGTGGCCCAAAGAAAAATCCCCTGCTTTCCATGCCCACCACTTTATCTATTTTTTGGGGACCGATCAATTGCACTAGGGCGAGGCGGGCAGCCTCAAAGGCTTTCTTGTCTTGCAACAGCGGTGTGATATCCTTGAAAACCACCCCAGGGGAGGGGAAGTCCTGGATATCCCTGATGTAGCTTTTTAAATTCATGATTTAGATTGCCGTTAGTTTGTGGTTAAATGTAAAAAGAAATATATTTGCCGTCCTTTGCAAATTCCAAATATGTTTGCTTGGTAGGCCGATGGCCAAACTGTGTTCCATTGCAATAAAAAGGCCCCGTGGCGCAACTGGATAGCGCATCTCACTACGAATGAGAAGGTTACAGGTTCGAATCTTGTCGGGGTCACTTAAAGCGAAAAGTCCATCACCCATGTGATGGACTTTTTTATTGATGAAGTAATGCAAAACCCCGGTTTTGGATTGCGCCCTGAAATAAAAAAAACATTGCGTGCCAACGCGATGGACTTTCATTTTCAGGCGGGACGCCAAAAGAAAACCCCAGGTACTCTTGTCGGGGTCACGATACCCGGAAAACCACGTCCCAAAAAGACGTGGTTCTTTTTTTGTGGAAAGGCCAAGCGGATGCTTGAGGCCTTGGAACAAAAAAGAACAAGGGCGGCGGCCCGTGGTTTTCAAAAATTTAGTATTTCCGCATGAATGTAACAAGCGTTACATCCCAACCGAACATTTCCCACTATATTTGCCAAAATTAAATTTTATGGAATTTCTCTTACAACCTTGGCCATGGTACGTTTCCGGGCCCTTGATCGCCGCGGTCATGTTCTTGCTGCTCTATTTTGGTAAAACCTTCGGCATGTCCTCCAACCTACGGACCTTATGTGCCATAGGAGGCGGTGGTAAATATGCCGAATTCTTCAAATTCGATTGGAGGGCCCAACGCTGGAACCTCATCGTGGTGCTGGGCGCCATAATCGGAGGTTTTATTGCCGTCACTTTTTTATCGGACGGATCAACGATCGATTTGAACCCCAAAACGGTCAGCGACTTGGGAGCGCTCGGCTTTGAACAGGTCGGGGAATCCTTGGTGCCTTCAGAAATATATGGTTGGTCTTCCGTTTTTAGTTTGAAAGGACTCGGCGTTTTGATCCTCGGTGGTTTTTTGGTAGGCTTTGGCACACGATATGCCGGGGGATGTACCTCGGGCCATGCCATTACGGGACTCAGTAACCTGCAATTGCCCTCGCTCATCGCCGTGATCGGATTTTTTATTGGTGGTTTGATCATGACCCACTTCTTATTACCCTTAATATTTGGTACATGAAATATTTAAAATTCTTACTCGTAGGCATTTTCTTTGGCATCGTCCTGGTAAAATCGGAGGCGGTATCCTGGTACCGCATCTATGAGATGTTCAAATTCCAATCTTTCCATATGTACGGAATCATAGGCTCTGCCGTCATTTTGGGCGCATTGTCGGTTTGGTTTTTGAAGAAATCGAAAATCAAGAGCATCGAAGGCACCGATATTCATTTAATACCAAAAAATAAGGGCATCGCACGTTACCTGATCGGCGGAGCGATCTTCGGGCTGGGCTGGGCCCTGGCCGGCGCCTGTCCCGGACCCATGTATATTTTGTTGGGAACCGGTGTATTCAGTATGCTCATCGTAATAGCCGCGGCCGTATTGGGAACGTTTACCTATGGACTCGTGAAGGATAGATTGCCCCATTGATCCGCGTTCGACTGAAATTCCATCCATCCCTAACGTTCATAGGAAAAATCGCCTTCGAGCACCGTTTTGGAACTCCCCCCAATAAACACCTTGAAGTCCCCCGGTTCTGTTTCCCACTTATTGTTGGCCGAATAAAAGGCCAGGTTCGACTTGTCCAAAGTGAACATCACCTCCCGCGATTCCCCAGGTTTTAAGGAGACCATTTTAAAATCCTTCAATTCCTTGACAGGTCTGGTAACACTGGCGACCAAATCCCGAATGTAACACTGTACCACTTCCTTGCCCTCGTACTTTCCCATATTGGTAAGGGTAAAAGAGACTTGCATCTTTCCTTCCCCGATAAGGCGATTTTCACTGAGCTTCAAATCCCCGTACTTGAACTTGGAGTAGCCCAAACCATGACCGAACGGGTATAATGGATCATTGTCGATATCGGTATAGTGCGACCAAAAAACCAAATCCGGTGCAGGAATGGTTGGTCTGCCCGTATTCTTATAGTTATAATAGATCGGAACCTGTCCCACATTTTTTGGAAAGGTCATGGGCAACTTGCCGCTTGGATTATAATCGCCATAAAGCACTTGGGCAATGGCATGCCCACTCTGGGTTCCCAAATGCCAGGCCTCCACAATGGCCGGAACGTTGGCGTCGGCCCAATTGATGGCCAATGGCCTGCCGTTCATCAGTACCAAGACAATATTTTTGTTCACCTTGTACACGGCCTCCAAAAGTTCTTGCTGCAGTCCCGGCATATCCAAAGACACCCTGCTTCTGCCCTCCCCTGTCTGGAATCCATGTTCGCCCAAAACCATGATCACCACATCTTGGTTACGTGCCGCTTGAACCGCCTCTTCAAAACCGGATCTATCGGTGGTATTGATCTTGGTCTCCAGAACGAAAGCGGGTTTCTCCAAGGTGAGCGCCACCCCTTGTTTATGGGTGATGGTATTCCCCTGATAGGCCCTCAGACCTTCCAGGACAGAAACGGCTGAATTGTCATCGGCGGCCAACCGCCAACTCCCCAGTGGACTATCCTTGTCATCTGCCAACGGACCGATGAGCCCGATTTTCAGGCCGCTCTTTTGCAAGGGTAAAAGTTCGCCCTCGTTTTTCAACAATACGATCGACTTCTTTGCCATGTCAAGGACGGCATCCATGTTTTTTTTGCTCCCTATGAGCTGTTTCTCCCGCTCTCGATCGCAATATTTATAGGGATCATCGAACAGCCCCAGCTCAAATTTTACGCGCAATATCCGTTTTACGGCATCATTGACCAATGCTTCATCCACTGCTCCCGAATCGACCAATCCCTCCAAATACTTGACATAGTGGTAAGACTCCATGTCCATGTCGGAACCCGCATTCACCGCCAGTTCAGCAGCCTGTTTCCCATCTTTGGCATAACCATGGTTGATCATTTCATTGATAGAGCCCCAATCGGAGACCACAAATCCCTTAAATTTCCATTCCTCTTTGAGGACCGTCCTTTGGAGGAAGCCGTTACCGGTAGCCGGTATTCCGTTGAGTTCATTGAATGAGTTCATGACGGTTTTCACATCGGCATCAATGGCGGCCATGAACGGTGGAAAAATGGTGTTATACAAGGTAGATGTACCTACATCGACCGTATTGTAATCCCTTCCCGATTCAGAGAACCCATACCCAGCAAAATGTTTGGCACAAGCCGCGATGGTATTGGTTGCCGCAAGATCATCGCCCTGAAAACCCTTGACCCTCGCATAGGCTATTTTACTGCCCAAATAAGGGTCTTCCCCGGCGCCTTCCATCACCCTTCCCCAGCGGGCATCGCGTGAAATATCGATCATGGGGGCAAAGGTCCAGTTGATGCCACTGGCCGCTGCCTCTTCCGCTGCCATTGCAGCCGAGTTTCCAATGGCATCAAGGTCCCAGCTGGCCGCTTCGGCCAGCGGTATCGGACTGATGGTCTTGTAACCGTGCATCAAATCGAAACCAATGATCAACGGAATTCCCAACCGGGTTTCCTCGACCACTATTTTTTGCAATTTTTCAACTTCTTCGGTGCCCCTTACGTTGAGCATCGACCCGACCAAACCGGCTTTCAAGTGCTCGTATTTCCTGGCAGCATCGCCATCCTTGGGCGTTGGCCCGGTGACCTCCCAAAATCCGTTGTATTGGTTCATCTGCCCGATTTTCTCGGGAAGGGTCATCAGTGACAGCACTGAATCGACTTTTTGTGTGATCTCCAGGTTTCTTGCCGCCTCATCGGATAATGTGCCCTGTGCATATGTCAGCTGAAAGAAGAAAAATAAGCAAAATCCTAATACGTGCTTTTTCATTGTATGGTTGATTATTAAAGGTTTCATTGTTACCAAGCCTCCAATAAAACATGCTGCTTTAACAGACCGAAGGCAGAATAATTTAAATACAAGGGAATGTAAAAATATTTTTTGCCATCACCATGAAATGGAGCGACATAATTACGCGAAATAACTTATTGGGTATGCGGGATAATGGTCTTTTATGCAAGGAGTTAGACGATTTCGGCACTCAGACCCGCTTGGAGCAAGCGACTGCAACGGGGTTTTAAATCGGTGTATTCACCGGTCTTTACCGGTGCATTTTCCATTATAATGTACGATTAGGGAACACTGTTCGGCCTGTTCGGGGGAATGCTCACAGACTTCGACCAAGGTCTCGATCACATGTTCAAAGGTATTTACCTCATCGTTAAATAGAACAATTTCGTTTTGCTTTACCGTTTCCTCTGCCAAGAGCAGGTCTTCCTGAATCTTTTCTTTAGCTGCCCATAGAAATCAATTTTTTAGGTTCGAGTTCCTATTTTCCAGCTTAAATATAAGGTAGAAAGGGCAAAAATAATGCCTTCCCGGGTATTTTTAACAGAATGGTCGATTTTGAAACCAACTTCTGTGCATCCTTGCAATTAGGCCCCATCGCTAATGATTATTTCTTTAAAATCGTTTTTTAAAGGAAGGGATCATCTTGTTCAGGAAAGTGTTGGGTAGCTTCGGTTAAGTTGATTTCAAATAGGTAACGGAAACCCAATCGTTTTTTTCCAATTTCTGTTGCTCAACCAATCCGGCCTCCAGGCACTTCGTCGGAAATCAGCGCCAAATCGGTTCTCATAAAAACCGCTGACGAACAACAGGCCATTTTTTTTGAGGGCCTTTGCATAGCCTGGGATGTCGGCGAGCAGTATATTGCGGTTGATGTTGGCTAGGACCACATCGAATCGTTGGTCCTTCAAGAAGTGTACATCATCTTCGTGCACTGAAATGTTTCGGCAATGGTTGCGTTCCACGTTTTCCAAAGCATTGAGATAGCACCAATGGTCGTTATCCACCGCGTCGACCTTGATGGCACCCCTCATCTCGGCCAAAATCGCCAAGACCCCAGTTCCACTGCCCATATCCAAAACCGTTTTTTGTTGGAAATCGTGGTTCAAAATATGTTGCAACATCATATGGGTGGTCTCATGGTGGCCCGTGCCAAAACTCATTTTGGGCATGATCACGATATCATAGGGTACCTGCGGCGCATCGTGGAATGGCGCCCTTACCACACATTGGTCATTGATTTGTATGGCCTCGAAATGTTGTTCCCAAGTGGCATTCCAATTTTGCTGTTCAATCTCCCTGAAGTGATGCCGTATTTCAAATAGCGGGTTGGAAAGTAAGCGGATGGATTTCAACATATCCTTCGACCAAAATTCTTTTTGGATATAGGCCAAAACCCCGTCGTCTTGCTCGACGAAACTTTCAAAGCCGGCCTCCCCCAATTCCGCGATCAGAATGTCGGAAGCCGGTTGGGGTGGATCAACCTTGAAATGGACCTCGATATAAACCGTATCGGACATGTTAAATGGCCTTGACGATCGCCAGAAAATCGTCGGCCACCAAGGAAGCGCCGCCGATGAGACCGCCATCAACGTCTGGTTTGGAAAATATCTCGGCCGCATTGCCCGGCTTCACACTGCCCCCATACAGGATCGAAACCTTGTCGGCAATTGCATTGCTATAAGCCCCCTCAATGGTCTTTCGGATAAAAGCGTGCATTTCCTGGGCCTGTTCGGGAGAAGCTGTCTCACCCGTACCAATGGCCCAGACCGGTTCATAGGCCAGGATGATATGTTGCCAGGCACCGGCATCCAAGGCAAAAAGTGCGTTTTTCAATTGACGCTTTACCACCTCAAAATGTTGCCCCGATTTTCGCTCGTTGAGTTCCTCCCCGAAACAGAACATCACGCGCATTTTTTTGGCCAGCGCAGCCATCACTTTTTTGGCAAGGATCTCATCGGTTTCATTAAAATAGGCCCTTCGCTCGGAATGGCCGATGATGGCCGTATCTACGCCGATGGAAAGCAGCATGTCTGCAGAAATCTCACCGGTAAAGGCGCCGCTTTCCGCAAAGTGCATGTTTTGGGCAATGGCCACCACTTTTGAACCCTTCAAATGCTTTACCGCCTCCGCCAGGTTTACAAAGGCGGGTGCCACCATGACCTCGGCATCGGTATCTGGCAGTTTACCGCTAATCTCGGTCAAGAGCGTAGCCGTTTCCAAAGCGTTTTTGTTCATTTTCCAATTCCCTGCAACTATTTTACTTCTCATCTTTTGCGTTTAATTTATGGTGGTATCTAATTCTATCTTGGTCCCAATTGAAATATGGCCCACAAATTCATGGCCAACGAAAGGGATTACTCAAATTTCAAGGTATCCAAATCGTTATAGTGCACTTTTTGCCTAATGGTGCCCTTCTCCAAAACAAGCACCCCGGGATTAGACCTGACAATGGTTTTTAGGGTCGTTTCATCCGTAAAATAAAAAGGGAAACCCAAGTTGGTGGTCCTTGACCAATTGGGCCGCTTGGCCCGAATCGGAGGCCGACATGCCGATTACTTTATATCCCTTTTTCATCGCCACATCGGTAACCTTTTTGATTTCGGAATAAACATTTTGGTTGGTTTTGCGCAAATCATAGGCAATGACCATCACCAACTTCGGTTCCTGCAATAAGGGGGCGGCATAGTCTTCACCGTCTTGCTCTATGGTAAAGTCGTGGATGGGGGGCTCATAGCCTTTCTGGACCTCGGTGGTCTCAACGCCCAAATATTCGCCGTCGACCGAAGGATAATCCCCCTGGGTGACAATGGTCTGCTCCTTTCCATCGACCAAAAAGCGCCAGGCGTAATCATAAATGGGTTGGGGCGCCCCTTCCGGATAGCCCATCCCTGCTTCTATGTTCGCCCCGATCTTGTAGGGCCTGAAATCGATGACGGGAAGATGGTTCAGCACATAATACGTATAGATGCCACAGAGCAGTACCGCAATCAAGGTAGTGATGCGTTGTGCCGTGGAACCGATAAAGGAGGTGATCAGTTTGCGTCCTTTAAAGAGGATCAGGATCAAGACCAGCAATACCACGTCTTTTGTGAACGATTCCCATGGCGTTAGCTTTAACGCATCACCGAAGCAACCACAATCGGTCACTTTGTTGAAATAGGCCGAATAAAAGGTCAGAAAGGTAAAGCCAATAATCATCAGGAGCAGGCTCCATACCGTAAACTTGACCCGAAAGCCCAAGAGCAGCATCACCCCCAATAGCACCTCCAAAATTACGACCATCACGGAAATGGCAAGTGCATAGGGTTCGAAAAAGGGCAAGTTCAATACCCCTAGGCTAAAATATTCCTCCAACTTAAAAGAAAACCCTACCGGATCGTTCAATTTGATAAAGCCACTGATTATAAATAATATGCCCACGACGATCCGGGCAAAGAGGACAAGGTACTTCATTTGGTTTTTTCAGGTTTTGAATGGGCATTGAGGTGTATGAGCGCGAAAACGGCATAGTTCACGATGTCTTGATAATTGGCGGCTATGCCCTCACTGACAAGGGTCCTGCCCTGATTGTCCTCGATCTGCTTTACCCTGAGCAATTTCTGTAGGATCAGGTCGGTGAGCGAACTGACGCGCATTTCGCGCCAGGCCTCGCCATAGTCATGGTTCTTGTTCGCCATCAAGGCCTTCGTTTGATGGGTATGGGCATCAAAAAGCGAAAGTGCTTCTTCAAGTGAAAGGTCGGGTTGATCTACGACGCCTTTTTCGATCTGTATCAGGGCCATGATCGAATAATTGATGATCCCGATGAACTCCGAAACCTCATCTTCATCCACTTTTCGAATTTCATTTTCCTGTAAACCCCTTATCCGTTGGGCCTTGATATAGATTTGATCAGTCAGGGAAGGAAGCCGCAAAATACGCCATGCACTGCCATAATCGTTCATTTTTTTCTCGTAGAGATTCCTACAAATTTTGATGATGGCATCGTATTGTTCCGGGGTTCGCTGCATCTACTCTGTCTAATTTGCGTAAATTTCGCTCAAAATATTGAGATGCTCAAAGTTCGCGCTATAAACTTGGTTTGTCAAACAATTCCCTGCAAAATATGACCCTAAACTGCAAAGGCCATTTGGTGGATCTCTCCACGCCCAGGGTAATGGGCATCCTAAACGTCACTCCCGATTCTTTCTATGATGGCGGACAATATAAAAATATGGATGCCATATTGGAACAGGCAGATCATATACGGCAGGCCGGGGCCACTTTTATCGATGTGGGCGCCTACAGTTCGCGGCCCAAGGCGGAATTCGTTTCGGAAACCGAGGAATTGGCAAGGATCGTTCCCGTCGTTTCCCATTTGTTGAAAGCGTTTCCGGAAATCCTCCTTTCGATCGATACCTTTCGTTCAAAAGTCGCCAAGGCCTGTTTGGAGGAAGGGGCTGCGATGATCAATGATATTTCCGCAGGCCTCCTCGATACCGAAATGCTGCCGACCATCGCTGCTTACCAGGCACCCTATGTGATGATGCACATGCGTGGCACCCCGCAAACGATGCAACAACTCACCGATTACCAGGATCTTTTGCCCGAAATACTATATTATTTTTCCGAAAGGATCGCGGCCGCAAGGGCCCTTGGCATCAAGGACCTGATTGTTGACCCGGGCTTCGGTTTTGCCAAAACCCTTGCGCAGAATTACGAACTTTTGGGGCGGCTATCGCTTTTTCAAACATTTGGACTGCCCTTGTTGGTTGGGATAAGCAGGAAATCGATGATCCAAAAAGTACTGAATACCGATGTTGGGGAAGCCTTGAACGGTACCACGGCATTACATGCCATCGCATTGAACAAAGGCGCCCAAATCTTGAGGGTTCACGATGTTAAGGAAGCGGTGCAATGTGTTAAGTTGGTGCAGTGTATGGCCCAGTACAATGATTAAAACAAAGTTCACCTATTTTTGCTAATTTTACCAAAAAGGCAAGGCTTGGATTTTTTGGATTTTATCGATTTTAAAATTACAGATGTCCTCGACATCGTCTTGGTTGCCATTCTACTTTACTCCATTTACAAGCTGGTGCGCGGTACGGTCGCCATCAACATTTTTATCGGCATAGTAATCGTTTGGGGGTTTTGGAAACTCACCGCTCTGGTCGGCATGAAAATGATCAGCAGCCTGGTAGGTGCCTTCATGCAAGTGGGCCTAATTGCCCTGATCATCGTGTTCCAACAGGAAATCAGAAAGTTCCTGCTCATGATCGGGTCCACCAATTTTGCCAATAAACGCAATTTTGTCAAACATTTTAAATTTCTGCGCCAGGAAGGTCTTACTACCAGCACCGACATCGATGCCGTGCTGGCCGCCTGTAAAAATATGGGGCTCAGTAAAACGGGATCGATCTTGGTCTTCAAGCGATCCAATTCACTCGATTTCGTAAAGGCCTCTGGGGATAAGATGTACATTGAGATTACCCAACCGATCATAGAGAGCATCTTTTACAAGAACAGCCCCCTGCACGATGGGGCGGCCATTATAGAAAACAACTATATCACCGCAACACGGGTCATCCTGCCGGTCTCCAATGAAAGAAACATCCCGCTTCGATTTGGGCTCCGTCATCGGGCCGCTTTGGGAATCACCGAAAAAACCGATGCGGTGGCCTTGGTGGTGAGCGAAGAAACCGGGGAAATTTCCTATCTTAAAAACGGGGAATTCGTGTTTTATAAAGATTTGGCCACCTTGGCTTCATTGCTCAAGGAAGACCTGGTATAAAATATTTTCATGGACTGTAAAAACTGTGGAAAAAGCTTAGGTACCGATCACAACTACTGTGCTGCTTGCGGGGCCAAGTTCATCCGCAATCGGATTACCTTTAAAAGCCTGTGGCTTGAAGTTATGGAATGATTTTTAAATCTGGACAACACCTTCAACAAAACCTTTATCCACTTATTGACAAAGCCCGAGGCCGTGATCGGCGGTTATATCGGGGGCATCCGAAAAAAGTACCTCGATCCGCTCAGCTATTTGGGCATTGCCCTGACGATATCCGGACTTTTTGTGCTTTTGGTGCAGAAGTACTTTGTGGACAAGATCGATTTCGAAATGCTCGCCTTTTCCGGAACCGATGCAGCGCTCTCCAAAAAAATCATGAACATTACACTGGATATCGGTTCTTTTGTCTTTGTCCTCTATATCCCAATTTTAGCGTTCGCAGGTTGGCTGATCTTCAACCAAAAAAAATACCTGCTTTCCGAATACATGGTCGTTGGGGTCTATACCTTGGCCCATTATAGCATTTTGTCCTTTCCAATCAGTTTGCTGATACTGGCCATTGTTCCGGAATATTATTTGGTCCTTGCCATCCCCATGTTTATTGTAATGATGCTCTATGCCACCTATGTTGCCAACAGGCTGAACGGAACCGACCTACTGAAGTCGATCATGTTCATCTTGATATTTATTGTGGGCTACTTTGGGGTCAGCATATTCCTGAACCTGCTGTTTTTGGTCACCGGCATGTTGGACCTGAAGGATTTCTTGCCAAAAGGGACCCCTTAATACAGACTAGGCCACCTCTTCCGCCAGGAACTGCGCTTCGTACAGTGCATTGTAGTACCCCCCTTTTTTCAACAGTTGCTTGTGGGTACCGGTCTCCACGATCCTTCCGGCATCCATCACCAAAATCTTATCGGCTTTTTTTACCGTGGCCAAGCGGTGTGCGATGATGATGGAGGTGCGGCCCTCGGTAATCTTCTCCGTGGCCCGTTGGATCAATTGTTCGGAATAGGTATCGACCGAAGAGGTTGCCTCATCCAATACCAAAATACTGGGGTTGCTCACATAGGCCCTTAAAAATGCGATGAGTTGTCGTTGCCCGCTCGAAAGCATGGTGCCCCTTTCCTTGACGTTATAGGTATAGCCCCCGGGCAGGCTGTTGATGAATTCATGAACTCCGATTTGTTTGGCCGCTTCTTCAATATCGCGGACGGTAATGGTTTTGTCTTTCAGGGAGATGTTGTTGGCAATGGTATCGGCAAACAGAAAAACATCCTGAAGCACCACCGCAATATGGGAGCGTAGGGAGGCCAGGGTAAAATCCTTGATATTCACATCATCGATAAAAATACTGCCCGAATCGATTTCATAAAACCGATTGAGCAAATTGATTATGGTGGATTTGCCTGCCCCCGTGGCGCCGACAATGGCGACGGTTTCCCCGGCTTTTACTTCAAAGGAGATGCCATGCAGCACTTCCTCGTTCTCCAAATACCCAAAGCGCACATCCGAAAACGTGATATTGCCCGATATCTTTTCCTTGACGATGTTCCCCGAATCCTGGATATGGCTATCGGTATCGAGAATGCGAAATACACGGTTGGCCGCCACCATGCCCATTTGAAGGGTATTGAACTTATCGGCGATCTGTCTTAAGGGCCTGAACAGCAAATCGATCAGAAAAAAGAAGGAAAAAATGACCCCAACATCGTTCACGTCAATATTGACAACATTTTGAAGCACCCCGAACCAGACTACCAGCCCGATGGCTATCGACGTCACGATCTCGGCTATGGGAAAGAAGATGGAATTGTACCATACCGTCTTCAACCATGCGTTTTGATGCTTTTCATTGATCACCCGGAATTTTTCCTTTTCGATCTGTTCCCTCGTGAACAATTGAACGATCTTCATTCCGGTGATCCGTTCCTGCACGAAAGAATTCAGGTTCGAAACTTCCGCCCGAACCTCGGTAAAGGCCACCTTCATCGCCTTTTGGAACAGCCTGGTGGCATATAGAATGATGGGCAACAGCACAAAAACCAACAGCGACAGTTTCCAATTGAGATAGACCATCACCATAGCGGCGGTGAGCATCTTCAAAAGATCCGAGACGATTACAAAAAATCCCTGACTGAAAATTTCCCCGATACGTTGCATATCGGCAACCGCACGGGTAACCAATACCCCAAGGGAGGAAGTATCGAAATACTGCATCCGAAAACCGAACATTTTTTTAAAGAGGGCGATGCGCACATCTTTGATCACCGATTCGCCCAACCAGTTCGCATAGTAATTGAACGCCAACTGGCTCACCACCTGCCCGATGAGCACCCCCAGCATGGCCAACGTCAGGTAAAGCAATTTTTCAGGGTCATTTTTTTTGATGGCATCGTTTACGATATCCCCGGCTATGGTCGCGGTCAATACCGCGAATACCGAAAGGAGTATGGCCGCCAAGGCCACCCCATAAAACGTGAGCATATAGGGTTTTGTATGGGCCATGAGCCGTTTAAACAAAGTATAATCGAACGTGGTTCCTGGGCCTCTATCCATGTTTTTCGAAAATATGATCGGGATATAAAACTTTGGTCAAATATAAACCTTTTGCAGGCACGGAAGCCCCGGCCATCGATCGATCTCTACTTCCAATGATCGATCGCATCTGAACGGGTTCCCATTTCCCCGCTCCTATCTCGAGCAGCGTGCCCACAATGGCACGGACCATATTGCGCAAAAACCGATCGGCGGTAATCGTAAAAACGAGAACACCATTTTTTCGTTCCCAACGCGCCAAGGTGACCTTGCATCGATAGGTTTTGACATCGGTATTCGATTTGGAAAAACATTCAAAGTCGGTATGCTCCAAAAGCATGGAAGCAGCTTCGTTCATCTTCCGTATATCCAAAGGATGCCTGAGATAATGGCTGCCTCCGGCCAAAAAGGGATCTTTGTCCCGGACGATCCAATATTCATAAGTTCGTGCCACTGCATCAAACCGCGCATGGGCATCGGGAGCCACTTGAAGGATGGTCTGGATAGCGATATCCTGCGGCAAAAAGGCGTTCGACCGATATACCAAATCCTCGACATCGATAACAAAGTCGATCTCAAAATGGGCGTACATCTGCCGGGCATGTACCCCGGTGTCGGTGCGGCCTGCACCTACCAGGGCGATCGGTTGGCCCATTAATTTAGAGAAAACATCCTCCATTACCGATTGCACCGTAATGGCGTTGGGTTGGTTCTGCCAACCGTGATAAGCCTCCCCAAAGAATGAAAATTGAACGAAGTATCTCAAACCAAACCCTTAGTTTTGTAGGCGTAAAGATACCCTTCTTTAAGGGAACGCAAAAAGGCCCGCAAGGAAATATGTAACATTGCAAATGACCAAAATCCTATTGCTTTCGGATACCCATTCCCATATCGATGCCGCTATATTGAAATATGTGGCACTGGCCGATGAGGTTTGGCACGCAGGTGATATCGGTCATATGGCGGTCACCGAGGCGATCGAAAAGCTGAAGCCCCTCAAGGCGGTACATGGCAATATCGATGATGCCACGATACAGCAGGAATTTCCCTTAAACCTGCGCTTCCAATGCGAACAGGTCGATGTATTGATGACCCATATCGGCGGCTACCCACCAAAATATAACAGCCGGACCAGGGCAGAAATCAAGCTTGACCCCCCGAAATTGTTCATTTGTGGCCATTCCCATATTTTAAAGGTGATGTGGGACAAAAAACTGGGCCTGTTGCACATGAACCCCGGCGCCTGCGGAAAACACGGGTTTCATCAAGTAAGAACCATGCTGCGTTTCGTTATCGACGGAGCCGATATCAAAGATCTGGAAATCATTGAATTGGGCAAGCGGGGATGATTTCCATAGTAGAGATCCAACCCTCTGACAAAATCGTTGCATTGGTTCAAAATCAGCTATTGATCGATGGCAAACAAAAACCCCGATGCTTCCATCGGGGTTTTCTACGCACTAATACAACTAAGATGTTAGGTTTAACGCAAACGATCCACAGATTTTACGAGATCTTCATCCTTCTTGATGGCCCTGTTGGCCAGGACCAAAAAAACGATAGAAAATACAGGAATCAACATCCCAATACCCTTCTCAGAAACCGAAGTTTCTCCAGATAAGTTTAGCGATCGGTACACGAAAAAACCCAGTAAAAAAAGACTTAATATCATGTTCAACCTGTTCAAAACAAATTGATTTTTTCGATTTTTAAATTGCAACAGGGCCATCAGGGCCAATACGGCGCTGCCCAAGAACAGGACCAAAACCACAATTTCATCGCGGGCATAAATTTCGGTTCCGTTGGCATCGGACCAGAGGTTGGCCCAAAAAGGCACTAGTCCCGAAACCAATGCCACCAAGAGCAGATAAATGGTTTGTATTCGTTGGATCATGTCCTTTTATTGCCGTTGGAAGGCAAAAATACAGGTCTTTTTAAAAATAAATGCCAAAAGTTGAAAATAATTTGTAATTTTACCGCGTTACTAGTACAAGCACTCACCCGCTGGGATTTCAATCCCCAGTAATACCCAAAAAACCATATCCTTCATTATCGTTTTAAGACAAGTATAACTTACACAACATTTAATGTTTGAAATTTCTGATTTAAAAGCTAAAAAGCTTCCTGAGCTTCAGGATATTGCTGAGGGTCTAAAGGTACCCAAGTTCAAAACCTTAAAAAAACTCGATTTGGTCTATCAGATTCTGGACCTCCAAGCAACAGATCCAAAAGTGGTCGCAGCGGTAGCACCCGTTGCGGTAGCCACCAACGTTATCGTAAAGGAGCGGCCCAAGCCTCGACCCAAAAGGGAGCGTACCGTGAAAGAAACCACGAATAACGGCAACGAAACCCAAAGCGAGGAAGCCACACCGAAACACCCGCGGGCAAAAGAGGATAAAAAGGAGGAAACCAAAAATGTTCCCAATCGAAGGGAGCAGCATAAAACCACTCCCCAGCACAAAAATCTTAACAAGCCCCAGCGCCCTCAAAAGGCGCCAACCTACGACAAAAGCAATTTCGACAAAGACCTCAAGAACCGATATAAGGAACCCGAATTCGAATTCGACAGTATTATCGAGAGCGAAGGGGTATTGGATATCATGCAAGACGGTTATGGTTTTCTTCGATCTTCGGATTACAACTACCTTTCCTCTCCAGACGATATTTATGTTTCCCAATCGCAGATACGGTTGTTCGGACTAAAAACAGGAGATACCGTTCTGGGCAACATCAGGCCGCCAAAGGAAGGTGAAAAATATTTTCCGCTGATCAAGGTCAACAAAATTAACGGGATCGATCCCCAGGTCGTACGCGACAGGGTATCTTTTGAGCATCTGACCCCACTGTTTCCACAGGAAAAATTCAATATCGCTGAACGCCAGAGCAATATTTCCACAAGGATCATAGACCTTTTTGCCCCTATTGGCAAAGGTCAGCGCGGAATGATCGTCTCCCAGCCCAAAACGGGAAAGACGACCTTGCTGAAAGATGTGGCCAATGCCATCGCCGCCAACCATCCGGAGGTCTATCAGATTATTTTGTTGATCGATGAACGGCCTGAAGAAGTAACCGACATGCAGCGCAATGTACGCGGTGAAGTCGTGGCCTCCACTTTTGACAAGGAAGCCACGGAACATGTTCGTGTGGCCAACATTGTTCTTGAAAAGGCCAAGCGATTGGTGGAATGCGGCCATGATGTGGTGATCTTACTGGATTCGATCACGCGCTTGGCAAGGGCATACAATACCGTTCAGCCAGCCTCCGGCAAGGTGTTGAGCGGGGGTGTCGATGCCAATGCATTGCACAAGCCCAAACGCTTTTTCGGAGCTGCCCGTAACATTGAAGGTGGAGGGTCATTGACCATTATCGCAACCGCGCTCACCGAAACGGGATCTAAAATGGACGAGGTGATTTTCGAGGAGTTCAAAGGAACGGGCAACATGGAGTTGCAGCTCGATCGTAAAATCTCGAACAGGAGGATTTTCCCTGCCATCGACCTTACTTCCTCAAGTACAAGGAGGGATGACCTGTTATTGGATGAAAATACCATCCAACGCATGTGGATCTTGCGCAAATACCTGGCCGATATGAACCCGGTGGAAGCGATGGAGTTTATCGAACAACGCATCAAACAGACCAAAAACAACGAAGAATTTTTAATGACGATGAGCCAGTAAAACGGCCCCTCAAGGAAATCTTTCCAAGATCCAAATCCCAAAGCGGTTCAACCCATGGGATTTGGATTTTTTTTTGGGAAATCGGCATTTCAGGCGCGAGATAGACCAAAATTAATATCTTTATGTCCGGCCATGTACGTATTTCCCCATCGGGGCATTGCCTACCCATTTGTTTAACTTAAATAAGTACGCATGAAGCACATTAGCAAAAAATTCACAACTCCATTGCTATTGGCAATGATTCTCTTCGGGATTGGCGCTTGCAATACAAAAATCGATCGTGAAATACCGGCTGCAGCGGTGGTCGATGCCCCAAAACAGATTATTGCGGTTGATGAGGCCAAAGGTTTTTACGATGACTATACGAAGCGGAGGGTGCCCCTGATACAACGTTATGAAGACTCTATCAACCGGGTACGGGCGAAGGACAAGTTGCAGCGGATGCAACAGCAAGGCGATACAGCAAAGGTCCAAGCAGAGGCGGGGCCAGCACAGTTCGATGTGGCCCGTTATGTGTACTACGATTACGCCACCATAAAACAATATCTGGAATACATCGAACAGGAAGCCAAAATGGCCAATGTGGAGATCTCCACCTTGCGGCTCTATTTTTCGAACTATCCCGACGATCCCCAATTTGTGCATCCCAGGCAGAATTCCATTATGCTTTCCCCCACCCTTAAAAAAGGAGATAGGGATTATCTTTTCTATATCGGGGAATCGGAGGGAAAAGCGGAGGCCATTTTGCTCGACAACGCTTTCGTTCCGATGAAAGCCGATGGTATGGGAGACGGGTCGACCCGCGACGGAAAATCCTACGCCTCCTTTGTCCCTATCCCGGGTACGAACCATCCCAACCCCGCAATGCCGCTCCAAGATGGGAAAAGCCTGACCTTGAACAGGGGCAATGGAGTTCCGCCACCTTACAACTAAAGCATTTTTGGGCCTGGGTAAAACCATTAAATAGATCGATCAGTGTTGAATTTTATAGAAGACAACTATTTTATGTTGCTTTATGGCGCTGCATTGGCGATGTCGATCATCCGCTATCGATGGTACTACGACTCGGTGCTGCGCTATCTCCCCATCATCATTGCCTATGCCCTGTTGGGTGAACTTTTGGGATTTTTGATCAATGAAGTGGACAGTTTCCAAATCGTTTACAAGGAGGGATTCTCAAACTATAATTCTCTGATATTCAATATATTTGATATCGTATTTTATTTGTTTTTCTTTTATGTTTTTTTGAAAATTTTCCAAACGCAAATGCATAGGAGGTTTGTCCGCTATGGCGCTCTGCTGTTTTTGTTGGCGAGCTTGATCGATCCCTTTTTTCATGACCCGATCCTTTACCCTCAATATTTTGCACTCGCGGTAGGGTCGATCGTGCTGGTCGGCAGTGGGCTCTTTTATCTGAGGGAAGTCAAAACTCGAAAAAGCAAAATTCCACCACAGCGAAACCTGATGTTCTGGATCTGTATAGGCCTCATCGGATTCCATACCTTATACCCGATCATAATGACCATCGGGCTTAGGGATTCGGAACTTTATATGCAATTTCAGTTACGCAAGCTACTCCATATCGCCATCGCGTTCATGTATGGTTGTTTTATTATTGGGTTTGTCCGCATGCAAGGCAGACAAGTGAACATCTTGGGCCAATAAAAAGGAGGTTGATCGGAAACAAAAAATGCCCTCGCTTTTCTGCAAGGGCATTTAAATAGTATTACAAGTGTGGTCGCTTATAAGGCGGCAACGTGCTTGGCGAGTTTGCTCTTCAGATTGGCCGCCTTGTTCGCATGGACGATATTGCGTTTGGCCAAGCGGTCGATCATGCTCACCACGGTAGGAAAAAGGGTTTCCGCCTCCTTCTTATCTTCCAGGCTACGTAGTTTTTTGATTACGTTACGGGTGGTTTTATGTTGGTACCTATTGCGTAACCTTACCGCTTCGTTTCTTCTGATCCTCTTTAATGCCGACTTGTGATTTGCCATCTTATTTCCTAATTATATTTAAAATATTTCTCGTTCAATTCCTCCCTCGAAGCTTTTGTAGCCCGTAGGGGAATCGAACCCCTGTTACCAGGATGAAAACCTGGCGTCCTAACCCCTAGACGAACGGGCCTTAACATAGAAAACATCAATTTCAACGCCCTCGATCCGCCGGTATTTCCATTGAACCCATAAAGAGTGTTCCCTTTGTATTTCGTAGCCCGTAGGGGAATCGAACCCCTGTTACCAGGATGAAAACCTGGCGTCCTAACCCCTAGACGAACGGGCCATTTTTGCTATGAAAGGTCGCGAATATCCAATTATCCCTGCAAAACAGGTCGCCATGGGCATGATCGTACCTTTCAAATTATCAAAAAACTTCCGTTTATTGCGGATGCAAAAATACAATTATTTTTTACTACCACAACTGCTTCCTATTATTTTTTGGCCGTATCCCAAAATTAAGGCCCCACCAACACTTTGGTCCCGATTTACGGGCCAGCTGCCGGCAAAAAATCCTTAATACGCCTTGGCAAAAAGAACCCTCTTTGCCGAGGGTTTCCCGGTGACCATGCAACGGCCACTTTCCGATCTCGCTTCCAAGGGGATACAGCGGATCGTTGCCTTGGTTTCTTCCTTTATCTTTTCTTCGGTGGCACTGCTGCCATCCCAATGGGCCGCTATGAATCCTCCTTCTTTTTCCAAGACAGCCTTAAATTCCTCATAGGAATTGACTTCGGTGATATGGGCCTGTCTGAAATCGAATGCCCTCTGAAAAATATTCCTTTGTATGTCTTCCAATAAAAATTCGATCTTGCCTATCAATTCTTCGGAGCTTACCGTTTCTTTGGCCAACGTATCCCTTCGTGCCACCTCAAAGGTACCGTTGTCCAAATCGCGTTGGCCAATGGCCAAGCGAACGGGAACGCCCTTCAATTCATACTCGTTGAACTTGAATCCAGGTTTTTGGGTATCCCGATCATCATATTTCACCGATATCCCTTTGGCCCGCAACTCCTTCACCAAGGGATTCACTTTTTCGGAAATCGCCTCCAATTGCTCCAATCCTTTATAAATGGGCACGATCACCACCTGAATCGGGGCCAATTTTGGGGGAAGTACCAAACCATTGTCATCGCTGTGCGCCATGATCAACGCCCCGATCAATCGCGTGGAAACGCCCCATGAAGTAGCCCACACATACTCCTGATTTCCTTCTTTGGTCGCAAACTTAACGTCGAAGGCCTTTGCGAAATTCTGACCCAAGAAATGGGAAGTCCCTGCCTGCAAGGCCTTTCCATCCTGCATCAAGGCCTCGATGCAATAGGTTTCCAAAGCGCCCGCAAACCGTTCACTTTCGGTCTTGGTGCCTTTGATCACCGGCACGGCCATATGGTTTTCGGCAAAATCGGCATAGATATCCAGAATCAATTCAGCCTCGGCAATGGCTTCCTTTTCAGTAGCATGGGCCGTATGCCCCTCCTGCCATAGGAACTCCGAAGTACGCAGAAACAAACGGGTGCGCATTTCCCAACGCACCACATTGGCCCACTGGTTGATCAGTAAAGGCAAGTCCCGGTAAGACTGTATCCATCTTCTATACGTATCCCATATAATGGTCTCGGAAGTGGGCCTTACAATGAGCTCCTCCTCCAGTTTGGCCTCTGGGTCAACGATAATACCACTGCCGTCATCCGCATTTTTGAGGCGATAATGGGTCACCACGGCGCACTCCTTGGCAAACCCTTCGACATGGCTCGCTTCTTTGCTGAGGTACGATTTTGGAATGAACAAGGGAAAATAGGCATTTTCATGGCCCGTTTCCTTGAACATCTTGTCCAATCCCGACTGTATTTTCTCCCAGATGGCGAATCCATACGGTTTGATGACCATACAGCCCCGAACACCTGAATTTTCGGCCAGATCCGCTTTCACCACAAGTTCATTGTACCATTTGGAATAATCCTCGCTACGCTTGGTCAAATTTTTACCCATTGTTTATAGTTTGGCACAAATCTTGTGCAGGTATTAATAAAATATTTGGGTAAAACTAACTATTTTTAAAATGTTCAACAATATAATTTTGAAACGATGATACAATCAAGACCCCACAATATGCTTAGCGGGATGGCCCTGTCGCTCTTTGCTGCGATTTTTGCCGTTTCCTGTGGATCCTACCAACAGGCATCCTATTACGACAACGATGGCATCTACGCATCGGGCACCCGACAAGTAAGCGTCGAAAGGCCGCCGCGGCAGGCCCCCGTGCAACAGCAACAGCGTCAGCAGCAAGACGGGGATGTCTATTCCGATTACTTCGGGCAACAGGCAAGCCAATACGACAACATAGGGGATGGAGATGTATTTACCGATGTCGATTCGTATTCCAGTCAAATGGAAAACGATAGCATCGACCAGAACAGGCTCACAGACTATTACCAAAGTGAAAATGACTATGTAGGCCAAGCAGGCTGGGGCGATAACCCAAGCAGCGTGAACATCAATATTTACGATAACAGTTGGGCCTGGGGCGGCTTCGGTTTCGGTTCGCCATGGTTGTGGAACGACCCATGGTTATGGGGCGGCTACGGCTGGGGCGGTTACGGATGGGGCGGCTTCGGATGGGGCTGGAACAGATGGAACAGGTGGAACAACTGGGGCTGGGGCGGCGGCTTTGGCTGGAACAACTGGGGCTGGGGCGGCGGCTGGGGCCTTGGCTGGAATAACTGGGGCTGGGGCGGTCCGTGGTACGGAAACCGCTGGGGCTATGGTGGCTATTACGGTTTCAATAGAAATTATGGTTTCAACCGATCTAGGAGGGGCTACTATAGAGACAATGGCCTGGCCAGCAACAACCTGAACAATAATGCCCTGCGCGGGAGGTCGAACCTCAGCAACAGCCGAAGCAGTGCCAATACCGCACGATACAGGTCGAATACCAATACCCTGACCGATCGCAACGGCAACTTGAGGAGTTCTAGGAACTACAGAAGCAGCAACAGCACCGGAAGAACCATTGGCGTCGATCAAAACCGCGCCTATCGTACCAGCCGTAGTACACGGGTCGAGCCCAACTACAACAGATCGAGCAGGACCAGCCCCACCTACCGTGGCGGCGCCCCGTCTTCGGGCTACCGTTCGGGAAGTGCAGTGCCCCGCACCTCTTCTTACAGGAGTTCTGGCAGCTCCTCAAGAAGCAGCAGCGGCAGTTACAGGAGTTCGGGCGGTTCCATCAGGAGCAGCGGCGGCAGTTACAGGAGTTCGGGCGGTTCCACCAGGAGCAGCGGCGGCAGCTATAGGAGTTCGGGCGGTTCCTCTAGGAGCAGCGGCGGCAGCTATAGGAGTTCGGGCGGTTCCTCGCGAAGCAGCGGGGGCAGTATAAGGAGCTCCGGTGGTTCGTCACGTAGCAGCGGGGGTGGCTCAAGAAGCTCAGGTGGATCACGTTCATCCGGTAGTCGGGGCGGATCCAGACAATAATCCCATTTACATCAAAAGAACTTAAAAAAAATTCCATGAAAAGATTTTCGATTTTCATCGTGCTATCGGTATGCACGTTCGCAAACGCCCAAAATATGTCGGATGTGCTGCGATACAGCTTGGAAAACCTACAGGGAACAGCCCGTTTCCAGAGTATGGGAGGCGCTTTCGGTGCCCTTGGGGGCGATCTATCTGCATTGAATACCAACCCGGCGGGCTCAGCCATTTTCAACCACGGCTTGCTCACGGTTACCGGTACCAACTATTCCAGGGACAATACGGCCAATTATTTTAATGGGTTCAGGGGCGATACCTCGAATTCGCTGGACATCAATCAATTTGGAGGCGCCCTGGTTTTCAACAGTACGGGAGACAATGCCGGGTGGAACCGTTTGGCCCTTGCATTCAACTATGATATGGTCGAAAATTTTGATGACCGCCTCTCCATTGGCGGGAACAGCAACCAGGGCATCGATAATTATTTTTTGAACTTTGCCCAAGGCGTGCCCCTTGGTAGCATCCTGCTGCAAGACGGGGAATTTTTGGAAGACGCCTATTTGGACATTGGTTCCAGGCAAGGCTTTGCCGACCAACAGGCTTTTTTGGGGTATTACGGTGGTGTCATCGACCCTGCCGCTCTGGAAGATGATAATACGGTATACAATCGCAATGCGAGCTATAGCACCGTAAATCAGGATTTCCGGAGAAGTACCTATGGCTACAATAGTAAATTCACCCTTAATATCGCCTCACAGTACAACAACAATCTTAACCTGGGGGCATCCATGAATTTTCATAACGTTTTGTACGATAGGGTAGACCGCTTTACGGAAAACGGCTATGCCGCGGATTCTGAAATCAGCTTTACCACTTTTGACAATTATTTGCGCACTTCGGGTTCGGGCTTCTCATTCAGTTTAGGGGCCATTGCCAATTTGAACGAAGTGGTCCGCGTGGGCGGAAGTTACCAATCGCCAACCTGGTACCGCTTGAATGACGACCTTTCCCAAAGGATCAATTCCGATCTCGCGGATAGCGAAATCGGGTTCATCGACTTCGGTATCGTGAACCTTTTTGAATCCTATACCGTAAAAACGCCGGGCAAACTGGTCGGCAGCTTGGCCTTTATTTTTGGGAAGGACGGATTGTTGAGTTTGGACTATGGCTACCAAGATATGTCGCAGGCGCGGCTTAGGCCCGAAGGCGATCCCAATTTCAATACGGTCAATGCCGACATCTCCAATACCTTGGGGCCTGTTTCCTCGATTAGGTTGGGCGGCGAATACCGCATTGAACGTTTCAGCTTAAGGGGCGGATATCGCTATGAGCAAAGCCCTTATCTCGATGGCAACACCATTGGCGATCTCAATGGCATTTCGGGGGGAATCGGTTATGATTTTGGGGGCAGCAGGTTAGACCTTGCCATCAACCGAATCGAACAGGATGTGGCCGAAAGGCTTTTCGATACCGGATTGACCACCCCTGCCCTGGTCAACAGGATCAATACCAATGTAAGCCTGGCCTTTACCTTTAATTTTTAAGGCACATTACCAGATGAAAATAGTAAGGCCGGAAATGTTCCGGCCTTTTTTTATCTTTTTAGTGAAAAATGCGACCGGATGGTCCGGGCCACGACCACATTGTCTTCCGATCTCGAGAAATCCAGTTTGAACCAATAATCGGTGGAAGGCAAGGGCCTACCGTTAAAGGTTCCGTCCCATCCCGCACCATTGACCAATTGTTTCAGCAATTTGCCGTAGCGATCGAAAATGTAGATCGAGGGATCGGTGAGGGTCTCTATGCCATAAACCAGCCATAGGTCGTTGATGCCGTCGTTGTTGGGCGTAAAGAATTTGGGATAACCCGTTACCAGGAATTCAATGGGTTCGGTGATACCGCAGCCATTTTTGTCGTTGATGATCACGGTATTGATGCCCACGGGAATATCCCTGAAAATGGGATCGTCCTGAAAAGCCCCCCCGTTGATGGCATATTCGTAACTGCTGTCGCCATCCACCAAGAACTCCACATTGTTGGTACGGGTATCATCATCGAGAATATCCTCCAAAATCGTTACGCCGTTCACGGGGTCCAGGACAGGTATCCCATAAAAGGTGATCAGAATGCCGCTGACATCGGCCACTGTGGGCGGCGTTCCGGAAATGGTGGTGATTTCCGCAAAATAGCGCCCCGAATTGGGACTGGTGACAACATATTCCGCTCCAAACGGCCCAGATCCCGCTAAGGTAGCGTCTACAATACCATCATCATCATAGTCGACCGTCCAGTCGACATTGGCGATATCGGCTCCGGCGGGTGAGTTCAAGGCACTCAAGGTGATATCGGGATCTCCCTCACAGGCAATGATATCCAATCCCAAAAATTCGTCGCGCAAGGTACAATCCAAGGCCGAATTTTGATCATCGTCAACCGAGCTTCCGGTAAAAGTGAGCATAAAGGGTTCCGGGTCCCCATCGAAATTGGTATTGAAGTTATTGATAAAGATATAATAGATCTCCCCTGGCTGTACCTCCAAATACTCATCATAGGTATTCAGGTTCTGGGTCAGGGAAGGGGCGCCTACATCCCCATTGGCCGGATTGATGCCCAAGCCGGTAAAATTGGTGGCGTTCACCTCGTAGTTGCAACGAATCGGTTGGAAGGCACCACTGCTGATATCGGCGCAAGCCGATTGTGGATCAAAAGGACCATAGACCGCGAAGTCGAATTCGGCGGTGACCGTAGTACCATTGCTCGGCAAAGCCTCAATGTCAAAACCGACCTGCCCGCCCGTGCCCGCGCGAAATACGAACCACGAAGTATTGTTTTCTATATTGGCCGACGCCACGCTCCCTTTTTCCAAACACCCGGTACTCAGGATCAGGTCGGGATCGAAATCATCGATATCCCCGCTCCCATCGGACAATCCCATATAAGGGACATCGGCGCAAACGGGAATGGCGGTTCTACAGTCTGGGGAATTTTGTGCCTGCAAAGCAAACGAGCAGAGCAAAAAACAACTCACAACTAAAGCTAATCGCATAGGTAGTGGGGCTAAATTACATACCAAAGGTTGCCTTAATAACTGCCCCCTGGTCTGATTTAGTATAATTGAACGGAAATTTCTGCCGTTAATCGATGAAATGCATCTTTTGAAAGGGGCTAGCTGCGCCGATCATCTTTTCAAAGCGAAGTGGTTGTTGATGTACTTGGCGGTAACCCGCTGCCCATCGGCTGCGGTATAGGTGAGTTTGAACCAATAATCCGATTCGGGCAAAGCCTTGCCGTTCATGGCCCCGTCCCATCCGAACGTATCGGTGGCTCCGATATATTTTATCAATTTTCCGTACCGGTCATAAATAAACACCTCAGGATTTTCCAGAACATCTACCCCCGAGATATGCCAAGTATCGTTGTTGTTGTCTCCATTGGGGGTGAAAAACTTTGAAAAGCCGACCACCACAATTTCTTCGGAGACGGCACCACAGCCACCGATATCGTTTACCGTAACCGTATGTGGACCCGGGGAAACATTGTTGAACGTACTGAAGGTCTGAAAGTCGCCCCCGTCCAATTGATACTCAAAATTGCCCTGTACCGTTGTGGTGATGGTAACGGAATTGTTGTTCTGCAGATCATCAATTTCAATGTTGGCTATCTCTGGCGGATCGGATACGGTGACCAGCACTGTTCTGGTATCGCTGCAACTTAGGTTGCCCTCGACGTGAGTGGCCGTCAAGGTATAACTTCCGGGTTGCGATACGGTTATTTGGGCCGTTTGTGCCCCGTTGTCCCATGAATAGGTATGATTGGCTTCCGTCATCTCAAATCCTATGGCTACCGAGCCTCCGTTTACACAGAGGGAAGCCTCGGAAGGGAAATCCATGTTGGGTGTTTCCAGATTGATGAGTTGAAATTGCTCGGATACATCGAAACAATTGGGATTGTCTATCGATGCCACCCGCACGTAAATGGTTTGGGTGCCCAGGACGGTAGGATGCATTTTGGGCAACACATTGGCGGCGTTGTTCGCGTCCGCAAGGGAGGCATAATAACTTACCACAAATACGCCTGGATCCTGGCTCCCCAGGGCTTCGGCATCTTTTTGGGAAAGGTCGTAGCTCTGAAAGCCTTCACAGGAGGCCGCATCGGTCATGGGAAAGGTGGTGGGTGCCGGAGAAAATGCCACTTGCACTTCACTGATGATGGTACCGGTCGGTGTAACCACCATTACCCGATAAAGGGCCGATTGGTCGACGGCGAGGGTGTTCCCACTTTCCCCGAGGATCGGTTGGAATCCTGCGCCGGAATCGATGAACCACGAGTAGGTAATTGCCGTTGCGGTTGTGGCGTCAAGTATTACGGTCCCCCCTTCACAGGACGATATCGGGGGTCCCAGCAGGTTATTGATGATCGAACAATCCAAAGCATCGTATGGATTGGTCGAAAAGATACTTCCCGAAAATTGTATGGAAAACCCTGAATTGGTATTGCTGAAATTATTGATCAACAGATAATAATCCTCTCCCGGGGCAACATCCAACCAATCTTCATATTGAAAATTTTCAGCACCCCCCGATGGATCTTCACCCACACCCGAGTAACTGTTCGCATCGGAATTATCAAAGAAATTGCAGCGAACGGGTTCCCCCAAATTATTGCAATCGTCCGTTTTGTACAAGGCAAAATCCCAGTCTTCGGAAGCATCAAAACCAATGTTGAAACCCAACTGTCCCAAGGCACCGGTACGAAATCGATACCAGGCCGAATTGGATTCGATGAACCCCGACAAAGTCTTTTCCAAACAACCACTGACTTCTTCCCCATTGAAATCGTCGATGCCATAGCCCACGGTACCGCCATTTACAGGGGTATTGTTGCAAATTGGGACGGCGGTGCCACAATCTGGGGAAATCTGTGCCTGAACGGCGCAGAGCCCCATAAAAAATAGCAGCAGGTTCGGGATGCCAAAATGCTTCATGGTTCGATACGATTCTTGTAGCCGTAAAAATAATTGGTGATGGGCCACAACACTAATTAATGTTGTGTAACGGGTCAAATGGGGCATAAAGTGCCATATTATGTATATCTTTGCCTTTCGTAATTAGCCAAAGTGAATGAAAATGAAAAGCACGTTGGAAGAGCATTTTGAAGGGATGGAGAACGAACATGTCTCGTCGGCCGAGGATACCCCATTGAGGGAAGATGCCTTTGTTTTGACCGATGACGAAAAGATTGAACGGATTCGCGGGAACATCAGGGAGGTGATGTTGACACTTGGCCTCGATTTGGATGACGATAGTCTGAAGGGTACCCCTACCCGGGTGGCCAAAATGTTCGTAAAGGAAATTTTTGGGGGGCTGCACCCCGATCGGAAACCGAAATCGTCGACCTTTGAAAACAAGTATAAATATGGCGAGATGCTGGTGGAAAAGAACATCACCCTGTACTCCACCTGTGAACACCATCTGCTGCCCATCGTTGGAAAGGCCCATGTGGCCTATATTTCCAATGGATCGGTAGTCGGGCTTTCAAAGATGAACCGCATTGTCGATTACTTCGCCAAAAGACCGCAGGTGCAGGAAAGATTGAACATCCAAATTGTAAGGGAACTCCAAAAAGTGTTGGGTACCGAGGATGTGGCCTGTGTGATCGATGCGAAACACCTCTGCGTAAATTCCCGGGGCATACGTGATACCGAAAGCAGCACGGTCACCGCCGAATATGGTGGAAAATTTAAGGAGGAAGCCCTCCGCCGCGAATTTTTGGACTATATCAATCTAGATACCCATTTTTAATCGTTTGCCCTTAAAATGCAATTGTACGAAAGCCATCCGCTAAAAATTTACAACTCACTTACCGGAAAAAAAGAAGTATTCGTGCCCCTGAACGAGGGCCATATCGGGATGTACGTATGCGGGCCGACCGTTTATAGCAATGTACATTTGGGCAACTGCCGTACCTTCATGTCTTTCGATATGATTTTTCGTTATTTGCGACATTTGGGCTACAAGGTTCGTTACGTGCGCAATATTACCGATGCCGGCCATTTGGTCGACGATGCCGATGATGGGGAAGACAAAATCGCCAAGAGGGCCCGTTTGGAACAACTTGAACCGATGGAAGTGGTACAGCGCTATACCGTCGACTTCCATAACATCCTCGAGAAATTCAATTTTTTGCCCCCGAGCATCGAGCCAACGGCCACCGGACACATCATCGAGCAGATGGAAATCATCAAGGATATCCTGCAGAAAGGCTATGCGTATGAGGTGAACGGTTCGGTATACTTTGATGTGGCCAAATTCAACGAAACCTACGAATACGGAAAACTGAGCGGAAGGAAATTGGAAGACATGATCACCAATACCAGGGAACTTACCGCGCAGGATGAAAAAAGGAACCCACAAGATTTTGCCCTTTGGAAAAAGGCCGAACCCCAACACATCATGCGGTGGCCCTCCCCTTGGGGCGATGGATTCCCTGGATGGCATTTGGAGTGTACCGCCATGAGCACCAAATACCTTGGGGAGACCTTCGATATCCATGGAGGGGGAATGGACTTGAAATTTCCCCATCACGAATGTGAGATCGCCCAGGCCGAAGCCAGTTTTGGCCATTCCCCGGTGCGGTATTGGATGCATGCCAATATGCTCACCATGAACGGCAAAAAAATGGCCAAATCAACAGGCAACAATATCCTCCCGGGAGAAATTTTTACGGGGGAAAACAATATCCTGAGCAAAGCGTTCTCCCCTTCGGTCGTACGCTTTTTTATGATGCAGGCACACTATACCAGCATTCTCGATTTGAGCAACGATGCCTTGTTGGCCTCCGAAAAAGGATTCCAAAGACTGATGGAAGCCTTGGATACCCTGGACGGACTGGAAACGGGCGACCATAGTGATTTTGATCTGGCAGCATGGAAACAGCAATGCTACGATGCCATGAACGACGATTTCAATACCCCCATTCTGATCGCACAGCTGTTCGAGGCGGTAAAGCACATCAATCTTATCAAAGAAGGAAAGGAAAGCATTACCCAGAACGACAGATCGGCGTTGAAACAGACCCTTGATGCCTTTGTTTATGAGGTGCTCGGGCTTGAACGCCAAAAGGAGGGCCTTGGCGCCTCCAATAAACTTTCGGGCGTGGTAGAACTATTGATCGCGCTTCGTGATGAGGCAAGGGCAAACAAAGACTTTGAGACTTCTGACAAGATCCGAGATCGACTCGCCGGTTTGGGCATTCAATTGAAAGACGGGAAGGAAGGGACCACCTTTAGCGTATCTTAAGGGGCACTGAAACAATTCGTCGATCTTTGGATCGGTATCTGACCAGAAGGTAACCTGAACAACAAATGACCTTAAAAAAAGTATTGATAGCCCCCTTTGTAGCTTTGGTACGATTTTATCAGCTTGCCATTTCTCCCTATACCCCCTCTTCTTGTCGGTACACCCCCACCTGTTCGCAATATACGCTGGAGGCCCTAAAAAAATATGGCCTTTTTAAGGGCGGTTGGATGTCCTTGAAAAGGATTTTCAGTTGCAATCCATGGGGTGGAAAAGGCTATGACCCGGTGCCCTGAACCCAGGGCAATGAAATACGGAAACCACTCCGGTTACAATCTTAAATACTCTTCATGGCATGCCCAGTACTTTGTGCTAAATACTTATCTTAGCCCCCAAATCATTTCAAATGTATTTTTTAGGCTTTACCTGGAACCCGAACGAAACCTTGTTCAAAATCGGTTTTTTGCAGATCAAGTATTACAACCTTCTTTGGATATTGGCCTTCGCCGTAGGCTGGTTCATCATGAAACGCATTTTTACCCAAGAAAAAAAGACGGTCGAACAGCTCGATTCCCTCTTTATTTATACGGTTTTGGCCACCATGTTGGGCGCCAGGCTGGGGCATGTGTTCTTTTACGACTGGGCCTATTATAAGAACCATTTGCTTGAAATTTTGTTGCCGATCAGGGAAAGTGTCGAGGGAACGCTTTTTGGATTCATTCACGGATATGAATTTACCGGATTTACCGGGCTGGCAAGCCATGGGGCCACCATAGGGGTGATCATCGGCATGTACCTCTACACCAGGAAATTTCCCGAATTTAAAATGTTGTGGATTTTGGACAGAATGGTAATCCCCTTCGCCATCGGCGCCTTCTTTGTGCGTTTGGGGAATTTTTTCAACTCCGAGATCAACGGGAAGGTCACCGACGCATCCTTTGTTTTTGCCACGCGATTTATCAGGGATTCCGATGACATGCACCCTTCAAAAGCATTGGGCATCACCAAGGAACAAACGGTGAACGCGGCTTATGACGCGATCGAAAACAACCCCCAATTTTCGGAATATCTCGCCCAAATACCCTACAGGCATCCAGCGCAGTTATACGAGGGGGTGTGCTATATCTTTGTTTTTCTGATCCTTTATTATCTCTACTGGAAAACCGATAAGAAAGACAAACAGGGCTATCTGTTCGGACTGTTTTTGGTCCTCCTATGGACCATCCGTTTCTTTGTGGAATTCGTCAAGAAAAGCCAAGGTGGCTTTGAAGAGACCCTCGGACTGTTATCTACCGGCCAATGGTTGAGCATTCCGTTCATTTTGATCGGACTGTATTTCATGTTCAGGCCCACGACCAGTAAAAAATAATGGGTATTGTTTTGGCAATGGTCCCAAAAAAAAACCATTGGATTATCATTAAAAACATGATCAAAGTACTCAAGCGAATAGTATATATATTGATTCCCTTATCGGTCGTTCTATCCTGCAAGGAGAACTCGAAACAGGCCATTAAAACCGAGGCCATCGTGTTTCAAAAGGAAGGGGAACTCTCGTTTGTGCGGCAAAAGGTCGATACCGTGATCACCACCTTGGACATTGAGATCGCCGACACCGATTACGAAACACAGACCGGATTGATGTACAGGAGTTCCATGGCCGACCAACAGGGGATGCTCTTTATATTCCCCAATGAGGCCATGCACGCCTTCTACATGAAGAATACCGAATTTCCGTTAGACCTTATCTTTATCAGGGCAGACCTTAGCATTGCCAGCTTTCAGGAAAACACTGAACCCTATAGCGAAACGGGCCTTTCCTCCAAGGTCGCCGTGCAGTACGTTCTGGAAGTGAATGCGGGCTTGGTGCAACAATGGGGCCTTCAGATAGGGGACAGAATTGATTACACCAAAGACTGAATCAAATGGATTTGCTACTCGACGGAGTGGTTACGGAAAGGTTATTCTTTCGAAAATTAAGACCTTCCGATTTTGAACACTGGCTGCCTTTTCATCAGGATTGCCGCACTTCAGCTTACTGGCAAGGTCTACCGCAAGATCCAATGGAGGCCTGTCGACAAGATTTCGAACGCACTTTTCATCGATATGAAAATGGTCTCGGCGGAAAACTGGCCCTGATCTCAAGGGATACATGGGAACTAATGGGTCTTGCCGGCCTCTTGCGGCAAGAGGTCGAACAACAAGCGGAACTTGAAATCGCCTACTCCCTATTGCCCAAGTTTTGGAAAAGGGGTTTTGCCACGGAAGCCGCAAAAAAATGTATGGAAGTTGCCATTGAATCAGGATTGGCCCGATCACTGATCTCGATCATTCAGATTGAAAACATACCCTCCCAAAAGGTCGCCGAAAATATTGGGATGCGATTGGAGAAGACCACCCTATATGACCAAAACCAAGTAGCAATATATAGGATTAATTATTAAAATTGACCTATTTTCATACCTATGACCAAAAAATTGCATTTTGCCATTTTTACCGACAACCGATCGGAGAAGGGACACCTTCTGGAGTCGCTTTTGGACGGTGATCCACCGTTGGGATTTGATGCTTTAAAGGGCTTAAAGGGTGCCCTTTTCTCCAAACTCGCCTTGGAAACGTTCATGGAAGAAGAGGAACGGCACGATACCAAAATACTCACTAAAAATAAGGGCAGAAACCTTAAAACCTTCTCGAGCGGGGAACAGAAAAAGGCGCTGTTGCGTTATATCCTTCGTTCCGAACCCGATTATATCGTGCTCGATAACCCCTTCGATAATTTGGACGTCGAATCCCAGGCCGATCTCAAGAAACGACTTGAGGATATCGGCAAAAGCACGACCCTGATCCAGGTCATCAGCCGCATTACAGACTTGCTGCCCTTCATGACGACATTTGCCAGGCTGGTAGAACGGGAACTGGTTTTTATCGACCAAGACGAGGCCCTTCGACCGATTGCCTTTCAACACTTCAGGGGAAAGATACCCAAAGTGTTGAGCACTCCGGAATTTTCAGACGATGTACTGATCGAACTCAAGGAGGTCAATGTTGCCTACGAAGGGAAACCCATTCTCCATCAGATCGATTGGGTCATCAAAAAAGGGGATTTTTGGGAGCTCAGGGGGAAGAACGGAAGTGGAAAAACAACCCTTTTATCAATGATCACAGGGGAAAATCCAAAAGGATACGGGCAGGAACTCTTTATTTTTGGGCGGAAAAAAGGCAGTGGGGAAAGCGTGTGGGACATCAAAAAAAATATCGGCTATTTTACCCCTTCGATGACCGATAAGTTCACCGGTTATCATTCGGTGGAGCATATGGTGATCAGCGGCCTGACCGACTCCATAGGCCTCTATGTGCAACCTACCGAAGCTCAGCTGCGGTTGGCCGGGGAATGGCTGCAATTGATCCGGATGTGGCATTTAAAAACTGCTTTATACCACGATCTGAGCATGGGCCAGAAGCGTTTGTTGATGTGCATCAGGGCGATGATCAAGCATCCCGTATTGTTGATTTTGGATGAACCCACTGCCGGACTCGACGATGAAAGTGCCGATCTCTTCGTGGCCCTGGTCAATAAATTTTCACGCGAGAGCGATACGGCCATCATTTTCGTCTCCCACCGTAAGGAGCCCGGACTGAGACCGAAAAGTATCTATCAACTGGAGATGACCCCTGAAGGTTCCCTTGGCAAAAGGGCATAAAAAAAGCCGCTGTTTGCACAAACAGCGGCTTTTGATCGTTATGTTGGATTATGCCTTGGCCTTGGCCATTGATTTCGGTTTTTCCTTCACGGGTGAAGTCACGCTTTTCTTCAAAGTGTCATACATCACCGGGGTGGCGATGAACAAGGAAGAATAGGTACCAACCACGATACCGATGATCATCGCAAACATAAAGCCCCTTAACGATTCCCCACCAAAAATGAAGATGGACAACAATACCACCAAGGTGGTAAGCGAGGTGTTCAATGTCCTGCCCAAGGTACTGTTTAAGGCGAGGTTGGTATTTTCCCCGGCTTTCCATCCCTTTTCATTGATGATTTCCCGGATTCGGTCGAAAACGACCACGGTATCGTTCAAGGAGTAACCGATTACCGTAAGGATGGCTGCGATAAAGGCTTGATCGATCTCCATGTTGAAAGGCATTACTTTGCCGAACAGCGAAAAGATACCCAGTACGATCAACACATCGTGCAGTACCGCGACCACGGCGCCCAAAGAGAACTGCCATTTACGGAAACGCAACAGAATGTATAGGAACACAACGGCCAATGATCCTATGATGGCCAAAAAGGCGTTGTTCTTGATATCATCAGCGATGGTTGGGCCCACTTTGACGGATTGCAGGATTCCGATCGAATTTTCCCCGCCACCGGTAATGAAATCGGCCTTGGTCATGCCATCGGGCAATAATTTCTGAAGGGATGTGAACAATTTGTCCTGAATTTCATTATCAACCTCAATGCCCTCCACATCTACTTTATAAGGCGTGGTTACTTTGATCTGATTGGCTTCCCCGTAGGTTTTCACGCCGGTTCCACTTCCGAAAACAGTGTTCAGTTCAGAAGCGATTTCAGAAGGGTTGACCTCTTTTTCAAATCGGATCTGATAGGTCCTTCCCCCGACAAAATCTACCCCTTGTTGCAGTCCCTGCCCAAAGAAAAGGGAATACAGGCCGATCAATACCAAGGTGGTCGAGAACACATAGGCGATTTTCCGCTTGCTCAGGAAATCGATATTGATATTTTTAAATAGGTTCTTGGTCAAGGAAGTCGTGAAATCGAGCCTTCTCGTTTTTCCGCTCAAGTACCAATCAACCAATAACCTGGTGATGAATATGGCGGTGAACAAGGAGGTAAGGATACCGATCAACAGGGTGGTCGCAAAACCCTTGATCGGTCCTGAACCAAAAACGAACAGGATGATGGCCGTAAGACCGGTAGTGATGTTGGCATCCAAGATCGAGGAGAGCGCATTGCTGAAACCGTCAGCCACAGCCTGTGATTTTCCCTTGCCCTTGGCCAATTCTTCCTTGATACGTTCGAAGATAAGCACGTTCGCATCGACCGACATACCGATGGTCAAAACGATACCCGCTATGCCTGGGAGGGTAAGTACCGCTCCAAGACTGGTAAGTACCCCAAATATCAATAAAATGTTGAGCAACAGGGCGATATCGGCAAAAATACCTGCCTTTCCATAATAGAATACCATCCATAAAAGCACGATCGCCATGGCGATCAGAAACGAGGCGAAACCACTATCGATAGCCTCTTGGCCCAGGGAAGGACCCACGATCTCCGATTGGATGATTTCTGCGGAAGCCGGTAATTTACCTGCCCTCAAAACATTTGAAATGTCCTTGGTCTCGTTGATGGTGAAATTACCGGTGATTTCTGATCGGCCACCGGAAATCGGACCTGAGGATACCCCAGGTGCGGTGTATACCTTGTTATCCAATACGATGGCAATGCCGGTTTGGTTATTGTAGGCATCCCCCGTTAATTTTTCCCACTCCTTTGCCCCTTTTGTGTTCATGGTCATCGATACGGCCGGCTTGCCCCCAAGATCGAAATCGTCCCTTGCGTCACTGACCACATCGCCACTGATCCTCGGCTCGCCTTCACGATTCGATTTTAGGGCATAAAGCTCCACGATTTCGGAACCCTCTGCAGGTCGTTCCCAAACGAATTTCACGAATTGCAGATCTGCGGGCAACAACCTCCGAATTTCCTTCATTCTGAGGTAACGGCCCACTTCGGCGGAATCCTTGATCGCCGTGATGCCCACCGCATAACTGGGGGCGCCGAGTTGAAACTTGTCAAAAAGCGGATTTACTTGTTTGCTGAGATCCAAGGAGTCTTGGGAAACATCGGAGAGCAAAGAGTCGATTTCCGTTTCTTGTTTAACCGGTACCGACGCACTATCGATGGATACCAGCGACTTTAATGCTTCGTTGGCCTGAAAGAAAAAACCTTGCAGTTCTTGGTTATCGGGCCTATAGGTTTCCCAGAATTCCAATTGGGCAGTACTCGACAATAAGCTTTGTGCCCTGGTAATATCCCTGGCGCCAGGAAGTTCCACCAAAATTCTCCCTGAAGTGCCTTCCCTTTGGATATTGGGCTGGGTGACCCCGAAACCATCGATCCGTTCACGGAGCACTTCGAAGGCCGAAACGATCGACTCATCTATTTTTCTACGAATGACCTGTTTGACCTCATCATCGGTCATATTCGAATTCACTTCACCTTCCAGGCTTCGGGTATAGAAAATGTCGGGGGTGGCCAATTTGGTGTCGCCCTTGATTTTATCGAAGGCTTCAAAAAACAGATCAACATAGTTTTCGGCACTGCTTTTGGAAGCCAAGTCGGCATCGGCCAAGGCCTTGTTGAAAACAGGATTTTTGGTATTGTTGGCCAGGCCCTTGAGAATGTCCTTTACCGAAATTTGAAGGGTAACGTTGATTCCCCCCTTTAGATCCAGACCCTTGTTCAGCTCCTTTTTCTTGGCATCGTTATAGCTGGTGTACCCCAAAATTGAATTGTCGCCGATAGAATCGAGATATTTGGCCTCCAGGGCTTCCCTTTTGGAAACATAGCCTTCCTCGGTTTCGGAAATTTCGGATTGTGCATAGGCCTTTGCCTCATTTTCAACCTTGCTGGTGACAAAAGTGTAGGAGAGTTGATAGATACTCACTAGCCCGAACAAGAGGGCAAAAAGCTTTATAAGTCCTTTATTCTGCATGGGTTACATATATTAATTCGATGCTTTTTCTAACAGCGTGCAAATATATGATATTCCCTTAGGATTTGACAATATATTTACCAGTTAATGTAAAATGGAAAGGGCATCCTACCTTTGTACGACGCCCTTGGTCTATTTGGGTCGAAGGAGATTTATACCGCCAACAAGGCATTGGTCTTCCTTACCCCTTCCGCGCTTTCTTTCATCTTGGTCTTTTCCGCATCACTTAGTGGAACGTTCACAATTTTCTCGATGCCATTTCGCCCAAGAACCACGGGAACCCCTATACAGATATCTTTCAAACCGTATTCCCCTTCGAGCAAAACGGAACAGGGAAACAATTTTTTCTGATCGCAAGCAATGGCTTGCACCAAGGCTGATACAGCCGCTCCCGGGGCATACCAGGCACTGGTCCCCAAAAGTGTGGTAAGCGTTGCCCCGCCTACTTTGGTCTCTTCGGCCACCTGATCCAAACGGTCTTTTGACAAGAACTCGGAAACCCTGATGCTGTTGCGGGTCGCGTGAGAGGTCAAGGGCACCATGCCCGTATCGCTATGGCCTCCGATGACCATGCCATCAACATCGGAAATCGGTGCTTCGAGCGCTTCGGCCAATCTGTACTTGAAACGGGCGCTATCGAGGGCACCGCCCATTCCTATGATCTTGTGTTTTGGAAGTTTGGTCGACTTGTGCACCAAGTAGGTCATGGTATCCATAGGATTGCTCACCACGATCACAATCACATCGGGGGAATGTTTGATCAAACTAGAGGCCACCATTTTAACAATGCCCGCATTGATGCCGATCAACTCTTCCCTGGTCATTCCCGGTTTTCTCGGTATTCCTGAGGTAATCACCGCGATATCGCTTCCGGCCGTTTTGGAATAGTCGTTGGTTATCCCTGTGATTTTGGTGTCGAAACCATTTAGGGAAGCACATTGCATCAAGTCCATGGCCTTGCCTTCGGCATAACCTTCCTTAATATCCAACAGTACCACTTCCGATGCGAAATTCTTAATGGCGATATACTCGGCACAACTGGCACCAACGGCTCCCGCCCCTACTACGGTAATTTTCATAAGTATGATTTTTATTTAATGTTAGTTGTTCTATAATAATGGAGGCTAAAATTAAACATTCTTTGTTAAAAAGCGCTGGATTGCCGCTACATTAATGAAGAACCGGGCCGACTTTTTTACCAAGGCCAAAACCCTGAGCTGTTAAAAAACAATGCCGTTCAACGAAGAAAAGCGAATTAAGTTACCGTACATCGAATTCTAACAATACAGCCAATTCCCAATCGTTAGTTAAAATAGTCCCCTAATCCAATTACCCTACATCATGAAAAAGCTCATGTCGTTTATGGCCATCATTGCAATTGTAACGGCCAGTCATTGTTCCCGAGTACCCGACAACAACGATCCGATCATTGGGATCTGGGAAAACGTGGAATTGAAATCGATCGGGCAGACCGAAAAACAGACCGTCGCGCAGGAATGGATTTTCAATGATGCCTATCTGGGCCGCTACCATCAGCGACAAAACAATGAATTGACGGTCAAGACCGATTTTAAATGGACAGAGGATAATGGGGTTTATACCATATCCTATCCCGGTACCGATCTTCCGAGTCAGCTGGTCTCCATGCAACAGACCCCTGAAGGGGACATGCTAAAGGACAACGAGGGACAAGTCATCGCGATCCGCAACGCGGACTAAGAAAATCAACCCAATATAAAAGGCCGCAATCTGAATCGATTGCGGCCTTTTTTTATTTTTTTTCGGCGTTTTACCTAAAGCCAAAGTTGATTCCCACAGAGAGGTTGTTGAATTCGGCAAGCGTATAGTCTGCATGCAGTCTAAAAAATCCCAGTTTTAATTTGGCCCCTAGGTTCGCCCGTACCCCACTGGCGTCTTTGACGACCGAGAAAGGATCGGTATAGGTTTGTCTAAAGGGTCCCGATTGTACGGTATAGGTCCCCAAAATATCGGTGGTAGATTTGCCGGTCATATAGCTGATTCCCCCATAAAAATTGATGATCGGTAACTTGGTGGAAGCCACGGCTTGAAACACCCAGGTGTCCATGACCGCATCGATACGTTGATTATCCCCAGCAATGATATTGGTACTGATGAAGTCGTAGGTGCCATCGAGATGGGTATAGCCGATCACCCCGGAAATCGCGACCGGGAAAACCTTTCCCGCCGGTAAATATTGGGTGAATTCGTGTTGGATACCGATACCGTATAGCCCGATGCTGGCATCTTCCGCATTGACTTTGGGAACGAACCTGGCCTTGATCTCGGTACCTTTGATCAACCCCACACTGGCTTGCAGATAAGCGGATGGAATAAAGTTAATGTTTTCCGAGGCGAGCCCGCTGGGCAGTTCAAACTCTTCCCGAGCGGTCACCCCAGGGGCCACTTCCCCTTCAACGAACACCCTGATCCCTTCCAATTCCCCAAGTGCACTGGAGACCGTTTTTGAAGTACTGCCATCGACAAATTGAAGATTTTCGTAATCTTCGGTATTCAGGATGAAGGACTTTTTATCTTCCTTGTTCCCGAACGGGCCATAGTTTCCGATGATCGATATTTCAAATCCCCCGAGCGGTTTGGCCTGTCCGGAGTTATACCAGCCGTTCGAGATGCTGTTCAATGCACCTTCCGATAGCGGGGCGAGATAAGCGTTTGTATAGCGTTCCGCATCGTCAAGACCGGCGGCCAAAAGTTCATTAATATTCGACTGGGCCCATCCATGAAAACCGGAAGCGACAATAAGTAGGAAAATTACTCTTTTCATAATGTAAGTTTTCCCAAAACTAAAAAACCTGCATTGGGGGTGCAGGTTTTTGTTGTGAAATGCCGGTTTTTATGCATCAATGTTCGCATAGATGGCATTTTTCTCGATAAATTCCCTTCTTGGGGGTACCTCATCACCCATGAGCATCGAGAATACCCTGTCGGCTTCCGTGGCATTGTCGATGGTAATCTGACGCAGCGTCCTGAATCCCGGGTTCATCGTCGTGTCCCATAACTGTTCGGCGTTCATTTCCCCCAAACCTTTATATCGTTGAATGCTCACACCACCGCTGTAACTATCGGCAATGGCATCGCGTTCCTTATCATCCCAAGCGTATTGCTTTTTACTGCCCTTTTTTACCAAATAAAGCGGCGGCGTGGCAATATACACGTGCCCGGCTTCGATCAGTTCGCGCATATATCGGAAAAAGAAGGTGAGAATCAAGGTTTCGATATGGCTACCGTCTACATCCGCGTCACACATGATCACCACCTTGTGGTACCTCAATTTATCCAGGTTCAGCGCCTTGCTGTCATCTTCGGTACCAATAGTGACCCCGAGCGCGGTATACATGTTCTTGATCTCCTCATTTTCAAAGACTTTGTGCTGCATCGCCTTCTCAACGTTCAAGATTTTACCCCTCAAAGGCAAAATGGCCTGAAAATTACGGTCACGTCCCATTTTGGCTGTTCCCCCGGCCGAATCGCCCTCAACCAAGAACAATTCGCAAATGGCTGGGTCTTGTTCTGAACAATCGGAAAGTTTTCCCGGAAGACCGCCTATACTCATCACGCTCTTGCGCTGCACCATTTCCCTCGCCTTGGTGGCCGCATGACGCGCCTGCGCTGCCAAGATCACTTTTTGAACAATAATTTTGGCGTCATCGGGGTGTTCTTCCAAATAATCGGTGAGCATTTCGGAAACCGCTTGGGAAACCGCTGCGGAAACCTCCCTGTTGCCCAGTTTCGTCTTGGTCTGTCCTTCGAATTGGGGTTCGGCCACCTTTACAGAAATAATGGCCGTCAGTCCTTCCCTGAAATCGTCTCCCTGCACCTCAAACTTCAATTTGTCGAGCATCCCGGACGAATCTGCATATTTCTTGAGCGTAGTGGTAAGGCCCCTCCTGAATCCTGACAAATGGGTACCACCTTCATGGGTATTGATATTGTTGACATAGGAATGCAGGTTCTCGTTATAGGAGGTATTGTAGACCATGGCCACCTCTACTGGAATCCCGTTCTTTTCCCCTTCAATGGCGATGATGTTTTTGGTCAGCTGTTCCCGGTTCCCGTCCAAAAACCTGACGAACTCTTTCAATCCCTCATCGGAATAAAAGGTTTCAGTGAGAAATCCCGATTCGCTGTCCTTATCTTTTTCACGCTTGTCGGTGAGCGTAATGGTGACCCCTTTGTTCAGAAAGGAAAGTTCACGCATCCTGTTTGACAGGGTTTCATAGCTGAATTCTATGGTTTGGGTAAAGATGGTTTCATCGGGATGGAAGGTGACCTCGGTACCCCTATCTTTCGATTCCCCAATACTTTTTACCGGATAGAGCGCCTTTCCCCTTTGGTATTCCTGTTCCCAAATCTTTCCATCGCGATATACCGTTGCCCTTAAATGATCGGACAGGGCGTTGACCACCGATACCCCCACCCCGTGGAGACCACCGGAAACTTTATAGGAATCTTTATCGAACTTACCACCGGCCCCGATTTTGGTCATGACCACTTCCAGAGCGGAAACACCTTCCTTTTTATGGAGATCGACCGGGATGCCCCTGCCGTTATCCTTGGTGGTTATGGAATTGTCTTCGTTGATGGTCACATGAATGATGTCGCAATGGCCGCCCATGGCCTCATCTATGGAGTTGTCGACCACCTCGTAAACCAGGTGGTGCAGCCCCCTGATGCCAATGTCACCGATGTACATCGATGGGCGCATGCGAACATGCTCCATCCCCTCCAAGGCCTGAATACTGTCGGCCGAATATTTGTTCTTGCTTGGCTCGTCCTTTTTTGCTTCTTCGCTCATAATTTAAGGTTGTTTTCACTTCTAAAATTCGCAATCTTGCAAATATACGGAATAGCCTATGATATATGGGATTATAGGACTTTTTTAAGTCTTAAGTTATCAACATTCATTGTGGAAAAATTCCTTGGGCCACAGGGTCAAAATTCGAATCTTTTATCGCGTATTACGAAGGCTGCCGTACACTGTTCCCAAATCATTTTTTTGACCGCCAAACCATAAAAAAACCCCATCTCTCGATGGGGTTGGTTTCTTACCTTTTATGTCCCTAAAAGTGGTATTCCATGAGCCGGAGGGGCCGTCGGGAATCAGCATTTCGCGTTTTGCGCCAACGGCTACTTCACGTAGGCATCGGTATGTACATTGGCAACAGCCCTGCCTGAAGGGTCGTTCATGTTTTTAAATGCCGCGTCCCACTCCAGGGCAATTTTGGTGCTGCAGGCGACCGAAGCCTCCTGTGGCACGCACAATGCCGCGGCATCCGACGGAAAATGGGATTCAAATATCGATCGGTAATAGAACTCTTCTTTCGATGTCGGGGTCTGCAAGGGAAAGCGGTATTTCGCATTGGCCAGCTGTTCGTCGCTGACCTCCTGGTTCACCATCAATTTCAGGGTGTCGATCCAACTATAGCCTACCCCGTCGGAGAACTGCTCTTTCTGCCGCCAGGCGACGCTCTGGGGCAACATGTCTTCAAAGGCTTTTCGCACTACCCATTTCTCCATTCGCTCGCCATTGATCATCTTATCCTGCGGATTGATGCGCATGGCCACATCCATGAACTCCTTATCCAGAAAAGGAACACGCCCCTCTATGCCCCATGCTGCCAAGGATTTGTTGGCACGAAGGCAGTCGTACATATGCAATTTGCTCAACTTCCGAACCGTTTCTTCGTGGAATTCCTTTGCGTTGGGCGCTTTGTGAAAATAGAGGTAACCGCCGAACAGTTCATCGGCTCCTTCCCCCGAGAGCACCATTTTGATGCCCATCGACTTGATGACCCTTGCCATAAGATACATGGGCGTGGAAGCGCGGATGGTGGTAATGTCATAGGTTTCCAAATTATAGACCACATCTTTTATCGCGTCGAGACCTTCCTGTATGGTAAACTTGATCTCGTGGTGCACGGTGCCGATATGATCGGCCACCTTACGTGCCGCAGCCAGGTCGGGCGAACCTTCCAATCCTACCGAAAAGGAATGCAATTGTGGCCACCAAGCATCCGCGGTATCGTCAGATTCGATTCGTTTTTGCGCATATTTTTTGGCTATGGCCGAGGTAACAGATGAATCGAGCCCACCGGAAAGCAATACCCCATAGGGCACGTCAGACATCAATTGTCGGTGCACTGCAGCCTCCAGCGCTTCCTTAATGGCCTGTATGCTGGTCTCGTTATCTTTTACGGCGTCGTATTCCATCCAATCGCGGGTATACCACTTTTTCAAGACCCCGTCCCTGCTGTGCAAGTAATGCCCGGGTGGGAACAACTCTATCTTGGTACAGGTTCCCTCCAGCGCCTTCAGTTCTGAAGCCACATAAAAAGTACCGTGTTTGTCCCAACCCATATAAAGGGGAATGATGCCCATATGGTCTCTCGCCACAAAATATTCGTCTTTGTCGACATCGTATATGGCAAAGCCAAAAATACCGTTCATTTCATCCAAAAAGTCAACCCCCTTTTTCTGATAAAGGGCCAAGATCACCTCGCAGTCCGATTCGGTCTGAAACTGATACTTGCCTTCAAATTGTTTGCGCAATGTCCGGTGGTTATAAATTTCCCCGTTGGCGGCCAAAATCAATTTTTTATCTTCGCTGAACAAAGGTTGCTTCCCCGAGGCGGGATCCACGATCGCCAAACGCTCATGGGCCAAGATGGCTTTCTCATCGGCATAAATCCCGCTCCAATCCGGACCCCGATGTCTCACTTTTTTCGACATCTCCAACAACTGTGGCCTTAAGGTTTCCGTACTTTCCTTTACATCAAAGGCACAAACAATTCCACACATAGCTTATTATTTTTTATTTCAATTTGATGGTAAAGATGAATTTATAGTTTCAATTATAAAATATAAAAACATTTTTTAATTACAATATATTATATTTTTGATATTTATGCTTCCATATTGATGATTTTTCTTTATGATTTTGACAAATTGGAACTATTTTGTAAGCTGCGTGAAATTTAACGACTTTTTAAAGGAATTTAGAACGGATGTTGGCTAGATTTGAACTCAATTAAACTATAACTATTATGAAAAAAGTAATGACAATGAGCATGTTCGTGTTTGCATTGGTCTTTGTGGTCCAATCGCATGCACAGGATTTTAGTGGATTGGACAAAAGTCCAATGGATGTGGCTGCCTATCCCTCGAGTTATCAGAAATCTGATAAAATGGTAAGGGTCACTTACAGCAGGCCCCAATTGAAAGGTCGAGCCATATCCGAATTGGCCAAACCGGGAGAAGTTTGGAGAACCGGGGCCAATGAGGCATCGGAAATCACATTTTACCAGGATGTGAATTTTGGTGGCCAGGATGTAAAGGCAGGTACTTATTCCCTTTTCACCATTCCAGGGGCTGGGGAGTGGACGGTGATATTGAATAAAAACCTGAACCAATGGGGTGCCTATTCCTACGATAAGGGTGCCGACGTGGTACGTGTGTCCGCCAAGGCCACCATGGACAGCAAATCCTTGGAAGAATTTTCCATTGCCTTCAAAGATGTGGATGGCGGGGCACATATGGTCATGGCATGGGACAAAACCCGTGTTGCCGTGCCCATCATGGCGAAGATGTAAGCACCAAATTCATGAAAATAAAAACCCAAGGTCAGAAACCTTGGGTTTTTTTATTTAATTATCTTCAAAATTATTATTTCACCCGCTGTCCTCCGACATAGGTATGTTCTACCTTGATATCGGGTATTTCCGATAGTGGTACTTCCATCAAATCTTTGTTATATATCGTAAAATCGGCAAATTTACCTACCTCGATACTCCCTTTTTCGGTTTCCTCGAAGTTGGAATAGGCAGCCCAAATGGTCATCCCGCGCAATGTCTCTTCCCTCCCGAGCGCATCTTGCATCTGAAAGCCATATTCGGGATAATCGTCAACATCTTTTCTGGCCACCGCCGCAAAGAAGGTCAAAAAAGGACTCACCTGCTCCACTGGAAAATCGGTGCCCAATGCCAACTTGCCCGATTGGCCCAATAATGTTTTGAAAGCGTAGGCACCCTTCATACGATCTGGCCCCAACCGATCCTCGGCCCAATACATATCGCTGGTGGCATGGGTGGGTTGCACCGAGGGTATGATGCCGAGTTTGAAGTAATCGAAGTCCAATGTATCTATAATCTGGGCATGTTCTATTCTCCATCGGCGATCGGGTTTGTTCTTTAAAACCGACTTGTAGGCTCGAAGCACCACGGCATTGGCCGAATCGCCAATCGCATGGGTATTCATTTGAAAATCGGAATTTGCAATGCGCCCGGCCAAACTTTCAAGGTCCGATACCGGGGTGATCATGGCCCCATAATGGCCGGCCTGATCGGTATAGGGTTTTTTCAAAACCGCCCCCCGCGAGCCCAAGGCCCCATCACCGTATACTTTGATGGAACGCACGTTCAGGAGGTCTGTCTTTACGGGACCTTTCTTCAAATAATAGTCAACATCTTCCGGTGAATTGCCGACCATGGCGTAGATCCTTATCTTTAAGTCCCCCGCCTGTTGCAGGCTATCGATCAATTCAATGGTGGCACGGTCGAGTCCGGCATCGTCGACCGTCGTCAGCCCATTATCAAAGCAAATGCGTTCCGCGTCTTTCAATGCCCTGATCCTGGTATTAAGATCTGTAGGGGGGATAACGGCATAGATCAAACCCATGGGATTGTCTACCAATACCCCTGTAATTTCGCCGTCTTTTTTAACGATTTCCCCACCCTCGGCCCTGGTTTCATCGGTAATGCCGGCCTTGTCCAACGCACTCTGGTTGACCAGGAAGGCATGGCCATCAACCCTTTCCAAAACTACCGGTATCGCTGGAAAAAGGGAATCCAATTCTTTTTTTGTCGGGAATTCCTTGATCTCCCAGTCGTTCTGGTCCCAACCCCGCCCTAAAATAAAGTCTTTGGGATGTTCATCTTGAAATTGTTGAACCCTTTCAAGCGCCTCTGCGAAGCTAAGGGTACCGGTAAGATCTGCCCATTGTTGGTTGAGCCCCAGGCCATAGAAATGACAATGGGCATCGATAAGACCGGGGGTTATGGCAAGTTCTTTTGCATCGAAAATTTGGTCTGAAGTATACCCTTTTTTGATTTCCTCGGTACTGCCCACTCCCACGAACTTTCCATTGTGTACCGCGAAGGCCTCGGCTTTTGAAAATGCATCGTCGACGGTGTAGATGTTGGCATTCACCACTAATAAGTCTACCTGTTCCTTGGACGGACCGCAGCCCATGACCAAGAAAACAACAAGGATCCGCATACATTTCATAGGGCTACAATTTATTGGATTGATGGAAATACCCGAATATCGACATCGGGAATGGCGCTGCAAAAGTGAAATCCCGAAAAGTCAATTTAGCCGATATAGGCTATTTGGCAGATAGGCTTTTAACGCCGTTTATTTTATAGGTCCCATCGGAGGAGGAACTGGTGCCCGATAATTTGCTGCCCTCGGCTTTGAGTTCCACGGCTACCTTAGATCCCTCTACGTAAACATCAAATGTTATCGTATTCTTTTTTACCGATATATTGTCTGCCAACAAAGTTTGGTTCGCGGTTTGTATCTGCGCCTGATAAACACCATTCGGGTTGATGATCAAGAGGAGTCCTTTTTCCCATCCTTCGGGTGCACCTTCCACCGTATAGGACCAACCCCCCAAAAGATGGTCTTGAAACGGCACCATCAACACTTCGGGCTGCAACCCATCACCATTATGGCTTGCATTGGCCATGGCCTTGGGAGCAGCGAATAATAAACAAGTTAAAAGCAAGAAGATGAACAGGTTTTGGTCGGTATTTTTCATGACGTCGATTTTGAACGGTTCAAAGCTTCGTAAATGTAAAGAAATATTTTATTTTTTTGCACCTCCGGAAATAATCGGTATTGACAATCCAAACGCTATTGCTGTAAATTGATCCATGCATCTATCTTTTTCTCGAGCAAAACCAAGGGCAAGCTGCCTGAGTTCAATATTTGGTTGTGAAATTCCTTGATGTCGAATGCCTGCCCCAACGCCTGTTCCGCCCGATCCCGAAGTTGCCTAATTTTGAGCTGTCCGATCTTATAGGACACGGCCTGGCCCGGGGTGGCCATATAGCGCTCGATTTCGGCGATGATTCCATCTTCCGATTCGGCCTCATGATCCAATGAGTATTGAATGGCCTGCTCCCTTGTCCATCCTTTGGCATGGATCCCGGTATCGACCACCAAACGGATTGCCCGATGCATTTCCATGCTCAGCATGCCAAAATACTGGTAGGGATCGGCATATAGTCCCAATTCCTTCCCCAATGATTCGGCATACAGTGCCCATCCCTCCACAAATACGCCCATGCTCTCAGGATGCAAGAATTCGGGCAATTGGTCATTTTCCTGTTGCAGTGACAATTGATAATGGTGCCCTGGTACCGCCTCATGCAAAAATAGCGCCTCGTCCGCAAATTTGTTATACGACCTGACATCGGGTATGGGGACATAAAAGATCCCCGATCGAACAGCATCCTTGGAACCCGGCACATACTCCGCACTGGCCGAGGCCTCTCGAAATGCCTCTGTGCGTCTTACTTCAAAATTAGCCTTTGGCTTCAGATCAAATACTTGGTCCAAACGCAGATCGATCCTTTCCTTGATCTCATTAAAATGGGCGAGCACCTCCTCAGGCTGGGTATAGGGCATCTGTTCTTCACTTGTACGAACGTGATCGAAAAATGCCCTGATATCGCCTTCAAAGCCGATTTCCGTTTTGGCCTTTTCCATTTCCCCTAAAATACGGGCAACTTCCCTTTTGCCCAATTCATGGATTTCATCGGCCGTGAGATCGGTGGTCGTATGCAGTCGGATCAGGTAATCGTAGGTGGCCTTGCCATTGGGCAGGGCACCGATGCCCGAGGTGTTCCGGCAATTAGGGAGGTATTCCATTTCGATGAAATCATTCAAACGCTTATAGGCCGGTACCAACTTGTCTACGATCAAGGCCCGATATTCCAGATCCAATCGTTCCCGGTCGGCATCGGAAAAAGATTCGGGCATCTGTTTGATGGGGGTATAAAAGAGGTGTTCCCCGACGGGAGTTGAAACAAAGCCCTTCAACTGGGGCAACATTTTTAAGGCAAGTGCTTTGGGCATGACCAGCTGTTTGGCCATCCCTTCCTTCATTTTGAGGATACAGGTATCCAAAAAGACCTCATAATCGTCCAATCTTTTAAGCCAATCGTCATAATCTTTTACCGTTTTAAATGGCTGTACGCCGGTTCCGCCCGCCATCTGTGCCACATACAAATGCAATGACTGTATTTGAAACAGTGGCATCAATTCAAAACTGGGCAAATCGTAAATCGGTGAGGCCATCGTAACGATCGAATTGGTCAACCCTTCCTTTTTGATGGCGCAGTCCCATTGTAGCACTTTTAAGCTGAGCCACTGTTCCGGGGTGGTACGAACCGAATCGAATTGGGAAGATCTTTCGAGGAAATCTTCGTAGCTGTCGATCAAAAATTCCTGATAGTTATCGGAGATGTAATTGGCTATGGTATCGTTGTATTTGTTATACCCCGCCTTGGTGGCTTCAATGGGATTGATGCCTTTTTTAAATTCGTAGAATGCGATGAACAAACTGTCGATGGCCCGATTCGGTGATGGTGGCACCGGTTCGTTTTTTTGTTGGCATGCGGTACATAACAGCAGTGACGAAAGGAAGGTGAATAGATATCTCATGTTGGGAATAGTGATAAGGATATTAAAAGCAATTCGTGATTATCTGGAACGTGGCCTCTGTTTTTCCTTGATTTTTACGTAGATCAACTTTTTTCGTCCTTTGGAATCTTCACGTCGTTCCACTTCGAAGTTTGAAATGGAACTGATGAGGGGCGTCAATTTTTGGAAGCCGTAGTTACGCGCATCAAAATTGGGCTGTTTTTTTTGTAAAAGGCCCCCAACATCGCCCAAAAAAGCCCAACCATCGTCATCTGCAACATCTTCTATGGTATTGGAGATCCATTTGATCTCCTTTGCGGTAATCTTGTCGATACTGCTTTTTGATGCCGATTTGCTTTGAGGGGTATCGGTGGTATCCCCTTCTTCCGACTGACCTTTCAATATTTCGATATAGATAAATTTATCGCAGGCCACTATGAAGGGATTGGGGGTTTTCTTTTCACCGATTCCAAAAACCTGCATTCCCGCTTCGCGCAGGCGGGTGGCCAAACGTGTAAAATCGCTGTCACTGCTCACCAGGCAGAATCCGGAAACCTTGCTGGAATAAAGAATGTCCATCGCATCGATAATCATGGCCGAATCGGTCGCATTTTTACCGGCAGTATACCCATATTGTTGTATCGGCGTAATGGCATTCTCCAACAATACGTTCTTCCATTTAGCAAGTCGTGGGTTGGTCCAATCGCCATAAATTCGTTTGATTGTGGGATTGCCATATTTGGCAATTTCCTCCATCATTTCCTTGATGTATGCCGAGGGGATATTATCTCCATCGATCAATACGGCCAGATTCAGATCCATACTTCTTATCAATTTGCTGCAATTTACGAGGTTTTGCCTTCAAATGCGAAACCTGCTCCTTTTTAAAATGACATTTTCCCCATAAAAAAAGCCTATCACTGGGTGATAGGCTACATTTTCAAAAAACCAAAAGTTATCTATTAAATGACTTTCACGTTTACCGCGTTCAATCCTTTGTTTCCGTCCTGCAAATCAAATTCAACTTCATCGCCTTCACGAATTTCATCTACCAATCCTGATACATGCACAAAGTGGTCCTTTTCAACACCTTCTTCTGTAATAAAACCGAATCCTTTGGCATTGTTGAAGAATTTTACTGTTCCTTTATTCATTGTCTTAAATTAAAAATTAATTAACTGTATTTGGGCAAAGGTAACGCCAATTAAAAGAGCAAGGCCCTTTTAAATCAGTTATCTTGAGTAAATGCCGTAAACAGGGGGATGTGCGCCGGTTAAATCTTGATATCGACACCGTTTCAACCTCCTAATTTAGTAATGCCCCTTTTTGTGGCGACTTGCTGATCACAAATTCAACCCTGCGATTAAGGCTTCGACCGGCTTCGGTTCCGTTTTCGGTGATGGGTTTTCCACCCCCATGGCCTTTCCAGGCAATACGGTCTTCGGGGATACCGAGTTGTAGAAGATATCCCGCCACGGCCGCGGCCCGTTGTTCGGACAGTTTTTGGTTGTATTGGCTGGTGCCGACGTCATCGGTGTGCCCGATGATGGTGATATGGAGCATCGCATTCGATTTCAGGTGATCCGCCACTTTTTGCAGTTCGTTTTTGGAGGTTTCCAAGAGCGCAGACTGATCGAACTCAAAAAGGAGGTTCTTAAAAATGTAGCTTTTATCGAGTTCTATGTTCTTCGTCTCCTTCCCATCGGCAATGGCGACCAGTTCGGTTATCTTTCTGGGGGGGTCATCGGTGATCACCGAAACCATGTCAACGTAATAGTATGCGCCCTGCTTGCTTTCTTTTTTAGTCTGGAACAAACGGGTACGCGCATTGGGTTTAAAATTGCCCAAGGTCATATATTTTTCAGAGCCTTTGGCCTCGAATTGGGTGTGGACCAAAATCCAATCTTCGGTATTGGAATAGAAGTTGCTATACCCGATCTCCAAGTAGTTGTAGCGGTTGCCCTCTTGCTGGTACCAAAGGTTTTTAGAGAGGTTTTTCTGGGTATCAATATCCAGTTGGTCTTGGGAGAATAGCACGCCGAATTCCTTAATGGCAGAATCGGAACGATCGGCCAAACTCACATAAAAGGATACCTCATAATTGACACCCTTGATCAATTGTTCCTGCAGTTCCACCTGCAGGTATTCCCTATAGTCATCGGGGGCATACACATAGAATCCGACATAACCGTTGCCAAAGTCGGCCGGTTGACGGCCCTTAAAGTTGTCGGGCGTGCCCATGATCTCGCTACAGGAATTGAAATAATCGGTGGTTCCCATGGAGGGACAACTCCACGATACCACATTGGTATCGAAACGTGCCAAACGCTGTGGGCATTCGAGATACTCTTCGAAACTGGGATTTTGGACCAGATTCTGTGCCATGCCCGACACCGCAAAGTGCAGACAGAAGTAAAAACCGATATGTTTTATTGGTTTGTGCAGTTGTCCAATTCTTTTTAACGACCTCTAAATTAACAAATTAAAGCGCAGCATGGCGGGCTGGCGGCCCTCCTTCGATGAAGTGTCGCCTTTCTGGGATGAGCCAAGGTCCTTGGGACAATAAAAAATCCACGAGGATTAAAAATCGAACTTATAAGTGGCTCCTCCCAGGATCTGTATTCCTTGAACAGGAAAATTTGCCCATTTTTGATAGTTGGTATTGGCGATATTGGCGGCCTTTAAGAACACCGACAATTGATTGCTCAAGCGATAGCCCAAGTGGGCGTTCGCATCAAAATAACTGTCCAGGGTGATGATGGTTGCGGGAAATTCAGAAGCAATGCCGCTTAAGGTCGCTACGGTGGCGACATCTTCACGTTCCCCTACATAGAAAAGATTTGCGCCCATATACCATTTTTCGCCGATTTGATAGTCCATGAACAGCGAGCCGTTCATCTTGGGCAAGTTCCATGCAGGATTATCGGTTTCTGTGGTATAGTCATACACCGCCGCGTTGATGCCCAAGGTAAAGTTGCGGTTCACATCGATGTTCAGTTCCCCGAACAAACCAAGTGTTTTGGTATCGTCATAAAAAACATCGAAGGAATTGCCATAATAATAACCCTTTTCGTCGTTTCTGAAACTATTCTGAGGATTCAGTTTGTACAATGGCCTTCTGTTTTCCGTGGTATATGATGCCTTGATGTTATAGCTCAAGTTCGGCAGCAGCTGGCCGCGTAAACCCACATAGCCGTCATACTTTTTGTCGGTGGGGGCAATGTTGATTGTGGGAGAGACATAAGGGTTGTCGGCCACAAAACCATAATAGGAATTCTGTTCCAAAGCGCCTTCGACACCGGCATAGGCGATGGCCAGGTCATCGAGCAAACGGTATGAGGCCGAGACGGCAGGATAGAAATAGAAATTGCCGTCGCTGTTCTCCAAGTCCATCCCGTATACCAAATTAACACCAAAATTAAGGGTAAGGTCATCGCGCAACATGGTGAGACTTGGATTGATCCCAAGCTGCAGATTGCTATACTTGATGCCCGCATCGTTGGTGGGGAAATTGAGGGGGGCATTTTTGAAGTTTCCATTCACATAATCGACCTTCAGTCGAATCCCGAAGGTTTCTTCCCCTACCGGAAATTCAAAGGCAGGTTTCAGGACGACCCTGTTTTCTCCCGATTTTACGGCGTCGCCGAACCTGCGAAATTGGACTTCGGCCCCGGTGAAATAAGCATCCGCAATATTCAAGTGTGCCCCTATTTCGCCCATGAAATAATTTTGCCTTTCGTCGATCGTGTTGATGGTCGTCTCATCGTAAACGCCCTGAGGTAGTCCGTACCAATTGTAGAGTTGGTGCTGGAAACCTGCATCGGCACCCCATTCGAAATCACTGCCCCTAAAGGTATAATCGGCATCCAATCTCGAATTCGAAAAGATGTTGTCCAAGGGTACGCCTGCAATGTCGCCCTTGGAAGAGTTATGCTCAAGACCCACGGTATAGCCCGATTCCCTATCGATGGCCCTGCTCGTATAGAATTTGGCCATTAAATTGGCAGGATTTCCCCCACCGGCAGAAGCATAGGAGTTGAACAGTTCGGGTGGAGGGGATTTTTTAACGGTGGACGCCTTGCCTTTCGCCGGTGCAAAGGTAGAGGCCACCGGGACCGAGAAAATACTGTATTCGATTTTCTTCTTTTGAAGCACGATCGAATCATTGAGTTCGGGTATCGATTTTAATTTGAAGGCGTCGGAAATCGTCGGCGAATAGGCCTTGGTCACCGTAACGGTCTCCGTGCCCAGATCTTTCTCCTTTTCCTGTCCCCTGAGACCCCCGAAGGAAACCAAGGTTAACATTAAAACTATCTTAAAAACCTTGCGCATAATATGTCTTTTTGAACCGATGGCTATCGTGAATATTTTAATTTCCGGTTTCTACCGAAGAGTTGCTTTGTGCTTCCTTGGCCTTGATGATGGCGAGTTCGCCCTTGGCCTCTGCCACAATTTCGGGGAATTGGCCGAAGTTGACCGCCACACTCTCCAAAATATAGGTAGCCTGATAGGCATCGCCCAAGGCATAAAAGTTTTTAGCCATGATCACCAGCCCCTTTCCGCCCCACTCCTTATATGCCGCGAAGTCTTTTGCCAATTTTTGGACCGAAGTATTCGAAGCTTCGTGATTGCCGTCCTTATTCTTGAAATAGGCGTCGTAATAAAGGGCTTCTGCAGCAGTCTCCCCACTGGCGATTTTAAGCACCTCGGTATAGGCGGCCTTCGCCTTGGCCTCATCGCCGGTGGCAATGGCCGAACGTGCGATCATGATATGTGCGTCGCTCCTGATGCGGTTGTCAATGCTTGGAGAGGCGAGCACCTTGGCCGCATAGGCTAAGGTTTGATCATAATTCTTACGCTGGTAATAGCCCTTCATCAGGTTCGATTGTGCAAATACCCTGTTCTGCGGTATGTCGGCTCGGGACTCCAATTGTTCCAAGTAGGGGATTGCCGCAGCGTAATCGCTCTGGCCAATGAAAATCTCGCAGACCCTGGTCAAGGCCTGTTCGGCATATTCGCTCCCCCCCTTGTCGGCAACATATTTAAAATAGGGAAGGGCCTTTTCGTTCTGGCTTTTGCCAAAATGGAGTTGGGCCAAATTAAAATTGGCCTTTATGGCATTTGTCCCATTGGGGAATTGCCTGATATAGTTTTCATACCCTTTGATGGCCGCATCCTTCCTGCCCTCCATATTCTGTTTGTCGGCCGATTCGAAGGTGGCATTGTCCAATTCAACATCGCTCACATCAACAAAATCGAGGTTTTTCACCCAAGCGGCATATTCATCTACCCGGCCCAAATCAACATAGATCAGCTTGGCCGTGGCAACTGCCTGAATCGCCTCCTGGCTGTTGGGAAAATCACGGACCACGCTTTTGAACTTGGCCAAGGCCTGATCGTTCCTATTCCCGTTGTAGAAAACAAGACCCTGCCGCATCATGGCCTGGGGCACCAAGGCACTGCCCTTGAATTCTGAGATCAGCCGATCATAGGTTTGCAGACCCTGTTGCTCTTTCCCGGTCGCGATATAGGTGTTGCCCAATTCATAAAGCGCATCGTCTCTCAAAGTGGATTTGGGATAGGCCGATACAAACCTTTCCAATTCCTGTATCTTGCTGTCGCGACGGTCGACAAAGCCGTAACTCATGGCCTTTTGATAGGCGGCATAATCCTTTTCAGGACCTGTCAAAGCCAAGGCCTTGTTATAGGTTTCAATGGCCGGCCAGTACTTGCTGGTCACAAAATAACTGTCGCCCATGCGCAAATAGGCATCGTGCAGTTTTTGGATATCCCCGGTACGGGAATCGGCAAAAGCATTAAAAGCGGAAATCGCTTTTGGATAATCCCTCAGTTTAAAATAGGTATACGCCAGATTGTAGTCGATCTCTTTGGCTTCGGGAGTTGCCTTTGCCGTCGGATTTTGCTTGAACAGCAGGAAATCGGCCAAGGCCTGGTCGAATTTATTGAGCAAATATTCCGATTCTCCCTTCCAATAGCTTGCACGGGCCCTAAAATTGGGATCTTCCGCATTGTCCAACGATTTTTTAAAGGTTTGTGAGGCCGCATCATAATCCCCATCGATGAACAGTTCCACCCCACGATAAAAAGCGACCTTCTGATAGGTGGATCTGCTGGCGAAATTTCGGTTCTTTTCCAAAAGATCCATGGCGCCTTGAAAATTCTTGGAAGTGATATATGAGTCGACCAAAAGGGCCTGCATTTCGGAGGTATATTTATCTTTGGGATACTTTTCGAGGTAGTTGGTGAGCACTTGTGGCACGGGCTCGTAGGCGTTGCCGATTTCATAGCTCAATCGCGCATAGTTGAGCAAGGCGTCTTTCTGGATATCGGTCGAAAAATCCATTTGCGACGCATTTCGAAAGGCGTTCAGCGACTCTTGTTTCTTATCGAGTTTTAGATAGCACTCGGCCAGGTGGTAGTAGGCATTTTGGGCCACGCTGTTGGTGCCGCCGATAATTTTATTGAACTGCTGTATGGCATTGGCAAAATCGCCTTGTTTATAATAACAATAGCCCAACAAGTAATAATCGGTATTGCTCCATTTGCCATTTTTCCCCTTATATTCCTCCAAATAAGGAATGGCATTGGCATATTGCTGAAGATTGAAATAGCTTTCCCCGATGATTTTGTTCAGTTCCGATTTCTCTGTCCGATCCGATTTGGGAATCTGTTGTTTGGCCAATGCTATGGCCTCCTCGAATTTTCCGAGTTTGAAGTTCATATCGGCCTGATAATAGCTCAGTTTTTCCTCCAATAGCTCCGGGTCGGTGATTTGGTCGAACCTTTGGTTTGCACCTTCATAATCGTCTTGCTGATAGGCGATATAGCCCAAGTAGTATTTGGCTTGTGAGCCATATACCGGGGAATTGCTGACTGTTTCAAGATAGCGTTCGGCATCTTTCTGTTTGCCCGAAGAGAACAGGGAATACCCATAATTGAAATTGAACTTGTCCATCTCCTTGCGCGAGAGGGCATTCTGGTCTACCTTATTGTACCATTTCAGCGCATAGGGATATTTGCCCGTTTCAAAGTAATACTCCGCTACGTCGGCAAAAGCTGAATTGCGCTTGGTGGAGGTGGGATATTTTTCCACGAAGTCTTCCATCAAACGGTCGGCGCCCAATTGGTTCAGGCGCACGGCGGCGTTCGCTTCATAGTAGGCACTGTTGGCCTTGGTCTCCAAGTTATCGGTGGTGTTCTTCACCCGGCCGAAGACCGTTTGCGCAGCCTGGTACTGTTCGTTGTTGTACAGCGCCAAGGCGTCTTGGTATGCTTTGTCTTCGTGGGTATAAATCTTGGTTTCCTGGGCCAATCCAATAGAAACCATCCCCAGAAATATGGGGAAAATGGCAGTAAGTCTGTTTAACATAGCGTTCTCTAACCTGTTATCAATGCATATAACGTTGAAATTTGCACCAAAGTATATCGGAGCAGGATACAAAGGAAAAAGAATTAGGCCCAGTACCATTTGTTATCCATTGTAACTTATTACTTTTATATCAACAAAAAATAGCGGATATCGCAGTTTTGTTCAAAATTACCCAACTATGCGTTTGGCGGAATTGCGGTAGGAAATATTAACCGTTTTGTACCAAAAATGCTTTAAAACAGAACACCCTTTTATTATGTCAGAAACCATATTGGCCTTTAAGGATGCGGCCATATTCCAAAAAGAAAGCCTCGTACTCAAAGGGGTAAGCGTGGAAATCAAAAAAGGGGAATTCGTGTACTTGATCGGTAAAACGGGAAGCGGGAAGAGCAGTTTTATGAAAACCCTTTATGGCGATATCCCCCTGAAGGAAGGGGAAGGTAACATTGTGGATTTCGATCTTAAAAAATTGGAGGAAAAAGAAATCCCCTACCTCCGCAGAAAACTTGGCATTGTTTTTCAAGACTTTCAACTCTTGCCCGACCGGAACGTCAACAACAACCTTTTGTTCGTTTTGCGTGCCACCGGCTGGAACGATCCGGCAAAAATGAATGCCCGGGTCGAAAATGTGCTCGATAAAGTGGGCATGAAGACCAAGGGTTTTAAATTTCCCCATGAACTCTCCGGAGGGGAACAACAGAGGATTGCCATTGCAAGGGCATTGCTGAACGACCCTGAACTCATTCTTGCCGACGAGCCCACAGGAAACCTGGATCCCCAAACCAGCGTAGAGGTGATGAAGGTACTCCAGGACATCAACAAATCGGGCAGGACCATTCTAATGGCCACGCACGACTATGCCCTGATCCTCAAATTTCCATCCAAAACCCTGAAATGCGATGGCGGCAAAGTCTTTGAGGTGGTACAAAGGGCGGTTTAATTCACTCCGAATCAACTTATTTGTGTGCGGCACCGGAGCTTCCGATTCCCGGACGATGGGAAAATCAGCGTTTTATTTTATCCATTCGAATGGCCTTTTAACACTTTGGGCTTTGTTCAAGTGCTAAAACTTCGGTTAATTTGGTACCAAAGGACTTTTGGCGCCATAAAAAAATTAACAATAAAGGAATCGGCTTATATAATATTTTTGCCGAAATTAAAGTTTATAGGAAATACGGTAGCGCAATTCAATGAAAAAAGCAACCCTTTTGTTTTCAATTTTGTTCCTCACCTTCTCTCACCTTGTGGGTCAGGATGATTTGCCTATTAAGATCCCCGATGATCAAATCAAGAACTTGCGTTCATTGGCAGACCAAAATTTACAGCTGAAATTTGCAATGGAACTGAACCAGCATCCCCAATGGAAAAAACTGATTGCCCAAAAGAAAATGGCCGTCGGCATCGTAGATCTCAGCGATCCTGAAAACGTGCGTTTCGCCAATGTGAACGGGAACCATATGATGTATGCCGCAAGCCTTCCCAAAATAGCGATACTCCTTGCCGCGATGGATGCCATCGAAAAAGGGGAACTGAAAGAAACCAAGGACGTTAAAGCCGATATGCGCCTGATGATCAGCAAGTCCGATAACAAGGCCTCCACACGCATGATCGACAGGGTGGGCTACGAAAAGATAGAAGCGGTAATGACCGATAGGAAATATGAATTTTATGATGAACATAAGGGCGGTGGCCTATGGGTCGGGAAAAGATATGGTTCTGGTGGCGACACCAACAGGGAACCTTTGAAAAACCTCAGCCATGCTGCCACGGTGAACCAGGTATGCCGGTATTATTATCTGCTGGCCAATGGCAAACTGGTGAATGAAAACCGGTCGAAACAGATGTTGGATATTATGGAAAATCCCGAGCTGCACCATAAATTTGTGAATACTTTAGATCAGATTGCGCCCAGTGCGAGGTTGTTCAGAAAATCGGGCTCGTGGAGAACCTTCCATTCCGATTCCATTCTGGTTTGGGGAAAAGATTCGAACAGGCGATATATCATTGTGGCCTTGATCGACGATGCCAATGGCGAACAAATTATCAGGGACTTGGTGAAACCAATGGAAAAGGTTCTAAAAAAGGGCATACCTTTGGCTATCAAATAGCCATCAGTCCTTCATCAGATGCTCCGAAAATTAATTACCAAGGTATTCGACGTACGGGAAGGCGAATTCAAGGTTTCATTGTGGATGCTCTCCTATATCTTCTTGATCATCGCCGTCTTGCTGATCATCAAACCTACCGTAAACGCGCTATTTCTCTCTGAACTAGGGGTCGAACAATTGCCCTTCGCGTTCTTATTGGTGGCGATTACCGCAATCATCAGTTCCTGGTTCTATTCCAAGGCCCTCTCCAAATTTGCCCTGAACAAAATAATCAAGGTTACCCTCATTGTGTCCATCAGTATTTTGGTGGGGCTGGGCATCTTGTTGAAATTGAATTATGTTGGGGGCTGGCTTTTGTATTTCTTTTATGTAGGGGTAGCGATTTATGCGGTATTGTCGGCATCCCAATTTTGGGTATTGGCCAACTTGGTCTATAATGTCAGGGAAGCGAAGCGGTTATTTGGATTTATCGGTTCCGGGGCCATTTTGGGAGGCATTTTCGGCGGTTACCTGACCTCCATCCTGGCTCCGTTGATCGGTACGGAAAACCTGATCTTTTTGGCGGCATTCCTTTTGCTTTTCTGTATCCCCCTCCTGGGCCGCATCTGGAAGACACGGGTACGCAAACTAGGGACCTTCAAAGAGCAGAAAAGAACCCCATCCTCGACCCAAAGGCCCCTTCAGCTCATACGCAGTTCGAAACACCTCAGCCTGATCGCTAGCATCGTGGCGGTGAGCGTGATCGTCGCCAAATTGGTCGACTACCTGTTCAGCGATTTCGCGGCGGCCTCCATTCCCGATCCAGACGAGCTTACCGCCTTTTTCGCATTCTGGTTCTCTACCTTCAACCTGCTTTCGCTGGTGATCCAATTGTTTCTAACCCACCGTATCGTAGGCATTTGGGGCGTAGGTTTCTCGCTGTTGTTGCTTCCTGTCGGTATTTTCGCGGGCACCCTTTTATTCTTGATCTTGCCCGAACTCTCCGCCGTGGTGGTGATCAAGGCCATGGATGGCATATTAAAGCAGTCGGTGCACAAAAGTGCGAGTGAGTTGCTTGCATTGCCCCTTCCCTTCGATTTAAAGAACAGGACCAAATCGTTCATCGATGTGGTGGTCGACAGTATCGCGACGGGCATGGCCGGCTTTCTTTTGATTTTTGTGGTGCAAGGCCTGGAACTCCCTTCATTTTATATCGCCATTCTCATCATAATCCTTGTCGGTTTATGGATGTATTTCATTTTCCATGTTCGGATCGCATACTATCGCACCTTTAGGGACAATTTGGAAATGTTGACAGAAAAGGCGGACAAAACCCCTAAACCCGTGCTCAAAAAAGTGTCGGTGGTTGAAGGCATGCGCACCGTCTTCAACAGCGGAAGCGAAGCGCAAATATTGTTCATGCTTGGGAAATTAATGGAAATCAACGATCCCCGTTTTGAAAAGGAAGTGACCAGATTGTTGGAGCATCCGTCGACCAAGGTCCGCACCGCTTCAATACAGAACCTCTACTTCCTGAATTCAAGTTCCATGATCGCCAACGTAAATGATCTATTGAATACGGAAGACGAAGCCCTTACATTGGCCACCCTGGAATATTTATTGTTGCATGCCAAAAAAGAGGGCAATCTGGTATACGATCGATATTTGGGTCATCCCAATGCCAACATCTCGGAAGCCGCTCTTTATTGCCTCGCCCGGGAGTCGAAAGACAACGATGCCTTAAAAGTTGCTTATGGGCTCAAGCATCGGATCGCAGAAAAAATCCGGGGAATGGAACAGGGTGATGCCTCGACTTCGACCCTTACCAATCTACTGAGAACGCTGGGGGCCGCAAACCTTCCCGAATTCTATTATCTCATCTCGCAAAACTTCGAACATAGATCCCAGGAGGTGGTAGAAACCGCCATTCAGGCCGCAGGAATGAGCATGCATGCCTACTTTGTGCCAAACCTCCTCGGATTCCTTCCCGAAAAAGCGTATCGCAAAACCGCGACCGAAGCGCTCCAAAACTATGGCGTGAGCATGATTTCGGTTTTGACCACTACGGTAAAGGAACGGTTGGCCCCGGTAGAGACCTGCCGGCTGATCCCAATGGTACTGAAGGCCATTCCCTCACCGGAGGCCATAAGGGGACTTTTTAGTTTGTTGTATGACGGCGATCTGGGGATTCGGTTGGAAAGTATCCGTGCCCTGAGCGATATCCGGAAAAACCATCCTGAACTGAAATTCAACAGGTACAAGGTGGTCGACTTTATTTATGAGGAATGCAAGTTGCACCATAGCATACTATCGGCATTGCATACCCAAATCATCATTTCCTATAGAAACCGGAGCAAATCAAAAAAGGAAATCACAGCAGCTGAAAGGGACGCCAGAACAAACCTGCTCGAATTGCTGGAGCGGCGGTTGGACGCCGGACTGGAAAGGATCTTTAAACTCCTTGGACTGCGATACCAGCAAAAGGATGTTGAAATCGCCTATGAAGGTCTCCGGAGCAACAAGCAGGAAGCGCAGACCAATGCCATAGAATTCCTCGATAACTTGCTTACCGGCGACCTCAAACGCACCTTATTGCCCATCATAGAGGATACTGCACTCGACATTTCTTCCGAGGAAGTAATCCTTAAAATAAAGGAAAAAGTGCCTACCGAAAAAGAATGCTTTCACCTGCTCTTGGAAGGCAACGACCTCAAGTTGAAGTTGGCGGTCCTGTATTTGATCAAACAGCAACGAGATCCCAAGTATATTCCTTTGGTCGAAAAATATATTGATAGCGAAGAGGTGAAGTTGCAATCTTTTGCAAAGGATGCCCTGAACGCGCTGCAGGTCGAAAATTAGTGCTTTCGTACAAGTTTATCAATGCTTCCGGCCAGATACATATGGTCGCTCGCCGAATTCTTCCGCAGCACATTGGTCATCAGCACGACCATATAAGTACAATTGTCGGGGTGTTCCACGATAATGACCGAATTCATGTAATTCGTGACGTTGCCCATATATTTTCCACAGACCTCCCCCGTGCTCCGATCACATTTGTACAAACTTCCCGATTTGAAATATACGGCGGCGTCTTTTAGGGCAGGGGCCTGTGCATACCTGATCCTGCGATCGGTCATGTACATCAGGCGTTTCATTTCCAAGCTGCTATTGGTGTCGACCACTTTTCCCTGTTCCAACTGTACCAGAAACTTCATCAAGCCCAAAGGGGTTCCGATACTGCCCCCCTTGTCGCCCACATAAGTGTTGGCGCCCCTGGTGAAAAAGCTGCCCAAACGCCACTCCTCCGCTGTGATGCCCAGATCTCTCAAAGGGAGATTGACCACATCATTGCCCAAATCGGTCAATTCTTTTTTAGGGGTGGTTTTAAAATATTCGAGCGCCCGTTCTTCGGTGAGCGTTGGATACTCGTTTCCAAAAGCGGCCATCAGCAAAACCTCGCGCCACACAATACTCGCCGCCCCATTGTTGCTTACCGAAAGCATATGATCTGTCCATTCGTACAGGCTAAATACATCGCTGGCGATGACCTGGCGTTTGACCAAGGTATTCTTTTCGATATTGAATATGGGAATGGTATGTTCGTCGGTCAGGCCCCAAACCCCTGCCTTCACCGACCGGTTCCGCAACAATTCGGTACGGCTTTCCCAGGAGTCGGGATAAATTTTGGCCAATTGTGTGAATAGGCCTGCCAGCACCGCCAACTTGCCCACACTGCCCGGTTGGTAGCCGGCCGATTCGTTGCGCTCCGCATACCTGACATGGTTGGGGTCGGAAATGTCCAAGATGGTCAGGGAATAACTTTTGTCGAGCCCTCGGAAGAGCCCGTTGATCTCTTTTTGAAAATCCGGATCCACCTCCATGAGTGCGGCTACGCTATCCGTTCTTGAAGTGAGATTGAGCTTTATTTGATCATAGGTCTTCATCGCCCCCGGGGGCAAGGGGGTGTTACTCTTTATTTCCCCGCTTTGGATCCGCTCCAAACGCAACAATCGCTTAATGCCGGTATGTTCATACCCATCGATAGGGTAAACATCCCTGGCCACAAATGCAGTGCAGATGATGAAAAGCAAGGGAACAAAAATCAATTTTCGCATAGGTACGGTTTCTTTGAACAAAAGAAAATATTGGAAGGTCTTAAAAAGTCCGGTTAAGGATTTTCCGTTTTTTTCAGGACAAAAAGATCTTTTCTCCTATCCTTTAGGTTCTGCACCGCCCCGAATTGATTCAATTGACGCAAAAGGTCGATATCTACATCAGCGATCAAGATCATTTCCGTATTTGGCGTGGTTTCGGCTTTTATCCCATTGGCGGGAAACGAAAAATCACAAGGCGTAAATACCATGGATTGGGCGTACTGGATATCCATATTGTTTACCTTAGGGAGATTGCCCACACTTCCCGCGATGGCAACATAGCATTCATTTTCAATGGCCCTGGCTTGGCAACAGTTCCTTACCCTTGAATAACCGTTTTGGGTATCGGTCAGGAATGGAACGAACAATATATTCATGCCATCATCTGCCAATAGCCTTCCCAATTCGGGAAATTCGGAATCATAGCAGATCAAAATGCCTATTTTGCCGCAATCGGTATCGAATGCCTTGATCTGTTTCCCACCCTGCAATCCCCATACTTTTACTTCATTGGGGGTGATATGCAATTTTTCGTATCGCTCTGATGTGCCGTCCCTTCGCAAAAGATATCCGGCATTGTGCAAATGGCCATCTATCAGTTCGGGCATGCTCCCAGAAATGATATTGATATTGTAAGAAATGGCCAAATGTGATAGTTTTTCGATAATTGGCGTCGTATGCTTGGCGAGTTCCCTAATAGCTTCCGGTTCGGACAAATGGTTGAATTCTGCCAAGAGCGGGGCATTAAAGAATTCGGGGAACAAGGCAAAATCTGAGCGGTATCCCGATAAAGACTCTATGAAAAATTCTACCTGGTGCATTAACTCATCCAAATTTTTATAGGGACGCATTTGCCACTGTACCAATCCAAGGCGCACAATACCTTTTTTTACCACAGCTTTCTTATTGGGTTTTACATAATAGATATTGTCCCATTCCAATAATACGGCAAACTCCCCGGAGGCCTCATCTCCCTCGAGATACCCTTTTATGACCTTGGTAGGATGGAAATCATTGGAAATCTGAAAGTTGAGTACAGGATCGTTGATTTCTTTGACCTTCACTTTCTGGATGTACTCTTTAGGACTAAGGGTATCCGCAAAATTATGGTAATTCGGAATTCTTCCCCCGAAGGCGATACCCCTTAAATTCAAACGCTCGCACAACTCTTTGCGATAATCGTACATTCTTCTCCCCAAACGCAGGCCTCGGAATTCGGGTTTTACAAATACATCGATTCCGTAAAGTACGTCACCATCGGGGTTATGGGTATCGAAAGTGTAGTTTCCGGTAATTTCCTTGTAAGTACATTTGTCATCAAACTCATCATAACTGACAATCAGTGAGAGGGCACATCCTGCGATTTGATCATTGATTTTGATGACGATCTGCCCCTCGGGGAATTTTTCGATCAATGTCGAAATCTGTTCTTCTCGCCAGTAAGCATTGGGCATCGTAGCATATGAATCGATCATAGCGTCCTTCAAATCCTCATAATCGGCCAGGGTTAAATACAGCAGTTCTATGTTTTCAATGCTATTTATCATATTCATTTTTTTGTTAATATTTAATATACCCTTTTTTTTTGATTTGGTCAATAGAGCAACGGTGCTAGTTTTAGGGAGGTACTGTGCATCGAATCAAAGTTTCGAAGAAAGTGGGATTTCCTTTTTGGTATCGATCTTTGGGGTAATCGATTCCAGATAACCCGAACTCAAGGCCTTTTTGTTCTCAACGAAGGGTCTGATCTGAAATAACCAAAGCCTGTTATTCTGGAAACCCAATTCAACATCATAGGCCCCTTTATAATCCGATTGGGTCTCGCTGGGCAAGGTTTTACGGATGACCTGGGCAAGTGCCCTTATTTCATCCATGTTTCCTGGGTTCAGAACCACCCTTTCAAAGGTGGCCGATCGGCGTGCCGTTCCCCCGGTGGCCGGCAAGCTGTTATAATGTGCCTCACGGGCAGGGGCCAGCAGTCGATAGCCCCCCTTATCGAAAATGGTATAGGTTTCGGCCGACTGTCCGTCCACCGCGCCTCCGGCACCTCTGCTAAAGGCCACCGTGAGGTCTTGCTCGTTGCCCGAAACAATGTCCTTGGTGATCAGCACCCCCGAATAATCGACATCCACGCTAGGGATCACCAAAATGGATGGAAATACATTTTCCGGATTCAAGAGGTATTTCTGACGCCATTTAAAACTTCTTTCCGTATATGGGGAAGCCCATACCTCCTTGATGCCGTTCAATATTTTTTCCTTATCTACCGCATTGAAGATCGTCAGGTTCAAGCCTGCGCCGGTAAAATCCTTCAAATCCTCCATATTGGTATCGCTGCGCAAAAACACGGGGATGTCACCCAAAGGCTTGCCGAGGACGGATTGGAATTCCTGTTCGAGCTGCGCGACAAAACTGTTTTTTAGCGTTATTTTCTTGATCGCGTCCCTTAAAATTTCCAATTGCCCCAACTGATAGTGTTCCACTTCCGATTCTTGGGTACCATTTTTGCGCATTTGTTCGGCTTCCGCGAACATCGCGTTCAAGAAGGCCCAATAGGAGACCCCTTGGCCTGGCATCGTCTGGTCCATATGGTCCCTGAATATCCCGAAGGGAATGACCAGGCCTTCCACCACCTTGTCGGGGAACATTTTTTTCAGTTGCCCCAGATTGGCCGCTTTTGGACCGCATAGCTGTCCCGAGTCGCTGGCATCCACATTGCGTAGGTTGAGGATGTCGACCTGATCGAGCCTGATTTTCGCAATGGGCACTTCGATCTTCTCGGTGCTCCGCTCCTTCTTGCTGAAGAGGTCACGCTCTTGGGCGGTCATTTGTGATTCCGGTTTTAAAATTACGTTGCCTTTGTTGGAAACCGCATAAAATACCTTTTGGCCGTTAAAGGGCAGCAGCTGTTGTAAATTATCATCGGATAGGGCCGCATTGGGTATCCCCAGATTCCTTGCCAACAATTGCACGTGGGACACCATATTTCCTTCGGCCACCGTGGCGATACCGGCCACGGGCTTCAGGTCGGAAGGGGGTCTCTTAAAAATGTAAATTTTATCGGACGATACCTCCACCGCTTCCGGCGAACCGGGCACCACCACCAATTCTCCGAAGGCATAACCCGGGTTGAGGCCGCGTACGGTGCTCTGGTTGGAAATATCGAATACCTTGTTGGTCAAAGCCGATTCCTTCGACAAAAAATCACCCAGCTCTCCCACCGTTTTACCCAGATGCAGGGCGATCGACCCCCTAATACGGTCATCGATAAAGCCATAGGCCAAAGGCTCAAATGCGCTATAGGTGTTCCCCTCGTCCTCATAGTTCGCCTTCACCATGGCCGCACTCCACTCTACCACGCCCCTGGCCGTTTCTAGAACTTGGGTAAGTTCGGCAAGCGTCAATTTATCGATTCCTGATTTGTTCAAAGTATTCGTTACCTGATCCCACTCCCATAGTTCAATATAGCCTGATCCGACAGCAGCGGTCGCAAGACTACAGATCTTTTCAAGTTGATCCGATACCGTCCCAGGCTCCCATAAAGAAGCCTCTTTAAACAACAATTCTTCCAATTTCAGGGAAATATCGAGCAGTTGGAGCCTAGCGAGCGGTCTTTTTTCATCAAGGATGCCCTGACGGATCTCCAACAGAAGATCGGCGGTTTCCGAGATCAATAACGATTCATCGGCATTTGTTTTGTTGTTATTGACATAGGTATCCAATGCCGCTCCCAAGGGACTGTTTTTTAACAAGGTCGCCTTGGACACGATTTTCTGGATATCGACCGGTTTGAAGAACTCGGTCATCGTGGCCAACAGTGCTTGGAAATCTTTTTGCTGTGCCCCGGTCATTTTCGCAGCATGCGACTGTTGGAATGCCCTTACCTTGGCAATGTCGCCCACTTCTGGCTGGCTGTGTATTTTTACCCTTAAGTCCATAAACGGTTCATAAAGATCCGAAATGACCTTCGATTGGCTTCGCATGCGCTGTGCCACATTATCGTCACCGCTATGGGGGACATCTTTTAAAGATTGCCGAACCAGAAAATAATCGCGCTCGAGCACCTCATCTTTGGCAAGAAGCCATTTGTAAAATTCGATTCCCCAGCCCTCTTCATCCTCCGCCTGCACCGAACCGCGATAATACTGGCCTTTCCGGTTGATCCAACCATTGTCCACCGCGCGGAGGTACTTATCGAGTTGGTATTGCTTCAATCGGGAATGGTCGCTGTTTTCATCCCAGAATTCCTCGTTCGAGGTATAGGCCAAGATCTGCCCCAGAAAAATATGGCGTTCCTTGCCAATGGCTACGACTTCGTCTTTATATCGGGCATGCTGCACTCCTGGCCCAATATCATCCGGGCAAGGATCTTTTGGGGCGCGAAGGCTCCCATCGGTACAAAACCAGCGAATGTCCTTGTACGGACCGCGGATGCTCGTTTTATATTGTGCGATTTGATCTTTAAGGTAGTCGTTGTCAATTTTTTTTTGGCCATAGACCAAGGACGAAAACAAAAAGACCAGACTACCAATGATTAAAAATTTACCCATGGGCGTAACGATTCCAAATTATTGGCACAAAAGTACAGCCATTTTTTAATGGAACTGAATTAAGGACCAGGATTATTTGAATTTACGGCACTTTGGTTATCTTATGCGCATCGAAAAATAAAGTCAAACACATCCCATGAAACTGAACTTTAGCATTACGCCCATTAAGTTTGCCGTATTTACCGAACTTCCGAATTCCTGGACAAAAGACGATTATCTAAAATTATTGGAACTGATGGAATATGGAGACACCGCCAACCTTACCGATGCGGAACTAAAAGACATGTGCCTGCTCTCCCTCTCCGACAATGACCCCGATGAGGCCGCCAAAATCGTGTTGAACTATCTTTTCGGGAGTCGTTTGACGTCGGGACAAATCGATAACCTTTCCCATGAGATGATCGAGGAGCACATGTGGGAAGAATATGCCGAACTCGACCTGCACGAAACTTTTTTCAATGCGGCCCAATTGTTGTACGAAGCCTTTAATGGTATCTTTCCCCATCCCGAAGCGGCAGGGTTCAAGGTAGCGATCGGCCCAAAGGAAAAAATGGCCCGATCGCTCTTCGACAAAAATACCGAGATGTCCCTGATCCGTTTGTTGGTGCAGGGCATGCCCCAAAACACACTGATCAATCGATTGTTCGAAGACCAATTGGCCGGAGGCGACTTTGAAGACGCGAAACATATCATCTGGCAATATAAAATGGAGCCCGCCCAAGATGGTACGTTGATTTTCGATATCATATCGTCGCTCTATTGGTTCCATGATTTTAAATATGCCGAATCGTATCCCGCCATTTTGAACCTCGATACTTTTGAACCCTAGTCTAGGGCATGCTTTTCTCACGGATTGATTTTTCGTTTTGAAGGCAACATAAAAAGCGCTACCGATGATTCTTAAAAAACAGGTTTTCCAACCCGATAAAAAAGCGAGTCCGTTTATCGGGCCATTGCTTTTTTTCATTTCCATTATTTTGCTGCTCATCACCGGCCCGTTCGGGTTTTTATACGGATTCTTCCATGCATTGTTCACAAAAGGCATCAAAGGGCTTGGGGAATACTTGCTCCAGATCGCCATCTCGATCGATCAATTGGGCAATGTAATGATGCAACATTTGTTGAACGTGCTTTGGATCCGGAAAGAAGGGTATAGGTTCGGCAACCGGGATGAGACCATATCCAGTGCCCTGGGCAGAAATAAAAATCTGGGCACTTTGACCCTGACGGGAAGGGTCGTCGACCGTATATTGGATGCCATCGATGCGAACCACTCCCTTAATTCGATCGATTATTATGTGGAACCCACCCCTCAAATCATCGATCGGCTCGCCTGGATCCATATTGTTGACGGCAAAATTTTAATGCTGCGCAATGCCCTTGGGGAGCGATATGAATTTCCGGGAGGGAAGCGCCTTCCCGAACAATCCGATTTTGAGACCCTTACCGAACAGATCAAGGAAAAATTGAACATTGCATTACAGCGGCCCAGCTTTCATTTTATGGGCATTTTTGAAGCGATGGGCGATGGCCTTCCCAAAGGGAAATTCGTTCGCATCAACTGCTATTTTGGTACATACGGGGGCATGATCGAGTTGCGCTCCCCAGATCAAGAAATGGCATGGCTGGCCTATGCGGATCGTCATAAAGTCGGGGCCACGGCACAACTTATTTTTGATCATTTGAAGGATCGTTCCCAACTTGTATGACCTGGCGCTCCCATACTCCCAAAACTTTTTGTTACTTTGCCGCGTAAAATTAAACCACTGGAATGGAAGTTTTGGGAATCGACGTTGGGGGCTCAGGGATCAAAGGGGCCTTGGTAAATGCAGAAACCGGTGAGATGCTCACCGAACGCTACAGAATACCCACGCCAGCGTCTCGGAAGCCCAAGCCCATGGCCAAAGTCGTCGCTGAAATCGTTGAATATTTCAATCACAAAGGTCCGATCGGAATTGGTTTCCCCACCGTGATCAAACACGGGGTTTGCAAGTCGGAAGGCAACCTGCACAAAAAGTGGTATGGCCGTAATGTCGAAGAACAGTTTTCGAAGTATGCGAAGCAACCGGTGGTCGTTGTCAATGATGCCGATGCGGCGGGATATGCCACGATGAACTATGGTATCGGAAAAGGTCGGAAAGGTCTGGTGGTGATGATCACCATCGGCACCGGCCTGGGCAGTGGCGCCTTTTGGAACGGGGAACTCATCCCCAATGTAGAATTGGGCCAGATCCCGTATAAGGAATTCGATAAGATTGAACTATGGGCCGCCGATTCTGCCAGGGAACGCGAACAGCTCAGCTATGTGGAATGGGGCAAGCGGTTCAATATTTTTTTGGAATTCGTAGAATTGATCATTTCTCCCGACCTCATTATTTTAGGGGGTGGCGCTTCCAAGGATTTTGCCGAATTCGAGGCCTGTATCACCATCGAAACTCCTGTCATCGCAGCCGAGCTGCAGAACCATGCGGGCATCATTGGAGCTGCCGCGGCCGCGGCCTGTTTGGTGCCCAAAGCTTGATTCCTGTTTGCCATAAAATAAAAAATCCCAAGGGCAGCTGCCCTTGGGATTTTTTATGGAAACCACTTTTTCCTAATTTATTTTATTGCGCTTGCGATCGACCTCGGTAAGGTAAACTTTGCGCAGACGCAAATGTTTCGGGGTCACCTCCACATATTCGTCCTTTTGGATATACTCCAGTGCCTCCTCCAGGGAAAACTTGATCGCAGGAACGATCTTGGCCTTATCATCGGCCCCGGAAGAGCGAACGTTCGATAGCTTTTTGGTTTTGGTGATGTTGATGGTCATGTCATCGCCCCGCGAATTCTCCCCGATCACCTGGCCCTCATAGATGTCTTCTCCCGGATCCACGAAAAACTTACCGCGGTCTTGCAGTTTGTCGATCGAATAGGGTATGGCCTTGCCCTTCTCCATGGAAACCAAAGAACCATTTTGCCGTTGCGGGATAATCCCTTTCATGGGCTGGTACTCCAGGAAGCGGTGGGCCATAATGGCTTCCCCGGCCGTAGCGGTCAACAGTTGGTTCCTAAGCCCTATGATACCCCTTGAAGGAATCAGAAATTCACAGACCATCCGGGTTCCTTTGGCTTCCATGCTGATCATTTCCCCTTTGCGCATCGAGACCATTTCAACAGCCTTGCCGGAGACCTCTTCCGGCAAATCGATGGTCAATTGTTCGATCGGCTCGCATTTCACCCCATCGATTTCTTTGATGATTACTTGGGGCTGCCCGATCTGAAGTTCGTAGCCTTCCCGCCTCATCGTCTCGATCAAGACCGAAAGGTGCAATACCCCGCGACCAAAGACCAAGAATTTGTCGGCACTGTCGGTTTCGTTGACCCTAAGCGCCAAATTCTTTTCCAATTCGCGTTCCAAACGCTCCTTGATATGCCTTGAAGTCACGAATTTGCCGTCCTGGCCGAAAAACGGACTATCGTTGATGGTAAACAACATGCTCATGGTAGGCTCATCGATGGCAATGGTCTTTAAACCCTCCGGATTTTCAAGGTCGGCAATGGTATCGCCGATTTCGAAGCCTTCCAATCCCACGATGGCACAAATATCGCCTACGGCAACTTCCTTGACCTTCACTCGGCCCAAGCCCTCGAAAGTATACAGTTCCTTAACCTTTGACTTCACGATGCTCCCGTCGCGTTTTACCAAGGAAATCTGTTGATTTTCCTTGAGGCTGCCGCGCAAAAGCCTACCTATGGCAATCCGCCCCGTGAAGGATGAAAAGTCAAGGGAAGTGATCAGCATTTGGGTAGTCCCTTCTTCCGGTTTAAAAGTAGGGATGTGCTCGATCACCATGTCCAATAAGGGTTCTATCGAATCCGTTGGGTTTTTCCAGTCATCGCTCATCCAGTTGTGCTTGGCCGAACCGTACACGGTCGGGAAATCGAGCTGCCATTCTTCTGCTCCTAATTCGAACATCAGATCGAATACTTTTTCATGCACTTCTTCAGGGGTACAATTCTCCTTGTCGACCTTATTGATGACCACACAGGGTTTCAAACCCAGGTCGATAGCCTTTTGCAGCACGAAACGGGTCTGCGGCATAGGGCCTTCAAAGGCATCGACCAATAACAGCACGCCATCGGCCATATTGAGTACCCGCTCCACTTCTCCACCGAAATCGGCGTGACCAGGGGTATCGATGATATTGATCTTGGTGTCTTTATAGACGACTGAAACGTTTTTCGAAGTAATGGTGATACCGCGTTCCCGTTCAAGATCGTTATTGTCCAATATCAAATCTCCCGCATTCTCGTTCTCACGGAATAGGTGGCAGTGGTACATAATCTTATCTACCAAGGTCGTTTTTCCGTGGTCTACGTGCGCAATAATGGCAATGTTCTTTGTTGTGGACATAATTTTTTATTAATGGCGGTATGCTTGCTATTTTTCAGCGTGCAAAGATACTCCTATTTTTTGCTCCAGCCGCCAAAGTTGTGTTATTTTTAGTTTACTGATTTTGAGAAGGTTCGGACCGCTTCGATTCCTCTCAAAAACCGTTATCTTTACCGAAGAAACACCTTACCGTATGAAGCTTGATTTAATCCCACAATTGAAACATCTAACGAGCAATAACTTTTTTCTTTTATCCGGCCCCTGTGCCATTGAAGGCGAGGACATGGCGATGCGCATTGCGGAAAAAATAGTTTCGGTAACCGACCGGCTCAAAATTCCTTATGTGTTCAAAGGAAGTTTTAAAAAGGCCAACCGAAACCGCATCGATTCCTTTACCGGTATCGGGGACGAAAAGGCGCTCAAAATACTGCGCAAGGTTTCGGAAAGCTTTCAGGTACCCACCATTACCGACATCCATGAAATTTCGGACGCTGCCATGGCCGCGGAATACGTCGATATCCTGCAGATTCCCGCTTTTTTGGTACGCCAGACCGATTTGGTGGTCGCCGCGGCGAAGACCGGTAAGACCATCAATCTAAAAAAAGGGCAGTTCATGAGCCCCGAAAGTATGAAACATGCAGTGGCCAAGGTGACCGATTCCGGCAACCAGCAGGCCATCATCACAGACCGGGGCACCATGTTCGGCTATCAGGACATGATCGTCGATTTCAGGGGTATTCCCACCATGAAAAAATATGCCCCTGTGGTGCTCGATGTGACCCATTCGCTGCAACAGCCCAACCAGTCGACTGGAGTGACCGGGGGCCGGCCCGACATGATAGAGACCATTGCCCGGGCAGGGATTGCCGCGGGGGTCGACGGTATTTTCATGGAGACCCATTTCGATCCTGCCAATGCCAAAAGCGATGGGGCCAATATGCTCCACTTAGACCATCTTGAAAAATTGTTGACCAACCTCAGCAAACTGAGAATGACCGTCAATGGGTTGTCTTGACCGGGTTATTCTTTTTTGGTGCCGGAAGTCGATCATGGGTCATGAGCGCGATTTCGAACCAGGTTTGTAAAAGAACCAAATCCTCTATTTTAGTTTTTACAGTACCTTTATCACATGCGAAAATTCCTGCCCTTTTTAGGATGGTTGCCCCATTATAAAAAAAGCGACTTCCCGAAGGATGTGGTGGCCGGTCTTACGGTTGGCATCATATTGGTCCCCCAAGGGATGGCCTATGCCATGATTGCCGGATTGCCGCCGGTATACGGGCTTTATACCGCCTTGGCCCCCGTATTGATCTATGCTTTTTTGGGCACGTCCCGCCAAGTGGGCATGGGGCCCGTGGCCATGGACTCGCTCTTGGTGGCCGCCGGCTTGGGGGCACTATCGATTACCGGGGCTGAAAACTATATCGCCATGGCCATTATATTGGGGCTATCGGTCGGGGTGATCCAGCTATTGTTCGGCCTTTTCCGAATGGGCTTTCTGGTCAACTTTTTGTCCAAACCCGTTATCAGCGGTTTTACCTCTGGGGCCGCCATTATCATAATTTTCAGTCAATTGGGGCACTTACTGGGCACCAATATTGAAAAAAGCAACCACTTTCATCAGCTGGTCATCAATAGTTTGACCATGTTGGGGTCGATCAATCCTTACGATTTGGCCATTGGCCTGACCGGGATACTGATCATTGTGGCCTTAAAGAAATGGGACGATCGTATTCCCTCCATATTGTTGGTGGTGATCTTGGGGAGCCTAGGGGTATATTTTATGGGGCTGCAGGACTTTGGGGTTAAAATAGTGGGCACCGTTCCTTCGGGCTTGCCCAGTTTTGGACTCCCAGAGATAAGTGCCCAGAATATAACCGACATCTGGCCGATTGCCCTGACCCTGGCCTTGGTGGGTTATTTGGAAACCATTTCCATTGGAAAGGCGATCGAAGAAAAAAGAGGCACCGATCATATCAACGCCAATCAAGAGCTGGTCGCCTTGGGTACGGCAAATATTGTTGGTTCTTTCTTTCAATCGTATATCTCCACGGCCAGTTTTTCGCGCTCTGCGATCAACAACGAAGCAGGGGCCAGAACCAATCTGGCGGGCGTGATAAGCGTGTTGTTGGTCGTCCTTACGCTGCTTTTTCTGACCCCATATTTCTATCATCTGCCCAATGCGGCCTTGGCCAGCATCATCATGGTCTCGGTTTTCGGCCTGATCGACATCCCTTATCCAAAAAGTCTTTGGAAGTATCGAAAAGATGAATTTGTGCTGCTCATCGTAACCTTTTTGGCAACCTTGTTCATAGGGATCAAAGAAGGCATCCTCATCGGGGTACTGTTTTCCCTGTTGCTCATGGTGTACCGGACTTCCAATCCGCATATTGCCGTTTTGGGAAACATCAAAAACTCGAATTACTATAAAAACGTGAAACGGTTTGGCGACGACGTCGTGTTAAGGGATGACATATTGGTCGTTCGATTCGACTCACAGATCTATTTTGGGAATTCCGACTTTTTCAAAAAGGAATTGATGAAACATGTCAGGAGCAAAGGTGCCGATCTAAAGGCTGTTGATCCTCAATGCGGAACCTATTAATTATATCGATTCTACGGGAGCGGTCGCCTTGAGAAGGGTTATTGACGAGATCCACGAGCTGGGCGTTCAATTTTATCTTACCGGTGCGATCGGCCCCACAAGGGATATTATCTACAGCAGTGGTTTGATCGACGTTTTGAAGCAGGAGAGCCTTTTCGCCGAAATCAACGAAGCGGTGGCCTATTTTGAAAACCCCGATGCCATTTCAGACGTGCAACATCATGTGGCACACCAAAATCTGGCGGGGGTAACCAAGGTTACAGAACAAAAAAAGAATTAGCCCTACTTTTGCAAAGCAATTAAATTAAAAGTCAAGACAAGATGAACATTGAACAAATTTATACCGGATGCCTCGCACAAGGCGCCTACTATATAGAAAGCAAAGGGGAAGTTGCCATCATCGATCCATTGCGCGAAGTGGAACCCTATCTGAAAAGGGCAGAAAACGACCGGGCAAAGATCAAATATATTTTAGAGACCCATTTTCACGCCGATTTTGTAAGTGGCCACGTGACCTTGGCCAAAAAAACAGCTGCCCCGATCATTTACGGGCCGAATGCAAACCCATCGTTCGAAGCGATCATCGCCAACGACGGGCAGGAATTTCCTTTGGGAGACTTGACCATCAAGGTTTTGCACACCCCTGGCCATACCATGGAAAGCACCACCTACCTTTTAAGGGACAAGCATGGAAAGGACCTTGCCATCTTCTCCGGGGACACCCTTTTTTTAGGGGACGTGGGAAGGCCCGATTTAGCGCAAAAGGCGGCCAGTATGACCCAGGAAGACCTTGCGGGCATCCTTTTCGACAGTCTTCGGAACAAAATAATGCCATTGGCCGATGATGTCGTCGTTTACCCTGCCCATGGTGCCGGCTCGGCCTGCGGTAAAAATATGATGAAAGAGACCGTGGACACCCTTGGCAACCAGAAAAAAATGAACTATGCCCTTCGTGCCAACATGACCAAAGAGGAATTTATCAAGGAAGTGACCGATGGGCTACTCCCACCGCCAAAGTATTTCCCCCTGAATGTTAAAATGAATCGGGAAGGCTATGAGGACATAGGCGATGTGATGCGGCGTGGCAATATCGCCCTGGCACCCGATGCCTTTGAAACTGCGGCCAACGAAACCGGTGCCGTGGTCCTTGATGTGCGCCACCAAAATGATTTTGTGAAAGGACATGTACCTCGTTCGATATTTATCGGTCTGGATGGCGATTTTGCCCCCTGGGTCGGTGCCTTGATCGCGGATACCCAGCAACCCATCTTGTTGGTTACCCCGACAGGCAAGGAAAAAGAAGCCATAACCCGGCTTTCAAGGGTAGGATTCGACGGCACCATCGGCTATCTGAAAGGAGGCTTCGAGGCCTGGAAAAAAGAAGGAAAGGATTACGATATCATTCCTTCGGTCAGTGCCACAAAAGCCAAAGACAAAATTGGTAAAACCCATGCTCCCGTGTTCGATGTTCGGAAGGAAAGTGAATTCCTCTCGGAACATTTGCTGGATGCGCACAATACGCCACTCGATTTTCTGAACCGGCATTTGGCCGAATTTCCGAAGAAGGATGATTTTTACGTGCATTGTGCCGGCGGCTACCGCTCGGTCATTGCGGCATCCATTCTGAAAAGCAGGGGCATACATAACCTGGTGAATATCGAAGGCGGATTCGGAGCACTCAAAAATGCCGGGGCAGCGGTTTCCGACTACGTTTGCCCGTCTACCTTATAAACCTGACGATCGTCATATTAGATATCCTAGATCAACGATACCTTTGACCTTGACAATGAACAAGGCCATCAAGTTTGTGCTGATCTGTATCCTCTGTCTGGGTTTGATTACCGGAGTGGTGCTCTTGTTTCAATTTTTTAACCAATAAATCATGATGTTATGAAAACAAATATGGGAGGTATCGATCGGGTAATACGTTTTTTGGTTGCTGTTGCGATTGCGCTTTTGGTCTATTTTGACATGGTATCGGGCACTTTGGCCTACATATTATTGGCCGTGGCGGGTATTTTCGTTCTGACCAGTTTGGTTAGTTTTTGTCCCTTGTATGCCATCTTCGGCATGGATACCTGTGGTATTAAACACCAGGAATGAAATGTTTCCCGGATGCAATTGTACTGTGTCTTTTCGATCGATTTTCGGAGCTTCCTCTGGGCACGGGGGCGTTTTGGAATAATTGAAAACCTTGAAACCGACTTGGGCTGACAAATATCAGGTGATGCAGGGCGCTTCGAGATTATTTTTGATGTTTACAATCCAATAATCCTTTAAAAAAATGGGGAAAGCATTACTTCCACTCGTCAACTGGGGCAATGGGATGATCATGATCGGTGTTTTTGCGATTGTGGTGATCGTCTTGGTGGTTACCCTGATCAACTTAATGAACAGCGGGAAAGAAAACAGCGGGAAAGAAAATTAAAATCGACCCCGTTTTGATCGATACTAGCCAAAACTCGCCCCTATAGGGGCTTTTTTTTCTACATGCAGTGTATTTTATTGCAATTGCCTAAATTTTTCATCTTCTATTTTACGAAATTTACAATTGTTAATTATTCTTAAAAAAAATTGGATCACTACGCGATATTAGCTTAACTTTATATTTAATTCCCAAAAGGCACAATGATCAAAGATTTTATCAGGAGAGTTGGGGCAATGAATATTGTGATGCTCTTGGTGGTTATATCCATTATAATCGTTTCGGAATATATGTTCCTTTCCGGAAAAAAACTGGACGCCATTTTCATAGCATTTTGGGCCCCCACCATTCTGGGATTTATGAATTATTTTAAGAAATAAGCACCTTGGATTTCATTTTACTTTACTCCATTATCGTGGCCATTATATTTATGGTGTGGATGCTTTTTGTCATTCGGATGTATAGAAAAATGAACGATTGAACCTTTATTTGTCCATGTTGTCGGAAAATACCCATGTTTTGGTCGATTTCTTATTCAGATAGGCATTGATGATCCTTTGTGAATCCATGGAGCTTTTTTGCGGATTCAAAAAAGCCTCCAGATCGGCTTCACTGCTGACCTCCAACTTCTTGTCCAAAAAGCCGTACCCGCGATAATGACCGTCCTTTATCAAAACAAAGGCCTCTTCGGAAAGTGTCCGGCCCTGTTCCTTGATCACTAAATTTTCATTTTTTCGCGAGAGGGCCTCCAGCGCTTCCAAAACCCTCCCATTGTAGCGCGCCGCAGACTCCTTGCCGCGACAAACGCCCCTGCAATGGTCGATACGGTAATGGGAACAACTTTCAATATTTTCCTGCAGATGGCAATACTTGGGACAAAGTTCAAACTGTCGGCAGACTTCCTCCAAATAGGTACGGCAATCGGTGGGATTATTGAACAGGGCAATCGGCCTTGATATCATCTTTACTTTGTTATAGGCCAAATGCATGATGCCGTTTCGGTCTTCATAGGTAAAGATGCCATAAGGCTGTGTGTTGCTCTTTTGGGCGCTGTTGTAGCGGGGATAGTGATGTTTTATGGCAGCAGATTCCATCAAGAGGGCCAAGAGTTCGCTTCCGGAAAGTTCATAGTCGATATCGGCGGTTTCACGGCACAAACGAACCTCTTTCGAGGTTTTGTCATAAAAATGGCCTAAGATCCTTTTCTTGATATTGATGGCCTTCCCAACGTAGATAATCTTCCCATCGCCGTTCTTAAAATAGTAGACCCCGGGTTGGGTCGGCAGTTTTTCAAAGGTTTCCCGTGGCAGTGCCGGAGGCAAGGTGGCCTCCTGGGAACGCGCATTCAAAAACGACTTGAAAACGGGAGCTGCCCCTTCCGTTTCCAGGAGCATCCTGAACAGGAGCAGGGTCGCATGGGCATCCCCGCGCGCCCTGTGCCTATCGGTCAAAGGGATTCCCAAAACGGAACACAGTTTTCCGAGGCTGTAGGAGCGGTACCCCGGAAACAATTTTCGGGACAGACGCACCGTACAGAGTTTTTTTCGATTAAAATCAATACCGATTTCCTTGAATTCGTTCTTGATCACATTATAGTCGAAATTCACGCTGTGCGCCACAAAGATCGTATCGGCTGTAATATCTAAAACCTTGGGGGCAATCTCATGGATTTTGGGCGCCCCTTTCACCATATCATTGTCGATTCCTGTCAATCCCGTTATGAAATAAGGGATCTCGCATTCCGGATCCACCAAGGAGGTAAATTCCTCGACAATGTCGATGCCGTTGAATTTAAAAATGGAAATTTCGGTGATCTTGTTTCCTTTGATCCCGTTACCCGTGGTTTCTATATCGATGATGGTATACATGCCAAAATTCAATCAAACTTTTTCAACCCAAGCCAAATGTTATAGCTCCAAAGTACCCACAGCGCCGGCCGACAAAGGCAGCACGAAGGAACTCTTGCCGAGGCCTACTTTGATGGTTCCATCCTTCCCGCTTTTGTTCTGTATGGCCACGACCACTTCGCCCTTGGGGGTCAAAAAAGCCACGTTCGGAAATAGGTCCAACGCTGTGGAAGCGATCCTCAAAGAACCGGGAGGTACAAATTTAGAAAATTGCGCGACGATATAGTACGCAGGGTTCCGAGTCACCTGTTCTCCCATTATGGTCAATGCCCCTAAACAACGGTCACATCCCCCGCGGTCAGTATGCGGTTCCTGGTTTTCGTCGGCCGCCAAATTCCATTGTAAAACGGTCTTGCTCCAATTTCTTGGGGCCCCGATCATCAGCTGCTCGATGTGCCAGCTGAAATCGGTGGCAAAATCCCCGGGCGCCCCGATCCACTGTTCCGTAAAATAGATGTTTTTCGACGGATGGGCATCATGTACCTGGCTCAAAGCACCTATCGTGCCCCCGTAAAGATGAAATGCGGAACCGTCGATATAGGTTTCGGCCTGAGGATCGTCCAAGATGGAAATGGGATAATCGGGCCGGTCGGCATTGTGGTCATAGATCACGATCTTGGTCTTTATGCCCATTGCCTTAAATTTTGGACCCAAATGGTTTTTGATAAAATCTGCCTGGGCATCGGCCAGCATCAACAAACTCGGATTGTTTCCCGGGTGTAGCGGTTCGTTCTGGATGGTCAATGCATCTATGGCAATGCCTTCGCGGCCCATGGCCTCGACATATTTTGCCAAGTAATCGGCATAGACCCCATAATATTCCTTTTTTAGACTGCCGCCTCGGGTATCCTCATTATCCTTCATCCAAGCGGGTGGTGACCATGGCGAGCCCATCAATTTGATGTTCGGGGAAATTTTCAAGATTTCCTTCAAGGTAGGTATGAGATAAAGGGTGTCATATCCCAATGAAAAATGATCGAGCCCAAGATCGGTTTTACCCTTTGGCATATCGTCATATGACCAAGTCTGCTCGTCGAGATCGGAAGCGCCTACGCTCAATCGCAGATAACTTACCGAAATTCCATTGGGCCCGTCACCGAAGAGTTCCTCCAACAATTCAGCCCTTTTCGCAGTCGACATTCCTTGCAGCAACATGGCACTGCCCCCGGTGAGCGTATACCCAAAACCATCCATTTCTTGGAACGTAGTTAAGGAATCCACCTCGATATTGACCGTAGCCACGGCATTGGGATCCAACTCCACGGAATGCGGTTGTATCAACTGTTTTTGATCCAAGGTGGTGACATACCAAATTGCAGGCTCCACCGAAGCACCTTGTACCTTCTCCCGATTTTCGCAGCCCAGGATGGCCATTAACATCGTCAGTGCGATCAGGTTTCGTTTCAAGGGCAGGCCTTTTCGTAATTTTTTCATTCAAGCTTGTGTTTTCAGGCTCCCCTAAAGATAAGGAGAAGTAAGTCTTTTGCCCTAAATTGAACCATTTAATGATAGGATTGCTTAATTTTAGGGTATGTAACCATTTTGAACCGGGACCCGTAATCGTTTTCGATGGGTCTTATGAAAAGCCAAAAAAAAATAGTGAGGAAATTATTGATGCTGTTCGGGGTCCTGTCTTCACTTTCTTCCTGTGAATCGGATACGCTCCCTGAAGCACCGCCGAACATTGTATTGTTCATGGTCGACGACATGGGATGGCAGGATACTTCGGTTCCCTTTTGGTCGAGGCGCACCCCTTTCAATGATCGTTTTCGCACCCCCAACATGGAACGCTTGGCCGCTGAGGGAATGAAATTTACCCAAGCCTATGCCACCCCAGTCTGCTCCCCGACCAGAATAAGCTTAATGACCGGGATGAACGCCGCCCGGCACAGGGTCACCAATTGGACTTTGATCAAAGACAGCATCCAGCCCATGGAAAGGGATCATCCCGATTTAAAGTTCCCTTTTTGGAATGTCAATGGCATGAGCCCGGTGGCAGGTGATTCCCTTGCCGTATTTGCCATGCCTTTGCCACAAGTGCTACACGATGCGGGCTACTATACCGTGCATTCCGGCAAAGCCCATTTGGGGGCCATCGGCACCCCCGGCGAAAATCCGGGGAACCTGGGTTTTGAGGTGAATATCGCAGGGCACGCCGCAGGTGCCCCGGCCAGTTATTTAGGCACCGAAAATTTCGGAAACGGGTCTGAAGCAAAAGCAATTTGGGCCGTACCCGGACTCGAACAATATCACGGCAAGGATGTTTTCTTGACGGAGGCCATCACCCAAGAGGCCCTGAAGGCCATCGATTCGGCGGTGGTCAAAAAACAGCCCTTTTTTCTATACCTATCGCATTATGCGGTGCACACCCCCATCATGGGCGATGAAAGATTTCTTCCCTTCTATTTGGAAAAAGGTTTGGATTCCATCGAAGCCAAATACGCTTCCATGGTCGAGGGCATGGACAAAAGCCTGGGTGATATTTTGGATTATCTTGACGAAAAAGGCATAGCCGAAAACACGATCGTGCTCTTCATGTCCGACAATGGGGGTTTAAGTGCCCATGCCCGCGGAGGGGAACCGAATACCCACAACAAACCCCTCGCGAGCGGAAAGGGCTCGATGTATGAAGGGGGCATTCGCGAACCGATGATCGTAAGATGGCCGGGAAAGACCGTTCCGAAATCAATTTCGGAAGAACAGATCATTATTGAGGATTTTTATCCTACCCTGCTCGAACTGGCGGAGGTAGACAGCCTGAATACGGTACAAAAAGTGGATGGCCGGAGCTTTGTGCCGATATTGAACGGAGAAAAGGAACATCTCGGGCTTCGTCCCTTAATTTGGCACTATCCCAATGAATGGGGACCCAAGGGCCCTGGAATCGGAGCTTCGAGTACGATTCGCAAAGGCAGCTGGAAATTGATCTATTTTCATGCCGACCGTCGCATGGAATTGTACAACATCACCGAAGACATCGGGGAAACCAACAATCTCTTTGAAACCAAAATGGATATGGCCAAAGAGCTGGCCGGAGCATTATCCGATTATCTTGAAGGCGTAGAAGCCCAAATGCCCATCGACAAAAAAACAGGAAAAATGGTCGAATATCCCATAGCTTTATTCAAGAATGAACAGCATTAAAAAATATGGCATCCTCTTCTGGATCGTTGTTTTCAGTTGCTGCAGCAAGGTGAAGCAACCCAAACCGGTTGGGCCCATCCCATCGGATCGACAGTTGGCCTGGCACGACATGGAATTCTATGCCTTCGTGCATTTCAATATGAACACCTTTACCAACAAGGAATGGGGCACGGGGGGCGAAAGCCCGGAACAGTTCACTCCTTTGGCACTCAATACCCGACAATGGGCCAAGGTGGCCAAGGACGCCGGGATGAAAGGGATCATCATCACTGCCAAACATCATGATGGATTTTGTCTGTGGCCCACAAAGACCACCGAACATTCCGTTAAAAATTCCCCCTGGAAAAACGGACAGGGCGATGTGTTGAAAGACCTATCCGAGGCCTGCGCCGAATACGGACTCAAAATGGGAGTCTACCTGTCGCCTTGGGACAGGAACCATGCCGATTACGGCAAGCCTGAATATGTGAACGTTTTCCATGAACAGCTGCGGGAGCTGTTGACCGATTACGGAGAAATTTTCGAGGTTTGGTTCGATGGGGCGAATGGGGGCTCCGGCTATTACGGCGGTGCCAATGAAACCCGTACCATCGATAGCAAAACCTATTATCGGTGGGAGAAGGCGGTAGATCTTGTAAGGAACCTGCAACCCAATGCGGTCATTTTCAGTGATGGCGGCCCCGATATCCGCTGGGTGGGCAACGAAGAAGGTTGGGCCAACGAAACCAATTGGAGTATTATGCGGAGGGATGAGATCTATCCCGGATGGCCCCGATATGTTGAACTGCGTTCGGGACATATCGATGGCACCCACTGGCTTCCCGCAGAAGCGGATGTTTCGATAAGGCCGGGATGGTATTACCATCCAAGGGAAGACCATCAGGTAAAGTCATTACCGCAGTTGTTGAACATCTATTACAATGCCATAGGGCGTAATGCCGGTTTATTGCTGAACCTACCGGTAGACACCCGGGGGCTGGTACATGAAACCGATGTGAAACAATTGATGGCATTGCGGAAACAACTCGACCTCGACTTTGCCACGGATCTGGCGAAAGGGGCCACCTGCACGGCCAGTGAAGTGCGGGGTAACCATGTCCGGTTTTCGCCGGATAACGTCATTGACGACGACCCAACCACCTATTGGTCCACCGAAAACGAAACCACCACCGCAATGCTGACGATCGCCTTCGACCAACCCACGGAAGTCAATCGGGTGGTGCTCCAAGAATATATTCCATTGGGCCAAAGGGTACAGAATTTTATCCTTGAGGCCGAAATCGATGGGCGATGGAAAGAGATCGATGGCCAGACCACCATCGGCTATAAAAGAATACTGCGTTTTGACCCCCTTACCATTTCGAAGCTTAGGGTAAATATTTTAAAATCAAAGGGGCCGCCCACCCTATCGGCCATCTCCATTTACCGGGCACCGACCCTTCTGGTCGGCCCCAAGGTAACCCGAAGCAAGGAGGGGAGGGTAAAGATTCAGGTGCCCGACAAAACCGCCGTCGTTTATTATTCCCTAGATGGCACCGAACCAACCCCCAATTCTAAACGTTATGAAAGTCCTTTCATGGTCATGAAGCCCGCTACCATGAAGGCCATTGCATATGATCTCAAGGAAAACCTACGTTCACAAATGGTGATTCGCGATTTTGATATTGCCAAAAAAGATTGGAAAATATTCGATGCCTCCAGCGGCAATCTGCAGGAGGCGGTCAAAATCATCGATGGCGATCCCGATACCTTTTGGGGCACGGATGAGGGATCGAACGAACCCCAGGAAGTGGTGATCGATCTGGGAAAAACCTATACCCTAAAAGGATTTACCTACATGCCCAATCAAGATCGATATCCGTTCGGCATTATCACTGAATATGAATTTTCGGTGAGCAATAACGGATTGAACTGGAAATTGGTCAAAAAGGGTGAATTTGCCAATATCGTGAACAGCCGGCTGGAACAGCGGGAAAACTTCAACCCGATTAACGCGCGGTACATCAAACTCAAGGGCATCGCAGTTGACGGCGAAGACCTAAGGGCTTCCTTTGCCGAAATCGGTGTCCTGACACGCTAGGCAACACGATCGCGAAACGATTATTGGCCTTCCCCGGTTGGATTTACCTGCCGACCATCCAGCAGATGGATGATCCTTTTGCCATAATCCGCATTTTTTTCGGAATGTGTCACCTGGATGATGGTCACCCCCTCTTCGTTCAGTTGTTTAAACAAGTTCATAATTTCCTGCCCCTGTTTGGAGTTGAGGTTCCCTGTGGGCTCATCGGCGAGGATCAATTTGGGCTTGGAGATCAACGCCCGCGCAACGCCCACCAATTGTTGTTGGCCACCGCTCAACTGTGTTGGAAAGAGGTCTTTTTTGCCCACGATATTGAATCTATCGAGCATATCGGCTACCATCGCCTTTCGTTCCGATCCGCTGTGTTTTTTGTATAATAACGGCATTTCCAAATTTTCATACACGGTAAGCTCATCGATCAGATGGTAGGCTTGGAACACAAACCCGATGTATTGCTTGTACAGATTTGCCCTATGTTTTTCCTTAAGGGCATGCACGGACTGGTCCAAAAAGTGGTATTCCCCTTCGTTAAATTCGTCCAACATGCCGATTACATTGAGCAAAGTGGATTTCCCCGAACCGGAGGGGCCCATGATGGAAATGAATTCGCCCTCTTCGACTTCCAAATTGATATCCTTCAAAAGGAAGACCCGCTGCCCCCCTTGCTGTACCCATTTAAATATGTTGTTCAATCGCAGTAACATGTCGTTTCTATAATTTTCCATGGGTTTTTTGATGCCCCTAGATATTTTTAATTTTTGATCATTCCGTGCGCAGACTTTTGGCCGGGTTTGCCATAGAAGCCTTTAAGGTGACCATGCCCACGAGCAAGGCAGTGCCAAGGAACGTCAATAGACCCACCAATAAAAAAATGATACGGTGCACTTCTACCCTATTGCGATTTTTAAGCTTGTCATTATCATATTAGTGCTTATTCTGTTCTTAAACTTTTGACCGGATTCATGATCGCGGCTTTGATGCTTTGATAACTGACGGTCAGTATGGCAATCGTTAAGGCCAACAAGGCGGCCAATGCATACACCCACCATTCGATCTCAATCCGATATGAAAAATCTTCCAACCATTTGTTCATGGCAAACCATCCGATGGGTAAGGAAATCAATATGGCAATCACCACCATTTTTAGGAAGTCGGTTGTCAAGCGATAGGTTATTTGTCCCATACTGGCACCCAGCACCTTTCGGATCCCAATCTCCTTGATGCGCTTCTGGGCATTAAAAGTGGCAAGTCCGAACAGACCAAGACAGGCAATCAAAATGGACAGAATGGTAAATACCATAAAAATTTGACCTAAACGCCGCTCCGCTTCATAGGTGGTATTGAACGATTCATCCATAAATCGATAACTGAAAGGTTGCCCGGGCGCCATCGTGTTCCATATTCCCTCAATTTTTGAGATCGTATTGGAAAAATCGGCGGTACTTAATTTCACGGCCATATTGCCCGTTGAATTCCTCAAGAACAGCCCCAAGGATCCAATATTTTCGCGTAACGATTCATAGTGGAAATCCTTGACGACCCCAACTACGGTGTAATATTGGGGCCGTTCCAATTCAATATCCTGTGAAAGACGTATGCCCAATGCATCTTCTGGCTGGATGCCCAAAACTTTCAGCGTTGCCTCATTGATAATTACCGCCATGGAATCGGTGACGAATTCTTTATCAAAATTTCGTCCGGCGATGAGTTCCATATTCAAGGTAGACAAGTAGTCATGGTCAACCTCCCAGGTCTGCATCTGAATGGCGTTTTCCTGCTCCCTGGCCCCTTCCATGAAATAGGAGCTATTGGAACGAGAAGACGGGGTTGGCAAATAGGAACTTAGGGTGGTACTTTTCACTTGGCCCAACCTACCTATTTCCTCTTTAAAGGCGATGACTTTGCTTCCTGCCGCATAAGTATCGTCGATAAGAACGACCTGGTCTTTTGTAAAACCTAGGTCCTTGCTTTGTATATATCTCAATTGTTGAAAAACCACGAGCGTGCCCACGATTAGAAAGACGGAAATCGCAAATTGAAAAACAACCAATGAATTTCTAATCAATTTTCCACCCGCCACTTTGCCCTGGCCACTGCCTTTGAGCACGCTGACCGGCATAAATCTGGACATAAAAAAGGCGGGGTAACTTCCTGATAAAAGCCCCAATAAAAAAGTTGCCAAAAATAAGACCAGCCAGAAAAAGGGATTAGAAAACGGAATTGAAATGTCTTTGCCCGAAAGGGTATTGAAATTCGGCAGCAGCATGATGGAGATAAACATGGCCGCCAAAAGTGAAATAAAGGCAATTAGCCCCGATTCGGTCAAGAACTGTCTTATCAAATCCAACCTAGTAGATCCCAATGTTTTCCGTACCCCAACCTCTTTTGCCCTTTTTAGCGATTGTGCCGTGGAAAGGTTCATAAAGTTTACACTGGCCAATACGATGAGGAAGAGGCCTATAAAGGAAAGAATATATACGTTCTGTATACTGCTATTGGCACTGAATTCAGCGTCTTTGTTCGAATGCAAATGAATGTCGGTCAATGCCATCGTGTGGTATCTCAAATAATTTCCCGAGGCTTCGAAGGATTCCTTGGTCATCCCCGGAAAATACTGCTGTGCCCATGGCAACATATACTTTTCCAGGAAGCCCTGCAAGGGTTCCCTGATGTCCGCAATATTCGCATTGGGCAGCAGTTTTATGAAGGTAAAATAGTTGTTGCTGCCCCAATCGTTCGGACGGATATCGTCGTATCCCGACATTGCCATAAATACACTATGATCGCGAAGCATGGAATTTTTAGGAAGATCGTCCATTACCCCGGTCACGGTGTAGGTATCACTATTGTTCAATAACAGGCTTTGGCCAAGGGCGTTCGCCACGCCAAAGTGCTTTTCCGCGGCAGACTTGGTAAGTACCAAAGTTTTGGGCTCCCTTAATGCGGTTTTAGTATCGCCGACGAGCAAAGGAATGCCGAACATGTCAAAAAAAGTGGAGTCGGCAAAAGCAACATGGAGTTCCTTGGTATTGGTTCCAGTACCGCTTTTTCTGAGAAGCAAACTCCCACGATTGCGAAATCTGACGGTCATTTCAACTTGAGGAAAATCACGTTGTAAGGCAGCCGCCATCGGCGCCGATGCCTCCGAAGATCTCATCTCCATGCCTCCGAATTTAATATCCGTATCTATTCTATAAATTCGGTCGGCATCGGCGAACATCCTGTCGTAACCGAGTTCATCATGGATAAACAGGGTGATCAGCAGACCTCCGGCCATTCCTATCGCGAGTCCAAAAATGTTCAAAAAAGTAAAAAATGGTTGCTTCCTGAGGCTTCTCCATGCTATTTTTAGATAGTTGGCAAACATGATGGTTCTAATTTGTTGATGTTACTTATTCCGTTCGTAGACTCTTCACCGGGTTCGAATTCGCAGCTTTGATCGCTTGAAAACTTATCGTCAATAGGGTTATTGCCAAGGCCCCCAGCACGGCCAAGGCAAAAATCCACCATTCCATGATCACGTGATACGGGTAATCCTGCAGCCATCCGTTCATGACGTAGTAGGAGATCGGGATTGCAATGAAACAGGAGATGATCACCAGTTTCAAAAAGTCTTTGGATAGCATGTTCCACACACTGAACACCGATGCCCCCAATACTTTACGAACGCCAATTTCCTTGGTACGCTGTTCGGCCACGAAGGAGGTGAGGCCGAACAGTCCGAGACAGCTGATCAAAATGGCCAAGGCGGTAAAAATTCCCGAAAGCGTACCGATACGTTGTTCCGAGGCAAATTTTTCCCCGTATTTTTCATCCACAAAATCGTATTGAAAAGGAATATCGGGGAAATGCTCCTTGAATACCCTTTCAATGATGGCCAAATTCTGGCTGGCGCTCTGTTTCGGGTTCAACCGCAAATTATAGTAACTCGAATTTCCATATTTGTCGTAGACATAAATTCCCTGCTTAACCGGTTCATAGGGCGATTGTGCGATCATATCCTCGACCACCCCGATAATCTTCATCGGAGGTTCCGGATCCTCCTCATCATCATCTTTGATCAATACCCCGATCGGGTTGGTCAGATTCATATATTTTTTGGCCGTGCGGTTGATGAGCACCGCATTGGAATCGGTCGCAAATTCCCTGGAAAAATCCCTGCCCTCAATGATCTTCATATTCAATGACCTCGCATACTCGGGCGTCACCTCGGTCCATGCCAGATCTTCCTGAAACCCCTCCGGTTTGCCTTCCCAATCAAAACCACTGCGGTTCGACCAAATTTGGGTGGTGGGACTGCTGGAAGCCGACATTTCGACCACTGCCCCTGACTTCAGAAACTCACTGCGCATCAGGTCGTATTTGCCTTCGAAGTCCCGACTCATGGTTGGTATCTGAACCAAGCCTTCCTTATCGTAGCCCACCGGGCGGTTTTTGGCATGGTTGATCTGTTGCATCACGATCACCGTACCTATGATGAAGGCGACCGAAACAGTGAACTGTACGACGACCAAAATTTTTCTGGGCAGACCCGCATATTTCCCGGCCTTGAATTTTCCTTTTAATACATCCACAGGTCTGAAGGAAGACAGATAAAGCGCCGGATAACTGCCGGCCAAAACGGCGGTCAACAGGACAAAGACAAGTGAAGTCAACCAAAAAAAGACACTCCCCCATGGGAAGGTTATCGTCTTCTTCGACAGATCGTTGAACCCATTTAAGGATGACAATACGATCATGACGGCAATACAAAAAGCGAGCAGGACCACCAAAAGCGATTCGGTAAGAAACTGGCTGATCAATTGGTTTCTCTGCGAACCGATAGATTTTCGGATGCCGACCTCTTTTGCCCTTTTTTCGGAACGTGCGGTACTCAGGTTCATGAAATTGATACAGGCCAAGAGCAAGACGAAAGCCCCGATGATCCCAAAAAGCCAGACGTATTTTATTCTACCTCCCGTTTGTTTTCCGTTTTCGAAATTGCCCCGCAAATACCAATCCTTCATCGCAAACAGAAATATTTGGGGGTTGAACTCGGCCGTATCCTCATTCTGGTTCTTTTTGACATCCCTGATCCTTGCCGTAATACCCTCCATATCGGTATTATCCGCAATTTGGACAAACATTTGAAATGAATTATTGCCCCATTGATCCTCCGCATCCCTAACCCAATCACGTATGCTGTGATACTTTTCCCAAGGCATTATAAATTCGGTATCGTTAAAGGAGTTGTTGCTCGGAATATCTTCATATACGGCGCTCACCTCCATATCATATTGGCTGTTGACCTTGATTACCTTTCCAATGGGTTCTTCAGCACCAAAAAGGGCCTTGGCGACCGATTCGGAGAGCATGATCGAATTGATTTCCCGCAACCCATCCTTTTCCCCTTTCAGAATTTTCAGATCTAACATTTCCGGTGCTTCCCGTTGCATGAAATTGCCGGTTTTTGAAAGGCTCTTCTCTTCATAGTTCAGATACTGTGATTCGTTCCAAGACGACATAACGAGATGCTTGAAATTATCTGCATACCCATCGCGCAATGCCTTTTCCAATGGCCTGGGTATTGCGGGCCACGTAACCGTCTCACTGTTGAAGGTCTGAGACTGGAACACTTGTGCGATCCGGTCTTTTTTGGAAAAATAACCGTTGTGCGAGAGTTCGTCCTGCATCCAAAGCCCGATGATCAGGGTCACCGCTATTCCCAGGGCAAGGCCGCCTATGTTGATGGCCGAATAGCCTTTGTTCTTCCAGAGGTTCCGCCAAGCGATTTTAAAATAGTTTTTGTACATGAGATTGAATTATTCGGTGCGTAAACTTTTGACCGGGTTTACGATGGCCGCTTTGATACTTTGATAACCAACCGTCAGTATGGCGATCGTAATGGCCATTAGGGCCGCCAACACAAATACCCACCAACCAATTTCCATCCGATATGAAAAATCCTCCAACCATTGGTTCATGGCGTACCAACCAACCGGAAGCGCAATCAAAATAGCAACGCCGACCAACTTTAAGAAATCCAAAGTGAGCTTGGTCGATATCTGGTTTACCGTTGCGCCCAATACTTTGCGCACCCCGATTTCCTTGACCCGTTTCTCGGCATTGAAGGCTGCGAGGCCAAAGAGGCCCAAGCAGGCAATTATGAGAGACAATATGGTGAAAATGAAGAAAATATTGCCCAACCTGCGTTCACTCTGGTAGGTATCATTAAAGGCGTCTTCCATGAAATAGTAATCAAAGGGTTGCCCTGGTACGATGGTGTTCCAAATCCCTTCTATTTGGTCTATGGCATTTTCAAAATCTCCGGGCTCAATTTTTACCGCCATGGCATAGGCATCGGCATCGTCGCCCAAGTAAAGATTAAGCGCGTCAATATCTTCTCTTAAAGAAGCAATATGAAAGTCTTTTACCACTCCGATGATATTATAATACCTAGGATTTTCAGACCCTAGATCGTGTGTATATCGCTTACCGATGGCTTCTTCCGGGGTCGATTTCATAACCCTTACCGCTGTCTCGTTCACAATGATTGCGGTAGAATCGCTTCCGAAATTTTTATCAAAATCCCTTCCGGCGACAAATTGAAAATCCATGGTTGAAGCATAATCGTAATCTGCACTCCAGGTTTGCATACTTACGGCATTTTCTTGATTGGTCGCGCCCTCTTCGGGACTAAAAGTGGAGTCACTTCGGCTTGATGGGGTCGGAAAAAAACTGCTTAAAGTCGCATTTTTTACAAAACTCAATTGCCTTACCTGCTCTTTAAAGGAGGTCGTCTTGGAGCCCGCGGCATAAACATCATTGATAATCAGGACCTGGTCCTTAGAAAAACCCAAGTCTTTTTCTTGAATGTACTTTAATTGTTGATAGACAACGAGTGTACTTACAATCAAAAATACTGAAATGGCAAACTGAAAAATGACTAGTGAATTTCTTACGTTCCCGCCTGCAATGCTATTTTGCCCTCCACCCCTCAACACCGTAACAGGCATGAAGCGCGACATAAAAAAAGCTGGGTAACTGCCCGAGAATAGGCCTAGTAACAACACAGACCCGAATAAAACCAACCAAAAAATAGGATTTGTAAAAGGCATTGAAATGTCCTTATCGGCCAGCGCATTAAAAAAAGGCAAGGCGATCAAGGCAAGTATTAGGGCCAATACCAATGATAAGAAGGAAATCAAACCCGACTCTATTAAAAACTGTCCGACCAAATCCATTCTATTGGAGCCTAAGGTTTTCCGCACCCCCACTTCTTTGGAGCGCTTCAGGGAATGCGCGGTAGACAGGTTCATGAAATTGACACTTGCCAAAACAATAAGGAAAATGGCTATAAACGAAAGAATATAAATACTCTGAATGTCGTTATTTGCGCTAATTTCCGCTACCCGTTCAGAGTTTAAATGGATATCGGTCAAAGGTATTGTGCTATATATCAAATAGTTTCCCGCTGCTTTGAACTGCTCTTCGGTAATTCCCGGCATGAATTGCTGTGCCCCGGGTATTACGTACTTGCCCAAAAACCCTTGTAAGGGTTGTTGAATATCTGCAACATTTGCAGAAGGAATAAGTTTAATGAAGGTTTGGTAGTTGTTGCTGCCCCAGTCGACCGCTTTAGAGTCTTCATACCCTTTCATTGCTTCAAAAATGGAATATTCCCTTAAAAACGAATTTTTGGGAAAATCGTCAATCACTCCGGCCACCGTATAGGTTTCTTCATTGTTCAACAGTAAACTCTGCCCTACTGCATTGCCGATTCCAAAATGCTTTTCTGCGGCCGTTTTGGTCATTACCAGTGTATTGGGCTCTTTTAAGGCGTTTTCCGGATTTCCAGCCAACATTTTTATTCCGAACATGTCAAAAAATGTATGATCTACATAGGTCGTATGCTCTTCCTTCACATTGTCCTCGCTGTCTGATTTACGCACCAATGCACTGCCCCTTGTTCTAAAACGAGTGACCAGCTCAACCTCTGAAAAATCGCTTTTTAATGCTGCTGCCATAGGAGGAGGGGTAACCGCAAATTCTCGTGCGTCTCCCCCAAATTTTATATCCGCATTTATTCTGTGAATGCGATCGGCATCGGCGAACATTTTGTCATAACTCAGTTCATCATAAATGTACAAAGCGATCAGCAGGCCTCCGGCCATGCCAATGGCAAGTCCGAAGGTGTTCAGAAAAGTAAGAAAGGGTTGCTTTTTTAGGCTTCTCCAGGCTATTTTGATGTGATTTTTAAACATGATTATTTATTTTTTGATTGATGATTGATGATCATTTTCATTCGGACCGTAAACAGTTCACAGGGTTGGCCAGAGATGCCCTTACCGATTGGAAACCAACGGTAAAAAGGGTAAGGGCGACCACCCCCAAAGCTGAAACCACAAATACCCACCACGGCAAGCCCACACTATAGGCAAAATCCTGCAACCAAAGTTTCATGGCCCACCAGGCCAGCGGGAAAGCGACCAAGGATGCGACCACTACCAACTTCACAAAGTCTTTGGAGATCATGATCACGATATTGGACATCGTTGCCCCCATCACCTTTCGTATGCCGATTTCGGCGGTTCTTCTCGCTACCGACAAGGTAGCCAACCCGAAAAGGCCCATGCAAGCGATGAATATGGATAAAATGGATGCGATGTTGACAATGGTTTTGGATCGCTGTTCATTTTGATATTGCGCGGCCAGGGCTTGATCCAAAAATGTGTACTCAAATTCCTGGGACGGGTTGATCTGTTCCCAGGTCGATTTCAAAAGCCCAATGTTCAATTGCAGATCGGTGCCGGTCAAGCGTACCGAAATTCTGGGTTGGGAAAAATAACGGGCGCCGATATTCTCGACGTTCCTAAAAATGGGGTCGGGATTCATGCTCAACAAGAGCGGACTTATGGGGTAGTTCAACGATTGAAAATTGAAGTCCTTGACGACCCCTACAATAGTGACCCCGAATTTATCAAATGAAGTGCCTATTGGATTGTCCAGTCCAAATTCCCGAACAAAAGTTTCATTGACCAAAATCCCATTGTGCGCATCACTCACATTGCCTTCCTCAAAATCCCTGCCAGCAACGATTTCAATGTTATGGGTCTTTAAAAAATGGGCATCCACCCCGTTAAAGGCAAATTCCCTATAGGTGTTTTTGGCATCGGTAAAGCCCGCCTCGAACCAGGAGTTTTCATTAAAACTGAAAATCGAAACGGCTGCATCGGCCACCTGGGGCTGTTTTTTGAGTGCATCGATATATAATTTGGCCATTTTATCGGCGGCTTCCCCAGACTGATGGGTAGGCACCACCACAATGGCATCTTTTTGATAGCCCAAATCCTTGCCGACCAGAAAATCGATTTGACGGCCAATGACCAGGGTGCTGATGATCATGACCATGGCGGTAACGAACTGGGCCACCACCAAAGCCCTTCCGAACAGGCCCATGGAAGCCCCTTTGACCTTTTTCCTGACCAAAACTTCCACGGGATTAAAGTTCGAAAGGACCAGTGATGGATAAATACCGGCGACCGAAGCAATGAAAGCGATGCAGCCAAGCGCCGCCGCCAGAAAACCGATATCCATTGAAATGGTGAGCGATTTCCCCGTTAGTCCGTTGAATGTATTCAAAAAAAGAAATGACAAAAAAATTCCGAATACCACCGAAAGCATGGTTATCAGCAACGCTTCGCCCCAAAATTGATACCGTATTTGACTACGAAAGGCCCCTAGGGCTTTTCGAACCCCTACCTCGGTCGCCCTCGAAAAGGATCGGCCCACGGCAAGGGTAACAAAGTTGATACAGGCCAAAAGCAATATCATTAAACCAATGGTGGCCATTACATAGGAATATTTGGCATTTGATATCGGTTCGATCCCGGCAGGCAGCGAATTGTCGAGATGAATTTCGCTTAAGGGCTGCAAATGCAGAAAAAAAGTGCCTTCCTGATAATTATCTCCCAAGTATTGTTCGATAACCTTTGGGAATTTGGCCTCCAGATCCGCGGCTGTTTGATCCGGTTCCAATAACAAATAGGACTCCACAGAAACACTGAACCAATTTCGCCTGGCCTGTTCACTAAAAAAGCGTGCCTCGTTTTCCAACGAAACCAACAGATCGAACTGGATGCTTGATTCTTCCGGCGGATTGGCCATGATCCCGCTCACCTCGAAAAAGATGGATTCCTCGTCCATTTGTAGCTCCAATGTTTTTCCGAGTGGATTTTCCGGGCCAAAATATTTATCTGCCGCCGTTTCGCTTAAGACGATCGAATTGGCACCCGTAAAAGGGGATTCGGGATTGCCTTCGAGAAGTTCGAAATCGAAAATCTTAAAAAAAGATGGGTCAACGGCCCGTAAGGGTTCATTGAATTCATTTTGGTCTCTTTTTACCAAGGCATTGAAAGGGTATACCCTGGTACCCGACTCAATTTCAGGATAATTTTCTTGCAATACCGAGACCATGGAAACGGGGGTCACCGTGTTCAGAAAATTTTCCTTGGGACCGTAGTTTTCATCCTGCCAGACCCTGTAGATACGATCTCCGTTCGAATGAAAACGGTCATAGCTGAATTCACTCTTTACGAACATCGATAGCAAGAGAAAGCAACAGATCCCTACAGCCAGACCAACAATATTGATTGCTGTATAGCCCTTGTTTTTAAGAAGGTTCCGCCAAGCTATTTTTACATAGTTCCTGAACATGATGATTGATTTGATTGATGAATAAACTACCGATACTTCCAATGGAGGCCTAAGCCATGGCCCCTATCGCCCGATTATGGCTTTCGGTGACCACCTGCCCATCAAATAGGTTGATGACCCTATGGGCATAGTGTGAATCGCGATCAGAGTGGGTAACCATGACGATGGTGGTGCCCTCTTGGTTCAGTTCTGTCAAGAGATTCATGACCTCGATGCCGTTTTTCGAATCCAGATTCCCGGTCGGCTCATCGGCAAGGATCAATTTTGGGTTGGTGACGACTGCCCTGGCAATGGCTACGCGTTGCTGCTGCCCGCCCGACAACTGGTGGGGGAAATGCTTTTCCCTATGTGCGATTTTCATTCGCTCAAGTACTTTCATTACCTTTTCACGCCGCTCGCTCTTTTTCATCTTAAGGTAGATCAAGGGAAGCTCCACATTTTCGAAAACGGTAAGTTCGTCGATAAGGTTAAAGCTTTGGAAAACAAAGCCCAGATTGCCCTTTCGAAGTTCAGTACGCTGGCGTTCTTTGAGGCCACCGACCTCGTGGCCCGCAAACTGGTAGCTGCCCTCCGTGGGATTGTCTAACATGCCTATGATGTTCAACAAAGTGGATTTACCGCAACCCGATGGCCCCATGATGGCGACAAATTCACCTTCGACTATTTTCATGTTCACCTTGTTCAAAGCCAAGGTCTCCACTTCTTCCGTTCTAAAACTCTTTTTTAAATTTTGGATCTGTATCATTATTAGTTCAATTATGTTCTTGTTATGGCTAATTATTTTTATTTAAAGACATCCCGATCACGCCCGATGTGACACTTTCCAGGGTTTATTTTAAAACGATCCTTTCGGCTTCCCCGAAGTTGTCGTAATTACTGGTAATGACCTTCTCTCCTGCTTGAAGACCTTCCATTACTTCATAATATCTGGAGTTCTGTTTTCCAATTCTTATATTCCTTTTTAGGGCCTCATTGCCGTCTGCATTGACCACAAAGATCCATTGGCCTCCCGTACTTTGAAAGAAACTTCCTTTCGGCAGCAGTAGGGCGTCACTTGACTCGCCCAACTGTAACTTTATATTATAGCTCTGCCCTGTTCTAATCGTTTCCGGTTTATCTCCGGTAAAAACGAGGTCTACCTTAAATTTCCCGTTTCGAACTTCCGGATATACCTTTCTAAGGCGCAAAGGGAACTCATTACCATTTCGTTCCAAGGTCGCCAGTAATTCTCGTTGTACCCTATCAATATAATGTTCGTCAATGGTAGCCTCGATCTTATAATCGGTCAGTACATTGATCTGCCCAATGCGTTCCCCTTGGGCAATACTTTGTCCTATTTCCGCATCCAAAAAACCCAATTGTCCATCGGCAGGTGCACGCACATTTAGATGGTCTAATCGTTGATATACCATACCCAATGTTTTTTGCATCCTTGCCAAGTCTGCATCCAGTCCGGTCAAAGATGTTTTGCGCAATTCCTCATCGTTCTCGGTCTGTAACTTAATGATCTCAAACTGTTTCTGGGCAAGCTCATAATTTTCTTTAGAGGTCAGATATACTTCCTTTGATATCAACTCATCATTATATAGTGCCTGGTTCTGTTCAAAATTTCTTTTGGATTTCTGTAGATCTGTACCCGATGTGGCCAGGGATTTTTTTCCTTCAACCTGCCTAGAATCAAAATTAAGCTTGGTAGATCGCAGGTCGTTTTGCTTCAATGCCAAATTACTCTCGCTCTGTAAGATTTGCTCATACAAGTTCATATTCTCCAACTTGAGGATGATATCGCCTTTTTTGACCATGGCGCCTTCCTCAATTAATTTTTCTTCCACCCGACCCCCTTCATAGGCATCCATGTAAATGGTTGCGATAGGCGCTACATTCCCGTTGATGGTAATGTAATCATCAAACTTCCCTTGGGTTACATCTGCAATGGAGAGTTTATTCTTTTCGGTTCGAAACGTAGATACCGATGTAGAGAAAATGAGCTGATAGCCAATAAATATAACTAAGAGGCCCAAGGCAATATATCCATAATGCTTAGGTCTTATTCCCTTTTTCTTTTCAATTTTAATGTCCATTTTATATTTGTTCCTTTAATTAATGTTGAATACCGGCAAACCTCGGTAAAATGCCAAAGTGCTTTTGTTCACCTCGGATCGCAGGCGCACCTGTAGGTTTTCATTTTGGGCCGAAGCCAGTAAATTTTTCGCCGTAAATAACTCAATGGCATTGATCATTCCTTGTTCATAGCGTTTTTGGGTTATGGTAAAAGCGACATTCTGCGATTTCAACTTTTCGTTACTTTGTACATACTCTATCTGCAGCGCATTATTCTCTTGTACCAAAAGCTGAATGGCTTGAAAGAGCAATTGCTCCTGGACCTCAAGATTATTCTCTGCCCGCAAACGTTCTATTTTCTGTTGATTGACACGGGAACGGGCAGACCAGCCATTCATGATCGGAACATTTAAACTTATCCCAACATATTGATAGGTATTGTCCCGAAACTGTTGTCGAAATGGTATGGTCATGCCCAAGGAGTCCTTGTTGGTTTCAAAATATCCGGTTCCCAAACCCCCAAAAAGGGAAATGGAAGGATAAAACCCACCCCGGGCCATGGCCAATTGCTTTTGGGCGGCTTTCACCCGAAGTTCTTGGGCTTTGATAATGGGTATAAAAGTTTTGGCCTCCGAATAAATGGGTTCTACCAGCAATTCATCACCGGAACCCGATGCAAGGGAGTCAATCATTGCGATCTGTGTAACGATATCACTTACTTTTTCCAAGTTCATTTCCTGGATCAATTTCAATTTTGCCGTTTGCAATTGATTTTCGCTTTGGGTCACCCTTAATTTGTCACTGAACAAAATCGACTCGGCCTCGTATAGATCGGCCCCTGCCTTAAGTCCTAGTTCGATTTGCTTTTTGATCAATTTATAATTGGTTTCCGAAACGGACAATTGTTCTTTTGAAATTGCTACCAGGCCTTCGAAAAATTTTATATCATAAAAGGCCTGCATCACCCTAAAAGCCAAAAGATATTTTTGTTGCAAGGTCTCTTCTTGTGCAGCCCTATAAACCAATTTTGAAGCCTTGATGGCATTTTGTTTCTGAAAACCCTGAAAAAGGTCGACCGTTGCTTCCAAGGAATAATTATTAGAGAAAAAATCGGTATTCACAATGCTGTTGTCATTGGGATCGATTGATCGGCCGAAGCGAATATCATAGCTTGAAAAACCGTTAATCCTTGGGAGGAGGCTTCTGACCGATTGCTTATAAGTCTCCCCATTGGCCAACTCGGTATATTCAAAATCGTTCAATTGTAGATTATGCTCCAGGGCATAGGTGACACAATCTTCCAATGTCCAACTTTGCTGCCCAACCATTTTAGAGCAAAAAAGAAAAATCAAGACGACCACTATTTTAAAAAGTATGTTCATATTAATAATTGGTGTGCCATTTGCAATACTATTGTTGTGCCAAGAATTGAAGTATCTCATTATCAATACATTAAAATTATATAATTGAAAGGCATAGATGAAAATGTAAAATAGTTTTACATATATTGTCAAAAAAATGGACACTATTGGTTTTTGATTAATTTCAAATCGTAATTTTATCAAGCACTTTAATCATTAGGTTATGCTGGATGCAAAAATATTGGTGGTAGACGACAACAAGAGCGTACTGAGTGCTTTGGAGATTCTTTTGCAATTTGAGTACAAAAAAGTGGTCACCCTATCGAACCCAAATCAAATCTCGTCGTTTGCCGACTTAAAGGACTACGATATCGTTCTTCTCGACATGAATTTTTCAGCCGGGGTGAATACAGGAAACGAAGGTCTGTACTGGCTCAGGGAAATCAAGAAAAAGGCCCCACAGATCTCAGTGATTACGATGACCGCCTATGGCGCCATTGATTTGGCGGTGCAGGCCCTTAAAGAGGGGGCCACCGATTTTGTACTAAAACCTTGGAACAACGACAAACTTCTCGCCACCTTAAAATCGGCGTTTGAGTTGCGAAAGTCGAGAAAGGAAGTGCAACAACTGAAACAAAAAGAAACGAGTTTGAAGCAACTCCTCAACCAGAACAAAAATTTCATAGTCGGCAATTCCAAGGCCCTTCATTCGGTTTTGGGCCTGGTCGCCAAGATTGCGAAGACCGATGTCAATGTATTGGTCACGGGTGAAAATGGCACTGGAAAGGAACTGATCGCCAGGCAACTCCACAACCTATCGACACGGAACAAAGAGGTTTTCATTTCGGTGGATATGGGGTCGATTTCGGAAAACCTATTTGAAAGCGAACTTTTTGGCCATATGAAAGGCGCCTTTACCGATGCTAAGGACGAAAGAGCGGGCAAATTCGAAGCGGCCAGCGGCGGCACGCTATTTTTGGACGAGATTGGGAATTTATCTCTACAGGCACAGTCAAAACTCCTATCGGCCATCCAAAATAAAACGGTGGTCCGGGTGGGATCCAATAAACCTGTTCCGGTAGATATCCGATTGATCTGCGCGACCAATTGTAATTTAGACACTATGGTCGCAGATGGTCTGTTCCGGGAAGACCTTCTTTACCGTATTAATACCATTTACATAGAAGTTCCCCCCTTGCGGGACAGGGAAGGCGATATTCTGGTTTTGGCCGATTTTTATCTCAACAAGTTCACTGCGAAATACGGCAAGCAAGGCTTGCGCATCAATCAGGCCGCCCAGGAGAAGCTCATGTCATATTCATGGCCAGGAAACGTCCGTGAATTGTTGCATACCATTGAGCGGGCAGTTATTCTGTCGGAAGGGAACGTTCTGAAACCGGCAGATTTTCTTTTGAGCCCAAAATCATCGACACTGAGCGATTCGGGTCCCAACACCTTGGAAGAAATGGAACTATTGATGATTACCAATGCCCTGAATCAAAACAACGGAAACTACAGCGCGGCTGCCGAACAATTGGGAATTTCAAGACAAACCCTTTACAACAAGTTAAAGAAAATCGATAACTAAGTGGTTCTTTGTGATTCATTGCAAGGAAGCATTAAAAGCCTTATTATTAACCCTATATCACAAAGCATATGGTAAGCAGGTATATTTATTTGCAGTTGTTGTTCCGGATCACGTTGTTGTCGGCAACAGCATTGGCAGTAGGTTACTTCCTGTTTGGCAACCAATTGATCATCGCCGGTCTGGCCTTGGTCTTATTGATCGTTGAGACCTCTATGTTGATCCGTTATGTGAACCATACCAACAGAAAGATTGCCTACTTTTTCGATGCGATCAAGAACGAGGATTTCACCTTGCGTTTTCCTGAAAAATTGAGCGTGAAATCACTGGAAGAGCTCAATCATAGCCTCAATATGCTCAACGTGATGATCCAGGAGATCCACCTCAAAAAACAGGCTCAAGAACAGTACTATCAAGAAATTTTAAGGCAGGCCGACATCGGTATTTTAACGGTGAACACAAAAGGGCACATTGTCTACGCCAATCCTAAAATCGAACGTTTGCTCAATTATACACCTTTAAACCATATCAAACAGTTGAAGCAGGTCGATGAAGACCTCTATACACTCTTTGAAGACCTACAGCCTTTTGATAGCAAGATTTTCCAATTGGCTAACGAACGGGAGAAGACCCAGCTTGCCCTGAAGGCATCCGCCATTTCGGTCGATGGACAGGCCCTTTTATTGGTGGTGGTCCAAGACATCCACAAAGAGCTCGATGAGAAGGAAACCGATTCATGGGTGCGTTTGATTAGGGTGCTCACCCATGAGATCATGAATACCATTACCCCCATTACCTCCATATCTGAATCGATATTGAAATATTTTAAAACAGAAAAGGGGTCGGTGCCCATAAGGGAGTTCAATGAAAGCCAGATCCAGAACACGGTGAAAGGATTGGAAGTGATCAAAGGGCAAGGAACCGATTTGATGGAGTTCGTGCAATCTTATCGAAGTTTTCTCAGTTTACCAAAACCGGATCGGTCTTTGGTCAGTGCCCAAAACCTATTGGACAAGGTTAAGGTATTAATGGACCAGGAAAACAAAAAGGGTACAATCACATTCAATGTAGTCGCTGATCCAGTAGATCTTGAGTTTTTCATAGACGAGAAACAGATCTCACAAATATTGGTCAATCTCAGTAAAAATGCCATTCAATCCCTTGTTAAACAGGAGAACGGGCAATTGAATATCTTAGCTGGCATGACCAAAAATGGCAAGAAATACATTGAAGTGAGGGATAATGGCCCGGGCATTCCACCAGACCTTATCGATGAGATTTTTGTTCCCTTTTTTACCACTAAAAATACGGGGACCGGAATTGGACTGAGCCTCTCAAAACAAATCATGCACCTCCACGACGGCACGATCAAGGTGCACTCGATCCCTTTTATCCAAACTTCTTTTGTGCTGAATTTCTAGGCATTTTTCAAATTTTTGACCTGCCTTAGTATGTCAGGGCATTCATGTGTAACCTTTTTTCATTTGGCCGTCCACCCACCATCAACGGTGAGCATCGATCCCACCATATAACTTCCGGCATCACTGGCCAGGAAAATCGCCGCCCCCTGAATTTCATTGAGTTCCCCCCATCGGGCAAGGGCCGTGGCCCCAACGATGAAATTTTTGGCCTCGGGCGTATCGGCAATGGGAATGTTCATTTCCGTAAGGAAGGGCCCCGGGCAAATGGCGTTCACATTGATGTTGAAAGGTGCCAGTTCGAGGCCCAGTGCCCTGGTCATCTGCACCACCGCACCCTTGCTGGTGGCGTAAGGGGTTCGGTTGGCAAGGCCCACCAAACCCAAGGTACTTGCCATATTGATGATGCGGCCTCCGCCCTGTTTTTTCATATAAGGGGTTACGGCCCTTGAAGTGTTCCAGGTACCGGTAACATTCACGTCCATGACCTGTTGGAATTCTTCCGGCTTCAAGGCATCGATGGGCCCCCTGATATTGATGCCGGCGCTGTTGATGAGAATATCGACATGACCAAATGCCTTTACCACCGAGGCTACCACGGCCTCGACCTCAGCCAGGTCGGTGACGTTGGCGGCAAAGGCCTTTGCCTTCACCCCATAGTCTTTTTCGCAATTGATCCGCCGCAGTTCGGCCCTCTTCCAGATTCCTGTTCAATAAGGCCACATCGGCACCGGCCGAGGCCAAGCCGGCCGCCATGGCGAGGCCCAGCCCCTTGGAACCCCCTGTAATGAGGGCACATTTGCCTTTAAGGTTAAATAGTTTGATACCTGGAAGTGCTGTCTGGGCCATATTCAAAATTGTTTTGTTTGCTTAGCTGAAGCCGTAATGTTTTTTGGCGTAAATACAGGATATTCTGTTATTTTCGTCTTCCAACGCCAACTGTGCGTCAACGGCCATATCGGAAACCCTGGGCAACGGTTGTTTGGCTATGTGATGTTTGATATTATGCAGGAACCTTGCCAGTTCGGTAGCGGGCATGGGATCGAAAGTCGCCCAATATTTTTCTGTCAAACAAGGTATTTCCAGGGGGTCCCGTGTAATCATCTCTAAATTAAAACGAATATTTGGATTATGCTTTCTGATGACCGAAATCATTCCTTCGATGTCAAGATAACCATCTCCCAAATTCACTTCCGACATCAGAAAGCCGTCTTCATATTCCTCTACGGCCATATCTTTTAAGTGCACGGTATGGGCGTAAGGCGCGAGTGCCTTTACCACCTCCATGGGGTCCTCAAGTAATGAAAGGTTATTGCCGGTATCCAAGGTCACCCCTATCCATTCACTATCGATTCCCTTCAGGATTTCCAGAAAATCGGCAATACGCCAATCTTTATGGTTTTCGACCGCAAGTTTCATCCGATGTTTGCGCATGATGGGTTCAGCACGTTGCAGGGATCGGACGGAGGCTGCCCTGAATTGTTCAAAAGCATCACGGGAATCGAAATTTTCATATCGCCGTCCCGACAGGCATACGGTGCGGACGACATCGACTTCCATGGCCTTGGTCTCTTTCACTTCCTGCTCGAAGCGGGCTACCTCCCGATCATCTTTGGGAAGTCTTATTTGCCCCTCCATGAAAAAATTGAGCTCTTTCCTGCGCTTCAGTAATTTTTTTGGCCAAGTCGGAATCCAAGCCCGACATGGTCAACTGAGCCCCTCCAAAACCGAGGGAACTAAAATGTTCGATCATGTCGAGGGCATTGATAAATGGAGGATAGTTCGGCGCTCTCCATCTTGCGGTATCGGCGAAGCATATAAGAGGCCTCAGCCAATCCAAAGCGGGTGTCGGGTCCGAGGGAAGGGAAGGTCGGGAGAATGGGCATGGCCATCGCCAAGGCCCCCGCCGAGGTTGTTCCGATAAATTTTCTGCGTTTCATAAACCGCTTGTTTATAATATTATATGGCCTGTCAACGGGTTCGGACGTCCAACAACAACCGATTTGATATTAAAAATTACCCAGCCCTAATACAGTGCCCTTCCTCCGCTCAAATCAAAGGTAAAGCCCGTGCTAAAACTGTTTTCCGATGAAAGGATAAAACTGGCAACGGTCACGAATTCTTCGATGGTGCCACAACGTTTCATGGGTATTTTATCGGTCATATACTTTATCTGTTCCGCGGATTGGCCCTTCAAAATATCGGTTTCGATCACTGCCGGAGCAATGGAGTTGACCAAAATGCCCGTTTCGGCATATTCCTTGCCCTGAACCTTCGTCATTCCAATGACCCCCGCTTTGGAGGTAGAGTAGGCCACCATACCCGCATTGCCGTCCTTGCCCGCTATGGAGGCCACGTGCAACACCCTGCCATAATATTGTTTCATCATATAGGGCACCACCGCCTTGAACGTATTGAAAGAGCCCAATACATTGACGGCCAATACCCGATTGAAATCCTCAAAAGTGACCTCATGGCTCTTGATGCCGGTTTTGCCGACGATACCGGCACAATTGGCCAAAATATCGATCCTGCCTGCCTTAAGGGCAAAATGCGCAACGGCTTTCTCCACTTCCGAATAGTCAACCACATCGAGGGCATAGGCAAAAGCATTTTTGGCATCTTTTGGGATCGATTTTTGGATTCCTTCCAAATCGCGATCTAAAAAGGCAACCTTTGCCCCTTGCCCAAGCAAGTGCCTTGCCAGGGCGTTTCCAAGGCCATTCGCCGCGCCCGTGATTACGGCAGCCCTATCTTTCCATTGATCTTTCATATGCTGTTCGCCCCCAGCCCAAATATCATTGGGTTGGGGCACCTCTTAAAAGTAACAAAAGATTGTTATAATCGTAAAATTTTTGAACAAAAGAAACCAAGATCATAATTAATTGCGCTTTTCATTTTGTGAACTGCAGTAAAGATCATACCTTGATTACGAAATTATTAATGTTGATTTTCTCCAGCTACCACACAAACCATACAGCATGAAAGACAAAAAGGACAAGAAATTGAGGAGTCAGGATTGGTTCGATCCAAAAGATGCCAAATCGGCATTTCTACATCGGTCTTGGCTCCGCAACCAAGGCTACCCCAACGACTATTTTGAAGGGCGGCCGGTCATAGGCATCTGCAATACCTGGTCGGAACTCACGCCTTGCAACGGCCATCTTCGCGAATTCGCCGAATTCGTAAAACGTGGCGTCTTGGAAGCAGGTGGGGTACCCTTTGAATTTCCCGTCACCAGCATGGGTGAAATCCTGATGAGGCCCACCGCCATGCTTTTTAGGAATTTGGCCAGTATGGATACCGAGGAAAGCATCAGGGCCAATCCGTTGGACGGGGTCGTGCTGCTTACCGGTTGCGACAAAACCACCCCATCGACCGTAATGGGAGCCTGCAGTGTTGACCTTCCTACCATCGTGGTGCCCGGCGGACCCATGTTGAATGGGAAATATAAGGGCGAACGCATCGGTTCGGGGACTTTTGTATGGCAGTTGAAGGACAAGATCAAAAACGAGGGCTTCACCCCCGAAGACCAGATCGAAGCTGAAATTTGTTCCGCCCGAAGTGCAGGCCACTGTATGACCATGGGCACCGCCTCGACAATGGCATGCATGGTCGAGGCGCTCGGACTTACCCTTCCGGGCGCGGCGGCGATACCCGCCGTCGACTCACGAAAAAAAGTGATGGCCCAGCTATCGGGCAGACGTATCGTAGAGATGGTAAAAGAAGACCTCAAATTATCTAAAATATTGACTAAGGAAGCCTTTGAAAATGCGATCAAAGTGAATGCGGCCGTGGGTGGATCCACCAATTTTATCATCCATTTATTGGCCATTGCAGGAAGAATCGGGGTAAAGTTGAACCTAAAGGAATTTGATACCCTGGGCAGTAAAATTCCCCTTTTGGTAAATTTGATGCCCTCCGGTAAGTTTCTTATGGAAGATTTTTTCGATGCGGGCGGGCTGCCCGTAGTCATCAAGGAAATGAAGGCGCAGCTCCACAAAAATGTGATCACGGTCAATGGCAAGGCACTGACCGATAATTGCGAAAAGGCGGAATGCTACAATGCGGAAGTCATCGCCCAATACGACAAGCCTTTCATGGCAGAAGCCGGTATCGCGGTATTGTACGGCAACCTTTGTAAAGATGGCGCGGTAATCAAACCCTCCGCCGCCACGCCCAAATTGATGACCCACCGGGGCAAGGCAGTGGTCTTCGAGACCATCGAGGATTTTCTGGCCAAGGTAGACCAGCCCGATCTGGATATCAATGAAAACAGTATTATGGTACTCAAGGGCGTGGGGCCGGTAGGATATCCGGGCATGGCCGAAGTGGGCAATATGGATATTCCTGAGAAATTGCTCAAAAAAGGAGTGAAGGACATGGTTCGCATTTCCGATGGAAGAATGAGCGGTACCGCTTTTGGCACCGTGGTATTGCATGTTTCCCCGGAATCGAGTATTGGTGGCGTATTGGCCCTGGTACAATCTGGGGACCACATCGTACTCGACGTGCCCAATCGCAAATTGCACCTGGAAGTTTCGGAGGCCGAACTCGAGAAGCGCCGTGCTGCCTGGACGCCGCCCAAACCTCCCGTAGACAGGGGTTATACAAGTCTTTACACCAAAACCGTACAGCAATCCCATTTAGGGGCCGATCTTGACTTTCTAGTCGGTAAATCGGGCGCCGAGGTTACTCGGGATGCCCACTAGATAACCAAACCATGATAGCCATTACATTACTTCTTGTCAGTGTTCTGATCATTATTTTGCTCACCGTAAAATATAACGTCCACCCATTTCTCGCTCTCTTATGCGCGGCCTTGTTTTTTGCCCTTTTTTCGGGCATGTCGTTGGAAACCATCGTAAATCTTGTCAATGACGGATTTGGGATAACCCTCGGAAAAATAGGGATCGTTATCGTGCTTGGCGTCATTATCGGGGCATTTTTGGAACACTCGGGCGGAGCCTATAAACTGGCGGAAGTCGTGCTGCGAATCATCGGTAAAAAAAGGGTGCATGCGGCCATGGGCATCGTGGGCTATATCGTTTCCATTCCCGTGTTCGCCGATAGCGGTTTCATCATCCTCAGCCCATTGAACAAGAGCCTTAGCAAGAGGGCGGGCCTATCAATCGTGGGAACGGCGACCGCTTTGATCCTGGGCCTGATGATCACCCATGTTCTGGTACCCCCTACCCCCGGGCCTATCGCCGCTGCGGGCATCATCGGTGCCGATGTGGGCTTGGTGATGTTGGTGGGATTGGTCATCGGTATGCTTTCCTTGGTCGTGGCGGTAGTTTATTGTAAAAAAATGGGGTCAAAGTACTATATAGATCCCAATCCGGAGGTGACCGAAGAAACCATCCAGGAAAAGATGAAGCAGGCCCCCGGGGCATTCAAAGCGTTCCTGCCCATTTTGATTCCCATTTTACTCATCATAGGCAAATCGGTCATGGAGTTCAACCTGACCGAAGGCCAGGAACCCTCTGGTCTCGTCAATTTGATTTCTTTCGTCGGGTCTCCTATAATTGCCCTGATCATCGGGATGTTGTTTTCCTTTTTGTTGCCCAAAAAGTGGGACAGGGAAATGCTATCGACCACGGGTTGGGTAGGGAAGGCTTTGGCCGATGCCTCCAATATTATTTTGATTACCGGGGCAGGCGGTGTTTTCGGTACAATTCTGCAGAACAGCGGTATAGCCGATACCTTGGCAGACTCACTGTCAGGTGCCAATCTTGGCATCTGGCTCCCATTTTTTCTCTGTGCCGCGATCAAAACGGCCCAAGGCTCTTCTACAGTGGCCCTTATCACTACCGCATCGATCATCGCACCCTTGCTGGTCACCATGGGCTTCACCACTGAAATGGACAAAGCATTGGTAGTAGCCGCCATCGGCGCCGGGGCCATGGTGGTATCCCATGCCAATGACAGCGGGTTCTGGATACTGACCCAATTTTCAGGTATCGATGTAAAAACCGGTTACAAGGTATATACCCTGGGCACCTTGGTCGTTGGGACATTCGCTGCCCTAATGGTATTTGCGGCCTCTTTTATATTTTAATGGCGTCCCATCGAATTATCTTTTATCTTAGTAAAAAATGCTGTTTCCGAATGAAAATCTTAGCCACCGTTAGAAAAAGCAACCTCCTTTTCCTAACAGGTATAGGTCTCTTTCTTGCTTGCCAGCGAGGGCCTTCCCCGCCCCTATCTCCCGCCGAAGCCTTAAATTCTTTTGTACTGGCCGATGAAACTCTGGAAATACAACTGGTGGCAGCCGAACCCTTGATACAAGATCCCGTGGCCATCTCCTTCGATGAGGGGGGGCGTTTATGGGTCGTGGAGATGCTCGGTTTTATGGCCGATATCGAAGGCACCGGTGAAGAAGACCCCGTTGGCCGTATCTCGGTACTTTTCGATGATGATGGGGATGGACGCATGGACCGTGGCCAAGTTTTTCTCGATAGTTTGGTATTGCCCAGGGCCCTTGCCGTGATCCAGGGTGGCGCCCTGGTGGCGGAAAACATTCCGCTTTGGCACGTAGAGGATACCGATGGCGATTTTAAAGCCGATCGTAAAACGCTGATCGATTCTACCTACGGGGGATCAGGAATGCCCGAACACTCGGCGAACGGACTTTTGCGCGGGATGGATAATTGGTACTACAATGCCAAATCGAAATACCGCTATCGCCAAATCAACGGGAATTGGATCAAGGATGAAACCGAGTTTCGCGGACAATGGGGCATCGCCCACGACGATGCGGGCAGGTTGTTCTATAATTATAACTGGTCGCAACTGCATGCCGATCTCGTGCCTCCCAATACACTTGGTCAAAATAAAAACCATAGTGCGACCAGCGGTATCGATCATGGACTCACCCTGGAACGGGAGGTATTCCCGATACGGAGCAATACTGCGGTGAACCGGGGCTATGTGCCGGGCACCCTGGATGAGGAAGGCCGATTATTGGAATTCGCTTCCGCCTGTGGTCCTTTGGTCTATCGCGGCGATGCGATGCCTGAAAACTATTTGGGCGATGCCTTTGTCTGTGAGCCTACCGCCAACCTGATCAAAAGAAACAAGGTGATCGAGGAAGGTTTTATACTGAGCGCGAAAGGGGCCTATGCAGACCGTGAATTCCTGGCCTCCACCGATGAACGTTTCCGGCCCATATCATTGGCTTCAGGGCCCGATGGCAGTTTGTACGTGGTTGATATGTACAAGGGCGTTATTCAGGATGCCCCCTATATGACCCCTTACCTGAAAGAAGTCACCTTGGCAAGGAAATTGGACAAACCCGTACATATGGGCCGTATTTGGCGCATAAAATCGAAAAATGCCGCAAGCACAAAACCCCTTGACCTGGCCTCGGCCCATCCGAAGACCTTGGCGGAACAGTTGGGCAGTGCCAATGGATGGACCCGTGACATGGCCCAACGGCTGCTGGTCGAAAAAGGGGACCTTTCGATGCTGCCCGAACTAAAAAACCAGCTTGCAAAAGGTAATGCCCTGGGGCAATTGCACGCCTTATGGACCTTGGAAGGGTTGGGCTATGACCAACCCGACCTTTATCTCGATGCCCTCAGTGCTGCCGATCCCAAAGTGGTGCAAGCTGCGATACAACTTTGTATGGCTTCAGCGGAACGACATCCGGAGATCTTGGAGGCTTTGGAAACTTTTATAAAATCGAATTATGATGGGGCCGCATCCTTGGTGAAAATGCAGATGATTTTGGCCAGCCATAAAATCGAAGCCCCATTGGCCTTTGAAATCGACATTAAATTTTTGGACGCCTATGGCCAACTCCCGGTAGCCCGTGATGTGGTGATGAGCAGTCTCGAGAATCGGGAAACCTCTTTTCTGGCCCTTCTGCTTTCCCGGCCAGCATGGAAGACTTACGACCAGAGCCATGAAATATTCATGGAAATGTTGGCCACGGCCATAGCCAACAAGGGAGAACAACAAGAGATCGACCAGCTTTTCCAGATCGCGGGCAGTTCCCTGGGCCCCGATCAGATCTGGATCAAGGAGGCCCTCTTCAACGGAATCATCAATTCAAGGGGCTCCAACGACTCGGGGGAGCTGGTCCTCAATCGAATGCCCGTTTTGCTATCGCAAGTAGAAGTTCCCGATGCACTGATCGGAAAATTGACCTGGCCAGGCAAGCCCGTACAGGAAAAAAAGACGTCGGGCGCTACCTTTGAAGTAGATAATAAGGTGTATGCCATGGGAAGACAAAAATTTTTAAACCTATGTGCCAATTGCCATGGCACCCAAGGAGAAGGTATGGCCCGTTTCGCCCCTCCCTTAAAGCAATCGGAATGGGTAAACGGACCCGATTATAAATTGGCCATGATATTGTTGCATGGCATGGAAGGTCCGATCACGGTCAATGGCAAGAAATACGACAATCCCGATATCTTGCCCATCATGCCCTCTTTCTCCACCCTGCAAAATGAGGATATCGCCGCGATCACCACCTATATCAGGAATTCTTGGGGAAATGAGCAACCTCCCATTTCCAGTCGCACCGTTGGGCATATCCGATTTCGAACCCAGGGGCAGATTACCCCATGGAAGGCCTCCGAACTCGATACTTTGGTCTTTGACAGCGAACTGTAATGGTGCCCGACAACGGTAACCACAAAACCTTTTTGTCCGCAGGAATTGGAATTCAAAGGTTTTAACCCAGATGGTGCGTATCAATAAAAGTTTTATTAACTTCATTCCTCCACAATCCAAAAAATAAAACCAATTCACTACAAAAGCATTAATCTCTATGGATATGAAAAAAGGAATTCTCTTATTGATGGCCCTACTGGGCATAATGTCCTGCAAAAAGAAAGCGGAAAATACGACTCCCGATGAGGCCCAAATCATGGTCATGAACGAACAAACCATCAAAAAAATAGATGTGCACGCGCATTATAAATACGACCGCGATTACTTGCCGGCAGCATTCAAAAAATGGAACATGCAAGGCGTTCTGGTCGATGTTTTCCATGAAGATTCGGTAGGGGTCAGCAGAAGCTGGGACAACTATTTGGCCGTTGCCAAAGCCCGGCCCGAGTTGTTTTACCTCTGTTCGGGTTACATAGGAATTGGGATCGACGCCCCGGATTATGCCGATAAGATCATAGCCCAGCTCGACAAGGAAATCGGGGAAGGGGCCCGCATGGTGAAAGTCTGGAAAAACTTCGGGATGGTCACCAAGGATGCTTCCGGCAAATACATCCAAATCGACGACCCCAGGTTACAGCCCATCTGGGATTTCCTGAAAAGCAAGGACATTCCGGTAATGGCCCACATCGCGGAACCTGAACAGGCCTGGCGGGAACTGGACCCCACCAGCCCCCATTATGGCTACTACAAAAACAATCCGCAGTACCATGCCTACAATTTCCCTGAAATCCCTTCCTACGAGACCATTATTGCCGCAAGGGACCATTGGATCGAAAAAAACCCCGACCTGAAGATTTTGTGCGCACATCTTGGCAGCATGTCACATAACGTGGACATGGTGGCCGAACGCTTGGAAAAATATCCGAATATGTACGTTGAAACCGCGGCCCGGTTCGGGGATTTGGCGAGACAGGACAGCGATAAGGTGAACCGGTTCTTTGGAAAGTACCAAGACCGCATCATGTTCGGATCGGATTTTGGCAACAGTGTACCACAAGACGAATTGACCCCGGCCCAACTTGATCAAGAGCGCGCCGAACTGGATGCCGACTATGCGCTATTATGGAAATATTTGAGCACTGCCGACTCTGTGGAAATCAGGGGACAAAAGAACCGTGGCATTGCTCTTTCCAAGGAGGTGCTCGAAAAGGTATACTTTAACAATGTGTCCGATTTCCTGAAGTTGAAGTAGAAAATAGGGCCAGCAAATGGTCCGTCGCATGTTGTCCGATTTGATCAAAAGACTTTTCCTTTACCGACTTTGCATGAAACGCTCCGAAATCAATCAAATCCTCAAGGAAGCCAAGGCCGTTTTTTTGGCCAATGGCTGGGCACTGCCTCCGAAACCGAAATGGGACATTACGGACTTTGGTTTGGGTGAATTCACCGATTATGGCCTCGTGCTCATCAATTTGGCCGAAGAACCCGAATATTGCGAAAAACTGATGTACGCCAAAAAAAATCAGAAGACACCGGCACATATGCACCGTAAAAAAAAGGAGGACATCATTTGCCGCAAAGGGAAATTGGCCGTTCACGTTTGGAACGGCCCACCGGATCATCGCCGCTCGGGAACCTTCCAACTTCAGGTCAATGGTGAATTGACGGTTTTTGAACACGGCGATGTTGCACGACTTCAAAGCGGGGAACGCATTACGTTGACCCCTGGCATTTATCATGAATTTTATCCCGAAAGCGAGCATTGCATCATCGGGGAGGTCTCGACCGCCAATGACGATCTGCACGATAATTTTTTTGTGGACCCGAACATCTCGAGATTTTCGGCGATCGAGGAAGATGAACCTGCAACCGTAAAATTGGTAAGCGATCCATGAGCAGGAATTGCCGTTTTAGTCATACATTGAAATCAGGAATGTTTAGAAACAGATTTATCCTGCTCTGCACGGTGCTGGTCACCCAATATGATGTTTGCGCACAGACACCCGAAATTATGGCAGAATTCGCCGATTCGCCCCCAACAATTGATGGTGGGCTCACCGATGCGGTTTGGCAGTCGGCAATACCCGTTACCCTGAAGGAAAATCGTTCCGGCGAGGCCGTTATAGATCCACTGTTGACGACCACGGTCATGGTATGCCATGACGAAAACAACCTATACCTTGCCTTCCGATGCAACGATCCCGATATTTGGACCACCTTCACCCAAAGGGATGAGCATTTATGGGAAGAAGAGGCGGTGGAAGTCTTCATCGATGTTGATGATGTTCCAAACAATTATTTGGAAATCGAGGTCTCGCCTGCCAATGTGCTCTTTGACAGCTATATTATCGATCCAGATCATATAGACGTGCCCAAAACGGCCCGTTTGAACCTAAAGGGAATTCGTACTGCCGTACAAATACAGGGAACACTGAACCAACGCGGCGATCGGGATTTGGGGTGGACCGTGGAAATCGCGCTGCCTTTCGAGGAACTGCTCACGGAACGTACAAAGGAGATTTCCGACCGAACCGCCATCAAAATTAATTTTTACCGTTTGGATGAAAACGACGGCATGCCACGAGCTGCCTATTCCTGGTCACCCACGGGGTCGAGCTTCCACAAACCCTCGGTTTTCGGAAAGTTGATTTTAAAACCCCGTTCCAAAGATTGATGCCAACCCTATACCTAAAACGACTAGCGCATGAAAAAACACTGTTTGGCCCTCGATTTAAAAAACGACCCAGAATTGATCGCGGCTTATGAGGAATACCATAAAAAGGTTTGGCCAGAGGTATTGCAGAGTCTAAAGGAATCAGGAATCCTCCATATGGAAATTTACCGTATCGCCACGCGAATGTTCATGATTATCGAAGTCACCGATTCCTTTTCCTTCGAACAAAAAGCGAAAATGGATGCGGACAACCGAAAAGTACAGGAATGGGAAGAACTGATGTGGAAGTACCAACAGGCCCTTCCCATCGCCAAACCGGGAGAAAAATGGATGCCGATGAAAAAAGTGTTCGAATTCCCGGTGCCGGATTAATCCATCGGATGTGCTTGCAGCAGCTCCTCGGCGGTATAGAATCCTTCCTTGTCCTTGATCTGTTCCCTTACCTTTTTCACGGTTTCGGGAGATACGGCCCGGGCCTTGTTGCCAAAAGCGTTTCTGATATAGGTCAGTACCGAAGCCACTTCTTCGTCGTTCAACATGCCCCCAAAAGGGGTCATGGGTACCTGCCCCGGATAAACCTTGCCATTCACCTCCATGGGGCCCATAATCCCCTTTAAGGTCAACTTGATCAGGCGTTCCTCGTTTCCCGTAGCCCATGGCGCCCCGGCCAAAGGCGGGAATTGTGAGGCACTGAGGCCCTTCCCGTCGGGCTGGTGACAGGTTGCGCAGTAACCGTCCCTATGATATATCTCTTCCCCTTTCACGAACAGCTCCCGATCGGCCCCTTCCAGATCGGTCTCGGTTTTTTGGGTATCGGGGTCCACCCCGAGGTTGTGCCCCTCCAAATGGGCCACGGCGGCCTCATAGGGCAATTGCATCCAGTCATCCATGGGCAGTTCGCCGGCGGCCTCCACAATGGGGAGCCCGATCTTCGGATCCAGCCATGAAGCGGCGACCAGGGCTTCCAGCCTCACCCTGGGATTTTCGTCTTGGGCCGCGACCATCAAAAGATCGGCCTGTTCGGGAATTTGATGTGCGACGTACCGCAAAACCTTCACCGCAGCGGTGCGGGCCCTGAAATCCTTGGCCTTCAACATTTGCTTCAACAGATCGGCATCGATACGGTCGAGGCCCCAGCTCACCCAAAGGGCTTCCAATACGTGGTGTTCATAACGGGGATCGTTTTTGTCCAGACCAGCCACCCAATCTTTCAACGCTGACAAGACCGCTTCGGGCTTCCTCGACCTTAATTCCCGCTTGGTCCTATAACGCGTGCGGTATTCGGGCAGTTTCAGGTTTTCCAATAGCTCCCCGATCGTGGCGTCCACGATCTTTGCCGGCTTCACCAAAGGCCTGGAAGGATAGGTCATGCGGTAAATCCTCCCATGAACGTGGTCGCGCAATGGATCGCGGGCGTTGTGCTGCATATGCCCGATCAGCACATTGTGCCAATCGACGAAATAAAGGGAGCCATCCGGTGCGAATTCCATATCCACCGGTCGAAAATTCGGATCGTTCGATGTCATCAGATCCATGCGGAACTTGCTCAGATAACCGGCCGACTTGGGATCGTCTACAAGGGTATGTTCCTTGGTGCCCAAAAAGCCGATGTCGTTGTTCAGGATAAAATCGCCCTGCACCTCATCGGGAAAATGCCGGCTCGAAATAAATTCGAGTCCAGAGGTCGGCCTTACCAGCTGTTCCTTTTCAATAAGATTTCTGGGAAGCGGGGAAGATTCGCCGTAGCGCGGTTTGATGGTCCCGGGCATCATCCAGGTCATATCGGGACCGGAGGTATGGAGAAAGAAATGCTGCCCCCAGTCGTCAAAAGCGATGCCCCATGGGTTGGGGATCGGCAGTTGTGCGGTACGTTCCAAATGGTGCCGTTGGGGACTGTACCGATAAAAACCGCCATTGGTGGCCCTCACAGGGCCGTATGCGGTTTCCACGTTGGTATGTAAAAATACCCCCTCCCCCATATAGATGGCACCCGACGGATCGGCCGTGAAGGCGCTGATCGCATGGTGGGTATCGTGGTCGTCAAAGCCACTGAGTATGATCTCTTTCACATCGGCCTTGTCGTCGCCATCGCTATCCTTGAGCAGCACGAGATGGGTGCCCTGGGAAACATATACCCCTTCGGGCGCAAATTCAAATCCGATGGTCAGATGCAGTCCCTCCGCAAAAATGGTCTGCTTATCGGCCTTGCCATCATTATCGGTATCCTCAAGGATCAGCAATTTATCATTGGGTTTGCTATCGCCCGGCTTGTAATGGGGATAACTGGGCATCACCCCTACCCAAAGCCGCCCTTTATTGTCGAATGACAATTGGACCGGGTTCGCCAGGTCGGCAAATTCTGCCTCCGAAGCGAACAGTTCCAATTGATAGCCTTTTGCCACTTTGATGTGATCCAAGGCTTCCTGGCCATAAAGGTACTTCGGATCTCCGGAGCCATTGACTTCCAGATAGTTGGTCTCGACGGGCGGGAGTTTCCTGGTTTTGGCATCGGCGGCGGCCAAATCGAAGGCCCTGCCTTGGTTGGCCTCCCAAATGGCCGTATCCCTGATGGCGGTCATTTCCCGTATTTTTTCAATTTCGTATGGATAGTTGGCAGGGCCGAAGGGATCGTACCGGCGACCATAGGCATGCACCCCATTGGGAATTTTGAAATCGTTGTGCCAGAACCAATTCTTTTCCAGCACGGCGGCACGGACCAGTTCCTCATTATCCCTATTGGTTTTGGTGCCTTCCCCGAACAGTTTGTCGGCCAGCAATGCGGCAAATTTGCGATAGCCAAAATCGTTGAGCTGAAAGCCGTCGGCCGTCAAGTCTTCGGGTTCGGCATCGAACCATTGTCTGGTGGGACCGAAGGCATCCAAGAACAACACCCCGTCCGCAATGGCCACTTCCTGCATGGCCTTGGTATAAAGCGCCAAATTTTGATTTTCGGTCACGCCATTGGGAAGATCCATCTTCGAGGAAAGGTCCTCGAAGGCAATGGGCGAGATCAAGGCCAATTGCGGGGCATCGGCCCCGTTGTATTGTTGGTTCAGGGTGTGCTGCACGAAAGCATGGAGTTCCCCTTTGAAGTTCTCTATGCCCTCAGGGCCCTGGAACGATTCGTTATAACCAAAAAAGGCGAGGATCACGTCGGCCTTGAGTTGGGTCAACCATTCGTCCTCTGTAGAAAAATGCCCGATACTCCCGGAGGGTTGGGCCAACTCGGTCTGGAATTGCTCGGCTCCCGGGAATGCCCAAGGCGAGTTTCGGGAAGAATGCGGCCTAAAACCTGGCGTATTGCCGCCATCGCACATATTTCTGATGAAGAGCAAGCTATCCGGATACTTTAATTGCAGCTCCGTTTCGAAATGGCCGAAATTCATCATACGGGATCCAAGGTTGTTCCCGATCAAGACGATGTGGGCGTTTTTCCTCAATTGTAAAGTGGGTCCCTCCCGTTTCCCGCAACCTGTAAATGCCAACGCCAGACAAAGCGTCATCCCAATAAATCCCTTGAACCTTTTTTCTTTTATGCGCATTGTCTAGATTGATTGATTTATGATTCCGTTAATACTTTATGGAAAGGCCACATGGATCCCTTCGGTTACCGAACGTTCGCAAGCCTCTATGATCAGCTGGCAAGTGATGGCATCTTCCAAACTGGAAAGGGGCGCTTCCCCTTCGCGAAGTACCTTGTCGATAAAATGGGTGGCGGTGTTCTTGATCGATTCCGGATAACATTGGTAGGTTTGGGAATGGGCGCCATTCGGCGCGTTGATCACCCAGTCGCGATAGCTGTAACGGGTGCTCCCCTTGGTGCCCATCACCTTGATCATGCAGGTCCACGGATCTCCGGCATGGTCATCGTTTGCAAAACTGGCGCAGAGATGGCTCAAACTGCCGTTGCGCATCTGCAAGGTGGCCATGGCCACGTTCTCCTGTGGTGCCATGCCGGCATCGGAGGTATGTTTCAGGCATGAAACGGTCTTTGGCAGCCCTGCCAGATAGAGCATGGTATAACTGTGGTGCGTCAAGATCTGCCGGATTACCCCCGGATAGCGTGCCCGAATGTCGTGGGCGTGGTGGATGTTGTACAGCATATAAAACTGTGTGATGTCTCCGAGTTGCCCTTTTTCGATCATTGATTTGGCCCGTTGAATGCCCGCTTCATAGATATAGTTGTGCACCGGCATACAGTATACCCCCGCTTTGGCCACGGCGCTTTTCATTTGCTGTAATTCGGCTATGCTGGAGGCGGCAGGTTTTTCGACCAGGATGTGTTTTCCAGCTTCGGCTGCCCTGATGGTGTAATCGCAATGGGTTTCCATATTGGTAAGGATGAACACCGCATCTATGTCGGGATCATGAAGGAGTTCGTCTTCGGTCGCGTAGGTTTTACAACCATACTTTTTCGCCTTGGTCTTGGCTTTTTCCGGGGTACGGTTCCATAATCCCATGAGTTTCGCCCCTTCCAGCTGGTTAATAGCTTCGGCATGAAGATCTGCGATATCCCCGGCCCCAAGAAATCCTATGTTGATGGTCTTCATGAATGTGCTTTTGAATAGGCCAATTCCCCCTTATCGGCCATCTTACGAAATTCCAGCAGCGATTTATGTATGCCTGCGGCAATTGGGGTCAGGGGCAGGTCAGTAAAGGTCTCCTCAATTTTTTCATGGTTCAGATCGGAAACAAAAAGGTTGGGCGGAGCCCCTTCTGCAATCGATAGTTTTGCGAATTGGCCCATTCCCATGGCCTCGGCCTGCTGCTGCACCAAGTTTAAAAATTCGGAGATGGCGATTGTCCTGCCCTTGATGTTGAAAGCGCCAAAACCTTGGAACGGTTGCAGGGTACAGGCGGCAAAATGGGCACCCACATCCTCCACAAAATGGTAGTTCTCCCTACCTTGATAGGGCATTTCAAAAGGTATCACGCTGTTCGTGGCCGCGCCCATGGCAATGGCCTTGAGGGCATTGGTCGGGGCCGAGGTCTTGCCTTTGTCCCTGCCCTTGCCATAAGTGGTGTTGATCCTCAAGCACACCGTGGGCACTTTGGTGTTGTCGTGGAACAAACGCGCGAGGTGCTCCCCTGCGAGTTTCCATATACCGTAATGGTTCGGCGGCGCCAAGGGTACATTTTCCGCGATGCTCGCCTCCGCATACATGGCCCTCATGCCATACACGGCGGCCGAACTGGCAAACACAAATCGCTGGAGCTTGGGCAGGGTTTCCGCGATATCGAACAACGCCATGGTTCCCCCGGTATTGATTTCCATGCCCCTGATATGGTGCATGGAACAATCAGGGCTCTGAAAGGCGCCCAAATGCACGATATGGGTCGGATCTGCCTTGGTAACGATACGTTCAAGGGCCTGATAATCGGCCACGTCGAGGGTCACGAATTCCAGGCGGGGATCCAGGTCGTTTCCCAACCACAGTTTCAGGGTATCGGTATGGTTCGAACGTGCGGCGATGATGATTTTCCCCACCTCCTTGGATTGCAATAATTTATGGATGGTTACCGATCCTATGCAACCCGTGCCCCCGGTAATGAATATTGTATGCATCTCAATTTTTATGGTTTAACCCTAATTGGCCTAATTCATTTTTACCACAGCCTTGACGTTGTTGGCCTTGATGGAATCCTCAAATGCAGTGGTGATTTCTTCAAATTCGTATAGATTGGTGTAAGCTTCGGATGGAAACACCCCGGTGACCATCAATTTTTGGGCGACCATATAATCGGCCCTGCACGATCCCATCGATCCCCGCATGTTCAAGGAGGTACGGGTGAGGTGGGTGGCATTGATCTCCACTTCCCTGGGATAGGTAGCGATCACACAAATATCACCTTCGGGCCGAACCACCGATAACGCCTCCGATAAAACCTGTGGAACGCCCGAACATTCTATGAGCAAATCTACTTTGCCATTGCTGCCAAAAGCATTGCCATCGGCATCCTTGATACCTTTGGTCAACTGGGAAGCCAATGGATTTTCAGGGGACACTTCAATGGTGATGAAGCCGCGTTCCTTGGCCTTCTTCAAGCGAACCTCACGATCATGGGCGATCCCTGTAATGGCGACCCTTGCCCCGGCGGCCCTGGCCAATTCTGCCGACATCAGTCCTATGATACCGCAACCGGTCACCACGACATCCTGCCCTGGTTTAATGTTGCATTTGTTGTGCAGGGCGTTGACTATGATCGACAAAGGCTCTACCAGAGCGCCTTGTTCCGGTGTCAAGCCTTGCAACAGGGGTACCACCCGATCCGATTCCAATACCACCCGCTGACCGAACCCGCCGTTTCTATGAAACCCGATGATCTGTTTATCGGGGCACAGGTTCCATTTCGCCACGCTACAGGCAGGACAGTCCTCGTTACGGCAGCCCAGCATCGCCAAAGGCGTAAAGATGTCGCCTATCTTGAGTTCGCCATGGTCTCCGGGACCCAACGCGATCACCTCGGCACTAAATTCATGGCCAATGACCCTGGGCCGCTCCACCCAATCAAAATTCGATTTGCCCAAAGCGGCACTGTTATCGGAACCGCAAATGCCCGTGAACAAAGTTTTTGCCAAGATTTCCCCCTGCTTCAATTCCGGAATTTCCATTTCCACCACGGCCGTGTTCCGTGTGACCGAACCTTCCCCATCGGGGTATATTTTTTCCCGACCCTGAAGGCAAAAACCTCTTATCGTTTCACTCATTTTAGTTGTTCATTGTTAATTGTTCATTGCCAATTGTTCATTGCTAATTGCACACTGCTTACTGCTCACTGCTCACTGCTCACTGCTCACTGCCCACTGTATACTGTTCACTGATAATTGTTCACTGACAACTGTCTTCCTTCGCCCCGACAATAAAGCCCACCCTTCGGGCAGGCAAGGGAGGGAAGCCAAAGTGTTATCTTTTCATTACTCATAGTTCATTGCTAATTGCACACTGCTCACTGCCCATTGCCCACTGTATACTGTTCATTGATAATTGTTCACTGCCACTTCACCCCGGTGTCTTTCCAACTTCTCGATTTGGCCGAGTCCAAAACCGCTTCGCATACTTTCTGGGTTTCTTGGGCTTCCCTAAAGGTGGGGGAACAGGGTTTCCCGGCTTCCAAACATTGGATGAAGTCGGCGACCTGATGTACAAAGCTGTGCTCATACCCTATCGATAATCCGGGCACCCACCATTTATCCATATAGGGCTGGTCGCCATCGGTAACGTGTATGGAACGCCACCCGCGTTCGATGGAGGCGTCCCTATGGTCAAAATACTCCAAACGGTTCAAGTCGTGAAGATCCCATCGGATGGAGGCGTGCTCCCCATTGATCTCAAAAGTATAGAGCGCCTTATGGCCACGTGCATATCTGGTCGATTCGAAGACGCCGAGGGAGCCATTGGAGAAGTGGCAATGGAAGATACAGGCATCATCGATCGTCACTTTTTGTTTTTTGCCCGAGCCGGTATGCAGTCTTTCCTTGATAAAGGTTTCGGTGACGGCCGATACGTCCTTGATGCCCCCGTTGAGCCACATGGCCGTATCGATGCAATGGGCCAGCAGGTCGCCCGTGACCCCCGACCCGGCAGCATCATTGTCCAATCGCCATAAGCCTTCCCCGCCTTGGGGCAATTCCGGACTGATGGTCCAATCCTGCAAAAAATTGGCCCGGTAATGAAATATTTTGCCCAATTTACCCGCATCCACCAATTGTTTTGCCAAGGTCACCGCCGGCAGCCTTCTATAATTATAGTAAACTGTATTCATCACCCCGGCTTTTTCCACGGCATCGACCATCGGTTGCGCCTCGGCAACGGTCCTGGCCAAGGGCTTTTCACAAAGTATCAATTTCCCTGCCCTGGCAGCGGCTATGGCAATTTCGGCATGCATGTTATTGGGGGTGCAGATATCGATGGCATCGATATCGTCTCGGGCGATGACCTTGCGCCAATCGGTTTCGGTGGATTCATAGCCCCATTGTTCGGCGAAGGCTTTGAGGCGGGCTTCATTTCGGGCACAGACCACTTTTAACACGGGCCGATGTTTGAGCTCCGGAAAAAAATCGTTCACCCTTTTGTAGGCATTGGTATGGGTTCGGCCCATAAATCCGTAGCCTATCAACCCGATCCTTAGTTCTTTTTTCTTTGGCATTGGTTTCCTAAAATTTTGATTTATTACTTATCTATGTGCTTGAACCCGTGAACCATTCACCGATCATAGTACACTGCCCTCTGCTCACTGCCCTCTGCTTACTGCCTACTGCCTACTGCGCTCTGCCCACTGCTCACTGATAATTGTTCATTGTTAATTGACAATCCCCCCCGTCATCACCCTTCATACCATCCGTGCAGTTCGCGCACCTTGATCATGGCGCCCAAGACATCGTTCCAGGTTTTGGGACGCATCATCACTTCATTGGGAAACATACAACCGTCCCAACAGATATGCCTCATTTTCTTGGTGAGTTTTCCGTTTTCGTCCCGCAACCAATGTCCGGCATCGACGGCGATATCCAATTTGCCATTGGAATCTGCGGCCTGGCAATGCCGGCCTGTTTTGTCGTGGGAACCTGCTCCGAAGACCGTTCCATCGTTTTGGGCCACATGAAAATCGATCGTCCAGGGGCGCAATGCGGCGGTAAGTGTTTTAAGGCCTTGGGTCAAGGTCTCCCGATCCTCCCATTGAAAATCCTTGGGCAATATGCGTTCATCGGGTTTGTTATAGCCCAAAAGGTACAATAAGGTATGCGCCATATCTGCCTGAAAACCGATATTGGGCCTATTGACGGCCTCCAGGGTATTGAGCATCGTTTTCCAGCCATGCATCCCGCCCCAGCATATTTCACCTTCTGCGGCGAGCGACTCCCCATAATCGGCAGCCACATCGCAGGCTTCCCTAAAGGTTTGGGCGATCAATTTTGTATTGCCCACGGGGTCGGCTTCCCAACTTTCGGGATTTACCGAGGAATCGATACGTATGACACCATGGGGACGAACCCCTAGGCCCCTCAATTTTTGTCCTATGATACAGGCCTTGTGCACTTGGGTCACGAATTGTTTTCGTTCTTGTTGCGAGCCCATCGCGGAGCCCCCACCTGTCCCTGCCCAAATGGGCGCCACCAAGCTCCCTATTTCCAAATTCTTGGACATGGCCTTATCCGCCATTCGTTTTATGCCGTCATCGTTGGAATCAATATCCATATGGGGATCGGCCAGAAATAGGTCGAAACCGTCGAATTTGATGCCGTTGACTTCCGCATTGGCCGTAAGTTCGATCATGGTGTCGATCGGGATCGGCGGCTCCGAATCCGGGCCTTTTCCCACTACCCCCGGCCATGACGCATTGTGCAGTTTGGGATAATTGTTTTGCATTGGGATCGTTTTTTGGTTAACGGTACACTTTAAATGAAGATGCTATTTTGTCCTAAATTAGCTAAAAATCATTTAGGATTAAAATTTATGGGGTTTATAAAAGCTGCCCCCGGATTTCAAGGATAGGCCAAGACAACTGCAAAATAATTATGATAATAGCAAAAAAGTGATTAAACTTATGGTCGCAAAAAATGCGCAACTAAACCACTATCATTAAATAACAGGCTAACTAACTTAACAAACCCTTTTCACTATGGAAAACTCCACTAAAACCTTGGCGCCAAATGCCAACAGACTATTTTACGGTAGCTGTTTTGCTTTGATCACCACCGCTTTTTCTTTTAGCATCCGTGCAGGCATTCTTCCCCAATTGGGCGAAGAACTGAGCTTAACGGCGGAACAGCTGGGATTCATCAACTCGATGTGGTTCTTGGGATTCCCCATTTCCATGGTCATCGGAGGCATGATCTACCATACGGTGGGCGGCAAAAAAATCATGCAATTCGCCTTCTTGGCCCACGCCGTAGGCATCTTGATGACCATATATTCGGGCAGCTATATCGGTCTTTTGATCTCTACCCTGCTCATCGGGTTGGGCAACGGCTGTACAGAGGCCGCTTGCAACCCCATGATCGCGGACGCCTATGAGGGCAACCGAATGAGCAAGATGCTGAACCGTTTCCATATGTGGTTCCCAGGGGGGATCGTTATCGGGAGCCTGGTTTCCAAATTCATGACCGATGCAGGTATGGGCTGGGAAACCCAGATCTGGGTGATCATGATCCCTACCCTGATCTATGCCTATCTGTTCTTTGGCCAGGCCTGGCCGAAAGCGAAGGTGGAGGCGGCCGCTTCCCTCTTGAGCAACTTCAAGGCCATGGTTTCCCCCTTGTTCATTTTTATGATTGCCTGTATGGCGCTGACCGCAATCACGGAATTCGGGCCCCAGCAATGGGTAGGCCTCATCCTCGCCAAGAGCGGGGCACAACCGATGCTGATTTTGGCATTGGTTACCGGCCTAATGGCCGTGGCACGGTACTTTGGAGGGGAGGTCGTGCATAAGTTCGATCAAACGGGCGTGCTGCTCGGCGGAGCCGTCCTGGCCACGATCGGAATTTACCTCTTCAGTACCCAAACGGGAAGTATGGCCTATGTGGCCGCCATCTTTTTTGCCCTTGGGGTCGCTTATTTCTGGCCCAACATGATCGGTTTTGTGGCCGCAAAAATACCGAAGAGCGGTGCCTTGGGCATGTCGATCATCGGCGCGGTGGGCATGTTTTCAACCTCTATCTTCCAACCCATCATCGGAAGGTGGATCGACACCGATAAAGCGGAAGCCGCAGCTCAAGGACTTACAGGTGACGAATTGGATCTGGTCGCCGGGCAAGCCACCTTGGGCACCATGGTCACGTTTCCGGCCATCTTGATCGGATTGTTCATCATATTGTGGTTCTGGGTACGCAATCGCAAAGCAGATACAGCGGTTGCCCCGGCTTAATGGCGCAGATAAGAAAATGGAATAAATTCTGTTCAACCCCTGCCCAGCACCGGTAGGGGTTATTGTTTTAAAGCTTAAACTTCAAAGCATGAAAATTGGGATGAACCTGTTGCTCTGGACCAACCATGTCACCGAGCAGCACTACGGCATAATCGACCAGCTCAAAAAAACCGGCTACGATGGGATAGAGCTCTTTTTGGGCGAAGGCAATGCGGCGCATTATACCCAATTGGGAAGGCACCTGGCCGATATCCAAATGGGCCTTACCTGTGTGGCCTCCCTGGCCCCGGAAGAAAATATTGCAAGTCCGGATAAAAAAATACGGGCGAAAGGATTGGACAAGTTAAAGTGGTCGATCGATATGGGTGCAGCCGGAAATGCAGAGGTGATCTGTGGCCCCTTCCATTCCAGTTTTGCCTATTTTACAAGGCAACCCCCCATGCCGGAAGAAAGGCAATGGAGCATTGAAATGTTGCAAATCGCGGCCGACCATGCCGAGCAGGCCAACATCATCCTCGCCCCCGAGGCCCTCAACCGCTTCGAATGCTACCTTTACAATACCATGGAAGACCTGAAGACACTTGCAGAAAAGGTAAACCATCCCAGTTTGGGGGCCATGTACGATACGCACCATGCCCATATCGAGGAGAAAGACCAGGGCCGGGCCATCAGAACCATCGCCCCTTATCTAAGGCACGTGCACATCAGTGAAAACGACCGGGGCACGCCGGGCAGTGGCCAGGTACATTGGAAAGACGTCTTTGAAACCCTCAAAGCCATACAATACGACGGTTGGCTTACCATAGAGGCCTTCAGCACCATCATCCCCGAGTTCGCGAACGCGATCAATGTGTGGCGCGATTACTCCCCGGCCGAAGAGGTCTATACCCAAGGGTTTCAACACATCAAATCGGGCATGGGCATTTAAAGGCCAAACCTTAATAGAGAAGCGCATGAGAAACATGATATTGGTAATGCTGTTCGGCCTGTTCCTGGCCTGTGGACAAAAAGAAGACAAAAAAACCGCCGATCCGATGGTGGAAGGGCCAAAATTATGGTTGAGTTTCGAGGGGAACGACCCGGCGGCCAAACATATCGTACTCATTTCCGGGGACGAGGAATACCGGTCGGAGGAAGCCTTGCCACAATTGGCCAAAATTCTTTCCACAAGGCACGGATTCAACTGTACCGTGCTGTTCGCCCAAGATCCGGCCCAACCAGGAACCATCAACGCCAATTATGTGCAGCACATTCCAGGCCTGGAGGCCCTGGACAAAGCCGATATGATGGTGATCTTTACGCGGTTCCGTGCCCTCCCGGAGGATCAGATGGAGCAGATCGAAGACTACCTGAAGCAAGGAAAGCCGGTTTTGGGGATCCGTACCGCCACCCATGCGTTCCATTTTGATGCCGACTCCCTGTCCCCATACAGGCATTACGGCAATGGCTATGCCGGGGATAAAACGGAATGGACCGATGGATTTGGCCGTCTCGTCCTGGGGGAAAAATGGATATCCCACCATGGCGAACACAAACAACAAAGTACACGGGGCATCGTCGCCGAGGCGGCAAGGTCGCACCCCATTGCCAGTGGAATTGATGATGGTGCCATTTGGGGATCTACGGATGTGTACGGGGTTCGGTTGCCCTTGCCGGGCGATGCCGAGCCGATTGTTTTGGGGCAGGTGATCAACAGAAGGGGCCAATTCGATGAAAACGATGTTTTCTATGGGATGCGCTCTACCGATGACCAAGTCGCCGACACCAACGAAGCAGGTGAAAAGTTGAACGACCCCATGATGCCCATCGCATGGACGAAGACCTATCAGGTACCCGGCGGCAAGCCCGGACGGGCCTTCACCTCCACCATCGGGTCATCGAGCGATCTGCTCAACGAAGGCGTGCGCAGGCTCCTGGTGAACGGGCTGTATTGGGCCATGGCGCTGCCCGTACCGGAAAAGGCCGATGTAGGTCTTGTAGGGGACTATCAACCCTCTGCCTATGGCTTTAAGACCGATGCCTATTGGCAACAAAAACAATTGAAGGTGTCCGATTTTGAATGATAAAAAATATTAAACCATGAGTGAAAAGGTACTGAAACCCGGATCGAAGATACGGAAACGACACCCAGTGTTTGCCCTGATCATTGTTGGGCATTGCAGCAATCTTCAACCTGCAACCGCTTTTGGCACAAGGGCCGAGTGAAGGCAAGGTATTGATGGCCATTTTTGCCCATCCAGACGATGAAATGACGGTGGGGCCCATGCTGGTCAAATATGCGGAAGAAGGGGCCAAGGTATATCTGGTGGTCTGTACCGATGGTCGCTACGGCACCAATGATTTTTCCGGACTCGAAGGGGGCGACAGTTTGGTGAAAATACGCAAGGCGGAAATGCAATGTGCGGCCGATGCCCTCGGGGCAACCCTCATCCACCTCGATTATCACGACCAATTGCGGGCCGGGGAAGGCTATGATGGCCATATGCCGCACGTGAAATCCCTGATCGCTGAACTGGAACAGATCATTCGCCGATAAAAAACCCGATGTTCTGGTCACCTGGGGCCCCGATGGGGGCAGCACCCATATGGACCATCGCCTGGTGGGGGCCTCGGTGAACCAAATCTTTGTGAGCAAGGTTTGGGACAAGCCTGCCAAGTTGTTTTTCGTGGGCACGCCAGCCAATCAAATAGAAGACCCTGCGCAAAAACTCCTGGCCGGCGTGGATCCGAAGTACCTGAATGCGCATGTGACTTATTCCGAGGAACATTTAAACAAGGCCATGACCTCCCTGGCATGCCATAAAAGCCAGATACGGCCCGAAGACCTTGAAAGGATCAAGGACAACAGACAAAATTCAGGGCTGCAGATCCACCTCAGGGAATTCGTGGGCCCCGAAAAAACAAAAACTTCGGTCTTCGAATAAAAAGATTTGGCCCTCTAAAAATATCATGGCATGATAAGCCCATGGCATCCCCTATTTCCTTAAAAAATAGCGATCCGATGCCATGTTTATGGCTTCCGTGTCACCGAATAATTTCCCTTAATAATCGAGTAAAGTTTTTCCCATAGGCGTCGATCATTGCATTTCCTGCAGTTTCAACAGCGCCTCCGATTTGGAGTTCACATCGAGCTTCAGGTAGATGTTCTGGATGTGGAAATTCACCGCACTGGGCGTCACAAAGAGCTTGTCGGCGATCGTTTTGTAGGTGGCACCCTGACTGAGGTACTCCACGATCTGGTTTTCCCTGGCGGAAAAGCATTCATAGGACTTTTTCTGGAACATGGCGATCACCTTTTTGGCAATGTCGTTGCTCATCATCGCCCCTTCGAATTTTATCGAATCGAGGGCATGGTGCAGGCGGTCTTTGGTGACCGGCTTGGTCAGGAAGCCGTTCGCCCTGTTTTTAAACGCCCGTTTGATCGCTTCAAAATCGCTTTGGGCACTGATCATGATCACTTTTACCTCAGGATCCTTTTTATGGAAGTACCTGATGCCGTCGATACCGCACAGATCGGGCAGGGTCACTTCCGATATGATGATATCGGGCCTCAGTTTGTCATAGTCGGATAAGGCATCCCTCACGGAAACATAAATGCCCTTGAGGGTGTAATCCAGGTACTTTTCAAAATAATAATGGTAAGATTCATGTAAAGTTACATCATTGTCGATAACAATTATTTTTAGAATATTTGATTTCATAACACATCGGATTTGGTTATTGATCACTATTTTAAAAAGAAGTGTTGACCGTTTATTTCCGGGAATTGCGCATGGCAAGCCTAGGGGGCATGGCCCTTGGGGGTAAAACATCGAAAAAAATGGGCTGTAATCGTTGGCCCTACCCTGCCGCATCACCGAAATGCATTCGATGCCTGTTTCAAGAAGAACGGGTTACGCCCTTTTTAAAGAAATGGCAACAAATGGCAACGGATCACCTTCTTTTGGAAGGCCGTTCAGGAGGTAAGAACAGCTTTGAAATTCGTGCCGGGTTTGGGCGGCATCTTGCCTGGCCCGACCCTTGGCATACCATCCCTGTTGAAGTGAAGGGGATGGTCGGTTTTCAGCTTGGTTTTGGGACCAAGCTCGTTTTTCTGGATACGCCGGAGGATGAAGTAGGTATTCATAATGTGTTGGATTTGGGGGTTTACAATCGTTTTCAACTGGTATCTATTTTAAATGTAACAAAATAAAACGCAGTCTTCGGCGTTGCGTAGGTTTTTTCGTTCAAATGCACACTTGGCGCTCCCGAAGCATCGATAAAATGCACCCTGACCCCCCTTGATGATAGGGTTGCACCAATGCCGTGGTATACGCTCTTTGCCCCCAATCTTGATCGGTTTTTCCCTACCGGGCCGCCACTTGGTTGCAAACGGTAGGTATGATGAAGACCCCCGGGGTCGGCTTTTACATACCTTAAGCTTTCAGGACCTATATGTACGACACATGCCGTATTCCCCCGCCTCCAACAGCGGCCATTGATCTAGAGCTTATGGTCGGTAGCCTTCCCCAGGGGAACTCCATCCGAAATGCTAATCGTTGCGGTTTATGAAAGCATCCTGGTCTTCATAAGTGTTGGCCACCGTGGCCGCGGGATTATCGACCTGCATGATCCACTTTTCATCCCGGTATTTTCCGTCCAGGTTCGAAGTATAGGCCACTTCGGCGTCTTCCTTGAAGTTGTAATCGGCCAAATAAACATAATAGAGGCCATTTTCCTTGTTATAGAACTGTTTCGCGTTCAGCCCCTTCTCTTTCAGGCGCTGCATAAAAGCGTTGAGGTATTTCTTTTCCTTGTACACATTGGCGATGACATAATAGCCGGTCTTGACCCCGACGATGGCAGACTGGTCGAGCACCTTGATGGGGAGTTTCACATAACCTTTGTCTTCTGCCTTGTTGATGGTTTTAGGTGCCTGCTTCTCCACTGCGGCTACCATCACGCTGTTCCGATCACGCACATAGTCTTGTTTGTTGCCGTTGCCGTCCTGTTCGATATGCTTTTGCAAAATACGCACCAGGGCCTCGAACCTTTGGTCGAACTGTTCGTTCCGGGCGATCTCGAGCGAATCCTGTCGCAAGATCAACTCGTCGAGGATCATCCGGTTTTCATAGGCCATGGTATTGGGGTCGATGGTATTGGGGTCGACGGTTTCCCTTTTGTTCTTGGCCGCATTGTTTTTATCGGCGAGCAGTTTTAAGATCTGTTCCTCATAGTTCCTGATGATGCCGTCGATTTTTTGGTCGTCCGAATCCCCGACATAATTTCGGCTTCCCGCACTGTAATTTTCAAAGGTATAGGCGAGCGACAGTTCGTGGTTCCAGCCGAAATCGGCTTCATCCTCCATAAAATCCTTCTCCAGGAGGTATCCCAACGACATTTTTTTGTTGATATTGAAACCAAAGCCCATCGAGAGGCCATACTCATCGTCAAGGGCCGTTTGCAACCAGCCATAGTTGGGCAGGTCGAGGAGTACGGCGCCCACATACGACAGACTGTTGTCGGCGTTGCGGCCCACCTGCAACAGCGGCATCAACCTGGCATTGGCGAAGAGGCCCCTTTGCGCCATGAAGGTATGGGAATATTGAAGGGCGGCCTTGAGGCTCTTGTCGTTCAAGTTGGTGGCAAATTCATTGGTGGTCTGGTTGAACTGGAAGAGGTTCTCCGCGTAGATCCCGAAATCGAATTTCCCCAGCGAAAGGGTGATGCCGGGCTGTATGGCCAGCTTGCTTTCCTTTTTGGCCTCCATGATCTGTTGGTCGTTCTCGGTCGCCACCACCCTGTTCTTGTCGAGGCCCTGGTTGAAATAGGTCACATTGGTGCCGAAAGTAAGTTTGCTGTCCGATCCCAAGGTCACCGAAGTCGCATAGTTGGCGTTGAAACCGAACTCCTGGATGACCCCCGACCACTGGCTGTACAGCCCCACGCCCACAGCGGTATGGTCGTTGAGTTTGTTGCTGAACCCCAGAAAATAATTCTGTCGGTTGTCTTCGAAGGTCGCATATTGGTTGCGGTGCAACAGGTTCAAATACGATTTGTTCTCCCGCACCAGCGAAAAGGTCGGGTTGATCAAAAATCGATTGAAAAACAACTGGTTGTGGTAGGTGGAACTGGAACCCACGTTGCCGGTTTCCTGTGCGAAGGCAGCCATGGTGCCCAGTATCCCGCATAATAGCAGTAGCAGGTATATCTTGTTCTGTATCGTTTTCTTGCTGTTCATAGTGGTAAAATTATTGTTGATCTAACACGTCATCATCCCGATCGGAATCCCTTAAGGGATCCTTGGAAATATCGGCCATCGGCTCCCGTCCTGGACGGTTTTACAAAGCGGCCCTAATCGTTATCGAATACCGAGGACGAATAATCGATCCTCAGGTCGTTGTTCAGGGCCTCCAGAAGGTTGTATTCCCTTTTTTCGGTCGCCTGGGCATTCTGGTCTTTGGTATAGGAGAAGGCCACTTTGTTGATGGCGCTGGGATCGGTGCCGCGGTTCGACATCACGTAGCCCTCGCCCTTTTCGGCCATCAGAAAAATGGAGAAATCATCTTCCCCGCTGTTGATGGGGTTGCCCAGGTTCACGGCCCAGCTCACTTTTTTCTGGTTCACCTGTACCATGAACAGGTCGAGCCCGCCATAGCCTTCCCGGCCTTCGGAGGCAAAGAAGAGGGTGCTGCCCCCCGCCAGATTGGGGTAGAGTTCGTTTTTATCGGTATTCACCTTCTCCCCCAGGTTTTTTGCCACGCCAACGGCCCCGTTGCTTTGTACGGCCGCGACATAGATGTCGTATTTCCCGAAAGTGCCCGGCATATCGGAGGCAAAGAACAGGCGTTTGCCATCTGCGGAAACGGCAGGGTGCACGGCGGAATAGTGCTTGGGGGCCAGGGCCACTTCGCGCACGTTCCCCCATTGCCCGTCGCGCTTCTCGGCCCTATAGATCTTGTGGACAAGTTCTTTTTTGGAGAAAATGCCATAAATGGGTTTTTCATAGGTGGCCTTGCTGAAATAGGCGGTTCTGCCATCGGCGGTCATGGATATGGGCGCCTTGTATCCGTTCTGGTCATCGGGTTGGTCGCCGATCAAGGCTTCCAAGGTGCCGGTGGAGGTCACTTCCCCGGCCATGGAAGCGTCATTGTGTTGCAGAAAATCAAGTTCAAGGTACTTTTCCGAGGCTGGGGTCGCCGAGGTATAGGCCACCGAATTCTTATTGATCTCATAATCGGCCTTGATGGCGGCATACCAGTCTTTGTCTTCCTTAACATTGGTCAGGGAGGGCCTGCCGGTCCTGCCCCGTGCATATTGATAGCGTTCATAATAGGTGGGCCCTATGATACCGTCCTCGCTGAGTTCGATCAATTTTTCGTACCAGAATAGGGCCGAGGCATAATTTTCGGCCAAGAAATTGGCATTGCCCAGGTCTTCGAAGATTTCCCTGTCGTGGTAGCCCATATTCCGAAGGTGGTGGTAATGGTCTACCCTTTTTTGGGCTTCATAGATATCGGCATCTTGTACATTGTGGGTGCGAAGGCCCTGGGCCGCCAGGGAAAAGCACATAAAACAGAGGAGGCAGGTAAGGGCCCCATAGTAGGTCATCGTCTTTTTCATCACATAAGATTTTGAGGGTTAATACGACCAAAGGTCAATAATAACGATGAACCGACACTTAGCAAAAATTCATAGGTTTTTGATTTTTTTGTTAAATCGCCCTTGGTCATAGACCGGGGAAATGACTATTCTATGGCAAAAAAAATCCTTGGAAACCCTATAAACAGGAAGGTGATGCTTAAAACTAAAAAAATATCCCCCTTTTTTTGGGGCCGCATGTTGCAGGGCCCCATGTGGGCCCGATCGGTTACGCCATCGAAGGGTATTTTCATAAAATCATGTGCCACATCACTTAAAAGCAGGGATCGGCCGCGGCTTTTTCAAAAAACCATCTAAGATCATATAAGAGATATATGGTAATGCACTATATTCAATGTTGGCATTAATATTCAAAGCTAGAATTACATTTAATAATTATGTTAATAGTTTCTAAGTATTATTTTGAGCATCTTAAATATTAAAAATTTACCAATCAAAATGGGTACAATAAAACAAATTTTCCATCTCATCAGTTATCTTCAATATCCCGCAATGATAACAGGACTGTTTTACGCTCTTAAGCCATATATCGATGGAGTTAACGTTGATTTGGAAAACCTTAATAATGCACTTGTATTTGTTGGTTTGGGTATTAGTTTATCTACTTTACAGGACACCACTAAAACTCAAAATAAGATATTCACAATGATTCGAAAAAATCCAAAGACGGGCAAGACAATTATTATTTTAATGTCAGTTATCACTTTTCTAATTTTGGTGCTCGGAATTTTCAGCATCTTTTTTTCAGGAAATGATATGTTGAACGAACTATATTTTGGACTTATTTTACTTGGAGTAGGCTTAATTGGATTTTTAAAGAGCGCCATAGAAATAATTGAAAACACTGATATATCAAATTACTAATGCAACAACGTGTACAATGAATTGCGGTTAAGAGTTATACTGTAAAGTTAGAACAAGTCAAAGAGTAGAAGTGATAAGGGAAAATAGAAGTAAGTTTAACCACAACCAGTCATACACAAGACGGTTAGCTATAAGTTAAAATAACATATGCGATTTTTTAAACTAAATAGAAAACTGAATTTAAAATACATTTTTGGAGAAATTCTACTACTCTTTATTGGTATTAATCTTGCCATTTGGTTTAACAATTGGAATGCTTCAAAGAAAATAAATGAAGAAAAAAAAGTCGCAATAAGTAAAATCACGGAAGAAATAAAAAATAATAAAATAGAAATCGATTCTGTTTTAATTAATAGTCATCGAATTATAAATGCGTATCGAGATTTTAAGAATTTATATGATGGGAATACTACAGCAATTAATGCAAATCCAAAACAATTGAAATTACTCAATAATAAATATCCAGATTACTTTAGAGTAAAAGACTCAATAGCTATTGACAATGGAATATATCATTATAGAGGAGTGACTCGTATAAATTTGGAAATTCCAACATTGACTGAAATAGCCTGGAAAACTACTACTACTTTAAACGTTACAAATGAATTCAACTACGAATGTCTATACGAGCTCGAAAGCTTGTATAATTTACAACGAAGAGTCCAAATTGAAATAAACAAGTCTGCTGATGCTATGCAACAAGGAAAACTGGAAGAATTAATGGTTATACTTGAATTTATAAATCAACTTGGCGGTCAATTACAAAATGATTATGAGTCTGTAAAAGAGAACATTTTAAACTGTAGCTAGCAATGTAAATAAATTTGCTGTTTAGTGCTTAACCAGAGATAATTAGTGAATTAAATCTTAGGAATAAACCGAAAATCAGTGTGTAAAAATCCACTGCTTTTCAGGTACAAGACCGTTGGCATTCATTGATAAGGAAAAAATATTATGACTCAATCTTTTACCTATCCATTTTCTCTCATCCTGCTTTTACTGGCACTAAGTGCTTCTAAATCATGGGCTCAAAAGTCAGATCACCTATCAATGAACATGCATTTTAAAGATTCAACAGTCTATATTGAGGCAAAATATCAATCAGCCTCGAAAGTTATTGGGGATTCAATTTACTTTCTTTTGAATCCAGGATTTGAAATAGATACTATAAAATCAAAAGACTTGATGTCTTATAGAATCACCCAAAAAAAAGGAATGCCACTTCCATTTTACCGTTTGGAATTTAATGAAGCCCGAGATTCATCGGAAATGCTAGCCGTAGAATTAAAATACAAGATCAATCTGAGCGAACAGAATCATATGAAATCTGATTGGATTGAATTGAATGCTGATAAGTTATGGTTTCCTAACCTCGGAGAAATCAATAATGAGTTTACATACGAAGTAACTATTACTAATTTCCCAGAGGCTTACCACTTAGTTACCCATACTGATGTCAAAGTGACCCAAGAGAAGAATACATTCGTAATAAAAAAAGACAATCCTTGGTACGAAGTGTTTGTGATGGCTGGAAAAGATATGAAAGAGTGGGCGTACGATCAAAATATTATCCTTATCGGTAGTCAGGAAATTGCGGATTCGACCTTTCAATCTATTGGTGAAAAAGTTAAAAATAGCATCGACATGCTTAATGGGCATTTCGGAATGTCAGATCCTATAACATCTTTTAAAGTGGTACTTAGGAATACTAACAGAGATGAATTAGGCTATCAATATAATCGCGGAGATATGATCATAACGGGAACAGATTTTAATGATTATGGAAACATTTCTCATGAAATTGCCCATTATTGGTGGAGTAAAGCGAATTTTATTAATGAACCTTGGATGAACGAGTCATTTGCAAATTACAGTATGTATCTAGTTCTTAATGAATTTGACCCTGAGGATTATCAAAGGTTAGTGGCCCGTAACAGAGAATTATCTAAAAACGCAATACCAGTGGCTAGTGCCAGTCTTTTTGCAACAGACTCTTATAATTCATATTATCATAAAGGGGCCATAAATTTAATTGACCTTGAAGAGAAAATTGGTTCTGAATTAATGAGGCTTCTCATATCTTCTTGTGTAGAAAAGGGCATAAATACAACCGATAATTTTTTACAGGAGCTTGAAAAGCTAACAAACAAAGAAAATCGTAATTTCTTTGAGGGTTTATTAAAAAATTAAAAGCAAGATCATAAAAAATAACAAAAGCACAACAAAGGTAAATTTTGGATGGCTTCCATCGTCGGCCATGACATCATAAACAGACACTTGTGGGCAAGCCCAAAGTGACAGGACCCTATAAACAGTTTAATTAAAAATGAAAGCGCTCTTTACCATCGGCCCATTGGTTTTAAGCAATGGGTTTATGGTCTTTCCCTTTTTGATCTTGTTATGGCCGAACAAAAGGAATACGCTACCTTGTGGGGATGAACATCCTGTTTGTGGTCAACAACAAAAACGACCGCTTGGCGAAAGTGCTCCCCAAGCTGCGCCAATGCTGTGAACAAACGCATTGGGCCAAGGCCCGGCTCGTTCTTACGCTTGGGAAAGCACACGCCATGGCACTGGCCAGAGAGGCCGCTGAAAACCGCTGCGATTATCTCATCGCGGTAGGGGGCGATGGCACTTTGAACGAGGTGGTGAACGGGGTATTGCAAAGCGATGTCCCTGCCAAGGAACTCCCGACCATAGGGCTTCTCCCCTATGGTTCCGCCAACGATTTTGCCAGAACGGCACAGATCTCCCAATCCCTTGAAGCCCTGTTGGCCCTGATCCGAACCCATACCGCCCAAAGGATAGACCTTGGGAAAATACTATTGCGACCCTCCCGGGAAACCCGCTTTTTCATCAACCTGGCCGGGGTGGGGCTTGGCGCGGAAGTGGCAAAAAACATGGAACGGTCATCCAGTGTGCTGGGCCCCGGTTTCCATTATTTCAAGCACATCATCAAAGGGTTTCTCGGCTATTCCAAAAAAGAGGTACGCTGCACGGGCGGCCGCTGGCAGTGGAAGGGCAGGTTGCTGCAAATGGCCGTGGCCAACGGCCGTTACTTTGGCAATGGCCTATGCATTGCCCCGGAGGCCCAGGTCGCCGACGGGCAGTTTCAGGTGGCCATCTTCGGCGATTTGAGCATTTGGGACTATCTGAAAAACCTCGGCAATCTGAAAAAAGGGGTGAAGATCAACCATCCACAGGTCAGTTACCACGATGCCCAGGAAGTGTTGCTGGAAAGCGACGGGGCCTGTGGTATCGAGGCCGACGGCGAGTATGTGGGCCTTGCCCCGGCCACCCTAAGCGTATTGCCCAAAGCGATCAACTTTTTGATGTCTCCCGGGGTCCGATAAATCCGCTGACTTCGTCATTCGCCCGGTGGCACGGGCCTGTCGATAGGCTATATGCCCGTTATAGATTTAATATTGACTATTGCTTTCCCTTGAACACCTTTCCATTGAAATCGGGCAGTATCAACGGTCAGAGCGCCTTTTCACCCGCACCCAGGGCATGGATCGTGTGCTGCACGGTGCCCTTCAGGGCGTGGCCATCGGTATCGGTAAGCTCATAGGTAAGGGTCATCACATCGGTCGGCTCGATGTTGTCCAAAAATAACTTCACCCCCCTGCCATCGGGCATGAGCTCTGCCCTAGCGATGGCCAGGGTCTTCCGGTCAAAACGGTCCGAGCCGTACTTGCTGCTCCTTTTCAAGGCCCAGGTCTCGACCTTGTAGCTGTTCACCTCCTTGGCCCTTTCGGTATCCAGCGCCTCGGCGAAGCGCAGTTCCAACCCCGAGGTGGAGGTATGCAGCGCGACCGGCACGGGCAGGGGTTTGTTGTTGTATCGGATCCGGTAGAGTCCGCCGCCCCGCAACATCTGGTTGGTGCCCCAGGCCGACATGCCACAGGCGTAGAGCTGCTGGTCGCCGGGATTGAACCGGCCCCGCATCACCCCGGTGAGAAATTTGATGTCGGGCAGATCGATGACCCCGCCCTGCATCTGTCCGTTCACCTTTTCCGGTAGTACCAGTTGTACTTTCCCGAACCCATAGGAAAAACTCAACAGGGCACCATTCAAAGGGCCCCATTTCGGGCTATCGACCCATAACAGTTCGGAGGGCGACCGGTCAGACTGCATATCCACCCATACCATCGGCTGCTCCATGGCCACCCTGGTACTGTCTTTCGGCGGGTCGTAGCCCCACATATTGCCATAAAATTTTCCTTTGCCGGAAACCCAGTTGATCCGGTTCATGGGGTTCCAGTATCCCTGTTGGTCGGTCACCAAAAAACTCCCATCGGGATTGATGCACACCCCGTTGGCCGCCCGGAAACCCTTGGCGATGATCTCGGTTTTCGAACCGTCCTTGCTCACCTTCAGCAGGGTGCCGTGTTGCGGTACCAGCGCCTCACGGGCATGCCGGCCACTTTTGGCATAATACAGGTTGCCCTCCGCATCGGCCTGAAGGCCCATCGCAAATTCGTGGAAATGGTCGGTCACCTGATGGTCGTGGTTGAAGCTCTCGTAAAAATCGGTTTCCCCGTCACCGTTGAAATCGCGCAGCAATACCAATTGATCTCTGCAGATCACGTAGATCTTCCCGTCCAATACCTTGATGCCGAGGGGTTGGAACAGTCCCGAGCCGATGCGTTGCCATTGCAGTTCGTCCTTGCCCGTCGTGAGTCCGCCGATCTTCCATACGTCCCCATCCGTGGTGCAGACGACCGCCTGATCGGGGTCTGCCATAAAATCGATGCCGCTGAGTTTCATCCTGCTGGCCCAGGGATTGTCGAACGGAGGGGTGAGTTGGTCTACCGCAAAAAGGGCATCCGGGGACCCGGGCGTAATGGTCGTGGTCAGCACTTCCGGGTAGTGGGCCTTCCCCCCACCCTGAGTAAATAGGGCCAACGACTCTGGCGGCCCGGAGGCTTTTGCGAAATCGCCCAGATCGGAAACCGGGGCATCCGCGATGAACAAGGTCACTTTTGCGGCTTTGTTCGGCTGTACCAACATCAGGGTGTAGCCGGCTTCCTCCTTTAATGTGGCGCCATCGCCCGAGAGGGCCACCTTGTTGGCCACCGGGGCCACCCTCATTTTTAAACGGGATGAAGACGGACTTATATTGAGCGTTCTGGTAAATACCGTGGCACCATCCTTTTCTGTCATCCCCAGTTTTTCCAAGACCGACGATCGGCCCACCGTATAGGAAATAACGAGCTCGTTTTCATGGTGATAGAGCCCCTTGTAGTTGGCCCAAACTTTGGGCAGGGGCCCGAAGGCACGGCCATCCCTGGCCCTGAACCTTGGGTCTTCGAAAGAGCCCGTAGCGGGATCGGCCCATCCCGGACCAACGGGCGTTTCGAAATGCAGCTTTCCGATGGTGCGCGGATAGGTCTCATGCCTGTCGTTCAACAGAATGCCGTCCCAATCGATGAAGCCTTCACCGGTCCAACCTCCCGCGACCCGCATCAGATCGTGGTCGAAGATCATCCAGGCCTTTCCTTTGGCGATCCCGCCTTTGCCGGGATCCAAACGTACGGCAATGCCCTTATAGGCAAAGTTGTTTTTGCCGTAGTCCTCATCCGGATAGGGCGGTGGCCCGGGGGAATGGTACCTGCCGGGGCCCGTGGCGCTATCGACCAATTCGTAGGTGTTGATCAGAAAATTGCCATAGTCCATATCGGCCCAGGGTTGATAGGGCTCGGCGGCCGGGCCCCTGGAAGTGCCTTTGGGCAGTGCTGCCAAATAGCCCGGACTGCTCGAAACATACTTTTCGGCTTCATTGTTCCTGATGAATTTTTCCCGTATATACGAAATGACATCGTATTTCTCCTGGGGGGTGAGCACGGGCTGGGGGGGCATGGATCCAACGCCCCTACTCAGGGTTTGGTACATGGAAAAGGCATCGCTGCCCGCCTTCAATGGCTGTTCCCAAAACCTGGTCGACAGCGGAATGGATCCCTCCACTTCGGGGTTGCCATGGCAATTGATGCAATTGGAACTATAGATCCGTTCTCCCCTTTTGAATCCTTCAAGATCCGCATCGGCAATGAGGCCCGCATGGTCGATGTTTTTTTCGTTGGCTGGCAGGTCGGTTTCGGAGAGCACGTAGGTGATTTGGGAGCGGTCGATTTTATAAGGCGCCGTAGGCTGTTTGCTCGCCAAAAACGGATAGTCTTTTTGATCGGTTGTAAGGATTCCCGCAAAGGTATCACCTTGAAAGGTACCTTCTATGGAGGAGTCGTTGCCGAAAAGATCGAAACTTGCCGACAGTTGCGCCCCGTCAACAACATCGTTGCCAAGGTCGAAGTTCCCCCAATCCATGGAAACAAGGGTTGCCTTATAGGCATCGCCTTCCTTTTCCATTTTCATCACCCCCAGCTGTACCTCGTCCCCGAAATCGATCTGATAGTCCCATGGGCCTTCCAAACCATTGGTTTGACAGCCCACTATGACGAAGGAAAACAATACATAAAGACCGCGCATGAAAAATTTAAATGGTTGGTATGGCCCGGGCCGAAGATCAGCTACGGAAGGAAAAAGGTGCATCATTAATTTTTGGAAAGGGTTCGTTCCCCTAAAAATAGCGAATAATTATGAACGGAAATTTGGTGCGACCATTTTATTGATACCCCTGTGGTACGCCAGGTGAAGTAAAATCAAAAATTTCTAGGGACCTGGGCAGTACAAATGGTCCAAACAGTTTCGAGGGCCCTAACTTAGAGGTGGGCTATATTGAACTATAATATGGTTGGGGTAAGTGGCAGGCTTTCCGAAATTGGAGATGCCCATTCCCATTGCACCAAATAATTTTCTAATAAGGGCTATTTGGTAAAGGTTGCCGGTACCTTGACTGCGGCAATCCGGTTTTGGGCCGCGGGGGTGTAGATGATGGTATTGGTCACGTCATCGATTTCGACTTTGCCGTTAGTGGCGGAAGTGGCTTCCGATAACTGAAGCTCACCGTTGCCAGTTTCTTCGACGAATGCATCAAGGTTTGCATTGCCATTGGCATCGGACTCCTCTAAATCATCCATGGTCAACATGGCCAAATCGTTCGAACTCAAAGTAGGCGAGACGACGTATTCAGCCATCAAATCGTGATCTTTTCCGCAGGAAACCGCGCTGATAATGAAAACAAATAGCACGCTCAACTGAATGATTTTTAAGGGGGAAGATTTCATAAATAGACCAAGGTAAAAATGAATGACAGACTTTTTGGGTTTCATAAAAATAGGTAAATCGATTGAATGATCGTTGAAACAAATCATTTTTTCGATGAAATGCACAAACTGTTTACTTATTACCGTACGTAAGCATCGCTTGTTTTGGACGGCGTGATGCCCTTCTTTCGATGAACTGCCATTATTTTTAACATTTTGTTATAATAATCACAGATGGCGATCATCAAGGTCGGCATCCTAGGAATGTACAAGAAAGCTTTTGACAATGACCAGGGAGAAGGAAGAGAGGAATGGGATCCACTCAAAATCAATGCACCGGCTTGGAGGGCGGAACGAGGGAAGGTATCGGGCAGCGATCATGGGATCGAACAGGCGACCTGTATTATTCGGCGATCTTTGTTTCGCGAACTTTGCCCAGACTGTCCATTTCCTTGCGAAACCGAAGGATGACAATGGTATCCATCTGTCGATAGATACTATCGCGCATGGCCGGCCAATTACGGGCATTCATTTCGAGGGTAAATTTTTGGATGTTCCTGAACCGATCCACATTATGTCGATTCGCTTTCCAGTAAGCCGCCGTACTTTCCCGATGTTTCAGATCTTGGAGGTAGATCCCAATACCGAACCCGGCTACGATTATCGTAACGATGATCCAAAGTGCGCTTTTCTTTACCATAACCATCGGGTTGCGTTTCATCTGCCGGGGCAGATCGATATTTGGGGTTCACGGCGCCATACAGGGAGCCGCAGCGCCCCTTGGCAGTTCATTGGGTTTGATCGGGTCGCATCCCTTTTCGGGCAGCGGTCCAAAGTAAGCTTATTAAAATTAACAAACTTGCTATCAACACGAATAAAATTTAACCATAAAGATCGAATTTCGGGTTTGAAAATAAAATTAAATTGGATAAGGCGTTGGTTTTCAACGTTCAACCCGGGAATGCGCCAAGAGAAACATGATCAAACCGCTTTGGTTTGCTCACTTATGAATATATTGTACCAGACCCGCTCCATTGGATGGACCAACACCTTTATTTGAAAAACAAATGGCAGATCGGCGGGCAAATGCATAAATTGGAGGATATTCGTATTACATTTATGATCAATGAGGCTTAAAGGTATTTTCATCGCGCTACTGCTGTTGCAATTGACGAACTGTCGGAACGAAAAATCAACGGACGGCGCCGAACCGGATGCCACAGTCGATAGTCTTGCCTCGCCCGCTTCCGGAAACATCAAAACAGCGGTTGCGTCTGACGCGGAGGCAGAAAATGGGGGGCTGTTTTTGCCCGACGGCTTTGAAGCCTTGGTCGTGGCAGACAGTGTTGGCCCCGCCCGGCATTTGGCAGTGAACGACAATGGCGATATTTATGTGAAGTTACGGGTAGAGACGGGAAACATGGGAAATATGGCCCTCAGGGATACCGACAATGATGGGAGGGCGGATATTTTTCAGCGTTTTGGCGATTACCCCAACGATGGCAGCTTCGCCACTGAAATGCGGATCCACAAGGGGTATTTGTATTTCAGTTCGGAACTGATCGTATATAGGCAAAAATTGACGCCCGGCCAACTCATTCCCGGGGGCAAGCCCGAAGTGATCGTAAGGGATCCCTACCCGGTGCGTTGGCACAATGCCAAGTCGATCGCTTTCGATGACCGTGGCGGGATGTACGTTACCTTCAGCGCCCCGACCAATGCCTGTGAAGACCAGGCCCTGACCGGGAACGATCCCAATGCGATCGTTCGGGGCGAAAACCCCTGCTCGCAATTGGATATATTGGGGGGAATCTGGAGGTTCGATGAGAACAAAACGGAACAGTCGATCGCGGAAGGCCAACGCTTTGCAACGGGTATCAGAAGTGTGGTGGCCATTTCATGGAACGATCAAGACCAAAGTCTGTATGCCGTGAACCATGGCCGCGACTACCTGCACAACCATGCCCCGCCCTATTTTGACGAATGGCAAGATGCCGTGTTGCCTGCGGAAGAGTTTATGAAAATAAAGGAGAACGACAACTATGGCTGGCCCTATACCTATTACGATCCCTTCAAGCAAAAAAGAATGCTCGCCCCGGAATACGGGGGCAACGGGCAAAAAGAGGCCACCGGCTATACCGACCCCATCATGGGGCTGCCGGCCCATTGGGCACCCAACGATCTGCTTTTTTATAAGGGCGATCAGTTTCCTGAACGCTATAAAGAAGGCGCCTTTGTGGCCTTTCACGGCTCCACGAACCGCACCCCCTATCCCCAGGCCGGCTATATCGTGGGCTTTATCCCTTTCCAAAATGGCAGGCCCACCGACCGATGGGAGGTGTTCGCCGATGGATTTGCCGGGGTCGATACCATTGCCAAAATGAGCGACGCCCTTTACCGGCCCATGGGCTTGGCGGAAGGACCAGATGGTTCGCTCTACATCTCCGATTCCAAAAAGGGAAAAATCTGGCGGGTATTATTTAAGGGTGACAAGGCCCAATTTGGCGACGCCCAACTGGCGGCCATGGAAAAAAGCAAGTCGAAGAGCTATATCAAGACGCCCGAAAAAAACAAAGACCTGCTGTCTTCCAATGAAAGTCCTTGAAGTATGGAAGTTCATTCGATACCCAGGTTCACGGAATCAAAGTTACCATAGCAATTTTGATCATAAGCTCTGCAAACCAAGATTGCCCGCATGGCTTTTTGGAATATTGGCTATAAAAGATAAATATTAATAGAGGATCGGCATCCACCGAAGCCCTGCGCAAAAAAATTTATACAAATATTTAAATGCGTATTTAGCATTAAAAAGCCCTCCTACGCTCTCTGTAAATCGAGAGCTTCGAAGGGCGAAGGTGGAGCCGGAGGGATTACCTAGCGGTGTTCCCTGAAGCTTCCGTCCTGTAAATGCAGCTATCCGTTCCTGCGGTCCGGGCGTCTTTAAACAAAAATATCCGCTCAAGTAAACTTGGCGGATATTTTAGGTTTTAAACCGCAGCATAGCTGCGCTCAATCGTGGAGCCGGAGGGTCTAGAACCTACCTCTGAAATAGCCTATATCTAGGGGTTTCCAGAGGCTTGTCTTTTTGTGCTCACCGAATAGGTGACTTTTTAAGTTTGTTAGGTGTAGTGTGAAATAGTATGTTTTTATTATCTAAAAGCGATTCAGTTGTGAGTCAATTAAAAATCGATAACCGAGACAAGTTGGCAAACTGTACTGTAGTCAATTTTGGAAACGGACCATTACCTACTAGCCCTCGATTTAATTATACATTTTATTCATTCAAATAATTTTTCTGTCCCCCTTTGTATTTTTCGGGCTAAAGTTTTGTTTTCTGTAAGATTTGAACTTCTGTAAGTGAAGGAATAGTAGTGGTACTAAGTGTTGAAAAAAGGGCAATTTATACAGTATTTAATTCATAGCGTACATTATTGTTCTTCTGTTAATTAATTATTCATAAGTTTAGTATTACATATAAGAGCTCCTTAACTTACAAGAAATAGTGTCTAATTGGTTCTGTCGTCCTATTTTTGTATTCGAGTATTAACTGATTTCGCACATTGTTGATATATCCGAAAAGCACAGAACTTAATACGTATGTTATTTTTTGGAAAGTTAGCCCTTCCCCACTATTTTAACGTTTGAATAAACGCAATGCAAGCAAATTTCTTGGTAATTATTTGAAACAAATATGCTCGTAATTTCTTGTTCGACACCACTAGAAGCGGAATTCATCCTTTTAATTAGGGCTGTTGGAAATTACGAGTTTCAAATTGTATTGTCCCTCTACCACAAAGATAGGCTTATCCTATTAACTGGCTTGGCCGTTTATTCACTTAAAAACCTGACAAACCCGGTAATCAATTCCAAATCGTGATTATTGGTTTGAGAACTTTACATGTAGCCTCTTGAAACCTACTATCCTTTCTATACAGATCCTTTGCAAAAATCGGCTCAATAGTCAGATGATAGATTATTTTGGGTCTAAGGAATGGACATTGGAAGCAGAATCGGAATTTATGGCAAAAATACATGAGCTATTTTCTTTATTAAGAGGACATTGCAGTAGTCTCGACTTAAACTTTGCTGTTCAAACGAATGATATCAGCTACGTTAGTTTTATATTGAAAAAGAAAAAAAATACTACCATTTCCGTAAATCATGCTGCGTTGAGTTCCAGGGAAAAAGCACGTCCTTGAATTGATAATGATCGGTATGACAAATCCTCAAGTGGCCGACAAGCTTTGTATTAGTGCCGAGACCGTAAAAAGCCACCGAAAAATATATTAAAAAAAACAGGGTCCAAAAATACGGCAAGCCTAGTGACCTACTACCATCAGACCTTCTTCGAGAAATAATCCGACATCCGTTCAACAAGCCACTAAAATTCACCCTTTGGGGGGATAACTTGGGAGCAAATCTTCTAAATAGCTTTGAGACAATATAACGTGATCAATTTCATTTTGAATCTAAAATCCAATATAAAATGAATACCTCTGAATATGATTTTGAGACTCCTTTTACAGATCAACAGTTACATACTGAGGATACGACGAATACGGAAACAAACGGAAACCGATATGATTTCAACCATCTTATAAGTCCATTTCAAAGTACTTTTCATGCTGAGGAAGATCAACAAATGTCACCTTATGCTAATGAATACTTAGAATTGCTCGCAGAACTTGAGGATAGTGAATTTCAGGAGTCGCTCTATGAAGTGGCCAATGAAATGGAAGATTCATGGGGAAGTAACATTACAAATGAAATAGCTATAGGAACTCAGTTCGTGCCCTATGCCCTTAAACAGGGCCGGGCATATTATTCCCCAATGGTTCGTGAATCAGATAGACTTATCGACATTATTTCCGAGCATTTTTCGGGCAATGACCTTGCCGACCACGGGGACGTTGACGTTGAGATGTTCTTTGAAACTTTGGAAATGAATAATGAGGGTCTTAGTCCTATCCAAGAGCAATTTCTGGGGGGGTTGATTAAAAAAGTAAAGTCCGTCGTTAAAAAGGGTGTCAATCTAGCGAAAAAGGGTATCCGGTATGTAGGTAAATTTATGCCCTTGAACTTTATCCTGAAAAAACTTAAACGTTTGGTTCGCCCCTTGCTTGAAAAAGTACTAAAGTCGCTGATTGGGAAACTGCCATCTTCGCTTCAGCCTCATGCAAGGACATTGGCCAAAAAATTCCTTAAGTTGGAAAGCTCCGACGATTCGTCTGAAGAGCTTAATAGTTATGAAAGTCTTCAGCTCGAATTTGATACGACCGTTTCCCAATTATTCTTTACTTCCGATGAAAATGAGTCGGATATACAGCTAAGCGAATATGAAAATTCCTTCGAAAACTTAGAGCGCAGCGAAGATTACGAAGAGGAAATGAGCGGCAGGTATTCTTTGGCGGCCGCTAAGGATGCGTTGGTAAATGAATTAAAAAATCTAGGAGAAGACGAAGACCCGACCCCGGTCATAGAGCGGTTTCTTCCAGTCGCTATCATGGCCTTAAAGCCAGTAATTAAATTGGCCATTGCGACCATTGGAAGAAAAAAAATAATAAACTTTTTGGCCGGATTCTTATCTGGATTAATAAAAAAATACGTTCCCTCAAGGGTATCCAAGCCATTGGCTGCAAGAATAATCGATCTGGGCCTGCGCACTATTGGGTTTGAAGTGGCGGAATCCGAGAATTCCGATCTTGCCTATGAAGCTTTGGCAAACACTGTTGACGAGACTATAGATGGCCTAAATTCTATAGATAACAACTTGATAGGAAATCAAGAAGAACTGGCTATGCATCTCTATGAAAGCTTCGAAAAAGCGGCAGCCAATAATTTCCCCCCAAATTATATTCGGCCCAACCTAAGGGCCACAATAATTGATGGCATGTGGGTAAGTATGCCAAGAAAGAACCCGATTAAAGTCTACAAAAAATTTACGAATATTTATGACGTAACCCTTGATAAAAAGATTGCAAAAGACATAAAAACGTTCAGAAGCGTTCCCCTTTTGAACTTTCTTAGGGATAAATATGGCCTTGAGGTGAACCATGCTATCAAGGCCAAGGTTCATATTTATGAATTGGGTAGGGGCGGTAGGTTGAGCATGGTCAGCAAATTTGAAAATTTACCAGGATTGAACCCTAGAATCCCTAGGGCGTGGGTACAACTATTGCCATTGACCAAGGAGGTGTCCCAAATGCTATTAAAAGAGGGTAATCTGGGAACACATTTTCCTCCAAGATCCTTGACTTCCCGGTATAATGCCAGACCGGGACAGCGCTTTTATTTTTTGGATATAGAAGGTGCACGTTTACGACTGCCCCAAACAAAATACAGAAGAATTAAAAGTGTTAATCCAAGTCCCCAACAAATTGAAAGTAGGTCAGCTGACGTTCAGGCCATTTTGAATTTTAATAAGTCGGAAATAAAGATTAACTACTTTTTCAGTGAGGAAGATGCCAAAGGCTTGGTGGAAAAACTTAATAAAAATGATGTTTTAGGAACCGCAACAACTATTAAAAATACAGTAAAGACCATTTTAAATACGATTCTAAAAAGCCATATCTCTGAAAAAGTAAAAATCATCCATGAAAGTGTCCCGGAAATGTATTTGGAATCTGAGGAAGTTGATTATGACCATTTTATCAATTTGAAAAATTTAGGGCAAAATATTGGGAGGAATGTGGTATCGAAAATAGTACAGAAATTAACGGATAGCATTGCAAATCAGGCGTATGAGGCTGTTGTACTGTACCTTAAATCTAGGTCCAAAGTTTTTATTGATGCACAAAATCAACCGCAGGACGGGGTAACCCTTAGCATCAGTTGGAAAAATATAGCTGGTATGTCGGTACTCAAAAGTGCTATCTCAGCGATAAAAGGGAATGGTAGTCTGCCCAATTTTGGGGATCTTAAGCTTCCCAACTTCACCGATCCCGAGGTTGTAATAAAGGCGGGTAAAATATTCGATTAAATGGAAAGCAAGATAGTCATAAACGATTCTATGTACCGACAGGCCGTTCATTGGCAGTTGGCGGCCAAACGTCTGGCAAAGGTGGATAACCTGGCCTCCCAACAGGCATGGCATGGCGTAGATTATGGTATTTCAAGTATCCTAAGAAACGCCTTCAATTCGAGTATCGAGGAGGTTTTAAACCTTGCCAATGTTTTGATCGCGGCCTTGACCCGCGGAGATAATCAGGATTATACGTTTAAGCAATTGATCCTCCTACGTAATAAATATACTAGGGCTGAAGAAACGATTCACTATTATACAATCGCTATTAATTCGCGCACAAACCCAAGTATCTCGGCTCTTTTAAGAGCTTGTGACGTATTGTGTAAACGAAGTATGGATGAAATCCTTAAACCCCTTGGACGAAAATCCCCCCCTGTAATGACCTATGTGGATAAAGGCATAGGGGCATCGATACTAAAAGCCGGACTGCGACTTTGGGACGGTAAAATAAGCCCGGTCGCCGCTATAAAAATTACGCAACATAACCTGTACAGACCAACGGCCATAGTCCATGAGACAGGGCATCAGGTGGCACACATTTTAAATTGGACACGTGAATTGGAGCACGCCGTCCACCAAGAGTTAAACGCATATGGTTCAGAGGCAAGAACCGCTTACGCCGGATGGGTAAGTGAAATGGCTGCGGATGCCTTTGCTTTTGTTCACACAGGTTACGCGGCTGTCGCAGCCCTACATGATGTGGTTAGCGGCAGCGAACAAAGAGTTTTTTCGTATCAAAGGCACGATCCCCATCCAATAAGCTATATACGGGTATTATTGAATATTGAGATGTGCAGACATTTTTATGGGAACGGACCTTGGGACAACCTTGAAGCATCGTTTCGAGCAACCTATGATTTGCATGGTTCGCGTTCTGTTGACAAGGAAATGATCAAACAATGTGAGAAAGCTCTGGTGGCAGTGGTAAAGATATTACTCATGAAACCATATGGCTGTTTTGCAAATCGATCGTTGTCACAATTGTTGCCCCCAGAACGTGTAAGCCCTAAGGAACTGGATCGCTTAGAATACTTGGCTGGACCCTCTTTGTACACCTCACATGCTTGGATTACCAAGGAATGCCTAAGGATATTGGCCTTGAACGGCTACAAGATCGGGTCCACTATTAAAGATCTGCCAGCTTTATACCAACAGCAGGAGGACTGGATGACCCGTTTAGGATTCGCGGTGGAATTGAACTAATACATAATTTAAGGATATGAAAAAAGATAAAACAAGGTTGGAAATTTTGGAAATAGACCATAAAAGGTTAATGGAATCTATTTCAAATATAGAAGATAAAATAAAGGGTATTTCTGGTCCCAAGAATCGTGATGATGTAGAAATAACAAAACTGCTCCAGTACAAAACGAATGCTGAAAAGTTGGCATTTGAAAAGGAAAATGAAATTCGTTATGAACGAAAGCGATTCAAACTGGGTGAATCCGATGAAAACGACAAGCGGAAAAACGACAATTATAGCCTTGTGAGAGGCAGTTATATTAAAATCAAGAACGACCAAAATCAAATAAAATGAACTATATCGATTATTTAATTAACACGGCAAATACAGAGAACGTTCGGTCAGGTTTTCCTACTCTATTTAGCGATTATGTAAAGATTGGTGTAAATGGTGCAGGACAACCGAAAAGTATTGTAACCCCGCCTCAAGTGCTGGGATTGGACCAAATTACTCCTCCCTTAACCAATGTCAGTGATTCCTATCCAAGAAATGTGGTCGAAAATTTTATCTTTTATCAGGACACGTCCATCATAGATAAAGCGATACAAAAGCACTGGTTCGATCTCAATAATGGGCCCATTAGTCCCATAGCCGGTACAAATATTTTTGCCCCGAACGATGCCCCTCCTTATCATCTTATCTACGCCTATCTCATGGAAAATACGCGGATGTATCAGATTTTCGAAAAGCTGATTTTCCTGTATTTGAACGACGAGGAAATAGGTATCGTAAGCGCTTCCAACCCAGCACATCAAAATGCGTTCCAGTGGATACACAATACCGAGAACTTATTTTTCAAACATTTGTCGAACAACAATTTTAGAAATATTACTAGCCAAATTAGGTCCAGTCAAGAGGCAGTCCGCAGAAATGCCTATTATAGGATGTTCGCGATGGATCTTGCTTTTGAATCGGGAGGTGGTGCCGAATACTATAAAGCGAAAATGGCGAATAGCGAATTCATCTTCCTTTTCGAGCAATTTTTGGCCGAAACATGGCAGGCGTATATCAATGCCAAAAATGCTGTTGGCGCCAATACGACCGATTATCAAAAATTGGTGGATATGGTGACCAAAATACGGGAGATTTTACTTGGGCGACGTGGGGCAACAGGCTCTATTCAATTAAGCCAATATCGCTTCATGAATTTATCCAGGGAAGAATATGCTTCAGTGGGGCTATTTTCATGGCTTTACAATATCATTTCATACGATAGCCCCTTGGTTATATTTTTGGGTTGCCAGGCAAATACTTCGGCAGAACGACTCCTAAAAATTGGCAAAAAAGTAAAAATCGAAGCACATGGCAAGTCACAGGCGCTGATAGATCTTTCCATCCCAACGGCAACCATATTAAGGATGATCGAGTTCGAAACCTTCGAAGTCCCCAATTGGCTGCAACTGGCTATTGAGAGTCAGACCCCTACAGGGCAGCCTCTTGCGACGGTGGAACAATCATTGGCGCTTGTCGATTTGCTAACGATCATCAACAACTGGGAAAAGGCTACTGGACACCGTATAAAAAATCCAAGTGCTAATATCACTGGTAGTGTCAAGGTACAAGCCAACGGAATTGCTTCAGCTGCGAACTTGAACTAAACATCTTTGGATAACGATTTTCATGACGCTATAGGTACTGGTATTTCCAAGTAAAAATTCAAGCTATGCAATCACCATTTATTGGGGAATGGGAAGACGAGCTTCCCACCATGCGATCAAAATTTGATGCTTCCATATGGGAAGGGGTATCGCCTTTCGAGGAAATTCCCTCCGAACAACAGTTTTTTGATATCCTTCCCGACTTTGGGAAAATTTTCAGTGACTGGCAGGAGAAGGCACATAAAAACAAAGATTACGCAAATCGCCTCGGGTGGTCAAAATATAGTAGCCAAATCAGTAACCTGCTTTTAAAAAACACCGGACAATCAAATTCGGATTATTCCTCCGCGCATTTCGCCGCACTGGTGGCTCAATGGCAGGCCAAAAACGGATTTTCGGGAAAAGACGTTGATGGTATTATAGGCCCCAATACCTGGAAAAAGATGCAGCAATTGCTTAAGCTGCCTTCCGGTGTTTCATCACACTCTGTTGCTATAAATAGTCCCACCATTGCGAGAGTCCAGCAATATAGTTCCTTAATTGAAAGAATTTCAAAGGAGCTTGGTTTTAATCCGAATATTGTTCGGGGTATAATTGCCGCAGAATCTGGTGGCAATAGATATTCCGGAAAAGGCGGTAAAGGGTACAAGGGATTAATGCAAGCCAGACGTGACGAAGATCAATTTGATCCCGAAACAAGTATTAGAACGGGGATTCGCCTTTTTATCGAGATGCGAGACCGTAATCTTGGCCCCAGATTGTCCCAACTAGGCATAGATAGGTCAGACATAAATAACGAAACGTTTCTTAGACTGGTACTTTGTTCCTATAATGCTGGCCATGTTTCAGTTCTAAAGGCCCTATCCTATGCAAATGATAATGGTAATTGGCGCGATTGGTTTGAGGGGCCGTATTACAAACGCGCTTTATTATTTACAGGGGCCTATTCTAAATATGCCAAATGTGGCACCGAGGACATTGAAAAGGCACAAAAGGATGCCGCATTTTATAAATTTAAACGAGGAAGCCATTGGCAGAAGCAATCCGATCCCCCGAAATGGGAGGAAGTGATCAAGACTATTTCACCACTGTTGAGGTGTTGGATCGAAACCAAGCATGGAAATACTCCGGGCTATCTAAACAAAATTATTGGCTATTTTAAATATTTTGAGGGTCTTGGCGCGAGCCAAGAATTTGAAGATGAAGAAAGTGTCTATGAAAGCGAATTTACCAATAAGCCTTCAACCGAAAATCTGGTTGGAGATTATGAGGAGGAAGATGAATTTAATGATAATGATGAATTCGAGTCTAGACACCAAATATCGGAGGATTTTGAGCTATCTCATGAAATGGTGAACTATGAAAATGAGATACTTACTACAACGTCGTCCTACTTTTTACCAGAATTGAATACTAAAAAAACCGCTTTAAACCAAAACCAAATTAAAAAGTTGGGCCTTCCTTATCACACCATAATTAGTGCGTTAAAATCGCATGTCGATATTAGGGTCCTATCATCCCAACTTCAAGAACGCAATGCAAAAGCAGTAAACCAGAACTATTCTATCGACCCTACTTTTACTCGCGTCGACTCAGTATTCACCGAAGCGGTGCATCAATTTCAAATAGGACATTTTATCGATTCAAGAGAGCATGACGGCATTTTAGGAAGATCGACTCTGGAGACTTTGGGAATTTATTCACATGGTCTTAAAGCCAAATTGAACAGTTCGAGATTTTATGGGAAGTCGCAATTGAATAGGAAGGATATTGCACCGAATATCCCCATTTTAACAAATAACGAATACACTTCTTCGAATTGGTATGACCACATTATTAAACCGGCCTTCCTAGGAATCAAGATTTCAGATGGTATCCACGTAATCCTATATCAAAAATTGAAGGAGGCCGAAAAATGGCTTAGGTCCCAACCTCAATTTAGTGGTTTAAGTCCGGCTAAACTTGGAATCGCATTGGGTTTTAATTCATCAACGAGATATAGTGGAGCTAGATTATCATCGGCTAAACAGGCGATGCATGGATTTGGGCTTGCTTTGGATATCAATGTGGCGGGAAATCCTTGGATCGGGGCGGGATGGATAAAACATGATCCAAAATTATTGATGGAACGCTATAGAATGCTGGATGCACTGAAAAAAGCATCCGGTTTGAATCTACCGGGTAAAACGGTATTTGAATATTTAAATCATATAGCACAATCAGAAGGCACCGATACCCATAGGGCATACGCGACCTTAAAGGCAAGGCACGACGAATTTGTTGCCCTACTAAAAAACGATTCCAATGAACTTTCCTATTGGAAACGGTCACAGACATTTGGTAAACGAAACCCTTTGAACGGATTTTTAAATTTGCATCCTGATTTGGTGTATGCCTTACGGCAAATTTCCGGGCTGGCCTGGGGTGCAATAGATTTCGGACCCAGGGCAAGTGGGGACATTATGCATTTTGATTTGCGAATGGAAGGTATAGGTAAATATTTATGTCAAAAAATTGGGGGATATGTGCCAAAATCGGGTCATCCTAGAGTGAACCATGAATTGTTGTCCGATGAAGTCGATTTCTTGGAAAGCCCTGATTTTAGTGAATTCCATGAAGCCGAAGGGGAAGCGGAATTGACAGGGGAGGAGAACAAGGCATACGCGGAAGAAAATATTGCATCTGACAATTTTACCGAAACTGAGCAAATAGATGAGGGATATGTAGATGAATCTTCATTTGAATTATTGAACGAACCGGAAGATTACGAATCCTCTGATTATGAAATGTATATGGGAGATAGCGTCGCAATGGAAATTGGGGAGGAAGAATTTGACGAAGAACTGGAGCACTGGGAATTGGATAATGAGAATAATGGTAGCCGCGAATTAGGCGAAGATTATGAAGAAAGGTCTGAAGACGATGAATCTTACGATGACGAGCAAGATAGTGAATCTGATTTGCTCAATGAGGAACCAGATTTTTTAGAAAGCGGAGAAGAATATGAAGAGGAGTCATTTTATAAGGTAGATGAGGAAGCTTTGGAAGAGATCCAAAACCACGACTGCAGATGTAAGGAAAAGTATCTGGCTGAAGAAATGGATTCATTCAATGAAACTGAAAAAAGTAGCGGTATACTTAATTATCACAACCAATTAGGGCAGGGAAAATCGATTTTAATTTCAGAATCAGAAATGCCTGACGAACAAGAAGTTTTTAATCCTGATACCCGAAAACAGGTAACACAAATAAGTAATATACATAATGTGCCCTTTCGGTGGATATGTTCAATAACTTTTTATTTTCGGGATCCTGATGATTTTGGAAGGGTAATTGAGTTCGAAGGAGGTAGCGGATTGCTGATAAGTTCGTGTCATGTGTTGACATCCGCCCATCAAATTTATGCTGAAATTAGTGGTTCGAAAGGATCCAAACAAAAACAAAGGGCTTTAAGGGCCATCGTTTATCCAGGCCGGGATGGTTCATCCTTTACATTTGGTCAGGCAGAATCATCCAATTTTGCTTATCCCAGCTCATTTACTGCAGGTTTGGATGCACGATGGGACTTTGGTCTTATCAAACTAAAACAAAAGATAGGGCTTCAAACATTCAATAGCTTGAATAATCAACCTTTAGGCTATTGGGGTAGCAAAAATTGGGGTAAAAACACCTACGTCAAAGCGCTATCAACCAATTATTTAAAGTCACAAATTGTTAATATCTCAGGATACCCTAAAAGTAAAAACAACAAACAGTATCTAGCTTATGATCGTGTAAAGGCTTCACCTCCTACAATAAACGGAAAGCCGGTGAATGAATTGATTACATATTTAGTTGACACAAGTGAAGGACAAAGTGGTAGTCCGGTGTGGAAATATATAAAAAAAACGGGGAAACGATACTTGGTCGCCATACATAGGGGCGGGTGCCATGCGAATTTGGATGGTTGTCTTAAATCAGGAAAAGTTTCGTCCAATATGGGTGTATTGATAAGTCAAAGTGTCATAAATCAGATCCAATCATGGATTAAAACAATGTAACCGTGGCAACCTCTTTAGACTATCGAATGGAAGGTGCTATCGACGAAACCTTCGAATATGAACACAACGATGTTCTTAATAAAGAATTTGAGGTTAAAGTACCTATCTCCAACAAAATCGACGTGCATGCGCAGTACTCCTTGCGTAGAATGGTAAAGAGCCCGGATGCAGCCATTAGGAGTGCTGCCGAAGCAATGGTTCAGGCCA
>CAVOXM010000007.1:0-692500 GCA_963700435.1 uncultured Flavobacteriaceae bacterium
GTCTTCAGACGGGCAGCGTCCAGGCGCAGAACGCCACCGGCGGAACGGCGACCTACCAGTACAGCATCGACGGCATCAATTTCGGCGCCTCCGACACCTTTACCGGGCTCACCGACGGATCGTATACCGTTACCGTGAGGGACGCCAACGGCTGTACCCTGGCCACGGCCCCCGTGGTGATCGCCGCACTGGACCCGCCGACCGACATCGACTTTGCCCCAACACAGCCAAACTGCCCCGCACAGACCTCCGACGTGACCCTTGCCGTCACCGGCGGTTCCGGAGCCCTGACCTATGAGATCGTCGCCCCCGTGGCGGTGAACAACGCAAACGACAACGTGTTCCCGGGCCTCGCCCCCGACACCTATACCTTCAGGGTCACCGACGCCAAACGGATGTTCCTGTGAGGAGAACCCTACCGTAAACCCCGTAACGCCAATAGGCGTCGCCGGGACACTGGTGGCCGACGTCCTGTACGGGGGCCGCGGACGGGGCCGTGGACTTCGCCGTCGGCGGGTTCGCGACCACCTACGCCATTCCCGTGAAGGGGGGACGCCCGTCGCCGCCAGTCCGCCGCGACGATCAACCTCACAGGCCTTGCCGCCGGCGATTACACCATCGTGGTCACCGATGAGGCCACCCGACTGTACCGATACCGATACCATTACCGTGAGCGAGCCCGCAACGCCACTGGCCTTAGCCTCACCGTGGCGCCCCTCACATGCGCCGCCGACGGCTCGGCGACCATCGCCGCCACCGGAGGATGGGGAGGGTACTCATACCAGATACAGATGCCCGACGCCGTCCATCGCGGGGCCGCAGGCGAGCAACGTCTTTCGGGGCTCGAGCGATAGGGACCCATACGGTCGACAGTCCGCCGACGCGGGCAGTGTGCCGTCCCGGCCACCTTCGACATCGCCGCTCCGGCCAGCCCGACCGTGGCACTTGACCCGACCACCGACCTTGCTACGACGCGCAACGGGCGGGCCTCACCGCCAATGCGGCCGGGGGGGTCGCGCCCGTACCGCTATAGCCTGAACGGCGGGCCGACCAAAGCGCCAACGTGTTCGACAACCTCGCGCCGGGGGCATATACCGTAACGGTAACCGATTCGTACGGGTGTACCGGAACCTCCAATGCCGTGGCCGTTGCGCCACAGCTATCGGTCTCCGCCACATTGACCAAAGAGCTCGGGGGTACCGCCTCGCCCGATGCCGTCATCGACATCACCATCAACGGGGGGCAGCCCGCATTTGCCTACCGGATCGACGGAGGGGCCACCGTCCCAGTTGTGGGGAACACCTTTACCTATCGTTCCCCGGTCGACGGATCCTTTACCTTTTTGATCACCGACAGCGAGGGCTGTACCGCACAGGCCACCATAGTGGTGGACCCGATCACCAGCCCCGTTGCGACCCACGTTCCCACGGACCCTACCTGTGACGGCGCCGCCGACGGCAGCGTCCAGATCGTTGTCGACCCCGCTTTCGGGACCGCTCCCTACCAAGTGGACTTCAACGGTGCGGGACTCTCGTCACAGACCCTCTACACGGGGCTTGTGGCCGGAACCTACAACTATACCGTACAGGACAGCAAGGGATGTACCTTCAGTGACAGCGTTACCCTTGCCGCGCCAACCGCCATTACGGCCGATGCCGTGCTCGATCCAGCCCTATACCTGTCTTCAGACGGGCAGCGTCCAGGCGCAGAACGCCACCGGCGGAACGGCGCCCTACCAGTACAGCATCGACGGCATCAATTTCGGCGCCTCCGACACCTTTGCCGGGCTCACCGACGGATCCTATACCGTTACCGTGAGGGACGCCAACGGCTGTACCCTGGCCACGGCCCCCGTGGTAATCGCCGCACTGGACCCGCCGACCGACATCGACTTTGCCCCAACACAGCCAAACTGCCCCGCACAGACCTCCGACGTGACCCTTGCCGTCACCGGCGGTACCGGAGCCCTAACCTATGAGATCGTCGCCCCCGTGGCGGTGAACAACGCAAACGACAACGTGTTCCCGGGCCTCGCCCCCGACACCTATACCTTCAGGGTCACCGACGCAAACGGATGTTCCTATGAGGAGAACCTTACCATAAACCCCGTAACGCCAATAGGCGTCGCCGGGACACTGGTGGCCGACGTATCCTGTACGGGGGCCGCGGACGGGGCCGTGGACTTCGCCGTGGGCGGGTTCGCGACCACCTACGCATACTCCGTGAACGGGGGGGCGCCCGTCACCGCACAGTCCGCCGCGACGATCAACCTCACAGGCCTTGCCGCCGGCGATTACACCATCGTGGTCACCGATGAGGCCACCAACTGTACCGATACCGATACCATTACCGTGAGCGAGCCCGCAACGCCCCTGGCCTTCACCTTCACCGTGGCGCCCCTCACATGCGCCGCCGACGGCTCGGCGACCATCGCCGCCACCGGAGGATGGGGAGGGTACTCATACCAGATACAGATGCCCGACGCCTCCATCGCGGGGCCGCAGGCGAGCAACGTCTTTTCGGGGCTCGACCAGATAGGGACCCATACGATCAGCGTCACCGACGCGGGCGGATGTACCGTCACGGCCACCTTCGACATCGCCGCTCCGGCCAACCCGACCGTGGCACTTGACCCGACCACCGACCTTTGCTACGATCCCGCAACGGGCGTGAGCCTCACCGCCAATGCGGCCGGGGGGGTCGCCCCGTACAGCTATAGCCTGAACGGCGGGCCAAACCAAAGCGCCAACGTGTTCGACAACCTGGCGCCGGGGGCATATACCGTAACGGTAACCGATTCGTACGGGTGTACCGGAACCTCCAATGCCGTGGCCGTTGCGCCACAGCTATCGGTCTCCGCCACATTGACCAAAGAGCTCGACTGTACCGCCTCGCCCGATGCCGTCATCGACATCACCATCAACGGGGGGCAGCCCGCATTTGCCTACCAGATCAACGGAGGGGCCAGCGTCCCAGTTGTGGGGAACACCTTTACCTATAGTTCCCCGGTCGACGGATCCTTTACCTTTTTGATCACCGACAGCGAGGGCTGTACCGCACAGGCCACCATAGTGGTGGACCCGATCACCAGCCCCGTTGCGACCCACGTTCCCACGGACCCTACCTGTGACGGCGCCGCCGACGGCAGCGTCCAGATCGTTGTCGACCCCGCTTTCGGGACCGCTCCCTACCAAGTGGACTTCAACGGTGCGGGACTCTCGTCACAGACCCTCTACACGGGGCTTGTGGCCGGAACCTACAACTATACCGTACAGGACAGCAAGGGATGTACCTTCAGTGACAGCGTTACCCTTGCCGCGCCAACCGCCATTACGGCCGATGCCGTGCTGATCCAGCCCTATACCTGTCTTCAGACGGGCAGCGTCCAGGCGCAGAACGCCACCGGCGGAACGGCGCCCTACCAGTACAGCATCGACGGCATCAATTTCGGCGCCTCCGACACCTTTACCGGGCTCACCGACGGATCCTATACCGTTACCGTGAGGGACGCCAACGGCTGTACCCTGGCCACGGCCCCCGTGGTGATCCCCGCACTGGACCCGCCGACCGACATCGACTTTGCCCCAACACAGCCAAACTGCCCCGCACAGACCTCCGACGTGACCCTTGCCGTCACCGGCGGTACCGGAGCCCTAACCTATGAGATCGTCGCCCCGGTGGCGGTGAACAACGCAAACGACAACGTGTTCCCGGGCCTCGCCCCCGACACCTATACCTTCAGGGTCACCGACGCAAACGGATGTTCCTATGAGGAGAACCTTACCATAAACCCCGTAACGCCAATCGGCGTCGCCGGGACACTGGTGGCCGACGTATCCTGTACGGGGGCCGCGGACGGGGCCGTGGACTTCGCCGTGGGCGGGTTCGCGACCACCTACGCATACTCCGTGAACGGGGGGGCGCCCGTCACCGCACAGTCCGCCGCGACGATCAACCTCACAGGCCTTGCCGCCGGCGATTACACCATCGTGGTCACCGATGAGGCCACCAACTGTACCGATACCGATACCATTACCGTGAGCGAGCCCGCAACGCCACTGGCCTTGCACCTTCACCGTGGCGCCCCTCACATGCGCCGCCGACGGCTCGGCGACCATCGCCGCCACCGGAGGATGGGGAGGGTACTCATACCAGATACAGATGCCCGACGCCTCCATCGCGGGGCCGCAGGCGAGCAACGTCTTTTCGGGGCTCGACCAGATAGGGACCCATACGATCAGCGTCACCGACGCGGGCGGATGTACCGTCACGGCCACCTTCGACATCGCCGCTCCGGCCAACCCGGTAGCCAGTATAGACGCAACCTCTAACCTATGCTATCAATCGACCAATCTGGCCACTATCGTAGTTGGGGCTTCAGGTGGTCTGGCACCGTATTTTTACAGCATCAATGGAGGGCCTACGCAGACTTCAAATACCTTTTCCGATTTAATCCCTGGAAGCTATACTTTCACGGTTTTAGACAGTAATGGTTGCAGCGACAGTATCGTACAAGATATTCAGCCAGAGTTGACCGCAACAGCAATCTTGATGAAAGACTTGGATTGCAGCGTTAGTCCGGATGCACAGATCAATTTAAATGTGAATGGAGGTTTAGCTCCCTATTCCTATGAGCTTGATAGTGGTTCGGGATTTGCACCCTATGTCGGCGGATTCCCATATACAACATCAACTGCCGGGAATTATATATTTAGGGTCACCGATGCACAGGGCTGCGTAGCTACTACCAGTACTACGGTCAATCCGATTACAAATCCGGTCATCGACGCGATTACCCAAACCCAATTTATCCTATGTAACGGCGACGCGGGGGCCGCAATCGATGTTGATATCAATACTGGGTTCGGCACACCCCCTTATACCATTAATGTTTTTAACACTACAACCGCCACCGATTACGGAAGCCAAACTTCTGGCTTGCCCGCTGGTGATTACCGGGTTACGGTTACCGATGCGAAATCATGTACGGATGTTGATACCATAACGATAGTACAACCCGATCCTATAAATTATGATGATTGCGATAAGCCCAATAACCTGTAATCCCGTTACTGGTACGGATCCAGGTTCGATTACGGTAGAAAATTTAACTGGCGGAACGGCGGAGTATACTTATTATTTAACCGGCAACAATGGTTATGATGCGACCTACAATACCACTATGGGTGGTGAAGACCATACCTTTGCCATTCTTGAATTTGGTATTTACGAAGTAGATGTTGTCGATGTCAACGGTTGTTCGCTTAGAACCACCAATATTATTGCCTCTCCGCCCGATGACCTGGATATCGATGTTTCAACCGCAACGGCCGATTGCGCTACGGGTGGTACGGCGATCGTTACCGTTTCTTCGATAGTAGGAAGCAACGATTATCGAATTTGCTATTCTGGAGACCTATTCGTCACCATATTCCACAAGTTATCAGGCACCCGATGTTGCCATGGGCGATACTTCCACTTTTACGGGATTGGTTCCTGGAATTACCTACACGTTTGTGGTCCATGACAAGGTAACGGATTGTTATTATTTTGAAAGTGCGGCTACGCCAATTGATTCCCCCTCCAACCTGACTTCCACTCTTGATGTGGTCGCCAATGTGACCTGTACGGGCAATGCCGACGGCAATGTAGCTTTACTTTTGACAACTATGACGCCGGCGCAACGGATGTTGAATATGAGATTTTCAATGCGCAGTCGAATGTCACTACCGGTATTACGGGAAGTTCTCCGGTAAACCCTCCTAGCGGGCCTATAACGGTAGGTTCTTTTGGTCCGCTGGCTCCTGGGGTTTACTATATTCTTTTCACAAGAAATCGGTGGCGCATATAATGGTTGTACCGTAGGTTCCGATCAATTTACGATTAGCCAATCAACCAATGTATTGGCCGTAAATGTTACCGCAAGCAATGATAATTGTAATGTGAACGCAGGAAGCATTACCGCAATAGGACAGTATGGAACTGCTCCTTATGAATATCAATTGACCCTTACTACAGATCCGGCGCCAACGGCTTCAACTTGGGCCGGAGCGGCCACCAATGTATTCAATGTCGAAGGAGGCGATTATGTCGTCTACATCAAAGATGCCAACAATTGTATCCAATCCTCACCTATAACGGTGGTTACCGATCCGGAACCCGTAATATCCGCAGTCGTCTTAACCAATGTGCGGCTGATGAAGGAGGTTTTATTATTGAGGTTACCTTGGATAACGCCGGTGTGGGTCCATATGCGATCAGTCTTGACGGAGGTGCCTATCCAGCCCTCCAGCTTAATGAGTGCTGGTGATAATTGTTATTTACAGATTAAATTCTGGTAATCATACCATTGCGTTACGGGATTTTAATGGTTGTGGAGATTCGGATTCAGTGGATATCTTCCCACCGTCTTCATTAGCGCCGAAGCCATGGCACAACCCACCTGTGCGGCAATGATGGACAAATTCTGATTGGCCGCTTATGGAGGATCGGGATTGTTCTTGTACGAATTGTTCCTTGGGGCCGCTAGCGTAAGTGGAGGTCCGCAAGTATCGCCATTGTTTACCGGCCTCGCTGCAAACAACTACACCGCATTCGTTTATGATCAGCTGGCAATAGGTTGTGATTCTTCAGTCGATATTTCCTTGGAAGTGCCTGAAGCAGTGTCCTTCACCTATACCTCGGAGGACGTGTCCTGCAGCGGCGGCGCCGACGGATCGATAACGGTGATTCTGGATGCCGGTATGGACAATCCTCCGTACATTTACCAACTTTTTGACGTTACCGGGTTAATACCACAAAGTCTCCCACAAACCAGTAACCTGTTTACCAATTTATCGCCCAATACCTATACGGTTAGGGTAACTTCGGCAAGGCTTTGTTTTGATACCAATTACGTTACCATCGGGGAGCCCCTCCCCGTGGCGGCCAGCGCCTCGGCGACGGATTTCGCCTGCAACGCGGACAACTCCGTGGCACAGGCCGTGATCACGGCGGTGGGAAGCGACGGCACGGCGCCCTACACCTACAGCATCAACGGGACGGACTTCTTCGCCTCGAACACCTTCAACGTCAACGATACCGGCGCACAGCAGACCTTCACCGTCACGGTGAGGGACGACAACGGGTGCACCGATACCGATACCGTCACGATCGAACCGCTCAACAGGTTCACCGCGGCCGTTTCGACGGACGCCGCCATCTCATGTGCCGGGCCGGAACAGGTGACCGTGACCGTCAGCGACGACGGGAACCCCGCCAATACCTACAGTTTCGAACTCCTGCCCGTCGGCAACGCCAACGGCGCACAGACCGGGACCCCGGCCTACAACACCGCGACCTATGACCTGGCCGCGGCCGGGAAGCTACGTCTTCCGGATCACCGATAACGCGACCGGGTGCTACGTCACCACGGCGCCATATACCATAGCGCCATACGACCTGATCGACGTGGTGGCCACCGCCACAACGCCCGTGACCTGCTTCGGGGACTCCGACGGGGAGCTGACGATCCAGGTGAACGATTATCTCGGCAACTATACCTACCAGGTGTTCGACAGCGCCTCGGCGCCGGTCACCGGCGTGGTGGCCGCCGATACCTCGGTGAACCCATTGACCATCTCGGGGCTTCCGGCGGGCAACTTCCATGTGGAGGTGATCGCCACCGATACGCCCTTCTGCGACGCCGTCTCCAACACCGTCACCATTGGATCGCCAGATGCGGCCATAGGCCTGGTGGTGGTTAGCAACATCAACGCCAATTGCAACATCGGCGCACAGGTGAGCGTAAGGGCCAGCGGGGGTACCCCGGGCTATACCTATGCCTTCGTACAGGACGGCGTGGCCCCCTTGGCAGGGGACTACACCGCCAGCTCCAGTGCGGTCCTCGACCCTGCGACCAATCTCGATTGGGACGTCTGGGCACAGGATTCCAGGGGATGTACCTTTATGATCGACCTGGCCATCGCCGAGGATCCCATGCCGACGGTGACGGCCCCTGCCTATGCCACCGACCAGTGCACCTCCAACGGCACCTCCTACAGCTTTACGGTCGTGGGAACGGGCATCGCGCCATTGTCATATAGCATCGGTGCCGGATTCCAGTCGAGCCCGACGATCACCGTGAGCGCCCCGGGGACCTATACCGTGACCGTGCGCGACGCCAACGGCTGCACCGCGACCGACACCATCGACATATTGCCGCCATTGGCGGTGGCCCCACAGGTGACCGCCCAGCCCAGCTGCGCGCTCAACGACGGCGAGATCGCCGTTACGGCATCCGGAGGTTCCGGAAGCTATGAATATGACCTGTTGGACAACGGCGGGGCCAGCGTGATAGGCGGGGTGCCACAGGCATCGAACCTGTTCACCGGCCTTGCGCCCGGCAACTATACCGCGGTCGTTTACGATATAAGCGGATCGGGATGTGACGCCCAGGCGCCCATCACCTTGGAAGCGCCCACGCCGGTACTGTTCACCCATACCTCGGAGGACGTGTCCTGCAGCGGCGGCGCCGACGGATCGATAACGGTGATTCTGGACCCCTCGAACGACAACCCGCCCTATACCTTTACCCTTGACGACGGGGTGAACCCCCCAATCGTGCAGAGCGGCGCCCTGTTCACCGGACTGGCGGCGGGATCCTACGACATCACCGTAACCTCGGACAGGGCCTGCAGCGACACCCAGACCGTTACCATCGGGGAGCCCCTCCCCGTGGCGGCCAGCGCCTCGGCGACGGCCTTCGCCTGCAACGCGGACAACTCCGTGGCACAGGCCGTGATCACGGCGGTGGGAAGCGACGGCACGGCGCCCTACACCTACAGCATCAACGGGACGGACTTCTTCGCCTCGAACACCTTCAGCGTCAACGATACCGGCGCACAGCAGACCTTCACCGTCACGGTGAGGGACGACAACGGGTGCACCGATACCGATACCGTCACGATCGAACCGCTCAACAGGTTCACCGCGGCCGTTTCGACGGACGCCGCCATCTCATGTGCCGGGCCGGAACAGGTGACCGTGACCGTCAGCGACGACGGGAACCCCGCCAATACCTACAGTTTCGAACTCCTGCCCGTCGGCAACGCCAACGGCGCACAGACCGGGACCCCGGCCTACAACACCGCGACCTATGACCTGGCCGCGGCCGGAAGCTACGTCTTCCGGATCACCGATAACGCGACCGGGTGCTACGTCACCACCGCGCCGTACACCATAGCGCCATACGACCTGATCGACGTGGTGGCCACCGCCACAACGCCCGTGACCTGCTTCGGGGACTCCGACGGGGAGCTCACGATCCAGGTGAACGATTATATCGGCAACTATACCTATCAGGTGTTCGACAGCGCCTCGGCGCCGGTCACCGGCGTGGTGGCCGCCGATACCTCGGTGAACCCATTGACCATATCGGGGCTTCCGGCGGGCAACTTCCATGTGGAGGTGATCGCCACCGATGCGCCCTTCTGCGACGCCGTCTCCAACACCGTCACCATTGGATCGCCAGATGCGGCCATAGGCCTGGTGGTGGTTAGCAACATCAACGCCAATTGCAACATCGGCGCACAGGTGAGCGTAAGGGCCAGCGGGGGTACCCCGGGCTATACCTATGCCTTCGTACAGGACGGCGTGGCCCCCTTGGCAGGGGACTACACCGCCAGCTCCAGTGCGGTCCTCGACCCTGCGACCAATCTCGATTGGGACGTCTGGGCACAGGATTCCAGGGGATGTGCCTTTATGATCGACCTGGCCATCGCCGAGGATCCCATGCCGACGGTGACGGCCCCTGCCTATGCCACCGACCAGTGCACCTCCAACGGCACCTCCTACAGCTTTACGGTCGTGGGAACGGGCATCGCGCCATTGTCATATAGCATCGGTGCCGGATTCCAGTCCAGCCCGACGATCACCGTGAGCGCCCCGGGGACCTATACCGTGACCGTGCGCGACGCCAACGGCTGCACCGCGACCGACACCATCGACATATTGCCGCCATTGGCGGTGGCCCCACAGGTGACCGCCCAGCCCAGCTGCGCGCTCAACGACGGCGAGATCGCCGTTACGGCATCCGGAGGTTCCGGAAGCTATGAATATGACCTGTTGGACAACGGCGGGGCCAGCGTGATAGGCGGGGTGCCACAGGCATCGAACCTGTTCACCGGCCTTGCGCCCGGCAACTATACCGCGGTCGTTTACGATATAAGCGGATCGGGATGTGACGCCCAGGCGCCCATCACCTTGGAAGCGCCCACGCCGGTACTGTTCACCCATACCTCGGAGGACGTGTCCTGCAGCGGCGGCGCCGACGGATCGATAACGGTGATTCTGGACCCCTCGAACGACAACCCGCCCTATACCTTTACCCTTGACGACGGGGTGAACCCCCCAATCGTGCAGAGCGGCGCCCTGTTCACCGGACTGGCGGCGGGATCCTACGACATCACCGTAACCTCGGACAGGGCCTGCAGCGACACCCAGACCGTTACCATCGGGGAGCCCCTCCCCGTGGCGGCCAGCGCCTCGGCGACGGCCTTCGCCTGCAACGCGGACAACTCCGTGGCACAGGCCGTGATCACGGCGGTGGGAAGCGACGGCACGGCGCCCTACACCTACAGCATCAACGGGACGGACTTCTTCGCCTCGAACACCTTCAGCGTCAACGATACCGGCGCACAGCAGACCTTCACCGTCACGGTGAGGGACGACAACGGGTGCACCGATACCGATACCGTCACGATCGAACCGCTCAACAGGTTCACCGCGGCCGTTTCGACGGACGCCGCCATCTCATGTGCCGGGCCGGAACAGGTGACCGTGACCGTCAGCGACGACGGGAACCCCGCCAATACCTACAGTTTCGAACTCCTGCCCGTCGGCAACGCCAACGGCGCACAGACCGGGACCCCGGCCTACAACACCGCGACCTATGACCTGGCCGCGGCCGGAAGCTACGTCTTCCGGATCACCGATAACGCGACCGGGTGCTACGTCACCACCGCGCCGTACACCATAGCGCCATACGACCTGATCGACGTGGTGGCCACCGCCACAACGCCCGTGACCTGCTTCGGGGATGCCTCCGGAGTCATGGAAATCAACGTGAGCGGTTATTCCGGCCCATATAACTATGAAGTCTTTACCCAAGCTGGAGCAAGTGTGCTTACCGGTTCCGGAAACACAAGTACCAACCCGTTAACCATATCCGGTTTATCAGGCGGAAACTACTTTGTAAGGGTAACCGAAACCGCCCTGCCATTGTGTGGAGAGAATTCCAATATCATCACCATTCTTTCTCCCGATATGCCCTTGTTGGCCATCGTCAACCCGGTAGCCAATGTGACCTGTACCAATGACCAAGGAGAAATACTGGTCGATCCGAGTGGTGGTTATGCGCCTTATGATATTATTTTGACCAATACCACAACGGGCCAGGTATATAATGCCAACAATGTTCAGAGTTTTATATTTAGCGGACTTTCCGAGGGCAATTTTAATATAGCCATTACCGATGCGGGTGGTTGTGTCCTCAATGATACGGAAGTGTTGGTGGCCCCCAATCCAATTACGGCCAACGCCACACCGCTGGTCACCGTTTTGGCCTGTTATGGCGATACCAACGGAACTGTTTCGGCCGTAAATGTTTTGGGAGGAAGTGGTTCCTATCAATATCAATTGAATTATTACGATCAAACGGGAACCGTCATAGACTTTACTTCCGGCGGTCAAACCAATGCAACCTTTAACAATTTGGGCGCAGGGATTTATAGCATCACTGTGTCCGATGGATGGAACTGTGACGTGGAAACCAATCAGGTGACCATTTCAGAACCTACAGAAGTTCAGGCTTCATTGATCAGGACCAGTGCCTTGACCTGTACTTCACAAGCGGGCTTATTACTCACTGCTTCAGGGGGAACCGGTCCTTATTCCTATAGTGTCGATGGAACCAACTATTTCCCAATGTCCGGTGGAAACACACACACCTTTAGCGTTGATGCCGGTTCTTATCGATATTATGTAAGGGATTCGTTCAATTGCAGCTCGATACTATCCAATGAAATCACCGAAGATCCCATCATGCCTTTGGTGCTTAATGTCGATTCATCAGCTGCGGTCATTAACTGCACTGGAGAAAACACGGCCATTATCTATGCCAGCGCCGACGGAGGATTGGGCAATTATCAATATGAGTTGTTCTCGGATATATCCTTAAGTGCGGGATCTAGAATCGCAGGTCCGCAAAGCCTAGGGCAATTCAACGGTCTGATGGCCGGAACCTATTATGTGACGGTGACCAGTCTCGACTGTACCGCGCCTCCAGTGGAAGTTATCATTACCGAACCAGTACCGTTGACCTATACCGATTTGGTGACCAATGTAAGTTGTAGTGGTGAGGACAACGGCAGTATTACCGTTACCCTCTCTGGAGGTTCGGGGGGCTATCAATATGCCATTTCGCCCAACTTGAACCAATTCGACGATATAAACACCTTTACAGGCCTTCCGGGCAGCGTAGCGGGCATCACCTATACCGTTATTGCCCAAGACCAACAGGGCTGTTTTGTGGAGCTTCAATATACCATCTATGAACCAGAAACTCTAAGCGCTACAGCTACCTCAACACCTGAGGTATGCATAGGAGAGGAAGATGGTACCATAACCGTTGCGATAACAGGTGGCACAGCGCCTTATTCCACAAGCCTTAACGATGACAGTAACTATGTTTTGGATCGTGTCTACTTTACCGATTTGGCTTCTGGAACCTATTTTGTATTCGTGAGGGATGCCAATGATTGCGAATTTATAATGCCTATCGATGTTGATCCGGGCGTTAACCTCAATGCCGTTGTTGAACCCATTTATGAATGCACAGGGGATACCCCAAGCAATTATCTGAACATTACGATGGAAGACGATTCGGTACTGGGTGATATCATGTATGCCCTGGATTCAACCGATCCGGCAGATTTCCAATTGAATCCCGATTTCAGAAACAGTTCACCAGGGTCCCATTTCATTGCCATCGCGTCTACAACAAGCGGATGTCTGAAAACCTATGATTTTGAAATCGATTTCTTTGAGCCCCTGACCTTGGTCTTGGAGCAGAACAACATCAATGAGATTACTGCGGTCGCTACCGGTGGTAAAGAGGATTATACCTTTTACTTCGGTGATGTGAACAATGGTACCGACAACACTTATTACATCAATAGGACCGATACCTATGTGGTTACCGTTGTAGATGCCAACGGATGTGAGATGACCGCCAGTATCTTTATGGAATTCATAGACATTGAAATTCCAAACTTCTTCAGTCCGAATGGAGATGGTCAAAATGATACTTGGAGGCCCATGAACGATGAGGGCTTCCCCAATATACTAACAATCATTTACGATCGTTATGGTAGGGTAGTTTACAGACAACGTATAAACGATGCTGGCTGGAATGGTATCTACCATGGAAAAGAGCTTCCCAGTGGAGATTACTGGTACATCATTAAGCTTCAAGGTGAAAATGACGAACGAGAATTTGTTGGACATTTTACGCTATATCGATAAAATTAAATAATAGAACATGCGTAACAAAATATTCATTCTTATCCTTCTATTTGGGGCTTTTTTGGCCAAGGGGCAAGAATTGAATTCCCCACAATTGTCACAATACTTGGCGGATAACCCCTTCGTGCTCTCCCCTGTCTATGCCGGTATTGGGGATCACGTAAAAATAAGGCTCAATGGTCTTACCCAATGGGTGGGAATCAAAGATGCGCCACAAACGCAGTCTTTGGCCGCAGATATGCGAATCGGGGAACAGTCTGGCATCGGGCTGTTTTTATACAACGATAGCAACGGATATACCAAGCAACAAGGGGCCCGTGTATCGTTCGCCCACCATTTGACCCTTGACAAATATGATGATGAATTTTTGTCATTGGGAATATCCTATAATTTCAACCAATTTCGAATCGACATCGATGAATTCAATCTGGCAGGTTTTCCGGACAACGGGGTCATCAACAACCGACAGACCTCAAACCACAACTTTGACATTGGTGCCCTTTACCGCTTCGGTACGTTCTATTTTAGCGCCAATGCTTCCAACTTGTTGAACAAGGATCCCCAAAACCTCACTTTTGATGCGGATGAACCCAATGCGCTACGGAATTATTATGTATACACGGGATATCGCTATAAAAAGAACAAGAACAGCAATCTTGAAATCGAACCATCGCTGCTTTTCAAAATATTTGAGAGCGATGGGCGTTCGGAAACCGACTTGAACCTCAAATTCCGATGGTACGATTTCGACGATTATTATTATGCGGGCATCAATTACCGCTTTTTGAACGATCAGATCGGGGACCCCTTGTATATCGCTCCATTTGCGGGCCTGAAAAAAGGGAATTTTTACTTCGGGTACTCCTACCAGATCATCCTGAACGAAATCATCACTTACAGCACCGGAACCCATGTGGTCACGATTGGTGTCGACCTGTTTCAAGGCATCAGCAACTGTAGGTGTACCTATTGAAAATAAAGGCTCTAAAATATTCATTTTCACTGTCTGCTGAACTAGCGGCCTTCATTGGGATTTCAAGACTTTTCCATTGTGTTCCCGCAATATTCTCAAACCTTTCAGTTAAGTTTGCAAAAATCTTATTGTTCTTTGGGACAGGTAAAACTTGAAAATATTAGGGTATACGCCCATCACGGGTGTTTGGAGGAAGAAACGATCATCGGGAGCCACTACAGGGTCGATGTTTCCCTTTCGGCCGATCTCACCGAACCCATGTTTTCCGACCGGCTCAGCGATACGGTAGATTATGTGCACATCAATCAGATCGTAAAGGAAGAGATGAAGATTTCCTCGAAGCTCCTGGAACATGTAGCCCATCGCATTATCGACCGTATATTTTCCGAAATAGAACTGGTAAGTAAGGCTAAAGTTTCAGTGTCAAAAATCAATCCTCCCATTGGTGGGGATGTGGAAATGGTAACGATTATCCTTTCCCAAAAAAAAGATGTTTCTTAAAATTATAGTATCTTTGCGCGGCGAAAAGGCATCGTGGCCGAGTGGCTAGGCAAGGCTCTGCAAAAGCTTGTACAGCGGTTCGAATCCGCTCGATGCCTCAACAAAACCTCCATTTTTGGAGGTTTTTGCTTTATGTGCGGTATTATTTGATATTTTCGATTTGTTCCAAGCCCTTTTCCAAATTGAACCTATCCATCGGTAAAAATCCCTTGGTGATCAATACCAGACCGCAAATGATCAGAATAACCCCCAAGGCCTTTTTTACCATAAGTATTCTTTTATTGGTCAACTTTTGCTTAAGCTGTTTTGCCAACAATATTTTAAAGAGATCGGTGATAAAATAGGCGCTGATCATTGCGGCGAAGAAGGTGGTCATCCTATGGGAATCGTTATCGAGATTTGGCCCCACCACTAGGATAACCCCCAGCCAGAAGACCAAAACCCCTATATTGATGAAATTCAACAAAAAACCCTTTATAAAAAGCCCCAAATACCCTTTTTTGGTCTTTATCTTCAATTGTCCTTCCGTCAATTGGCCTTTATTCTCCCGTTTCACAAGGGTGGTAATGCCATAAACGAATAAGATCACGCCCCCAAAAACATAAAGCCCAGGTTGGTTGCTCAAATTTCTCAATAACTGAAAGCTGCTGAAATAGGCGACCGTTATAAACAAAACATCTGCTACTATAACGCCCAAATCAAATACAAGGGCTGCCCGAAAACCTTTTAAAACACTGGTTTGAATAAGTACGAAAAAAACCGGACCAATCATGAAGCTAAGAAAAAACCCCAAGGGTATGGCCGCCTGTATATCTTCCCACATTCGTTATCGTGCCTTTTTTTGAATTTAATGAAATGGAGTTATGGCTCTTGTTGGGATAAAAAAATAGGTGCCTCTTCGAGGCTGAAGCCATCCATCGAACAGACGTGATCACATCCGCTTGATTTTTCCTCCAAATACCGTTTTCTCCTCCATTTTTGCCGGGTCGCCGTAGACCAATACCTCTCCCCCCGCCTTCACGGATGCCTTCACATAGTCGGTGGCATTTATCTCCGCCTTGGATCCGGCATTCACATTTACGGTCGTAAATTTGGTCTTGAATTCTTTCCCATTATAAATTCCTCCCGTATTGATGAGGACGTCTTGAAGGTTCGAAGACCCGGTCGCTTCTATGATGCCCCCTGTAACCGTTTTAATAAGGAGTTGTTCCACTTTCGCCTTGATTACAAGTTCTCCTCCCTCCTGGGCCTTAAGTTCCAGTATTTCCTGGGTTATAATCTCATTTGAAGTAATCCTTGCATCTTCATTGACATCGATAACCACTAAATTTTCAGTGTAATGGACCTCCACAAAGGTGCGATAACCACTGAAAATCTTATCGAGCTGCATTCGAAGTTTCAGAATACCGTCGTTGTTCACAATGGAAACTTTGTTCGTATTGGCCCCCGTAATGACCGCTTTGTTCTCATTCGACCTGATCAGGTTCACCGATAGGCCATCAAAAGCCTTGATTTCCCTGAATTTCTCCAATGTTAACGTGATGGTCTCATTTTGGGCAACCATCGGTTGGACGCAGACCAATAAACAAGCCAGTAAAAGTATCTTCCGTTTCATAAGGCCACACAAAATAGGGTTACTTTTCCGCGAAACATGACAAACCCTTCGCGCATTTGCGATAAACTTTGATTTACAATACTCAAAATACAAACATTATTCCAAAAAGCACTGAATTCAAAAGGTTTATGCTTGGCGATTCACTTAAGAACCACGGATCAAAGCATTTATTCATGTTTTCCTATCAAGGAAAAATCGAGATGGCGTTTCACCAAATCGGTGCTCTTAACCATTACCACAACCTCGTCGCCAAGGGTATAGGTTTTTTTGGTTCGTTCCCCAACTATGGCATATTGCTTCTCATCAAATATATAATAATCGCCTTTTACATCCCGGATGCGCACCATGCCCTCACATTTGTTCTCAATAATCTCAACATAGATTCCCCATTCGGTCACCCCCGAAATAACACCGACAAACTCCCTATCCTGATGATCTTGCATGAACTTGATCTGCATATATTTTACAGAATCGCGTTCGGCATTGGCGGCAAGATTTTCCATATCTGAGGAATGCTTGCATTTTTGTTCGAAAATTTCCGTTTGGGGCGATTTTCCTTGATCGAGGTAATTTTGCAACAAACGGTGAACCATTACATCGGGATACCTTCGAATAGGTGACGTAAAATGGGTATAATAATCGAATGCGAGTCCGTAATGCCCTATATTTTCGGTAGTATAGATCGCTTTGCTCATGCTGCGGATCGCCAGGGTATCTACCAAATTTTGTTCTTTTTGTCCTTTTACATCCTCCAATAGCCGGTTCAGCGAAGCACTGATCGATTTTTTGTCCTTAAAATCGAGTTTATGTCCGAATCTGGAAATGATGGCATTCAACGCCTGGAGTTTTTCTTCATTGGGATTGTCGTGTACCCGATAAACGAAAGTCTTCTTTGGCTTTTGCTTTCCGATGAACTCGGCCACCTTCTGGTTGGCCAGCAACATAAATTCCTCAATCAATTTGTTGGCATCCTTGGCTTCCTTGAAATACACACTTTCAGGTTCGCTTTTGTCGTTCAAATTAAAACGCACCTCTACCTTGTCAAAAGAAATGGCGCCTTGTTTCATGCGTCTCTCCCTCATTATTTTGGCCAGACGATCCATAGTGAGCGTGGCCTCCACGATTTCCTTTCCCACGGTAAAAGCTGTTCCCCGGATGGATATTTCTGACGGAATGTTCCCATTTCTGTTCTCGATGATATGCTGGGCTTCCTCGTACGCAAATCGCTCATTGGAGTTGATAACCGTTCTTCCGAACCATTGCTGCTTCACACCGGCATTTTGATCCAGTTCGAAAATGGCAGAAAAGGTATATTTTTCCTCATTCGGCCTCAACGAACAGACATTATTCGACAACACTTCCGGCAACATGGGCACCACCCTGTCTACCAAATACACCGATGTGGCACGGTTATAGGCCTCATCATCGAGCAGGGTGTCGGTTTTTAGGTAATGCGATACATCAGCAATATGAATACCTATAGCGTAATTTCCATTACCCAATACTTCAAAAGAGAGGGCATCATCGAAATCCTTGGCATCTTTTGGATCGATGGTAAAGGTCAAAACAGATCGCAAATCCCTTCTTTTTGAAATTTCCTCGGCCGTGATGCGAACGTCGAGCTTATCCGCAAAACGCTCCACTTCAGGGGGGAATTGGTAGGGAAGCCCGTATTCCGCCAAAATCGAATGTATTTCGGTATCATGTTCCCCGGGTTTGCCAAGTACTTCCGTAATGATCCCAAAGGGTGAATCGGCCTTCTCTGGCCATTCGGTGATCTCAACGATGACCTTGTCGCCATGCTTCGCGATTCCGATATTGTTTTTGGAAACAAAAACATCGGTATACATTCTGAAATCGGAGGGTCTCACAAACGCAAAATTCTTTTGCATATCCAAAATACCGACGAAACTATTCTTCTTGCGTTCGATGATCTTGGTTATCTCCCCTTCCAATTTTTTACCATTTCGTCTGGGATAGACGTATACCTCCACCGTGTCTTTGTGAAAGGCTTTGTTAATTTTGTTGAAAGGAACGAAGATATCATCGTCCATACCTTCCACGACAATATACGCATTGCCGCGACCTGTGATGTCAACGGTTCCTATGTGGTGCGTTTTAACAGCTCCGGCCGCTTTATAATTACCGCGACTTTCCTCTAGAATTCTTTTTTTCTCTTTCAATTCTACCAGTCTTTTAATCAACTGGTTCCTATCCTGGGCATCGGTAACTCCGATTTGGGCGGCTATTTGCTTATAATTAAAGGCTTTTTTCGGCTCCTTTTCAAGAACCGTAAAAATACCTTTGGTAATTTCATTGTTTCTATGGTTTTTTGCCTTCTTCTTTTTCTTCGACATTAAATATTTATTTGGGCGCAAAATTACGAATTATAATCCATTGCCATTGAAAGAACGATTATCCAATAAAAAAGTTCAAATAAAATGGTTATCAACAATACTATTTATACCATTATATTTTTCTTTAAATAAAGTATTAAAATGGTGATGATGATGGGGTGTTGATAGTAGGGATAAAAAATGTACGGATTCCTTGTTTTGAACCAGCACTTATTTTTGTTGACAAAATGTACAATAGAATTACACTTGATTTTGAAGTGGTTAAACCTTTTATCAAGATAAGTTGATAACCGATTTCAACACTAAATTATTGATAAGTTAAAGTTAAATCCTTGTTAACCCAAGATGTTTTTGTTTTGATAACCCTCCATTAAAATAATAGAAATAAATTTTTGGATTCGGTTAGGGTTTTGTAATACAATTTTATCCCCCCAACCACAAGGATAAGTAATATATATTTTTAAGTGGCTTATCAACAATCGTTCAACCAATAAAGGAAACAGAAATGAACATGCAACCATGGAATAAATTCAAAACCGTGGTTAACCACAACCCACATGACCTATGAACCACAACAATTCGTATTTTTGAGTTTCTAATCCATAAAATCATTTGATCATGAAAATCGCGATAGGAAACGACCATGCGGGAACGGAGTATAAACTGGCCGTCATGGGACTTTTAAAATCAAAGGGTATTGAAGTGGCAAATTATGGAACGGACGGAACCGATAGTGTTGATTATCCTGATTTTGTGCACCCTGTGGCCAGGGATGTGGGTGAAGGCAAAGTAAAATATGGCATTATCATCTGTGGTAGTGGCAATGGTGCCTCCATGACGGCCAACAAACACCAGAAAGTGCGATGTGCCCTTTGTTGGAACAAGGAGATAGTGGCTTTGGCCAGGGAACATAACGATGCCAATATATTGAGCCTGCCGGCGCGGTTCATCTCACTGCCGCAAGCGCTGGACATGGTCAGAACTTTTCTCGAAACCAAATTTGCGGGAGGCAGGCATGAACGACGCATCGAAAAGATACCTTGTATTTAAAAACGAAGGGTAACCGGATCGTAATTACCGCCCAGACCAAAGCCTTGAATGATTAAAATAGAAACAAAAACTTTTCAAGAACTGAGCATCGATGAGCTGTATTCCATTTTGCAGCTGAGAAGCGCGATTTTTGTGGTGGAACAGGATTGTGTGTACCAAGATTTGGACGGTAAGGACGCCTTGGCAATCCATGTTTTGGGAAAGAAGGAGGGTGAATTGGTGGCCTACACCAGAATATTTGCCCCTGGAGCATATTTTAAAGAAGCGAGTATCGGAAGGGTGGCTGTGAAAAAGCAGGAGCGTCAGTTCGGCTATGGTAGGGAAATCATGCTGGCATCGATCAAAGCCGTTCAGGATTATTTTCAAGAATCAAAGATCCATTTGTCGGCACAAACCTATTTGACCCAATTTTACCAATCACTTGGATTCGTCGCCCAAGGGGAAACATATATGGAAGACGATATCCCCCATATTGCCATGGTCAAAACCAAATAATGGATTATTGCCTATATCTTGATGGGTTTCTTGTTGCCCAGATTAAGGTCTTCCAGCATGGTATCGGTAAATTTATAATGTCCTTTGGTGGTGATGATTCGAAAACCATGCGAATTCATTCTACTGATGGTGTCCAAAAAAAGCCATTTCGATTTTAAGAGTTTTGGCTTTTCAGATTTCAAACTGATCTCAAAGTAATATTTCTTACCATTTTTATAGGCCACAATATCGGGCGTAACGTGGGTTTTGCTTTGTTTTCTTAAATACGATTTTGGAGATTCGTAACCTTCCATGTCCGCTTTGATGTCTTCAAACCCCGAGGATTCCAAATGCTGAATGGACTTTGCTAAAAACGCTCCGTTTTCTTGTTTTTCAATTTTTACCATAACCAACAAGATACACTTAAAAAGCAGATATCCAAATTATTTCCCCTGATTAACAAAGGTTTGTGAGTAATTCGAGCGCAAAAAAGGGTTTAAGAACCGAAATTTTTTGAGCTGCATTTCAGGCTTTGAATCGATATAGCGCAGCCCCTATTTTTTCAACGACGCCCACCACCAAGGCATTGCCCATGAAAAAAGCCCTTTTACGATCGGTTATACCGTTGAGCTTGGTGTGGTCATCAGGGAACATGTTGAGCCGTTCAAGCTCCACGGGCGTCAAACGCCTGAGTCCGTTTTTGGTTTGCACCACATGTTTGAATCGGGATGCCGATTTGCCGCCCTCCCCGGTTATGATGGTTCTTGAAGCTTTGTCCAAGGCATCCGGAAAAACCATTTTGCCTTCGGAATAACTGTATTCAAATCCGTTTTTTTTGGAGTTTCGCACTTCTTTTTTAGCCCCTTTGAGATAGTTCCATTTTGAAATATCTTCAGGGCTTAGGTAAAAGTCGTCCGTTACTTCACCATTTTGCAGCACATCGCCCAAAACCGTCCGCTCGCCATTGTATTTTGGCAGTGTTTTACAGGTATACGCCTTTCCGTCGACAAAAACGCCCGTATTTAAAAACGGTGACAGCCCCGCTTTCGCATTGAAGCGCCGAGAAAGGGTTACCAAGTCATCTTGTAGATCAAAACTTTCGATCCCTACGGTCGCATCCACTACCGGGAATGCTCGGGCAAATACCCCCGATTCGTAAATCCAGTCGGTCATGTCTGTGTTAAGAAGGGTATCATGTATTTTCGAACCAAGGTGATAGGCAAGAAAAAAGATACGCTTCCTTCGTTGGGGCATTCCATAATCTGCGGCGTTGATCACGCGCCATTCCACTGCATAGCCCAAGTCCGAAAGACTTTTTAAAATAATTGCAAAATCCCTACCCCTTTGTGTAGCGGGTGATTTTAAAAGGCGGTCAACATTTTCAAGAAGTAAATATTTAGGCCTCGATTTCTTTTCGGAGAGTATTCTGTGAACAGACCACCACAGCACCCCTTTTTTACCAATAAGTCCTTTGGCATTCTGCAGGGTACTGGCCACGGAGTAATCTTGACATGGAAAGCCCCCTACCAGTAGATCGGCATCGGGAATTTCGGCGCTAGGTACTTCCGAAATATCACGGTTGCAGTGGTTGTTCGGTCCGAATCTTGCTTCATAGACCTCGGAGGCATGCTGATTTTTGGTCGATGGCTCCCATTGGTTGCTCCATACCACTTCATAATGTCCGGTTCGCTCGAGCCCCAAACGAAAACCGCCCACACCTGCAAAAAGTTCTATGACTTTTAGTTTTTCCATTGAGGCCTAAAATTACATAATTCCCTTAAGCAACAAGTACCATTAATCGATTTCTAAAATGACAAAGACACCGCTAGCTATTGCAATGATGTTTGACATAGCCACATTTTCTGGAGGTGCAGGCGGGGCTATTTTTTTCCGAACACCAGGTCCAAGTGTGCCTCTTCGGGTCTTCTTTTTGCACTGAGCCGACTCACCACTACGTAGGTCAGCATGGAAAAGACAAAGGCCGGAATCACTTCATGGATGTCCCTTAAACCTTCAAATTCGAACCTGAAACCAAAACGCCAGACCACATTGACCACCATGCCCACGACCATTGAGGCCATAGCACCAAGGTCGGTCCCCCATTTAAGATAGAGTCCGCCAAAAATCGCAGGAAAAAAACTTGCCGCAAATACGGCGCCCGCGAAGGCTGTAAGTTCTACGATTCCTGCCATGGGGTAGAGGGTCATCACAAATACGATCATACAATAAGCGCCCATAAACCATTTGGTACGTTGAATGATTTTTGAATCGGGCATGGGCCGTACCACGTGCCAAATATCTTTTACAAATGCAGTACCTATGATGATGATTACGGATGCAAGGGAAGACATCCCCGCCGCGAACAATCCCGCCACGCAAATACCGTTCACCCATTTGTTATCGAATTTATCGAGCATAAACCCGATCACTTCGTCGGTGTTGCGGATCAGGTATGCCGCCTCATCGGGCGTGGCCATACCGTGCACCAAGGCACCCAATCCCATGACACAAACCAGGGATATCCCTAAAAATATTGGGGTCCAAATCATCGCAAAGCGCATACTTTTAGCATTGTTGACCGAATAAAAGCGGATGAGGTTCTTCGGTTCCGATATCTGTTTCATACCAACGGAAAGCCCTATACCTAAGATATATAGGAAGGAAACCAGTTCCCCGAAGGTGACCAATCCTGATTGGATCGGCCTACCTGATTGGGTCAAGTGGTCCGTTGTGCGTATCGTCTCCCATAAATTATCGATTCCTCCCGTGTACATGAACGGAATGGCCAGCATCAACATGGCCACCCCGAACATGATGATGCCCTGTATCGCATCGGTCCAGAGCACGCTGTACATGCCCCCAGAAATGGTATAGGCACATGTGATCGCTATGATCGCAAAGGCCCCATATTCATAAGGGATATCGAGCACGGAGGTCAGCACATGGGCACAGCCTTTGGCTATGCCGATCATGTACCATAGCGTGGCGAACAAAATAATGATGGCAGAGAGCACCCTGATGCTTTTTGCCAAATTGCTCTTGTATCTGAGATGGAAGTAATCGGGAATGGTAAAGGATTTCAGTCGGGCCGTCTGGAACCTCATTTTTGGCCCCAACAACTGCCAGGAGATGATACAGAACAAGGTCCAGATAAAGCCCATCCAGGCCCAGGAGAGGCCATATTGAAAGGAAAGGCCTGCCTGCCCGATATAGGTGTTCGTGCTGGCGGAGGTAGAGAAAAAGGCCAAGGAAATAACCCATCCGGGAATCTCCCGCTTGGCCACATAGTAACCTTCCACACCTTCTGCCGCCTTTTTTTTGAAATACCAGCCTACATAAAGGCATCCGCCCACATAGATCGTGGTCAGAATCAAGGTCACATAGTGGGCTTCAAAATACGCCATCAATGCTCGGGCCGATGATCTTGTTCATCGACGGTGATGTCGCGTTTCAATACCAAGACGGCATTTAAAATGATCAAGACGACAATGCCCAAATAGGGGAATAGCGTTAAAAAATCCATTGGCCTGTTTTCAGTTGATAATTAGGTTTTCCGCCGGCACCGATCTTTTTCGCCATCGGGCGTTAAAATTGGTTTTTGACTTCGTTTTTGGTCACTTTTCCCAACACATTTCTGGGCAAGCTTGTTTTAAAGATATATTTTCTGGGGATTTTATAGGAGGGCAAATGCGCTTTTAACCATTCCGATAGCGCAATTCCCTGAATATCCGGTTCCTGGGTCACAACGCAGGCCGCAACGATTTCTCCCCATTCCTCATCGGGAAGCCCCACTACGGCACAATCATCGACCGCGGTATGTCCGCGCAATACATCCTCGATTTCCAGGGCGGAAATCTTGTATCCGCCTGATTTGATGATATCTACGCTGTCCCTCCCCAAAATTTTGTACAATCCGTTGTTGTGCATGGCAATATCACCTGTCTTGAACCATCCGTCGTGGGTAAAAGCATTTTTTGTGGCTTCTGTCTTGCCCCAATACTCTTTGAATACGCTTGGCCCTTTGATCTGAATTTCCCCTGCCTCATTTTGCCCAACGGGTTGGTTATTGGCATTCATCAAGCGCATCTGAACGCTTGGCAAAGGGAGGCCCACATGTCCGGGTCTGCGTTCCCCAAGATAGGAGTTGGAAAGGCCCATTCCTATTTCCGTCATCCCATATCGCTCCAACAAGGTTTGTCCGGTGATATCGCGCCATTTTTCCAAAACGGGTACGGGCAATGCGGCCGAACCCGAGACCATCAGTCTTAATTTGGAGGCCGATTCGGCCATTTTTTTCTGTCGATCTTCAGGCGCTTGATCCCAGAAGGAAATCAGTTTATAATAGATGGTGGGCACAGCCATAAAAAGCGTCAATCGCCCCGATTCGATGATTTCCCAAACGGCCTGCGCCTCAAATTTTGGCAAAAATTCACAACAGGCGCCGCACCAAAGCGCACATGACATGACGTTAATGATACCGTGTACATGGTGCAAGGGCAAAATATTCAATATATAATCGTCTTTTTGCCATTCCCATGCGGTCACCAGGGCAGTGATCTGGGCCTCAATATTGGCATGGGTGGTCACCACCCCTTTCGGTTTGCTGGTGGTACCGCTGGTATACAAGATCATAGCCCTTCTCCCGCTATCGATTTCGGGCACTAGAACCGAATTCTCCCTTAAAACCATGCCCAATGGCACAATAGAGGTGTCGGTAGCCGTTGCAAGGGGCGCAAGGAATTCTTCAAAATCCGGATGAGCGATGACTACGGTCGCCTGGGTATCTTCGATCACATATTCGATTGAAGGCAAAGGGTGGAGCACACAGAGGGGTACCGCAACGCCTCCAGCAGACCATATACCCCATTGCACGGCGGTATATTCAAAGGAAGGGGGCACCAAGAATGCCACCCTCGCCTCATTAAGGTCTTTCTTTCCTTTCAGAAGATTGGCCGCAACGCAATTTGAAGCCTCCTTTAGGGCTTTATAGGAATAGGCCCTGCCCTTGGATACCAATGCCATCCGATGCTCAAAATTTTTCGCTCTTTCCAGTAAGTTTATCATCTTTTATAATTATGCCTTCAAAGCATTACGGTCTTCCCCGTCCGATACGATTCGTCCGCAGCCAAAACAATTCTTAGACTGTTGACGGCGTCGCGTAGATGGGCATCCAAATCGGTGTTGTTGGAGATGGCTTTCAGAAAATACTGCTGTTCCAATAAACAGAGCCCGTCGTGATCGGGCTCGTCCGAGGTATCGACGATTTGATCGGGCTTGGTGAAATTCCCGGTTTTGTCCATATGGCTGTGGTGTACTTTTAGTCCTCCGGTCTTGGTATGGCCTTCCACATCATCCGAATCGCCCTTGGCCTCATCGATGATGGAAACGCAGCCCTTTGGGCCGATGACATCCTTGATGAAAAATGCGGTCTCGCTTATCATCGGACCCCACCCGGCTTCGTACCAGCCTACCGACCCATCCTTGAAACGCACCTGCAACTGCCCATAATTATACATCTTCGAATCGATTTCATCTGTTAGGCGTGCCCCTATGGCGCTTACGCTAATCGGGGTCGATTTGGTCATCAGGCACATGATGTCTACATAATGCACCCCGCAGTCTACGATGGGCGACATCGAATGCATCAACTGTTTGTGGGTATACCATTGTTCCCCTGAACTTTGTTGGTTGAGGTTCATGCGCATCACCAGGGGTTTCCCAAGGGTCTGGGCGATTTCAACAAATTTAGACCAGGCTGGATGTACGCGAAGGATGTAGCCCACTACCATTTTGCGGTTTTTTTCCTTGGCCAGATCCACAAGGCTTTGGGCCTCGCGTACCGTGAGCGCCAGCGGTTTTTCCACGAACACATGGGCATTGGCCTCCAAAGCGGCCCTTACAAAATCGGCATGGGTATCGGGGTAGGTGTTGATCGACACCGCGTCGGGCCGGACCGTTTTTAAGGCGGTATAAAAATCGCCAAAAGTGGGCAAGCTCCCCAGGGACTTAGACAATTTTTCCCGGCTTTCGGCTTTTCTGCTCACCAGGCCAACGATTTCAAACCCCTCCAACCGATGGTAGGCCCGCGCATGGGAAGCTCCCATATTACCGCAACCCACGACAAGAACTTTTGTTTTTTGCATCTTTTCCTGAAATTTTTAATCCAGCGCAAACGCTATGATCTGATTGCCTTTTTCGGTGCCCAGCTTTTCTCCCCCGCAGGCAATGGCAATATACTGTTTCCCGTTCACTTGGTACACGGCGGGCGTGGCAAAGGCGGAGGCCGGCAGTTTATATTCCCAGAGCAATTTTCCGTTTGTTTTGTCAAATACCCGAAAAAAACCATCCCTGGTAGCCCCGATGAAAAGCAGTCCGTTTTCCGTCACTACAGGTCCCCCATAATTTTCGGTTCCCGTTCCTTTGATTCCTTGGGCCGCCAATTCCGGGGTTTCGCCAAATGTGACAGACCATTTATAATCGCCTGAATTCATATCAATGGCATGCAGCGTCCCCCATGGAGGGGAAATGGCCGGAAGCCCATTGCTGTCCAAAAATTTGTTGTACCCTTTGTGTTTAAAGGGCATTTGCGGCACTTTGGAAATGGTGTCTTCCATGGCCACATCGTGCTTGATCTCTTCATTGAACAAAAATTTTAAAAGCGCCTCTTTTTCATCTTTTCCAATTTGAGGAAATCCCGTCATCATTCCTTTGCCTTGGGAGACGATCATCGCGACCTCGTTTTTTGTTTTGTTCGCCCCGATGTTGACCAAGGAGGGAAAACCGCTAGCCGCCAGTCCATGTCTATCGGCTTGATGGCAGGTCGCACAATATTTTGAATAGGCCAATGCCCCAGGGGGCGCATTGACATCGATGCTGTCATTCTTTTCCATTTGCAGGAACCAGGCCATTTCGTTCGAATTCACATAGAGGATCCCGTCTTCTGGATCGGCTGCCGTTCCGCCCCATTCCGCGGCACCGTCATAACCGGGCAACAAAAGCACCGGTTTAAGGCCGGGAGGGGCATAGATGCGCCTATCGGCTTGGAGCAACTGGGCCAGCAGTTCCTCCCGGTTTTCCGCATAGGGGCTGATATCAGCCTCGGTGAGTTGGTCGGATTGCCTTGCAAATGGCTTGGGTTTTGTGGGTATGGGCTGGGTGACCGAAGCTTGTTCACCTTCCAGCTCCGATTTTGGCACGGGCACCTCCTCAATTTCAAATAATGGCGCCCCTGTTTTTCGGTCAAATAGAAATACAAAACCTTGTTTGGTGACCTGTGCCACAGCGGGCACTTTTTCCCCATTGTGCTCAACGGTAATGAGATTGGGCGGTGCAGGGGGGTCACGATCCCAAATATCGTGATGGGTGAACTGAAAGTGCCAGAGCCGTTTTCCGGTTTTGGCATCCAAAGCCAACAAACAGTTGCTGTACAGATCGTTCCCTTTTCGAAATCCGCCATAGAAATCAGGGGCGGCCGATCCAGTGGGCACATAGAGAATACCCGTTTCCTCATCGAGGGCCATCCCGGCCCAGTTGTTGGCCGCCCCCGTTATTCCGTCGGCATAGGCTTCGCTGTTTTCCCAGGTCTCGTTTCCTTCTTCCCCCGGACGGGGAATGGTATGGAAGACCCAAGCCACCGCTCCCGTGTTCACATTGAAGGCCATGATGTCGCCAGGGGCGGCCCCTGGCCCTTCAGACAAACGGAGCGGCATCACGATGAGGTCTTCAAACACGGTACCTGGGGTATTGGAAATGACGAAATTATCTTTGGCGAATTCCGGCAGGCCGGAGCGCAAATCAATTTTGCCATTTTTCCCGAAACCCGCGATGGGCTTGCCAGTCAAAGCATTTAATGCATAAAGGTCTGGCCCTACGGTATACAATATCCGCCTGTCGTCCCCTTTTTCCCAATAGGCCACACCCCTGCTGGTAGAGTGCCAAACTTTCAAAGAATCCCCGAAACGCCAAATTTCCTTACCTGTGGCAGCATGCACCGCAAAGGCACGCATGGCAGCGGAAACACCGTATAATATGGTATCCACAACGATCGGGTTCATCTGCATTTGACCGTAGTCGGGGGAGGCGTAGGTCCATGCAACCTTTAAATTTTTTACATTATCGGGGGTAATCTGTGATAGGGCGGAGTAATGGTTTCGGTCAGCCCCGCCCAAATAGGAAGTCCATTTGGTATAGTCGCGAGCCGATTCAGGCTCCGGCTCGGAGGGCGTACAGCCCACCAAAAACAAGATGCAAATAGCGGCCAACGGAAGTAAAGTTTTTAAAAACATTTGGTCGGATCGAAAGTTTCTTAAATGTAAGGAAAAACAAACAACCTCATGGCAGCTCAATCGGGTTTCCATTGAAGGGTTTGTCGAAGAATTGAAATCGCCTGTAGCCAATCCCCCATTTCGTCGAAAATCGTTGCGCCGGAATGGGTATGGAGGCGCAAATTTTTATGGGCGGGTTGGCGGGCGTCATTTCAAAATATTTAACTACATTGTGTGGGCAAACCCGAAATTTAAGGCCAAAACAGGGGCAATTTGCCAGCAAGCCATTCGAAAATCAATGTTATAACCAACATAAATCCAACCAACCATGTCTCAATTTGCCTCTACCGTATCGAAACGGCTATTTTCCCTCGATGTTTTCCGGGGATTGACCATGTTTCTACTGATTGCCGAAGCGGCAGGCTTCCACCACAATTTTGTTGAACTCACCGAAGGCACCGCTTTTTCGGGATTGGCCATACAATTGGAACACCATCCTTGGAACGGACTTCGGTTTTGGGACCTCATCCAGCCTTTCTTTATGTTCATCGTGGGGGTGGCCATGCCATTTTCAATGCGCAAGCGATTGGAATCGGGCTCCCGGGCCGCGGTCACCAAACACATTCTGAGACGTTGTTTCCTGCTCTTCAGTTTCGGGGTGCTGCTGCACTGTGTCTATTCAGAAGCCCTGGTCTGGGAATTGTGGAACGTATTGGTGCAATTGGCGTTTACCATCTTGATCGCCTACGCCATTATGAACACCTCCCATAAAATACAGATCGGGGTATCGATCGGGCTGTTGGTATTGACCGAAATCTTGTACCGGGCTTATAACCCCGGCAGTCCGTATGCCCAAGGCCACGAAAGTTTCGGTTCTTTTGTTGACATGCTGGTCATGGGCAAGATCAATAATGGGTATTGGGTATTCGTCAATTTCATCCCAACTGCGGCACATACGATTTGGGGCGTTGTTTGTGGACAGATATTGCTCTCTCACCGTTCGGCACAGGAAAAATTGAAGCCATTTATTATCTGGGGCTCTGTTATTTTGGTACTGGGCTTTGCGATGGACCTGCTGAACATTACCCCGATCATCAAGCGCATCGCAACCACTTCCTTCACCTTGGCATCCGGGGGCATTACCATTCTTACCTTGTCGTTGTTCTATTGGTGGATCGATGTGAAGGACAACCACAAAAAATGGCTGAAAATATTTTCCGTGGTGGGCACCAATTCGATTTTCATCTACCTATTTGCGGAAACCGTAGGAAACCAATGGTTTACCGGTTTTGGTCATATTTTCACGGAAGGCCTGTTGGCCCCGTTGGGGATTTCCGAAAAGGTGATCATGGTGATCAATGCCCTTTTTGTGCTGTATATCTTTTGGTACATCACCTATTTCCTGGACAAGCACAAGGTGTATTTTAAGGTCTAATCAATACCCGCTTCTGAATAGATTCAATATGGGCGATATAAAACGAATTCTCTGTTGTATCATGGTTTGGGCAGGCGCCCAGGCCGGTGCTCAGGAAACCCCCATGCCAAATGAGGGTTGGGAGCCCTTGTTCAATGGAAAGGATCTGAGCGGCTGGACGGTAAAAATTCACCATTACGAGGTCGGGGACAATCATGGCGATACTTTTCGTGTGGCCGATGGGACGATACAGGTTCGTTATGATCGATATGAGGGCAGTTTCAACGACCGTTTTGGGCATTTGTATTACGACAAGCCCTATTCATACTATCATTTGGTGCTCGAATATCGTTTTGTCGGGGAATTGTATCAGGGCGCCCCGGACTATACTTTAAAGAACAGCGGGGTCATGTTCCATTCGCAAGACCCCAAGACCATGCCCAAAGAGCAGGACTGGCCCATTTCGGTGGAAATGCAGTTCCTGGCCGGGATAGAGGAGGGGACACCCCGACCCACGGGCAATATGTGCTCCCCGGGCACCGATGTGGTTTATGAAGGGAAGATCGATCCGCGACATTGTATCAATTCGAGTTCCGACTCCTATTTTGGCGATCAATGGGTCAGGGCAGAGGCCGTTGTATTGGGGGATTCATTGATCGCCCACATCATCAATGGCAAAAACGTCCTGGAATACACCCAGCCCCAAATAGGGGGTGACGTAGCCAATGGTTTTGACCCTGCCCAAAAAATAGATGGGAAATTATTGAAGGAAGGTTTCATCGCCCTTCAAAGCGAAGGCCAACCGATTGATTTTCGGAATATAACGCTTCGAAACCTAAAAGGGTGCATGGATCCCAAAGCCAAGAATTATCAAGCCTACTTTATAAAATCAAACCCTGCCGATTGCACCTATTGAATAGGCCCTTCGCTTTCCCAAGCAACAAAAACGGCCTATCGTTTGCCAACCATAACCCTTATTTTTCGTAGAGTTCCAGGGGAAGGCCATCGGGATCTTCAAAAAAAGTATAGCGTTTTTGGGTCGCCTCATCGATTCGGATCGCTTCGGTGATAACGCCCTGTTGATTGAGATGGGCTATGCACTTCTCAATGTCGTCGACTTCGAAGGCCAGATGGCGAAGTCCGGCCGCTTCCGGTCTCGAGTGCCGTTTTGGCGGGTTGGGGAAGGAAAACAGTTCGATAACGTACTGGCCGTTCAGGGCAAGGTCCAACTTATGGGAATCCCTTTCCTTTCGAAAGGTTTCCGCGATGATTTGGAGGCCCAACACCTCCACATAAAAGTGTTTTGATACTTCATAATCGGTGCAGATCATGGCGATATGGTGTATGCTTTTGAGCAGCATGTTGTTATGGATCATTTCGAATGTCTTATTGGATATCCTCGGGATATTTTCCTGCGACCGTCCATCCACCATCAACGGGAATGGTTTGACCATTGATATGGGCCGCTTCTTCCGACAGCAGGAAAAGAACGACTTTCGCGATATCCTCTGGCTTGCCCACCACGCCCCTTGGGATTAATTTGCCCCAAATGCCTTCGTAATCGGGCTGTTCTTTTTTGGTGCGTTCGGTCAAGGTCGCACCTGGCGCCACCGCATTTACGGTAATCTGGTATGGGCCCAGTTCATAGGCAAGATTACGGGCGAACATTTGTAGGGCCGCCTTCGTCATCGAATAGGCGGTCAGTCGGTGATAGGCTTGAATGCCCACCTGTGAAGACATCATGACCATTCGTCCGCCCCCGCCACGTTCGATCATTTCCTTGGCCGCGCGCTGTGCAAGAAAAAAGGCCCCTTGAAGATTCACCTTCATCACTTTTTCAAAGGATTGAGGGGTAAATTCCAGAAAATTTCCAAACAGGGTAATACCGGCATTGGGGACCACAAAATCGATCTTGCCAAAATGTGAGAGGGTAAAATCGACCATTTTGTTTATGGTATCGACATCTCCGGCATCGCCCCAAAAAGAAAGGCAGCTGCCCGGATATTTTCTGTCTAATTGCGACGCCGCCAAGTTCGCCCGTTCCTCGTCGAGGTCATTCAAAATCACATTGGCGCCCGATTTAAGCAACAGTTGCGCGATTGCATATCCGATGCCCTCACCGGCACCGGTTATTATGGCTACTTTATTCTTTAATCCGGAGTACTGCATTAAAAATAGTCTATTGGTGTTCCAGCAACCTTGGGCCGATATACGAACAAGCCACCACTTAAGGGAAATTGTTTTAATTGTGCTTTGTTCAACCCACTTCTTGCCGTTGTAATATACAACGAATCGAGCTGTTTGCCACCAAAACAACAGGAAGTTACATGAGGGGCTCCAACCCATACACTTTCCAGGACCTTTCCATTGTCTGGATCCCATCTCCGCACTTGATTGCCGCCCCAATGTGCGATCCATAGCTTGTTCTCGACATCTATGCACATCCCGTCCGGACTTCCATAATCTTTCGGGACGGTGAAGGCTACCCGTTGGTTTGACAGGGAATCGGTCGAGGCATCGAAATCAAAGGCCATCACTTTAAAGGTAGGGGAATCGATGTAATAAAAGGTCTTACGATCGGCGGTCCAGGCCATACCATTGGAGATGGCCGTTTCACGGACCAGGACGGAGGTATGGCCATTTTTGGCAACACGATAGAGGTTTCCCGATTTCGGATGAAATTTTTTGTGCATGCTGCCGATCCAAAAATGCCCATTGGGACTCACCTTGCCATCGTTATAGCGCATTTCCGGATCGCTGTTTTCCAACAGGCCCAAGGCAGTCAATTTGCCCTGATTCAAAGTCGAATTCGGCCATTCCCGATTCCAAGGGCCATCAAGAGGTTGCCATTGTTCATGGGAACGGCAGCCCCGACCATTTCATCAAAAGACCAATTTGTGTTTTTTCCGTTGGCAGGATGATGACAGTGCAGTTGTTTTCCCTCAATATCGACCCAGAACAGCAACTGCCTTTTCCAATCCCATACAGGGCCTTCGCCCAAAATGGCATTGGCATCAAACAGAAGTTCGGCATGGACCATCCTTGGTTCCGACATGAAATAGTGGGGATTTGTATTTTAGGGTTATTTCAGATTTGGATTTATGTGATTTCAACGGGATGACCACCGTTCGACTATTTTAAGATGCCGGCATACTTGGTTTGGTTCGCCAGCAGCTCGGTAGCCGCCAATATCGCCTCATCGTTCTTAAGGTTATATTCGTAAAGCCCTTCACGTAGAAATATCGCTTTACGATTTCATCCTTCAATTTCGACTGTATTTCATTTTGAAAGGTTTCCAGTGCCGTAATCTTGCTTTTTTCAAGATCCGACAACAAGGTTTTGATATCATTTTTGATGGCTTCGTTAAAAGTCACCTCTTGCCGCTCGCCCAATGCTTCCTTCAAGGTCTTTTCCGTTTTGGTTTCGAACGTAAAGTTGCTTTGGGAAACAAAACTCTTGAATTGCTGGAAATCGCCGTCTGAAAATTGAAAGGCCTTGATATCGGGAAATTGATGCTGGTAATAAAATGAAGTGGCATAATCAAATATTACATTGCTGTTGATCAAGGCATTGGTGAGCTCATTGGCTTTGGTCGCATCGATTTCAACATCGGGCAGTACCCCGCCACCGTCCTGGACCTTGCGGCCATTTCGGGTGGCGAAATCCTTGAAAGTGCTGGTTTTGACGGCATTGCCCTCTTCATCCCTGTTCCAATAATCCAGGGATTGTATGCAGCGGCCGGAAGGGGTATAATAGCGGCTGATCGTCACTTTTAACTGCGTGCCATAGGTAAGCTTTAAAGGGCGTTGTACCAATCCTTTGCCAAAAGTACGCGCCCCCATCACCACGGCACGATCGAGATCTTGGAGACTTCCCGATACGATTTCACTGGCCGAGGCACTGCCACCGTCGACCAGCACCACTAAAGGAATCTCCGCGTCTTCGGGGCTGTTCCGGGTCTTATATTCTTGGTTGAATTTCTTTACTTTGGACTTGGTGGTGACGATCAGTTCGCCCTTGGGAACAAAGATATTGGTTACATTGATCGCTTCCGTGAGCAGCCCCCCCGGATTGCCGCGGAGGTCGAGGATGATGCTCTGGGCACCTTTGCCTTTCAAGTCGTTCAGCGCCTCCTTGGTCTGGTCCGATGCCTTGGCATTGAATTTGTTGAGAACGATATAACCGGTTTTGTCATCGACCATGTGATAATAGGGTACTGCATCGACTTCCACCGCAGACCTGGTAATGACCGTGGTTTTGATTTCCCCCTGACGCTTATAGGAGACGTTCACCGCGGTGTTATTGGCTCCTTTGAGCAGCTCACTGGCATTGTCGTCGAAGGCGGACAGTTCTATATCGCCAATTTTGATGATTTCGTCCCCCGCTTTTAGGCCTGCCTTGTCGGCCGGATAGTCTTTATAAGGCTCGATGATCAAAAGTTTGTCTTTGAAGGAACGCACCAAGGCCCCGATACCCGAGTATTCCCCGGCATTGTTGATTTTATATTCCTCCACGTCCTGCTCATTCAAGAACTTGGTATAGGGGTCTAGATCGTCCAACATGTTCTTGATGGCCGTATCCATGAGTTCGGCAGGGTTGGTCTCGTCCACATAGTTCATATTGAGTTCTTTGAACAAGGTGGTAAAGATTTCAATCTGCTTGGCGATTTCGAAGAAATCGCTCTTAAAACTACTGCCTGCCACCAAAAGACATATGGCGAGGATCGGGACAATTATTTTTGCTTTAATCGATCTTTTCATCATCAAGTTTGTTTACGAATTGCTGTAGAATTTTTTTAACATGTACCTCAATGGTCTGGTATTGGGGCATTTCCTTCCCAAGGTATAAAAATAGGAACGCAAAGTTTCCCACACTATTGTTAAAAAGAATCGGTTTGTTCAATCGATAGGCCTCGCGCAGCAGCCTCTTGATCCGGTTGCGTTTCACGGCACTCTTGAAGTTTTTCTTGGGCACCGAGACCCCGGTTTTGAACTTCACCTTCTCCGCCGGTCCGGTTGGGATATAGATCAATTTTATGGGATAAGAGGTCACGGCCTTCCCTTCCACAAACAACCGATCGATCAGTTTTTTGCTCTTGAGTTTTTCTTTTTTGGGGAAAGTGAATGGCATAATGGCGCAAAAGTAAACATAATACGCTACTTCCGGATTATGATAATTGTCATAGTTGGCTTTATGCACGCTTGTTAAATTAGCCCGAAGTACCCATCATTCTCTAAAAACATATTCATGGGCGAATTAAAAGTTGAAAAGCTGGCGGGAAGCGCCGCAAAAACAAAATACATCAATCATCTATTGCGCGATATCGCGGCCTTGGAACTGATGTTGGATCGGGGCATGATTCGAAAAATCACCAATCAGGATCGGGGCAGAACAGGAATTTTGTTTGGTCGATGATTCCTGGGAACCGGTAAACACGGCCATGGATATCCTGAAAAATATCGATGACCCCAAATTCACGACCGAAGTGGCCCTTTATAATTTGGAAGTGAACCTGGACCCGCTGACGTTGACCGGGGATTGTTTTTCCAAAATGCACGGCGAATTGAACGGCTTATTGGAAAAGGCAAGAAAAATCGCCGAAAAACATGGATCAAAAGTACTGCTGACCGGGATATTGCCCACCATCGACCAGCGGCATTTGACAGCGGCGTCGATGACCCCGCTAAAAAGATATCAGGTACTCGATAAAACCATTAGGGATTTGAGGGGGGATCAAAATTGAACTCCATATCAAGGGGGTCGATGAAATAAACCTGCATCACGATTCGATTCTTTTTGAAGGGTGCAATACCAGTTTCCAGGCACATTTGCAGATCGATGCTGACGATTTCGAAGATACCTATAATTGGGCGCAGACCATTGCCGGCCCGGTGCTTTCGATCAGTGCCAATTCCCCAATGCTCATGGGCCGTGAATTATGGCAGGAAACCAGGATTGCCCTATTTACCCAAAGCGTGGATTCAAGGGCGAGCACCAATTTGCTCAACGAAAGGGAGGCCCGTGTCGGTTTTGGCAGGGATTGGGCCAAAGGCTCGGTGGCCGATTTTTACAAGGAAAGCGTGGTTCGTTTCAAGAGCTTGTTGAACGCCGAATTCGGGACCGATAGCCTTACGGAGATGGAAAATGGCAAAGTGCCCAAGCTAAAGGCGCTCCACCTGCACAACGGCACGGTTTACAAATGGAATCGGCTGTGTTATGGCATCACGGACGGCAAGCCACATATCCGGATCGAAAATCGGTACATGCCTTCCGGACCGACCACCATGGACGAAATTGCCAACATGATGTTCTGGGTGGGCCTGATGCGGGCAAGACCCAAGCAATACACCGATATCCGAAACAAGATCGACTTCAAGGATGTAAAAAGCAATTTTTACAATGCGGCACGCTATGGAACCGCAGCCCAGTTCTACTGGGAGGGACGCCTCGTGCCCTGTAAGGAACTCCTGCTCGACGAACTGCTGCCGATGGCCTATCGCGGTCTGTACGCGATGAACGTGTTGCCGGAGGATGCGGAAAAATATCTTTCGGTCATAGAAAACAGGATCAAGACCAGAAATGGCGCACGCTGGATCATAGAGAGCTATCGCAAACTGAAAAAGGAACACAAGTCACACGATGTACTTCACCTGCTAACGGCGGCCATGTACCAGCATGAACGAAAGGGGTACGCAATCGATGCATGGGAATTGGCCCGGGGCAATGAATTTAGCTGGGATGCCAACAATCGGAAAGTGAGGCAATTGATGAATACGGATATCATTTCTGCCCAAGATGATGACAGTGCCGAACTGGTGCTCAAAATCATGTATTGGAAGAACATCCACCACCTTCCCATTATGGACGCCAAAATGGAGCTGGTAGGGTTGCTCACCTGGACGGATGTCAAACATTTTATGGAGCACCCAAAAAGCGCGGAAAGAAGCATCAAGAAGATCATGAGAACAAAACTGGTCACGATCGATGCGGATGCCACTGTAAAAGAGGCCAAAGCATTGATGGCGGCGAACAAGATCAATTGTTTGCCCGTTATGGCGAACCATAAGCTTGTGGGTATCATGACCACCAAGGATGTATAGTTGCACCTTCCATCCATGACCGGAATAGCGAAGCATAAAGCGAAGGACATACGGCCGGCCCGTTACATCGGACAACTGCAAGGCAAAGCCAAAGGCCCCACCTTGTTGTTCTTCGGGGGCATACACGGCAATGAAATGGCCGGGGTAAGGGCGATCGAAAAGGTTTTTAAGGTTCTGGGCCCACATGCCGATCAGGTCAAGGGATCGATTTACGGAATTCGGGGCAACATCCCCGCACAGCTCAATCAAAAACGTTTTTTGGACGATGACCTTAATCGTCTATGGACCACAGAAAGGGTTGCGGCCATTTTGAGCAAGCCGGCGGCGGAACGCAACGTAGAGGAATCCGAACTTTTTGAAATCAACGCCCTTCTCAAAGAAGTGGTCCATAGCGGATCGCCCCCCTTCTATTTTATTGATTTCCATACCACTTCAGGCAAGACCAGGCCTTTCATTACCATTAACGATGCCCTGATCAACCGCAGGTTTTCCCTCCTTTTTCCGGTGCCCATCGTTCTGGGGATTGAAGAATACCTGGAAGGGCCACTGCTCAGCCTGATGAACGAGCAGGGCTATGTTTCCCTGGGATTTGAATCGGGCCAACATAGCGAATTGAACGCCGTAAGCAACGCTTATGCGTTCATGTGGTTGAGCTTGGTCTATGCAGGGTGCATCCCAAAAACCTTGGTTCCCGATTTCGAGACTTTATTTGGCATGCTCCAAAAAGAGTCCAAGGGCGATTCGGGATTTTACGAGGTGACCTACCGTCACCTATTGGCCGAAAGCACCGATTTTAAAATGTTGCCAGGCTTCACCAACTTTCAAAAAGTGGGCAAGGGCACCGTGCTGGCCCTACAGGAGGGGGAGGAAGTCGAGACCAAAAAAAGCAGTACCCTTTTTATGCCGCTCTATCAAAAACAGGGCAAGGAAGGATATTTTTTAATACGGCGCATTCCCAAATGGGCCCTGCGGGCTTCGACTATCGCAAGAAATCTCAAGATCGATGGGTGGATCACCGTTTTGCCGGGAATCTCATGGAGCGACGATAAGAAGGAACAACTGCTGGTGAACACCAGTATTGCCCGTTTCTTTACAAAGTCGTTTTTCCATGTCCTGGGATATCGCAGCAGGACCCTAGCCAAGTCGAAACTGCTGATGCAAAACCGCGAACGTACCGCCAAAAATGCGCACTATAAAAACGAGTGGTGGTTCAAACACGGCAAAAAGGCCTAGGGATTCGGTTGCCACACATTGTTTTCGGGATTGATGTCGGCCATCAACTGTGACGGGTCGATCAGCACGGCCTTGATTTGCTGCAAAGGCTTATCGATCACAAAACCATACGATTTGGAGGCCCATGCCCAATCTTCCAAAACGGTACGTTTCAGTTGTGGATACGGATTTTCCTTTTCGCCCCGCATCATCCTCAAAGGGGCATAAAAGAGTTCCTGGCTCCCGTCTTGGTAGACCACCAATAGATCGATGGGCATCGGCATCAATCCGAGGCGCACCAAATCTACCTTTGTCCGGTCCCCATCGGCAGAAACGGCCTCAATGCCATAATCGATGGTGTTCGTGGTCTGTGTCCAGTCGGTGAGATACCAATCCAATTCCATATGGGAGACTTTTTCGGCCGTTCGCTTGATGTCGTTGGGCACCGGATGTTTGAATTTGAAGTCGCTATAGTATTTTCTAAGGGTTTCCATGAGTTTTTCCTGCCCGATCACATACCCCAGCTGGGCCAAAAAAACCGCCCCTTTGTTATAGGCAGATTGCCCATAGGCGAAATTGAGTTCGTACCGGTCGGCATGGGTGGTCTGCGGATGTTCTTTCCCCGACAGGGCCAGGTTGTAATATCCCGTATAAATATCCTCAAATGGAAAGGCCTTGTTTTCCTCCATAATTTCGTTCTTGCACAGGGTGGAAACAAAAGAGGTAAAACCCTCGTCCATCCATTCGTGCTTCGACTCATTGGTGGCCAGAACATGCTGAAACCAGGAATGTGCCATTTCATGTACCGTCACCCCTACCAGACTGCCATAGTTTCGACCTCCCGTGATCAAGGTGGCCATGGCATATTCCATACCGCCATCCCCGCCATGGATCACCGAATATTGATCGTAAGGGTAAGGTCCTAAATTTTGGTTGAAAAACTGCATGGCCGCTGCGGTCTTGGGCTGCAATTTTTTCCAATTCTCCAAAATTTCAGGGTCGTTCTTGTATAAAAAATGAAGCATGGGCCCATTTTCGACTTTTAGGGTATCGTGCAGATAGTCGGGGTCGGCCGCCCACATAAAATCATGTACCATGGGGGCCTTGAAATGCCAGGTAAGCGTTTTCCCTTTGGTCTTGGCGACCTTGGTTCCGGGTGCCTCATAGCCATGGCCTATTTCCTGTGGGTTCTGTAAATAACCACTGCCACCTACCACGTAGTTTTTGTCAAGGGTCAATTTCACGTCGAAATCGCCCCAAACCCCGTGAAACTCACGGGCAATATACGGGTCGGCATGCCATCCTTCAAAGTCATATTCCGCCAATTTGGGATACCATTGGCTCATGGAAAGGGCCACCCCTTCGGCATTGTTTCTTCCGGACCGCCTGATCTGCACCGGCACCTGCCCGTTGAAGACCATTTCAAAGGTGGTCTTTCCGCCAGGGGGAATGGGTTGGGCCAGGTCTACCACCAAAATGGTGCCTTCTTCAAGTGCGGAAACGGGCGCACCATCCTGTTTCAGGGAAGTGGCGTGCAGATATCCGATCTCAGTACCGGTCAGGCCGGCGATACGGCTCTTTTTGTCGGTGGTGGTCATGCGGCTGTCTGGATCGGCAATCGACTGAAGACGCATATCCATCTCACTTCCGGGCTGAAAGGCGTTGAAGTAAAGATGGTAATACACCCGCTCCAGGGTATCCTGGGAGTTATTGGTATACACCAGCTTTTGGGTGCCATTGTACCGAAAACTTTCAACGTCCATGGAGACCTCCATGGTATAGTCGACGTGTTGCTGCCAATAACAGGTATTGTTCTGGGCATGTCCCCAATTCGATAGGGTCAAAAGCACGATCGTAGTGCCCAGGCCTTTCAAAATCCGATGTTTCATATCTTCAATTATACTTTGATTTTTCCACTGTTCACCTGATCGGCCAAGATCAGGGCATTATAAGCGTTGACCATTCTTCCCGAGGCCGAAATCTCCTCCAGGGTACCCGTTTTGGAAGTGTCACCTCCCAAGATGACTTTTGTCCTCGGCGCCAATCCCGATTGCATCAAAATGTGCTTCACTTGTGACGCACTCAATTTTGGGTATTGTGAACGGATCAACGCAGCCACACCGGCCACGGCAGGGGCCGCCATTGAAGTGCCGGGGGAAAACTCATAGGTATTGCTGGGATAGGTGGAATAAATATCGGTACCCGGCGCAAAGATATCCACATTGGTTTTGCCATAATTCGAATAGGAAGCTACCAAATCGGAACCGTAGTCGGGGTTCAGGGCACCTACCGTTATCACATTGTCGGAAAATTCAGGACCGTTGTTCACTTGATCGTTCGGATAATTGGCATTTTTTGGGTCGTCGAGGTCATGACCGTCGTTACCGGCGGCATGTACGAAAAGCACATCGTTGTCGGCGGCATATTTTAGGGCATCATAAACCCATGTTGCGTTGGGGGAGTACGACTTCCCAAAGCTGCCGTTGATTATCTTTGCCCCGTTATCGACGGCGTAGCGGATGCCAAGGGCGATATCCTTGTCGTATTCGTCGCCGTTGGGCACGGCGCGAACACTCATGATTTCCACATTATTGGCCACTCCATTGGCCCCTTTGCCATTGTTGCGCTCGGCGGCGATGATGCCCGCTACATGGGTACCGTGGCTTTCATCTTCCGATCTGCTCTGTGGATTCCCATTGCCGTAGTTGGTGTCCAAAATGTCGTAGGCATTGTCCCCTACCACCGTGCGGCCGTCAAAATTCACATTGTAATTGTAGTTCACCTGATCGGAGAAGTGCTTGATGCCATCGCCAAGCTCTTCGATCACTGCGGCGATCGTGTCCTTGATGCTGAACATTTGCATCAAAATACTGATATTTCTCTGCATGTCCTCGTCCTTGGGGTTAATGCCCAAAAGGTCTTCTTTGGTATAGGTTTCCTTTCCGAGCTCCTTCTTTACCGCGGCGTCCGAATTTTTGACCGCCTGCAGGATCTGTTCGTAACGTTGTTTGTTCTGCAGGGCTTCCGCATATCCCTTATCAACATCTGCCTTGGCCTTGGCCTGCATTGCGGCATCGCCCAGTTTTAGCCTGACGAATACGTGCGCTCTCCAATTGTTCATTGTAGGCTTCTCCCAAGAAAATTATAGCCATGGACGTCATCGATAAAGCCATTTTTGTCGTCGTCCTTGCCATTGTTCGGGATTTCCCCTTTGTTGGTCCAAAGCACATCGTCCAGGTCTTCGTGCTTCAGATCGATGCCCGAGTCCAGTACCGCGACGATAACCTTTTGGCCTTTTTTGTTTCCGATGATTTCGGAATAGGCCTTGTCGACGCTCATCCCCGGAATGGTATCGGCGACAAGATCTAGGTGTCCCCATTTTTTTTTCTCCGCCTCGGAAAGATCGGAGATTTTAAGCGGGGTGGTATCGATGTTCGCTATGGGCGTCAATACCAGGGTGGTTGCCCCACAGCCTACAAAGAGTGCCGTTGCGAAAATGGCGAACATTATTTTTGATAAAATGCGTGTCATATTGTCTTATGTTATTAGAATACGTTTTAAAAATGGCCTCCCGGGAATAGGGCCGGAAAGCTTTCGAGACAGCCCCTATCGGCCATGGTCACAAAACAGGTTTTGCCATTTTTGCCCCCAAATGTAATGTTTGACGGCTTTTTTCCCTTAAGAAGTACCTCTTTTATGATTTTTTTATCAGGGGAGACGACCACTACGGTACCCTTATCGTACCGCGTGATGTAAAGGTTTCCCTTACGATCGCAACGCATACCGTCCATCCCGAAATCTTCGAAGGTGATGAAGCTGCTTTTGTTCGACAGGCTTCCATCGGGCTTGATATCGTATCGCCAAACCTGGCGCTGCACCGATTCGTTCACATAGAGCTGTTTGCCGTCCGGACTCACTTCTATGCCGTTGGTGGTGCCCATATGTTCTTCCAAGAGTAGAATTTCCCTATCGGCAGTGACCAACCAGATTCTGCCGGTCCCTTCCTTCCAGTTGGGATCGCTCAGGTATATGAGCCCATTGGGCGCTATGGCGAGGTCGTTGGGCTGGCTCATGTTCGGTTCGTGGGCATATACTTCAGGAACTTTCGAGCCTTTTTCGACCCGAAAAACGTTGTGTCCGACATAGTCCGCGATATACATGTTCCCTTCACGGTCGAATCGAATGCCGTTCCCAATACTTGTGCCCGGAAGTCTTAGGTACACTTCACTATCCCCTTTGCCATTTACGATGCCGATGGTTCCCTCTTCCTTGAAGTTGACCGCATACAGATTTCCCTGCTTGTCGACCGCAGGCCCCTCAATGCCTTTTGTGAAAGCGAACTCCGGTGTAAAATCCTTGCTGTCAACGTTTTGTGCCTTACAGGAAGTTAAAAGGAGCAGTGGGGAAAGGACAAAAAACTGGATAAATACAAGATTATTCAAATACTTCATCGAAGGTATACAATTGGTTAAGACGGACCCCTTTTTCGGTTAGTTGCAAGGTACAAATTTCATGGTGTGCATCGTGTTCGAAAAACAGATGGTAATCGTTGGCAACCGCCTCGTCGAAAAAACCTTCCTTTTCCGTTAACGTCAACAAAGGCCTGATATCATAGCCCATGACATAGGGCAGGGGGATATGACCCACCGTAGGGATGAGGTCGGCGACAAAAACCAACTTCTTTCCTTTGTATTGGATATGGGGCAGCATCTGCTTTTCGGTATGCCCATCTACAAAAAGGATGCCGAAACCCAATTCAGATTGTTGAAGGAAAGGTTTGCCACTGTGGTTCACGAAACGCAATTGACCGCTTTCCTGCATCGGTAGCAGGTTTTCTTTTAAGAAAGAGGCTTTTTCGCGGACATTGGGCTGGGTTGCCCAGTGCCAATGGGCTTCATTCGACCAGAAAATCGCATTTTTGAAGGCGGGTTCGAAGGCAGTTCTGTCCCGGTTCCATTGGATACTGCCACCACAATGATCAAAATGCAGGTGGGTCATGAACACATCGGTAACGTCATCGCGATGGAAACCCAATTTAAGCAATGATTTGTCGAGGGTGTGGTCTCCCCAACGATAATAGTAGCCGAAAAACTTATCCGATTGCTTGTTGCCCAGGCCCGAATCGATCAAGATCAACCGCTTTCCATCTTCGATCAACAGGCAGCGCGCGGCAATATCGATCATATTGTTATTGTCCGCCGGGTTGGTTTTGTGCCAAATGGTTTTGGGCACCACCCCGAACATGGCGCCGCCGTCCAACTTAAAATTTCCGGTTTCCAAAGGGTATAATGTCATGTCGAGACCTATCGCTGGTGCAAAATAACGAAACCAATTTCGAATTGTTCCCCTTTGAGCCCAATTTTGAGATCATGGCCATGGTGAAAATGAGTTTCCATCCTTTTCTCGATCGCACTTCACAAAATTGAATGTATCTTCAATTATCCGTTTCAAACGACATCGGAGCAACGGTAAAAACCAACCCATGGATCGGTTTCAAGAACATTTCGATCTTCCCCTGGAAAACCCGGTCCTGGTTTTTGCGCTGATCTTGTTCATTATTTTACTGGTCCCCATCCTGCTCAACAAAATTAGAATACCGGGCATTATCGGCCTTATCCTGGCAGGCGTCCTGATCGGCCCGAACGGACTTCATCTGCTCGACAAAAGCCTATTTGTAGAAGTGTTTTCCACCATTGGCTTGTTGTACATCATGTTCATAGCCGGGCTGGAACTCGATCTAAACGAGTTTAAATCGAATCGGAACAAAAGCGTATTGTTCGGTATTTTTACCTTTATCATACCCCTAGCCATCGGCTTTCCCGTATTCCGTTTTTTTCTGGGCTATGATGTGTATGCGAGCCTTTTGGTGGCCAGTATGTTCTCCACCCATACCCTGGTGACCTATCCCATTGTCAGCAGGCTCAATCTTGCAAAAAACCAAGCCGTGGCCATTACCGTGGGCGGGACCATTCTGACCGATACCGCGGTCCTTATCTTGTTGGCCGTCATCGTAGGCGCCCATCAGGGCAATTTATCGATTGCGTTCTGGATCCGCTTGGTGGCCCTGCTCGCTATTTTTTTGGCTTTTATGGTGCTGGTCGTGCCGAGGGTGGCCAAATGGTTCTTCAAAAAAATGCCTACCGAAAAGTACTCCCATTTTATCTTCATCCTTTCGGTCGTCTTCTTTGCCGCTTTTTTGGCGCAACTATCGGGTGTGGAATCCATTATCGGGGCTTTTGTCGCCGGACTGGTGCTCAATAGGGTGATTTTGCCCTCTTCGGTTTTGATGAACAGGATCGAATTTTTCGGCAATGCGCTTTTCATCCCTTTCTTTCTGATCAGCGTGGGGATGTTGGTCGATGTTTCGGTCATATTGAATGGCCCCGAAGCGGTATTGGTGGCGGTTACGCTTACCGCCGTCGCCATCTGCGGAAAGTGGCTGGCCTCGCTGACCACACAATGGGTTTTGAAGTACAGTGTGCTGCAACGACGCTTGATATTCGGACTGAGCAATTCGCATGCGGCGGCTACCCTAGCCATCATCTTGGTGGGGTTCAGGGAAGGGATCATCGATATCACGGTTTTGAACGGCACCATCTTATTGATTCTCGTCACCTGTGTCGTGGCCTCGCTTGTTACAGAAAGGGCGGCAAAACGCCTTGTCGTGACTTCCGAAACCGACGATAAAGCGATGGAAGCGCCGATGGGCGGCCAAGAGCATATTTTACTGCCCATCGTGAATACGCGCAACCTTGATCGCATTCTTGAATTTGCCATGTTCATCAAGGAGAAGAAATCGGCATTCCCCATTTCCATCCTCACCGTGGTGCCCAACGATAAGGAGGCGGAAAGGAACATCGGTATCGCCAAGCACAAATTGGAACATTTGGTCACCGATACCATAGTGCAGGAATCTTCGGTGGAGGTCATCGCCAGTATCGATTACAATCCTTCCAGCGGCATCACACGCACCGCGCGGGAGATCATGGCCGACATCATTATTTTGGGGTGGCCTCAAAAAACCGGATTTATTGAGAAGATCATCGGCGAAAAAATGGACTTTATCAGTGCCTTGACCACAAAGACACTTTTTATCTGCACCTTCGAACGACCTTTGGCCGACCATCGCAAGATCGTGGTGGCGCTACCGCCGCTGGCGCATCGGGAGGCAGGATTTCCGCTATTGATCTCGAAGGTATTTCAGCTCTCGACTGCGCTGAATTTGCCACTGCTCTTTAGCTGTGACGCGCCAAGCCAGAAGATGATCGAACGGTTTTTGGCGTCGCGCAAGAGCAAAAATGTACTGCTACAGCCAGCCCCACAACAAAATGACAACTATTATTTGCCAGCTGCCCAGGTCGATAAGGATTGCCTATACTTCGTGGTTTCTGCACGCAAGGATTCGGTATCCTATCTTCCGCTGATGGACAAACTTCCCGAAAAAGTAATGGATCAGTTCCCGAATGTGAGCAAGATTATCATATACCCTTAGCGGCCAAATCCTTTTTTTGGTATTTCGGCACTTCGGTTTAAAAACCTATTTTTAGGCCTGATTAAAACCTAAAACAAACAACATGATCGAACTGGCGGGCATCATTATTTTAGGCATCATCGCCCAATGGGTGGCCTGGCGGTTAAAACTGCCCGCGATTTTGCCCCTGATTTTGATCGGATTGTTGGTCGGTCCGGTTGCCACCATGTTCACCGATGACGGTACCAAGATCATAGAACCCATTTGGAATGGCAAGAAAGGGCTGTTTCCTGGCGAAGGCCTTTATTACTTTGTTTCCTTGGCCATCAGTATCATCCTTTTCGAAGGCGGACTCACCTTGAAACGTTCCGAGATCAGGAATGTGGGTCCGGTCATCACCAAGTTGATCACTGTGGGATCTTTGGTCACTTTTTTTGGCGCCGGTTTCTCGGCTCATTATATTTTTGGCCTGAGCTGGCAGATTTCGTTCCTGTTTTCTGCCCTGATCATCGTGACCGGCCCCACCGTGATTACGCCCATCTTAAGGAATATTCCATTGAAGAAAGATGTGTCCGCGGTCCTGAAATGGGAAGGCATCCTGATCGACCCTTTAGGTGCCCTGGCGGCCGTACTGGTCTTTGAATTCATCAGTGTCGGGGAAAGCGTGGGGTATACGCAGACGGCCATGGTCGAGTTTGGTAAGATCCTCCTTTTTGGCACCACCTTCGGCTTTACCTTTGCACATGGGCTTGCTTTTGCCATCAAAAAGAAATTGATCCCCCATTATTTGCTCAATGTGGTTTCCTTATCCACGGTGTTGTTGGTTTTTGTGGAATCGGACATTTTTGCACACGAATCCGGACTTTTGGCGGTAGTGGTCATGGGCATGGTCATGGGAAACATGAACCTCCCCAACATCAAGGAACTGCTATACTTCAAGGAATCGCTCAGCGTGCTGTTGATTTCCATCCTTTTTATCCTGTTGGCCGCCAACATCAATCTCTCCGATTTGGAGCTGATCTATAACTGGGAAACCCTGTACATTTTCCTGATCATCGTCTTCGTCATCAGGCCTTTGGGCGTTTTTATATCCACTGCCGGTTCCACCTTGAAATTCAATGAAAAACTGTTCATCAGTTGGGTCGGGCCAAGGGGAATCGTGGCAGCGGGCATCGCCTCGCTTTTTGGATCCAAGTTACTGGCGCGGCAAGAGCCCGGGGCGGAATACATCACCCCCCTGGTTTTTATGATCGTTCTGGGCACGGTGCTGCTCAATGCCACGACCGCGAGGGTTTTCGCCAAGGTTGCAGGGGTTTTTCTCAAGAACTCCCAAGGCATACTGATCGTGGGGGCCTCCAGGTTGTCGAGGATCATTGGGGAATATCTGCATAAGCACAATCGCCATGTGGTGTTGATAGACAACAATGCGACGAATATTGAAAAGGCGAAAAAATTGGGCCTTGAAGCCTTCGATGCCAATATCTATTCCGATGCACTTTCCGATAATATCGAACTGAACGATGTGGGCTATCTGATGGCCTTGACGGGAAATCCGGATATCAATGAATTCGCGATCGATAAATTTGGGGACCAATTCGGTGAAAACGGAGCGTACAGATTGATCAACTCCAAAGAGATGAACGATCCCCAAAACAATCCGAAGGAAGGGCTGTTTTCCCATACCGACGATTTCATCAAACTCATGGAAACCACCAAAAAATATCCATCGATCCACGAAATCGACCTGAAAGACAAGGCACATTACGACCAACTGATCGAAATGACGAAAGCCGACGACGACATCATCCCCATTTTTTTGAAGGCACCCGATGGCGACCTGAAGATCATCTCCTCCTTCAGCACCGACTTCGAAGATATCAAGGAGGGGTATAAGTTGGTGTATCTGGGCAAAATGTTCAACAGCGAAAAATCGGACAAAGAACTGCAGATCAAGAAGGAAGCCTAGCCTAACGGGCGATCAACAACACCCATGGATTGGAATCGGGCGCGGAGAAACGGCCTCCGCTCACCTTGCCCAACTTTTTCGGATCGCCGGTCTTGGGATCGATCCAATGATAGTTCAGGTCGTCGGGCAGGTTTTCGATCTCGATTTCCCCGCCATTCGGCAGATAGGCAAGGTATATTTCCCCCTCTTTGGCCAATAATGGCTTTGCCTTGGCGAGGTCCCACCGTTTTTCGATATCGGTAAGATCATAACCATCGAGGATTTTTCCCACCAGGCCCACATGCTTAGATCCTTCCAGTGCCATGGCCCCCTGCCAGTTCATCGGCAGGTCGGTCCAAGCATCCCAACCGGTTTCATCAGGGGATATTTTCCATTGCCAGAGTCCTGCCGCCCCGTACACCACCCCCATGGTGCCGCCGTGCATCATTTGCATCCAGGCCTCCTCCCCTTGCCACCAGCCCAGGCCATTCTGGCCGTTGTTCATGCCTTCGTAAGTGGGCTCGCCATTGGCCACCCCCTTGGTGGGCAGGTTTTCGTACATTCTCTCTACCTTGTGGTACAGATGGTCGCCGCCATGCCCCGTTTGGGCCCATTGAAAATCGAGCCATGCCGCTTCTTGGTGTGTTTTGTTATAGTGCATGCAATGCTTTGAAGGATCGTTTTTGGCCCACTCTGCGAGGTAATCGTCGCATGGATTGTAATGCAGGCCCACGGGTTGTGCGTAACAGTCCCATGCTTCCAGCATTTCACCGCTTTCCTTGACCCCGGGATCGTTGCCATCGTGATCTCCGGCAATCAACCAAATGGCGGGCATGCTCCCATAGCGGGCCAGAAGATATTTGGTGTAGCGCACGTATTCTTCCGGGGCGATCGTGGTGCCCAACACCTGAAGTCCTTTCCACCCAAACCCATGGAAGACCGGTTGGTAGACCGGAACGATTTCATGTTCGATCAACTGGGCCACCAACCCATCGAAGTATTGGAAATAGTCGATGTTGATCTGGTTGAGATGCCCTTGCGACAGGTCCCGGAACGCCCTTTTGAAACCCTGATCGGTATTGCGGGCATCGGGCCCTTCGGCCTTGGTATCGGGCTGTAGGGTCATCAGCAAGGCCGTGTTGAACCCTTTTTCCTGGCGGTCCCTGGCATAGATCGCCACTTGTTCCGTCGTGGCCCGGAACGGAATGGCCCAAGGGGTATCGCCTACCACAAGGAATGTTTTTCCCGAACGATGCACCACGTTCCTATGGTTTGGCGACATGCCCAAGGGCCCGTTTTTGATCAAGGTGTTCGTGCCCGTGTAAGCGGTGGACACGAAAGTGCCTTTTTTGTCGTACAGGCCCGGGTCTTGGGCGTTGCTGGCAAATGACCGCCAGTTCCAGGTTTGACCCGAACCGGTGGGCGCGAAGCGGATTTTCCAGGTTGGGCCACCGTCCCAGAAGGCGGGCCGCTTCAAGCTGTCGCCCGCAGCCGTTGTAAACAGGGCCCAGACCTCCACATCGGTATAGGGATTGGCATAGGTTTGGGCGGCCGACAGCACGATTTCATGGGTGGTAAATTGGGGCGTTGCCGCGGGTTGGGCCTGTGCTGACAGCACAAGTGGTAAAAGGAAGAACGGGAATTTCATGGGCTTTGCGATTACTTGGCATCAAGTTATGGAAAAAAGCAAAGCGGAACTAGCCGTTGAAGGGCATCGTTTTCCAGACCGAAACCGTGATATCTTTTGGGGAAATGGGGTAGTTGTTTCCCGCCATCAGTTCATAAAAATGCACCGCCGATTCGCGTTTGATCTTGTCTTCCAAAAGGGAGGTATCGATATCGCCGCTCTCCTGGTGCCAGATAAAAATGGAGTTTTGTTCTACCTGGATAATTTTGTGCTTGGCCGTAAACTGGGCAATATATGTGGTCATCGGTGGGAGAAACGGTTACAGGTCATTGATAAACATCCGCCTTGGAAAAAAATTGTGCGTTAACGGATTAAAAGTAATAAATAATTATGCTTTTTGTAAGAAAATTAGAATTAGGGTCTGGGGAGGAGGCCTTTTTAATCGTTGAGCTTCAAGACGGCCATAAAGGCCTGTTGCGGAATTTCAACATTCCCCACCTGGCGCATCCGTTTTTTACCCTTTTTCTGTTTTTCCAGCAGTTTTCGCTTACGGGAGATGTCCCCGCCATAACATTTCGCGGTCACGTCCTTTCGCAGGGCCTTGATGGTCTCGCGGGAAATGATCTTTGCACCTATGGCTGCCTGAATGGGGATATCGAACTGTTGCCTTGGGATCAGCTCTTTCAATTTTTCACACATCCTTTTGCCGATGTTCACCGCATTGTCGAAGTGGATCAAGGCCGATAGCGCATCGACGGGCTGGGCGTTCAACAGAATGTCGACCCTCACCAATTTGGAGGTACGCATGCCTATCGGGGAATAATCGAAGGATGCATATCCTTTCGACACCGTTTTTAATCGGTCGTAAAAATCAAAAACGATCTCGGCCAGGGGCATATCAAAATTCAATTCCACCCGATCGGTGGTGAGGTAGGTTTGGTTGGTGATCTGCCCGCGTTTTTCGATGCAGAGCGACATCACGTTGCCCACAAAATCGGACTTGGTAATGATCGTGGCCTTGATATAGGGTTCTTCCACGTGGTCCAAGGTCGAAGGATCCGGCAAATCGGTAGGGTTGTTGACGATCAGCGGCACCTCCGGATTTTTTCGGGTAAAGGCATGGTAGCTTACGTTGGGCACCGTGGTGATCACCGTCATATCGAACTCCCGTTCCAGGCGTTCCTGTATGATTTCCATGTGCAACATGCCCAGAAAGCCGCAACGGAAGCCAAAGCCGAGGGCGGCGCTGCTCTCGGGGGTAAATACGAGGGAGGCATCGTTCAGCTGCAATTTTTCCATGGAGGAACGCAATTCCTCAAAATCTTCGGTATCCACGGGGTAAATGCCCGCAAAAACCATGGGTTTTACGTCCTCAAAACCGGCAATGGGATTTTTGGTGGGGTTCACGGCATCGGTGATGGTATCGCCCACCTTTACCTCCCGGGCTTCCTTGATGCCGGTGATGAGATAGCCTACGTCACCGGCCTTTACGCTTTGTTTGGGGAGTTGGGCGAGCTTGAGCGTGCCCACTTCATCGGCATAATAGTTTTTGTCGGTGGCGACGAACTTTATTTTCTGTCCTTTTTTGATTTCCCCGTTGATGACCCTGAAATAGGTCTCCACGCCTCGGAACGGGTTATAGACCGAATCGAAGACGAGGGCCTGCAAAGGCTCGTCGACATTGCCCTTCGGGGGCGGGATGCGCTCGATGATCGCCGATAGAATTTCCTCAATGCCGAGCCCCGTCTTGGCGCTGGCCGGGATCACTTCTTCCCTTCGGCATCCCAACAGGTCAACGATATCGTCGGTGACTTCCTCCGGCTCGGCGCTGGGCAGGTCAACCTTGTTGAGCACGGGGATGATCTCGAGGTCGTTTTCGAGGGCCAGATAAAGGTTGCTGATGGTCTGGGCCTGGATGCTCTGCGCTGCATCGACCACCAAAAGCGCGCCTTCACAGGCGGCAATGGACCGGGATACCTCATAGGAAAAATCGACATGGCCGGGGGTATCGATCAAATTCAGCACATATTGTTCGCCTTTGTAGGTATAATCCATCTGGATGGCATGGCTTTTTATGGTAATGCCCCGTTCGCGTTCGAGGTCCATGCTGTCGAGCAGCTGGTCCTTTTTTTCGCGCTCGGTCACCGAGCCGGTAAAGTCTAACAAACGGTCGGCCAGGGTGCTTTTCCCATGGTCGATATGCGCGATGATACAGAAGTTCCTAATATTTTTCATCCAAGTCGTTCCCGATGCTTCGGGCATGTTCAAGTAATACGGTTCGGGCAATGGTGTTGTACGCTTAAGACCAAATCTTAAGCAGTTGCAAATATAGCCTAATTAATTGACCCCGTTCCATGCCCTTGAAGCAATTTCCATGAAGTAGCATGCCCCTTGATGGTAGTTAAAGTTTAGGGGATTAGTCCAATGAAGTGTTAATATTTTGTTAGATTTGAGGTTCAACCCAAATGAGAAGTGAGGCTTATATATCCGCTTTTGGTCTTGTTTATGTTATGCTCGATCCCCCTTCTATCCCAAACCGCACAGGTTTCCGGCGCGGTCAGGGACGGGATGAACGAAAGCATTCCGTTTGCCAGCGTGTTTCTGCTCCAGGTTTCCGACTCCTCTGTGGTAAAGGGTGCATCCGCGGATGAAAACGGCTTGTTCGTCATCGAAAACGTATTGCCCGATCTCTATTTTATCCGCGCCAGCTATATCGGAAAAACTTCCGACTTGATCGCCATCGACATCAGCGGGGAGGTCAAGATCGGCGCATTGATCATCGACCAGGCCGTTGAATTCCTCGACGAGGTGGTGGTGAATTCGGTTAAACCGCTGATCGAGCGCAAGGCCGACCGATTGCTCTTCAATGTGGAGAACAGCGTGGCTTCCCAGGGCAGTTCCTGGGAGGTGCTGAAGCGTACCCCGGGGGTCATCGCCGTGCAGGATAACCTGCAGGTGCGCAACCAATCGGTCACCGTATACATCAATGACCGGAAGGTGCAGCTTTCCTCGCTGGAGGTGCGCAGCCTTTTGGAAAACCTCTCAGGGGCGCAGATCAAGCTGATCGAGGTGATCAACAACCCGCCCGCCAAATATGACGCGGAAGGGGGCCCGGTACTGAATATCGTGATGGCGAAGAACATTGCCTTGGGCTACAAGGGCAATGTGGGCAGTACCTTTACCCAGGCGATCTTTCCGAAGTATACCTTTGGCACCGCCCAATTTTACAAGACCTCCAAATTTAACGTTTTCGCTTCCTATACCTATGGCCCGAGCAAGGAATTCAAGAACGTGGACAGCAAAATCAATTTTATCGACGATACCGGTATTTTTTCGAGATGGGGGACCGATTTTGACAAGACCACCAGGGCCAAGACCCACAACGGCCTGTTGAACCTCGATTATGCCTTCGACGATCGGAACGAGCTCCGCCTCGCCTCCAATATCCTGTTATCGCCCGACAAGACCTTCGACCAAACGCAGGTCACCGAAATGCGGAACAGGCTCAACGTGCTCGATTCTACCTTTATCACCGGCAGTCAGCTGTTGGAGGACAAGAACAACCTATCGGCAGACCTTACCTATATCCATCGTTTCAAGGAAGCGGGGAACCTGAGCCTGAACGGGCAATATACCAAGTTCAACTACGACCATACCCAAGATGCGGTATCGAACTATTTCGATCCGCAGGATCAATTCATCAGGGCCTTCGCTTTTTTTACCGATGCTACCCAGGAGGTCGATATCTATACCGCCCAGCTCGACATCAGCTCGAAAATGGGGAGCGTTTCCTATGAAACGGGGTTCAAGGGATCCTTCATCGATTCGAGGAGCGGCCTGGGATTCTATAACGTTTTGGGCACGGGGCGGGTCTTCAATGCGGCCCTGTCCGATGATTACCGCTATGAAGAAAAGGTGTATGCGGGCTATTTCAGCCTTGCCAAGGAATGGGAAAAATTCAGCATCAAAGCGGGCCTCAGGGCAGAACAGACCTTCAGCAAGGGGTCGTCGCTATCGCTTTCCAGCATCAACGACCTGCGTTACCTCGAATTGTTCCCCACCCTCTACCTGTTGCATTCCATCGATGAAAACCACAGCCTCTCCTTCGACTATTCCCGAAAATTGGGGCGGCCCAGGTACGAAGACCTCAATCCGTTCAGGGTGTACATCAACGAAAACAATTTTGTGGAGGGCAATCCCAACCTGACCCCCTATTTCAGCCATAACTTCAACCTGAACTATACCCTCAAGGGGGAATTCTTCTTCGACCTTTATTACCGCGACAACGGCAACTATATCTCTACCCTGGCCTTTCAGGACAATTTGAACCTTACCTTAAGGGACATCACCCAGAACGTGCTGGCCAGCACTTCGTACGGTTTTGATTTCAACTATGGAAAGACGTTGGCCCCTTGGTGGTCGCTGTACACCTATCTCTCCATCTTTCACGAAGAGGAAACCTTTTTGGCATTGGAGAGCAACAACCAGCGGGTGACCAATGAAGTCGACGGCGCCTATATCGATCTGTCGAATTACTTTACCCTCTCCAAAGACGGCTCTTTCAGGGGCGAACTGGGAATCACCTTTTTATCGGGGTTTTTGGAGGGCTCCTACAAACAATCAGAGACCACCAATCTCGTATTGGGACTCAGGAAATCGTTCTGGGACCAAAGGGCCCTGCTCAGCATTCAGGCGAACGACCTGTTGAACAGGGTCAACCCCAGGATCACTTCCAGGTATTTGAACCAGGACAACGGTTTTCTGTCGCGGCCCGAAACCCAATATGTGCGCATGGCCCTTATCGTGAATTTCGGAAACTTCAGGCTGGCCGACAACCAGCGCGCCATCGAGAAGATCGAGCGGGAACGGCTCGAACCCAAATAGGAGCTTTAGGCCTTCAAGCCCTTTTGCCCACTTCCCTTTATTCCTGCCATTCCGCGATGAACAGATTCGTGTCGCGGGTACCGCCATTGTTGCGGTTGCTCGAAAAGGCCAGGTATTTGCCGTCGTTGGAAAACACCGGAAAGGCATCGAAGGTCTCCCCATGGGTCACCCGTTCCAGGTTCTTGCCATCGACATCGATAAAATAGAGGTTGAACGGAAAGCCTTTTTCAGCTTCGAAATTGCTCGAAAAGAGGATTTTTTTGCCCGAGGGATGAAAGAACGGGCTCCAGTTGGCATTGCCCAAAAAGGTGAGCTGCCGCAGGTCGCTGCCATCGGCATTGCAGATGAACAGTTCCATTTCGGTGGGCTGCACCAGGCCTTGCGCCAACAGGTCTTTGTATTCCTTGATGGCCGCCTCGGTCTTGGGCCGGGAGGCCCTGAAGATCAATTGGGTGCCGTCGGGGGAGAAAAAGGCGCCGCCGTCGTACCCGAGTTCATCGGTGATCTGTTTTAGGTCACTGCCGTCGAGGTTCATGGTGTACAGTTCCAGGTCGCCACTTCTCGAAGAGGTAAACACGATCTTATCGCCTTTGGGCGACACGGTGGCCTCGGCGTCGTAACCGGGGGAGTCGGTGAGCTGCCCCGTGATATTGCCCTGCAGGTCGGCCACAAAAATATCGAAGCTATCGTACACGGGCCATACGTATTTGCCATTGCTGCGCAAGGGCACTTCGGGACATTCCTTATCGGCCAAATGGGTGGATCCGTACACGATATGTTGGTTGTCGGGCAAAAAATAGGCGCAGGTGGTGCGGCCCATGCCGGTGCTGATCATGGGCGGTTTTTTGTCCTTGAAATCCTCGCCCGCCTCCATGAGGAACATCTGGTCGCACTGCAGGCCCCAGTCGGCATTGTTCGATTGGAAGACCATTTTTTTGTCGTCAAAGCTCCAATAGGCTTCCGCGTTGTCGCCGCCGAAGGTGATCTGCCGGATCGACTTGAAGTATTTTTCTTCGGGATAGATCAGCGTATCGCTCCCGGCCATCAGCGATTTTGGACTTTCTTGCGGGGCTTCCGCTTTTTTGGGATCCGTTTTGCAGTTCGCCAGGACGAATATTGCCGCCAACATTAAAAATTTCCTCATAGGATGCTTAATTTTGGACAAAATTACATCCAAAAATGAAGAAATATACCTACTTGGCCCTGTTTTTATGCCTGGCCCTGGGCTGCAAAAAAGAAAAGTCGGCGTCCGTGAGCCTTCAGGAAGACGTCAGCTTTCTCGCCAGCGACGCCCTGGGCGGCAGGGAAACGGGCAGCGAGGGCGAACTGAAGGCCGCCGGATACATCCAGGAAAGAATGGCTGCTCTGGGCCTGTCGCCCAAAGGAAATGCCGGCACTTTTTACCAGACCTTCACCTTCAGGCCCAAGAAAGATCCCCATTCCGAAGTACAATATACCGCGGGCGACAGCACCATCACCGGCACCAATGTCATCGGGTATCTCGACAACCAGGCCGAGAACACCATCGTGATCGGCGCCCATTACGACCATTTGGGTATGGGGGGCGAGGGCTCGCTGTACCGGGAAGGCAAGGCCATCCACAACGGGGCCGACGACAATGCCAGCGGGGTGGGCCTGTTGCTGCACTTGGCCGACACCCTGCAGGGCATCGACAAGGGCAACAATTACCTGTTCATCGCCTTTTCCGGGGAAGAAATGGGGCTGCTCGGCAGCAATTATTTCGTAAAAAACCCGACCATCGACCTAAACAAGGTAGATTATATGCTGAACATGGACATGGTGGGCAGGCTGCGCGACGACCAGACCCTGGCCATCAGCGGTACCGGTACCTCCCCGATCTGGGCGCAGGTGCTCAATGCCGCCAACCCCGGCTTTAAATTGGTGCTCGACGAATCGGGGGTAGGGCCTTCCGACCATACCTCCTTCTACCTGCAGGACATCCCGGTGCTGCATTTTTTTACCGGGCAGCACGAAGACTACCATAAGCCTTCCGACGATTCCGGAAAGCTGAACTATGTGGGGATGCAAAAAATCGGCAGCTATATCGTCGCGGTGATAGGGGAACTCGACGACGACCCCAAACTCACCTTCAAGAAGACCAAGAACGAAAGTGAAGAAGTGCCCCGTTTCAAGGTGGCCCTGGGGGTGGTGCCCGACTACCTCTTCGATGGAAAAGGGATGCGGATCGACGGCATCAGCGAGGGCAAGGCCGCCCAAAAGGCGGGCCTTCAGAAGGGCGATATCGTGATCCAGCTGGGCGATAGCGCGGTGGTCGATATGATGTCGTACATGCGGGCGCTCTCCACTTTTGAGGAGGGCAACAGCACCAATGTGATCGTGGATCGGCAAGGCGAAAGGATGCTCTTTCCCGTTAGCTTCTAAATTTTCCTTAATTTTGCCCCCTGAAACCTTTTAAATCGTGCCCTTGCCGAAAATAGGAGACATACAATTGCCCGATTTCCCCTTGTTGCTCGCCCCGATGGAGGATGTGAGCGACCCGCCCTTCCGCGCCCTGTGCAAGGAGCAGGGGGCCGATCTGGTCTATACCGAATTCATTTCCTCGGAGGGCCTGATCCGCGACGCGGCCAAAAGCGTGATGAAGCTCGACATCTATGAAAAGGAACGCCCGGTGGGCATACAGATCTTTGGGGCCAATCTCGATTCGATGCTGCAGACGGTGGAAATCGTGGAAAAGTCGAAACCCGATATCATCGACATCAACTTTGGCTGCCCCGTGAAAAAGGTGGTCAGCAAAGGGGCCGGGGCCGGCATTCTGAAAGACATCGACCTGATGGTCTCCCTTACCGAGGCCATGGTAAAGCATACCCACCTGCCCATCACCGTGAAGACGCGTTTGGGCTGGGACCACGATTCGATCAGGATCGTGGAGGTGGCCGAACGGCTGCAGGACGTGGGCTGCAAGGCCATTTCGATCCATGGCCGTACCCGCGCCCAAATGTACAAGGGCGATGCCGATTGGAGGCCCATTGCCGAAGTAAAGAACAATCAAAGGATGCACATTCCCGTATTCGGGAACGGGGACGTCGATTCGCCCGAGGCCGCCATGACAATGCGCGACCAATACGGGTTGGACGGGGCCATGATCGGCCGTGCCAGTATCGGCTATCCCTGGTTCTTCAGGGAAGTGAAGCATTTTTTCAAAACGGGAACCACCTTACGCCCGCCCAGTATGGAAGAACGGGTGGCGGTGGCCCGGAGGCACCTGCAGATGGCCATCGATTGGAAGGGCGAACAATTGGGCGTTTTTGAGACCCGTCGCCATTATACGAATTACTTCAAGGGGATACCCGATTTCAAGGAATATCGGATGAGAATGGTCACCAGCGACCGGGCCAGCGATGTTTTTGAGGCTTTCGATGCGGTATTGGAGAACTTCGCCGACCACGAGTTCGTGCTCTCCTAAAGGCCCGTTGGGGCCTATGCCAACAATTTACGGTTCACCCTGCCACTGGCGATCTTGGCCGCGATGATGCCCAGCACCACGATGGTGGCCAGAACGATGAGCACGTTAAATACCTGGAATTCCACCGGGTAGGCCAGGGAAGGGGTGATCCGCAGCCAGCCGAAGGCCAGTTGCGAGAGAATGAGCAAGGCACCCAGCAACACCCCGATGAGGCCTCCGAAACCCGTCACCAGCACCCCCTGTACAAAATAGATGCGCCGCAGCTCCCTCAGGGTGGTGCCGAGGGCAAAGAGTGTTTTGGAGTTTTGTTGCTTGTCGAGGATCATCATGGTAATGGCCCCCACCACGTTGAAGAGGGCGATCACGAGCACCAGGGTAAAGATCAGGTAGGTGGCCAGGTTTTCGGTGTTCAGCATCCGGTACAGGGTGCTGTTGAGCTCCCTGCGGTCTTTGACGATTACCTTGCCGCCGAAGAGGGCCTCGATCTGGTTTTTGAGGGCAGCGACCTCTGCCGTTTCCCTCAGTTTGAAATCGATGCCCGAGATCTGGGCACTGTCTTTTTCCAGGAGGGCCTGTACCAGCGGCAGTTCGGCGAAGACGTATTTTTTATCGAGGTTTTCCTCAATGGTATACACCCCGCTGAGCACCAGCGGCATCTGGTTGTAGGGCTTCCGTTCCTGGGAGATGGATCCCTTGCCCGGTTTGGGGGCGTACACGATCATGGGGTTCTGGAACTGGTTGGTGGCCAGGCCCAGCAGGTTGGCGATCTCGAGGCCCGCCACGCCCTGCAGCGCATTGAGCGTCCACTGGCCGTAGCGCACGATGCTGTCGACGCCGGTGACCTTGACATAGTTGGAATCGACGCCCTTGATCAGGGCGATATGGCTCTTCTGTCGGTAGGTGAGGTATACCTTTTCTTCCAGTTCCTTGGAATAGGCGGCGAGGTCGTAGAGGTTGGCCAGGGACTCTTCCTGTTCGGGGGAGATCGAAAAAAACTTGCCGGTGGCCGGGAGGGCCTTCAGGTCGGGATCGAAGGCATTGCTGAAGGAAAGGCTGAAGGTTTTCAGGCCCGCAAAGCCCGAAAGCACGATAAAGAGGGCCGCCGAACCGATGACGATCACGATGAAGGTGATCAGGTTGATGATGTTCACCGCATTCTGACTGCTTTTGGAACGCAGATAGCGCTTGGCGATATAGAGCGGGAAATTCAAGTTTACAGCTTTTTTCTTTTGGCCAGCAAATCGCGGTTCTCGATGGGATTTTCCTCCCCTTTGAGCGATTTATCGATGTTCTCGATATAGTCGAGCGAATCGTCGAGGTAGAAAAGCAGCTGGGGCACCCTTCGCAACTGGTGCCTGGTGCGCTGTGCGAGTTCGTGCTTGATCAGGGGCTGGTTCGATTTGATGCCGGCCATGAGTTCCCCGGCCTGTTTGGTGGGAAAGATGCTGAGGTATACCTTGGCGATGGAAAGATCGGTGGTCACCGTTACCTTGGAGACCGAGATGATCACGCTGCGCAGCCCGCCATCGATGGCGGCGCGCTGTAAAATATCGACGATGTCTTTTTGGATGACCCCCGCTATCTTTTTCTGTCGTTGTGTTTCCATAGGGCAAAAATACGGAGAATTAACTGTAAATTAGGGCAGATCAACCCGAGAGGGCCAAAAAACGACCGATTTGAAGAAAATAGAGCACATCGGCATCGCCGTAAAAGACCTTAAAGCTTCCAATGCGCTGTTCGAGAAGCTGTTGGGAGCGCCGGCCTACAAGACCGAAACGGTGGCCTCCGAGGGGGTGCGCACGGCCTTTTTCGGGGCCGGCCCCAATAAGGTGGAACTGCTGGAAGCCCTTAATGATGCCAGCCCCGTCGCCAAGTTCCTCGAGAAAAGGGGGGAGGGCGTGCACCATATCGCCTTTTTGGTCGAGGACATCGTGGCCGAGCTCGCCCGTTTGAAAAAGGAGGGCTTTGTGCTGTTGAACGAGGCACCCAAAAAGGGGGCCGACAACAAGTGGGTGGCCTTCGTGCACCCCAAATCGGCCAACGGGGTATTGGTGGAACTGTGCCAGGAGATCGAATAGTACAAAGCCCTTAAAGTTGTTGTGGCTGTGTAAAATAAGTAGTAATATTGCAGTCCTTAATTTTGGTCCTATAGCTCAGTTGGTTAGAGCACCTGACTCATAATCAGGTGGTCCCTGGTTCGAGCCCAGGTGGGACCACATCAAGCAGCAAACCCCGCGCCAATGCGCGGGGTTATTTTTTGTAAACTCCCGTCAAAAACTTGTTTTTGTAAGGGAGTTTACAAAAAAGAACCGCAGCCCGCCAGGGCTGTGTGGATTGCTATTTGCAGCAGCGGTTCTTCTCTGGTTGGCGGCGATAGCCGCCAACCCAGGTGGACTTTAATTCAGGTACAATTTTCCAAAGCAAGGCGAAGCGATGTTTTCTATTTGCAGGAGAGGGACTTCTCTGGTCGATTCGCGTAGTGAATGAACCCAAGTGACTTTCAAAATGAATTAAAGAGATACATTTTGCCGTTTACGGCCAAGGGCGAGAAGTTTAACCTGCCAAGGGGGGCTGGCCTATAGAGTTAACCCGAGCACTAATTAAATTCTTTGTCGAAAACAGTATCTTCGGTACCATCAAAAAAAGCAACATGCCCGAAAGCAACAAACCCACCTCTTGGATACACCTATTGAGCGAACTGGTGGAAGCCTTTTTTAAGAGCAGTCGGCAAAGCAAACAGGGAAGGACCTGGCACCAGCACGTGGTACCCTACGAGGACGGGTGGGCCGTAAGGCGTGAGGGGAACCAACGGATCACCTCCAAACACCGCCTGCAGGATACGGCCATCAACAAAGCAAAACGACTGGCCAGGAAATACAAGGCCGATGTGATCATCCATAGGGAGGATGGGACGATACGGGATCGTATTGGGTATGATTGAAATAGGCCCGAGTGGGGGGCAGGGCATTTAAACCGCTCTTTTTTCTTCTGCCTCTTTTTGCTTGTCCAAAAAGAGGCGCAAAAAGGACACTTTTTCATTAGGTGTTTCCCATGCGCTGTCGCTTATGGGAACCGCTCGCACGGGCTAAACGCGGTCCAGGGCTTCCCGCGTTCTTTGCGCCCGTGTTCGTTACACTACAGAAAAAGATAACTCCCCAATGACCTTTTTAGGTAAAAGACCTGGCATATTTTTGTTTCTTTTTTTGGCGATGAAAAAAAGAAAAGGACATAGAAAATGCCATGAAGGGAGGAGATTCAAATGATGAATTTAATTTATTTCCGTACAAAAAGCTTCTTAACTCCTTTTACCAGCAACAGCACCAAAAATCCGACCAAGAGCCCTACCACAAATTCGACGATCAGATCCGGAACGGAAGGGAAGATGTCGTGCAGGAACGGTAAGTTATGGACAAAGATGCCCCCGGAGACCAGGCATAAGGCGATGGTGCCGATCACGGTAAGACCTTTGATCACCCATGGCAGGGCCCGCACAAAAAACCGCCCGATCTTATCGGAAATGCTGTTCTTCTCCCCGTTCAGGTCGATCAAACGGGCACCGAACTCATCCATCCTTACGATCAGCGCCACAAGGCCATACACCCCTACGGTGGCGATCAGCGCTATGAACGATACCACCAAGATTTGATTGAGAAGCGGTTCGTTCATCACGGTGCCCAGGGCGATGATCACGATTTCGATGGACAAAATAAAATCGGTGACGATGGCCGACTTGATCTTTGTTTTTTCCAGGGCGAGGATATCACTTTTTTCCATGGGCTTCAGATCGGGGGGAATATGCGCATGTGCATGGGGCACGAAGAATTCGTAAATTTTTTCGGCCCCTTCATAGGCGAGATAAAGTCCCCCCAGCAGCAAGATCACCGTTACCGCCAAGGGCAAAAAGGCGCTCAGCAAAAAGGCGATTGGGAGGATCATGAGCTTGTTGAGCAGCGACCCTTTGGTGATGGCCCAAATCACGGGGAGTTCACGTTTGGACACAAAGCCGGAGGCTTTTTCGGCATTCACGGCAAGATCGTCGCCCAATAGGCCCGCGGTCTTCTTGGTCGCGACCTTCCCCATGGTGGCCACATCGTCTAACAGCGTTGCCACATCATCCAAAACGGCAAAAAATCCTGAAGCCATGGTTTTTCTTTTAGGGTTCAAATATAGATCAGGAATTTGGATTAGATAAATTCGAAGTACAAAGTGTGAAGTAAGAGGTACGAAGTACCAAATTTCAAGTGCCAAAGCACAAGCATTAAATTCTAAAGGAACATTAACAATTATTTTTTCCTTTTGCTTCTTTTTGGACAAGCAAAAAGAGGCGAAAACGTGGCCGCCTGAGGTGGCAAGGACACTTTTTCATTAGGTATTTCCCATTCGCCGGCGCTCATGGGAACCGCTCGCACGGGCTGAACGCGGTCCAGGGCTTCCCGCGTTCTTTGCGCCCGTGTTCGCTACACTACAGAAAAAGATAACTCCCCAATAACCTTTTTGGGCATAAGAACCGGCATATTTTTATTTCTGTTTTTTGTTTTGCTTCTTTTTGCTTGTCCAAAAAGAAGCGCAAAAAGGACACTTTTTCGTTAGGTGTTTCCCATTCGCCGGCGCTCATGGGAACCGCTCGCACCGGCTGAACGCGGTCCAAGGCTTCCCGCGTTCTTCACGCCCCTGATCGCTACACTACAGAAAAAGATAACTCCCCAATGACCTTTTTGGGGTAAAGACCTGGCCTATTTTTCTTTTTGCCAGAAATCAAGGGATTTTCACCTGGGTGAAAGGAAGCCATCCATAGAGCATTCCGGATACCGGAAGCGGCCTGGATGGTGCGGCCGTGGAAATCGCGTAGATTTCAAGAAAAGAAAAATCAGCCTAGCCTTTTTTGTTTCTTTTTTTGGCAATGAAAAAAAGAAAAGTGCATTAAAACTTCTTTTTTGTGCTTGTCGGACTTTTGGGCCACCAATTTATTCTTTCTGCCTCTTTTTGCTTGTCCAAAAAGGGGCGCAAAAAGGACACTTTTTCGGAAAACCTTCATAAGAAGGGGGTATTTTGCTGGGCGATGAGCGGAGCGGACCAACCCAGCCTGCCCGACGAATATGGGATCGATTGTTTGCAACAAAGAACTTCTTTGGCCAGCATAGGGCCAGCAAGGCCTTTGCGGCCACGATAATGCATTATAATGATGTTCACATCTCCCCAATGATCGTATTGATTTTGACCATCAAATCATTGGATTTTAACCGTTCCGCTTCAAGATAACTTATATAAACTTTTTTCCATACTCTTCGAAGCGCCAAAGCGTTTAGGACTTCCGGATCATTTTTTAGCAATTCAGGGTCGGTAATCTTTGCATAAGATCCTGAAAGCACTTCAAAATGCTTTTTGATCATGGGAATGATGATTCCAGCATTGTGGCCTGGCCATACGTTATTGACCACGGCTTGAAGTTGAGGGTATTCTACATTGAACAATTGAATAATTTCAGTACGCAGCGCATCAGATGAGATCAGATCAAAGCCAATGGTTTTTAAAGATTCAAAGCCTGTTGAAGCCAGACTAACGGATTCCGGGACAAGTAAAAATAAGATATTGATAGAATCATTATTGAAGCTTTGGCTTCGCACCATATCGACAAATAGATCAAGGTCCTGAATGATCGCTTCCTGTTGTTTTATGGCCTGTTGAAAAATCAATACATTGGTTTCAACGTTCTCTTTGATTTCCCTAAGGATCTTATGTTCCTTTTGGGATTGCTTTTTTTGCTCATTCCAATTATTGATCTGTAGAGCGATCAATATCCCAATCACCACCAATACGATCTCCCCAATGCCATACCTGAGGTATTTTAAAGGCTTGTTGTCATCGGCGAGTTTTTTGCGGATTTTTCTAAAGAAGTTGATCATAACAAGGGGTTGGTAGTTCTTCCCAAGGTAAGGAATTATAGACTATGGCACGAAACACCTATACGTCGCACCCTGCTAGTCAACCAAATAACCACTCGATTCTACAAAAGCCTCTGCGTCCTCCATCCGTAGAATGTTCTGAAGCCCCGTGGTTTTATCAGCTACTTGTTCGTAATATGTTTTGGTGATCATATATCCCATGGCGTAGCCCAGAAGCTTGGGATAGGCGCTTTGTTCTATTGACTCCCAAAGCCAAAAACCGGTATTTTGTGTTTTCAGGTCTTCTAAAAATCTCTGTTTTAGGCGGCTTTCGTTTTTCACAATATACTCCAGGGCGGCGCTCTGGGTAATGTCATTGAGAACCAAAGAGGTTACAAATTCTGCCCCTCCTTCCCTTAGGCAAATGCCGAGCATATTGTTAGGGGATGTATACAGTGCTGCATATTTTTGCCCCCCCATGGCCATGGCTTGTTGGAAATGCGACAACTCATGGGTCATTATTTTTTGTAATTTTTCCAAATCATCGGCTGCACGGGTTACGGTGATCAGCTGTCCCACCAGGGAGGCCTGTCCTATGCCCCTATTGGCTCCAACCAGCAGATAGGTGGGCGGGTACATCGCATTGGGTACCACGCCGCCATAGTCTTTCATCAGTTTCAAGTAGGCCTGTTCCACAGCATGGATATTGGCTAGAAAATTTGGAAGGAGCGCATAGCGCTCCGGATTGGCCAACATGGCATCCCTAAGCAGCTCCGGGCTTAGTTGGTGTCGGCGGATAAATTCTTTTAAACCGTCGGAACCGCGATCGAAATACATAGTTTGTAAGACCTGGAGCGTATCTGTATTCTTAACCAGTTCGTTATAGGCCTCAACAAAATGCACAAGGTCGGTATAAACCATCTTGGCCTGCTCTGGTGACCGTGGAAAGTTGGGTTGGGCAGAGGCTGACAGTGACAGGTACATACACAACCCCCAGAGAATCAAAGTTCGGTTTTTTAATGAAATTAGTGAGGTCATCATCAAAGAGGGTTTTTGTTTGTCTAACAAAGATAAAGAGGATTTTTCAATAGAATTGTTACAGCTCAGGGGGAAACACGGTATAAATCCGCGAACAACCTATGCATGGTTTCTGGAGGATTTCCTATTTTTATGGTTTCACATACCTTTAAAACCTAAAAGAATCAGTCCATGCTAAAAACCACCCTCTCCCTGGGGCTTATCGCCCTGTTGTTCTCCTGTAAGACCGAACCCAAAAAAGACCAAACCGAAGCCCCGCCCGAAGCGGCGGTAGCGGCCGATAGCGATTGGATCACCCTCTTCGACGGCAGCAGCACCGCCGGATGGCGGGCCTATAACGGGGAAGAACTGCCCCCGGGCTGGACCATCAAGGACAGCACCCTCACCTTTGATACGGCCCTGGGCCTGGAGCAGAACTACACCGGCGGCAAGGATATCATCTACGGGGCCGAGATGTTCGACAATTTTGAACTCTCCCTCGATTGGAAACTGCCCGAAGGCGGGAACAGCGGCATTTTTTACCATGTGCGGGAAGGCTACGACGGCCCCCCCGTGGTGGCCCCCGAATACCAGTTGATCGATGATGAGAATTATGCGCGCATCCACGACCTTACCGAATACAACCTGAGCCTGGGCTATACCGATAAACCGGAAGAGCTCAAGCCCCTGCAACAGACCGGAGCAGACTACGCCATGCACCCCCCCGATCCCGGCAAGATCCTGCATCCCGTAGGGGAGTGGAACAATACCCGCATCGTTTTTACCCCGGAAATGGTGGAACACTGGCTCAACGGAAAAAAAGTACTATCTTTTGTTCCTTGGACCGAAGCCTGGTACGCCCAAAAAAATTCGGACAAGTGGAAGACCAGTCCGGATTACGGCAAGTTCAAGAGCGGCTATATTGCCCTGCAAGACCATTCGAGCCCGATTTGGTTCAAAAACATCAAGATCAGAAAACTATAACCAACAGAACATGAACAAAAGGGAATTTATCAAGAAAAGTGGCCTGGGGACGGTCGGCCTCGTGCTCGCCCCCTCATTCTTACAACACGGCATTCAGAAGACAAGGCTGCGCACCGCCCATATCGGGGTCGGGAACATGGGGGGCGAAGACCTCAAGGCCATTTCCTCCCATGCCTTGGTCGATGTGGTCGCCCTGTGCGACGTAGACACCAACAACCTCGCCGCGGCGCAAAAGCTGCATCCGGGCGCACGTGTGTTTTCCGATTACCGCGAGATGCTCAATACCATGGGCGACGACATAGACGCCGTGGTGGTCTCCACCCCTGACCATACCCATGCACCAGCCTCCCTGATGGCCATGCACATGGACAAACCGGTATACTGCCAAAAACCGCTCACCCACCATGTGAGTGAGGCCCGGGAAATGAAAAAGGTGGCGGAAGAAAGGAAGCTGGTCACCCAGATGGGCATACAGGTGCACTCTTTTTACGACTATAAACTGGCCACCCTGCTCATACAGTCGGGGATCATAGGAAAGGTACATACGGTACGGGCCTGGTCGCCCAAGAATTGGGGCTACGACGGCCCTGTGCCCGAAGGCAGCGACCCGGTGCCCGCCACCCTGAATTGGGACCTCTGGCTGGGAACGGCCGCGGAGCGCCCCTACAAGGAGGGGTATTACCACCCCGCCAACTGGCGAAAACTCATGGATTATGGCTGTGGCACCCTGGGCGATATGGGCGTGCATATTTTTGATACGCCCTACAATGCCCTGCAACTCGACGTTCCCCGGACCGTTAAAAATGATTGCCGCCCGCCCACCGGTTATGGCTATCCGGAGAACAATACCGTCACCTATGAATTTCCGGAAACACCCTATACGGCAGAAACGCTGACCTGGGTTTGGTACGACGGGCCCGGGGCCCCACCGGCCCACCCCGATCTGAAATTGCCCGGTGACGAACCCCTGCACGATCAAGGCGCGATGTTCATGGGGGAAAAGGGGCGTTTGTACCTCCCGCACTTCCAGAAACTGCCCCAATTGATCGTGGACGGTGCCTATCGGAAAATGGATATCGAATCGTTCAATCTGGGCGCCCCGGTGCGCGATTATGAGAGCGAAGGGAAAAAACACTACCACCAGTTCGTGGATGCCTGCCTGGGCAAGGCGGAGTGCTCCGCCCCCTTCTCCTATGCCGCCCGTTTAACGGAAACCATTCTGCTGGGCGTTATTGCCGGCCGATTCCCCGGGCAAACCCTGCTTTGGGATGCGGAGAAGGCGCAGTTCGAGGTGGAGGCCAACAAATACCTTACTGGAAATTACCGGCAGTTTTAGCCCATATCTTCCCGGAGGGGACCACAATTTAAATAGGGGCTTCGGGGTTTTCCAACTTCGAGGCCCTTTTTTGGCTTGCGCCCAAATTGAAGGCAGTTCAGGCGATATTTTCCTTGTCTTTTTAAGTCCGGTTGGGTCCATTGAACCGTCTTGGATGGATCTGTGTACAAGATTTTAACTATTTTGAGGCCTTGAGATCAGGCCGTGTTGGCTATCTTTCCCCATTCGAATAGCAGGGAATCATTAAAAAAGGCACCCATGTATCAGCTCATCGCAAAATGGACGATCTTGCCAGGGAAGAAAGAAGAAGCCATTATGGCCATTAACAAGCTTTCCACCTTGGTAAAAGAAAAGGAACCGGATACCTTGGCATATCTTCCGCACACGCCCGATCTAAAAGAAATGAACAATCCCACGCCCTATGACGGGGAAATCGTTTTTTTTGAGATTTATAGGGATAAAGCAGCCTTCGAAAGGCATTTGAACGGTCGGCCATTCAAGGATTTTGTGAAAAATCATGGCCATCTGTTTCTTCGGAATTCAGATGGAAGCACCTTTTTTTTGGTAGAAACATTAAATCCCATGAACGGATTTGTTCGCCAAGATTTGATCAACTGGAATTCATAACGTAATAATATTCAGTGCTTTAGATATTATTGCCGTCATGTGCCAGCGTTCGATATACTAAAGGAAAACAATGCCCTCCAAATGACCTCTTTGGGCAAAGGCCCCGGCCTATTTTTCTTTTTGGCGATGAAAAGAGAAAAGAGCATAAAGAATTGTTTTTTCTTCTGCTTCTTTTTGCCTGTCCAAAAAGAAGCGCAAAAAGGACACTTTTTCGTTAGGTGTTTCCCATTCGCTGGCGCTCATGGGAACCGCTCGCACGGGCTGAACGAGGTCCAGGGCTTCCCGCGTTCTTTACGCCCCTGTTCGCTACACTACAGAAAAAGATATCTTACCAATGACCTTTTGAGGTAAAAGCCTTGGCCTATTTTTCCTTTTTCCAGAAATCAAAGGATTTTCACCTGGGTTTCAGGAAGCCATCCATAGAGCATTCCGAGTATCGGAAGCGGCCTGGATGGTGCGGCCGTGGAAATCGCGTAGATTTCAAGAAAAGAAAAATCAGCCTAGCGTTTTTTGTTTCTTTTTTTGGCGATGAAAAAAAGAAAGGAACTTTGAGAATTATTTTTTCCTTTTGCCTCTTTTTGCTTGTCCAAAAAGAAGCGTTAAAAGGACACTTTTTCGTTAGGTGTTTCCCGTACGCCGGCGATCATGCGAACCGCCCGCACGGGCTGAACGCGGTCCAGGGCTTTCCGCGTGCTGAACGCCCACGTTCGCTACATTATAGAAAAAGGAGCACCTCCAATGAACTTTTGGGCAAAAAGTGCCGGCCTATATTTATTTCATTTTTTGGCGAGGAAAAAAAGAAAAGGACAAAAAATTCCATGAAGGCGGGAGATCCATTCAATTTTCAAATTCCAAGCGAGCCACGATCATAAAGGAATATTGCCATGCTTTTTCTTGGGTAGGGTGGCCACTTTGTTTTGCAGCAGGGCATAGGCCTTGATCAATTTGTTACGGGTATCTTTGGGGAGTATGACCTCATCGATAAAACCACGCTCGGCGGCACTGTAGGGGTTTGCGAATTTTTCGGCATACTCGGCCTCTTTTTCGGCCAATTTCGCTTCAGGATCTTTTGCGGCAACGATTTCTTTCCTGAATATGATCTCGCTGGCCCCCTTCGCTCCCATCACGGCGATCTCTGCACCGGGCCAGGCATAGTTCATGTCGGCACCGATATGTTTTGAGTTCATGACATCGTAGGCGCCGCCATAGGCCTTTCTGGTAATAACCGTCACTTTCGGAACGGTCGCCTCGCTCAGCGCATACAAAAGTTTTGCGCCATTCATGATGATTCCCTTCCATTCCTGATCGGTACCGGGAAGAAATCCGGGCACATCCACCAAAACCAAAAGGGGAATGTTGAAGCAATCACAAAAACGGGTAAATCGGGCCGCTTTCTTGGAACTCTCCACATCGAGCACCCCCGCCAGATGCATCGGCTGATTCGCGACGATACCGATACTTTTACCGGCCAGTCTCGCAAAACCGACCACGATGTTTTCCGCATAGGCTTTATGGATCTCACAGAATGTTTCCGCATCGATGATCCCATGGATCACTTGGCGCATATCGTAAGGCTGACTGGCATTTTCAGGGACTATCTCCTCCAGCACCGCCCGGGTTTCATCGGCCAGGTCATAGGGAAGATCTTCGGGGGCATCCTCGCAATTCTGTGGCATATAACCGATCATTCGTTTGATCTGATCGAGGCATTCCAGGTCGTTCACGGCGGTCATATGCGTCACCCCCGATTTCGAGGCGTGCGCCAAGGCGCCACCCAGTTCTTCCGAGGTCACCGATTCGTTCGTGACCGTTTTCACCACGTTGGGCCCCGTTACGAACATATAACTGGTGTTTTCTACCATGAGGATAAAGTCGGTCATTGCCGGGGAATATACGGCACCACCCGCACAGGGGCCCATGATCGCGGATATTTGCGGGACTACCCCGGAGGCCATCACATTTCTATAAAAGATATCTGCATAGCCCCCCAGCGATCGCACCCCTTCTTGGATTCGTGCGCCCCCGCTATCGTTCAAACCGATAATGGGAACCCCGATTTTCAGGGCGATGTCCATTATCTTGCAGATCTTCTCGGCATGGGTTTCCGATAAGGCGCCCCCAAAAACTGTAAAATCCTGGGCAAAAACACATACCTGCCTCCCGTTGATGGTGCCATAGCCGGTGACCACCCCATCGCCATAATAGATTTCTTTTTCCATGCCAAAGTCTTGGGTACGATGGGTAACCAACGCCCCCATTTCTTCGAAAGACCCTTCATCCAATAAAAAATGGAGCCGCTCCCGGGCCGTCAATTTTCCCTTGGCATGTTGTTTTTCAATGCGCTGTTGGCCTCCACCCAAGCGGGATTTTGCCAATTTCTCTTCCAGGATCTGCTTTTTTGATTTCATGTGAACGATATTGAACGAATTTTTGCTACCGGGTCCTGCTTTTTTTCCAAAGGGAAGGGACCGTAATGGGCTTCCGCAATATTTTTTGGTTATCGAGATGCAACCGCAATCCAACGAGTGCCGCAATTTTGCGTTCCTCGGCATAATGTTTTGCAAGTCCTTCAGGGGAATAATGGTTTTTGACGAAATGGGTATCAAAGTCCCCCGAAGTGAAGGCCTCATGTTCACAGACAAATTTGCCGAACGCCAAGGTGGTGGCCACGCCTTCGATTTGGTATTGGTCGATCGCCTCGATCATGCGTTGAATGGCTTCCTCCCTATTTTTACCGTAAGTGATCAACTTCGATAACATGGGATCGTAATAAATAGGCACAACCATCCCTTCCTCGAAACCATCATCCAGTCGAATGCCTGCCCCTTCGGGTCTCCTGTACGTGGACAAAGTGCCGATACTGGGCATGAAATTGTCCAATGGGTCTTCGGCATATACGCGCACCTCCAGCGCGTGGCCCTTTATGCGCAAATCTTCCTGGACGAATGCCAAGGGTTCCCCCCTGGCAATTTTGATCTGTTGTTCGACCAGGTCTATGCCCGTGATCCATTCGGTTACCGGATGTTCTACTTGAAGCCGGGTATTCATCTCGAGGAAATAAAAATTCATTTCCGCGTCCAACAAAAACTCAACGGTGCCCGCCCCCACATAATCACAGGCTGTGGCCACCTTGACCGCCGCTACGCCCATGGCAGCCCTAAGTTCGGGCGTGAGCACGGAAGAGGGCGCTTCCTCGATCACTTTTTGGTGCCTGCGCTGTATGCTGCATTCCCGCTCAAAAAGATGTACGGTTTGGCCGGCGCTATCGGCGAGCACCTGAATTTCAATATGCCGGGGGGAAGCGATGTACTTCTCGATAAAAACCGCCCCATCGCCAAAAGCGGCCTGCGCTTCACTGATGGCACGGTTCATCTGTTCGGGCAATTCTCCCAAAGAACCTACGATACGCATGCCCTTACCACCGCCCCCTGCCGCAGCTTTGATCAAAATGGGGAACCCTATCTGATGCGCGATTTTTTTGGCCAGGACCACATCGGTAATGGCTTCTTCCGTACCGGGGACCATGGGAATCTGGTAATCGCGAACCGCTTCTTTTGCGGCCAACTTGTTGCCCATGAGCTTTATGGCATATGGCCTTGGCCCGATAAAAACAAATCCGTGGTCTACCACCATTTGCGCAAAAACATCGTTTTCACTTAGGAATCCGTAGCCGGGGTGTATGGCATCGGCGGTCGTTTCCTTTGCGGCAGCGATTACTTTTTCCATGGCCAGGTACGACTCTGAAGAAGGTGCCTTTCCTAGGAATACCGCCTCATCGGCAAATTTCACATGGGGCGAGCAGCGATCCGCTTCCGAATACACCGCGACCGTTTTTATGCCCATTTTGCGGGCGGTCTTCATAATGCGGAGCGCGATTTCACCACGGTTGGCAACCAGTATTTTTTTCATGGTTCAAGTTCTTTTTTGGTCATTTCCATTAAAGCGGGAATCTTATGGTTCCAATTCTATGAGCAACTGTCCTTTTTCTACGGTATCATCGATTTTAACGGCGATCGATTGAACGATTCCCGCCCCTTGTGATAGGATAATGTTCTCCATCTTCATCGCGGAGAGCACCAACAAGGGGGTGCCTTCCGAAACCGTTTGCCCTGCCGCTGCCATCACCTCAATGATCAGTCCGGGCATGGGCGCTTTCACCGAGTTGATCTTCTGGGAGGTGGAGGTCATGAGTCCCATTTTTTTTACCCTCAGGTCAAATTCATCCGCGATCGTTACCTCATAGCTGTTGCCATTGACGACGATCCTGTAGACTTTTTTTAAATAATCCGATTGGGCCAGGCCGATGGCATACGCTTTGTGATGCCGTAGGAGATGAAAATTCGCGCTATCAACTTTGATAAGGTCCAACGCTTCGGCGGCCGACGTACTTGTCGGTATTTCTTCTTGATCTACGGTCACTGAATATTCGGCCATTTTTCTAAATTTAGGGAGAAGGGTTGCATGTTCGATAAAGATATGCCATGACCCTACAGTCCGCAAGTCTTTGTAGATATCGCGTATAAAAATATCGGTTGAACCGCCCTCTTGGTTTAACCAAGCGGGGCGAAGTGGTAATTTAGGAAATGTATTGATGAATATGGGCAGATGCCATGAAGAATATGGTATCGGGGATATAAGACCTTATGGGCATAAGCCCCGGACTATTTTTGTTTTTGCCGGAAATCAAGGGATTTTGAGGCGAATATCTACCATGACAAGGTGCGCTGGACCCATTGCTATTCTAATGATTTTCAGTTGAAGGTCAATCTCAGGGTGTTCATTATAACCGATGAATTATGAGATCGAGGAATTACGGGGGATAAGAATTAAGTAGCTTCGTTATAGCTACCTCCAATCATTGGACAAATTGATAACGAGGAGCAACAACACCATTACAAATACAAGCAAAAGCGGGGGCAAATTTATTGAGATAAAAAATACATTTTCAACAAACCCCGATTCTTCACTTCAATTTCTCCACGGTATTCACAGGAAAATTCTTTTTTAATTGCATCATATGTTGTTTCCGAAAGATTTATCCGGCCCGGCAAGGAATTGGATTCCATTCGTGACGCAATATTTACCGTATCCCCCCATATGTCGTACTGCCATTTTTTTGTTCCGACAATACCCGCAACCACCGGGCCAGAATGTAAGCCGACCCTTACTTCAAAATGGCTCAGGTCGTCTTTGTCATTTAGCGTGGACTTCACAACTTCGGTCATTTCCTTAGCGGCCTTGATGGCATTGCTGGCGTGCTTTGGGTCCGGGGATGGGATGCCACTGGCGCACATGTAGGAATCCCCAATGGTCTTGATTTTTTCCAATCCGTATTTTGTGGTGATCTCGTCAAATTTCTTGAAGTAAAAATCGATACTCTTTACCAATTTTTCCGGAGTAATGTTTTCCGCCTTTTTTGAAAACTGCACAAAATCGGTAAACAATACGGTAACCTCATCGCATTTTACCGCTTCCACTGCACCTTTTTGCTTTAATTCATGTGCTATCTCACTGGGCAATATATTGAGCAGTAAGTTTTCCGATCTTTTTTTCTCTTTTGATATGGTTCTGTAATACCAAAATAAGGTAAGCAGCAAGACCCCCGAAAAAACAAGAATGATCAATTGGTTCCTTTTTTGTGTGTTTAGCAAGTCCACCTCGACCTGTTTTTGTGATATTTCGTAATCCGTGCGCATATCGGCCAATGTTTGTACCCGGCTGATATTGTTGAGGGTATCCCTGGCGGCGATGTATTCTTTATAATGCATTAAGGATTCGGTTGTGAGGCCCATAGCTTCATAGAGTTCCGAAAGTTTGAGATTTGCAGTACTGATCTGTTCTTTGAGCCCATACTGTGTTGCCAGGGCCAGGCTTCTTTTCGCATAATTCAACGCGGTGGGCCGATCTCCTTTTTCCAGAAAAATATCAGCCATTGATTGCAGATATACACTAATGGGATAATAGTCCCCATGTGCTATCAGTATCTGTATCGCCTCATCAATATTTTTTTCCGCGAGATCGATTTGCCCCTGTCCGGCGTATACCATGCCTATATTCCCAAGGTTATAGGCTTTTCCAATTAAGTAATTGGACCGTTCAAAAATTGCTCCGGATTCTTTGAAGTAGACCAGGGCAGAATCATAATCTTTGTTGGTAAGATGTGCGTCTCCAGCATTTAAAATGGCAGATGCCAAGCTAATACTGTCATCTGATTTACGCAATGTTGCGATGGCCATTTGATAATAATGCATCGCATTTTTATGGTTATTGGCCATCGCATAAATATCCGCAATATTGATATATGCGCTGCCTTCCAATGGTATTCGACCATTTTTTTTGGCGATTTCAGCGGTCTCGAAAAAAGCAGCCAATGCCTTTTCCAAATTACCCATTAACTTTTCTGCGTTTCCCTTTCGGAGATAACCATGGGCTTGGTACGCTAAGTTGTCATCCTCTGTGGCCAGGGCAATCAATTCGTCGGCGTATTTCAGCGCCAAATGATAGTCATCCACTGAGTTAAAAGACAGGTTTTTGAGCAACTCCAATCTTGCTTCGCCATCTAAGGTATCCGTCTGATAAATGCCAAGGAGACTGTCAGCTACCCTTTGGTCCTGGGCAATGGCCAAATGGCCAATAAAATAATAAAGGCCTATTAAGAAATAATAGGCCTTTAATTTAGACGGCATCTTCCATTGTCTTCGGATTTACACTAATTCTGGGGTCATGGCTTACGGTGGTACCCCCAGCAGTTCCGGTGATTGTATAGCTCTCCCCAATATTACCGGTATTTCCGATCGTTCCCTGCCAGTTGGTTGAGGTAGGTAGTGGGAAAGGAGCGGGAACACTGCTCCAAATATTCGTATTGCCCGTACCTGTGCTTTGGGTAATGACGATGCTATCAACATTTCTTGTTAGATTCCATTGAATTACTGTACCGACATCAACCGTTAGATCTCCTGTTGCTGGATTTCCATTAAGGGTCATAGTTACTGTGTTGTTTGCAGTGTTAACTCCGGTTACGCTAAATGTAATTGTTGTTGGCATTGGATTTCTTTTTTTAAGGGTGAATGTTTTGTTTATGGTTAAACAAAATAAAGAAAATCCCCGAGCTCTCCAATAAAATGAGGACGAACCTAGGGTTTTTCTGTTCATAGCATCGCTTAGATCTATCAAAGCTTTTTTGTTTGCATTAACCGATGTCTGAATTTGTTAATGGGACACGCTTATTTGTTTTCAGGGTGCTTTTGCATTTTAAATAAAGTGTACCCCTACCCAAGAGCGAATCGCACCTACCCGGCCCGCCTGTACCACCCCTGCTAAAGCTTTGGGCGACCAATGTGTACAGCGTGACCGGGATTCCGTCCTTATCCCCTCATTCGATACACTAGGGAAAAAGAAGGCCCTCAAATGACATTTTGATTCAAAACCCGGCCTATTTTTCTTTTTGCCAGAAATCAAGGGATTTTCACCTGAGTTTAAGGTAGCCATCCATAGAGCATTCCGAGTATCGGAAGCGGGCTGGATGGTGCTGCCGTGGAAAGCCCGTAGATTTCAAGAAAAGAAAAATCAGCCTAGCGTTTTTTGATTCTTTTTTTGGCTATGAAAAAAAGAAAAGACATTAAGAATTATTTTTTTTGCTTCTTTTTGGGCAAAAGAACCGATCCAAACCCACCCCTGACCCCTCCCGGGAGGGGAATAGTTTCTAATAGAAATCCGATTCTTAAAATTTATGCCTTGTCAGGTCGAGCGGCGTCGAGACTGGCGACGCTGGCAACCATCATATCACAAGCACCAATTCCCAAGGTATCCTATTTATCCCAATGCCCTTTTTGGTAAAAAACCCGGCCCATATTTCTTTTTGCCTCTTTTTGCCTGTCCAAAAAGAGGCGCAAAAAGGACACTTTTTCATTAGGTGTTTCCCATTCGCTAGCGCTCCTGGGAACCGCTTGCACGGGCTGAACGCGGTCCAGGGCTTCCCGCGTTCTTTACGCCCCCGCTCGCTACACTACAGAAAAAGATAACTCACTAATAACCTTTTTGGGCATAAGACCCGGCCTATTTTTCTTTTTTTGGCGATGAAAAAAAGAAAGAAACATAAAAATATTTCTCTTGCATCTTTTTGCTTGTCCAAAAAGAGGCGCGAAAAGGACACTTTTTCGTTAGGTGTTACCCATACGCCGGCGCCCATGGGAACCGCTCGCACGGGCTGAACGCGGTCCAGGACTGCACACCCCAGCCCGCAACATTATGGAAAAAGAAGGTCCGCCAATGGGCTTTTTGGCTTTATGGTCCCGATAGCTATCGGGGTGGGTTTTAGGACGGGACGTTTTGTGGTGTTGCCAGATCGTTCGAACAGAAAGGCTTTCCAAAGGATTTTAAGATGGATAATATTTCCCATCCATGCCCAGTCGGTATCCTTTGGGGTAATACTTGCCATCCTGTCCCAGAAAACTGCCTTCGGGATAGTATTTTCCATCTCTACCTAAAAACGATCCTTTCGGATAGTACTTCCCGTCTTGCGCCAAGAAACTGCCTTCTGGATAATATTTACCATCCATGCCCAACACAGCGCCTTTTGGGTAATACTTCCCGTCCTGTCCCAGGAAACTGCCTTCCGGATAGTATTTGCCATCGATGCCCAAAAACGAGCCTTTGGGATAGTATTTTCCATCCTGCCCCAGGAAACTGCCTTCGGGATGGTATTCGCCATCAATGCCCAAAAATTGCGCCATGTTTTTTGCTTTTGTTTTGTTGCCAACGGGCCCCCATTCCACTGTTGGCATTTATTTAGTCAATGTTCCTTTGCCTATTTAAATTGAATGGATCTTACGGAAATGGTTCTTCCTTCGGCCCCTAAAAATACGAAGCCCAGGGGGGTCTCTATGATTTTCTTGTCTGCGGTCTCAAATTGGGCTATGGGCACTTCATAGGTTTTCCAGGCATTGGTCACCGTAATATCGACCCTTGCTTCCTTGCCATCGGGAAGGTCATATTTGTCTTTCATCATGAGGGCGAAGCTCTCCCCCCCGACCGCCCCTTTCATTTCCAGGACCACCTTTTCAAATTTTGTAAAGTCCATTTCGGTGACACGACCATTTAAGGCCCTGATATTAAAATAGGGAGAGCCCCAATCAAGCCTATTTTCAGGATAGGTCAAATTAATATGGTCCTCCTCAAATCGTATCCCTGGGTAATATTTGTTGCTCGATTGTGCATACAATAAACCAAAGCCCGAGGGCACTTTACCATTGACCATGAGGTTCAGGATGCCGACTTCCGAATAGGAATATAAAATACCGCTAAAATCTATTTTGGTCTGCTCGTCAAAATTCAATTCCTGCTTCTCGACCATTTCAATATACTTTTCACCGAGCAGGATTTGCTGATCGTATAAACCGGTCATATTCAATTCGATAAAACTTTTGGCGAACAGTGCTTTTGTGTCTTGGGAATTCAGAATTTCCAAAAATTGTTCTTTGATTTCACCCTCCCCCAAATAATCCCATGGGGTCATAAAAACGCCGCTTCCGTTATTTCTGAAGGTGTTGGACCATGTTTGATAATCGGCCTTTATCGACTGATTGTGGCTTTCTTCCTGTTTTTGAAGACGTTCGGCGGAAGTGTAGTAGGTATTCAGTAACAATTCAATATCCGTTCCTTGGAGTTTGCTTAAATAGATTGAATTCTTTAAGGCTTCAAACGCACTTAGATTGGGTTGGTAATAAATAAGATTTGTCAACTCGTTAAATGTGTTCGCCACAAATGCGTAATCCCCAAAAACCAAAGTAGGGTTTTGAACATCGATGTAGGCCCCAAAAATAGAATCTGCTTTTATACCGATACTTTCCCTGGCGGTTCTAAGCAGTCCCAGGTATCCAATATCCGATTGAATGGCACTGGAAATACTTTTCATCAGGCCATCCAGTTCTTTTGCTTGTATGCGATCCTCGTTCATATTGTTGATCTGCAGCGCGATCAATATCCCTATAACCACAAGCACGATTTCCCCAATGGCATACCTAAGGTATTTCATGGGCTTGTTGTTATCGGCGAGCTTTTTACGGATTCTTCGAAATATGGGCAGCATGGTTTGATAGGGGTTGTTGTACTATCCAAGATAATGAATTATTGGGGATTCCCGCCAGACCTTTATTTGTAAGGGCACACAATATCGAAAAGAAAAGCCTGTTCTACTTCCTTATGGCCCTTTTAACCTTTTTAATGGGTTTTTATCCCGTGGTCCAGAATTTATTGAAAAATACACGGTTCCAAAGATAACATAACCTTAAAATCCCCATTTATGAAACGCAATCCCCAAATCAAATCCAAGCTTCGATGGGCATGGATATTGTTATTCGCCCCCATCGTTACCGAAGCCCAATGCGAGCTCTTCAAGAGTGAAATGGAGGGGGTAAAAAATTATATGGTGGCCGTGAGCCATCAGGTCGATTCGCTACAGACCTTTGCCGAATCGGCGGCCTATGCCACGCAATTCGCTGCTGCACGCACCAACGCCCGAAAAGTGGAGCTGATGACTGGAAAAGCGCTGAATGCTGCGGATGAGGCGGTGTTAAGGGCGGCCGAGGCACAATATTATTCAGAAGTTTGCGGCTTGGAAGCGGTGAAAAGCCATTCGATAGACGCAGAGCGCCATGCGCTCGACGCACGTGATTTTGCCGAGGAAGCCTATGCCAATGCCAAAGCGGCGAACACGGCCAAGAACCTGGGCGACATGCATTATTATATGCGGAAATCGCAGCGCACTGGGCAGGAAGCCAGGGATGCTGCGGATAACGCCGTATATGCAGCCTCCATTGCACATATGAGCTGTACCCATGGCGAGGCGCTGAGCTTGGAGAGCGAGTAGTGCCCCTCAAGGAAAGGACATCTTTTTTCTGAAAAACAAGAGCCTCGTGGTACAAGGCCGCGGGAATCTTTTATTATTTGGAATCTTCCTCCCTGAATGGGCGGTCGGCCCGCTTCGTGCAGATCAGCTCGTAAGGCCCAATAGACCCATCAAAAATCCAAGGACGATCAATGCCAGTAACACCTCCAAGCTTACATTTATAACGGAGAGGATGGTATTCAATACCGTGCGTTTGTCTGAATTTGTTTCCATAGCAGCATAAATTTAAGGGATTGGCAATAGCCATAAGGTACGATTTTGTGTGGCTTACCCGCTCCGAATTGTTGTGAAAGCGCCAAAAATTGTGGTTTAATCGTGTTTTTTGTGCATTTTATCGATTAAAGGGCTTTGGCCGAAATAAGGGGGTGAAATAAAAAAACCCCTGTGATCAGGGGTTCTTTACTGTAATCAATGGTTTCCTTAATCGCCACTGAGATTTTTGTCGTACACCCAAATTTCATCCCAGCTGTTATCGAACACCTGATCGCTGTCCCTGATAAAGGCATCCCATGCATTGGCACCATGCACCTTGTCAAAGGCTGTTTTAAACTTGGGGTCCTCATCAAATTCTGCCCATTTCTTGCTGAAACTTACGGTGGCAAAATGCCTGCCGAGGTCGCCTTGCCGAAAGAGGTTTTCATAGACCCCCCAGGGGTTGACCCCATCCATGGCTTTCACCGCGTCGCTGATCTGTTTTAAGATACGGTCGAGACCGTGGCCATGTTCTGAATTGATTTCCCAATAGCGAACGCCTAAGATTGGATAGTCGGAAACATTTGGGGTTAGCATAGCGGTATTGGACACCTTGTCGTCTTGTTGCCAGTATTCCCCGCTTTCCAATTTTTTGACATAGGGCAATACGTTATCACGCCAATCCTCATCATGACCGCCGGCAGCGGGCCGGCCATCAAGGTCGGCAAATTTCAATGGACCCATCATCCAGACCATTTTACCGGTATTGGGTCCACTTGAAATGCTGTAGACCGTTACACTATAAGGTCCTTGTTTGTGATATTTCTGGTTGTGCTTTCGCATGTTCTCGCCTAAGATCTTCAGTTTGGTGTTATCGGGGGTGATCAGGATCGATTCCCATATAGGATCGGCCATCATGGTCTCCTGGGCCTTGATGGTGACCAGAGTGCCCAAGCACATCGCGGCCAGTAGCACTAATGAAAGTGTTTTTTTAAGCATCGTTTTAGGTTTTAGATTATTATTGGTGTTGATGTCGGAAAAGAACGCACTCTAAATTGGAATCACAATCGGATGCTGACCAAACGATAGCTGGAGTGTCCGAAAGCGCATAAAAAATTACCGAAGCATTTCTGAAGAAATCCACTTGGAGGGGTTTAGCACCATAGCGAAGCGATGCTTCTACAAAATGGTTTGCCGCTCAGTGTTTTGACGTATTTTTTGAGATATGCAATATGGCGTCCCCTTGATTGACGATAGGGGAATGGTTCACGCAGATCACATAACCCGGACTGCTCGCCTTGATCGATTTTTCGAATTCCCCAAAGGGATCCGAAATACTGGCGATCACCTGCCCTTTCTCGACATAGGCACCCAAACCCACGTATGGCCGGTACATCCCGGAATAGCTGGCCCTGATCCATCGTGACGACTCCAAAAGAATCGATCCTGATCTTTGATAGTGATGTTCCGACAGTTCCTTTTGAAAATCCCGGATCCCCAGGTGCTGCATGACCCTCAGTGCGCCGGCCACGCCGTAGGAGGTGATCAAATCATCGGAGAACATCGATTTTCCACCTTCAAAAAGCAATATGGTTTTCCCCAGTTTCACACAGACGTCCCTGAAGGTATTTTCCTTGTTTTTGGATTGCAATATGAACGGGGCACCAAAAATACGGGCCAATTGAATGCATTCCTTGTTTTTTGGATCCATGCGTATTTGCGCGATATTGAAACGGGCATTGCCACCCGTGTGGTAATCGATCCCATAGTCGATATGGGGGATGATCTCTTTCATGATATGGTAGGCGAACCGGCTGGCGAGCGAACCTCTGACGTTTCCGGGAAACACTCGGTTCAGGTCCCTGCCGTCGGGGAATTGCCGCGTTTGGTTGATAAAACCAAAAACGTTCACCACCGGAATACAGATGACCATGCCTTTGGTGGGTTTGTGGTATTTGGCAATAATGATGCTCCGAACGATTTCAACGCCGTTGATCTCATTGCCATGGATCCCTCCGGTCAACAGAATACTGGGCCCATCTTTCTTGCCGCGCGACACGATGATCGGGATTTCGATGTTCGACCGGGTATGCAGTTTGGCGATGTTCAGGGTAAGCCGATAGCTTTTGCCCGGCATGATGGGCGTTCCCAGGATTTCTATGGTTTTATTCGGCATTGCGCTCTACATATTTGATGATATGCCCGGCGATATCCTTTCCCGTAGCGGTTTCTATTCCTTCCAGGCCCGGGGAGGAATTTACTTCAAGGATCAGGGGCCCCCTTGCCGATTGCAGGAGGTCTACGCCTGCAATGCCCAAGCCCATTACCTTGGCCGCTTTCAAGGCCGCGTTTTCTTCTTCATCGGAGAGTTCGATGATATTGGCCGATCCCCCTCGGTGCAGATTCGACCTGAATTCCCCTTCCTTGCCCTGTCTTTTCATGGCCCCAACGACCACGCCATCCACGATAAAAGCACGGATATCGGCCCCTTTTGCCTCTTTGATGTATTCTTGTACGATCACCCTGGCCTGTAGGCCGTTGAAGGCTTCCAAGATCGACTCGGCCGAGTTTCTGTTATCGGCCAGCACCACCCCGAGCCCTTGGGTGCCCTCCAAAAGTTTAATGACCAATGGGGCGCCCCCGACCTTGTCGATGATGCCCGCCACATTTTTTGAATAGTTGCTGAACACGGTCTTGGGCAGCCCCAGCCCGGCCCTCGAGAGGATCTGCAAGCTACGCAACTTGTCTCTTGACCTTACCAGGGCCTGGGATTCGGTGGCGGTGAAGATTTTCATCATTTCGAACTGTCTTACCACGGCGGTTCCGTAAAATGTGACCGAAGCCCCGATCCTTGGGATGACCCCATTTACATCCGATATTTCACTTCCCTTGTAAACGATGCCCGGTTTCTTTTTTTCAATGACCAGATCGCATTTGGTATGGTCTACCACTTGCATTTCATGCCCTTTCTTTTTGCCGGCCTCAACCAGCCTTTTTGTGGAGTACAGGTTGGGATTTGCCGACAGTACTACTAATTTCATATGATTTGTTTTTAGGATTAATGCGCTATCACCGCAGCTTACCGAACCCCGCTTAGCGAAAATGATGCTTTTGTCAGTGCCCAACAGTTTGCCTCGTGCGATGACACAAACACCCCATAAAATTGCATGCTGGCGACCGAGAACCGTGCAATGGTAAGGGCCAGGGGTGCGATTTTGAAAAATTTATTGATGGGTAGGGGAGCTATTTTCCGTAATTCTTTCAGTAAAAAAGGTTAGAAACGCAATGATGATAAGATAAAGAATTTTAAATGAAATCCACTAGGTTGGAGGAAATAAAATGGACTCCCATTAAAATCTGTTTTTTAGATATCAAAATTAGGGCGCCCATTAAAATGGGAAATTTCCAGACGATTCATAGCGCACAGGAGCAATCTATTGCACTATAACCCGGGTAATAATAGAATCCCCAAAACTTTGAACACCTTCAAGAATCCATCCACTTTTTAAAATCGGGTGCTTTGGCCTTACTGATGACAATACGTTCTTCAGACGGTGGCCGTACGTTCACCAAAAGCTTGCCCCCGAAATGGTATTTGAGGTTCGTGATGGCGTTCTTGGAGAGGATGAATTGTCGGTTGACCCGGCAAAACAGGGTCGGATCCAATTCGTTTTCAATATCCTCCAATTTTTTGTCGAGAATATAGGCCTGGTTGTCCTGGGTCTTCACCTTCACCATGCCCGTGTCGATGTAGATATAGGCAAATTGTTCGGTCTTCAGGGGAATCATCTGGTCTCTTTGGATCACCAGAAAGGTTGCCTTGAAGGTTTTGGTCTTGGCCTTGATCAGATCCAAAAGTCCCGTTACCTGCGCATCGACCAAGCCCGTGCCTTTCGATTGTGTCTTGAACTGCTCCAGACTGGCCGACAGTTCTTCCTGGTCTATGGGCTTCAACAAATAGTCGATGCTGTTCAGCTTGAAGGCCTTTAAGGTATACTGGTCGTAGGCCGTGGTAAAAATCATAGGGGCTTCGATCTTGACTTGGTCGAAAATTTCGAAGGAGAGTCCGTCTGCCAAGTGGATGTCCGAAAATACCAAATCGATTTCATGGGGCTTTCCAAAATAGGCCACGGAGGCCTTCACCGATTCGAGCACGGCAACGATCTGGATTGATGGATCGATCCGCTGCAGCAGATAGGCCAAGTTTTCACTTGCCGACAATTCATCCTCTATGATCACTACGTTCATGTCGTTTTTAAGAAAGGCAGTTCAACACTAAAGCTATTGTTTTCGGTAGAAATAAACATGTTCCGTTTCGCCAGTAAAAAATATCGTTTCTGAAGATTGGCAAGTCCGCTGCCCGTACCCTCGGCCAAGGTGGTCCTGGGCCTGATCGGGTTTTCCACACAGATGGCATCGTCTTTGGAAAAAATCTTAACGATCAAGGGATTGGATTCCGAAATCTCGTTGTGCTTGACGGCATTTTCCACCATCGATTGGAGGGCCAACGGCGGCAGTTGCTTGTCGAGATCGGCAGGATCGATGTTGATGTGGATCGAAAACCGGTTACGGTACCGGGCTTTGATCAAATGCACATAACTTTCCAAAAACTTGAGCTCTTCCTTAACGGTCACCAAATCCCTGTCGCCACTCTGTAGGATATAGCGATACATGAATGACAGTTTGGTCACGAATGAGGTTGCTTCTTCATTGTCGCGGATCAAGCAGTTGAGCGAATTCAGCGAATTGAACAGGAAATGCGGATCGATCTGATTCTTCAATGCGGTGAGCTCGTTTTGGAGGTTCTGCTGCTTCAGGTGTTCGTTTTCGATGGCACTTTCTTTCTGGATCAGTTGTAGCCTTAAAATCCTGCCCACGAATAACAGGCTGATCAGGATAATGACGTACTTGAAAAATAAGAAACCATGCTCTTCTCTCGATATCGGGAGTCCGGCCATGGGATAGACCTGTTCAAGCACTTTTAAGGTGACCGTCAAGAAAGCGACACCCAATAACACCGTGACGGCAATACGAACCATGTTTGACCTGATATAAATATATGCCCAATTGGCGCTGAGCTCTAGGATGAGCCAAGAAAAAAGAAAGAAAAATACCAGTTGCAGCAGCAAGTCGGAAATCAATTCCCCCGAAAGATCCATCTTGCCGGTATCGATCATCCTATAGATGAACAGGGTTTTGGATATGGAAACCATGACGGAAACAAGCAGCGAGACCTTGAAGATCTGCGATCGACTGACATTTTTGATTTCGGCGGCTTTCATGGTTCTATGTTTTAAATATACTTCTTTAAATGGTTTGGCCGGGCATCGGGCAAGGGTTTTGAAAAAAAAGAAAGGCCCTTGGTTTTCACCAAAGGCCAACTTATTTCAGTTCTTGGCCAAGATTTATTTGGCATAGGGATTGAAGCCTCTTGGGAGGTATTTTCGCGAAGGGAAATCGAGCTGTATCTCTTCTTCCTCTTCGATATAGATGATGCTGTTCAAATCGAGGTCTTCCAGGGCCACTTGAAGATCGAGATCCATGCCTTCATAGGCGTTGAAACCTTTGGGAAGATAGTCGGCGGTATCAAAACCAAGATCGATATCCTCCTCCACTTCCACAAAAAAGATGTCATCCAGGTCAAGGTCCATACCCTGGTAGGCGTTGAAGCCCAAGGGCAGATAGTCGGCGGGTTCAAATCCAAGGTCGAACTCGGCCTCAATTTCCACATAGTCGATTTCGTTGATATTCAAGGATGTGGGATTGGTATCGGCCGGAAGGGCGTTAAGGAAGGGCTGTTGCAATGCCTCATAGGCAATCGCTACCTCTTCTTCACATTTGTCTTTTCCATTGAAAGAAAATAATACCAGTGATAATAATCCAATTCCGGTAAGTATGCTAACTTTTTTCATGATGTTTATTTTAAGATTCGTTTTGTTGTTTTTATTTTAATTCTTGGGCAAATCTAGCGCGAATCAAATCTTTAAAAGCTTGGTTTTTGGGTGAAACGGCCAAGTACGGGAGTGAAACGACCGTAGGGCAAGATGGGATGGCGGCCATCATGGTTTAAATCCGCACATTCGCGCTAATTTGCATTGTGTCGGGGCCAGTTTTCATATCGGATTTTCATGGTATTGAAAAAAGCATAACTTTATGAACGATGGTGCATGGTAAACGATACCCCTTCATTTGTCATCGATTTCTTTTCCCAAGGATGCCTAAAAGAATAAACATGAAAAAGACTCCTCCCTTTACCAATCTGTTGATGGCCTTGTGCGTCTTTTGTTTTATGAAGGCCCACGCACAGGCTCCGAGTGGATACCATCTTTGGCTGGGATACGATAGTATAGAAGCGGGGACTCATTTGTCGGCCTATCAGAAAACCACGGCCTCTATTTATTTTCCATCTTATGGCGATATTTTGGATACGGCGAAGGATGAACTGAAAAACGGGCTGGCCCAAATGCTGAACCGGCCGCAGGGCTTTACCGACGTGGTCGATGTGTCCAATTCGATGATCATCGCCAAAAAGGCCGATCTTGATCAAAAGGTTTGGGGGAAAATCGCGGCCGATTATGCCCGAATCGGAGCGGAAGGTTTTATCATTAAAGACATACGCTTGAACGGCAAATCGGTTTTGTTGCTTACCGCCAACGAAGATATCGGTATCCTGTACGGGGTGTTCAGGGTACTGCAGCTGATGCAGACCCGTCAAGATCTGACCGAGCTGCAACTCGTCGACGCACCGAAGATTCAGCTGCGTATGCTCAACCATTGGGACAATCTCGACCGGACTATCGAACGGGGCTATGCGGGATTTTCATTATGGAACTGGCAAAAACTGCCCGAATTCATCGATCGGCGCTACATCGACTATGCCCGTGCCAATGCCTCCATAGGCATCAATGCTACCGTTTTGAACAATGTGAACGCCAACGCCCTGGTACTTACCCCGGCCTATCTGGACAAGGTGGCTGCTTTGGCGAAGGTATTCAGGCCCTATGGCATCAAGGTATATCTGACCGCTCGTTTTTCTGCCCCGATGGAAATCGGGGGATTGCCCACAGCCGACCCGCTGGACGAAAAAGTGGGGCAATGGTGGCGGGCCAAGGCAAAGGAAATCTATGACCGTATTCCCGATTTCGGGGGCTTTTTGGTGAAGGCAAATTCGGAAGGCCAGCCCGGCCCGCAAAATTATGGCAGGAACCATGTAGATGGTGCGAACATGCTGGCAAAAGCCGTGGCGCCCTATCAGGGGAATGTGATCTGGAGGGCCTTTGTGTATTCCGAACTAGATCCCACCGACCGTGCGAAACAGGCCTATGATGAGTTTGTTCCCTACGACGGTCAATTCCTCGACAATGTGCTGGTACAGGTCAAGAATGGGCCGATCGACTTCCAGCCCCGGGAGCCCTTCCACCCTTTGTTCGGTGCCATGCCCAAAACGCCTTTGATGGTAGAGTTCCAGATTACCCAGGAATATCTGGGTTTTAGCGCGCACCTGGTATACCTGCCCATTCTCTTCAAAGAGGTCCTCGATGCCGATACCTATCGAGAAGGGAAGGGATCTACCGTTGCCAAGGTGGTCGACGGAAGTCTCCACAAGCACAAAATGACGGGCATTGCCGGTGTGGCCAACATCGGCAACGACCTGAACTGGACGGGACACCCCTTTGCCCAGGCCAACTGGTACGGGTTTGGCCGCCTGGCTTGGAATCTCGAGCTCCCAGCCGAGGCCATAGCGGAAGAATGGCTGAGGGCCACCTATTCCAATAATGCCGACTTTTTGAAATCGATGAAAGAGATGCTGGCCATCTCCAGAGAAGCACCCGTGAACTATATGAATCCCCTGGGCCTGCACCATTTGTTCGACACTGGGCACCACTATGGTCCCGGCCCTTGGGTAAACGATTTGAGCCGGCCCGAGTGGAACCCTACCTACTACCATAAGGCCGATGAAAAGGGGATCGGCTTCGACCGTACCCCAAGCGGTAGCAATGCCACGGCCCATTATGCCGGGGAACTAAGCTCAGAATTCAACGATGTAAATACCTGCCCGGAGGAATATCTGCTCTGGTTCCACCACCTCCCCTGGGGCCATAAGCTAAAAAATGGGCGAATCCTTTGGGACGGCCTTGCCCTGAAATATCAGGAAGGGGTGGATCAGGTACAAACGATGATCTCGAAATGGGAGGGGGCAAGGGCCCATGTTACTGCTAGCCAGTTTCAAGAAGTTCAAATGCTCCTGCGGATACAGCTGAAGGAGGCGAAATGGTGGCGGGATGCCTGTCTGCTTTATTTTCAGACCTTTTCCAAAAGGGAATTGCCCGAGGGGGTTGAAAAGCCCGAAGCAAACTTGGAACACTACCGGTCCCTGAAGTTCCCCTATGCCCCTGGTATCAAGCCACGATGGGATTAGGCCGACTAAAACGTTTTTGTACACTTTGAAAAAACATCATCCAAAAAAACCCATAACATGAAACATCGAACGGCTCAACTTCTCGTCTTTTTCTTCCTGCTTATTCAGGCCAACCCCCTTTCCGCCCAAAACCAGATCGGTATCTTCGATGGCCATTTGGATGTCGGCGATTGCAAGCTGCAGGGCGATGCCACTTATGACCCCCAGGGCCAAACCTATACCCTGAGCGGTTCGGGAACTACTATGTGGTTCGGCAAGGACGACTTCCAGTACCTGTGGACGACCCTTCAGGGCGATTTTATCCTGAGGGCCGAGGTCGCCTTTATAGGGGAAGGCGTGGATCCGCATCGCAAAGTGGGATGGATCGTGAAGAACAGTTTAGATCCGAACTCAAAGCATGTGAACGCCACCACCCACGGCGATGGACTCACCTCCTTACAGTATAGGAAGGCGATCGGCGGCAACACCGAAGAAGTAATTTCACCCGACAAGGCACCGGATGTCATTCAGCTCGAACGCCAGGGAGATACTTATATCATGTCGACCGCAAAATTCGGGGAGGAGTTCAGTAGTATAACGCTCGATTCTATGAACCTCGACAAGGAGGTTTACGTCGGGATTTATGTATCTTCCCATAAGCCCGAAGTGCTTGAAAGCACAATCTACAGGAATGTGAGGATCATCCGGCCCGCCGCTATCGATTTTAGACCTTATCGCGACTACTTGGGCAGCAACCTTGAACTCATGGACGTGGCCACCGGACTACGGGAAATCATTTACCGCTCGGCCCATTCGATACAGGCGCCCAACTGGACGGTAGACGGCAAAAAATTGATCTACAACTCCAAAGGCCATCTGTACAACTATGAACTGTCGTCCCATAGCATCACGCCGCTCAATACCGGTTTTGCGGTCAACAACAACAACGACCATGTACTGACCTTCGACGGTAAATTATTGGGCATTAGCAACCACAACCAAAACGATAAGGGCAGCTCCGCGCTCTATTATATGAAAACGGAAGGGGATTCGTTGCCCAAGATGGTCACCAAACCCGGATTAGGAGCCTCCTATTTTCATGGATGGTCGCCAGATAACAAAAAAATGGTCTTTACAGGGAACAGGAACGGTGTTTTTAACATCCATACCGTCGATATCGACTCCGGCAAGGAGCAAAAATTGACCGATCTGGCCACCTTGGACGATGGCCCCGAATACAGTCCCGACGGGAAATACATTTTTTTCAACTCTACCCGAACCGGAAAAATGCAACTTTGGCGGATGGATGCCGACGGCAAAAACCCGATCCAGCTCACCTTTGATGATTACAATGATTGGTTTCCACATATCAGTCCCGACCAAAAATGGATCGTTTTCATCTCCTTTCCCAAGGATATTGACCCCAATGACCACCCTTTCTACAAGCATTGTTTGTTAAGGATCATGCCCTACGAAGGGGGAACCCCAAAAGTGATTGCCTACCTCTATGGCGGGCAAGGGACGATCAATGTGCCTAGCTGGTCTCCCGACAGCAAAAAAATCGCCTTTGTGACCAATACCGGCAACTAGTGTACTGTCGACGCAGCGAGCAAAGGGACGGGCACCATTGAAAAAATCGACTGCAATATCATATTTATGGGCCAACCCAAGCAACGGTTGGCCCATTTATACATCTTATGGTTCTAAGCGTGCAATGGCAAAGCAATTTTTTTGTAATTATCTTTGAAATAATCGAACCAAATAATCGGGGTGCGGATCGAAACGTGCATGGTAAAAAATTATAGGATGAAAACAATGGGTAAATGGAATTCGATAATAATGGGGGTCGCGATTGCCGTCTCTTTCCTCTTAGCAGCCTGTTCGAATAGCGATTCCATAGTACCTTTGGCCCCGGTTGCCAATCCCGGTTCGATACCAAAAGACAATGGGGTTGTCCCCCCACTGCCGGAATACAGATTTCTCAGGGCTTTGGCATATCAAGACGGGGAAGGTTCACAGCGAAGGAGCTTTACCTATGGCAGGGGTACAATGGTTCGTGAAGATTTTGTGTTTCAAGGCTTGAGGGTCTGGTCGAGCCAATTCGAATACAATGCAGAAAACCGGTTGCTGGTTCAGTCTATTTGTGGAGCGGGGGATGTCACCAATGACAGCGGGCTGGATTTTAACTGCAACCAGACCTCGGAAAATCGCTTTTATGACTATACCCTCGGCAAATTGAATCAATATGGGACCGAAAAATTGGATGAAGGGGGCAACGTCATTTTTAATGCTTCGGTGACCATCAACCAGGACGATCGGGGCAACATCATCTCGGAACTGTACAACAATGGCCCCAATACGTCTCAGAACCATACCTATATCTACACCGACCAGGATAATATTCGAAAGAAAAGGGTGGCCTATTTGCCCGGGAACACGACCGAGGATATCACCTATGAGGTCGATGATGGCGTCAACCCCTTTTATCCCTTATGGAAAACCTATGGGTATTACCGGGAACCAGCCAACGACAAAACCCTTTTATCGCCCATGTTCTCCCCCAACAATGTTACCAGGTTGTATGTCAACAATGTGCTGAAACTGGAAGTGGATTATACCTATGACGCCAAGGGGTATCCTATATTTGCTTCCATCAAAAGATATGTCAGCGGGAGCTCCTTCATTGAAGGCGAAATCAGCTATTCCTACGCCAATTAAGCCAACACCAATTCGATCTCCCCAATGGTATACCGCATCTATTTCAGAGGCTCGATGTCATCTGCGAGTTGCTTCCGGATTTTGCTAAAGAAGATAGGCATCGCTTATTGTCAGATCGAGGGGAGTCGAGACCCATTTAAGTGTTTTTATACTTAAAATGGATTTCCTTGCTTTATTGTCCATTCTAATTGTCAGGTCGAGCGGAGTCGAGACCTAGTTTCAGCATTTCCATTTTTGAAACGGATCAATCCTTCACTGTGCATCCTTATTGTCAGGTCTCGACTCCGCTCGACCTGACCTCGATCGACCTGACCTAAAATGCAAGTCTCGGGTCCACTCCCCAAGATAATGAATTATCGTAAAGCACAACATGCCCAATGGTCTACAAAAATAGGCCGCTTATCGTATGGTCTCGAAATGGCATTTTTCCATGAAATATCGTCTATGTTCGACCAAATCAACGTGAGAAACCATCGGCCGATAAAACATTGCGTTTTGCCCAAATTAAAAACCGGTTACGGCCCCAAGGCCTACATTGGCCTTGTAATGCGTTAAACCCCTGTATTATGAAAGCAAGACTTGATGTCATCGAAGTGGGCCGTTTTTTGATTTGTCTGGGCATCGCCTGGATTGCTTGGTTCTGCAAGTTCCACACCGGATCGATTTTTTAGCACAACCTTTTACAACTTCTTTTTAGTAAAGGCGCATCGCGATAGAACACGATTCAGCGTGGGTTCCGTTCCGCCTCGATCTCTTCTTCGATCCTTTGGTTAATGTTCACGTTTGCCTTGGCCCCCTCGAACACAAAGATCGTAGTGCCCCGTTCGCGGGCATAGGGATCGGTGATGGAGTCGTAAATGCTCGAGGCCTCAAAATAGGGGCTCGTTTTGGCGAACTCTTCTTCGCGTTCCTCTTTGTACTTCACCCGTATCAGGTTTACATACTGCGTTTCCAGATCGAACCAGTTGAGGTAATCGGCATTGAAGGAGACCGCTTGTATGCCCTTTTTCCCATAGTAATTGATGGCCCCCGCTTGCCCATAGTTGTCGCAGAGTACCAAGGTCTGGTCGGGGTTCGGCAGGGCGGTATATGCGGCGTCGACCTTGGCGGCCAGTTCGCGCCAACCGCGCATATCGGCAAAATCCTGGGGCAGGGCATGGTCTTTCCCGTCTTCCCAGCGCAGCAGGCCGTACTTCCGGTACAGCTCGGGATGGGCGACGATATGGGCCGGACTTTTATCGGGGAAGGCGATCAGGGAAATGGGGTAGAACACCAGGATCGGCAGGGCGACGGCCACGGGCCGCAGGTACCGTTTCCAACCGTGCCGCAACAGCGCGGAGAGGTACACTGCCCCGAAGGCGATATAGATGGGATAGAGCCCAATGGCGTAGTAACTCTTCGCCCGCAGGTATACAAAAGCGGCCAGGGTAAAGAGGAGGGCCCAGAAAAAGAACCTGAACTTCCTGAAGGGCGCATGGAACAACAGGGCGGCCCAACCCAGGAGGATTAATGGGAGCGAGCCCGTAAAAAAGAGCAACTGTTCGAGGAGAAAGCCCGTACGGTCGACGTTCACCAACTGGGTCTCTGCCAGTTCGCGCATATGGCGCACCACCGGAAAATTTTCCCGGTACTGCCAGATCAGGTTGGGCAGGATGAGCAAGAGCGCCAACAGCAGGGCCACATACAGCTTTTTGTCGGCAAAGATGCGGCGCTGGGGGGTGAGCAGCAGGGCGGGCAAAAGGCCGATCAGCACGAAGCCGATGTTGTACTTGTTCATGAAACCGATTGCGAAAATTACGGCCGCCCAGTACAGCCATTTCGGTTTTTCGTCCTGGTAGTACTTGATCAGGAAAAAGAAGAGGCTTACCCAACAGAGGATGTCGACCGAATTGGGCTGGTAAAGGATATTGAGCCTTAGAAGGGCCGAGAAAAGCACACAAACGGCCCCCAGAATCTGCGCAAAAAGGTCGCCCTTGAGGGCCTCGATGGCCTTCCAGACCACCAGTAGCGTCAGGGCCCCGAAGAGGGCCGGGAAAAACTTCACCCAAAAAACGCCCTTGCCCAACGACAGTACGATCGCTGAGATCCAGGCGGTAAAAGGGGGAACCGAGGCATAGCCCCAGGCGAGGTGGTTCCCCTGGTCGATGTAGAGGTATTCATCGCGGTGCAGCTCGTATTCCGGGCCTATGAGCAGGTACTGCAGCACGAATTTCAGCAACAGAAAACCGAAAAGGATCCTTGTGTTTTTAGTCATGGCCGCGTCTGGTAATTTTTGGTGTCCAACCCTTTATGAGGGCCTGGGGAAAGCTCACCCGAAGATAGGGATAAACAGGGAAATCGGAAAGCCGTTGTGCCCTGGTTTTTGGAAGGGAGATTTTTTTGGGGGAAGGATTATGATCGGGCCAAACCGCCATTCAATTCGGCTTGGGTTTTGTTGGCCAAAGTTTTATGGTTTGATCCAGATCCGTAAAACTTGTCAAAGATAAGACAGGAGGTAAGATCTCCTGTCACATTAACCGTAGTTCTGAACATTCCCAAAATACGGTCTATACCAATAATAACAATAAGTCCATCCACGGGGATTCCGGCACTTTGCAATACCGATGCAAGAATAATGACACCACCCCCGGGAATGGCAGGAGTTCCTATGGAGGCAGCTACCACGGTAGTTGTAATAATTATTAAGTTGATCACGGACAGTTCCATGCCATAGGCTTGTGCCATAAACAGCGTCGTTACACACTGAAATAAGGCCGTTCCATCCATGTTGATAGTAGCCCCAACCGGAATGACAAAATCACTGATGTTTGAGGATACCCCTAATTGTTCATCCGCCGTTTTCATGGAAACTGGCATCACGGCTGCGGAACTGGCGGTAGAAAATGCCAAAAGTTGTGGCTCTCTGATCGCCCGCAAAAACGAAAAAGGATTTTTCTTGGCGACGCCCACGACCAGCAACAAATAGAATATCATCAATAGTATCAGCCCCCCTACCACTACCGCCATATAGTAGCCCAGCCCCAGGAAGATTTCAATCCCTGTTCTGGACAACAAGGCCGCCATTAATCCAAAGACGGCATACGGCACCAGCATCATGGCCCATGATACCACGATCATACAAATTTTCTGAATGGCTTCTGAAAAACGAATGATAGGCCTCGCCGTTTCAACACGGAGTTGCGTAATTGCCACACCGATCAGAATGGTGAAAATGACGACACCCAACATTTCTCCAGTCAAGATGGACTCCATCGGATTGTTGGGAATAAGATTCGAAATGGCATTTGGAATGTTCTCCATCAGGTTGGCTGGTTCATTTGATATGGCTTGTTCTTCACTACTATTTGGAAATCCCCCAAGCCTGAAGAAATATTGGCCGGGTTTCAAAACAAGCGTGATAGCTACGCCTATGATGATGGCAATGGCAGTGGTGAAAATGAAATAGAGCAAGAGCCATAGTCCAAAGGATTTAAGGTTCTCCGATGTGTTGCTCACAATTCCTGTAATAATGGAGGTAATAATCAATGGGATCATGATCATTTGAACCAGTCGCATAAATATTTGACCCGGGAGGTCGAGCCAATCGGCTAGGCGCGAACTAAAACCCTCGGAAAGCAACCCTGCCGATGGATTAAGGAGAACGCCCAGCGCCGCCCCCAGAACCAGCCCGATGATTACCTTAAGCCAAAGGCGACCTTTGATAAGGCGATCAAGATGGATGGATAACGTATTAAGGGGTTTGATTTTCAGCATTGTTTTATTTTCTTTTTTCAAGATATACAAGCCTTTCAGTAAGGTTGTAAGTAATATTGAAGTCAAGTAATAATCTTTGACCTATTAAACCATCAGCTAGGCTATTCTCTCGCTTATTAATTGGGTCAACCTCCAATGTTACCGGAATATTTTTCCACTTCTTATCTCCAAAATCTATTTCGGAAACTTTACTTCTTACGTTAGTTGCAATTGTTGAGTCAGCTCCGAATCCTTTTATTGTCTTTTGCCTTTTCTTTGAATTGATAAGTTGATGTTCTTTGACAATTTTATTATGAAAGGTTAGATAATTATCAGCCCCGGTGTCGATTTGAAGATTTAGAGTAATGTTTTCAGTTTTATTTTTAGGAATAGTCTTTATTAGAATTCCGAATAAATTTGATTCTAAAGTAGTCAATTCCAAAGTTTTTGCATTTCCTTCAAAAATAAAGTCAATTGGAGAATAAAACCTGATTTCTTTGTCATCTATATTCGTTTCAGTAATAAATTTTTCAAGTAAATCATAGCCAATAACGCCATCAACATTGGTATTTAGATATTTAGTCAAATGAGATAGGTCCATCAAAACAAGTGTGATATTCTCTAAAATTAGATTTTCACCTATTTTCAGTTCATTTAAGTTAGATTCTTTTGAAACTAAGGACTTTCCCGAAGTATTTATTTTAGATTCGCCAGTTATATCTATTGAGAGTTGTTTGGCAACATCGGTATTTATAACTGTAATTCCAGCTCCTGTGTCGAACCAAAAGTTAAGGGGTTTATTTTGATTGTTTACCGTAATTTCAACGAATATGTAATTATCCACAAATTTTATAGGTACTGCTTCAATTAAATTTTGAGCATGACCATTTATACAGAAGAGTAGGAAGATTGGTATGAGTAAGAAATTTGCCATTTTTCAAAAATTATAACCATTGTTTTGTATGGCTTATATAGTCCAAAGTATTAATAATGATGATATTAAGCTCGCAATAATGCCAAGCGGAATTCCTTTTAAAAAGCCAATAACATGTGGTCGAAAAGATCTATAATAATTTGTGTGGGGAAGATTTAAAAATTTCGGATGCCATATAATGATAACCAGATAATCCAATACTATAAGGTCGTAAATGTGTATGATGAAGAACACGCTTAGTGAATTGATCCAAAGATTGATAAATCCAGGGGCGGTTGGCAGTGAGTTAGCATATTTGACATTTGCGAAACAGAGCAACCCGAATAAAAAACATAAAAACAAGAATGCCCCTAGTGTCGATTTAAAATTTATCACTTTCGTAAATTTTCCGTCTTTATCCCGCATGGCAGAAGCAATTCCACTATAAATCATAAATAATAGAAATACAGTGAACCCAACACAGCCTGCTGCCCCAATTTCTAATATGTTTTTTATCATGACAATTAAATACATCGCCCCGCTTAACGCAGTGATGTCCTGGGTTTTAAATCGTTGTGAATCGAAGATACATATAAGATTTAAAAGACGGATGGGACGTTGCCGAATTGCTTTTGGCCATTGCTATGTCATGTGGTTGGTTTGAACCGGCAGCGCGAAAGCTGGGCAAGGGATGGGTATCATAGCAAATTGGGTCAGCTTCAGCTGTTCCGAGCGAAGCGAAAACACGAAGGCTGCCGGGCAGCCAAGCTAATTCGACACAACAATTGAATATGATCATTAACTATATTCCTCTTCTAGTCATAAAAAAGTGTACCCTGGCCTAAGTCAATGCCAATGCACAATTGTTTCGGGGGTTTAATTAGGGGAAGCCTTTTACTGTAAAATTAGGGGAGCACTAAAGTATACAAAACCCGTCAAGTAAAAAACCTGTTGTCAGTGGCTTTTTTCTGTCCTTGAACGATTTCTGCGTAGGCTGGGGCAAATTCAGAAAGATCTTGGGGAAGGTGCTCACACCCCCCCGTATTCACTGCAAGGCCACAAAAAGCTGCGATTTTATCTTCCAGCTGCCCGACACCTTGGTCCACATGGCCGAATAATTGCCGCCGACCACCGCATCGGGGCCTTTTTCCGGATCATAACCGTTCCAGGTCCCTGTTTCCCAGGCCAGCCCGTTTTGTGCATTGACCGTAATTTCCTTTGGACTGCGCACCCAGTACATCTTGCTCATGCTCCCAGTCGCAATGTAGGCTTTTAGGGCTTCTTTCCCGGCCAACAGGGTGCCGTTTCCGGTGGTGGTCAAGACGTCATCGGTCAGAAACGAAAGTACTTTTTCATTCTCGTACGCTTGGAGCGCAAGGTTTGAGGCCTCGCGCAGCGCCATGATCTGTGCTTCATCGGTCTGTGCCACCAAGACTGAGTTGACCAGCAGTAAGGCTATCATCAGGTAAAGGGGCTTCGCACTTTTCATAGGGGGTTATTTTAACGGTCCGGGTTCAGCTTCATGTTCAGATAGGTGTACATACTGGCCGAGACCCTAGATCTTTGGGCATTGGTAGAAGCCGCTCCATGGCCCCCTTCTATGGTCTCCTGGTACAACAACGGGTGTCCCATGGCGTTCATCTTTGCTGCCATTTTACGGGCATGGCCGGGATGTACCCGATCGTCCTTGGTGGAGGTCACAAAAAACACTTCGGGGTATTTCCTATCCGCATGAATGTTATGGTAAGGGGAATATTTTTGGATGTATTCCCATTCTTCGGGAATATCGGGATTGCCATATTCCCCCATCCAACTGGCGCCGGCCAATAGCTTGCTATATCGTTTCATGTCCAATAAGGGCGCCCCCACCACGGCAGCCTTGAACAGATCGGGCCGTTGGGTGAACAGGACACCTGCCATAAGGCCGCCATTGCTCCAGCCATAGGCGCCAAGGTGTTCGGGCGAGGTTACCTTTTTGTGGATCAGGTCTTCACAAACGGCATAGAAATCGTCGTAGCCGTTCTGTTTCTTTTCCTTCATCCCGGCCTCGTGCCAGGCAGGCCCATATTCCCCGCCGCCCCGTATGTTGGCCAGCACGTATACCCCGCCTTGTGACATCCAGCCCAGCCCCGTAGTATAACTGTAGTCGGGCTGTTCTGAGACATTGAACCCGCCATAGGCATACACCAAGGTGGGGTTCGACCCATCGTACGCCATATCTTTGCGGTGCACCATAAAATAGGGGATCAAGGTGCCGTCTTTGGAGGGCGTAAAATGTTGTTCAACCTCCAAGTTCGCCGTGTCGAAGATGTCTTTTAACTTTTTCACCACTTCGAGGGTTTCGCCGGTCGCGTGGTAGAGCGTCCTGGGCGTGATGAAGTTGCTGTACATGAAATAGTAATCGTTAGATCTGTTGTCGGAAGCGATCAAATAGATGCTTCCAAATTCGGGGGCCTCGATGGCATCCGCGACCCAGATGCCGTTCGCCCAAGTATATTTTATCAGTTTGTTCTGCACGTTCTCCATGGCGTTGACCACCAGAAAATCCTTGGTCGCGAGGGCACTTACATAGCTCGATTTTTCATTGGGTTCATAGACCGTTTGGATCCTCAATTTCCCCTCCACATTGGCCAAGAGGTCATAGCTCACCAATGTCCCTTTTTTATAGGTGACATCGTTCACCGTCCAGTCTGATTGCAGTGAGAGCAACAGCTGTTGTTTATGGAACCCGGCAAAATTGGCATCTTTGGGCTGTTCCAGTTTTTGGAGCATCCCCTCGTTGAGGAAATATAATTCGGTATTGTAGAAGGCGAAGATGTTGTACACCCCAACATACCAGCGGCCGTCTTCGTAGAAAGAAAAACCGCGAGCGGACACGTTCGAAGGGGCCGTCTCAAAAATGACCTCGGCATCCGCCAGGGTACCGCCCCGCTCCAAGATTTTAACCTGTCTCGGGTAACCGGAAGTGGTCATGGTTCCTTCGCCAAAATCGCGGTTCACCAGCACTTGATCCGCACTGATCCAGGAAACGTCCCCCTTGCTTTCCGGAAAGGTAAAGCCGTTTTCAACGAACGACTTGGTCTCCACATTGAACTCCCGGATCAGGTTTTCGTCGGTACCCCCGTCGGCGAGGGCGAGCAGGCAAATTCTGTTGTCTGGCTGAAGCCAGGTAGCGCCCGCGAATACCCACATTTTACCCTCTTTTTTTGAGAGGGCATCAAGGTCGAGCACCACTTCCCAGGTGGTTTTTTGGGCCAGAAAATCGGCTTTGGGCATCCTTCGCCACAAGCCCCTCTCGTTGACCTCGTCTTGCCATAGGTTGTACACATGATCACCCACCATATCTGGATAGATAATCTTGTCCTTGTCATTGGCCGCCTCAAGGTATTTTTGACGAAGCGGTTCGAAGAGCGGGTCGGCGGCGATCTTTTCTTCCGAAATCGCGTTCTGGGCCCTGACCCATTCCAAGGCCTTTTCGCCCTCGACCTCTTCGAGCCAAAGATAGGGGTCATCTGTCTGGTCGGCCTGTGCAAGGCCCGAAAGGCTGCTCAATAGTACTACTGTGCAAGCGAGTAAAAAAAGTTTCGACTTGGTCATATTGACTTTTTAGTATAAACGGTTATAATAGTATAGGGTCATAGGCAACTTGCATCCTCCTGGGCAATTCCGTGAAATAGGGCGTGTGAAGTTCCATGTTTTGTTGATGTCCCAAGATATATCTTTTTGTTCAAAAAAAATGTGCACTTCAGCATTTCCTCAGATCGATCAAGGGTTCAACGCCATTTTTTCTGTCTCATCGATCCGGGCCACGTCTACCGATATCCCATGGCTTTCCCGTTCGATCAGGTAGACGAACTTTTCGCCCCACCTGAGTTCGGTGGCCTTGTAGGAAGATCGGGAATACACCGTCTGTGAAAAGGATTCGTCGAAGGCCTTGATCATCACGATGAATTCGGCATCCTTTTCCATGACCTCTCCCTGCGTTAGGCGGTAGAGCGGACTCGCCTCCGTGATGGGGTGTACGATGGTCCACATCGAGGGGAAGAAAACCACCTTGGGCCGTTCCAGATCTAAGAGGTAAAAATTCCTCAACTCCGAATTTTCCCTTTGCAGCGATAGCGTTACGGTGACCTCCACTTCCAGCAACTGATTGCTTTGGGGGTTCACGACACGGAACATAAAACCGTTGATGTTCTGGTAGGGGGCTATCACCGCATGGCGGCTGTACCTGATCCGCGTCGTGGGCTTTGAAAAACGGCCGTACATGAGTCCCGTGGCCAGGGCAAAGGTGAGCAGCCCCAACATCGACTCCGTCGCCGCGACGATATTGGCCGGGATGCCCAAAGGCGCCACCTGCCCATAGCCGAGGGTGGTGATGGTCTGGGCACTGAAGAAAAAGGCCTCCATAAACCGATCCAAAGGGGTTATGCCATTGATGCCCGTAAGGTTTTCGGTGCCTATGGCCATATACGCCGTTGCAAAAAATAGATTGATCAAAAAATAGCCCATGGCGATGATGCCAAAAAAGTGAGACCAGGGCATTGACACCAGGGAATGGAAAACATTGAGGCGTTCGTGCAGCGGGACGTTTCGCTTCCTCACGTTGAAGGTGCCGTCTTTGTTCAGCGCCCGGTATCCATCGGAAGGGACTTTGGTATCGAGCCCCAGATCGTTGAATTTTTGTTTTTTATAGATTGCCATAGTTTTTATAAAAAGAGGTACGATGAATTTCGGAAAATGTATTCCCGGCCATTTTTAGGAATTCAAATATGTATTGGGAATATTCCCGGGGTGGTATTCCAGTACATAACGGGCATGAAGCAACAGCGATACGATTTCATAGATCTGTGCTTCCGACCTCTGGAACTGCCTTAGTAGGCCCATCATGGCATAGCTGATCGGGTTGACGCTGGGGATGAAGGTCTCCCAATCATAACCTTTGCCCCAAATGAGCCCTTTCACCGTCAAGGACAGATCCGCTTGTTGATCAATAAGGTATTTCATGACCTCCACGCACTTGTTAGCGTCCTGGTTCACGGTATGGAATATGGGGGTTTGTCCGCCGAATCCGTTGGCATCGATCCCTGCTTTCGCGTTGACGTCGGCCCCGTGTTTTACAAGTGTTCTTGCACAGGCCAAATGGTTGTATTCGGCACAGAGATGCAACAGGCCCGCTTCATAAAGGGGTGTAAAAGCACATTGGAACGAATAGGTCCGGTTCAACAGCTTCCGGTCGGCTGATAGCAGGGCATCCAGCGTGTCCGCATCGTTGAGCAGCACGGCAAGCAATGCCTTATCCTCGAAATGCAGGCCATGGTCGACGAAGGCCTTTATGCAGGCCTTGAACAAGGGCCCACGGGCATACATATCGATCAGGTGGTGAACCAAGGGCTTGCCATCGTGCATTTGATCGGGATCGATCCCGCTCTCAAATGCTCCCTTGATGCCTTCAATGTCGTGCAGTTCAAAGGCGATCAGGATTTTTTTTAAACCGTTCATAAGCGAAGTGTACCATTTTTATGCTCCTTTCTTTGATAACCAACCGAATCCCACTGAAATATAATGCATTCTGTGGTTAATTCCGGCCCCCATGGAAAAATCGAATTGCAGCTTGGGCATTGGCCAACAGAAGGTCTATAGACCGGTCCGGCCCAATTCCTCCCGAATCAATTTGAGGACCCTTTGATATTCCGCGATCAGACCTTTGTCGGTCTCGATCAGATACAGTCTGCCCTGGCCGTAGGCCTTGGTCCATGCAATATAGAAATGATCCGTAAACAGGGATTCATAGTCATGGGGCGTCAGGCCCTCCGCCTGTACCAGATCAAAATGCTGTACAAGGTGGTTGACGAAGGGTTTATACTCCTCATTGATCAGACTGTTTGTCGATAAAATATTGGGAACGGTAACTTCGTGCAGTTTTAGGATCTCCTTGCCCAAATCCTTGTTCGTGATGATGTCGACCCCATGCGATTTCAAGGCCTGATAAGCAATATTGGAAAGCGAGAGATTTTGTTTGGGGACCCTGGCCATGTGAATATGCGCAGGGAGGGAGTCCGAAAAGGGAATTCTGCTGCCCAAGGCCTCCAATACGATTGCAGTGGAGCGGTTTCTGGCACGCAGGAATTCGATATCACCTTGTAAGTTCTGAACGTTGAGGTCCAGATTTTCCGCCATATCCCGGAGCAAGATCTTTTCTTTTACGCGGTCCTTCCTCCAATCGTTCCAATCGTTGATCTGCAGGGCAATCAGGATGCCGATGACCACCAAGAGAATTTCCCCAAGAGCATAGAACAGGTATCTGGAGACCTTGTTTTGGGCGAGAAGCTGCAAGCGGGTTTTACGAAAGAAATTAATCATTTACGGTGGATTTTTCTTGAAGCGATTGCAGCATATTTTTGGAACTTTCCATGGCCTTTTTCTGATCCATCAACCATACTTGTTGTAATCCTTTTTTTATGGTGATCAGGGATAGGAACTTATCGTTTATCTTCAAGAGTTTTTCCTTTTTATCCATTGTTGTGGCATCCTCGGGCATGCCACTGAATATGACATGACCGGCGCCTGCAGCAATGATATAATCGGTCACTTTATCGTTCCAGAATTCATCCAGATAGTACTCCCCCTTTTCTATGGCCTTATAATCGGTGTGCAAGGCCCTGAGCTGCGGTAAAAGTTCCGATCTGGTGACCAAAGCCCTGGAATCCGACTCCAGAATATCCTCCAAAATAGGCGCATTGACTATGGCCGGGACATAATCAAAAATTCTGAAATGGTTCGTATAGTTATATTCCAAAACGCCTTCTTTCTCTGCTAATTCAAGGAATCTCTCCATATGGGCCATGAGGGAATCATTGAAGTTCACTTTCGATTGGAGAAAAGTGATATTTTCTTCCAACTCTTTTTGGAAAGACGCCAATAATATGGTTTCCTTTTCCTGTAGCTTCTGTAGCTCGTTCCAGTTATTGATCTGCAGGGCGATCAGGATTCCGAGGACTACCAAAACGATTTCCCCTATGGCGTACAACAGGTATCTGGAAACCTTGTTTTGGGAGAGGAGCTGTTGCCTGATTTTTCTAAAGAAGTTGATCATTTTCAATACTTTTTATCGGGTCGATCGGCGTCGGGACCTATTTCCATTTTTTTTCCACATCCTGTATTTCATTGCCGGGTTGTTGGTCCATTTTTCAGGTCGAGCGGAGCCGGGGCCTGTTTCGATGCTTTCATCCCCATCCTATGTTCCTTGATGCCTTGCGACAATAATTTCAATACATCGTACCCGTCATGGCCTTTTCCAACACCTCATGGGTCTTTTCATAGCTATGTTTCAAAATGGTCTTGGCATCCATGGTCTCCCAATAGCCCTGATTGAAAAGTTCCACCGCGAAACTGCCCCTAAAGCCCGCTGCATAAAGTTTGGGGATGGCCGTCCCGAAATCACAGATGCCCTCCCCGGGAAAGGTGCGGTCCGAATCTTTCAGCAGTTCCCTGGCCGGACTCGCGGGATAGTCGTTCATATGGATTACCGGCAGCCGCTTACCGTTCAGGCAATCCACGGTGTCCCAATCGTTCCCGCCCCGATAGATATGGTAAAAGTCCAACAAAATGGTGGCCTTCGGATGTCCGGTGGCAATCACGATCTGTGCGCAGTCGGCCAGTTTGTGCAAGACGCCCATGCCCCAGAGTTCCAGGAGCGGGGTGACCCCGGTTTCATCGCCCAGTTCTAAAATGGCCTTATACCTTTCCACATATTCATCGAATTTCCCGCACTCCAATACGTCGAGTCCCATGATGGGGGCCGCGATGTATTTGCCGCCCAGGCCAGCGGTGATGTTCATTTCTTCGCGCAACTGCTCCACGGCCGCTTTCCGTTCCTCCGCATCGTCACTGCACCATCTGGCGAAGCCGATCATGTCTTCCAGCACCAGCTGACGGACCTCCAGCTTTTCCTTTAAAGTTTGAAGATTGCCGCCTTGTTCCAAATAGGCCTTTACATCGCTCATCCACAATTCGATGCCGTCGAAGCCCGCATCCGCGACCATGTCGATCTGCTCGTCAACCGATAACTTGTAATGCAGCAAGGTTGAGGTGTTCAGACTGATCCTGAAGGGCAGTTTCTTTTTTGGCTCAAGGGTTTTGGGGGCCTGTATATCGGGCAGCGCGGTCGTGAAGGCATAGCCGCCCAATGCTGCAAGGGAAACCTTGAGGCTGTTGCCGATCGCTTCTCTTCTGGAAATTTTGTGGGTCATGATGTTTGGTTGTTAGAATGGAAATGGTATTCCAAGATAGTGAATTATTCCGGTGCCGCGATTGGAAGCAGCGCCATCGCATCATTCGGCGATCCAACCGCTACGAAGTAGGCCTTTCTGCGGATAATTGGGCTTTAAATGGATTATCTTTGCTGGGTATTAGATTTAAGGTCCAAAAACCCTATATTAAAACCCTATTCATAAAGCGCGAATGTATTTAAGAGACGGTGTTCAAACGGCGGAAAACAAAGTTTCCCCGGAAGCCATGGAACTGAGCCTTTTGGTGAAGGATTCAAGCAAGTCGCTTGTCGATCGGCTCGAATGCTACGAAGACATCATCAACCTTGAGGTGGGCGACACCGGCCTGAACCGTGCGAAGACCCTCGAACGCAGCTTTGGCATACGTCAGCTCTACATCAAGTATGAGGGCGACAACCCTACCGGCACCCAAAAAGACCGTATTGCCTTTGCCCAGGTCTATGATGCCCTTCGGCGGGAGTTTGAGGTGGTGTCCCTGGCCACCTGTGGCAATTACGGGGTGGCCGTGGCCCTGGCCGCACAATTGGCCGGGGTAAAGTGCAAGATCTATATACCCGAATCGTACCATACCGATCGCATCGCCGAAATGGAACGCCTGGAAGCCGAGATCATCCGCCTGCCCGGAAGCTATGAAGAGGTCGTGGTCGCGAGCAGTGCCCTGGCAAAACAAAACGGCTGGTACGATGCCAATCCCGGGGGATTGAACACCCCCTTGCAGATCACCGCCTATTCCCAGATCGCATTGGAGATTTTTGAGGATTTGGGGGACGCCCCCAAATATTGCGCGGTACCGGTGTCGAACGGCACCTTGTTCGCCGGGATCTACAGGGGCTTCGTGAACCTTTACAAAAGGGGCAAGACCTCGAGGATCCCCAAGATGATAGCCGCCTCCTCCAGCAGAAAAAACCCCATTGTGCAATCGTTTCTTCAGGGATTGGACCATTGTAAGGACCTAGATCCCGAAAGGATCAAGGAAACGAAATACAACGAGCCCCTGATCAATTGGCACAGCTTTGACGGGGAGGAAGCCCTGTACGCCCTTCGGGAATCGGAGGGAAGCGCCTTTAACATCAGTGATAAAAAATTAAAGTCGATGACCGGCCTTTTGGCGAAACAGGAGGGCTTTTTGATCCTGCCCGCTGCCACGGCAGGGCTCATTGCCCTTTTGGAACTCGATGAAGAACTGAATTTTGAGCCCGATCGTTTTGTGGCGGTCTTAACGGCGAAACAATAATAACTTCCTAAAGATGAAAAAACCGATAGATGGCAGAGCCCTGGTCTATTGCCAGGATGCCTTCAACACCCCCAATGGAAAAACGGCCCATGGCCTGGTGCGCTTCACCGAACGTTACGAAGTGGTGGGACTCATAGACAGCCATTATGCCGGGCAGGATGCCGGGACGGTGCTCGATGGTAAGGCCAATGGGATTCCCATATTTAAGGATATTGCCGATGCCATGGTCCCATTGGAAAGGTACGGCCGAATGCCGCAATATTTTGTGGTCGGGCTCGCCCCTGACGGGGGCCGCTTGCCGGCCAAGGCCAAGGAGACCATTAAAGAGGCCCTGTCCAAAGGATGGAACGTCGACAGTGGCCTGCACGATTTTTTGACCAACGACCCTGCCCTCACCGCCCTGGCCAAGGCGCATGGGGTGAAGATCAGGGACGTGCGCAAAACGCCCGACAGGGACCAATTGCATTTCTTCACCGGCGATATCGAAAAGGTCGATTGCCTTAAATTGGCCGTTTTGGGAACCGATTCGGCACTTGGTAAACGCACCACAGCATGGATTCTGGTCCACGGTTTCAGGACCGCCGGACTCAAGGCCGAAATGATCGGCACCGGGCAGACCGCTTGGATGCAGGGCGCCAAATACAGCATGATCCTCGATAGCTGCATCAACGATTTTGTATCGGGCGAGATCGAGCACGCCGTGGTGAGCGCCTACCAAAACGAAAAACCCGATGTGATCGTCATAGAAGGGCAGGGCAGTTTGATGAATCCCGCCTATCCGGGAGGGTTCGAGATCCTGGCCGCCGGCCGACCCGATCATGTGATCCTGCAACATGCCCCAAAAAGGGTGGAGTACGACGGTTTTCCGGGGTATACGTTGCATTCCTTGCCCGAACAGATCAGGGCCATTGAGGTGATTTCCGGAAAAAAGGTGCTCGCCGTTACGGTCAACCACGAAGAGATGGCTCCGGAGGAAATCCTTCCCGCATGCCGTGCGATCACCGAGGAAACCGGGTTGCCCGCCTTTGATGTCCTGGCCCATGGGGCGGCCCCGCTTATCGAACTCTTGAAGTCCAAGATCAAATGAAGATCACCAAAGTCTCCTATGAGCGCCTCGACCTGCAGTTGACGGTGCCCTATACCATTGCGTACGAAACGATCAGCAAGACCACCAATTTCATTTTGAAAGTGGAAACCGATTCCCCGTTGGTGGGATATGGTTGTGCAGCACCCGATTTTACGGTCACCTTGGAAACCGCTGAACAGGCGGAAGCCATGATCAAAAATCTGGTCGTTCCATTTTTAAAGGGCAAGAATCCCTTCCATTATGCATTGCTATTACAGGAAATGAGGCAACTGCTTCCCACCGCGTCCTCGACTCTCGCCATGGCGGACATGGCCCTACACGATCTGATCTCCAAAAAGGCGGGAGTCCCGTTGTACCAGTACCTGGGAGGGTATAGGAACAGTATTCCCACCAGTATCACCATTGGTATTTTATCTCCTGAGGAGACCCTGGAGCAGGCCAAGGATTTGGTGCGTCAGGGCTTTGGCATACTGAAGGTCAAGGGAGGGAGCAATGTAGAGGAGGATATCGACAAAATGCTTCGGATACACGCATCATATCCCCAGATAAAACTGCGCTTCGATGGTAACCAGGGGTATTCCGTGGCCCAGGCCCTGACCTTTTTTGAGGCCACCAGCGCCATAGGGATCGAAATTTTCGAGCAGCCCACCCAGGTCGGGAAGGAGAAAAAATTGGGAAAGGTCACCCAAAATACCAAAATTCCGGTCATGGCCGACGAAAGCTTGAAAACGTTGAAAGACATGTTCCGGTTGGCGCGCAACGAACGCGTGAACATGATCAACATCAAGCTCATGAAGGTCGGCGGCATCATGGAGGGCATGCACATCAATTCGGTGGCCAAGGCGGCGGACCTGGAGGCCATGGTGGGCTGTATCGATGAATGCGCCCTTGGAATTGCGGCCGGACTGCATTTTTCGCTATCGCGGCCCAATATCAAATATGCCGACCTCGACGGCCATTTAGAGATCGCCAACGATCCCACGGCAGGAATGTTCACCTTGCGCAAAGGGATCTTGTACCCTCAGGAAATGCCCGGATTGGGCCCCCTTGATATTTGAAACTACGGTTCTGGCCGATGGTGAATGGAGCTCAACTAGGAATCCAATCGGGTGATCTTCAGTTTTTCGGTTTTGGCCACATTAATCGGAATCCTCTCCTCGATGGTATTGGCGGTGTCCAGTCCAAAATCTTCCATGGCGGTCAAGCCGATCGATTTCAACAATCGGTACACTTTTACCGCAAAGACCTCGAACAAGGTCAATTGGTTATCAGTTGCGACCCTAGAGTTGATCAAGATATATTTAAAATCGACGGGGATTTTACCAACCGCCAAGCTATCGAAGATGTTCTTTTTTGAAATTTCCCCGGATTTGACCAGATCGGCATGGATCTTTTTCATCATGTAGTCGATCAGATGTGGCTCTTTAAAACCGAGGTACAGTTTCACGAAAAATGCCTTTTCGGGAACGATCGTTTGCGTTTTGTACGTGATGCCATAAGGGGCGTCGGCAATGTCGATGTGGAGGAACCAATACACCTTGGCCCTTTTGGGTTGCATGAAGAACAGGGAATGCACCACCGTGACATCTATAAAATTGATGCGCGTCGATCGAACGGGATAGACCAGATTGGTGGCCAGATAAGGCAGCTTGTCATCTTGCGACACGCTTTCCAGCAGGGGTTTGATATCATCGATCAATTTGTATTCCGTGACCCTGTTCCGCAACTGTCTTGCCCTGTTGTAAAAGAACAACAAGGTGAACAGGGCGAAGGCAAGCATGAGGGTAAACCACCCACCATGGATTATTTTGTTGAGGTTGGAGAACAAAAAAGTACCTTCTAGGGTCAAAAAGATCGCAAAAAGTGCGGCGAACAATACCTTTTTTTCCCTCGAGCGCACCATCAAGAGATAACCCAAAAGCAAACTGGTCATGATCATGTCGATGGTAATGGCCAGGCCATAGGCTGCCTCCATGTTGGTCGACTTCTTGAACAGCAAGATGACCAGCAAACAGCCCGCCAGCAAAAAATAATTGATCTTCGGGATGTATATCTGGCCTTTGTGGGAAGAGGGGTACTTCACCTTCAAATTGGTCCAGAGCTTTAATTTTATGGCTTCATTGACCAAGGTAAAGATGCCGGTAATCAATGCCTGACTGGCAATGATAGCGGCAACCGTGGCAATAGTGATCACAAAGGGCATATAGCCGTTTGGAACCGTGGCATAAAATACCGAAGTGGTGGTAGCGCCTGGCGGCAGGGAGAGACAATAGGCCGTTTGCCCAAAATAATTGAGCAATAACATGCTGAGTACGAAAAACCAGGTAATCCGTATGTTTTTCTTGCCACAATGTCCCAGATCCGAATACAGTGCTTCCGCCCCGGTAGTACAGAGAAACACGGCCCCCAAAACCCAAATGGCCTGAGGATAGGTCTTCAAAAAAGTAAAGGCATACATGGGGTTGATGGCCCTTAGCGTTTCCGGCGCCTTCATCAATTGGTGGGCCCCCAAAATGCCGAGGGTCAAAAACCAGATGAGCATGATAGGGCCGAACAATATCCCGATCCTTTTGGTGCCGAACTGCTGGATCATAAAAAGTGCGGTAACGATGCCACATACGATCGGTAAGGTAGGAATGCCCTCATAAATAAGGTCCAAGCCCTCGACCGCCGAGGAAATCGAAATGGCAGGGGTGATAAAGCCATCGCTGATCAAGGTCGCACAACCGATCAGTGCCGGGTAGATGATCCATTTCGACTTGGTTTTCCGCAACAGGGCATACAGTGCAAATATACCCCCTTCCCCTTGGTTGTCGGCATTTAAGGCCAGGTATACATATTTAACGGTGGCCAGGAGGATCAAGGTCCAGAATACGCACGATAAGCTTCCCAGTAGCAATAGGGAATCAAAATTCTTGCCTTGCGTAATGGCGGTAAACACGTACAGGGGTGAGGTGCCGATATCGCCAAATACGATGCCCAAGGTCATTAAGAGCGAAACAGCCGAAACTTTGTGCAGGTCGATTTTCATCAATTGATCAATACATAAACCAGAATGCCCGAAAAATAACCGATCAGTGCGAGCCAGCTAATTTTTTTGAGGTACCAGAGAAAATCGATTTTTAAGATGCCCATGGCCGCAACTCCGGCGGCCGACCCAATGATCAGCGCGCTTCCCCCGGTACCTGCACAATAGGCCAGAAATGACCAGAAGTCATGATCTTGTGGATAGACGTCCATCGAATACATCCCCATGGCCCCGGCGACCAAGGGAACGTTATCGATTACCGAAGACAAGAGCCCCAAGATGGTATTGATCGTATAGAAATGATCGAAGGTATTTTCCAAATAGCGGCCCATCACCCCTAACGATCCGTTGACCTCCATGGCGGCCACGGCAAGCAGTATCCCAAGAAAAAAAAGCACGCTCGGGGTATCAACCCTTTGAATGGTGGCCGCGACCGATAATTGTCGCCTAAGGTCGGAGGCTTTCTTGCGGTGCAGGATATCGGTGGTCAACCAAAAAAGGCAAAGGCTGAAGATCATACCCATCACAGGGGGGAGTCCGGTCATAGTTTTAAAAACGGGCACAAAGAGCAAAAGCAACATGCCCAACAACAAAATAAAATTGCTTTCGCGCTGGCTGATATGGAACTGCTCGACGGTTGTTTCGGTTTTAGGCTGGAACTGCTGTCCCCGAAAATTGAATGACGCGATCAACAAGGGCACCAAAAGGCAGGCCAAACTCGGCAGCAGTACTTCCGCGATGATGGTGCCTGAGGTGACCTGTCCGCCGTTCCACAGCATAATGGTAGTAACATCGCCGATGGGCGACCAGGCGCCCCCGGCATTGGCCGCAATGATAACGAATCCCGCGAAATACCAGAGATCCGCCTTCGTATGCACAAACCGCTTCAAAACAGCCATCATCACGATGGTGGTGGTCAAATTGTCAAGGACCGCAGATAAAAAGAAGGTCAATATCGACAATACCCATAACAATTTGGTCTTGCTACCGGTCTTCACCAACTGGTTGAGCACCCGGAACCCGTGGTGGGTATCGATAAGCTCCACAATGGTCATGGCCCCCAGAAGGAAAAACAGGATTTCGGTGATGGCCTCGAAATGATGGGTCAGCTCGGCCAGGACATCGGGCAGGTGCGTGCTATCCCAAACCAGGAACAACCATAACAGCACCCCCAACAACAAAGCGATGGCAGCTTTATCTATCTTGGCCTTGTGCTCCAGCGCGATGAGCAGGTAGCCAGCTAAAAAAATAAGGGTAGTCAGTACCATGGAATCTTTTTATGAAGATATCAAAAGCCGGGCAACATCCAACGATCGAGATACATTTAGGCCGCTCTAACGGGCGACTGTAATTTGACCGCATGGGCATTGATGATCGCCTTCCATTTTTCGGCCCTTATCATTTCATAGTCTTCCTTATAGGGGCCATCGATATCAAAAAAATTCAACACTTCTACCGAATTGCCCTTACGTGAATAAATTTCCAGGTCGAGCTTCAACAAAATCATTTCATGATGGTTCTTCGCCGTCGATTTCTTATAGACCGTATTAATTTTACACTCCTTGATGTTGTTGAGATCGATCAGTTTTTCCCATTGGTCTTTGTCTTCGACCTTCATGAAGAGCAGCTTTTTTTGCTGCTGATCCAAACCGATAAACGAATTTCCCCAAATTTCCTGATCTGTAAGGGCCAAATGATTTTTGGCAATGGCCATTTTGAATTGTTTTTTTCTATGGCCGGCGGCCGATTTTCCCGTTCTGTCGATCAAAAAGAAAGGGAGGAATACACTGCTTACCAAAATGATTGATACGATCAATAATGATGTGTTCATTGTCTTATGATTTTAATATTTTATTCCGTGATGTTTTGAGTTCGGCGTATGCCAAAAACCTCCCTCTGGAAGCTCCTGTGGCCATACGGGACCAAGCTATCGTTTTATTATTCCTGGGCTTTGCGGTTGCCGGATTACGGAAAGTTGTGGTAGGGATACATCAGGGTCAACATGGGTAGACCCGGAATGATGTTAAATTCGTAGTCGAGATACAACAGGGCAACCTTCATTTTGAAGTCGATCGCCCTCACCTTGGTGAAGTGTTGTTTTTTGAAGGGCTGAAAGTGTTCCTGTACATTGACGGGGAGGCTCTGGTCTAAATAGAGCAAGGCCCGGCCAATATGGTGGCTGTCGTTATGGGATTCGGTATTCCCCAGCGCATATTTCGAAAAATGATCGGCGGAAGCCTTGGCCGAAGAAGGGGCCAACACAGCGAAAAGACCTAAAAGCAATGAAAACCAAAGAATTCTTAGCATGGCCGTAACAGCTTCCTAATAATATGGCAAAGGTATGTGCAATTTTTGTTAATAATTTGCCAATTTTTAATGGTGAAAATCAGGTACAAAACGCTTGCCGACTTTCGTTCGCCCTAAAAATTTCGATTAGAATGCTTACCTTACCTTAATGACGGGCCCTACCCATGAAAAATCCAAATATCACAAAGCGTTTTGAAGAAACCGAAGCATATGGCAAGATTTGTAAAGAAGAACAAGAACGAAATAGGATTGTCTCCGGATGACCTGATATTCAGGGGCAAACAAAAATCGGAAAATGTTCTATTGCGGGTCATCGACTTCGATGCCGATAGTATGGAGGAAAAGGCCGTGGAAATGGTCAAAGACGTGTTGAGTTATCAGGAGACGCCAACGGTCACCTGGTTCAATGTCGATGGACTGCACAATAATGCCATCATGGAAGAAATCGCCAAGGCGTTCCATTTCGAACAAATGGTGTTGGCCGAAGTGATGGATATCTATGCCCGGCCCAGAGTGCAGGAACACCAAAATTGCATCCTCCTTTCCATTAAAATGATGCAGCTCGAGGAGTCGACTGGCACCATTGCCATTGAAAACCTCAGTATCATCATCACCGAATCGGTCCTGATCTCTTTTCAGGAAAAGAAAGGAGACGTTTTTGAACCGGTTCGCGAACGGATACGCAACCAAAAGAAAAGGATCCGCCATGGGGGCACCGATTATTTGGCCTACGCCCTTCTCGACATCGTCATCGACAATTATATCTATATCATAGGGATCTTGGGCGAAAAAATCGAAACTTTGGAAGAAACCCTGCTACTCGAACCCCGTAAAAGTGTCATCGACGAAATTTATACCTATAAACGGGAGCTCAATTTTTTGCGAAAAAGCATCAAACCGGCCAAGGAGATGATTTTGAGCCTGTCGAAAATGGATTCTGAATTGATCGATGAAAGCACCTATATCCATTTTAAGGAACTCCTGGAAAATATCAACCAGGCCAATGAATCATCCGATACCTATCGTGAAATCTTATCGGATCAGCTGAACATATACCACACCACGATCAGCAGCAAACTCAACGATATCATGAAATTTTTGACCATCTTTTCGGTCATCTTCATCCCCTTGACCTTTATCGCAGGGATTTATGGGACCAATTTCGACGTATTGCCAGAACTCCATTTCCGTTATAGCTATTTTATCATGTTGGGGCTTATGTTTATCATAGCCTTGGGCATGCTGATCTATTTCAGAAGAAGAAGGTGGCTATAACCCAGGCTACGTTTTATTCCAAGGTAAACTTTGGCTACGGGTTACCTACCCTTCAATGCGATTGAATATGCGGATGAAGTTACCAGATCACTGTTCCCCGTTCTGCTTGATCGACAGCTCCCTGTTGATGGGGACATAGAACGGATCGGTATCCTTGGTTTCTCCCACAACGCCCTCTATTTCCTTCTGGAGATAGGTAAGGTGTGCGATGGTGAGCCGGTCGGTAATCACCGGAATGGTGTTCTTTATGTTCCTTTGAAGGTTCAGGAGGTTGTCCAGGGCCAGGGAACGCACATCGGTATGGGCGGTATATCCTTCCGAAAGTTTGGCCAATATGCCCTCGACCAGTCCTTCGGCCTCATTGGGCTTGTAAAGGGCGATCAGATTGGAAACATAGGCTTTTTGGATCTTTCTTTGGTAGGCATTGGTCTGATAGAAAACGTTCATGGTGCCCCAAACCATATGATTGAGATTGTCGAGATATTCCTCCGGGGTGTAGGGATTTTCATCGGCATAGCGCTCAGCGATGAAGGTCATGCGGCTGAGCCTGCTGCCGCCCAGTAGGTTCATCACCACACTTTCCATGGTCTTGGTCACCGATTCCTTCGATTGCGGGGATTGTATGGCATTCAGAATATCGTTTCGCAAAAGCCATTTTGGTTCTTGAAAGAGATGTTGGCCCATAAAGGCGAGTGCTTGCTGCTGAATTTCCTTGGGGACGGGCCGGTACACTTCCCCATCTTCCGCCATGGTTTGGGGCGTGACATAGATGCCGCCGATATTTTTCGCCACATGGAAAAGATAATCGCTGTATTGACTGACCAAATCGGTATATACCTGATCCAGATTGGAAAAGTCGTCACTGTCATGTTCCTTGGTCCAGTTTCTTAAAAACGGCGCGATGCGCTGCAGGTTCAAAATGCCATAGGAACTGGCGAGCATGGCATTGTCACCCAGGTCTTCGGTTTGCGATCGGGGATCGAAATCGCGGCCTTCCCCACCGAACCACAATCTGGGGTTGTTTGAGATACTGTCGACCACTGTCCGTGCCAACAGTTCCTTTTCCGTTGCGGCCGATAAGTCTTCCGGAAATTGGGAATAACCCCATTGTATGGCCCATTTGTCGTAATCGCCTATCCTGGGCATGAGGTCCCTCGCAGGGATACTGTCTTCGGGCTGCGCCACATAATTGAAACGGGCATAGTCCATGATCGAACTCGTATGGCCGTTTTTGCGCAGCCAGGCGGCATCCCTCAATTTCTCGACAGGGGTTGCAAAGCTTGCCCCCATATTGTGCCTCAGCCCAAGGGTATGGCCCACTTCATGGGCACAGACGAACCGAATGAGTTGGCCCATCAACTCGGGTTCGAACTCCATTTTCTGGGCCCTTTCATCCACAGCTCCTGCCTGAATCATGTACCAGTTGTGCAATAGGGTCATCAAATTATGGTACCAGCCGATATGGCTTTCCAAGATTTCCCCGCTTCTGGGGTCTACGATGTTCGGCCCGTATGCATTTTTGGAGGGGGAGGCAAAATAGCGCAATATGGAAAAACGCGCATCTTCCAGGCTCATATCCGGATTGTTTTCTGGCCATTCCTTGGCAACGATCGCATCTTTGAACCCGGCCTGCTCGAAGGCCACCTGCCAATCGTTGATGCCCTGCATTAAATAGGGCCTCCATTGTTCAGGGGTCGCGGGATCGATATAGTAGACTATCGGTTTTTTGGGAACCACCAGTTCCCCGTTGCGCCATTTTTGCTCGTCTTCCGGTTTGGCTTCCAATCGCCAGCGGTGGATATAGGTATTTCTGTCGACCTTTTGTTGGTCGTCGCCATATTCGAGGTAGGAGCTGGCGAAGTAGCCCACCCGCGCATCAAAAAAACGTTTGCGCATCGGTTCTTTCGGCAAAAGCACCATCGAATTATTGATTTCAAGGGTAACCACGCCTGCCAGTACCGCGGCGGGAAGTTCTTTTTTTGAATCCCCCGGGGTGGATTTGGCCTTATAGGTCTTCACCGTTTTGATTTCGGTGTTGATCGGAAAGGTTTTTATTTCTTTGATATAGGACTTGTTCTTTTCCAAGCCCAGAAGCTTGTAGGCATCCTTTTGGTCGTTGCTGAGCGCCAGTAGCGGGTTTTCACCGTTCACAAAATCGGTGACATCGATGACATGTGAAGTATTGTCGTCGTTCGAGGCTTTGATGTCAAAAGCTTCGAGAATGGGCGTGATGTTGGCGTTGTTCACCGCTTTTGATATGGCATCTTCCTCATTGGCGGCACTGACCAAGGTCGCGATTCTCAGAAAGATATTCCCGTTCGGGCCCTTTTCAAAAATAATGGTGTTTTCCCCGATTTTTTCACCGCCATAATTACCGGCACCGGAGGGGGTTTTGATAAAACGCGTCACGACCAGGATTTCGCGATTCAATAAGCTATCTGCGATTTCGAAATAGTATCTGCCGCCTACCAAATGCACATCGAAGAGCCCTTTTTGGGTGATGGTTTCCTTGGTGATGATACGATCATAAGCCTTTGCTTTGTTCAATGGGGGCGTTTCCGGCTCCACTTTGGAGGCCGATTTGCCCATAAGGCCGAGCGAACCACAAGACGTGGCCCAAAATAAAAGTATAAAACACCCAATATAACGCATCATAACAAGCGAACGTATCAATTGAAACTTTAGTATGAAGCTGGTTGGGTCGGGCAATCTTTAATTTTGAAAAACCGATCGTTTTAAGCCTCCCTTGAACAAAAAGGGTATGGCATAAAAGACAATCAATCGGCCATTCCAATAGGACTAAATTAGAAATTATTGTTGATATATGGCAATGAAGTCCCACAAAACAGCCATTTTTCAACATTTAAAACCTTCGCGCTACACCTGATCGAAGTGTATTATTGTGCGGGTTCAAGGTAGGGTCGGGTCAGCATAAAATCGCCCTTTAGCATTTCGATCACATTGACCAAAGACCGTATATTATGATAGTTGGTTTTCCAGATATGGGCCTTGGGATCGTTCCTGGCCGAAGGGTCGGTATCGAGTCCTTCATGGTACCAACCTCCATGTTCATGATCGACCATGTAGGTGTTGATATAGGCCCATTGTTTTTTGAACAGGTCGAAATACCGGGGTTCGCCTGGGTGCAACTGAGCCATCAGTAAAAGTGAATTTAGGCCTTCCGCCTCTGTCCACCAGACCTTTGCACGGTTTTCTATGGTACATTTCCCGGGGGTATGGTAGTAACCACCATCATAGAACCCGCCCAGATCGTTATCCCAACCGTATTCAATGCCATGGTCGACCATCTTTTTTGCCTTTCGGCCGGTAAGGGTATCGTTCTTGATGCCCAGTACATGCGAGGCCTCGAGGAGCAAGAAAGCAGTTTCCACGTCATGCCCAAAAGAAACATGATCCAGCCAAAAATGTTCCTTTCTATAGGTTTCTGAAGAATCCCTGAGGGAAACCGCGGTCCAGTCCCTTTGCAAATGCAGGCTCAGGGAGCCTTGGTTGTCGGTAATGGTGTCCCTGACCAAGACCAAGAGTTCTTCCAGCCGTTTTTTTAACAAAGCATCGGGCCATACCCCATATAGGGCCGTAAAACTTTCCAAAAGGTGTATGGTCGAATTTTGGTCTTTCCAATCCTTGCGGATAAAATTATCGTAGTTGTCGTCGTTTTCTTTTTGGTCGAGCATCCAGGACCCGTCTTGTCGCAACACATCGAAATAGCCAAGATACTCGGGGTCATGGGCATGATCTTCCAACCAATAAAAGGTATTTTTCGCCAAGTCGAGGGCCATGGTATCGCCGGATGCCTTATAATAAGTGGCCAAAGCATAGATGGCGAACGAATTGCCATAGGCGCTTTTTCCGGTGGAAATCCTATTCAAGGCACCATTTTCCAAAGCCATTAGCGTATTGAATCCCCCATTGACCGAATCCCACATATGGTCCCTTAAAAACCGATAGCCGTGATCCGCTATTTTTTTGTAGTGTTCATCACCATGGAACAGGGCCAGGGTTGAGGCAGACCACACTTGTCGTGCCTGGCTCACCACCATTTTGTGCTGAGGCCCTTCCCGTTCCCATTGCGCGTTGAAATCGGACCAATAACCGCCATTGACAGTATCTACCGCTCTTGGGTACCAGGTTGCCGCCAGGTCTTGAAGGGCCTGTTCCACCTCGGCCAAAATCGGGGCTTCGGTCGGGGCCGTAGGAGCGCTTTTTTGAGTACAGCCGATTCCCAAGAATAGGGCCGCGATAGCAGGCAAGAACAAACGGGGAATGAAATGTATTGCGTTCATCTGTATGGTATTGGCGGGTCAACCTTGAAATTTACGAATAAATTTGCCTTGGCGGGGCAGGTGATGCTAGCGCAATAGAATAAGCAGGGCCCCTAAGGCCGTAAAGACCAAAATGATCTGGCGGTAGAAGCCTTCCTTGATGATTTTTATCAACCTTACGCCTGCGAACAGGCCCAATAAAATGGCCGGCAGCAGTTTTAGATTAAAGACCAAGGTATCGGGGGTGATGGTGCCCCACGCCCAGATATGAAAAGGCAACTTAAACAGATTGACTATAAAAAACAACCAGGCCGCGGTACCTATAAATTCATTTTTGGGCAGCCGCATGGCCAAAAAGAAAATATTGGCGAAAGCCCCGGCCAAATTGCCCACCATGGTGGTGATGCCCGCCAGAATGCCCATAAAACCCGCAAAGGCCCAGTGGGTGGGCACCGATTTCGATTTCCTTCTTTCCCACCAGTACATCATCAACACACTGGCCAGGATGATGATGGCCATCCCGATTTTAAAGGTCTGCTCATCGAGATCGTTCCCGACCAGCACCCCGATCAGTACGCCGCCTATCATCCAGGGCAGAAAACGAAAGACATATTTCCATTGTACGTGGCGGTTGTAGTAGATGACCGCAAAAATATCGCCCATGATCAACAGCGGTACCAGGATGCCGGTCGAGGCCTTGCTTTCGAAAGCCAAGGCCATCAAGGTAACCGTCAGCACGTCGATGCCCTTGATGCCCCCTTTTGAAATCCCCACCACAAAAGCAGCCAAAAAAGCAAGAGTCCAGGCAGTGGTAGATATTTCCATAGGGGGGTCTTTGAACAGCAAGGTTGGGGTTTGTTGGGCAAACCTCAAAAATATCCTAAAAAATTATATCTTTAGCTATTAACCAACAACCAAATTATGCAATTAAGCACCCTCGATTATAGTTTTATTGTCGTTTTCTTTTCCATAGTCCTGGCCATCGGTATCGTAGTTTCCAAAAAATCGGGAAAAAGTTCTTCGGAATTTTTTCTTTCGGGAAGGACCATGCCCTGGTGGTTGTTGGGCCTGTCGATGGTGGCGACCACCTTTTCCACGGACACCCCGAACTTGGTGACCGATATCGTACGAACCAACGGCGTCTCTGGCAACTGGGTATGGTGGGCTTTTTTGATCACTGGGCTTTTGACCGTATTTGTATATGCCAAGCTGTGGCGGAAATCGAATGTGAATACCGATCTGGAGTTTTATGAAATGCGTTATGGCGGAGGCCCGGCCAAGTTCCTAAGAAAGTTTCGGGCGGTTTATCTGGGGGTGTTGTTCAATGTGATCACCATGGCCTCGGTAACGCTGGCCGCTATAAAAATAGGGGGCATCATGCTCGGCCTCGACCCCTGGGTCACCGTGGTCAGCGCGGGCTTGATCACCGTGACCTTCAGTGCCCTTGGGGGGTTTAAAGGGGTGGTCTATACCGATTTTTTGCTCTTCTTTGTGGCCATGTCGGGGGCCATTGCCGCGGCGGTTTATTTGGTGAACATTCCGGAAGTTGGGGGCATTGAGGCCTTGATGGCCCATGAGGTTGTTTCTGCGAAACTCAATATCGTGCCTGACTTCAGCAACAAAAAAGCTTTGATCACTTTGTTCATCATTCCCTTGGCAGTACAGTGGTGGAGTTCATGGTATCCCGGGGCCGAGCCTGGCGGTGGCGGCTACATCGCCCAGCGAATGTTGGCGGCCAAAAACGAAAACCACGCCATCGGTGCGACCTTCTTTTTCAATATCATGCATTATGCCCTACGCCCTTGGCCATGGATCTTGGTGGCCCTGGCCTCCTTGGTGGTCTATCCCGACATCGCGAGTATCCATGAGGCTTTTCCGAATGTGGCCGAAAGCAAATTAGGGCAGGATCTGGCCTATTCGGCCATGTTGACCAAATTGCCCAGCGGCCTTTTAGGGATTGTTTTGGCCTCGCTTATCGCGGCCTATATGAGCACCATTTCCACGCAGCTGAACTGGGGCTCTTCGTATATCGTATTCGACTTTTATAAACAACAGATCAATCCGGCCGCGACCGAAAAACAAATGGTGGCGGTGGGCCGATTGTCGACCGTCGTATTGATGGTCTTTAGCGCCGTATTGGCGCTTGCCCTCGAAAATGCCCTACAGATATTCGATATCTTGTTGACCTTTGGGGCCGGTACCGGACTCATTTTCATCTTGAGATGGTTTTGGTGGCGGATCAATTCTTGGAGCGAGATCACGGCCATGTTCGCTTCGGGCATCATTTCTATCTTGTTGAAGACCACCGCATTGGGCCCCTATCTTTTTGCCCCCGATACCGGATTGCTCCCCGACTGGACAGAGTATCCCTTCGTGGTATTGGTTACCACCTCGATATGGTTGACGGCCACCTATATGACCCAACCCGAATCGAAGGAGGTACTGAGGGATTTCTATAAAAAAATACAGCCCGGAGGCCCCGGCTGGTCGAAAGTGGTCGCGGAAGCCGAAACAGACGGGGTAACCATAGTAAACACCAGGGAAAAATGGAGCGTGCCCTCTGGCCTCACCGCCATGCTGTTGGGATGCGTGCTGATCTATTCGATCATGTTCGCGACCGGCTATTGGATCTATGGCAGGACCACTTCGGCCATGGTGCTTACCGCCGTTGCCTTTGTTTCCGGATTCCTATTGATCAAGGCCTGGAACAGGATGAAAGACCATATTTTGTAACCAAACGATCTCAATACATCGTGTCATTCGGAAACATGACAATAGCAGGCTATTCAAAAACGCCCCTGGCCAAGAAGCTGGGCATAAAAGCTGGGATGCAAATATTGCTGTATGACCCGCCAGGACATTATTTCGATTTGTTCGAGGATTTTCCCGATCGGGTGGAACGGTTGCTGCAAATTGAGCTTGAAAATGCTGATTTTATACATTTGTTCTGCACCGGTTTGGAGGAATTGCAAAAGGTCTTGGAAAAGTATTCAAAGGCGTTGCGGATAAATGGCGCCCTTTGGATCAGCTGGCCCAAAGGCAGTTCCCAATTGCCAACCGACCTGAACAGGGACCTGATCAGGGAAACGGTCCTGAAAACAGGCTTGGTAGATATCAAGGTTGCTGCAATCGACAAGGACTGGAGCGGTTTAAAATTCGTACATCGATTGAAAAATAGGGTATAGCACTCACCTTTTGAACAAAAATGAATTATGGGCAATAGGATCATTTCTGTAGACATCTTCCGCGGTACGACCATCGTTTTGATGATCTTGGTCAATACCCCGGGCACCTGGTCGAGTGTCTATGCCCCGTTCTTACATGCCGAATGGCATGGGTATACCCCTACCGATCTGGTATTCCCATTCTTCCTTTTTATCGTGGGCACTTCGATCTCGTTTTCCTATAAAGACAAAACGGCCTCGCCCGCCATTTATAAAAAAATAACCATAAGAAGTTTAAAATTGATCGGACTTGGCCTTTTTCTGGGGGCCTTCACTTTAAGCTTTCCCTTTATAAAGGATTTTGCCGAGATACGGTTCCCTGGGGTCTTACAACGCATCGGGGTGGTTTTCTTCTTTGCTTCCCTGCTGTTCCTCCATACGAAATGGAAGGCTTTGGTAGGCATTTCCGCTTTTTTATTGATCGGGTATTGGTTGTTGATGGTCCTTGTCCCTGTCAACGGCATCGCATCTACCCTGGATCGGGCTCCGAACAATCTTGCCAACTATATCGACCTGCAAGTGCTGGGCACCCATATGTGGAAAGCTGATTACGATCCCGAGGGTCTGCTGAGCACCATCCCGGCCATTGTGAGTGCTTTGTTGGGCATCTTTGCAGGCCTGATAATGACCTCAAAGCAAAGTAAAAAAGCAACACTTTTGATGGGAATGGGGGGGTCATTTTTGATCATTGGCCACTTATGGGACCTCTTTTTCCCTATCAACAAAGCCTTGTGGACGAGCAGTTTTGTATTGGTCACCGCAGGATGGGCCAATTTGGTGTTGGCATTGATCTATTATCTGACCGATGTGAAAAAAATCCAGTTCGGGAGTTTGTTCAGGTATGCGGGCGCCAATGCGATTATCCTTTACTTCTTATCGAGCTTTATCAGTAAAATTTTGGGGATGATCAAAGTGAACGGGGATTCCTCGCTCCATGGATGGCTTTTTCAATCGATCTATGTCCATGATTTCATGTCGATGCAAATGTCTTCCCTTTTATACGCCCTTACCGTGGTCGGTTTTTATGTGCTGTTAGGCTACGCGCTGCATAAAAAGGGGATTTTCATCAAAGTATAGTTCAAACGATTTGGTTGGCCATCAATGCAGTGCCTTTGTCCCGAACGCCCATTCGATGAAAGCGGGAAAAATGTGCCCCCAGGTTGGCATATCGTGTTTGCCGCCGTCAATTTCAACATAAGTGATATCGCCCGGGTAGGCATAGCCTTTTTGGCTCAGTTCCTTGATAAGATCAAGAGTATCGTCTATGGCATCGATGATACCGTTATTGTTTCGGTCGGCGGTCTCGTCTTCCGTTCCGCATTGGAACCAGAATTTTAGATGGGGACTGAAGGTGCCGTTCTTTACCATGTCCAGGACAATCCTACTTCGATCGGCCATGTCTTTCTTGATGTATGCTTTTTTGCGCCACCAAAAGGAACCGCTGAACACGCCTACCTTGCCGAAAGAACGGGAATTGTTGAAAGCGATATCGAAAGCCGATAGGCCGCCCAGCGAAAGGCCTCCATAGACCCAATTTTTGCCCTGATCCGAAACCTTGAATCTGTCTTTCAGGAACGGGATAAATTCTTCCATCACAAAGGCGGAATACTTAGGGGCAAGGCTGCCCCTGCCCTTAAAATCGGCAAAAGCGGCAGTGCCGTATTCCTGTAACCTGTTCTCATTGGCTTCGATGCCCACATAAATAAAAGGACGTATCGTTGGGTTGGCATAGGCCAAGGTCAAAGCGCGTTCCAGGTTCAGTGCATTGAAATCCTGTCCGTCATTCATCATCAATACGGGGAAAGCTTCCTTAGTGCCATCATAATGGGGCGGCGCCACCCATCTGAATTTTACCGATCGGTTCAAATTTTTCGAGAAAAAGCTTCCCTTGAGACTTACAAAATCGACTTGATACCGCATGAATTTTCCATTGGGTCTGCAAGTATAAGGATTCCAAAAAAAATGAAGCGTTACCATCCGGAAATAAATTAATTTTGCCCACCTTAAAGGATTGACAGTTAAGTAATTTTAGTCTATATTGTAATCTATGGCCGACATTCAATACATTCCGTATTATTCGAATATCTTATCGAGAAACATCAATCTCGAAGTGACCGGCCATTGGGGTCACCCTGTTTTGATGTTCCCTTCTTCGGGCGGGCAGTTCACCCAAAATACGGACTTTGGCCTGAACGGCTCGGTGATGCGTTTTGTTGACGAAGGCCGTATCAAGCTTTACAATGTGGAAACCATAGATATGCTTTCGTTCTATGCCGATGATCTGGCATCGGAGGTGAAAATACACAACTATGAACTGTACATGCAGTTCTTGAAGGAGGAGTTGATTCCTTTTATCCAAAATGAGTGCAACACCCATAGGGTGGCCGTGGCGGGCGTGAGTTTTGGGGGATACCATGCGGCCAATACCGCTTTCCGCTATCCCGATCTGGTGTCGCACCTCTTCTCGATGAGCGGGGTCTTCAATATTCGTAATTTCACCCCATTATCGGATGATCTGCGCATCTATTTGAATTGTCCGGATGAATTCATGCATAATGCGGAAGGGTGGAAATACCATCATATGCAGATCGTGCTGAGCACCTCCGATTGGGACAGTTGCCAACCCAAAAACCAACGTATGGCGGGAATCTTGGAGGCGAAGGGCATCCCGTATTGGTACGATGAAAAAAAATGGATTGAACACGATTGGCCCCTTTGGAAAATGGTGTTCCCCGAATACATAGGCAAATATTTCTGATCATAAACCAACAACTAACAATATAAAATATCATGGCAAAAAAAGTAGGAATATTATTTGGAATGGAAGACACTTTCCCCTGGGCCTTTATCGATGAAGTGAATGCACAGGGCGTGGGCAAGGTCGTTGCCGAGCCCGTCCTTATCGACAAGGTGCAACAAGGCGTTGATTACGGGTATCACGTGATCATCGACCGAATTTCCCAGGAAGCCCCCTTTTACAGGGCCTACCTCAAAAATGCCGCCCTTATGGGAACGGCGGTGATCAACAACCCTTTTTGGTGGAGTGCCGACGAAAAATTTTTTAACAATTGTCTGTCCGTCGAGTTGGGGATTCCAGTGCCGAAAACGGTACTGCTGCCCTCTAAGGAGCGGCCCGACGACACTACCGAAAAGTCGTTCCGAAACCTAAAGGCACCTTTGGATTGGGACTATATTTTCGACTATATCGGATTTCCGGCCTATATGAAGCCGCATTCAGGAGGAGGATGGAAAAGTGTTTATCGTGTTGACAGTCCGGACGACCTGTTCCACAAACATGGGGAAACGGGCCAATTGGTGATGATGCTCCAAGAGGAAATCGTTTTTGAGGATTATTACAGGGTGTATTGCCTGGGGCAAAAATACGTGCACATCATGCCCTATGAGCCCAGGAACGAATTTCACCTACGCTATGCCACCGAACCCAAGACCAAAGGGGAGGAGCATAAAAAATTGATGAAAACCATTCATGATTATACGATTAAACTCAACAAGGCCCTGGGCTATGATTTCAACACCGTGGAATTCGCGGTTCGTGACGGAATCCCCATTGCCATCGACTTCTGCAATCCTGCGCCCGATGCGGATGTGAATTCGGTGGGCCAGGCCAACTTCGATTGGATCGTAAAACATGCCGCCAAGTTTGCCATAGAAAAGGCCCTTTCCCACAAGGAAAAACAAAGCAATTCTTCATGGGGCACCTTCATCAAAGGTGCGGCCGTACCTGAAGCGCCAAAAACCAAAAAAGGAAGTGCCAAGGCCAATAAGGCCGTGGTGAAAAAGGCTGCTGCCAAAAAAGTCGCGGCGAAAAAACCTTCGCCCAAGGCAAAACCGGCAAAGGCCGTTAAAGCGGTTGCTGCCACCGCCAAGGCAGTCTCGAAGGCCAAAGTGGCCCCTAAGGCCAAAGCAACGGTCAAGCCAAAGGCGGCCCCGGTCAAAAAAGCGGCCAGCCCGAAGGTGAGCGCATCCAAACCAACAGCCCCCAGCGTAAAAAAGGTAGCTGCCAAAAAGGCAAAACCGACCACTACGGCAGTGAAACGGGAACCCGCCAAAGGCGGTTTGGACGCTCCAAAAAAGACAGCGACCAAGAGCAGCACAAAAAAAACAAAATAGATTAGGCCGTATTATCCGAAAGAATCGATATGCATAAATTCACACTGGGAATAGAGGAAGAATTTCAGATACTGGATGCCAATACGCTTACCCTGCATTCCCAAATGTCGAAGATCATCGATGGGGGAAAGGTAATCCTGAAAGAGCGCATAAAGGAGGAGATGCACCAGTCGGTCGTGGAAATGGGCACCAATGTCTGTGAGAATATCCAACAGGCCAGGGATGAGGTATCATATTTGCGACAGCAGATATTTGAGCTTGCCGCCAAGGAAGACCTTAAGGTGGCAGCGGCCGGTACCCATCCATTTTCACATTGGAGCGAACAATTGATCACCCCCAATCCGCGGTACGATGTGTTGATCCAGGAGATGAAAGATGTGGCCCGATCGAACCTTATTTTTGGGATGCACGTGCACGTGGGAATCCCCAGCAGGGAGGAAGGACTGCAGATCATGAACGTGGCCCGGTATTTTCTGCCCCACCTCTATGCCCTTTCCACCAATTCACCATTTTGGGAGAGTCGCGAAACCGGTTTCAAATCGTTCCGGTCCAAAATATTCGATAAATTTCCACGTACGGGCATCCCGCCTTATTTTGCAAGTGTAGGGGAGTACGACAAGTTCGTGGAATTATTGGTTAAGACGAACTGTATCGATAATGGTAAGAAAATTTGGTGGGACATACGTCTCCATCCATTTTACCCCACCGTCGAATTCCGGGTCTGTGACATGCTCATGACCGTAGATGAAGTGGTGTGCGTTGCGGCCTTGATGCAATGCATCATTGCCAAATTGAGCAAATTGCACCAAAAGAACCAAAGTTTCAGGGGATATCGGCGCATCCTGATCAATGAGAACAAATGGCGCGCCGCCCGCTGGGGCATCGAGGCCAAATTGATCGATTTCGGGAAGGAGGAAGAAGTTCCCTTTGCCACCTTGATGGAGGAGCTTTTGGAATTCATCGATGACGTGGTAGACGATCTCGGTTGCCGAAATGAGGTCAACTTCGTTTATCAAATCTTGGAACAGGGCTCCGGGGCAGACCGACAGCTCAAGGTGTTTGAAGAGACCAAAGATCTCAAGGAAGTGGTAAAATATGTGGTGGCGGAGACCGCAAAAGGGTTATAAAGAAGCGTAGCGGGCCGGGCAGGTTGGCCGAACAAAATAGATTACATGCACAACAATTATAAAGTCGCGGTCTTGGACATGAATGCAGGCCATGCCAATGAAGGGATGCGATGCATCAAGGCGTTGGTGACCGAATTTTTGTCACAAGACGATATAAGCGGGAACTTCGATGTTTTCGAGGTGAGGGTCGAAGGGGAAATCCCTTTGGTGGAAGACTACGATATCTTTATTTCCTCGGGTGGCCCCGGTGCTCCCATGATCCTGGGCGAACCTTGGGAGGCCGACTATTTTAATTTTTTGGATGCCCTGTTGCACCATAACCTATCGAAACCCAATAAAAAACATCTGTTCCTGATCTGTCATTCGTTTCAGTTGGCATGTGTACACTGGGATTTGGCAAAGGTGACCAAACGCCGGACGACCTCCTTCGGGATATTCCCCATCTACAAAACGAAGAGCGGAGAACATGAGCCTCTTTTCGAAGGCCTTAACGATCCATTTTATGCCGTCGATTCCAGGGATTACCAGGTCGTGGGCCCCAAGGAATGGAAATTGGATACCCTGGAGGGAAAAGTGCTCTGCCGGGAAAAAATCCGGGAACACGTGCCCTTGGAAAGGGCCGTGATGGCCATTCGGTTCAGCAAGGAGATATTTGGGGTGCAGTTTCATCCCGAAGCCGATTCACTGGGCATGCTCCACTACTTTCAACGGGCCGACAAACGGAAAACGATCATCAAAAAGTACGGCAAAACAAAGTATTTGGATATGATTGCCCATTTAGACGATGACGACAAGATCATGAAGACCAACCATACCATCATCCCCCGATTTTTGAAACAAGCGGCCGATAATATCGATTCCTATAAATTAATGTCTGTATGATTCCAAGTATCAGGGAAGCCTTTAACCGCGATTTCAAGGACGACTATTATGAAAACCTTCAAAAAGAGGTGGCCGATACCTTTGGCGAACCTTGCGCCTTCCGCATTTCGGAAACCCCGGTCTTTCTCGACAAAGCGTTAAAGCAAAAGGTCTTTGAGGCCTGTGACGCCATTCTGGAGCAGATCAACACCATGGATTTCGAAGCCCTGAGACAACGGTTTACCCCCAAGCATCTGCAATCGCCCTCTCCCATGGGCAACCCCCATTTTTTGGCGATCGATTTTGGACTTTGTGACGATGGAAAAGGCGGAATAGGTCCGCAACTTATTGAACTTCAAGCTTTTCCATCCCTGATGTTCTACCAGCCCTTTTTGGGCAGGACATTTCTTAAAAATTACCCGAACATCCCCAAAAAAGGATTTCAGTATTATCTGGATGGGCTGGATGAAAAGCGCTATTTGGAGGAAGTGGGAAAGGTGATTGTCGGCAAGGAAAATCCTGAAAATGTTATTCTGCTCGAGCTGTTTCCCGAAAAGCAGAAGACCAGGATCGATTTTTGGGCCACCAGAAAGGCTCTTGGAATTGAGGTGGTTTGCCTGACCAAGGTGATCAAGGAAGGACGTAACCTTTTTTACGAAAAAAATGGGAAAAGGGTCCCGATCACTCGGATCTACAACAGGGTGATTTTTGATGAGCTGCAACGGATCGAAAATTTAAAGACCGATTTTAACCTTTTCGATGATGTGGAAGTGGAGTGGATCACCCACCCCGATTGGTTTTTTATCATTTCAAAATGTATTATGCCCATGCTGCGGCACCAGGCCGTTCCGCCATCCTACTATTTGAACGACTACCCCGAAGGCATCGATCTGCACGACTATGTGATGAAACCACTGTTTTCGTTTGCGGGCAAGGGAATCGACCTTCACCCTACCTCAGAGACCATCGCAAAGATCACGGACAAACAAAATTACCTGCTGCAGCGCAAAGTGGTCTATGCCCCGTTGATCAAGACCAATACCGAAAAAAATTCAAAAGTGGAACTTCGCATTCTGTATGCCTGGAATTCCGAGGAAAATCGCTTGAAACCCATTATAAACCTGACACGGATGGGCAAAGGTGACCTGATCAATGTGTCCCATTTGACCCAGGATACCTGGATCGGTTCTTCCATCAGTTTTTTTGAGGAGTAGGCCAGCCCCTATTGCCAAAGGGCCAATTCGAGTTTCCATAGCCGCAACGACCTTATACTTGGCGTGCCGAAAGGAGTTTGGCCACATATTTCCCGATCATATCGAATTCAAGGTTTACGGTACTGCCCACCCGGTACGATTTGAACCGCGTGTGTTCGTAGGTGTAGGGAATGATGGCCACGCTAAAGGTATCGATCCCAGAATCGATCACGGTCAAACTCGTGCCGTCAACGGTGATCGAGCCCTTTTCAACGGTAAGATGATCGGGGGAAGGGGCATGGGAAAAAGAAAAGATCCAGCTTCCGTCTTTCAGTTCGATCCCGGTACAGACCCCGGTTCTGTCGACATGACCCTGCACAAGGTGCCCATCGAGACGACTGCCCAAAACCATGGCCCGCTCCAGATTCACCGGATCGCCGATCGTTAGTTGGCCCAAATTGGATTTTTGCAAGGTCTCATCAATTGCGGTGACCTTATAGCGGTCATCCGTAACATCCACTACGGTAAGGCATACCCCGTTATGGGCCACGCTTTGATCGATTTTCAATTCCCTGGCCAATGGCGATTTTACCGTGATATGAAGATTGCTTCCCTCTCTTTCAAGTTTCCCTACCGTGCCCAAAGTTTCAATAATTCCCGTAAACATCTTCCGTATAATTTAAGTAGTTTTGTGCTGCAATTGTGGACACAAAGGTAAAGATATAATGGACGAGAACGAGATAATAAAGTTGGGCATATCAATAGGAGACCTTAATGGGATAGGCTGTGAAGTCGCCCTGAAGACCTTTGAGGACACCCGCATGCTCGAATTTTGTACGCCGATCTTTTTTGCTTCCAACAAGACCATTTCCTTTCAAAAGACCGAGCTCGGCATAGAAATCAACTATCACGGCATCAGCGAAGCTTCGGATGCCCTTGAGGGAAAAATCAACGTGCTGAACGTATGGAAGGAAGTGCCGGAAGTGGCTTTCGGAAAGGAAACCAAGGAAGCGGGCGAATATGCCTTAAAATCGCTAAAATCGGCGGTCGCCGCCCTGAAGAACGGGGACATCGATGTCTTGGTCACGGCCCCCATCAACAAGAACAACATACAGGCCGAGGATTTCAAATTCGCGGGCCATACCGATTACCTCGCCCAGGAACTTGGGGGTGAAAGTCTCATGTTCATGGTCAGTGACGAACTTAAAGTGGGGCTGCTCACCGATCATTTACCCCTTAAAGACGCCCCCTCTGCCATCAATCCCATTTTGATCCGCACCAAAGTGCGGACCATGGAAAAGACGTTGATGATGGATTTTGGGATAAGACGTCCCAAAATCGCGATTTTGGGCATCAATCCGCACAGTGGCGACCATGGCGTGATCGGGCAGGAAGATGAGGAAATCATGAAACCGGTAATCCGGGAAATGTCAGATGCCGGACACTTGGTCTTCGGACCCTATTCCGCGGACGGTTTTTTTGGTTCCCAGGCCTATGCAGATTTTGATGCCGTATTGGCGGCCTATCACGATCAGGGCCTTATTCCCTTTAAAACCCTGTCGTTTGGAAAAGGGGTGAATTTTACGGCAGGCCTCACTAAGGTCCGAACCTCCCCGGATCATGGGACGGCTTACGAAATTGCGGGCAAAGGGATCGCCGATCACAGTTCCTTTAAAGAGGCAGTTTTTACGGCCCTACATATTTTTAAGAATCGCCGGGAATTTCAGGACCTGAGCGAGAATGCGATGCAGAAGCAGAAAATGCGGCGTTAGGCCTGTTTTGACCTGGTAATTCCCCCCGCAGTGGGAGGCTGGATAAACATTCGTTTATTTCTTGATAAGAATTGGCTTTTATCAAAATAATATTATCTTTGCACCCCATCTTTTAGATGGTCATTTACGTTGAACCAGTGTCGTTAAGGATGAAGAATAAGGAATATCTCATTCCTTTCTCAGGATTGAAGCTAGGAAAACACCAGTTTGAATACGTAATTGAAAACGAGTTCTTTGAATCTTTTGGTTACGATGAATTTAGGTCATGCCATATCTTGGTGAACGTTGTACTGAACAAAACCGGCACAATGCTTGAATTGGAGTTCGCTGCAAAGGGAACAGTCAATGTCGGCTGTGATGTCACCAACGAACCCTTCGACCAACCGATTGCCACCACCATGGAACTGGTCGTGAAATTCGGGGAGGCCTATAATGATGAGGATGACGAAATGTTGATCATTCCCCACGGGGAGCACCAGATCAATATAGCCCAATACCTCTATGAGATGCTGGTATTGGCGGTGCCGCAGAAACGAATCCATCCCGGGGTTTTGGATGGCAGCTTGAAATCAGAGACGCTCGATAAACTGAAGGCACTTCAACCAAAAGAAACGCAGGAGCATAAAACGGAAAACGACCCGAGATGGGACGCATTAAAAAAGTTTAAAACGGATAAATAAGTGATCAATGGCACATCCTAAGAGAAAAATATCGAAAACGAGAAGGGATAAAAGACGAACCCACTACAAGGCGGTTGCTCCCACTTTGGCAACTGACCCGACTACAGGCGAAATGCATTTGTTCCACCGGGCACATTGGCATGAGGGCAAACTTTACTACAAGGGTCAAATCCTCATCGATAAAACGGAAACCGCCGAGGTATAGCCCCGTGGTATATTAAAAAGTGGAGCTCCCAAGGTTACAGTTGGGGGCTTTTTTGTGCATTGATGGGACGGAAACCGACCCTATCGGTCGAAAACCAATTTTGAAATCCTCGGGGGATCGATGGAGGTGGCGACGGATGGAACCTTCAGCGGTTCGGATCCCGATCCAAGAGCCTGCTTAAAAACACTGTTTATCGTCAAAAAGTCATTAAAAATCACTATTTTTCACCAATTTAGTGTTGTTTTCGATGCTTTTTCGACACAAATCAATTCATTGGAATGGGTAAATTATCAGCTGCCATTACCGTTGTAGGGGCTTACGTACCAAACTTTGTGCTCACCAACAAAATGTTGGAAGAAATGGTTGAGACAAATGATGAATGGATTACCACGCGCACGGGCATCAAAGAGCGACGGATCTTAAAACCGGAAGAGGGGGAAGGAACATCTTACATGGCCATCAAGGCGGCCAAGGACCTTCTCAAAAAGGGGAACATCAACCCTAAAGAAATAGACATGGTCATCGTGGCTACCGTAACCCCGGATACCCTGGTGGCTTCCACCGCGGCATTTGTCGCGACCGAAATCGGGGCAACCAATGCATTTGGTTACGATCTGCTGGCGGCCTGTTCCAGTTTTTTGTTCGGAATATCGACCGCTGCCAGTTATATAGAATCGGGGAGGTATCAAAAAATATTGCTCATCGGAGCCGATAAAATGTCGTCGATCGTTGATTATACCGACCGCACCACCTGTATCATTTTCGGGGATGGTGCAGGGGCCGTGTTATTTGAACCCAATAATGAAGGCCTTGGGTTTCAGAACGAGTACCTAAGATCGGATGGGATAGGCCGGAATTTTTTGAATATGGACGCCGGAGGGTCCCTGCTGCCGGCAACATTGGAAACCGTCAAGAACAGAAAGCATTACATCTATCAAGATGGAAAATCGGTGTTCAAATTTGCGGTGAGCAATATGGCCGATGCGGCCGCCTATATCATGGAGCGTAACCAACTCAACCATGAAGATGTGGCTTGGCTGGTGCCGCACCAGGCGAACAAACGCATCATCGACGCCACGGCGAACCGTATGGGGCTCGATCATTCCAAGGTCATGATGAACATACAATATTACGGAAATACGACCTCCGCCACCCTGCCCTTGTTGCTGGCAGATTATGAAAAACAACTGAAAAAGGGAGACAACATCGTATTTGCGGCCTTCGGTGGGGGCTTCACCTGGGGCGCCATTTATTTGAAATGGGCATACTCAAAATAAAGATCGCTAACCAAAATTAATTTACATGGATATCAAAGACATTCAAAACCTGATCAAATTCGTAGCCAAATCGGGTGCCACGGAAGTGAAGCTTGAAATGAAGGACCTCAAGATCTCGATCCGTACCGGGGCTTTGGGCAGTGGCCGTGAAACCACCTACGTGCAACAGATTCCAATGGCACAGCAGCCGACCCAAATGGCAGCTCCACCGGCTGAGACGCCAGTTGCGGCAGGAAGTAAATCGACCAAAGCCCCGGCAGATGATGACGGCAAATATATCACCATCAAGTCACCCATCATCGGTACTTTCTATAGAAAGCCTTCCCCCGATAAACCATCCTTTGTTGAGGTAGGCGACATCATTGGCAAAGGAGACGTACTGTGCGTCATCGAAGCCATGAAATTGTTCAACGACATCGAATCCGAGATTTCAGGTAAAATCGTAAAAATATTGGTCGATGATTCTTCTCCGGTAGAATTCGACCAACCGCTGTTTTTGGTAGATCCATCATAACCATAAAATTCAAATCACTAAGGTTGCCCTCCGTGTAAAGCGGACTGCCATGTGGTCAGATTTTTTAATTTTCAATAGGCATGTTCAAAAAAATATTGATAGCAAACAGGGGCGAGATCGCATTACGGGTGATCAGGACCTGTAAAGAGATGGGGATCAAAACCGTTGCGGTTTATTCCACTGCCGATAAGGAGAGCCTCCATGTTCGCTTTGCCGACGAGGCGGTATGTATAGGCCCACCACCAAGCAGTGAATCATACCTAAAGATACCCAACATCATCGCTGCCGCGGAAATCACCAATGCCGATGCCATCCATCCCGGTTATGGGTTCTTATCCGAGAATTCCAAATTTTCAAGAATATGTGCCGAGCACCAGATCAAATTCATCGGAGCTTCCGGCGAACAAATCGACAAGATGGGCGACAAGGCAACGGCGAAAGCGACCATGAAGAAGGCCGGGGTTCCGACCGTTCCGGGTTCTGATGGGCTGTTGAAGGATGTTGAAGATGCCAAAAAAGTGGCCAAAAAGATGGGCTATCCCGTGATGATCAAAGCAACGGCCGGCGGAGGTGGCAAAGGGATGCGTGCGGTTTTTAAGGAAGAAAAGATGGAAGAACTGTTCAACAGTGCGGTTCAGGAAGCCAAAGCAGCCTTTGGCAACGGGGGCATGTATATGGAAAAATTGATTGAGGAACCCCGTCATATCGAAATCCAAGTGGTTGGCGATCAATATGGCAAAGCCTGCCACCTTTCGGAAAGGGACTGCTCCATTCAACGCAGGCACCAAAAATTGACGGAAGAAACCCCCTCCCCGTTTATGACCGATAAGCTTAGGGAAGACATGGGCAAAGCAGCCGTTAAAGCCGCGGAATATATAAAATACGAGGGGGCGGGAACCATCGAATTTTTGGTCGATAAGCATAGGAACTTCTATTTTATGGAGATGAACACCCGAATCCAGGTAGAGCATCCCATCACCGAACAGGTGATCGATTACGATTTGATCAGGGAACAAATTCTGGTGGCCGGTGGCGTTCCCATTTCCGGTAAAAATTACTATCCAAAACTGCATTCCATCGAATGCAGGATCAATGCCGAAGATCCTTACAACGGTTTCAGGCCCTCACCGGGCAAGATCACCACATTGCATACCCCGGGGGGGCACGGGATACGATTGGACACACATGTCTACAGTGGCTACTCCATTCCCCCGAACTACGATTCAATGATCGCCAAATTGATCACCACGGCCCAGACCAGGGAAGAGGCCATCAATAAAATGAAGCGTGCATTGGATGAGTTTGTCATAGAGGGCGTCAAAACCACCATTCCTTTTCACAGGCAATTGATGGACCATCCCGATTACCTTGCCGGAAACTATACGACCAAATTCATGGAAGACTTTGTGATGAAACCGCAACCGGAAGAATAGTCCTCACTAAATTTTGATTTTATTTTCGCGGGATGAACCTGAGCTATTGGGAATACAAAACCTGGTTATCTAACATCGATTTTACCATTGTGGGCAGTGGCATTGTGGGGCTTAACTGCGCCATTCAACTGCGTTCGCGTTATCCAAAAGCCAAGATCATGGTCCTTGAAAAGGGCATATTGCCTCAGGGGGCAAGCACCAAGAATGCTGGATTTGCCTGTTTTGGCAGTATTTCAGAAATCAAGGCCGATCTTCAGGCCCATACCCAAGAAGAAGTATTGGAACTGGTACGGAAGCGGTGGACCGGGATAGCGCTATTGAGGAAAACCTTGGGGGATCGCAAAATCGGTTTTCGACAACTTGGCGGACATGAACTATTTACCGACGAACAAGGGGGGTTGTATGAGGAATGTATCGAGCACATGGCAATGATCAATGGGTTGCTCCGCCCAGTATTCAACAAAGCGGCCTTTAGGATTCATGGCAACAGCTTCCACTTTCAAAAGATTCGGCCCAACTATATTACCAATGATCGGGAAGCCCAACTGAACACCGGCCAAATGATGGCCGCCCTGTTGCATTTGGCACATAAAAAGGGAATCGTACTGTTGAATTCGATTACAGTGAAGGACTTTTCTGACCACGGAAACACCGTATCGGTTGAAACCGACCAATTCAACTTCGACACCAATAAATTATTGATCGCGACCAATGGTTTTGCAGCCCAGTTGGTGAACGAAGCGGTAAAACCTGCCCGTGCCCAGGTGTTGATCACCAAACCCATCGAAAAGCTGCATATCAAGGGCACTTTTCATATCGATGAGGGCTATTATTATTTCAGAAATATCGATGATCGCATCTTATTCGGGGGAGGCAGAAACCTCGACTTCAAAACCGAGGAAACGACGGTTTTCGGGGAGACCCCATTGATCCAAAACCGATTGGAAACCATTTTGAAAGAAATGATCTTGCCCAATACCCCTTTTGAAATAGAACACCGGTGGAGCGGTATCATGGGCATGGGCGATCAAAAAAGGCCCATCGTCAAGCAGATGTCCAATAATGTCTCTTGCGGGGTAAGATTGGGCGGGATGGGCATCGCCATCGGCAGTGCCGTGGGACAGGAATTGGCCGACTTGGTATAGCTTTGGGACAAGCCTATAAGGGGGTTCACCCGATTTTATGAACAATGAACCATATTCCAAGGCAGCAATCCTATAATTTGTTATCTTGTTCCTCCCAATATCAGTTTGTACTACCCCTCAGACTTACCTTCAAATTCCGTGTAAAAACGGAAAAACGCACCCTTTTTGCTATAGGCGCCCCCTTCCAAGGAGAAGGATATTCTATGTGCACTTTTAGGGTTGATGCTGGCCATGCCCATGGATAAATAAGTTAATGTATGACCAAGGATTCATTCAAATTATTCGTTCAAACCTTTGCGATGGTGCTATTCTTTTCAGGCATCGAAGGCTGTGCGCCCACCAAATCGAAGTACGAACGTGAATATGACAGGGTTTGGGACGAGATCGTGCAGTCTGAGGCATGGACCAATTCTTTGTTGGCCAGCAATTCCAGTTCAAAGACCGACAAAAAACAGGATTATGATGCGCTTTCGGGCAAAGAGGCATTTGCCCGGCCATTTTCACCCGACACCGACCGTGAGCTGGGTTTTAAGGATAAATACCACACTTTGGTCACCAGGGCCTATTTCAAGATCATAGCGGAGGCCCAAAAAGCGGATAGCCGTCTTCGTTCGGAGCAAGAAAGGTGGAACGAACAATTTCTCGAGGATCAACCCATTCGTAGCGGGATCACCGACAACGGACGGGCCTTGATCAACAGGAGATACGATGCGCATAGAAAAATGCTGGAAGGATTGTTGTCTTGGAATATTTTCAGTGAGGAACGCACGGCGGACCTGGAATTTTTCAAAGCGGAGAACTTCGACCGGGTGTATAGGATGGCTGCTATCGGTGAAGACGAAGGGACCATTATCGAGTTTTTGGAATATCGATTGGCCGACCTGTACCACGCGGTCGACTGAAGCAGGAAAGCGAAATTTAGTGCCTTTTTTTGCCAAATTAATTCTACTTTTAAGGCCTCATTGTTCCTTAGTTCCTACAACCCAATCTGCCGTCCGATGCTGAACCGAAATCTAAAGACAAGCCTTTTCCAGTTTTGCGATACTTTCGTGAAAAACAGGATATCAAGAATTAAAAACAGTCAAAAAGACCTAAGGGATGCCTTGGATTCAGAGGATAAGAACAGCTCCGGCGATAAGCACGAAACTGGCCGTGCCATGCTGCAACTGGAACAGGAAAAACTGGGCCAACAGCTTTCCGAGGCCGAAAAAATGGAAAGCGTTCTGGGCAAGGTCAATATCAGGTCGGTCAATGAAATCATTGGCCTGGGAAGTCTGGTGCAGACGTCCAAGCACAACTATTTTTTGGCCATTTCAGCGGGGCAGTTCAAGGAAGGGGACCAGTCGATCTATTGTATTTCCACGTCTACCCCCATGGGCCAACTGCTGCTTGGCAAATCGGTAGGGGAGGTGGTCGTTTTTAACGGCGAGCAGATCAAGGTGCAGGAAATCCTATAAAATGCAACACCCCGTTTCGCTTTGTTCCGGGCATATAAACCGCCAAGATCGATGGGCAACATATTCCGACCCATGAAAAAACATAACGGCAATCCTCCAGCGTGTATGGTATTATTGACCTTACTGTTTCTAAGCTTGGGCATTGCCCAACTACAGGCTCAAAAACCGGAACATCCCAAAGTCGTGCTCATCACCCTGGACGGTTTTCGCTGGCAGGAGCTATTTACCGGCGCCGACCCCCTCTTGATTGCCAATAAAGACTATGTGGAAGATACCATGGCGCTGAAAGAACGGTTTTGGCGAAACACGGCTGAAGAAAGAAGGGAGGCCCTAATGCCATTTGTTTGGGACAGTGTCGTCAAAATGGGACAAATCCACGGCAACCGAGGCAAGGGAAGCAAGGTAGATCTCACGAACAAAATGTGGTTTTCCTATCCTGGATACAACGAAATCCTCAGCGGCTTGGCAGATGATGACAGGATCGTGAGCAACGATAAGATCGACAATCCCAATATTACGGTCCTGGAATACGCCAACAGGCATCCGGACCATAAAGGCAAGGTGGCCGCCTTTGGCAGCTGGGACGTTTTTCCCTTTATTGTGAACGAAGGCCGTTCCGGGGTGCCGGTGAATGCGGGTTTTAAAAATGCATCGGGCGATGGTTTGAGCGAAGCGGGAAATCTTTCTCAACGAATTGCAGCCAAGGGTTCCCAGTCCTTGGGGCAGCGTGAGGCTCGATGCCTTTACCCACCATTATGCCCTGGAGTACATGAAAAGAAGACATCCCGAACTGGTGTTCATCGCTTATGGGGAAACCGACGATTTTGCCCATGATGGCGATTATCAGGCCTATTTGAGATCGGCCCATACCACCGATGCGATGGTCAAAGAACTGTGGGATTTTACACAAAAGGACCCATTCTACAAAGGGCAGACGATTTTTATCATTACCACCGATCACGGTAGGGGCACAACGCCTCTGGAAACCTGGAAAGGGCATGGAGACGAGGTAAAGGGCGCCGGGGAGGTATGGTTGGTGGTTTTTGGAAACGGAATTCTACCCCTGGGAGAAATCAATAAGCCCGAACAGCTGTACAGCAATCAAATTGCGCCGACCGTCATGGGCCTATTGGAACTGGACATCGATAAGAAAAGGATGCCCGCCCCGGCGCTTGACATTTATCCTGAATAATAAGGGATTTCATAAAGCTAGGATGACTATTACTTAACCTTTTTTGGTAAAAATTGCCCGATTTTTGTTCTCAAGAGATGTTGTGTTAGTCTAAGTTTGAGTTAGTTGAAAAAAACCGGTGCCGGCCTTCCGCATCGGTTTTGGCTTTTCGGGCAAAGGTTCATTCGGGATCAAACTTTTTGCGGCCCTGTTTTTTTTGGGCCAGGGCCTTTTTGCGGCGCAGGCGCTTCTCAATGGCCGATTTCGATGGCGTGGTAGCTCTTCTTTTTTTGGCGACATGGAGGGCGGCTTCCAGCATTTCGAAAAAGCGCTTTATGGCCAATTGCTTGTTTTTGTGTTGGCTCCTGCTTTCGTCACATTGGAGCATCAGCACCTTTTCCTTCGTCAAACGTTTATCCAATTTTAGGGAAATTCGGTCCTTTTCCCAAGCCGAAAGCGCATTCGATGCCAATACATCAAAGGTAATTTCGATTTTTGAAGAAACTTTGTTGACGTGCTGTCCCCCGGCCCCGCCACTCCTTATGGCCTTGAACTGCAATTCTTTCAATAATTGGGCCTTGTTCATGTTTTAGCTCTCTGCCAATCGTTGGTTGATGGTCTCAATGGAAATATTGAGGAAGACTTTTTTGCCTTTTTCCAATGGCAAATGATGGTTGAAATAAAGCTTTTTGCCTTCAAAGTTGCCCACCATCATATAGTTTCCCCCTATATAGAACGATCTGTCGACCGTCACTTCCAGCCCTGATTTCTCCGAAACCTTAAATTCTTGGGGGTACACGATGATATGCCTTTTGGTATCGGCATACGACTTGATGATATGCAAGGGAATATGGTTGGCTTCCCCGAACAGTGAAGCGACATACATACTTTTTGGCCTTTCATACAAGTTTTTAGGGGTATCGTCGGCCAGGATTCCGGCATCTTTTATGACGACGACGCGATCTGCGAATCCCAGCACATCGTTTTGGTCGTGCGTTGCGGTGATAACGGTGGTCTGCTGCTCTTTTAAATAGGAAAAAAGGTTGCGGCGGAGGCTGTTCTTTCTGAAATTATCGATATGTCCAAAAGGTTCGTCCAACAACAATAGCTGGGGTTCTTGGGCCAGCACCCTTGCCAGGGCAATTCGTTGCTGCTGCCCGCCACTCAAATATTTCACTTTGGTTTTGGCGAATTCGGTCATTTCCAGGATCTCGAGCAGTTCCCCCGTACGCCGCTTCATTTCTTCTGGCTCGAATACCGATAGGAATTGCCCCACATTTTCCGCGGCGGTGGTAAACGGCATAAGATCGTAATCTTGGGAAAGGTATTTCATATAAGGTTCCCCGGGCACCAGGTTGAAGTCTGGCCCGAGCACTTCCCTGCCATCCCATACTACTTTCCCTTTTTGCACCTGTAAAAGGCCATAGATTATTTTGAGCAGGGTGCTTTTGCCACAACCACTTTCACCGATAATGGAAAGATGTTCCCCCTTGGCCACTTTTAGGGTAATATTTTCCAAAACCGGAACGGACCCATAGGCAAAACTAACATTTTGAAGGTGCAGCATGGTTTTTAGAAGCAAATAATAAGTTAGGACGAAATTAAGACTACTCCATTAAATAAAGAAAAATCCCATGCTTTTTTGAGATGGCCCAATAGTAAGGGTTAGTCTTTAAATTCCTTAAAAACCTTCTGATTGGGAAGGGTTTCGTAGCCCATGTTGTAGAAGGTAAAGGCAAAAATATCTGCATATTGTTCAACCGTCTTGGTCACCGGCGTCCCTGCACCGTGTCCCGCGTTGGTCTCGATACGGATCAAGGTAGGGTTATCACCCGATTGTTTATCCTGTAATTCGGCCGCGAATTTAAAGCTATGTGCGGGTACCACGCGATCATCGTGATCTCCGGTGGTGACCAAGGTCGCGGGATAGGTCACCCCCTGTTTCACATTATGCACGGGGGAATATCCCTTGAGATACTCAAACATTTCCTTATTGTCCTGGGCGGTGCCATAATCATAGGCCCAACCGGCCCCGGCCGTAAAGGTATGGTACCGCAACATGTCCATGACGCCGACGGCGGGCAGGGCCACTTTCATTAGATCGGGCCGTTGTGTCATCGTGGCACCCACCAGAAGCCCTCCGTTACTGCCACCTCGAATGGCCAGAAAATCCGGGGAGGTATACTTATTGTCGATCAGGTATTCGGCAGCGGCTATGAAATCATCGAAAACGTTTTGTTTGTTGGTCTTGATGCCCGCATCGTGCCATGTTTTTCCATATTCACCGCCGCCCCTTAAATTGGGTACCGCATAAACCCCACCTTGTTCCAACCATATGGCGTTCACAATACTGAATGAGGGGGTTAGGCTGATATTGAACCCACCATAGCCATAAAGGAGCGTTGGATTTTTGCCGTTCAATTTCAGGCCTTTTTTATAGGTGATGATCATAGGCACCTTGGTGCCGTCCTTGGAGTGATAAAAAATTTGTTTCGATTCGTAGTCTTCCGGATTAAAATCGATTTCAGGCTTCCAATAGCGCTTATATTCCCCGGTTTCCACTTGATATTGATACGAGGAACCGGGAATGATATAGTTGGTGAAGGAAAAATAGAATCTCCTTTTCTTCCTTCTTTCCACCAAACCCTGAAACGCTGCCCACACCGGGAAGTCTCACCTCGCGAACCCATTTCCCATCATAGTCGTACTGTAAAACTTTGGATATGGCATCGATCATATATTCCGCAAAAAAGTAGCCGCCCCCTTTGTTGGGGGAGAGCACATGTTCGGTTTCCGGAATGAAATCTACCCAATGTTCCGGTGTCGGATGCGATGCATCGACCGAGACCATTTTTTTATTGGGCGCATCCCTATTGGTAACGATGAACAGTTTGGAACCCATATTGTCGATGATATAGCTGTCCGATTCTTCATTATCGGATATGGTGACCAATTCACTGTTCGGATTGGTAAGGTCTTTTAAGAACAGTTTGTTGCCCGATGTTGAATTCGAGGCTGAAATGATAAGATAGTGTTCGTCTTCAGTGACCGTAGCCCCTGTATAACGGTGTTTTTGGGCTGGGGTTCCCCCGTATACCAAAAGATCGGATTTTTGGGGAGTACCCAATTGATGGTAGTAGACCTTGTGCTGATCGGTTTTGGCGGAGAGTTCGCTGCCTTTGGGTTTATCGTAGCTCGAATAGTAATAACCTTCGTTGCCCAACCAGGAAATACCACTGAATTTGAGGTCCACCAAAGTATCCTCCACGATTTCCATGGTCTGGGTATCCAATACAATGCCCTTTCGCCAATCGCTCCCCCCTACCGAAATTTGATAGGCCGCCAAGGCCCCGTCTTTGGTAAAACTAAGTCCGGCCAAGGAAGTGGTGCCATCTTCTGAAAAGGTATTGGGATCCAAAAAAACGGAGGCTTCCCCTCCTTCCTTTTTACGGTAGAGCACACTTTGGTTTTGAAGCCCATCGTTTTTATAGAAATAAGTGAAATCGCCCTCCTTGAACGGGGCGCTCAATTTTTCATAGTTCCATAGTTTTTCAAGGCGTTCTTTCAGCTGTTGCCGAAAAGCGATCTGTTCCAAATAGCCAAAAGTCACTTTGTTCTGGTCCTTTACCCATGCCTCGGTCTCTGGGCTTCGATCGTCTTCCAGCCAACGATAGGGGTCGTTCACCTGCACATCGAAATAAGTATCTATCGTATCAACTTTTGTGGTAGTTGGGTATTTCACGGAAATGGAAGTTTTTTGGGGAACGTTTTGGCACGCCGACATGAATATGGCGAAGACAAACATGTACAAGCAGTGTTTCATGGCTAGAGGGGATTGACGTGCGAAAATAGCATAAAAAAAACCTTTGGAAGCATTGCAATCCAAAGGTTTAACAGTATTTTAAATGGTTGGGCTACACCAACTTATTTTCAATCAGGTATTCCGCGATCTGAATGGCATTGGTTGCGGCCCCTTTCCTAAGGTTATCGGCCACGATCCACATATTCAGGGTATTGCGTTGGCTTTCGTCCCTTCGGATACGGCCCACAAAAACTTCATCTTTATCATGCGCATAGATGGGCATGGGATAGGTGTTGGTGTCGGGATTGTCCTGCACGACCACTCCAGGGGTTTGGTGCAACAGTGTTCGCACTTCATCAAGGGCGAAGTCGTTAATGAATTCAACGTTGACCGATTCGGAATGACCCCCTGCTGTGGGTATTCTCACCGCTGTGGCCGACACCGAAAAGGTACGGTCGTTAAGAATTTTTTGTGGTTCACGCGCCAATTTCATCTCTTCTTTGGTATAGCCATTTTCCAAAAATGAATCGCAGTGCGGCAGCGCATTTCTGCCAATCGGGTAGGGATAGGCCATCTCCCCTTGCACACCATTGATTTCATTTTCCAATTGCCTTACCGCTTTGACCCCGGTACCCGAAACCGATTGATAGGTCGACACCACCACCCGTTTCATATGGTATTTTTTGTGCAGTGGCGCCAAGACCATCACCAGTTGGATGGTGGAGCAATTGGGATTGGCGATGATCTTGTCCTTGGCCGTCAGTTCATGGGCATTGATTTCCGGAACGATCAGTTTTTTATCGGGATCCATGCGCCAGGCGGATGAATTGTCGACCACGGTGGTCCCTACCTCGGCAAATTTGGGCGCCCATTCCAATGCCGTTTCCCCTCCTGCCGAAAAAATGGCGATCTGTGGCTTTGCGGCCACGGCCTCGGCCATGGAAATGATCTTATGGTCTTTGCCCCTATAAGGCAAGGTCTTTCCCACCGATCGCTCGGAAGCGACCAGGAGCAATTCGGTCAACGGAAAATCGCGCTCCGCCAATACCCTTAACATCACTTCGCCCACCATTCCCGTCGCACCCACTACCGCTACTTTCATCTTTTTTGATTTAGTTCGCAAAAATAGGGCAAGCTCTGTGATTGCACAAGCAAAGCAGCGTTGAATTATAAAAATTACAACAAAATGTTATATTTAAAACACAAAGGAGGTTGGAACCCAAAAAGAACCCCTGGCAGATGACAGGGGTTTAGGAATATAAAGTGCAGCGGTATCTCCCATTGCTAAGGGAGATGAAAGCGGTTTATTTTTTTAGGAGATCCCTGATCTGTGTCAAAAGTTCTTCTTGTGACGGGCCACTTGGCGCTGGGGGCGCTGGGGGTGTCTTGGTCTTGTTATAGGCCTTGATGATGATGAACATCACCAATCCTACGATGATCAGGTTCACGATGGTATTGACCCATGCGCCCCAACGCACGGCGTTTTCGGCCACATAGCCATCCTCTCCGGCCACGCCAGAGGCTTCGGTCAATACATACTTCAGATTGGCAAAGTCGACCCCTCCCGAAAAATGGCCCACGATGGGCATGATGATGTCGGATACGAATCCGTTCACCACAAGGCCCACTGCGCCCGCCATGATCACTGCAACGGCAAATTCGATGACATTGCCGGTCATGATAAAATTTTTGAATTCTTTGAACATGATGTAGTTGATTTAATTGGTTAATGCCGTGCAATTTAAGAAAATTATTTTCTTAATGAAATGTTAATTGCCGATAAAAATCCTTTGTACCCGTTGCGATATCCCCGTCAACAGTTCATAGGAAATCGTTTGTGCCGTGGAAGCAAAAGACACTGCGGTGGGGTCGGATCCGAACACGATGACCTCATCGCCTTCCTTGCAATCGATGTCGGTAACATCGATCATGATCATATCCATGCATACATTACCGATGATCAGGGCCTTCTTCCCATTGACCGTCGCATAGGTTTTGCCATGGCCATATTGGCGGCCAATGCCATCGGCGTGCCCCAAGGGAAGTGTGGCTGTGGAACGGTAGTCTTTAGAAGTATAGCCCCTGTTATACCCCACGCTCTCCCCTGGTTTGATATGATGTATTTGGGAGATAACGGTTTTTAAGGTGGCCACTGGCTTTAAGAGGGGATCTATTTTGGCATCGTTCCCAAAGCCGTACAAGCCGATGCCACTGCGCACCATATCATACTGTGCCTCGGGATAGTTCAAGATTCCCGAAGTATTCAGGATGTGGCGAAAAGGCGCCTTATCAATTGTAAGGTCGAGTGCATCTGCGATTTTATGGAAAGCCGCGATTTGGCCCAAGGTAAATTCCCTTTCGGCCGGATCTTCGGTGGCGGCCAAATGCGAAAAAATGGAGGTTACCCTTATTTCAGATCGCCCCTTCAATTGTTCCGCAATAAAATCGAGATCTTTTTCCCAAAAGCCAAGGCGGTTCAAGCCCGTATTGAATTTTAAGTGTACCGGATAAGATTGCTGCCTTTGTTCTGCCGCTACGGCCAGAAACGCTTTCAAAATCCTGGGGGAATACAGACTTGGTTCCAAACAATGCCGAATCAGTTCCTCAAAATTGCCGGGTTGGGGATGCAGCACCAAGATGGGCTTGGTGATGCCCGCCATTCGCAATGCCGTCCCTTCCTTGACATAGGCCACCGCAAAATAATCGGCCCCCAGGGCTTCCAGTTTCAAGGCGACCCGTTCGGCATCGCTGCCATAGGCAAATGCTTTTACCACGCCCAAAAATTTGGTGCCGGGAGTGAGCTTGGAACGCAGATAGCTATAATTGTGTTCCAGGGCATCCAGATCGATTTCCAGAACCGTTTCAGTGGCCTTAGGCATTCTTTTTCTTTTCGTTCGGGGTAATTTCTTCGGCCTCCACTTCCATTTTGCTCACTTTTTCCCGAAGCATGGCCTTGAAGAATGCGGCACGGCTCAAAGGTTCATAGGCATCGGTTTCTCCAAGCAGCACCAATTTATCGTTTTTCGATTTTCGAAAACTATAATTGGCCAGATTGCCCGTACGCGTGCATATGGCATGCACTTTGGTAACATATTCGGCCGTGGCCATCAAAGCGGGCATGGGGCCGAAAGGATTTCCCTTGAAATCCATATCCAAACCGGCGACGACCACCCTCACGCCCTTGTTGGCAAGATCGTTGCAAACCGTCACGATTTCATCATCGAAAAACTGTGCCTCGTCTATGCCCACCACATCGCAGCCATCGGCCAAAAGTCTGATGTTGGCCGCTGCGGGAACCGGGGTAGACCTGATTTCGTTCGCATCGTGCGATATCACCTTATCATCGTGATAACGGATATCGACCATCGGCTTGAAAATTTCTACCTTTTGTTTGGCAAACTTGGCCCTTTTCAACCTTCGGATCAGTTCCTCGGTCTTCCCGGAGAACATCGAACCGCAGATAACTTCGATCCAGCCGAATTGTTCTTTGGGGTTTACCGTGTTTTCCAGAAACATTTTGTAATTTTAGACGAAAATAAGGTGTTTTTTCGTTCTTGTTTAAGAAAGATAAAATTAAAAAAAAGAACATCCTTGATACGAAAGAAAAAAATAGCACGATGAAGAGAAAATTGAAGGAAGAGCTGCGAAAATTGTCTACCGACATCATTACGGCACGTGATATGAACGATATTTCAGAACTGTACGAGGCCTCCAGGACTTTGTACGAAAAATTGGCCGTATTGAAATTTATTGAGGAGAAACTGCATGATGTCGAAATCGATGTTTCGAAAAATGTAGTTGCGACAAAATTCGAGAAGATGGCAAGTATGGTGCTCAGCGCCAATGCTTCGGTGCCAGAAACCAATCCGCACCAAGAAGACATCATTACCCCCGGGATGGACACCATCAAGCATATGGTCTCCGAAATGTCCGACAATGCCACGGAAGAAGATGTTTTGGCCGAATTTTTGGCAAAGCCCAATTACATGAAAAACGATAAGGAGCTTTTTATGCCAAAGAAGGAGCCTTTAACGGCAAAGGAGGCCAAGCAAAAATCACTGAACGACAAATTGGGCAAAAAGGAAATCAAGGTTGACCTGAACAACAAGCTCGCTTTTATCAAACACCTCTTCAACGGCAGTTCGGAAGACTATAACCGTGTTCTCTCGCAGTTGGGGACCATCGAGAGCCTTGAGCGATCGATCTCGTTTGTGAACAATATGGTTAAACCGGATTATGACAATTGGGAGGGAAAAGAGGAATACGAAGTACGGTTCATGGAACTGATCGAACGAAAATTCTCCTGATCCATTCTAAGTCACAAAAAAATTGAACCCTACACTGCGTAGGGTTTTTTATTCAATAATTACAACACCATTGGGAGAATCTCTGCATCAACCAATTTAAAAAGGCCTAGTAATAAAAATGGGAAAATTATACCTGGTACCCACACCGATCGGCAACCTGGAAGACATCACCCTTCGCGCCTTGCGCATCTTGAAAGAAGTCGATTTTATTTTGGCGGAAGATACCCGTACCAGTGGGAAGTTACTACACCATTATCAGATTGCCACTCCGATGCAGAGCCATCACATGCACAACGAGCACAAAAGGCTCGATGACCTGATCAAACGCCTGCTGGCCGGGGAACAAATGGCAGTGATATCCGACGCCGGTACCCCCGGCATTTCCGACCCCGGTTTCCTGCTCACAAGGGCCTGTATCGAGAACGACATCGAAGTGGAATGCCTCCCCGGAGCTACCGCGTTTGTGCCTGCACTGGTGAACAGTGGCATGCCCAGCGATCGATTCGTGTTTGAGGGGTTTTTACCGGTCAAAAAAGGACGGCAGACCCGTTTGCAACTGTTGGCGGAGGAAAGCCGCACCCTGATCCTCTATGAATCGCCGCACAAACTGCTCAAGACCCTGGCACATATCATCGAATATTTCGGGGCGGAAAGACAGGTCGCCGTATGCAGGGAACTCACCAAGATGTACGAAGAAACCGTAAGGGGAACCGCTGCCCAGGTCCTCGAGCATTATACCAATAAGCCTGCCAAGGGTGAAATTGTGATTGTGGTGGCGGGTAAAAAATAATGCGAGCGCTCTTCCGAAAAAACTTAAATTGAAGCCATGATGACGCCATGGCTCATTTCCCTGTTTACGGTTTTGGCCGTTTATTTCCTCGATCGATGGGAAAATCGGTACCTCCAATCGCTTTTTGATTGGGTCCCGGCCATCCTGCTCGCTTATCTCATTCCTGCCTTGGTTTCCTATGCGCTTGATGCGGACTATTCCCAGGCGGGGATTCACCGGTTCAGCAGGGATCTTTTTATTCCCTTGGCCATCATTTCGGTAATGGCAAGCCTATCGATAGGACAATTGAAGGCCATCGGATGGAAGCCGATCCTTCTTTTTTTATCGGGATCATTTTTTATTGCCCTGTTTCCCTTACTGTTGCTGTTGGGACTATCGGAATCGGATCTCGTCGCGAACACCATGTTGCAAGAAGAGTATTGGAAGGGCATTCCGCCCATCGTGGGCAGCTGGATCGGCGGGAGTACCAGTCAATTGGTATTGAAGGAACTCGTGGAATGCCCCGAAAATATATTCCTGTCGGTTCTGGTGATGGACAATATATTGGTGAATATCTGGACCATCCTCATGTTCCAGGCCATCAAGAAAAGCCGATACCTGAACGGCCTGTTCCGAATATCCGATCTTGCCATGCCCGAAGACCTGCGTGCCGAATCCAAGAACCCCCTTTCCCCCTGGTACTGCAGTGCGATCATGCTATTGGCCATTGCCATATGCCATGTATCGATCGAAAGTTTTGTCGGCAAGGTGGTCGTACTTTCGTTAGTGGGCTTGGCCTTGAGCAATTTTATTCCCAAATGGAATTTTCGTTTTTCATTGAAAATGGGGGGCGTCCTGATCCTGGTGGTCATGGCGGTATTGGGGCTGAAACTGCAGTTTGCGACCCTCGGTTTCAACAGTGCATTTTTGGCCTTTTTGATCATTTGGATCTTGGGCCACTTTATTTTCATGGTTTTGATCGCCAAGGTATTGAACGTAAATATGGCATGGGTACCCATTGCCAGCATGGCGAACGTTGGGGGAATCGCGACCGCGCCTGCGGTAACGGCAGCCTATGAAAAAAAGTGGATGCCACATGCGATCGTTCTGGCCATATTGAGCATGGCCACCGGCACTTTTTGGGGGATGTTCACGATTTATCTATTGCGCACTTTTTTGGTTTGAACGGTACGGGGAGCCGCAGGGAACCTCAATCGGAAATCGGTCTGCAGATCAATAGATTCCACCACCATGTTTCCCTTTTTCCCAGCCGTGCTTCCCCAAGTACTGTACTCCGCTTTCAACCGCGCCATCTTCGATATTGGTGCCCATGGAATCGTTCCAACGGTTCAAATAACCGAATAACGCGATAACGCCCAATATCTCAACGATTTCCCCTTCGTTCCAATGGCGGTACAACCGTTCCTTGATCTTCTGCGTTCACCCCGTTGGGCACCTGGGAGGCCAAGAGCGAAAAGTCCAAGGCGGCCCTTTCCGCCTCCGAAAATGACCCATGGGTTCGGTATTCCCAAATATGGTCGAGCTGTTCCCGTTCCGCCCCGTAACGCTCGGCTGCCCTAATGGCATGGGCCTGGCAGTATCGGCAGCCACTGGCATTGCTGCTCACCCAGGCGATCATTCTTTTCAGGGCGGAAGTCACCCTGCCCTCATTGGCCATGACCGCCTTGTTGAGATTGATAAAGGCCTTTGAAATTGCCGGCCGGTGCTGCATGGTGAGCACCGAATTCGGGCAAAAACCCAAGGTCTCGTTAAAGAAACGCGACAATTCTTCGGTTTCGGCATCGTGATCTGAAGGAAGCGGATTTACTAAGGGCATACTGTAATGTTTTTACCGGGTTTTATGCTACTTTTGAAACTGAAATGATGATGCTAACAAGAAACAAAAAATAATGGGGACCACAAATCAAATCACGACCAAATGGCTGGGCAAAATGGCCTTCGAGAGCACCAATCCTTCCGGGTTGACCTTAAAAATCGATGCAGGCCCCGACGACGGGGGAGAGGGAAACGGTTATCGACCCAAAGCATTGATGCTTTCTTCCATGGCAGGATGTTCGGGATTGGACGTGGCCGGCCTTATCAAAAAAATGAAGTTGGAGGTCGAAAAATTCCACATCGAGACCATTGCCCACTTGACCGACGAACACCCCAAATATTATGATAAGGTATTGGTTGAATTCCATTTTCATGGGGCCAATCTAAAGGAAGACAAGCTCAAAAGGGCGGTCGACCTATCGGTCGAAAAGTATTGCGGCGTGATGGAGATGTTTCGACACTTTGCAAAACTCGAGATCAAGACGGTTTTTCACCACCGATAGCATTTTCCGCCAAGGGTGCCGGACCTTGACTTTTGGCCAGAATTTCATGGCGGTATTTCAGTAAAAATAAAACTCCCTTCGGAGTTAGTTAACGAATAGTGTGGGATAGTATGCGATGGACGCTCAAACCAAGACCGGAACAACAACGGATCGACCAACTGGCCGAAGGGCTTAAGGTTGATGCGCTGGTCGCCCAATTGCTTTTGCAGCGGGGGATCAACAACTACGAGGAGGCAAAAATGTTTTTTCGGCCCCAGTTGGCCCATTTGCACGACCCTTTTTTGATGAAGGATATGGATCTGGCCGTGGCCCGTATCGAAACGGCCATCGCCAAGCAGGAAAATATTTTGGTATTTGGGGACTATGATGTGGACGGTACCACCGCCGTCGCTTTGGTTTCCTCCTATCTATTGCAATATTATCCCAACGTCGCGACTTACATCCCCGATCGGTATTCCGAAGGATATGGTATTTCCCATCAGGGCATCGATTTTGCGGAAGACAATTCCTTTTCCTTGATCATTGCGCTTGATTGCGGGATAAAGGCGCTTGAAAAGGTCGATTATGCGAAGAAAAAGGGCATTGACTTTATCATTTGCGACCACCACAGACCGGGGGCCCAACTACCCGATGCGATCGCAGTGCTGGACCCCAAAAGGGAAGATTGCCACTATCCTTATGATGAACTCTGTGGCTGCGGGGTGGGATTTAAATTGGTTCAGGCCTTGGCATCAAGACAAGGGGTGGGCATCGATGCCTTAATACCATATCTCGATCTGGTGGCCACGGCCATCGGGGCAGATATCGTTCCCATAACCGGGGAGAATCGCATACTGGCCCATTTTGGCCTGCAGGTGATCAATGCGAGCCCCAGGGCCGGCATCCGGGCCATCATCGACCAAATCAACAAAAGTGAACTCAGCATTACCGATGTGGTCTTTATCATCGCTCCAAGGATCAATGCCGCCGGGCGAATGGAGCATGGGCAACATGCGGTGAACCTTCTGACGGCCACTGACGGCGACATGGCGAAAAGCATTGCCGTAGACATTGAACAATTCAACACCGATAGAAGGAACTTGGATCAGGAAATAACCTTGGAAGCACTGGGCCAAATCGAGCAAAACAAGGAAGAAGACCGCTTTACCTCAGTGGTCTATAAAGATACCTGGCACAAGGGGGTCATAGGCATCGTGGCCTCCCGTTTAACGGAAACCTACTATAGGCCAACCCTCGTTTTTACGAAAAGCGGCAATAAACTGGCGGCTTCCGCACGTTCGGTGAAGGGGTTCGATGTGTACCATGCGCTTGAAGGCTGTTCCGACTGTATCGAACAGTTTGGGGGGCATAAGTACGCCGCGGGCCTGACCCTGTTGGAAGAGCAATATGAGGCCTTCAAATCAAGGTTCGAGCAAGTGGTTTCAGAAAGCATCGACCCCAATTTATTGATTCCCGAACTCACGGCCGATGCGCTGATCGGCTTCGATCAAATCAATCCGAAGTTGCTGAGGATCTTGCAGCAATTTGCCCCGTTCGGACCCGGCAACATGACCCCGGTTTTCATGACGGAACAATTGACCGATACGGGCTATGCCAAACAGGTTGGCGAAAACGGGGCGCATTTGAAGGTTTTGTTGACCCAGCATGGATACGGCCCATTGGGGGGCATCGGTTTCAATTTGGGCGATAAGATCGAACTCGTTTCAGAAAAAAAAACCTTTAGTGCACTGTATACCCTTGAGGAAAATGAATGGCAGGGCAATACCAGCATCCAGCTCAAGATCAAGGACCTCCGGAAGTAATCGATTCCCTCCGGGGAAGCCTTCGCGAAGATATTCCTTGGTTGGCAGGGACCAACTCGATACTTGATTAATTTCAAACATTAGGGCCATGCAAGATGATATAATAATATCTTTGGCACTTATTTTTTGACGGGCAACCACTATGGATCCATATGCCGCTTTGCGCTTTAAAGAATTCAATGTTTTTCTGGGGGTGCGGTTTGCCATGGTCTTTGCTTGGTCCATGCAGTTCATAGTCATCGAATGGCAGGTATATTCATTGACAAAAGACCCGCTATCATTGGGATTGATCGGACTCATGGAAATCATTCCGGCCATTGTGATGGCCCTATTCGCGGGCCATATCGTCGATCAAAACGAGAAGCGCAACCTCTTGGTCAAATGTATTTTTGGGTTTTCGGTCATCAGCCTGGGATTGTTCATCATCAGCCTGCCATCGGTGGTGGCCCAGACCGAAACCAAGACCATCCTATATTCCATTTATTTGCTCGTATTCATCGGGGGTATCGTTAGGGCGTTTTTGGGGCCTACCGTATTTTCTTTGTTGGCCTTGATCGTGCCCAAAAAGGTATATCCGAATGCGGCTACCTGGAGCAGCACCACTTGGCAATTGGCCTCGGTGCTGGGGCCGGCCTTGGCGGGATTTTCGATCGGATGGATCGGGGTACATTGGTCGATGTGCCTGGTCTTTTTCTTTTCGTTGATGGCGCTTATCGCCTTATCCCAAATTTCCAGAAAACCCATTTTGAATCCGAAATTGGGAGAAGCGGTAATCGACAGCCTTAAGGAAGGCCTGCGTTTTGTTTTTGGCACCAAAGCCATTTTGGGAGCCCTTACCCTCGATATGATCGCAGTGCTCTTCGGCGGTGCAGTGGCGCTTTTGCCGATCTATGCCCAGGATATTTTGCAGGTAGGGGCCGAAGGATTCGGCATTTTAAGGGCCGCACCTGCCGTCGGTGCCGCCTTGACCATGTTGGGATCTACCCGTTTTCCTTTGCACAGGTCTGCGGGGAAGAAACTGCTTTTGGCCGTTTTCGCTTTTGGAATCTGCATGATTGTTTTCGGACTGTCCACCATATTTTGGTTGTCGGTGATCGCTCTGTTTTTGAGCGGGGCCGTGGACGGTATTTCCATGGTCATCCGACAAACCATTCTACAATTGAAGACCCCCGATCACATGAGGGGCAGGGTAGCTTCGGTAAATTCGATGTTCGTGGGTTCCTCCAACGAACTCGGGGCCTTTGAAAGCGGTCTAACCGCCAAGTACATGGGTACGGTGGTCGCGGTGGTGTTCGGAGGCTGTATGACCTTGGCGACGGTAGGCTTGACGGCCATCTTCTCACCCAGTTTCAGAAAACTCGACCTTCAAAAAGATGTGGAACAGCACGAGACGGCTAGCTGAGGGTATATTTCTCCAGGGAAATGCTATCCCCATCGAATACTGCATAGGTAAAGTAGGTAATCCAATCACCCAGGTTGATGTAGGTCGACTTCCCGTTCAAGTCGATGTTCAAGGGAAGGTGCCGATGCCCGAAAAGGAAATAATCGAAATGACGGTCTTCCAATTTCCGTTTGGCGTATTGCACCAACCATTCCTTTTCTTCGCCCAAAAATTTGATGTCGTCGTCCCCCGAGATCAATTTGTTCTTCACTGAAAAGTACTGGGCCAACCGAACGCCCCAGTCGGGGTGCAGCCACCTGAAAAACCATTGTGCCACAGGATTGGTAAATACTTTCTTCATGCGTTTATAGCCCTTGTCCTCCGGACCGAGTCCGTCGCCATGGCCGATGAAGAATACCTTGCCATTGATCGTGAACTGTTGGGGCCGATGGAATACCGGAATATTGAGTTCTTCTTGGAAATACCCGTTCATCCAAAGGTCGTGGTTGCCCACAAAATAGTAGATGGGGATTCCGGCATCCGTTAATTCGGCCAATTTCCCCAAGGTACGTGTAAATCCTTTTGGGACCACGGTCTTGTATTCCATCCAAAAATCGAAAAGATCGCCCAATAGGAAGAGTGCCGCGGCGTCGCTTTTTATATTGTCGAGCCAGGCCACGAATTTTTTTTCGCGCGGCAGACTTTCCTTGAAGCTGGGCGCGCCCAGATGGTTGTCGCTTGCGAAATAAACTTTCTTTCCCGCTGGGATGTCGATCGATTGCATATGGCGATAAAGATAAGGAAAAAGCCCAGTGCGCCTTGCCCTAAATACAGGCAAGGGCAATTTGGCACAACCCCTTGGAGGGCTAAGAATTATTGTCGGAGGCAAACCACTCCGCATAGGAGGTCTCGGTTTCCTGAAGTTTTAAGGAATGCAAACTGATGTTTTTCGGCAGCCGGGCCCTGATTTTTTGGGCGAAATCGACCACCATGTTCTCGCTGGTAGGTTGGTAATGGGCCAGGATCACCTTGTGTCCGCGGTCGCTGAGTTCCTTGGCCAGCTCTATGTGGGGCGTGTTTTTATTGAAGACCGTCGCATGGTCGAATTCATCCACAATTTCTTCTTTCACGATTTTCTTGAGGTCGCCAAAATCGATGACCATGCCCAATTTTACGTGTGAAGTATCTTCAATGGGCCGCCCTATAACGGTCACTGAAAGTTTGTAGCTGTGCCCATGCACATTCCGGCACTTGCCGTCATAGCCATACAGGGCATGGCCCGTTTCGAAACTGAATTGCTTGGTGATCCTGATGTTGCCCATAATTTCTAATTGCAGGGCAAAGGTAGGAATTCTTTAAAACGAAACCCTTCCCTTTTACCGACTTTGGCCAAAGTATGGCCTATATAAAATCCATACGATGCTAGTTAACCTAGGCGTGGTAAGGACCTCTGTTACCTCAGATCACAATAAGGTTCTTTATCTTTTAAATTTTCTTCTCGTATGTACCCGATTGATAAAATAGATGACCAGCAATAGAAGGGCAACCACTGGGAATACCATATTACCATTTAAAAAATCCAAAATTTTCATAGGCTATCTTTTAGGTTAGGACGCCAATAGTCGGGAATCATTATTTTTTGAACTTAGCGAGGGCATTTTTAGTGAATTCTGAAAGCGCCAACTGTCCGGTGATGGCGGCCCTCTCGGTCAAGAGCTGGCCCCAATGTTCGGTTCCTTCCCATAAAACCTTACTCCATGCCCTGAGCGCCATGGGGTTGTATGCGGCAAGCGCTGCAACATAGGACATAAGGTCTTTGTCGAGGTCGGCCATGGTGTCGTATACCTTGGAGAACAATCCCCTTTCCTGGGCCCAATAGGCATTTTTCCATGTTGTGGGCGACAGCGACAATTCGGAAAGCGCCGCCTTTCCCATTTTTCGTTCCACCGCCGGGGCAATCACCAGGGGTGCGATGCCAATGGTGAGTTCCGAGAGGCGAATCGCCGCGTCGACGGAAGCAAAAACGTAGTCGCAGGCCGCAGCCAACCCTACACCGCCGCCCACCGTTTTGCCCTGTACCCTGCCAACGATGATCTTATTGCAAGTGCGCATGGCATTGATGACATTGGCAAATCCGCTAAAAAACAGTTTCCCCTTTTCGAAATTTTCGATGGCCAACAATTCATCGAAGGAGGCCCCGCCACAAAAAGCCCTGTTGCCTTCCGATCGAAGTACGATGACATTGATGGCCTCATTTTCGGAAAGTTGTTCGAATTCAGCGGTCAGCCTATCTAAAAGTTCGGCCACAAAGGAATTTCCCGCCGGATGTCCGAATTCCACAAAGGCCGTTCTGCCCTCAATTTTAGTGTAAAGGCTTCCATTTTCCCTATCGGTACCCATCTATTCTTGTTTTGCCCAAAATTAAACGTTTTGCACGAGTGGCCGAAACTTTCTCCTAAACTTCCAGACCAGGGCGCCGGCCCTTATCGACATCCAAACGGTAAAGGCGGCCCAGATCCCATACAGTTGCCAATCGAAGTATTTGCCCAGATAGATGACGGGCACAAACCCCAAAAAAGTGGCGGTGAGCAAGAGGTTCCTTAAAAACTTCATCTCGCCCAATCCTTTGAAAAGGCCATCCAAAACAAAGGCGATGGTGTTGATTGGAAGCGCCAGCAAGAGGATAAAAAAGATACTCCCAAAACTTTGCAGCACCTGCTGATCATGGGAGAACAATCTTCCGATTTGGCCATATAGCAATGCGCCACCAAGCATCATCATAAGGCTTACCGCCAACCCATAGACCACAATTTTTTTGGCGAGTTCCCAGAGGGCGGCATAATCCTTCGCCCCCAAAAGCCGTCCCCCCATGACATTGCCGGCGGTACCATACCCGTCGATAAAAAAGGCCGCAAACAGCCAAAGATTGATGGCTATGGTATGGGCACCGATGTAGTGGTCGCCCAATCCGGTGGCCTCCCTGACCGAAAGTACCAGAGCGGTGTTCAAGGCAAAGGAGCGCACAAAAAGATTGAGGCTCATGCCCACGAGTCGTCCCAACTCGGGGTGCAGGCGGGCCTGAAGCCTTAAACTGATATCGGTTTTGCGAAGCAACAGCACAAAGGCCATCACCGCCATCACGGTTTGTGCGATAAGGCTCGCCCAGGCGGCCCCTTCCAAATAAAGGGCGGGCACCAAGCCATCGATGCCATACACCAGGGCAAAGTCGAGTCCCACATTGAGCAAGGCGCCTGTAATGGCGATCACCATGGGCCAAAAAGTGTTCTGGAGCCCTTTAAAAATTCCAAAAATGGCGAAGGTGAACAGGCTCAATGGAAATCCCCAAATGCGGATCCGGTAGTAGGAAATGCAATAGTCGAGAATTTTACCGGAAGCCTTCATCATCACGAAAATTTCCTCGATAAAGAAGACCGTTGAAAACAGGACCACAAAGCTCAAGGCGATGTTCAAGGCAATGGCTTGGGCCGGTAGGGAGCGCACCTCTTCCAGTCGGCCTGCCCCTAGGTATTGCGACATGATGGCCGAAATCGCGCTCTGGGTCTGGCCCAGTATCCAGATCAACATGGAAAGGAACGAGCCCACGATGCCCGCTGCGGCCAACGATTCGAGTCCGTTTACGGGAATATTGCCCACGATGGCGGTATCGGTCAAGGAGAGTACAGGTTCCGCAATCCCGGCAATGGTCGCCGGAATGGCAATTCTGTTGATGTTCCTAAAAGAGATGGCCGTTTTCAATAAAATTGCAATTATAGCAGCAGTTCATAACAATGGAACGGGTGTTCGCTTTGTTTGGGAAAATAAATATCGCCCAATCTTTGATAGCCACGTGTTTCGTAAAAAACCTGGTTTCTCCGGTTTTGACTAAAGGTGTCGAGGCGTACCGAAGTATGGCCCTTATCCCTGGCATAGCGCTCCGCAAAATCCATCATGCGCTGGGCATAACCTTTGCCTTGGTGTTCGGGCAGGACGGCAAGCCGATGGATATAAATGTTGTTGTGGTTCGGACTGAGCCAGGAAACGGAAAGATATTCTTGGTCCATTTGGTTGGAAATCACCACGGTGCCAACAATTTGGCCATCGATGATCAGTACATGGAGCGATTTTTCCTTTACATCTTTTTCAAATGCCGATCGCGATGGATAGTGTTCGTTCCATTGATAAATGCCTTTTTCGATCATGGCTTGCGCACAAGCGTTGGTCAACTTTAAAATATCCGGTATTTCCGATATCTTTGCCCTTCGAATCATCGACACATAAAATTAAGTTGTAAATTTAGGGTATAATTCGACAAATGCAGGCTTTGATAAGCTATTGAAAGCCAAGAGGGCGCAGCTGCGATCATTTGACGTATTGCCACTGATCATACTATAAATAATCTTTTACCAATGAAAAACATTCTCGTTCCTGTTGGCTCCAATCCCGAATCGCATGCGACGCTGCAATATGCGGTCGATTTCGCAAAAGCCTTTTCCAGTACCATTTATGTGATGGAAGTGTTCAGCGTAAGTCCAAAGGCCGGAAGTTTGGCCAATATCACTGAAATCATATCGGAAAGCAGTAAGGAACATATGAAGGAGGTAATCGATAAGATCGATGCCAAGGATGTCCCCATAAAAATCGCGACCTATAAAGGCGATATTGTTGATGGATTGAAGGAAATCGACAGGGAATTGGGGATCGACCTGATCATCATGTCGCCAAGGAGCAATGACATTCAGGAGGAGCTCTATCTGGGCTATACCTCCGGAAAGATCATCAAAAGAACCAATATCCCGACCTTGATCGTGCCAAAAGGCACCACGCTCACCCCATTGCGCCAAATATTGACCGCTTTTAAGTCGGGGGTTTTGAAACGGTCGCGAATTTTGAATCCGCTGATCGATATCAAGAAAAAATTTGGGGCCGAGGTAAACCTGCTTTTGGTGAAAACACCGGGCTATACAGACGATGACCTTAAGATCGATACCGCCCTGATGGATATCAGCACAAGGCTCACCATTACCGAAAACCCGACCACCTATTTGGGGGTCTTGGAACACTTCCGGGCACACCATCCCGATCTGCTGTGTGTTTTCCGCAGGAAAAGAGGTTTTTTCAACAAGCTATGGGAAAAGGATACCATTCTTAAATCGGAATTCTATCTGCCCATTCCCGTTTTGGTGCTCAGTGTCAAGAAAGATTGATCAAGACTTTGATACTTTCCCAAAAAGTATTTCCTTTGCGGTCTGAAATTTTGGGGGATTAGCTCAGCTGGCTAGAGCGCTTGCCTGGCAGGCAAGAGGTCACCGGTTCGACTCCGGTATTCTCCACCAAGTACTATAAGGCTTCAAGAGTTTTTGACTTTTGAAGCTTTTTTAATTTGCACGCAATTTGCACGCAAAACAGATTATGAATTAAGCTTGATGTTATTAGATACATACTGGTTTACTTTGATAGTTCTTCACTGGTTACAGAATGCTTTTTTGTAAAAATATCACATCCCTAGACAATTTAACATTCAATATTTTGGGGAATCTAAGTCCCTTAAAAGGTCAATTAACGAAACGACTAAAGGAAATGAGAGTTTGGGACACTTTGGGATATGGCTGGACAAGATTGCAACCTAGTCACGTAAAAAGACCGATTTTGAAACTACAAAAGTGGTGGTCAATAACCCGTCTAAGTTGGAGATAGTCAATAATTTTATATTCCTATATTAGCTAATAGCTATATTCACTTGTTGGGGGTAATGATAAATAAAATTATGAAAAGCTTATTATTTGTTTGTGTACTTGCAATCTTAAGTGCTTCATGCCAAAAAGATTCGGATTCTAATTATCCTGAATACTACAGGACATATAATCAAGTACGAAAGCTTCAATCCGAGGGCAAATGGCAAGATGCAATCAGCACTTTTCAAAGAGCTGAACGATTAGTAGAATTTGTGCCACCTGATCACTTCATTACAGCAAGAAATTTAGCCATTGCATTAAATGATTGCAATTTGGCCAAATCGTATCATCAAAAGGCCGCAAATCAGGGTTATGAATTGGAACAATTCAACTATTCAGGTGAAAAATGTCCCGAATTGAGAAACATTTCATATGAAACCCCCAAGTTTGATTCCGAATATAGAAATGCTATTCTAGAAATGATTGAAGTTGACCAGGCCGCTCGAACAGGTAATGGAGGAGAAACACAGCCTATTCAAGTTGTAGATTCTTTAAACATTCAAAATTTGTTATATCTCATTGAAGAGAAGGGATATCCAAATTCTAAAAATGTTGGTCACATCGCTGCTGGTAATGCCTTTATTCATCATGCTTCATTTTGATTCAGATATTGGAAACAAAAAGCTAAAGCCTATTATTGACAAAGCCTATAATGAAGGTTTTATTGCCCCATCAGAATATGCCTGGATAATTGATCGAAGAAGAAATTGGGGCCCTGAAAAACTTGATCCATACTATTATCAGTTACCTACCAGAGAAGTATTTTGAAATTATCAATAGAGGAAATTGCAGTAGATAGACAAAAGAAGAGATTCGATTGGACTCAAACCGCTTTCTGAAGCCAATATTAGACAAACTGAAAATGGAGGGATATCTATTCAAATGTAGCTTCGATGTATTCACTACCCCAACAACGCCTATGGCCAATCGCCTGCTAAGGCTTGGGTAAATTTTCCTACATTAGGGATTATTAATTAATTCTGGAATGGTCTGCCCATCGAGGCGTCAGGCCATTGCCGGAACCGTTAGCTTTTATTAAGAAAATCCGTAAATACCTAAAAATTCAGTCCATGATAACACTAATCACTTCTACTGAGGCAATTCTTATTTTCATTGGTTTGGCATTCCTAGCTTTGTTGGTTTTCACACTACGCCATATTAGGACCAGAGATTTGCCAGCCAACATCAAAATTTTGTGGATTATGGTTGTTCTCTTTTTAAGTCCCGTGGGTATGGTACTGTATTATTTAATTGGGGCAAATCAACCGAAGGCTAGTACCTAAAGCTAACAACGCCTAGCTGCTTTTTCATCGATGCTATACCCCCATTACTTACCGTGGCTTATCCTAATTCCCTATCTTAGGTTCTTATAAATCATTCCTGGTTGGGCCTGGACTTCTAAAGCAACGGGGCTTAGCCAGGGCCGTTACCCACCATTAGAAAAAAATATTGCGATGAAAAAGAATATCCTGATTTTGATGATACTTATAACTGGTATGAGTGGTAGCGGACAGAATATTGTGGAAAGTTTAAAAACCAAAGCTAAAAACAACCAAATTCCCGAAAACTGGAATATGGAACTTTTTAATAACGATAAAAAGTGGCTAAAAGACACAAACTCAAAACCAATAAATTCTTTAGCATTTCCAGTTGAGAAATACGAATATTATGTTTTTAGTAAACCGTTCAACTTTGAAATTGATAAAATACATTTTTCTGGAATAACATTTGGCGAAAATACGGGCGGGAAAGATGATAAATTAATATTTAAACACGAACTCACAATAATATTCTATACGGGAACCAAAGATTATCACGTAAATGGCGATGTTTCTTCAAGAAATTATCCATATCTGACAATTCAAGGACAACTCGAACTGAATAATGTTTACGATTTTGTTGGAATTAAAAGTCCTGAAAATGCAGGTTATTTGATTATAAACTTAAAATCATTTGATTTACGATTTGGTCAAACTGTTATTATTTTTCCTAATGATGATAATTCATTTTTCTATTTGCAGTCTGATGAAAAACCAAACACAGGCGAAGATTTTAATGAATTTTTGAACCGAATAAAAAATAATAGTAGAATTAAGGAAATGATCAATAAAGTTAACGGATAAAAAAACGGTGGGTACACCGTATCCTATGAAAAGCCCTAGTCCAGTTCAGATTCCATAAAAAACAACATACGCGCATAATCATCAAGCCAATCTATTTCATGTTCCGCATCGAATTTGATATCCAAAAGATATGGCCTGTCATTTGATGGGTTAAACGACTGGAGCAACGCAATGTATTTTCCAGCGCCCGATGGCGGAATCAAGTAGTCATTAAAACCGATGGTCAAGAGCGTGCTAGGGTATTTCTTTTCACCATGGAGATTTATGACAGGGTCCATTTTCAATAAATCTTGATAGCTTTCGAGCTCTTTGATCGTACCAAACTCAAAAGCGGTATCGGAGTCATCATAGCTATCCAAATACTCGATCCTTAACACATTTATTTGGGGAACGAAAGCGGAGAAAGCACTAAACAGTTCTGGTCGCTCATTTATTGCCATCCCACCTGTAATGGCCCCTGCACTATTCACGTTCAATCCCAATTTTTTGGAATTCACATATCCTTTATCGATCAGGTATTCACTACAGGCGATCAGGTCTTTCCATGAATTTTGTTTGGTTGATTTCAGACCTGCATCATGCCAAGCTGGGCCTTTCTCACCACCGCCCCTCACATGGGCAGTTGCGTAAATGTTGCCCTTATTTACAAAATCCATTATTGGTGAATGGTGCCAAGGGGATTCGGAAATACCATAAGCGCCGTATGCGGTGATTATTCCTTTTGAACCGGACCCGAATTTGTGGTCCTTTCTTCTGATGATACTCAATGGAACCTTGGTGCCATCATACGAACTGACTTCCATTACTTCGCTGATAATGTTTTTGAACTCGGGATAATCGGGCCACATTCCCAATTTCGTAAATTCGAATGCTCCATCTTCCTTCAGATAGTATTCCTTCGGGTTAGAGGTCCACCCGGACAGGGTAACCCAAAGATCGTTTTTATAAGGAGATCGATAATCGAACGAAATGCTCCCGGCCGCAAAAGGAAGTTCAATTTTAAGCGGCTCTTTTCCGTCAATATATTCAAACAATGATTCCGATATCCCGTTTGAGGACACGGTATAATAAATATGGTCTTTGAGGATCTTAAAACTGCTGATCTGTTCCGGGCCATTTCCAGTGGCCAGGATTTTTGGGTTCGCAAAATCAGGATTGTTGAGATCAACACTGCAAAATTCGATGTTCTCGCCATTTACCCTTTTGAAATAATAGGTGTGATCCCTTTCAACACCATAATCGTTCAATACCATATCCTCGGCTTTGAACAATGGTCTCCAGTTATAAAGGCCAGCATTGAATTCCCCTACGGGGAGGTAGTAACAATCCCAATGATCGGAAGCGTTCGCCGCATAGATGAACATATAATTGCTCTGCACTGACCGAAATCGTGGCACCGGATAATAATCCTCATCAAGGGATATTCCATTGCTGCCATTCTTAAAAATAGTTTTCGGCTCTCCATTGGGACGCTTAAGATCATACAGTATGGTATAGCTATTATTGTCCTTCTTGTCATCCCCATCATCTGGATACTTTATCAATGTGATTGAGCTGCTATCCGGTGTCCAAATAATTCCTCCTGCCTTATTGGGTTTAACATTAGTTATTGTATTTCCCAATATTCCTCTGGTTTTCCGATCGAAAATAATTACCTCATTGTAAAAGTTTTCAGGCTTGCCCATGGCAATGGCAACATAGTTGCCATCGTAAGAAGGTTTGATGTATTCCACTTCATATTTTCCATCCAAGTAGGTTGTTGGATCAAAAAGCTTTATTGGAACTGAAGTATTTCCTCCTTTTACATATAGCGAACGATGGTCATCGTTCTCATATTTGTAAAGAAAAAAAGTGTCCCCAGACTCGCAATAAGTAATCCGTAAAGCCTCATCCGAAACTTTATTTTCCAAAGAATCATAATGTTGATAAAGGCTATTGAATTTTTCGTCCTTTAAAAAATAGTCTTCGCTAATCTTATCCTGTGCCCGGTACCATTTCAGTACAGATGAATCCTTGATGTTTTCAAGATTATGGTATTCATCAATGTACCCGATCCCGAAATGGGTTTCCGTCTTTTGTAAATTCTTAATCACCGGATAGTTGAATTGTCTTTGTTCATGCTTTTGGCAACCAACAAAAAACATCAGCGCAGCCATGGAAATAAAACAAGAGGTGATTTTCGTATAAGACATGTAGTGGTTGATTTATGCACTGGAAAATCAAATATATTTAATTTACGTGAGCCTTATTTATAGGAATTTTCTTGACTTCCAAGAAGCCTAGCTATTGCAATCCAATAAAAATCATAAACACCCGCAAAATTAGGATTGACTTGTATCGATTATTATTTTTCTTCGGCATTATTCCGACGCAAGAAAAGGACCATTCGGTAAGGGCATTGGAGAAATAGTGTCTATGATACAATAAATGCTCTAAATAGATCATCAAATAAACAATTCAACTTGTAATTGGCATTTGGAAATAAGCTATTTAATCAATAACACCTAATAGGCAAAATGACATGAAGCGCAGTGTTACATTGGGGCTATCTTATTTCCCCTTTTTCCTTAAGAACGTATAGGTAGTCCCTTATTTCCAGGTACATGGCTTGCCTGCTTTCAGGGCTATCGTATGGCCGGCCAATGTGCATCGCAAAAGTATAGCTGGCACAAAATTCATCGATATCCCCGAGGCCAAGTTGGTTGTACTGTTCAATAATGTCGTGATGGTCCAAAACGTAGAGTTTTTCATTGTTGAAGTTGTCGATGATACGGTTTACCCTATCATTCATTTCCCTTAACTTTTCCCCAACGGCGTTGAGAAAACCAAATCGAGTCCCGTTATTTTTCATCTAATGGTTTCTTTTTATAATTCATGAAAAAATTGGTGATGACCAGGATGCCCAAAACCATCGTAATGTAGAATTTGGTATCCGGTTCATCAAATTCGGTGGCCCTGGCATTGAACAACAATAGCGCAACGGTATAACCGCTCAGGACAACCGGTACCAACAAGGCAAAGCGATAGGATTTTCCCTTGGCGTCCAACATCCAGCCGACCCAGCCGATGTGGGCGAACAGATGGATGGACAAGCGTATAGATGAAGACCCGATAAGAGGAAAAGCCCATGACTTTTCCCTCGCTATCGGTGAGCCATTGCTCCAAACCAAAATCAGGGACCCAGAGCTGCATGCCCTCGCCCCTGATCGTGATGATATCATGGATATATGGCAGCGAAGAAAGGAAAATGATCCCCAATGCCGCCAGCAGGTTTTTAAGTATCCCCTTCCGTGATTTCGTCTTTGTCAATCGATTGTTGCTGATAAAGCTGATCATCATTTGCGGTATCATTCGTGCAGGAGGTGGTCAACCCTGCCATAAACAAGACCATTCCGGTTAAAATGAAAACTCTTTTTGCATTCATAATTAAAATATTTAAGGATTAGTAATCCTCAAAATAACCATGAATGCGATCAAATAAAGCAGTTATCGGACCAACGGTAAGAATATATGGTTATCCTTTAACATTGATTGTCCTACAATTGCTGTAAAATTAAATTTAATCAATTATTTTCGAATGATGGGGTCGGTTGCCCTTTTTTTCAATATTGATCATCATCCTTGAACTGGATATTAATCCAGGAAACATTGTCATATCCGGAAAATATATTGGGATAAACAGTTAATTTTATGCTCATATAACAAGTTGTAGGCAATGCTAAAAAAAATCGTAACCTTAAAAAAAACAGAAATATGAAAAAAGTAATTTTTACAATCGGACTTCTTTGTTTAGCTTATATAAGCAACGCACAGGTCGACTCAGTATCATTTTCAAAAAGTGGTATAGCAGAAATTAAATCTTCAAACGCTGAAGAGATTACAATCAACAAGACGAAAATAAAAACAAGTGGAGAATCAACGACCTATCTTTCTATTCGTGAAAAATGTAATTTCATCCTTCCTAAATATAGCCAATTGACCGAAGGGTCTTTAAATTTCAAGAAAATAAAATCAGATGCATCAGGCAGTTTGTCAGCTCTAGGCAGCTCATTATCCTTTGAAAGGAAATCTGAATATTATGTGTACTACTTTACTAGAACAAAAACTTTTTCTTGCCCTGAAAACAGTACAGAAAATAAGGTTTCATATGGTGTAGGTGTTTTTGTAATTCTTAAAATCAGTGATTTAAAAACGAAAATTGACATAAAAACACCATATGACATTGCAGCTGTTGGACAGTTAGGACTTGCAAAAGTCGAACTTGACGTTCAACACTTTGGAATGACTCCTAATCTTGCAAATGAATTTTTACCAACTTCACTCGGAAGAATTGATATTGAAGCGGCTAAATACTTTGACCGTTTGTTAGAAAATACCAAATCAAAGATTACAGATAAGAACACTATACCTTCTATAATTCCTGTTGAACTATAGAGCAACTACCCTCAACAGCAATTCAAATATGAAATACGTTACAAAATTAAAACTAAAAAACTTCAAACGCTTCTACTCATTTGCCGTTGACTTTGATGACAATATAAATATCCTTGTTGGCGACAATGAATCGGGGAAATCGAGTTTAATAGAAGCAATTAGCCTCGTTTTAAGCGGTAGTAGAAGCAAAGTGGAAACAACGGGCTTAGAAAATATTTTTAACTCGAAAGCAGTAAGTGATTTTTTAGCTTCCGATAAAAATTATGAAAATCTCCCGAATGTGTTTATCGAAGTTTATTTCAACGAACAACATAACATTGAACTTTCAGGAAAAAACAATTCAGATGAAATTGTTTGTGATGGACTTAAGCTCGAGATTGTTCCAAATGATGATTTTGGTAAAGACATTAAATCAATACTTTCTCAAAGTGAACCAGTATTCCCTTATGAATTTTACAGCATTAAATTTTCAACTTTTTCAGGTGAAGCATATTCGGGCTACAAAAAGTATTTAAGACATATCCTTGTTGACAATAGCCAGATAAGCAGCGAGTATGCAATAAAGGAATATGTAAAGGATATGTATAATTCTTATGCAGATTCTTTAGAGAAAAGCAAACACCAAAATGAATACAGAAAGCACAAAGAAAATTTTAAGAATGTTGTTTTAACAGGACTAAATTCTAAAGTTCCTGACTACGATTTTTCAATAAGAAATAACTCGAAAGCAAATTTAGAAACAGATTTAACTCTTACGGAAGGAAGTATAAGTATTGAAAACAAGGGTAAAGGAATTCAATGCTTTAGTAAAAACCAAATTTGCTTTAAGCAAAGCAGAAGAAAATTTGGATGTAGTTTTAATTGAAGAGCCAGAAAATCACCTTAGTCATATAAATATGAAAAAATTGATTAAGGAAATTGAAGGGTCAGAAAAGAAGCAGATTATCATTTCTACTCATAGTAATATGATTAGTAGCAGGCTTAATCTAAGAAACTCAATTCTTCTTAATAGCAATAGCAATGTTCCTGTTCATTTAAAAGGTGTCGATGAAGAAACAGCAAAATTTTTCATTAAGGCTCCTGACAACAATATCCTTGAATTTGTTCTTTCCAAAAAAGTGATACTTGTTGAAGGAGATGCCGAATTCTTATTAATGGAATCATTTTTCAGAACAATTGCCTCAATGGATTTTGAGCAATCAGATATCCATATAATTTCCGTTGACGGAACAAGTTTCAAAAATATTTAGAAATTGCAAAGGTGTTGAATATAAAAACCGCAATAGTTAGAGACAATGACGGTGACTATCAAGCAAACTGTGTAGATAATTATTCAGCTATAGTGGATTTGATTTCATTAGGTTTCTCGAAATTGACCCTGGAATTTCAACTTTTGAAACTTCGGTTTATCTCAAGAACACTAAGATATGCGATGACTTATTCTCGCCAAGGAGAAAAACACTGACACCATTACAGTATATGCTTAAAAACAAAGCGGAAGCAGCCTTTCAACTCCTTGACAAAAAGTCAAGTGAATTAGCCGTTCCTACCTTCATTAAAGAAGCAATTGAATGGATAAGAAAGTGATTTTTGCTGTTGCAGGTTCAGGAAAGACAACTTTTCTAGGTCAATCAGTTAAATGAAACGGATAGGTTTTTACTTGTTACAAACACTAACAACAACGTTCACAATTTAAGAGCAGGCATCATAAAAAGAATTTGGCTACTTCCCAAGTAATATCAAGCTATACTCTTATTACTCTTTTCTTTATGGTATTTGCTACAAGCCATTTTTACACGACAAACTGAAAACCAAAGGCATAAACTATGAACACGGCACCTTCTCGCTTTCTTAAAAAGCAACAAAAGGGAATATTACATTGACAAATTCAACAGACTTTATAGCGGAAGAATTTCCAAAATCCTTTTTGCAACTGACGAACAAGGCAATGTTGTTGAAAGAATATCAGAGTATTTCGACCATTTGTTTATGGATGAAATACAAGATTTTGGCGGAAACGATTTCAATTTACTGAAAGAAATTAGCAAGGCAAAGGTAAACCACATTTATGTCGGAGACTTTTATCAGCACACTTTTGACACCAGTAGAGATGGCAACACGAATTCAAAACTTCACGATGATGTAGGAAAATATATTGGGGAATTTCAAAAAATTGGAGTTACATCTGACACCAAAACATTATCCAAAAGCTTTCGTTGTAGCCCGAATATTTGCAAATTGATAACTGACAACTTATTAATTTCAATAGAATCGCATAGAGAAGATGAAACCGCAGTTCAATATATTGACGACTTAGATACGGCAAGACAAGTATTTTATGACCATTCAATTGTGAAGCTTTTTTATAGAGAACATTACAAATATGACTGTTTTTCAAGAAATTGGGGTGACAGCAAAGGAGAAGATAAATACTTTTAGACGTTTGTGTAGTTTTGAACAAGTCAACCCTTGACAAATTCAATAAGGGAAAGCTCTACGAATTACCACCGACTACAAAAAACAAATTGTATGTTGCAATATCAAGAGCAAAGAACAACTTGTATTTAATACCGCATAATCTAATAAATGAAAACTAACAAAAAGACAGGAAGCCACAGCCTACAACATCACCTATACGCAAGCAGGGGTTTCGTGCTTCGTAGGACAGGAAAGTGCAAATTTAAAGTTCAGTTCTTCGTAGGAAGTTCAGTGGTAAAATTCCCTGCCTGCGTATAGCTGAATCACGTAGCTGTAATGTATGACCCGTCCTGAAATATGTATACACCAAATCAAATGTATATGTATAAAAACGATGGATATGTAAGACGTTACAGCGAAAGCTTTAAACTCAAAGTCCTTGACGAACTTGCCAAGGGAAACCACTCCAAAAGACAAATTGGACTAACTTACGGGGTACAGTCCAGTACCATCAATGAATGGATCAGGAAGTACGACCGTAAAGACCTAATGAACACCCGTGTAACCGTGCAGACAGACGATGAAATAAGCCGTATCAAAGCCCTCCAGAAGGAACTCAAACAACTCAAGGAACTCCTTATCAAGAAGGACCTCGACAAGCTTATCAATGGATAGTTATCTGGAAGTGGCCGCTGAGAAATTAGGATATAAAGATGTAGAGGAACTTAAAAAAAAACTTAAACATCAAGCCCTAATGAAAACAGTGGACAACAACCCGAAAGGACAGGCCTTTTGGCATCGGGACCATCTGCAATGGGTTCTCCCTAAAAAGGGACGCCTATTTATAAATATCCAAAACGATATGCCGAACGAAAACAGGTGGAAAGCGATGTGGTCAGGACTTGTTCGAAAAAAGCAGAAGGACACTCCCTAGGGAAGGCACCAGAAAACTCTTGAAGTCCTTACATGACGACTTTCAAAAGAACGACCTCAAAATCGGAAGGGACCAGCTATTCCGTATCCTAAGGGAGAACGGCCTGCTGATCGGAAGAAAGAAATATTCGTCCAGGACGACGAATTCGCATCATCAGGTTCTATAAGTACGGCAACATCATCAAAGAACTGAAAATCGATAGGCCGAATCAAGTCTGGGCAGCCGGATATCACCTATATCAGGACCATAAAGGGATTCTGTTACCTGGCGCTGATAACGGACATGTACTCACGCAAGATCGTCGGATACGACCTGAGCGACAGCCTGGAACTGTCAACGGATGCGTAAGGGCGCTTAAAAAGGCCATGTATCACAACCAAGGGACAAAGGACCTTATCCATCATTCCGACCGGGGCATCCAATATTGCAGCAATGTGTATACGCAGATACTCAAAAGAAAGAAGATAGCACATCAGTATGACCGAGGAAAACCATTGCTACGAAAACGCCATGGCGAAAGGTGTGAACGGGATCCTCAAGGACGAATTCTATCTCGACCAGACCTTTGCCAGCGTGGATCACGCCAAAAAGGCGACCAAAAATGCAATCAAACTGTACAACACCAAACGATTACATTTATCTTTAGATTACAGAACACCTAATTACGTGCACCAAAATGCCGCTTAAAACCAATTATTAACCTGTAGCCGTATTTTAGGACGTGACATTGAATCACCAATATGTTTTTATGAATACTAAAAAGCTATTTTCACTTGGAATATTTATAATCCTCTTGACCCATTGCAGAAAAGAAAGAGATGGGTTTATTTTAAATGGCAAAATTAACGGCGATTTTAGTGGGTATATATATTTAAAATATAACGATTTGCTTGACAGTTCATTGGTTTCAAATAACTCATTTATTTTCAAAGGTAAAGTGCCATATCCCACAGGGGCATTTTATTTCCAGGACGGCCTTCTTCAACTGACGAGATGACCTTGGGGACTGTAATGGTGGAAAATAGCGTCGATAAATATTTCCGCAAAATATTCCGTTGGGAATTCAAGTATGGGTATGACGAAATTTTTAGATATTGATAGCATTAGTGGTTCAAAAAGTCAAAATTTGAGAAATCGTTTCGAAGATAAAATGATTAAAACCGTTTATAATGAGGAAAACGATAGTATAAAAAAGGTTTCGCTTTATAATAATCTACACGAATTTATATCCGTCAACCCCAAATCCACTATGAGTGCGGAATATTTAGATGAGTTAGGCAGTAATTATAGTTTCTTAAATGGGAATCGATTAGAATTCCTGTTAAAACTTATTGATACAAGCTACCAAGATAAAGACCGCATAAATAAGATTAGGAGTCTCATTATACAAAGGAAGCTTTTCGAAAATGGAAATACACCACCCGATATCGTATTACCCAATCCGGAAGGCAAAATGATAAATAGGCTCTCCTTTAAAGGAAAAGTCGTATTGCTAGAATTCTGGGCCTCTTGGTGCGCTCCCTGTAGACAAACAAATCCAGAATTACTGAAAATATATGATTCATTTAAAAATGAAGGATTTGAAATATTAGGAATTTCCATAGATAGGAATTCAGAAGCATGGAAAAGGGCCATACAAGAAGATAAATTAAGCTGGATTCATGTTATTGATTCTTTAAGAAGCACCGAAAAAACATATCATATTAATTCCATTCCTTTCAATTTACTTCTGAATCGCAAGGGTGAAATTATTGCCCAGAACATTAAACCCATTGAATTACGTAAAATCTTAAATAATAAATTATAAAACCTGTGGTAACAAGTTGTATTGTTAATTGCGGGCGGATTTTCCAACACCTTCACCTAAGCTTCGATGTTCGTGGGTGGAAATCCTGGCAATCAATTATCTTTAACTAAGGCGGAAAAATAGTTGCCCATATTTCCGCTTAAATTCAATTATTAACCTGTAGCCGTATTTTAGGACGTGACATCATGAAGAACATCATACTAACAATATTAATCTTACTTATCATTTCTAGCTGTAAAAAGGAGAACAGGTATGAAAATGATGCTGAATTATGTGCGCTCCTATCTGAAATGATAATTAGTGATCAAAGAATTAGAGAGCTACCAGAATTAACTGACCCCTTTTTCGAAATTCTGGATTCGATAAGGTCTGTGAATAATTTACCACGCGAAGTTTACACTAAACTAAGTAAGGAAGAACAACTAAATTGGGGTAAAATGGCAAGGGAAATTGCCAATAAAAGGCAGGAAAGTCCCAAAAAAATTAGAGATTCACTTTGGAAAATACAATCAGAAATTGATAAAAAGAACACCAAACTTCTAATTGATATAACAAAAAAAAGAGGTTGGGTTAGTAGGCAACAACTTGGTTGTACTGAATATATTTCTCCAATGATAATTTTCAGACATGCACCAGAAGAATTTTGGGAAGAAATAAGACCTTTAATTGAAAATGAATATGCCGAGAAAAGAATGGGAAGTGGAGATTATGGAATGATTGACAACCATATTCGCGGTAGACCTCTGGATTGGAATCCTAATGATAAGAGCGAAAAACTTCTTATTGAAACGGAATAAAATAACGTGTTACAACAAAAGTAACCGTTGCACAAGCCATTGATCGATGAAAAAATGGATTCATATAAGCCGCTTTACGGGGCTTTTTTCTTGCAGGATCAGAATTGAAAGCGAATTTTGTGGTCTTGGCAAAGCTGAGAACAGGTTCTCGAAAGCACGCTTTTGATACAAGCGGCAAAGCAATCCGCTCGCCCCACTTTTGGAGCGTTTTTGGTCGAATTTAAGGACTTTTTCAGGTTGTAGGCAATGGCGGAGAGGTGCATTACCTTGTTGGCCTGCTTGATCCCTATGGTATATATCTTCCGTAGCCCCATGAACTGCGTTAAGGTACCGAAGACCGGTTCCACCGTACTCTGGCGTTTGGCCTTCACGTACCTTCCCTGTGGACTTTCGACCCTTGCGATGTTGCGTTCGTATGCTTCGCGACAGTAGGTCACCGAGAACTGTTTCTCGTTCACCTTGCCCAAACAGCTTTCCCTGAGCAGACAGCCTTTACAGATCCTGCTCGATGCACGGTACGATTTCTTCTTGGTCCCGGTACGGCTGTCCAGATTCCAAGAGAACTATAGAAGGGCGGGAATTCTATGAAACGATATCATCACAATGTATCTAGCCGAGACCTCTCTGTCCCTTCTATTTATCTAGCTCTTATTGGTAAAAAGGAAACTACTATATTTATGAATAATAATAGCCCGTATATAAACATACGTGCCGAAACCGTTGGCAACAATTATAAATCAACGATTTAGACAGTAATGTCGTAAACTTGTCGGAAACGCACCGTTATCAAACTGTCTGTTACTCAAATAACTTTGACCAAATAATTAAAACTACAAGAGATGGAGAATATCGGTCAAAAAATTGTTGAACTAAGAAAGTCAAAAGGTTATACTCAAGAAGAGTTAGCCGAAAAAGCAAAAGTTAACTTAAGAACAATTCAAAGGATAGAGAATAATGAAAATAAACCGAGTGGGAATACCCTAAAACTTATCTGTGAAGCATTAGACACTTTGCCTGATAAAATTATTAATTATGGCAAAAAAAAGGATTCAAAACTTCTGGTTTTAATGCATTTGTCTGTCATTACGTATTTAGTTATTCCCATTGGTAATATATTAATTCCGTTAATCTTTTGGATTTCAAAAAAAGATAAAATCATCAACCTTGATGAAAAAGGTACTCGACTTCTAAATTTTCAAATAATCTGGACCATTTTAACAACGATTACATTATCCTCAGCCCTATTAACCGCTACCCTAGAATTGACTAATCCAGAAAACGCATATATTTCATATGTACTATTCTTTCTATTTGTGATTTTAAATGTCATTAATATTGGAATGGCTTTAATGATTGCCTATAGAATAAAAACAAAGATTAAGTTCACTTCGTATCCGAATTTAATACGATTAATTAAATAACTGTTGCCAACACAAGTAACTGTTGCGCAGATAGAATTATCATGAAGACGGATTTTTAATCGGACATAAAAACAGGCTTGAAAACCAAGCTGGAGAAAAGTACAATTGCTAACAAAACCTCTATGAAAAGATTTTTGGCAATAATTCTAATCTTCACACTGCTGTCTTTTTCTCAAGAAAAAAACGGGTGCGAAGAACCTACGATGCCATATTGGGCGAATGGTATCAACAGTAGAATTGAAGGAGAAGGACCGACATTAAGAAATGCATTTAGAGACCTTCAACTTACCGAGACGAACATTAGGCCAAATGATGGATTTATAACATTAAGGCTAAATATTTCAAAAAATGGGAAACTCTGTGATATTGAAACATTTGAAATTGACCAAAACTACGAGGATACGAAATTCAACGGTGGAGAATTGATAAAAAAACTTCAAAAAATTGCCGTTGGACTTACAAATTGGAAACGGGATAAAGATTTCAAAACCTACAACCTGATCAGATTAAAAATTAAAAACGGACAAATTGAGGAAATCTTTTAAGTATCCATTCATCGGATTGGGCGCAATGATCCTGTTGACGATTATTGGAACTTCGCTATGGTGGAATACCAGACCAGATAGGGAAAAGTCTGTCATCTTTGCCAAATGCACACGATTTTGAAACCGCAATTGAGTCTGACCAGGAAAATAGCGATGCTTTGATGGAACGATCGGTTGATTTCAATAAAGCGGGAGACTTTAGGAAGGGGTTTGAGTATTTGGACAAAGCCGTTGCATTGGACCCAGCTTCACATTTAGGTTACAGAGGTTGGATCAGGTTGAGAAAAATGAGGGACTATGACAAAGCGCTAATTGATTTTGACAGACTTGACAGCTTAACGCCAAATGTTGTGGACGCTCCTTGGGGCGAGGACATTGACTTCTTACGCGGGGAGTGCTTTTTTGGAAAAAAGGACTACCAAAAAGCGATCGAACTATTTAATAGGAACATCAAAGTTCAAAAAGAAGATTGGGTAGATATCCATTCGTTCGTTTATCTCGGACTTTGCGAATACGGCCTTGGCAATTATGAAAAAGCGATTTTGGAATTTCAAAGGGCATTGAACCAATCAAAATACACTCCCGAAGCCTACTTCGGAATTGCTAAGGCATATAAAAACCTTGGAGAAATCGAAAGGGCAAAAGAAAATATTTTGAAAGCGGAAGAAAATATTGCTTACAAAAGGGAGGATTTTTATAACGAGTTTCTCGACGAAATATATTTGTCTGAAATACTGGAATTTAAAGAACAGCTGAATAAATGACTTTTAACCACGAGGACTAAAAACCATTGTTTTGTTTATTCCATAGCTTAAATAATTTCGTACATCAAACCGACCTGATTCCAGACTCGAATTGATTAACAGCAAATCTCAACAACGCGATCATATCCTAACCGGTAGCAAACAGCTAAAATGAAGTTCGAAAGCAGAAAGGACATATCGTTCATCTTCATCGTTATTGGAATTAAAGGGTGATATTAAAATTACCGGATGAATGGCCTACTAAAAAGAACGGGTATCATTCAATTATTGATCTCTAGCGGTATTTTATGTCGTGACATTATGAAATTATCGAACCTCATTTGCATCTGTTTTTATCTATTGATTTCCTGTCAACAGGAAAAGCAGCTTTTGGAAAAGATCGAGTTCAAGACCGATTACAAATTCAGTGCTCAAATTGAGGATATAGTCCAAAAAGACACGGTCCCCTGGAAATACCAAATCTCCGCTGCCGATTATGCTGCCAAAGGAGATTACCATAATGCTTTACGACATTGGGATTTGGCCATGGGAACTGAGGAAAAAAATTATGGCCAAACACAAATCGACTCTATCAATGCATTGTACAGGAAAGTATCCGCGAAGGAATTCATAATAGAAACCGCCAAACAAAATCGGATTGTTATAATCAACGAGGCCCACCACAGTTCTTACCATCGATTTTTCACCAAATCCCTATTAAAGGAATTGTTCGACTTGGGCTATAGGAATTTAGGACTTGAGGCTCTTTCCAACGGAGAATATTTGGACAGTGCTTTGGCACAAAGAAAATATCCCATCCAAAAAACGGGTTGGTACATCGTTGAGCCGCAATTCGGAAATATGGTCAGAAACGCTTTGGAAATTGGTTATCGTGTCTTTCCGTACGAACAAACTTCAGGCGCTGATGGCAAAACCCGCGAAATGGAACAGGCAAAAAATATCATGGGACATATCGAACAAAGGCCAAATGAAAAGTTCTTGATTCATTGCGGATTTGACCATGCCCTTGAAGGAACCCATGGTTCATGGGAAAAAGCCATGGCGGGCAGACTGAAAGAATATACCGGAATAGACCCATTGACCATAAATCAAGTTGCTTACAGCGAAAAACACGACCCCAAATTCAATGGCCGACTCCTCAAAGCAATAAATCCTGTTGCACCAACTGTTCTCTTGGATAAGGTAAATGCCCCGTTCCCATACAAAAGGGAACAAGCCTGGTCAGATATTGCGGTATTTCATCCCAATACGGAGTATTCCGATACAAGACCGAATTGGATTTTTACAAACGACAACATTAAAACGGAAATTGAGCTCTCGGATATCAAGATTTCATTTCCAATTTTGGTGATGGCATTCAAAAAGGGCGAAAACTTTTATGAAGCCGTACCGATCGACATTTTGGAGGTCATGGACAAATCGGTAAAATGTTTTCTGGGCTTACCAAAAGGGAATTATAACATCATAATTACCAATGGGGAAGAGTCCTATAAAATTGAGAAAAAAGTAAAATAACCATTACAATAGGGTCTAAAATGAATTGTTGGCGGATTTCCAAAATGGAAATCCTAACAATAAATTATATTTATCCGGGAAGACGTTTTCCAAAGGAAGTGTCCGTACTGTATCATAGCTTAAATGTTGTCAAACATTAAATGTGAACCATGAGTAAATTAATTTTGTTGGTCTTTTTACTAGCCATGAAAGGTTTTTCGCAGGAATCCGATGTCGATATTTTGGAAAAGACTGCAATTCAGCTGAACCAAATTAAAACAGTATTGTTTCAGTCGACCTTAGATGCTACGGAAAGTGGCATTACTTATGAAGTGAACAGGGATTCAATCTACTTTGCGTTCATTAGTGGAACAAAAAGTTTCACGCCTAAATACTATATAAAAAACAATGAGTCTGAATTGATCTATGACGGAAACAGACATGTCCAATCTTTGGAAAAAGAAAAACTCATTATAACCAATGAAAAGCCTTATGCCAACAATCCATTGATGTTGACATTATTCCCAATTAGGGTACTTCTTCCTGAAATACTTAAGAACAGAAATATTGAGATCAGCAGGAAAAATGATACCATAATCGATTCGCAAGAACATTACCTATTCGATTTGACCTATAGAAATGGGATCATAGACTGGGACAATGTCATGCTAAAAGATCTAGCTGGTGCCCAAAATAAATACACATTGATAATTAATAAATCGAATTTTTTGCCAAAACAGATGGTCATGGAAAATGGACCCTCGGGAACATTGAGCCGGACCTATAACCATTTGGATTTTGATTATGTGCCTGATGACGAAATATGGACAGGGTCGCATTTGCCCAAGGATTATACTAAGATGACATTCGATGAATACTTTGCCAAACTTATATCGAATAGAAAATCTTTAGCCACGACCGGTCCAAATAAAACTACGGAAGCCAAAAGCTTCGATTCTTGGAAACTTCCCAATTTAGAAAACGATGCTATGGTCAATTTTTCGGATTTTAATGGTAACGTGGTTTTGCTAGAATTTTGGTTCAAAAACTGTGGCCCTTGCATTAAGGCGGTACCCGGTCTAAATTCGATACATGAAAAATATAAAAACGACAATTTCAAATTATTCGGGATCGAGTTTTTAGAGAATTTTCCAAAGGAAAATCTACAGTTTTATATTTCAAAAATTAAAATGGCCTACCCTACATTGTACAAAGGGAAAGATTTTGCAGACAAATATGAGATATCCGCTGCACCTACGATTTTATTGATAAACAAAAAAGGTGAAATCATATACACTAAATCAGGTTACGACGAAGTAGAAGTATTGAGATTGATCGAGGAGAATTTGTAAACAATGTAAGGCAGTCCCTGGCGTAATTCATTCAGGCCACGGCCACGAAAAAAGACGGAGTAAAATGAAAAAAGGGATATTACTGATTTTAATATTGGCTATAAATTCTTGTAAAGAAGAACAGGCAAAAACAACCTCGTTAGCCGATGAATCAATCGCGGATAATATTGAACTTATCGAAATCTATCAAAACGACCAAGCGGATAGACAAACTGACCATATTGACTGGAATGCGGTTTCCAAAAGGGACAGTATTAAGGGAAAAAAGGGTGTATGAATTGTTGGATTCAAGTAAAGTACGAACTTCAAAAGACTATCATAACGCAGCAATGGTTTTCCAACATGGTGGAGATTCGGTAGCCTACGGGATGGCCGTAAAATTGATGAGAAAATCGATTGAAATGGATTCCACCGCGAACAAATGGCTGCTAGCGGCAGCAATCGATCGAAATCTTTTAAGTAGAAATAAACCTCAAATTTATGGCACTCAGTATCAAAAAATGGGAACTGACGCGCCATGGAGTTTAGGAGAAATCGATACCACTCAAATTACCGATGCCGAAAGAATTGAATATGGTGTAGAAACTTTAGCCCAGCAACGTGAAAGGGTTAAAAGTATGAACCGTATAAAATTGTCGGAATTGCTGGCAGATGGAAAAACTATTGATGACATCGTAAAATTCATCAACACGGAAAACCTGAAGGAATCAAAATATGATTTGTCCGAAAGCGGAATTAATAGTTTTGGCTACAATCTCATGGGAGAAGGAAAAAACGAGGACGCTTTAAAAATATTCAGAACTGAACACCGAATTATATCCAAATGGATTTAATACCTATGACAGTTATGGAGAATGCCTATTGTTGTTGGGTCAGAAAGACAAAGGAATCGAAGCGTATAAAAAGTCTTTGGAACTCAATCCAGCAAATGAAAACGCAATCAATAGATTAAAACAGCTAAAAGGATAATAACATCAGGTCAAAAGTTCAAACAAAGGATTAATAAAATCCAATATCCCACTGCTTTTTTGATCTATAATGATGGGATGTTAATACATAAGAGTGTTCCGCCAGAAAGGCAAGAGAAATTTTTGAATGATTCGCTTTGAGGAAATATAGAATTAGTTTTTTAACGTAAATCAGCGTGAATGAAAAAATCAATTCAAATTTTTTTATTACTTGTCACAGGAAATTCAATCGCCCAAACTTCAGACTTTTCGGTTGCCGATAGTCTATACGCTCTCGGCAATTATACGGAGGCCATAAATGAATACGCCAAGGACAATAGTGCAAATTCAAATCTACAGATTGCCCGCGCATACAATGCTATCGGAAATTATGACAAGGCCATCATTCAATATGAGGATGTTATTGCAAATAACCCTTCCCTTGAGCTCGCCCGTTTTGAATTGGGAAAATTATTATTGAAGACCAATAAGACCCAAGAGGCCGTTTATCAGTTTTATGATTTAATACAAGAAGGCAGCAGGAATCCCGAATACTATTATTATATGGGAACTACGATGATCGAACTGGACAGCTTCAAAGAGGGGATCCAATTTCTTAAAACCGCCTATAGTCTCGATAATGAACATTTGCGAAGTATCTTTCAATTGGGCAAATACTATGTTGGCCAACAGGAAAAAGATTCAGTATTGCTTTATGTAGACAAAGGGCTCGACTTTTACCCAAATGATGTTTCCCTGATCAATCTGAAAGCTTTGGCCATGTTCAACAACGATGAATACGAAAAAGCGAAGATCTTATTTGAAATGCTTTTAGACCTGGGTGAAGGCAAACCATATATTTATGAGAAATTGGGGCAATGCTATTATAGGCTCTGGGAGTTTGAAAAAGCCAAAAGTGCCTATCATGTCCTATTAAATTTTGAAGAGTCCATACCAACGGCATATAATGGTTTGGGCAGTGTGTATTGGAAGGAACAAAAATTGGATAGTGCTGCCCTATTTTTCAAGAAGGCCATCAAAGCCAAAAAACCGGTTCTTGCCGGTGAATATGTTGCCTTGGCCGGCTTGGCCAGGGAACAAAATGATTTAAAAGCTGCATTGAATTATTACAAGTTGGCTTTTGAGGAGGATGACACCAATCATATGGTATATTATCAAATCTGTACCTTGGTGGACCAACTATACGATGATCCCAAGGTCAAACTGGATCAATACTCAAGTTTCCTTGAAAAATTCGGTGATAAAAAGCCATACTTTTCGGATGTTGTAGCGACAAGGATTTCTGAACTGAAAGAGGAAATGCATTTTGCAAGTGAATGAGATCGAAGACCAAATAAAGTCTGCACTTTATTAAACCTGCTATGAAAAGCCTTAGTTCTGTTCACAAAAGTTCAAATAAACGATTGTGACAACTATTCTGAAACAGAGTGATTTTGAGAATTTTTGGATTAGGGTTTATCTCAATCCAAAAGAAGATTTCTTCACTGCATGCGCGGATCGTGCTTATCGTGATCTAAATAGAACCATCCATGGTCTTGCTAAAATTCAAACAAAAGACAAGTATGTAAGGATTAGGGCTGTTTTAATTGAGATTTCAAAAGAATTGATTGATTTTGACTTCAAAGACCAACACTCTTTTGATAAAGCCCATCGAGCCAAATGTAACCAGCTAATCGAGTCCTTTACAGCTGAATATGATACAGTAGATTATACTATTGGACAAGCCCAAAAATGGATTAATATGTTTTTGAAATATATGTTCGCATTAGGTGAATCAAGAGTATCTGGTATTTCAAAGAACCATGGTTATTTCCACGTTCCATTAGATAATATAATTCAAGATTTGTTCTTTGATAAAGCACGTATTAAAAGAGTTCAAGTAGCTTGGAGTCGTATTGTTTCTTATGAGATTTATCTTGATTATCAAAAGGAGATTCGAAAGTCTTATAATGACAGAATTCCATTAGATATTGAATTCAAGTTATTCAACGGAGACGATATGGTATAAGTTCAAAAAAGCGATTCCCTGAAAACATCTATTTAATAGTTGCATGATTTTTGTAATTTTATTTTAAAGAATTGATATGAGCACCTCTGAATTAAATACCACAAAAAAGGAACTCGTTAGCTGGATACAGTCTTTAAAAGATGATACGCTTGTTGGTTTTCTCAACTCAGTGAAGCTTTCTAGTGAGGGTAAATCAAGCGATTGGTGGGATGAGCTTACCGAAAGCGACAGAGTGAATATCCTTAGTGGCATAAGGGATTATCAACAAGGTGAGACGCTCGATTCGAAAGAATTCTGGAACGGCCTGGCCAATGGATAACCACTACAAAGTTATTTGGGCCAGACGTTCACTGACAAACGCTTTGGCTATCAAAGGTTATCTGAACAAAAAATTCAGCAAGAAAGAGGTAGTCAATTTCGAACGTTTACTCAGACAGTTCGAACTTACAGTCTCCAACTTTCCGACACTATATCCAGAGTCAAACAAACAAAAGTCATTAAGAAGAGCTGTAATACACAAGAACACCACTGTATTCTACATTTTCGATAAAAATAAGGTGACTGTAATTGCGATGAAGGATAACAGGCAAGAGAAGGCAAGCAAATAACAGTTCAAATAAACGATTGATTACAGTAAAGGAAAAATAAAATTTTGTTGCTAATTATTAAAAAAAAATATCATGGGAAAAGGTCAAGATGCAAAGAAAAATGTTAAAAAGGCACCGGAAAAAACGGCTAAAGAAAAGAAAGAAGCAAAGAGATTGAAAAAATCCAAATAAGTTTGCATTAAGCACAATTTTATTCATCAAATTAATTTTATCCAAAGTTCAAATAAAGGATGGTGAAGGTTCGGTATTACATTCATATAGTATTATTTGCCTGTTCATTGCTTCTTTTAGGGTGCAGCGCCGAAAATAAATACGTGAAGGAGGCATTGGATATTATGGAGACCCATTCCCTCAAAAAAGATTCCATCAATTGGCTGGCGTTGCGAAAAATTACGTTGAAAAGGGCAAAATCTGCCAATACGATCCCTGAAACCTATTCCTCGATAAGGGATGCTTTAATCGTCCTTAACGACAACCATAGTTTTTTCATGTCCCCTACGGCCGGTAGGAATACGACCGAGGCCAATGGACCACTGCCCCAGATTGAATGGCAATTGGTCGACGGACATATAGGATATATCAAAATCCCGGGTTTCATTGGCAGCATTTTAATGGCCCAGCGCTTTGCAGAGGAAATCAACCGGACAATCAAGATGTTGGACCAAAATGATTTAACTGGTTGGATCGTTGATCTAAGGATCAATGGTGGGGGCAATATGTGGCCCATGTTATTGGGTCTGGAGCCCATTCTTGGCAATGGCATATGCGGTTATTTTAAGGACACGGATGATAATTTTAATGCCTGGAAACTTTCTGACGGTAAAGTCCAAATCGGAGCGAATCTGGTCATGGAATTGGATCGGCCCTTTTCCTTGAGGAACATCAATAAAAAAGTTGCGGTGCTGATAGGCCATTCAACGGCCAGTTCTGGAGAAGCCACTGCCATTTCCTTTATCGGGATGCAGCGCACCAAACTTTTCGGCAAGGATTCCGCTGGGCAAACCACGGCGAATGCCGCTTTTACAATGAGCGATGGGGCGATGATGCTCTTGAGCACTACCACATTTGTGGATAGAAATAGAAAAATCTATGGGGGCACCATCACACCAGATTTTATTTCTTCCAATCCCAAGAGCGATGCCGCAGAATGGATAAAAAGTGAGGAATAGCTGATTTTCCATGCTTCACGAGCTTTGTAATCGGGATGTTCAAAAAAACGCTGGGCAACCAACGCGCTTGGTTTAAGAAAAAGTTAACATAGGAAGGAATTGAGAACAAGAGGTGATAACATGAAAATAATAGGGTTTCTGCCGACCATTGGAATACTGGTATTTGTATGTCTTTATGTTTATTCATCGTTACTGTATCCCGGAGGTTCCCAGGCCAACTTGAAAAGTGCCGGTTTTGATTGGTTCAACAACTACTGGTGCAACCTTATGAACGAAAGGGCAATGAACGATGTTTTAAATCCGGCCAGACCTTATGCCATCTCGGCCATGGTAATTTTATGCATGAGCCTGATGCTGTTCTTTGTCCAGTTTGCAAGGAACATTGCCAAGAATCGATTTTGGAAATTGACCATTCCGCTATTTGGAACGTTGTCAATGACTTTTGCGGCACTAATATTCACTGAATACCACGATTCAATGACTGTCCTTTCAAGTATATTCGGCGTGTTCGTGGTCGTTGGCATTATTCGAGAGGTATACAAAAGTAATATGACCACTTTTAAAATCAGTGGGATTATCTGCATTGTACTATTGGGCCTTAACAATTACATTTATTACAGCCATCAATTCATTCAATACTTGCCCCTTCTCCAAAAAATTACCTTCGCCCTGATACTGGGTTGGATTGTAGGACTTAACTTTCAACTGACTCAGAACAATGTTTCTAAAAACTTGTAGCAAAGTTCAAATTAACGATTCTTTGTCATCTAGAATAGAGGCATAAAAAAAGCCGATAACAAATATCGGCCTAGACTAGCTAACTCAAACTTAAGAACGTATCCATGAATGGAACTGCAAAGTTACTAGGGCTAAATAGAATGACAGAAGGATATAGTTGACCAAATGGTTACCAAATTGTATTTTCCAAGTTCAAAAAAACGATCTTTTCAGCTTACCAGACGCATAACAATTATTGCGATTAAATAAAATAGGGCTGCAATTAAAGTTGATATTTCCGAATTGTTCCGATGCCCCTTAGGTAGTTTGAAGTTGCCTTTTTCCATAATAGCTGATTGTTTTTAAGTAATGTTTAAAGATTTCAAAAGCAAAAAAAGGTTGTCCTACTTAGAAAAATGATGAATTAGAACTAGAATTTCAATTTGGATTGGGCAATTCAAAGTTCACCGCAAATGATTCGCTGTCCGTTACCTCAATATTAGCATTAGCTTATCTTTGGGTTCCCGAAGTTCAAATAAAGGATGAAGAAATACCCCTCTAAAATTAGTTATGGCCTGTCGCTATTTATTCTGGCGATTTTGATCGGCACTTCATTGCCAATGATTTCTCCACCGGTGTGGTCCGGCCTGTTTATCAACTTTCTACTTCTTATTTTTATCGCGTATATATTCATGAGTACTTCCTATACGATAGAGGGAGATATCCTCATCGTAAAAGCTGGCTTCCTCTTCAATAAGAAAATCGACATCCAATCAATTGATTTGGTATCGGAGACCAACAGCATAATAAGTGCTCCAGCAGTCTCTCTCGATAGGCTTGACATTATCTACAATGGTCATGAAGGGATCTTGATCTCCCCAAAGCATAAAACGAAATTTATAGAGCACTTATCCAGAATCAATCCCAATATAAAAGTTCAGTGTAAATCATTTAGGAAATCCTAGAGTTCAAATAAAGGATTACTTCAAAAGAAACCTGCCCATACATCGATTTAACTTTTTTTAGTGCCGAATTTGGAATAAATTTAGTACTTGCCAAAACCGACCATGACCGACAATATTAGAAGATTGTTCAAACAAATGACCCATGCTACCAAGGAGGAAGCCTTGGTTTGCCTTAAAAATGAGTTCAACCTTCGAAGCAGGAAATTGGTCAAGAACGAATGGATCATGGGCGGGCGCATACCCGAGGCCTATCAAGGAAAAACGGTCGAATTGTTTCAGACATTACTTAGGAAACAGCAGTCCATAAAATCCTATTGAGACTTTTGATATCACACACAATTTCCGCTTATCGAAAATTACCATAGATTAATTTAGGTGATTAAAGGGCTGGTAAAGACAGCGTAGAGTGAAGTAATAACAAATAGGTCTGATCAACGATAGATTAATGGTCTTATGTAAGTCCATTAAGCATCACTAAATGTCATCAAGGATAGAATTCACTTCCTTTTATTCTGGCTCGACACAGCTACTTTAATAGACTTCAAATAAAGGATTATTATTTATTCTACACCTATATCATTGGTATTACTTGGTTTGTTTTGTTTAATGCCACTCATATCTTTTCCTTTTATCCCGGGTGGTTTAAAAAGCGAACCTTTTTTGAGGACGTATTTTTCCAAAAAATCCTTGGCTTTCGAAGTATCGGACTGCACTTAAAACATCCAAACACCAAAATCTGCCTTTTTAGAGTACATATTTTCACGTTCCTTCAGTTTTAATTGTTGATAACCCGGTTTTCTCGATTAAACCACCTATTCGGCCAATATTAGGAACAGTTCCATTTGGCATCAATTGAAACCAAATAAAATTAAGGGCTCTTCAACTCTATTAAATTTGAACTGATATGACATAAAATACTGTATATCAATTATATGTGAATAACTATTCGTTTTTTTATACTTCACCGTTTGCCCATTTTCATACATTTATCCAATAGCAATATTGAAAGAAAACAAAAGCGCTTTTGTTCATTTCACATCCCTAAAAAGAAACAAAATGGACAATTTTTTAATACTCGAACGGCTAGACCGTTTGGAAAGACTGTTGATCGCCAATAAAGAGGTACTGACCTTTGAGGAAACCTGTGACTACACGGGAATATCCAGAAGCTACCTTTACAAACTAACCGCTGCGGGACATATTCCGCATTCCAAGCCCAACGGAAAACTGATTTTTTTCGAAAAGGAAAAGATCGTTAGTTGGCTGCTCCAAAACGAACGAAAACCCATACAGGAAATCGAAACGATAGCGGAACCTGTTCGTTAGGCAATACCAATCCTGGATTTTTGTCGATTCACAGTATGTCTCTGGCAGAGCGGCATAGCCATATCCTGATACGCTCTACCAAAACATAAGGCCCCTGCCTCGGTGAGGGCCTTGTTTGTCCCCAACCTTTTTTTGGCTGCTTTTTGACCCACACCTTAACCTGTGAAGGGGGTCAGCGATGTCGACTGATGGTAATTTGCGGCGAAGTGGAATACCTTGTCAGCACTTTAAACATGGCTATCGGAAGAACCAAGAACTTCTTAAGGATATCCTTGGCAAAAGTAAAACCATATAGAAGTCGGAAAGGAGTTCGTATGCCCATATATCAATTCATGGATGCGCCTTTGGGCAGTTGCGGTTCCACCTTAATTCATCATATCACCGCAGCACATGAAAATCTTCCCCAAAGAAATCATCGACAATACTATGCAGTCGTTCATTCCAAGAAACGAAGTCACAAGCAGGATCATTTATGGTTTGGTGCTGTTGCTATGTATTTCATGCCTGGTTTCACTTCCCTTCATAAAAGTTCAAATATATACTTCGGCCAGGGGTCAAGTGAAAACGGATAAAGAACGCATGGCAATTACCAGCCTGCATTCGGGAAAGGTTGTTTTATCCAATTTGAAAAACAATAAAAGGATTGAAATGGGCGACACCATGCTGCTATTGCAAACCAGTAACCTTGACCAACAAATACTTCTCAACCAACATAAATCCGAGGGATTACAAAAAGAAATAAACGATTTGAAGTATTTGGTCGGCAGCAAGGAATTTGAGTTGGAAAAAATGGTTTCGGCCAAGTACCGGCGAGAGCTGATTGAATTCAAGGAGAAATTGGAGGAAAAGTTGACCAGGTACAGAAAACTGGAAATCGATTTCAAAAGAAGTGAAAAACTCATTTCGAAAGGGGTAATAGCACAAGCTGAATTTGATAATACAAAATTGGAGTTCGATTTGGCCAGGAGTGCGTTGTTTCAACTTAAAAAAAGACAGGTCAATACATGGCAGGCAACCTGGACCGATTTGAAAAATACCTTACATGAAGTCGATAATCAATCCGTCCAGTTCGCCAATAGCAAAATGGATCATCTGATTACGGCCCCGATCAGTGGGACATTGCTCGATGTTGTTCGTCTCGAAAAAGGGAGTTTTATCACCTCGGGATCCGTTTTGGGAGAAATTACCCCAAGTACCGAATTGATTGCGGAATGCTATGTCAGTCCATCGGATATTGGGTTGATCGATGATACAAATACGGTCAATTTTCAAATAGACGCTTTTAACTATAACCAATGGGGCCTTGCTTCCGGCAAGATCATCGAAATCAGCGAAGATGTGGCGTTTATTGAAAATCGGCCTCTCTATAAGGTAAGGTGCACCATTGACCAAGAATTTTTACAACTAAAGAACGGGGTGAAGGGGGTAATGGGCAAAGGCATGACCTTAAATGCAAGATTTCCGATCACCGAAAGGACTTTGTATCAACTTTTATATGACAAATGGGACGACTGGTTGAATCCAGGTCAAAACCCACAACGCAAATGGAGAAAATAAATGGCAAAGAAAAATATCAAACAGCATGATATCACCGACTGTGGAGCGGCATGCCTTGCCTCAATAGCGGCCCATTACAAGCTTAGGTTACCTATAGCAAGAATCCGACAATATGCCGGCACCGACAAAAAAGGGACCAACATCCTTGGGTTGATTAAGGCGGCGGAAAAGCTGGGTTTTGATGCCAAGGGAGTTCGGGGAGATTTCGAGAGTTTGTTCAAGATTCCCACACCGGCAATAGCCCATGTTATAGTCAAAGAAAAGTTGCACCATTATATCGTCCTCTATAAAATCAACAAAAATTATTTATATGTGATGGATCCAGGGAAGGGCAAGGTGGAGAAAAGAACCCACGAAGACTTTAAAAAAGAATGGACCGGGGTATTGGTATTGTTGCTTCCCAATGCAGCATTTAAAAAGGGAAATGAAAATGTCTCCGTGTTTTTGCGTTTTTGGTTTCTCCTAAAGCCTCACAGAACAGTTCTTGTTCAAGCTTTTGTTGGTGCCCTTATCTATACTTTGCTGGGATTTTCAACCTCGATCTATATTCAAAAAATAACCGATCATGTGCTGGTTGATGGCAACACGGCGCTGCTGAATTTACTGAGCACGATCATGTTGACCCTTTTGGCCGCCCGATTGTTGATCGGGGTGTTCAAGGATGTTTTTTTGATCAGGACGGGGCAGCAAATTGATGCAAGGCTCATTCTTGGGTATTATAAGCATTTGATGAAATTGCCGCAACGGTTTTTCGATACCATGCGGGTCGGCGAAATCATTTCAAGGGTCAATGATGCAGTCAAAATCAGGAATTTTATCAATGGGGTGGCCTTGAACATGGGGGTCAACGTACTGATCGTGCTTTTCTCCTTTGCCCTGATGTTCAATTACTATTGGAAGCTGGCCCTTATCATGACCATCATTGTGCCTTTATATTTATTCGTGTACCGGGTTGTGAACACATTGAACAAAAAGGTGGAGCGCAAGGTGATGGAAGACGCCGCTGATTTGGAAAGCCAGTTGGTGGAGTCGTTGAACGCCGTAGGCACCATTAAGCGTTTTGGCCTGGAAGATTTCGCGAACATCAAAACGGAAACCCGATTTATCAAATTATTAAGAACGGGTTATAAGTCAGCCCTTAATTCCATTTTTTCCAATACGGGCGCGAATACCCTAGCGCAAGTTTTTACGATCGTCCTCTTATGGGCAGGTTCTGGCTTTGTGATCAGCAGGCAGATCAGCCCGGGAGAATTGCTTTCATTCTATGCCATCATCGGATATTTTACAGGCCCTTTGGCAGGCCTGATCGGTGCCAACAAGGAAATTCAGAACGCCCTTATTGCAGCAGATCGGTTATTCGAAATTTTGGATCTGGAAAGGGAGGAAACAGGAGAAAAATTGGAACTTGGAAAAGAGAAAATAGGGGATATTAATTTTGAAAAAGTCTGTTTTAGTTATGGTACCAGGGTGGAAGTATTTAAGGATTTCAGCCTGTGCATCGAAAAAGGAAAAATTACGGCATTTGTTGGAGAAAGCGGTTCTGGAAAATCCACTTTGGTTTCCTTGTTGCAGAATATTTATCCTATAACAAGTGGCAATCTTAGGATAGGCAAGACCAATATAAAACATATTGAAAATGAATCTCTAAGAAGATGGATCGCCGTAGTGCCACAAAAAATAGACCTTTTTGCCGGCAATGTGATCGAGAATATCGCGGTAGGAGACATAGAACCCGACATGGAGCATATCCTGGAAATCTGTAACGCGATTGGCATCATGGAATTCATTGAAAGTTTACCCAACGGTTTTGCAACCTATTTGGGGGAAAATGGCGCAGCGTTGTCAGGGGGTCAAAAACAACGCATTGCCATCGCCAGGGCCCTATATAAAAAGCCCGAGATATTGGTTCTGGATGAAGCGACGGCCTCTTTGGATAGTGGATCCGAAACTTTTGTTCAAACAGCGATCGGGCGTTTGCGGGAAGAAAACAAAACCATCATCATTATTGCCCATAGACTGAGCACAGTCGTAAACGCGGATACCATCGTGGTTTTGGACAAAGGCAAGATTCTGGAAACCGGGTCGCACGAAATGCTTTACGGAAAAAAGGGAACCTATTTCAAACTGTGGCGGCAACAGATGCCGCGATTCACCATAAAACTTAAATCCGCAAGTTAAAAATTACAAGCTTGTTTATGAGGCAATTAATAAAGCAAATAGCGCTGTTGGAACGTGTAGACCAATTGATCGGATTGAAGGCAACAGGTAGCCCAAAACAATTGGCCAATCGGTTAGGGGTATCGGAGGCAACGGTATTTAGGATGATCGAAACGATGAAGGAATTGGAGGCCCCCATTTGTTATGATTTTGCTAGGCAAAGCTATACCTATTCAGCGCCAACAAAATTTAGATGCGGATTTTATCTAAAGGAGCTTGATCAAAAAACAAGCAGAAGCTTTTCAGGAGGTGATACCTATGTAAACCTCCAAATGGCTTTTAAATTTTAACATATTTATCTGGCCACTCTCATAAAATGCGAGTCGTTATCTTGATTTTTGAATTGTAAATTAAAGTAGCGCGCAACGGAAATACCGGCTTTGATGACAATTAGGTTTAATTTAAAAAATATTAAAATGGAAAATTTCAAAACATTTGAAGTTAAAGAGTTGACACATTTTGAACAATTGAAGGTTGAAGGTGGATTCTGGATCGGACCGCCTCCGCAATGGGTAGTCAACCTGGCTGTTGAAGTAGGAGAAGCTGTTGATGCATATATTAAAGGTTTTAAAGCTGGTTCGGCACTTATCTAACATTAAATAAATTATTATGGAAAATTTACAAATATTATCGAGAGAAGAACTAAATGATATAGGAGGAGGTGGATGGTTGAAAGACTTGGCTTTTGTTGCTGGCTATCAAGCTGGCAAAACATTAGATCTAATACATGGAATTTATGATGGTTTAACAGGACAAGAAGCACACTAAAATTTTAAAATATGAAATTAGAAAAATTAAAATCGGAAGAATTAATTTTCATATCGGGAGGGACCGATGAAGATTATAACTTGGGGCATGCCATTGGCTCCCATATTCGCTCTGGCGCCAGAGCATTCGGCGAACTGGTAACATGGGCCAGTACGGTAATTAATAATGTTGTACCTTTTTAATCGGAATATCCGCTCCCATTTTTTTTGGGAGCGGATTTTAATTTTCATTTTTTCCATGAAACTGTCAGACGAATTGCAATATTTATATAATTTCTTGCGCCAACCAAGTAATTATTTCATAAATCAAAACAAAAATCACCCACAGATTCTGTATTTATTATTTCGCATTTACGTCATGGAATTATTATTGACTATTATTTTCATGTCCATCCTACTTTATTTGACAGACAATAGGGCCGATTTTATAGATGATTTTATGGCAAAGACAGAGGGCATAAGGGCAATTATTGTTTTGGCCATTATTGTACCCTTGGTTGAAGAGTTGATTTTTAGGTTGCCTTTGGTCTTCCGTCCCGATTTTATGGGGTTGTCGGCTGGCACTTTTTCGTTTATGCTAGTCCATTTAATACTTGATGGCATTGGTTTATTGGAAGCAGACCAAGTTAATTATGTTGCCATTTGTATGGCATGTATCATTGGCATCCTGATTTATTTTACTTCTAAAAAAAAAGAAACTTCGATCAGGTCGTTTTACAAGAGCAGGTATAATTTAATTGTTTGGTTTTCGATACTCTTTTTTGGCTTTATGCATATCTTCAACTTTGACCTTTCTATCAAAAATCTTCTTTTATTGCCCTTTTTAACGCTTCCCCAACTAGTTGCCGGTACTGTTTTATCCTTTATTCGATTGCGGTTTGGATTTGTCTTCGCTATCGGTTATCATATATCGCACAATCTATTGGTTGTTTTATTATGAGAACTATGAATAAGTACATTTTGCACTCGGTGATAGGGGTCTTGCTGTTGGCCGTGGTCTTAATGGCCTTTTTTTTCTTCATCTCAGCAGTGGGTTTTCATAAACAAAATGCTGTTGAAACAATACTGACGAACAATGATAAAGTAAACTACCTACCATTTGAGTTCTCGACTTCTGGACACCTTAAGGTTGATGTAAGTTTTGAAAACGGAGCGTCGTATCCCTTTATCCTGGATTCCGGTGCATCGAGTATGCTGTTTTATGATATAGCCGGGGATATTGACAAGAGTCTAAGTTGGATCATGCCCAGTCTAGACTCCAATGGCAGTCTTTCCTTTTTGAAGGCATATAAGTTAAATGCTGTGGGAATTGGTGATTTTCTGATCTTTAAGAATCCTTTCTTTGAAACTACGAAGGGATTCAAAAGTGAATGTGATCAGGATATTAAAGGGATTCTTGGCTTAAACCTGATGAAAGAACTCAAATGGCGCATTAATTTTCGTTCACAGCATATTGAAATCGCAGATGACGTTTCCAAGTTTGGCATTCTGAACCCTCTAGATACCATAAGGACATTTCAAAATGAGCATAGCCATCACTTAAAAGCGAGATTTACCTCCATGAAAGACTCTTTTGGAATAAAAAAACTTGTATTGATAGATACAGGGTATAGCGGTTTTCTGACCATGTCAAAATTTGATGACATCAATCGAATATTCATGGATTCAGTTCGGTTTAAGGGGTTAACATCTCAAGGTTTATATTCAGAAAAATCAAACGGATTAACTTATTTGGCAAATGGCTTTAGTATAGACGGCACCAATTTCAACAATATGGCGGTCAATGTAACAGAAGCGCCATTTGACGCATTGGGGTTAGGTTTCTTTAGGCAGTTCGATTCTGTAGTATTTGATTGGGAGCACAATTTGATCTTGCTCGAAAAAAAGGAATCGAAACCCTCCTTTTTAGAACCTCTTTTTGGCGTGGGCTTTGGATTTGAAGACAATAAATGCTATTTAAGGGCCACTTTGAAGAGCAAGACCAAAGATTTGACCAATTATTTGAACCGGCAAATCCTTACGATAAACGGTGTTGAGATCAATGATTCCTTGGATTTATGTGAATTGAACCTTGATAAAGCTCAAATTATGGAACTTGAAGTTTTATCAGAAGACAACGAAGTTCAAAGGGTTTTGATTCAGAAAGAACCCTTATTTCGATTATAGGTCCCGTCCTTTTTTCGAAACTTGTTTTTAAAGGGATTCCATGATACATTTTTTGATTGACCCCAGTTTGCCGGCAAATGCTACACACACCTTGTTAGGGCATTTTTTATTTCAACTTATAGTATCGGTGTTCATCACAAATGCGTCCATTCTTGAAAACGGCATTCCTGAATATGCCCTCTTTTTGAAAACCATTCTTTTCAAGCACTTTCATGGAAGCAATGTTGAAATCAAATACGCCGGCATAAATTCTGACAAGATGGAGTTCGCTAAAACCATAAGCCGTTATTAGGGCAACGGCTTTGGTGGCAATCCCCTTTCTCCAATAGGGTTCCCCGATCCAATAGCCAATTTCAGCAGTTTTTCTGTAAACATCCTGTTGAATCCCCAATCCAATTGCGCCGTAAAGACTGGCCTTATAAACTATTCCGAAACGCTGTTTTGGATTTTCTTCCCTTGCGGCCTTGATGAAAGCCTCCGCATGTCCTTCCTTGTATGGAAAAGGGAAGTGATCCCGTAGGTTATCATAAATCTTTTTGTTGTTCGCAAGCTGGGCCAATTGAATTTTATAATTTGGTTGGAGTGGTCGTAGTTGCGTTATTTGATTGTCCAATTTCAGCTATTTTTTAAAGCCGGACAACGCTATATATACGCATAAAAATAAAGCTTTATCCCAATAATCTTTGGGATTTTGCAAGGGTTTCCCTTTGTAAAACAGAGGTAATCCTCAAGGCCGCACCGAATTAAAAAACCTAAGGCTGTCCTTCACATGCTCCTGCCAATAGGCCCATTCGTGCCCGCCCTCGAATTCTTCATAAGTGTGCGGAATTCCCGCTGTTTTGAGTTCGGCATGCAATATTCGGTTGTATTCGATCAACTGGTCTTGCTTCCCGCAATCGAAGCGCAAGGGGGGCAGCTTGCCCTGGGCCCGTTGCACCAGGTCCCAGATGCCTTCGTTCGGGGCCCCGTGGGCGATCAGCTCCTCGAGAGGCTCCTCCACGAACAGTTTCATCTGGTCGAAATGGGTCATCGCCGAATGGGCCGAGACCGCCTTGAAACGTTCCCCGTATTTGATGCCCAGCCGCAAGGCGCCATAACCGCCCATCGAAAGTCCGGCAATGAACCAGGGCGACTCCTCGGTGACGCCTTCGATATGTTCCATCACCGCAGCGGGCACATCGTCGACGATCCAGCGCTCAAAGTCCAGTCCATGATGCGCCGTATAGCCCGAGCCATCGCCCCAAAGGCCATCTGAGGGCATCGCGATCGCCATGGGGGCAATGGCTGCCGAACGGATCATGTCGAGGGCCGTGCGGTGCACCCCCCCGTTCAGGGCCCAAGACCAGGAACTGCCGTAAACGCCATGCAACAGGATTACCAGGGGGATATCCTTTAAATCGTTGCCGGGGGGCACAAAAACGCAAATATCGCCGCGGCCCTTCAGGTGATCGGTTTTGATGGTGATGAACCTCAAATGGCCGCTCTCGAATTCCGGGTTTGAGATTTTGGTGGTTCTGAATCTGGAGGTCATGGTGCAGTGCTGTTTTGGTCAAAGGTGATCACCCCTTTGGCGTTTTTTCCGGAAAGCATATCGTCGAAGGCCTGCCGTACATTTGTCCAAGGCATAGGTCCTGGTCACCATTTCATCCAATTTCATTTCGCCGGCCTCATAGAAGCGAACGATCTGTGGGAAGTCGATGCCGGGGTTGCAGCCGCCATAGAGCGGGTTCAGGTATACTTTGTCCCATTCGAAGAGGTTCATGTCGACCGCGATCACCTGTTCCACCCCGCTCACCTGAATCGCGGTACCGGCGTTCCTGACCATGGCCAAAGGGGCGGCGCCCAATTCCGGGACGGCGGTACATTCGAACGCATAGTCGGCCCCACGGCCCTGGGTTAGTTTTTTTACCTTTTTGGCGGCCTCCAACAGACCATTGTCGTCTTTGTGCGCCTTGATGATATGGGTGGCCCCAAAGTCTTTCGACATCGCCAACCGGCCTTCATTGATATCGATGGCGATGATCGATCCCGGCCCTGGCGATCCTTGCCCCCTGTATTACGCTGAGGCCCACCCCGCCCACGCCCAGCACCACTACCGAACTTCCCGCTTTCACCTTGGCTGAGTTGATAACGGAACCATAACCGGTCATCACCCCACAACTGATGATGCTGGCCGAGGCAAAGGAAAGGGTCGGGGAAGGATTCTTGACCACGGCCGACGCTTTGACCAGGGTATATTCCGACAGGGTGCCCAGGTTGAACGACCGCTCAATGGGCCTGCCCTGCCACAGGGTCCCCTCCAAATGGGCGTGGCCCTTGGTGTAACCGTTGCTGCCGGCGATGACCGGAGAGTTCTGTTCACAGAGATGCCTATTCCCCAGCAGGCATTGAAAACACTGGCCACAGGGCGTTGCCCAATTCAAGATTACCGAATCGCCTACCTTTACATGGGTGACGCGATTCCCGATGGCAGCGACAACGCCAGCCCCTTCATGGCCCATCACCAGGGGCTTGCCCCAAGACAGGGAATCATGATCGGTGTGGCAGAGGCCGGCCGCTTTGATCGCGACCAATACTTCATCCTCAAGGGGTTCATGAACAGTGATTTCACCCACTTCAAAACCTCCTTTGCCATTTGCTATGGCTGCCCTACACTTTTTGCCCATATGTTTTGAAATTAATAATTTGCTGATAGGGGGTTCTTGAAAGATACCAAATTTGATTTATTCGATCGCACGCCATGATGCCGAACTTCCGATAAATAATTGCGGTGTCACCCTTGGTTCGGTCGTTATTTGAAGGCCTTGACTTTTGGGAAAAGTATAACAAGGTTCATTTTTATCGTTTGGGCCGGGGAATTATCTTTATAAAAATGTTTCAGATGGATTTAAAAAATAAAGTAGCTTATATAACGGGAGGTTCCAAAGGCATTGGCTTGGGCGTTGCCAAGAAATTGTTGGAGCTGGAATGCGGGTGGCCATTAGTGGCAGAACCCTTAAAACGGTGGAAAAGGCGGCCTGCGTCTTTGGGGAGACGATCAGTAGGGTGTTGGCACTACAGTCGGATGTTTCAAAACATGGCGACGAGCAAAAGGCCGTACAGTGTATCCTTGAAAAATGGGGACAATTGGATGTGGTATTGGCCAATGCAGGGGTGGGCCATTTTGCCCCAATCGATGAAATGTCCGAAGCGCAATGGCACCAAATGATCGATACCAACCTCAATGGAGTGTTCCATACTTTAAAGGCAAGTGTCGACGCCTTAAAAAATCTAAAGGCTATTACATTACCTTGGCCAGTTTGGCGGGGACCAATTTTTTTGCTTCCGGGGCGGGTTACAATGCCACGAAATTCGGTGTGGTGGGCTTTACCCAGGCGGCCATGTTAGACCTGAGAAAATACGATATCAAGGTTTCCACCATCATGCCCGGTTCGGTAGCGACCCATTTTAACGACCACGAACCCAACGAAAATGACGCATGGAAGATACAGCCCGAAGATATTGGCGATTTGGTGCTCGACCTGTTAAAGATCAATCCGCGTACCTTGCCCAGTAAGATCGAGGTAAGCCCAACACGTCCAGACTTGAAATAGATACGGGTCGAAATATTGCGGTTTCTGGAGGCGGGAGGCATTCAGCGGTGTTTTTTATGGTACCCGATCGGGGAAGGGCCTCATTATTGTTCCTTTTCCTTAAAGGGAAAATTGGGGTCACAGATTTCAGCAATCAATTTGGAAAGTTGTGGCACGAATCCGATAGGGTTTCTTGGGTTATTTGGTCTCTTTTTTGGCCCATGGGCCCGACTTGTCTTTTTTGGCAAATTTCAATAGTCCCGAATTGAGCCCCTTGAAGGAGATGATTCCCGCCTCAAGGTCTCGATATTGGCATTTGCACGGTACAGGCTTGCATAACATAGCAATTGGAAAGCCTTGCTATGGGCGTAATCTTCAATAATGGCCGACCAGTCGACGATTTCAACATTTTTTGCCTCTACCTTCCCCGTCTTATAGTCGATGATGCGCAAAGAACCGTCTTTGCTGTCGATACGGTCCAATTTTCCCTTTAAGGCAACCGGAAAGGGAATCCCTGGAATATCCAGTGTCATCCTTAATTTTTGCTCAAGGCCCAGAATCATTATTTTGTGTTTTTCCACTTCCTTTATTTCCTTGTCGATAAAGTTTTCCACATAGCGCACCAAAACGTTGAAAGCCAATAGGTTTTTGCCATGTTCGATGTCACCGCCCATCATGCTTTTGGCAAAATTTTGGGCGACCACTTCCCTTACGGCCGTTTTTGTTTTTTTGAGGCTTTCGATGTCCAGCGTACTCCCTATAAATGGTGTGTACAGCATTTCCAAGCTGTCGTGTACTATGGTGCCAAAGGTATTGGCGGCCACGGTTTCCTCTACCTCCATCACATCCTCTATTTTCAGAAGGTTCCTTTTATAAAAGGACATGGGGTCCATGATATAATTGCTCAGGGAACTGGGAGAAAAGCCTTCCTGGGCGTGGGTTTTGATCAGGGCCATGAGACTTTCATCTTTTTCGATCACTTCCGCCTTGTGGCGGGTCGGTGTCAAAAGGGGTGCCGCAATATGTTGGGAGATTTTGTTTTTTATGTTCTCGTCGCTCAACAATTGGCGGATCAGTCTGCTCATTTCCCCTCCTTCCAAAACGTCGGGCTCTGTATTGTAGAGCAAATAAATATTTTTCGCCCTTTGCAGTAAGCGGTAAAAATGGTAGGTATATACGGCATCCTTCTCTTTATAGGTTGGCAGCCCGAAGTACTTTTTTAGATCGAAGGGAATAAAAGAATTGTTCGATTTTCCAGATGGCAGGATTCCTTCGTTCACCGACGTGAGAATGATGGTTTCAAAATCGAGGTTGCGGCTTTCGAGCATGCCCATGATCTGTAGCCCTTGCAAGGGTTCTCCTTTAAAGTCCAAGGTTTCGGATGACAGCAATTCGTTGTAAAGACTGGATAGGGATTTTACGTCGTTTATAAAAGGATGTACGGAAATCAAATTCAACAGCTGATTGAACAGCCGATGGAACCTATAAAGATATTCCATGGAAAGCCTATCGTTCTTGTGGGATGATTTTTCCCTTAATCTTTGAATAAGGGTTAGGCAGCGTTCTACCAGGTCTTTTGGCCCAAGGGGTGCGTCAACAAAAAGCAGGTCGATCACTGCATCACCATGCGTAATGGTGTTCAGTTTTCTGTGAACTGAGGTAGGTATGGTTGTGCTTTCGAATATTTTCGGCGAGCAGTTTGGCGCGGTTTACCGGTTCATTTGCCCATACCGTCTTCAGGTAGGGGTGCGATAAAGGGCCCAAGACGGGCTGATAGAACCATCCCGCGGCATCCTTATTGATATATAGGCGGAAGAACTGCGAAAATAAACTGGCCAAGGGCGTTTTGGAGAGCGGTAAGCCCATGGTAATATTAACTTCGGTGACCGATCCGGTATCGAATTCAGGATTGGATTCAACAAGGATTCGTCTCCGAGTACGACCGCAGTGGTTCTTCAGGGAGTCCCCTACGTTGCATTTGAGCTCCTTTAATATATTGCCTACATATTTGGCCTGTGATACGTTTCCGGGCACACCGATGACCTTATTCGTGTTTCGTCTGAGATAATGGCAGCTGATACCGTTTAAAGGTCCGATCTTTTAGGTAGGGCCAAGTCTTTAGGTGCTGTCTTATGAAAAATCCGGCGTCATGAATGGGGTCATCCAAAAAATAGGGGTCAATGTCCCAATATATTTCGGAAGGGGTTGTGGCCAATATGGTTCTGTATGAGCTCTTTCTCGGCATTGTTAAGGGCATTGAAACCGATAAAAATATGTACCTGATCCATATGTTTTTCCAGGTAGACAATCAATTTCGCGTTGGCTTCGCGATATACCAGGCCTTGGTGGCCCATGCGTTTTGCCAATAAGGCGCTGTTGAATTGATCGTAGAGATGTTCCAGATTGTTCCAGAACGACAGATAGTTTTCCATCATTTGGGTTTTTTTGGCTTCAGGAGACCAAATATTCATTTCTTGGACGGCCCCTAGGTTGGCGAACAATTTTTTTTTGTCGATCAAGTAACGATCGATTTCATTAAAATCCTGTAGTAGTGTCTGGCCCCATAAGGAAAAGGCATGGAAACTATCTTTTTCGCCCTTTACGTATGCGAGAGTAGGTCCTGTAAAGTTCAAAGAGCTGTTCGGTATTGGTGGCATAAGTCGAGACCGATACATGGGAAATGAAATCTTCTATACTGAAGATGGCAGGGGCAAAAATCGTTTTTCGGGACCAATTTCGAAATGGCCTGGCGTACAAAGGTGCCCGACCTTTTGCTGGGGAGCACAAAAATAAGGTCTTCAAATGAACCATATTTTTTTGATACTTCGACAACCACCTCTTCCAGAAAACTTCGCATGGCCAAAAATAAAAAAAGCCCTGACGTGTTACGTCAGGGCTTTTGAATTATTTGAGTGTTCTAAAACTTAGTTTCTGATCAAGTTGATTTCAACCCTTCTGTTTCTGGCTCTACCAGCATTGGTAGTGTTGATCAGCGATGGAGACTTCACCGTAACCTGCAGCTCCAGTCTAGTTCTTGCAATCCTTTTTCAACTAGGCAATTCTACACTGCATAGTGCTCTTTCTTCGGACAGTTTTTGATTAAGTCTTGGCACCGCCAGTACTGTCGGTGTGACCATCGACGGTGAATTTGGAATTAGGTATACTCTTGCAGGATTGCAGTGATATTGTCAAAATCATCGGCAGACTCCAGCTTTATAGAGGATTTGCCTGTATCAAATAAGATAGTCTTGGAATAATCGTTCAACGTTTTTAGTAACAGCTTCAGTTACTTCTGGGCAACCATCTGTTGGCTACGGTACCGGCAACATCAGGACATTGGTCATCTTTATCCAATACACCGTCACCGTCTTTATCTGGCCAAGGACATCCTTTGTTGTCAGCAGGACCAGCTTCGTTAGGACAATCGTCATCTTTATCGGCAACACCATCGCCATCAGCATCTGGGCAACCGGCAAGACTCGCCAAACCAGCTTCGTTAGGACATGCGTCATCTTTATCGGCAACGCCATCGCCATCGGCATCAGGACAACCGTTCATTTCTTTGGAACCGGCTTCGTTGGGACAGCTATCTTTGCTGTCTTCGATACCGTCACCGTCAGAATCAGGGCAACCGTTGAAAGCTTCCAATCCGGCAACTTCTGGACAAGCATCGTCTTTATCATAAATTCCGTCTCCATCAGTATCGGCACCACCAAATTTAACAGCTATACCTGCCAAATGTTGCCAGTGTTTCACGCCGTAGTCTTCAAATGCGTGCTTGTAATTGGTTTGAAGGGTAAGACCAACATTTTCTGAAAACCAGAAGTTGATACCCAATCCACCGTTGGCAGTTCCTGCACCGATATCTTCGATCCAAGTATAACCTCCACCTACTTCGATAAAAGGATCGATGACGAAATTCTGTAATGAAGGAATATTTTATGGTACCATCGATTGCATAGTGGGAAAGATCGTCAACCTTGGTATCACCTATTTTATTGATTTTGTTCAATGAACCTCTTGCTCCAACTGAAAAACCGCTACCTATATATTTGGATAAGCCAATATAGGATATGGAAGGAACGATGTTCCAATGGTCGTTTACATTGAAGAATTCATTACCGAAAGAACTTCCATCACTCGTAGGATATGTGTCTATGGCATTTACCCCAAAACTAACCTGCCAAGGGTTATTCATGTCTTGAGCTTGTATGCTGTTATAACCTACAAAAAGCAGGGCAGCAATTAATAATTTGCTAAGATGTTTCATGTTCAAAATTTTAAGTTTAAGTGTTTATTAGCCGCAAATGTAAGTTGTTAATTATTATTAACAAAATCAATTGTTTATTTTTTTTACTGCATTTCAGGTGGAAAACCTTGCATTTAAACGATATTTAGCTCCTTTCCCACCTCCGTGAAGGCTGCGATGGCTTTGTCGAGATGCGCCATGGTATGTGCGGCGGACAATTGTACACGTATCCTTGCCTTTCCTTTTGGCACCACCGGGTAGAAGAAACCGATGACATAAATACCCTTCTGCAACAAGCGATTTGCCATCTCCTGGGAGAGTTTAGCATCATATAGCATCACCGGTACTATGGCCGATTCACCGTCGATGATATCGAAACCGGCCTTTTTTATCCCTTTTTTGAAATAGGCGGTGTTGGCTTCCAACCTGTCCCTGAGGGAGGTATCGTTCGCAAGCATGTCGAAAACCTTTATCGATGCCCCTACAATGTTGGGCGCCAGTGAATTCGAGAAAAGGTATGGCCTCGACCGTTGGCGCAAAATTTCTATGATTTCCTTTTTCCCGGTGGTATAGCCGCCCATGGCCCCGCCCAGCGCTTTCCCAAGGGTGCCGGTGATGATATCGACGCGGCCCATGGCACCTTTCTCCTCCAGGGTGCCCCTGCCTGTTTTGCCGATGAACCCGGCAGCATGGCATTCATCGACCATTACCATGGCGTCATATTTTTCCGCGAGTTTACAGATCTTGTCGAGTGGCGCCAGCAAGCCATCCATGGAAAAGACCCCATCGGTCACAATGATCTTGAATCGGGCCCCGTCGGCATCGGCCTGTTTTAGTTGTACTTCCAGATCGGCCATATCGCTATTGGCATATCGATAGCGTTTGGCCTTGCACAAACGAACCCCGTCGATGATGGAGGCATGGTTGAGGGCATCGGAAATGATGGCGTCTTCAGGGCCCAACAAGGGCTCGAAGACGCCGCCGTTGGCGTCGAATGCCGCTGCATATAATATGGTGTCCTCCGTACCGTAGTAATCAGCGATCTTTTGTTCCAGTTCTTTATGGATGTCCTGGGTACCACAGATAAAACGAACCGACGACATCCCAAAGCCGTGGGAATCCAGAGTGTCCTTCGCGGCCTTTACCACTTCCGGGTGTGCGGAAAGACCCAGGTAGTTGTTCGCGCAGAAATTGATGACCTCTTCTCCGGTCGAAATTCGGATCACCGCATCCTGTGGCGTCGTGATGATGCGTTCTGACTTGTACAGGCCGTCTTCCTTTATTTGTTCCAATTCTTTTTGTAGGTGTGTTTTAATCTTTCCGTACATAATATGATTTATATGGTTTCTAAACTGATTTGTTCATCGATATAGACGATGATCTTGTTTTCAACACGGTAACCCATTTCCTCAATGGCCTCGCCATAACGGTTGATCTGTTCTGCATGATCTGCATTCCTTTTGCCCGTCTTATAGTCGATAATGGTCACTTTTTGGCCTTCGATCACAATTCGATCTGGCCGAAGATAGCTACCGCTGGCGGTAAGGATGTCCTGTTCGTTTTTCACAAGATTCCCTTCCATGAAATACCGTTTCAATTTTGGGTGCCGAACAATTTGGCCGATGGCATTCCGTATCAATTCCATTTCGTCTTTTGGCAGGTCGCCCGCACGGATTACTTCCTTCAGGGCAAATTCGATATCGCCCTCGGTGCGGATCATTCCCATGGCGGAATGGATGAGGTTGCCTTTGGAAAGTGCAATGCCCCTATGGGTGTCCCATAAATTGCCTGAATTCGTTACTATGGCAAATGCGGGCATGGTTTTATTGGAATAGTGGTAGGGCACGGATTCCTGGGCCGTAGGGAGGTGCTCCTCCACAGGGGACAGAACACCAAAATCGTAGCAATCTATGTTGGCATCCCACAGTCCTTTTTGCAATAAATAATGGATGAAGAGGCCCGAGTAATAATCGATATTGTGTTGTCCGCTTTGGTCCAACTGTTTTTCTGTAAGGATAAACAGGGCCTTTTCTGCCCGGGTCAAGGCCACATATAATAGATTAAAGGCATCGAGCTCCATTCTGTGTTCTTCTTTGAGGAAGCACCGGGCCGCCTCGGGCCCATATTGTATAACCTCCTTCTTTTCGTTCAACAGCAATTCTTCAAAACCGAGGTATTTTTCCTTATTGACCGGCACCCACATTTTTTTATCGTTTCTTTTATAAATGTGCTCATTTGCAAAAGGAAAGATCACGATTGGAAATTGAAGTCCTTTTGCCTTATGAACGGTCATGATCTGGACCGCATCCATTCCTTCCGGCGCTCTGATCCCCAATTTGTCTTTTTGCCTATCCCAATAATCCAAAAAAATCTGGATATTGCTGCCTTCCTTATTTTCGACCTCCAAAACGGCATCCATAAAATACATGATATAGGCATCGGTATCCTCGGCAAGAGCGAATTGCTTAATGGCCAGTTCGAGACCATCGTAAACCGAACGATGGAGTAGTGCGGTCAATTCAAAGCCATGAACATCGGAAAAAAGGGATTCCAGTTGATCGAGATTTTCATGGATGTAACGGTGCCTTTGGGGCTGATCGGCCGATAAAAAGGAGAGAATCCGATATGCCGTTGCCATATCATCGGGCTGATTGGCATATTGCAGCAGGTCTACCAGGAACCTCACTTTTTCACTGCTCTGGAGCAACAGGCTTTCGGTGGAGATTACCGGAATCGCTTCCTGGGTCAGGGCATTGGCCAAACGCATACCATCCGCATTACGCCTTACCAAAATGCAGACATCCCTGAACCGGTATCCCAAAGTACGAACCCGGCCTATGGTTTCCAAAACCATTCTGTCATAAAATGCGGCCTTTTCCGTGGCACCCTCGCCATCAATGAAGGCCAATTGTACCAAGCCCCCTTTTTTGGCATTGATGGCCTGCTTGTTTCCTTCCAGGAACAATTGACTAAAGACCGTATGGTTGAGGAAATTGCTCGTCGTCTGAAAAAAGTCGTTGTTGAACCTTATAATTTCCTCATGGCTCCTATAGTTCTTGGGCAGGGGCTCGATCTTCGGATCAAAAGCAAAGGGGTTGTGGCGGTTTGCGATCAGATCGAGAAACTGCTCGGCCCTTCCACCGCGCCATCTATAGATGGCTTGTTTGGCATCACCGACCAGGAACAAAGATCCGGTTTTGCCTTCGGCATCGATACTTTCCAATGCATTTCCCACAAGGGGCACCAAATTTTCCCATTGCATCGTAGAGGTGTCCTGGAATTCATCGAGGAAATAATGTCTGTACTTTTCGCCCAGCCGTTCATAGATAAAGGGAGCGGGCTGATTTTTTATTTCGTTCGATATCAAGGAATTGAATTCAGAAATAGAGAGTTGGCCCCTTTCGGTCTGTATTTTTTTAACTTCTTGCCTTAAGGGTATTCAGCACCGTCAACGGCACGATGTTCCCATAGGCATTCCTCAAAAAGGCGATTTCATAAAAATCCTGTTTTATGCTTTCAAAAGATTCGATGAGCTGGGGCATCAATCCATCGATGACGGTTTTGACCGACTCGGGACAACCCTTGTTATAAAGCGGTTTGCTTCCAAAATCGACCCTCCAGGAGCTGTCAAAATCTACCTTGAAATCCCCTTTGGAAAGTTTTTCGATGAATTTGGGGAACGAACTTCGGGTAAAGTCGGTGAACTCCAAACCATTGTCCTTGATCAACAGTAAGAGCTGGGAAGCGGCCGCTTCGATTTGCGCATCGAGCAACGCCCTATTTTTTTTGATGGTATTTTTTAGTCCCAAAAAGTCCTTGATGTCCTTATCGTTAAATTTATCCAAGTGTTGGGCATGGTTCTCCTGGAACAACAGATTTCCAATATTTAGAAGGTCTATGGCAATATCCCAGCTCTTGTCATCTTCTATTTTTTCCAGTGCAAAATCGATCAAGACCCTCGTTAGGAGTGGGTCTGATCCCGCCTTGAGCAGCAACCTTGAAACGGCCTCGTTCAATAAAAGATCTTTATCGAGGACCACTTCAAATTGCTGTGGCAATTTTAAATCCCTGGCGAAGGTACGGATGAGCCTATGGTTGAATTTATCGATGGTCGATACGTCGAAAAAGGCATAGTTGTGCAAAATGTCCTTTAGGGTCTCTTTCGATTTTGCCTGCAGTGATCCCATGTCCATTTCTAATGCTTCCATCAATTCCAGGAACATTGGATCGGCATTTTTAATTTCAATGGTCTGCCCGAATTCGTACAAGCTTTCCAGAATACGGTGTTTCATTTCACCCACCGCTTTGTTGGTGAAGGTCAGGGCGAGAATTTTTCCGTACGCCTTCGGCTTAGATAGAATGATTTTAAGATATTCCTTGGTCAGTGTTCGTGTCTTTCCAGACCCGGCAGAGGCATTATAGATTTGAAATGGAATGACGGCCACTTAATTTTTAGGGGCAAATTAAGCAATATGGCACAGTTCTTAACAATTTATTAGGGCAATTTGATTGTTAAAATTGTAATTTTGAACAACACATTAATTGTAACCTAAAACACAGGAATATGGCTTTTGAACTACCAAATTTACCCTATGCATATGATGCATTGGAACCCAATATCGATGCGCGTACCATGGAGATACACCATACCAAGCATCACAATGGTTATACCAACAATTTGAACAACGCCATAAAGGGCACAAAATTGGAAGGTCAATCCATTGAGGAAATCTTGAGGAACCTTGACATGGCCAATAGTGCGGTCCGCAATAACGGAGGAGGCTATTACAACCATTGTCTCTTCTGGGAAATCATGTCACCCAAGGGAGGGGGAAAACCGACCGGTGCTTTGGCGAAGGCCATTGACGATGCTTTCGGTTCCTTCGATGCCTTCAAGGAAAAATTCAGCAATGCGGCAGCGACAAGGTTCGGGTCGGGATGGGCTTGGCTGTGCGTGCACAAGGGAGGAAAATTGGAAATTTGCTCCACGCCTAACCAGGATAGTCCCTTGATGCCGGGTACCGGATGTGGTGGATTTCCAATATTGGGATTGGATGTATGGGAACATGCCTATTACCTTAACTATCAAAACAGGAGACCAGATTATATTTCTTCCTTTTATAATGTAATCCATTGGGAAAAGGTGGCTTCTCTCTATGAAGGGAACAAATAAGCGAAACCGAACCAGTTTTAAAAAGGCCATTCCAATACCTCGGAATGGCTTTTCTTTTTGTTCGAACCCTGGCACATACGGCGGTATCCCATAACAGATCAAGGGACGGCCATGTTATCAAAACCCTGCGGTTCCTGTAGCGGAGCAGGAAGTCCAAGGGCCTTCACAACCGCAAAATCTGAAAAACACAAGGCATAGAAAAGGGCGGAGAAGCCCCCGCCCTTTTCGTCCCAAATCTTACCATAAACTTAACCTACTTATGCTATGGCACTACTAAATTACTGGTATTGTGGCAAATAAAAAAGGAAATTTTGGAAATTTTAGATGTTTTGCACTACGATAAAAGCATCCGGGATTGCCAATTAGTAAGGAAAACCTTATTAATCTATAGGGGCTGGAAAATAAAAAAGGCGGAGCATTGCTCCACCTTTTTTCCCCAAATCTTACCATGAACTTAACCTACTTATGCTATGGTTTTTCGAAAGTAGATGATGGAAACCAATCAAGGAAAGGTTTCCGATGAATACCCAAATTTAGGGTTGAAATGCCATAAAGGGCCATTATGGGCCTTTTGTTGCGTGCGCCCAAAACCTATCCTAAGAGCATCCGATCCGCGTTCAGGTGCATTTCTGCTTCAATGATTGCCGGTATTGGCAATTGGCAGTTTCGGCCATCGACATGATAGCATTTCGATATGATCAAGGAGAACCATGGGTAGTGGTTTGCTGGGGGAATTGCAGATAGGGAGTATAAATAAAAAGGTGGAGCAATGCTCCACCTTTTTTCCCCAAATCTTACCATGAACTTAACCTACTTATGCTATGGTCCAACAAAAATAGGGGGTGTGTTCGGTCTCAAGAAATATACTTGTTGAACGGTCAAATTACAAGTTGAAGTACGCTCGGAGGCAGCAAAAATAGATTGATGCGTCGCGAATTTGAATCTCTGTCCCTTCATATAGCCCACCGGGGTGTGCTGATGCAACATGGCTTGAAGCAAAAACGAGAGGGTAGAAATATCGGATCGATCGTTTGGAATTGGACGGATGCAAAATAAAAAAGGTGGAGAAGTCTCCACCTTTTTTGCCCCAAATCTTACCATGAACTTAACCTACTTATGCTATGGCACGTCTAAAATAGGTGGGAGGTGGGCCAATGAGGCCAAAAAGCCGATGAAAGCCCAAAATTATCGATGAAATACAAAAAAGCATGCATTTTATCGACAAAAAGCTCAATAGGCCCTCTGATTGTTTCCTTCGTAAAAATTGATGAATGCCCTATTAACGACCCGGTTTCCTCCCGGGGTGGGATAGTTGCCCGTAAAATACCAGTCCCCCAAATTTTTCGGACAGGCCTGGTGCAGGCTTTCGATGGTCTGATAAATGATCTGTACTTCGGCCTTGATGTCTTCCGGACTCAATAATGCGCCGATTTTATCGGAGATCTGGTCGGCCGTGAAAGGGGCATAGAATTCCTTCACATGATTGATGACCTCTATATCGTTGGTGTTGACCTGTTTTAAGCACTTTTGATAGATTTCATCGACCAGGTATACCGTATTGTGTTCTTGGTGCAGGGCAAGGGCCGCCCTAAAGGCGATAAAATCTTCCAATTTCGCCATATCGATGCCGTAGCAATCGGGATAGCGGATCTGTGGTGCAGAAGAGACCACAATAATTTTTTTGGGCGACAAGCGGTCCAGGATCCTAAGAATACTTTTTTTCAAAGTGGTTCCCCGAACGATACTGTCATCGATGATGACCAGATTATCGCCCTTATTCACCGAACCGTAGGAAATATCGTAGATATGGGCCACCAGATCGTCACGGCTGCTATCTTGTGTGATGAAGGTGCGGAGCTTGGCATCTTTGATGGCCACTTTTTCAATGCGCGGGCGAACATCCAGAATCTCGTGGAGCTGTTCGCTTGTGATGTTGGGTCCAAGGGCCAGGATCTGTTCTTCTTTTTTCTTGTTGAGGTAATTCTGTGCCTCCTTCACCATCCCAAAAAACGAAGTTTCTGCCGTATTTGGAATATAGGAAAAGACCGTTTTCCTTATGTTGTGGTTGATGGCGGCGAGTATCTTGGGAAAGATCAGTTTGCCCAATTCCTTGCGTTCTTGGTATATTTCTTTATCACTCCCCCTTGAAAAATAGATGCGCTCAAAGGAACAGGCTTTCCTTTCCTGGGGCTCTAGGATTTTCTTGATCGAGGTACCTCCATCTTTTTTGATGATCATGGCATGGCCAGGATCTATTTCCTTGATTTTTTCGTAGGCCACATTAAAGACGGTTTGAATGGCCGGGCGTTCGGAAGCGATGACCACTACTTCCGAATCCTTGTAATAATAGGCGGGTCGTATTCCCGAGGGATCGCGCAGTACGAAGGCGTCACCGTGACCCAATAATCCGGCCATCGCATACCCTCCATCCCAGTTTTTGGAGGCCCTTTTCAGAATTTTATGCACTTTCAGCCGTTCCGCGATCAGGGGGGAGGCTTCCATTTTGTTATAGCCCTCTTTCTTGATCTGCTTATATAATTTGGCCACTTCATCGTCCAAAAAATGCCCGATCTTTTCCATCACCGTAACCGTATCGGCCAATTCTTTGGGGTGCTGGCCAAGCTGCACTAAATTGTCGAACAGTTCATGAACATTGGTCATGTTAAAATTACCCGCTACGATGAGATTTCTGTGCATCCAATTGTTTTGCCTTAAGAAAGGGTGCACATTTTCTATGCTGTTCTTGCCATAGGTGCCATAACGCACATGTCCCAAAAGCAATTCACCGATATAGGGAATATTCCTTTTTTGCAGGGCGACATCGTTCACATATTCAGGATGTTCCTTGAAAGCGGAGTTCACCCTATCATTGATTTGATCGAAGATGTCCTGTATGGGCTGCCCTTCTACCGAACGCACCCTGCTCATGTAACGTTCGCCCGCCCTCATATCGAGTTTTATGCTGGCGAATCCCGCACCATCCTGACCCCGATTGTGCTGTTTTTCCATCATCAGGTACATTTTGTTCACCCCATAAAAAGCGGTGCCGTACTTTTCTTGATAGAACTCCAGAGGTTTTAGCAATCGGATCAGGGAGATGCCGCATTCATGCTTAATAGCGTCGCTCATTATCTTACTTTGATTAAAAAAGCCCCGAAAGTTCAGGGCGTATGTTTATTGCAACTCAATCTCAAATTGGGTCAGGGCCTTAAACTGATGCAACCTTTTATTGATTTCATCCCTTGTAAGGATTTGCATCCGTTCGGTTCCAAATCGTTCCACACAAAAGGAGGCCAGGTTGGAGCCGTGAATCACCGCACGTTTCATATTGTTAAAGGAAATATTGTCGGTGGCCGCCAAGTATCCGGCAAAACCGCCGGCAAAAGTATCCCCGGCACCGGTAGGATCAAAGACTTCCTCAAGAGGCAATGCAGGGGCAAAAAAGACATATTCTTTATGGAACAACAAAGCGCCATGCTCCCCTTTTTTGATCACTACGAACCTCGGTCCCATTTTTTGAATTTCCTCCGCGGCCTTTACCAAGGCATATTCGCCCGTCAATTGTCGCGCTTCTTCGTCGTTGATCGTAATGACGTCGATATGCCGAATCACGGTTTTTAATTCGGCGAGGGCGTTGTCCATCCAAAAATTCATGGTATCCAAAACGATCAATTTCGGCTGGGCCACCATTTGTTCAATAACGCTCATCTGGGTGCTGGGATGCAGGTTGCCGAGCATCACCACATCGGCATCCTTGAAGTGGTCGGGTACCCTGGGGGTAAAATCGGCCAGGGTATTGAGTTCGGTGACCAGGGTGTCGCGCGCATTCAAATCGTTGTGGTATTTGCCTTTCCAAAAGAAGGTTTTGCCGCCTTTGACGATTTCCAATCCTGAGAGGTCAATGTTTTTGTTGGAAAGCAGCTCAAGGTATTCCTTGGGCATATCATCGCCTACGATGGAAACGATCGCGGATGCTACTTCAAATTGGGAGGCTGCCATACCGATAAAGGTGGCCGCACCGCCCAAAATCTTGTCCGTTTTTCCAAAAGGGGTCTCAATGGCGTCGAATGCCACGGTGCCCACGATCAAAAGTTTGCCCATCTCAGTTGAAATTTGGTGCAAATATACTGTTTTGGTTTTCCATTGAAGAAGTACCTTAACATCTAATTTTGAATTTCAATAAACCATGGGATTATTTGGCCCCATTCCTGATCATCAATCTTACTTTCTACCAAAATCAGCAGGGATTTCCCCCCATGCTTTGGTCTCCCATTTCACTATGGGGGTGTTATGGGAATTTGATTTCAGCCACTGGATCGCGCGGCGTACCAAATCAAAAAGCATCTTATTTTTAGGGGTTTCCTGAAGTTTGGTGTTGCAATTTTTTTGCGGACCCAGCTGATCGCGGTGCGGGAGTCGGTGTAGATGATTCGGTCGCTATTGCGTTCTTTCAGATAGGCCAGTCCGTGCACAATGGCCAAAAACTCCCCGATATTATTGGTGCCCTGTGCAAAGGGCCCTTGTTTGAAGAGCAGTTTGCCCGTTTTGGTGTCGACCCCACGGTATTCCATAATGCCAGGGTTGCCACTGGAGGCGGCATCGACGGCTATCGAATGATAATTGGGCGTTCCATATTTTAGGATTTCCGAGGGGGAGAGGGCAGCCGTTCCTTTCCGCTTCCCTTTATAATCCTCATAATTGCCGTTATAGGCTTTTTTGGCCGTATCGAAGGTGGAAAATGACTTGTACTGAGCGCCTTTATAGCCCTCAATGGCGGCCTTGCAATCGTCCCAATTCATATAGATGCCAGGTCTTTTCCCCTTCCAGACGGTATAAAATTTTTCTTTTTTGGCCATCAGGGTCCCATTAACAACTTTTCGATGACTTTTGGATAGTATTCATATTCCAACCGATGTACTTTTTCGGCAATCACCGAGGCATTGTCGGCAGGCGTTATGGATATGCTTTTTTGAAAGATAATGGCGCCTTCATCATAATTTTCGTTCACATAGTGTACCGTAATCCCGGTTTCCGTGTCATTGTTACGTGCTATTGCCTCGTGCACATGGCTGCCGTACATGCCTTTTCCTCCATATTTGGGCAGGAGTGCAGGGTGGATATTGATGATTTTTTTTGGAAAATGTGCAATGAGATTGGCAGGTACTTTGAGCAGAAAACCCGCCAAAACGATCAGGTCCGGTTCAAGCGCCTTGAGCAGTTTTAGGACCACATCGGATGACGAGAAGGCACATCTGTTAAAGTATAAAATACTTATATTCAGATTATTACAGCGCTCAATGACTTTTGCCTCCCTATTATTGGTGAGCACTGTCGAAATAGTGATGTTCGGACGGTCTTGGAAATAGCGAACAATGTTTTCCACATTGGTCCCTGAACCGGAGGCAAATAATATGATCTTTTTTATGGGAAAGTCTTCCATTTTTATGGAATGATTTTTTCTTGGGCGAAAATAGCACTCCTGTCTTTAATTTTATTAAATTACGATACATTTTGATGACAAATGGTGTTATTACACCAAAGTTTTTTATTTTTGCCAACAATTTAAATTTTTAAAACCAAAATTATTATGTCAGACATTGCATCAAGAGTTAAAGCTATCATTGTTGATAAATTGGGGGTTGATGAGAACGAAGTGGTATCGGAAGCTAGCTTTACGAACGACCTAGGGGCAGATTCATTGGATACGGTTGAGTTGATTATGGAATTCGAAAAGGAGTTCGATATTCAAATCCCTGATGATCAAGCTGAAAACATCGCAACAGTTGGCCAAGCCATTAGTTATATAGAAGAAGCGAAATAATTCGTGTGTTTTCTTGAACAAGTTTCAAAATTATCCATGTGGTAACCGCGCTGCATGGATAATTTTTTTTAATTTCACTTTACTTGTTATCGTGAAAATCTCGGACCGTTGGGGTTATGACGGTCCGGGAAATCATTCTAAAACATAGTTAAATGCAATTAAAACGAGTCGTTGTAACCGGGCTGGGCGCCTTAACGCCCATAGGGAACAATCTTAACGAATATTGGGAGGGATTAAAAACCGGGAAAAGCGGTTCTGCTCCCATTACGTATTACGATACCGAGAAATTCAAGGTCAAATTTGCCTGCGAGCTGAAAAATTACAACGAAGAGGATTTTTTTGATCGCAAGGAGGCCAGAAAATTGGACCGTTTTGCCCAATATGCATTGGTTTCTTCCGATGAAGCTATTTTAGACTCCGGTCTTGACCTTTCCAAATTGGACAAGTTCAGGGTAGGGGTCATTTGGGGCGCAGGAATTGGGGGTTTGGAGACCTTTCAGAACGAGGTCATGAATTTTGCGCTTGGGGATGGCACGCCCCGTTTCAATCCTTTCTTCATCCCAAAAATGATCGCTGATATTGCCCCTGGACAATATTTCGATCAAACATGGTTTTATGGGCCCAAATTATACCACGGTCTCTGCCTGTGCCTCTTCGGCCAATGCTTTGATCGATGCCATGAATTATATTCGCTTGGGCTATTGCGACGTTGTGGTTTCCGGAGGAAGTGAAGCAGCGGTTACCATCGCCGGGATGGGCGGTTTTGGTGCCATGCATGCCTTGAGCACCAGAAACGAAAGTCCGGCCACGGCCTCCAGACCATTCGATGCGACCCGCGATGGGTTCGTGCTCGGGGAAGGTGCCGGTGCCCTTATCCTTGAAGAATATGAGCATGCCAAAGCCAGGGGCGCAAAAATATATGCCGAACTGGCGGGAGGCGGTCTCTCGAGCGATGCCTACCATATGACAGCGCCCCACCCCGAAGGAATCGGTGTGATTCGGGTGATGCAAAACTGTTTAAACGATGCCGGCCTCACGCCGCAAGACGTGGATACCATCAACACACATGGTACGTCTACTCCCTTGGGCGATGTAGCCGAATTAAAGGCGATCGTGGAAGTGTTCGGTGACCATGCCCCGAACATCAACATCAATTCGACCAAATCGATGACCGGGCATCTCCTTGGTGCTGCCGGGGCCATCGAGGCCATTGCGTCCATATTGGCGATGCAACATAGCCTTGTACCCCCGACCATCAACCACACCACGGTAGACGAAAATATTGATCCAAGATTGAACCTCACCTTGAACAAGGCCCAGAAACGGGAGGTAAATGTTGCCTTGAGCAATACCTTTGGTTTTGGGGGTCATAATGCCTGCGTAGTGTTCAAAAAAATAAGCTAAACGATTCTATGGGATTCCCTTCGAATATATTCAATTCCCATCCCAAAGAGGATGGGGATTTTTTTTTAGGGATAAAGCGCATTCTTGGATTCAAGCCCAAGAAACTTTATGTGTACAAGAAGGCTTTCATGCACCGATCGGCCAATAAAAAAGATTTTGAAGGGAACCCCATGAATTACGAACGACTCGAATTTTTGGGGGATGCCATGTTGGGAACCATAATTTCCCATTTTTTATATAAGGAAGTCCCCGAGGGCGATGAAGGTTACCTGACCAAAATGCGATCTAAAATAGTGAGCCGGGAACACCTGAACGAGCTGGGAAAAGACTTGAACCTCATTCATTTTGTGGAAAGCCGCATCCCGAAATCTCACTTTGGTGACAATATCCATGGCAATGTATTCGAAGCGTTGGTAGGGGCCATCTATCTCGATAGGGGATACGATTATTGCGAAAAATTCATCAATAAAAGAGTGATTGAACCCTATGTGGATATCGAACAGCTCGAGGGAAAGGTCATCAGTTACAAAAGTCTGGTCATCGAATGGTGCCAAAAACAGAAAAAAAGCTTTAACTATGATGTATACGACGATACCGGCAACGATGTGCTGAAGCATTTTGCCGTAAAACTCTCCATAGACGGGAACGTCGTTGCCAAGGCCAGGGCCACCTCCAAAAAGAAGGCTGAGGAACGGGCTTCCAAAAGGGCCTATTTTGCCCTTCAGAACAAAATGGGAAAATCGTAAAGCAGTACAATTTTAACAACAGCCATTGGATAAGTTCAATAATAAGGGCTACATCGCCATAATTTATTAAGGTCTCGTTATTAATCCTATCTTTGCTTATTTTGTTCGAATATGCACGCAGTGTATAAAATTTCAAGCGATTTTGCCGAAGACCCGTTCAGCTTGGTCGCATTGCACAGCAGTATGGAAGACTTTGAATTGGTCTACCATATCAACCTCGGTCTGCATGCCAAATTCCGAAGGTGTAAAGAAGACTTTCGTCTGAGTCCGCAGATTTCGTTTCCTATTTTTGAATGGAGGGACCAGCGGCACGACAGGGATTGGATTTTGGCGACCAACAATAACATCAGCGAGGATGCATTGATAAGATCAGATTTGTTCCGGGACGAACCCTCCTTTACAACCCATCATTTGGTACAGGAGCTCAAAGAGGTCGATTATTTAATAAAGATATTGCACGATGATATGGATATAGAGGAGGAAGTCATTAAGCCGCTGCTGCGGATACGAAAAATGATCACCGCCTACGCCGTAGATCCTGATAAACTGAAATCAAAAAACAACTTAATATTGTTATAATGCCAACCAAAAAGAAGACAAAGATTGTGGCCACGTTGGGCCCGGCATCGAGTACAAAGGAAGTATTGAAGAAAATGATAGAGGCGGGTGTTGACGTCTTTAGAATCAACTTCTCCCATGCAGATTATACCGATGTTTCGGAACGTATCGACATGATCCGGGAATTGAACGAGGAGCTGAACACGAATACCTCGATCCTCGCCGACCTGCAGGGCCCTAAATTAAGGGTCGGGGTCATGGCCGGGGAAGTCGTGGTTTCTCCGGGCGATGAACTCGATTTCGTAACCGGCAAACCATTTGAAGGTACCGCCACAAAAGTTTACATGAATTATACTTCCTTTCCCAAGGATGTGAAACCTGGGGAGCATATCTTGTTGGATGACGGTAAACTGATGTTCGAAGTTCTTTCAACCAATGGGGAAGATAAAGTTAGGGCCCGTGTGGTACAAGGTGGTCCCCTCAAATCAAAAAAAGGGGTGAACCTGCCCAACACCAATATTTCGCTACCCGCCTTGACCGAGAAGGACATCAAGGATGCGATATTCGCCATTTCCAAAGAAGTCGATTGGATCGCCTTATCCTTTGTACGCTTCAGTCAGGATTTGATCGATCTTCAAAATTTGATCAAGGAACACTCGGAATACAAGATCCCGATCATCGCCAAAATAGAAAAACCGGAAGCGGTGGAGAATATCGATAAAATCGTATCCTATTGCGATGGACTCATGGTCGCCCGAGGCGATTTGGGGGTTGAAGTTCCCGCCCATGAGGTGCCATTGATACAAAAGCAATTGGTGCTGCGTGCCAAGAAAGCCAGGATTCCCGTGATTATCGCCACCCAGATGATGGAAACCATGATCACTAGCCTAACCCCTACACGGGCAGAGGTGAATGATGTGGCCAACTCGGTGATGGATGGCGCAGATGCGGTAATGCTATCGGGGGAAACTTCTGTGGGCAACTACCCCGTAGAAGTAATCGCAAAGATGACCAGCATCCTAAAGAGTGTCGAAGGGTCGGATCTGATCAAAGTACCACATGAACCGCCCCATATCCGCACCAAAAGGTACATTACCAAGTCGGTCTGTTACCATGCGGCGATCATGGCGAATGAAATAAAGGCAAAGGCCATTTCCACCTTAACCAATAGCGGTTATACCGCATTTCAAATTTCTGCCTGGAGGCCCGATGCCCATATTCTGGTATTTACCTCCAATAGAAGAATTTTGACCCAATTGAGTTTGCTCTGGGGGGTGAACGCCTTTTTTTATGACCGTTACGTGTCAACCGACGAGACCATAGAAGATGTCAACAGAATTGCTTGCCAAAAGGGATTTTTGGACGTCGGCGACATGCTGATCAGTTTGGCTGCCATGCCCATTAAAGACAAAGGGATGGTCAATACCCTTAGGATCACCGAAATCGAATCCTGCAGTTTTTAAGATCAATAAGTAGAAAGCCCCGGTACCATTGGTGCCGGGGCTTTTTTTGTTAAATAAACAAACACTTAGGCAATTTCCTTTTCATAGGCGATAAAATGTACAACGGTTCCCGATTCGTTGAGGATAGGGTCGGCCTTGATCCAACAATTATAGGACGTTCCATCTTTTCTATAGTTCAAGACCACCGCTTCAAAAGAAGTTTTGTTCCTTACGGCCTTTGAGATGTTTTTGGTCGTTTCTTTGCAGGTCGCCTCCCCTTGAAACATTTTTGGGGATTTTCCGACCACTTCTGCCACACTGTAACCATTCATCTCTTCAATGTTATGCGAGGCGTGAACAATCTTTAAATCGGCATCGGTCACCACGATGACCTGCTGATTGCAGATCAACGCTTCGTTCAACTTGGGCAAGGATGCCCAACGGTGGGTCTTGGCCATATGATTTAAGATGGTTATGTCCCTGCTTCCTTCGCAGACCCTATTGAAAAATTCACCGGAAACGTCTGACGAGATCAGGGGCAGGGAATTGATGTGTTGCGTGGCGTAAAACTTCTGGGCTGCTATGTCGTATTGCATTAATTCTTCCATAAAGGGGAAATGAAATCAGATGGGGGCTATAGCCAATATATTTTTCTTGATCAACACCATACTAAAGACCGGGTTTGGAGCACTGAAAAGGTGCCATCCCGATTCACTGATCCAGGTGGAGCTCGACCTTGGTCCGATTCCCCATATGGCGTTAAAGTGTTGTATGTATTGGGTCAAAAGGTCGAAAATTTTCAATAAAACTAGTAAAAAGAAAGGATCGGCATCGACAAGATGGGAATGATTAACATTTTTGTTTAAGTTTTAAACGAAATAGCATTTCTAGAGCCGATATAAGCTAAACAAAAAAATTAAAAATCGAATTGTAACTGCACTGAAACCATGACATCGTTTTCTTCCGTTTTGCCTTTCAAATTGTTTAAATTGGAAAGGGAAAGGCCCAATAGGCGAACCGAGTTTTCCAATTTTTCCTGATACAACAGTTCTTTGGCCGTCTCCACGATCAGGGCCTTTATCCTTGACAAAATAGGGTAGTGTTTTGCTTCGGGTATGCAAACTGAAATCGCTATATTTTATTTTGAGGGTGATGGTTTTACCTGCCATGGCCGACTTTTGCAATCTTCGATCGAGTTCCACTGCGATTAGTTCCAACTTCTCCATCAAGAACACCTCGCTGCTCAGGTTTTCACTGAAGGTGCGTTCTGCCCCTACTGATTTGGGAGTGCGATCGGGCTTGACCGGACTCTCATCTATTCCCCGTACCACCTGATAGTAGTGCGTTCCACTCTTGCCGAAGTTTTCCATCAGGAAATCCAAGGTTTTTGATTTTAAATCGATCCCATTAAAAATACCAAGTTGATACATTTTTTCGGCCGTAACCTTGCCCACGCCATAAAATTTTCGGATTTCCAGGGTTTCCAAAAAGGGGATCGCCTCTTCCGGGGCCACTGTTTTTTGACCGTTGGGTTTATTGATGTCACTGGCAACCTTGGCGATGAATTTGTTGATTGAAATTCCTGCGGAAGCCGTGAGACCGGTTTCCTCAAAAATGCGATGGCGTATTTCTTTGGCAATCAATGTGGCCGACGGATTTCCTTTCTTATTGGTGCTCACATCAAGGTAGGCTTCATCCAAGGATAATGGCTCTACCAAATCGGTGTATTCATGGAATATGGTCCTGATTTTCTCGGAAATTTCCGTGTAGCGATCAAAGCGGGCCTTGACGAAAATAAGTTCCGGACAGTTTTTCTGGGCCAAAAACCCGCTCATCGCACTTCGAACCCCATATTTTCTGGCTTCATAGCTGGCGGCAGCAACGACGCCCCGCTTTGATCCGCCCCCAACTGCAATGGGTTTGCCGCGCAACTCCGGATGGTCGAGCTGCTCCACCGAAGCGTAGAAGGCATCCATATCGACATGGATAATTTTCCGAGAGGGCAGATCATTGGACATACACAAATTTAAGGCTTATCTTAGAAGGGTTTATTTTACATCGGAAACATCTTTATGATCGAAATTGAAAGGAAATTCTTGGTCACTTCCGCTGACTATAGAAATATGGCACAGCACAGCCATAGCATTTCACAGGGCTTTTTGAATACCGACCCCGAACGCACGGTAAGGATAAGGATCCAACGCGATAAAGGCTTTCTGACCATAAAAGGCAAGTCGAACCTTTCGGGAACCACCCGCTATGAATGGGAATGTGAACTGCCCTTGTCAGAAGCGGAAAGTTTGATGGAACTTTGCGAGAAGGGTGTCATAGAAAAAGTCAGATATATTGTACCTTTTGGAAAACACCTCTTTGAGATCGACGAATTCCTGGGAGACAACCAAGGGTTGGTGATTGCGGAAGTGGAGCTTCAAAATGAACACGAGGCCTTTGAAAAACCCGACTGGTTGGGGCAGGAGGTGACCGGCAATATCAGGTTCTACAATTCTTATTTGAGCAAAAACCCCTTCAATCAATGGAGAACATGAAATTGATGCCAGTTTTATTCATATTGCTTTTGACTTTGGGATGCCAGGAAGGGGACCGGAAAGAAATTGTAGGCCCGGATGTGGAACCGCTTCGAAAAGAGAAATCAACCAAGGAAATCAAAGAAGATCTCGAAGCTAAGGGCTTTCAAACCTTCAACTATCTTGACGAAGCCAGCAAAGATACCATTTTGATGCAGCAATATTTCATCGTATTTCTAAAGCGCGGCCAGATCCGCTCAAGTAGTAAAGCGGAAGCCGATAGTCTGCAGCAATTACATCTTGCCCATTTAGGCAGGATGTACAATGAGGGATTTGCGGATATCTCAGGCCCCTTCGGAGACGACGGTGAAATCCGGGGCATTACCATTTATAACACGCCTACCCAGCAAATGGCCGATAGCCTGGCCCATCTCGATCCCATGGTTCAATCGGGCCGATTGGTCATTGAGGTTCATCCGTGGTGGGCAGCAAAGGGTTTCCCTTTGCGATAAATCCAAAAAAATCTATTCTTGTTCAGGACCTAATGTCATTTATTTCCATCCGCCGCCAAGGGCACGGTAGAGCGAAATAACGGCCTGCAATTGGCTTAACCTATTGTCGATGGCGTTGAGTTCTGCATTTAGGGCCGCCTGTCGGGCAGTCAGCAGATCGAGATAGGTGCCAAACCCATTGTTCAACAAAAGTTCCGAGTTCGTCTCCGCTTGCCTGAGGGCAGCGACTTCATTTTGACGAAATTCATATTTTCGCGACTCGGCCTGAAATCCATACATAGCATTCGATACTTCCTGCCCGGCCACCAGCAAGGTCTTTTTAAAATTTAAGAAGCTTTCCTCCTGCTGGGCCTTTGCAACCTCAAAACGGGTACGTATCTGCCTTTTGTTTAGAATGGGTTCGGTAAGACCCGCGATCAGGGTGGCAAAGAGCGATCTGGAACTGAACCATTTATCGAAATCCAAGCTTTGGAAACCGCCATTCGCCGTAAGGGTGAGCGCGGGATAAAAATTGCTTCTGGCGACGTTGGTCAGTTCAAACGCATTGGCGAAATTATATTCCGCTGCAATCACATCGGGCCGGTTACCCAATAGGGAGGCAGGTATTCCCAAACCGAGTTCCGTTTGGATCTTTTGTTCGGCCAAAGTGGTTCGGTCTACCGTTTGTACGGGTTTTCCCAGAAGAATACTGAACGCATTTTCAGCAATGAATATGGCCTGCTCCAAATCTACCAAAAATGCCTGTGCGTTATATAACTGGGCAGCCGTCTGGTCTGCGGCGACCTGGGTAACGTTACCGGCATCTTTCAGCGCTTGAATGGTTTCGAGGCTGCGCTTTCTATTTTCAATGGTCTTTAGGGTCACTTCATATTGGTCGTCAAAAGCCAATAGCTGGAAGTAGGTGGCCGCAATTTCGGCAACAAGTCGCGTCTTCACGGCTTTGTGCGCTGCCATGCTCTGTAAGTAGCTGGCCCGGGTGGCCCGACGGTCACTTCTGATTTTGCCCCATACGTCTGCCTCCCAAGCGAGATTGGCCGAAAATTCGTACTGGTCGATGGCATTGTTAAAGAATGCACCGAATTGGCTGTTTCGTGATAACTCTTGATGGGTGAAGGTCGATCTTGCGCTTAAGGTCGGGAAATATCCGGCCTTGCCTTGTCGCATAAAGGCCTCTGCCGCAATGATCTGTTGGAGGGCGATGCGGATGTCCAAGTTGTTTTCAAGTGCTTCATCGATATGGCCCTTGAGCTGGGGATCGGTGAACAGTTCCGTCCATGCCATATTTCCCATGGACAGGGAATCAGCAGATACTGCATCGGTCCTGTACAGCCGGTCTATTTCCTCAACACTCGGCCGCTCATAATTTTTGGCCACAAAACAGGACTGAAAAAGGATCAAGACCAAAGCGACCGGAATGTATCTACACTTCTTTATCATTTTAATGTCTTTCTTCTTTTTTGAGAGCCTCAACTGCTTCGGGAACACCGCTTATTTTTTCCTGTAGCCATTGGAAAACAACAAAGAGTATGGGTATTACAAAAACGCCCAGAACGGTCCCAAATAGCAATCCCCCTGCTGCACCGGTACCGATAGACCGGTTGCCCTGTGCGCCGACCCCATTGGCCAGTACCAAGGGCAACAGCCCCAAAATAAATGCGAAGGAGGTCATCAGGATGGGCCGTAACCGCACTTTTGCCCCCTCCACAGCTGCTTGGGATAGGGAAAGTCCGTGTTTGCGCCTTTGTAAGGCAAATTCCACGATCAAGATCGCGTTCTTGGCCAATAGTCCGATAAGCATGATCAAGGCGATCTGGAAATAAATGTTGTTTTGAAGCCCGGAAATCAATGTGGAGAAATAAGCACCCGCCACACCAATGGGCAATGAAAATATCACGGCAAGGGGTACCAGGTAACTCTCGAATTGTGCCGAAAGCAGAAAATAGACAAAAAGGATGCTGAGGGCAAAAATGATGCCTGCCTGTCCGGAGGCTGCAATTTCCTCTCGGGTAATCCCCGAAAAGGCGATATCGAAATTTTCAGGCAATCCTTTTGCCGCGACCCTATTGACCGCATTAATGGCATCACCGGTGCTATAGCCCTCCGCGGTGGTCCCATTCACGGTGACTGCGTTGAACAAATTAAAACGGCTAATGGTCTGCGGGCCATAAACCCTTTCGAGACTCACGAATTGTGATACGGGTGCCATTTCCCCCGTGGTGCTCTTCACAAAAATACTGTTGAGGCTCAATGCATCTTTTCTATCCTCGGGAAGCGCTTGCACAAATACCCTGTACTGCTTGCCGAACCTGCTGAAATCGGAAGCAAAAAAGCCGCCGATGTAACCCTGGAGCGTCCTTAAAATCGCGTTCACCGTAAATCCTGCCTCCTTGGCCCTGGCAACATCAATATTGAGCTGCAACTGCGGAAAATCGGTGCTGAACGAATTGGAGGCAAAGGAGACTTCAGGCTGTTGGCCCAAGGTTTCAACAAATGCCGAGACGGTTTGGTCGAGTGTTTTCAGGTCGCCTGAAGACCGATCCAAAATCCGCATTTCAAAACCATCCGCACTTCCAAAACCGGGAACACTCGGCGGGGTAAAGAACCGTATTTTGGCGTCACTGATGTTCGTGACTTTTTTGGTCATTTTGTTGATCAGGGAATCGATCGATGTTTCATCGGTTTGGCGATTTTCAAAATTTTCCAGAATTAGAAAGCCCAAACCATAAGAACTTCCCGCACCGGAAAAAAAGTTTCTTCCGGCAACGATGGAGGCGGTGCGCACGCCCTCGATATCCTTCACTCTTTCGAATAGGTCTTTCATGACCTGAAAGGTACGATCGAGCGATGCCCCCGGCGGCAATTCAACATTGACGAAAATGACCCCCCTGTCTTCCGAGGGTACGAAGCCTGTCGGGATGGTCCGGTCTGCGATCACAATGCCTACCACCGCCAGGGCCAGGGCCAAAAAGGTGACCCATTTATGTTTTAAAAGGAATCCCAGGGCATTGGTGTATTTATTTTTGGTGGCTTCAAAGGCGGTATTGAAAGCGATATAAAAGCGCTTCACCAAAGAATGCTTTTGGCCGGGCTTGGCTTCCTTAGGCGGTTTGAGAAAAATGGCACAGAGCGCCGGACTCAAGGTCAGGGCATTGAGTGCCGAAATCAAGATGGCAATGACCAAGGTCACGCCAAATTGTTCATAGAAGACCCCGGCCGGTCCTTGGATGAAAGTGATGGGGATGAATACGGCGGCCATCACCAAGGTAATCGAAACTATGGCCCCACTGATTTCGCCCATGGCAGTGATGGAGGCTTTCATTGGGTTTTTCTCTCCGCCCTCGAGCTTCACATACACGGCTTCCACTACCACGATGGCATCATCGACCACAATACCGATGGCCAAAATAAGGGCGAAAAGGGTCAGTAGATTGATGGAATAGCCCAGAAGATTGAGAAAAAAGAAGGTTCCTATAATCGATACCGGGACCGAAATCGCCGGGATCAGGGTTGATTTGAAATCCTGTAAAAAAATAAAGACCACCAAAAAAACCAGTAGGAAGGCCTCGATCAGGGTTTCCTTGACCTTTTCGATGGAGGCGGTCAAAAATTTATTGGTGTCGTAATTGATCAGATAATCTATGCCTTCGGGAAAATCCTTTTTCAATGTTTCCAATTTCACATAAATTTCCTCTATGATTTCCTGCGCATTGGATCCAGGCGTTTGGAAAACCCCGAAACTCAGTCCGGGATTTCCTCTTGACAATGAAAGTGAAGAATACGAAAAGGCATCCAATTCAACCTTGGCGACATCCTTCAATTGTAGGAATTTGCCCTGACCCAGCGCTTTGATAAAAATATTTTCATATTCCTCGGCGGTCTTGTACCGTCCTTTGTATTTGATGACATATTCGAAAGATTCTCCCGCGTTTTGGCCCAAAGAACCCGCTGCCGCTTCCAGGCTCTGTTCGTTGATCGCGTTGATCACATCGGTGGTGGAAAGCCCGTAATTGGCCATTTTATCGGGATCTATCCAGATGCGCATGGAATAGTCCTTGCCCCCGAAAACGGTAATGGCGCCTACGCCTTTGACCCTGAGCAGTTCAGGTCTGACATTGATGTTCAGATAGTTTTGGATAAAAGTGTCATCATAGTCTTTATTGGTAGAAAACAGGGCAGCATAAAGCAGGGCGGAGTTCTGCTGCTTGGCCGTGATGACGCCCACCCTGGTGACCTCGGACGGTAAAAGGGAATTGGCACGCGCAACCCTGTTCTGCACGTTCACCGCGGCGATATCCGGATCATAGCCCTGTTCAAAAAACACCTGGATCGAGGCACTGCCATCATTACTGGCGCTGGAGGTGATATAGGTCATACCCTCCACTCCGTTGATCTGTTCCTCTATGGGCACTATGACGCTTTCCAAAATGGTCTGGGCATTCGCCCCGGGAAAACTGGTGGTGACCTGCACGGTCGGCGGTGCAATATCCGGGTACTGCGTGATGGGCAATTCGGCAAGGCCCAGAATGCCGAGCATTACGATGATGATCGAAATAACCGTGGAAAGTACCGGACGCTCAATAAAGGTCTTTAGCATGTTTATGATTTAAAAAACAGGGTCGAAAGAATTGAGAATGCTATCCATCGGTATAGGCGATGGGGCAATTTTTGTACCGGCACGTACCTTTCCGATGCCTTTGCCCAGTATGATATCGCCTACCTCCACCCCTTGATCGACGGCATATAGATTGTGGGCTTCCGCGATGATCGAAACGGCAGCGGGAACCAAGGTATCGGACTGCACCTTAAAAACAAATGTTTTTCCCTGTTGTTCATAGGTTGATAATGTAGGGACCACGACCACTTCCTTAAAGATTTGGGGCAACAATACCTTTCCGCTACTGCCATTTCTGAGAAGGCCGCTTCCATTGTCAAAACGGGCCCTGAAGGTGATGGTGCCGGTTTGTGGATCGATGTCACCTGCAATCGTTTCTATGGATCCTTCGTTTACAAATTCGACGCCATTGGCCAAGATCAATTTTACTTTCGGGAGGTTTTTGATTTTTTCCTCCATGGTCGCACCTGGGGCTACAGTGATAAAATTGATAAAGTCCTTCTCGTTCAGGGAGAAATAGGCATAGACTGTTTCTATGGAGGAGACCACGGTCAAAGGTCTTTGGTCCTGCGCACTGGCGAGGGCCCCTTTCCGAAAATTAATGGAACCGACCACACCATTGACCGGACTTTTGATATTGGCGTAACCGATATTCGCATTGACGCCATTGTAAGCACTTTGTGCCTGTGCCAACCTGGCCATCGCGGTTTCGAGCTGCACATTGCTTATGATTCCCTTGTCAACAAGTGGTTTTAGTTTATCTACTTCGACTTGCGCCGCCCTAACATTTGCCTTGGCGGCGGCCGCGTCCTGATCGAGCGATTGCGTTTCGATTCTAAACAGGGGTTGCCCAGTGGTCACCTGTTCGCCTTCTTTGACCAATACCGACTGGATATAACCCGAAATCTTAGGACGAACCTCGCTGCTCACGGAACCTTCAAGAGTCGTGGGATATGCTTTGTACATGGTCACATCCCGTTTTTCAGCGGTGAAAACCGGATAGGAAGACACTTGTGTGCCCATTTGGGAATTTCCTGCGCCATTTTGGCCCTTGCCGCAACCATAGATCAATAAGGTGAGGCATGCAACTGTAATCAAGGGAATGGGGACATGATTAGCCATATCTGAATAATTTTGATTGCCTTTTTTGTGAGACCATCGGAATACTTGTATCAGGTTCAAGGGAAGCATATGGTTCAAATGCGGCGAGGTTGGGCGTAGAGATTTTATCAAAACTTAAAAATACAATTGGTTAAGGCTCGATGGAACATGAAAAAGTTAATAGATTGTTAAATACATCTAGCGGTCAATTCGCCAGAATCCCTTCTTTTTCTATGATGGGGATATGGATGAATGCCTGGGGATTGATGCTGTTCTTCTCAAATATAAAACGTTTTTCATACAGCTTCGCGTCGGCATAAAAAGTAACAAAAAATTCATTGTTCAACGCCAGTACTTCCTCGGTCAACAGTTCTATTTTCTCAAATGATTTTGCCCCGACCAGCCCTATTCCGTGCCGCATGGTGGAGGTTTTTTGTTCGCCATCGAAGCCGACGGAGACCACCAAGACCATTTCAATGGGGGAATTTCGGTTGTTGATGATATAGGCATTCCAGTCTTTGGCGAGGAATTCGTCGTTCCATTCATAGACAACGGCAACGTAAACTTCTTTCGCAATGGGGATTTCTATGTCTTTCTTCATCACTACCTGGGGATTTTCCCATGACAGGGGAACTTCATCCCATTCCTTATCTTGTTTTCCGCTGGTTTTTTTGACCAACCATTTACAATGCGCTTTTGAACTGTTCCAAAAACCTGATATCGTTTTCGCTCAACAGCCTAATGTCTGAAATTTGGTGCAGTAATAGGGCAATACGATCGATACCCATTCCGAAGGCAAAACCGGAGTAGGTTTTCGAATCGATACCGCAATTATCGAGTACGTTGGGATCGACCATGCCACAGCCCATAATTTCAAGCCATCCGGTTCCCTTGGTCATCCGATAGTCGGTTTCCGTTTCAAGGCCCCAGTAAACATCAACCTCGGCACTGGGCTCGGTAAATGGAAAATAGGAGGGGCGCAATCTTATCTTCGATTTCCCAAAGAGTTCCGTCGTAAAAAATTGCAACGTTTGTTTTAAATCTGCGAACGATACATCCTTATCGATGTAGAGGCCTTCCACTTGGTGGAAAAAGCAATGTGATCGGGCAGAGATGGCCTCATTGCGGTATACCCTTCCCGGTGAAATCGTACGAATGGGGGGTTTGTTGTTTTCCATATACCTTACCTGCACCGATGAAGTGTGGGTGCGCAGGAGGATATCTGGATCGGTCTGTATAAAAAAAGTATCCTGCATATCACGTGCAGGATGGTACTCCGGAAGGTTCAGCGCCGTGAAATTATGCCAATCGTCCTCAATTTCGGGTCCTTCCGAAACATTGAACCCAATGCGGGAAAAAATCTCGATAATTTGGTTTTTTACAATGGATATGGGATGTCTTGATCCCAAGGCGATGGGTTCGCCGGGCCGTGTAAGGTCACCATAAATGCCCTGTTCCACGACCTTGGTCTCCAAGCTGTCGTTCAAAGCGATCACTTTTTCGGAGGCCAACTGTTTAAGGGTGTTCACGGCTTGACCGAACTCTTTTTTTTGATCGTTGGCCACCTCTTTAAAAGCCAAAAAGAATTCGTTCAGCACCCCCTTTTTACCGAGATATTTGATGCGAAAGGCCTCTACCGCTTCTTTGGAATCGGCCGTGAATCGCTCCACTTCCTCAATATGGTTCTTTATCTTATCGATCATGGTCCGCTACTTGTGGCGCAAATTTAAAATAATTTGAACTTCCCCGACCATTAAACTGCCCAAATCGTGGTAATGGGGCACTATTTTTGGTATTCGTCGACAACGTTGTTTTCGATCCAGGCCAAACATTCATCAAAGGTATTGAATATGTGTTTCTCGGGAATGAGATCGGGAACGATATCTACGCGCTCCATCATATAACGGGGCTGTTTTTGGACATCGACCAGGAGTACGTTTTTCTTTGATTTCTTAAGGTCAATCAGCACATCCTCCATGGCGTAGAGTCCAGATTGGTCCATATAGGGCATGAGATCCATACGTATAACTACCGTGAAAGCCGTAGGGGGGATCTGGCTAGCCAAAGCCTGAAAATTACTGGTCGACCCGAAGAACAATGGCCCTTTTAGATGTTTGATAAAGACTTCCTCCCTCAAATTTTTTGGCAGGCCCGCTTCATCGGTCCATGGTTGCTCCTTTTCCAATGTTCTTACGTCTGATCGTTCTGCGGTAAGGTCGCCCATTTTTTTCATGAACATCAACGAGGCGATGATCAAGCCGATTCCTACCGCATAGATCAAGTTCCAAAAAGTGGAGAGCAATAGAACGATGACCATGACGATCACTTCCGAACTGACCTTCAAAGGGCCCAAGGTAATGTCTTTCGGCAAGCTTGGAATGGCCCGCAGCCCTTTATAATCCATTACGCTGATGCCCACAGTGATCAGAATGCCGGCAAGAACCGCTGCTGGAATCTTTGAAGCCACCGGGCCCAATGCCAAAAGGATGAAGAGCAACAAAACCCCGGCAATCATGCCCGAAAGTTTGGTTTTGCCGCCTGAATTGATGTTGACCACCGTTCGAATGGTGGCACCTGCCCCCGGAAGTCCCGCAAATATGGCGGCGATACTGTTGCCTATGCCCTGGCCCACCAATTCCTTGTTGGGTCGGTGTTTGGTCTTGGTCATGTTATCGGCGACCACGGAGGTCAGCAATGAATCGATGGCGCCCAGTAAGGCCAAGGTCAAGGAGGTAAAAATATACGGAGCGATGGCATCCATCCTGAATTCGGTAAAAATTTCCAATCTGGGCAATGGCAGCCCTTCCGGAATCTTTTCGATGGCCCGGTAATCCATACCAAAACCGTACGCCACCCCCGATACCAAAAGCAATGCCACCAGCGTACTTGGTACGGCCGTGGTAATTTTTTTAAATCCGTAGATAATGATGATCGTGGACAGGGCCAGGGCCAATTCGAGCCAGTTGATGTGTTTTAGGCCATTCGGCATCACCTTCACGGCACCTACTACCCCGGAAGCATCGGAAGCCGCCAAGGTCTGTGCCTCGCTCAGAATGGCGGTAACGGTGATTTCACCAGATCTTTTGACCGTTTCCTGAAAATCTTCCAGCACCAGAATCCCCTCTCCGGCCTCTTCCCTTAGGATGTTCTCCAGTATCAACTCCTCTGCTTGGGGTTTGAATTTTTCTATAAAAGCGGCATCTTCTTTGGGATAGTAGCCGATGGCGGGCAGAATTTGGGTGATGATGATGATCAACCCGATCGCGGTCATAAAACCCGAGACCACCGGATAGGGGATGTATCTGATATATTTGCCAAGGCCCAACAGGCCAAGGGCTATCTGCATCAAACCTGCCAACAAAAAAACCGCCAAGATTGCAGGGAGCGCCTTCGCCACGCTTCCATCGTAAAGCGTAATGATGCCTGCAATGATGACCATGCTTACCGCCGTCATCGGTGCGGTAGGGCCGGAAATCTGCGTATTGGTACCTCCGAATAGGGCCGCGAAGAAACTGATGAATATGGCCCCGTAGAGGCCCGCACTGGGCCCCAATCCCGAACTTACCCCAAAGGCAAGCGCCAGGGGAAGCGCGACAATACCTGCGGTAATTCCTCCAAAAAAATCCCCCTTAAAGTTGGCGAACAGACCTTTCATGGTAGGTGAAGATAGTCTTTCTTAAGGTAAGAATTTTGTCCAAAAAAAGCCAATGAATTTTCATTGGCTTTTTTGGCGTTTATTGAAAAGTGTCTCCTAATCCAAATGATAAATCTCCATGATGTTTTTTAAAATGCCTTCAAAATCGATTTTTAGATCGACCAATTTACCGGAGTGCACGTCGAACACCCAGCCGTGCACCTTGAGGTTCCTATCGCGATATGCCTTCTGAACGGCCGCGGTTTTAATAAGGTTCACACATTGCTCCTGTACGTTGAGTTCGACCAACCGGTCGTACTTTTTTTCTTCGTCTTTAATGCCGTTCAATTCATTTCTATGGATGCGGTAAACATCCCGGATATTGCGCAGCCAAGGGTTCAAAATGCCCAAATCGGCCGACTGCATGGCCGCTTTGACACCACCGCAGGCATAATGGCCACAGACGACCACATGGTTGACCTTCAGATTGTTCACCGCGTAATTGATGACCGACATTACGTTCAGGTCGATGCTGATGACCATGTTGGCGATGTTCCGGTGTACGAATACTTCCCCGGGACCCAACCCCATCAGTTCTTCGGCGGTTACCCTGCTGTCGGAACAGCCGATGTAGAGCAATTCCGGATTTTGGCCTTGGCCCAACTTATCGAAAAAGTCGGGTTCTTTGGCCAGCTTTTCGGCAATCCATTTCTTATTGTTCTCAAATACATGCTCCAAGTTCATCTTTTTGTTTTTTATTGGGTTAGGCTCCCCTTCACTTTCCGTGCAGGTTTGTTGTTCAATTTAAAAAATTCAATAAAACTGGGCGGGTTTTCCACAATCCCCTTCTCTGAGACCAATTTGATATCGATATGGCGGTTTCTGGCCTTTTCCGAAAAGTCCTGTAATATTTCAATGATATCGTTGTCTAAATACCTCGTTTTACGAACATCAAGCTCAAGATACGAATCTTCCGGCAGTCCTTCCAATTCTTTTAGAATGGCGCCCTTGTTGAAAAATGTGACTTCCTCGGCCAGGGTCATCTTAATTTTATGCTTGCCATTGCTTTTGTCCTCGATATGCAAAAAGTGCGAATTCTGATAACTTTTGATCAAAATCACCACGATGCCGACGGCCAAACCAAGACCGATCCCGACAAGCAGATCGGTAAAAACAATACCGATGACCGTAACGATGAAGGGAACGAACTGTTTCCAGCCCAAATCGTACATTTTTTTGAAGAGTTCGGGTTTGGCCAATTTAAAGCCTACGATCAATAAGATCGAAGCCAAGACCGATAGCGGGATCATGTTCAGCAACCTGGGAATCAATATCACCGAAATCAAGAGGAAGAAACCATGGATGATCGCCGATAACTTCGACTTCCCTCCCGACTGGATGTTCGCGGAACTCCTTACGATGACCTGTGTAATGGGCAGGCCGCCGATGAGCCCTGAAATAATATTGCCGGTGCCTTGGGCCAAAAGTTCCCTGTTGGTCGGGGTAACCCTTTTTTCAGGATCGATCTTATCGGTGGCCTCCACGCACAACAAGGTTTCAAGGCTTGCGACCAGCGCAATCGTAAAGGCAGTGACCCAGATTTGGGGATTGGTGATTCCACTGAAATTCGGGAAGCTGAACTGATTCATGAAAGAAGCGGCGTCTGCCGGAATGGGCACACTGACCAAATGATTGGAAGAGATGCCCAGCACCGTATGGCCCTTTGTGAATATATAAAACAGTATGCCCAATACAACGGCAACCAAAGGGCCTTGTACCAACTGGAAGATCTTTCCTTTTTTGGAAAGGATCTTGTCCCATAATAGAAGTATGGCCAGCCCCAGCACGGCAACAATGGTTGCCCCCAAACTGATATTGTTCACCGTGTTGATGATTTCAGTGAAGGTATTGTTGCCATCCACTTGGAAAAATGCGAAATCCCCTTCAGGATCGACGTCATAACCGAAAAAATGGGGAATCTGTTTTAAGATGATGATGATCCCGATTCCCGTGAGCATGCCTTTGATGACGGAAGAGGGGAAATAGTAACCTATCACCCCGGCTTTAAGCACTCCGAAGAGCAATTGAATGGCGCCGCCCAGCACGACTGCCAATAAAAAATTTTGATATCCCCCCAAGGCGCCTATGGCGGTCAGTACTATGGCTGCCAAACCGGCGGCCGGGCCGCTTACCCCAATATGGGAACCACTGAGGCTTCCTACCACGATACCCCCTATGATCCCCGCGATCAATCCAGAGAATAGTGGGGCCCCGCTGGCCAGGGCAATACCCAAACAAAGGGGCAAGGCCACAAAAAAAACCACGATACTGGCAGGCAAATCATTCTTGATATATTTGAACATTTCAATAGGTTTTTATCTTCAACGACTTGAAGATAGGTTAGGTTTTTAAAGTTTTATTTGTGGGATATTAGGAAACCGACTTTGGAGGGGGCAGAAAAATTTCCAGGGTGTGGTTGGGATGGCCCATCAGGTAATAATCGGTCAGCGTTGATTTTTTGGAGTGCGCCAATGGACTAACAGCACAGGGGAAGGTATTGGAAATAATTTCGTCGGGGTGTAATTTTTTCCCCTGCTCATGGGGTTCTTCCTCATTGAGATTGTTGACGATGACAGGTTTTTCGATGTGGATCAAGGTAATCACGCTGGGGGCGCAAACGGCAAACAGCCATATCAACAAAAGCGTTATCTTGATTATTGGTCCCATATCAACAAAGTGAGTCACTAATATAAAGGTATTGCTATCAATAAATTGTTAAGATCTTCTAAAAATCCTTTATCAATTTAATGCTTTCTTTTGGAACCCAACCTGTTTTACCATCGGCAATGCTTATTTTGTGGTATTCGTCCAAGTCTTCCAAAACATTTACCTTGGCGCCCTCGTGCAACGTAAAAACCCCTTGGCTTCTATTATTGGGTTCCGCTTTTATTTCCACTTCGCTTGAAAACACAATGGCAGGCCTATCGCTTATAAAAGCTTCGTACTGCAGGTAGGCAAAAGCGGCAGTGGCCATCGAAATCATCAATGAGACCAAACTTAGGATAAAGGCGATCCTTTTTCTGGTCGCATATCTGAAGTAATAAAAGGCAATATAAAGGCCCACGAAGAGCATCATGAACAGCACGGCGGTATAGGCCCACTGATCGAAGGAGAGCATTCCGGTAAGATTGCGGTAAAATTTTGAAAAGCCCATCTCGGGCATGGGTTGGATGGCATCCAAGGTCATGTTCTGGGCGTAGGTCAGGTTGTTCTTGATTTCGGCATCATTGGGGGTTAACAGCAATGCTTTTTCATAATAATAAATGCTTGGCGCAATCTTGTTGAGTTTGTAGTACGAATTGCCCAAATTGAAATAAAGCGCCGCAGAATGTTCGCCCTGCTCCAAAATATCGAGGTAGTCCTCGACAGCCTTGTCATAATTGCCTTCATTGTAGGCTTGGTTGGCCTGTTCGAAGAGGGCGTCGTTTTGTGCATGGGCACATACGGCCATAAAAAACATGAAAAGGATTATGATGGGCTTCACTTTTGCAATATTTTTATCCATCTTTTCGATCGGGCCTGCCAGTTTGTTGAAAAATGCCATGGCCATCTTATAATTGTTTGTCCATATTCGAAATCACCTCACTGGCCTTGTCATAATCTTGCTGCATCTGCACATTGGAAAAAGGGCTATATCGGGCCATTTCACAGTTTTTCAACAATCCGATGAACCCTTCACTTGTATGTTCATCGACCCGTTTTTGCAACAGCAGGGCCGTAATCTTGTCTTTGCTGAACTCGGAGGTCTCGATTTTCAATTTTGCCTTGAGATAATTGTGCAGTGCCTTTTCCAAGGCAATGTAAAAGGCTTCTTTGTTTCCAAGGACTTTTTTGGCGGTGGAGAGGTATTTTCTCGCCAATTTGTTGGCCCTTTTGATTTTCCTGCCCGCCACATCACTGGCAATGGCTTCTCGTTTTCTTCCCAGGACAATGCTGAGCGGAATCAATAGAATGGGCAATAGCCACCAAAGATAAAATGCCCTAGAACCAAAAAAGTGCTCCTCGCCTATAGCATTTAGGTTTGGTTTCAATTTGATGAAACCGAACTGATTTCCCGTCGCGACCACACTTTGGCGATTGGGGGCACCGGGAATGGTGTTGGCCACATCCGAGTTGGTAGGACCGGAAAGCACGTTGATAATGATTTCGTCGGAGGTTATGGTGTTATATTTCTCGGTTTGGGGATTGAAGTAACTAAAGGTGATGGGAGGGATGGGATACTTTCCTTTAAAAGAAGGCACAATGGTGTAGTTGTTGCTCACCTTTCCTTGTGCCCCCGTAAGCGTGGTGCGTACCGATTCTTCGAATTCGGGTTCGTAAACTTCCAAAGACCCGGGAAGGCTCGGCTCTGGCAATTGGAACAGTTTTAGGTTCCCCTTCCCACCGACTTCCACTTTCGCCTGAAACGATTCGGAAGCCTTAAGGTTATTTTTGCTGGTCGTCACCGTAAAATCGAAGTCCCCTACCGCGCCGCCGAAATTCTCCGGTTTGCCCAATGTGGGCAAAGCCTTGACATTCAATGTTCGTCTTCCCGCGGACACCGTTTTGTTCGTAGAGGTGTACATCCTTTGGCCAAAGAAGTCGCGACGACTTGTCGGAACTTCAACGGTAACCTCCAGGGATAGGGGCTCAATTTCGAGTTCCCCGGATTTTTGAGGGTAGAGTACCACACGCTTCAAAACCACATACCGATAGGGTTTTCCATCAAAAGTGCCATTTTCTGCCGATAGTCGGGTAATGGGAATATCCTGGCTCCAAAAATTATTGTATTTAGGGTTGTCCAACGGCCGGTAGTTGGTGACGCTTATCGACGGGCTCACATATAATTTGTATACCACGCTCACGGCCTCGTTCAGGAAGGGGTCGTCTTTTGAAACTTCGGCTACCAAATGCAGGCTTTCATCGGCCACGTCTTCTGCGGTCATCTGATCGCTGGGTTTGTCGACCGCTGCGGTCACTTCCACCTGTTTTGGGCTTGATTTATAGGTCTTCCCATCGATGACGATAGTGGCTTGTTTTATGGTAAAATTGCCCCTTGCAGTGGGAGCCAAGGTATAGGAATAGGTCTTTGAATAGCTCCTGACCCCATTGACCCATGAAGAACTGATGGCTTGCGAAGGCCCCATAACCACCTGAAAACCCTCAAAATTAGGGGCAACAAAATCGTCTCCATCCTTGTTCATGGTAAAATCAACGCGCAAACGTTCATTGATGCCCAACCTATCCTTGCTCAATTTCACTTCAAAGGTAACCGCATTGTTATCCTGTGCCTTAAGCCCCGTCAACAGGAACAAAAATGCCAGAAATGCCACATGTTTTTTAATGCCCATCGGTTTTACCAATCTTTCTCGTTCTTCACTTTGACGCCTTTTACTTTTTGGGCGTCGATCTTTTCCTGAACTTTTTTCTCTTCGTTTTGCATGGCCTCCAGCAGGTTCTGGATCTGTTGTTTGCTCAATTGGTTGGGCCTAGGCTGTTGCTCTTGTTGCTGCTCTCCTTGCTCCGGTTGTTTCTGTTGTTCTTCCTTTTGATTGCCCTCCCCATCTTTTTGGTCTTCTTTTTGATCTTCTTTTTGGTCGCCCTTATCGCCTTGGTCTTTCTGGTCTTGATCTTTGTTCTCTTCCTTGTTATCGCCTTCTTTTTGGTCTTCCTTCTGGTCTTTTTGGTCTTGGTCGTCTTTGTTGTCTTCGTTCTGGTCGTTCTGCTGTTGTTCTTTTTTCAGCATTTCCTTGGCGAGGGCCAAATTGTAACGGGTTTCCTCATCGTTAGGTCCGTTGCGCAATGCCTGTTTATAGGCTTCCACCGCTTTTTCGTACTCTTTTCGTTTCATGAACACATTGCCCATGTTGTGATAGGCCTTATGTTTGTCTGCTTTTTCGGACGCGAGCTCTCCGGCCTCCTTAAAACGTCCAAAAGCCTCGCTATAGGTCTCCTTGGTATAGTAGGCATTGCCAAGATTATAGGGTGCAGCAACATTTTCATCGCTTTTGGCTATGGCCTTACGGTAATCGACCTCGCTTTCCACGAATTTGTCTTCGGAGAGGTTTTTATTTGCTTCCCAAGTCAGATCTTTGGATTCCCTTAGGGCATTCAGTTTATCTTTTTCATCCTCTTGCGACCAGGCAATGGAGGAAATCAAAACGAAGGCAAAAAATAATTTTTTCATGCTATTCAATTTCCTTTTCATTAAACAAATTCAACCGTCTCAACCACTTTGTCTTCTTGTCAAGAATAAAAATGTCCAAGAGCAACATCAAGAGGCCGGCGCCCAAGAACCATTGAAATTGGTCCTTATATTCTGCGAACTGTTTGGCCTCGAATTCTTTTTTATCCATCTGCAATAGCTGATCCTTTATATACTCAACAGCTTCTTCGGTATTGGAACCGTTGATATATTCCCCATTGCCGTCATAGGCGATCTGGTTCAGGATTTCTTCGTTCAATTTCGTGATGACCACCTCTCCCTGTGCATCTTTTTTGAGACTTTCAACGATTCCGTTGCGTTTCATGGGAATGGGCGCTCCCTTGGTTTTGCCCACTCCGATTGTAAAAATACGGATTCCATTTTCAACGGCCTGCTCTACCGCATCGTTGATCGATTCTTCGGAATGGTCTTCCCCGTCCGAAATAATAAAGAGCACCCTGTTGGTTTGATCTTCATCGTCGTAGTAGGTCGTGGCCAGTTCAATGGCATCGCTGATGGCCGTGCCTTGGGAAGTCAGCATATCGGTGTTCATGCCTTGAAGGAACATCTTCGCCGCACCGTAATCGGTGGTAATGGGCAGTTGCGGATAGGCCTGCCCCGCATAGGCGATGATCCCGATCCGGTCACTTGCCAATTGGTTGATGATTTCAGAGACCAATCGCTTCGCCTTTTCCAAGCGGTTGGGGGCGATATCCTCGGCCATCATGCTTTTGGAGACGTCGACGGCAAATACGATGTCGACGCCCTCCCGTTTCACGGTTTCAAGTTTGGTGCCCATTTTGGGATTGACGAGCCCCAAGGTCAGAAAAGCCAGTCCCAACAGAAAAAACAGCAGTTTCAAGGTGCCTTTGAACATCGACCGATCCGGGGTCAAGCGTTTCAGCAAAGTTAGATCGGCAAACTGTTTTTGGGTTCTGTTCTTCCAAATTTGCAATAACACAAAGAAGACGATCAGCACCGGGATGATGCCGAGCAGATAAAAATATACCTTTTCGTCCAATTGAATCATTTTTCTTTTTTTTGACTTGTACCGCGCCATCAAGCGCACATCCCATTAAATAAAACTTCTGAACAATGTATTTGCCAGGAACCATTCCAACAAAAGCAAAACCCCTGCCAAAAGCACCCAGGGCCTGAATTTTTCCTCGTATTTGTAATATTTGAATTCCTCTATATCGGTCTTTTCCAATTTGTTGATCTCATCATAGATCGCTTCCAACTTTTCATTATCGGTCGCTCTGAAATATTGGCCTCCCGTCGATTTTGCGATGTCTTCCAACAATTTTTCATCGATTTCCACTTCGCGCATACCATAGCGGAAAGACCCATCTGCATTATAGGCAATGGGAGAGAGTGCATTTCCGTTGGTGCCCAGCCCAATCGTGTAGGTTTTGATGCCGAATTCCACCGCGAGATCTGCCGCGGTCTGGGGCTCTATAAAACCGGAATTGTTGACACCATCGGTCAGCAGGATGATGATTTTGCTCTTGGCCTTGCTTTCCTTCAATCGGTTTACCGCCGTGGCCAGCCCCATACCTATGGCCGTTCCATCGTTCAATTGGCCATAGGTTATTTCACGTAGCGCGTTCAGCACGATCGATTTGTCGCTGGTGATGGGGGTTTTGGTATAGCCTTCCCCTGCATAGGCCACCAGGCCTATTCGGTCATTGGGCCGTTTTTTGATGAAATCTGCCGCTACCTCCTTCAATGCCGCCAATCGGTTTGGTTTCAGGTCACGTGCGAGCATACTCGACGAGACGTCGATCGCCATGATGATGTCGATGCCCTTGGTGGTTTTGGTCCTGGTGGAAATATCTTCGGTCTGAGGTCGGGCCATGGCCACGATGATGGCCGTAAGGGCCAATAATCTCAAAACGAAAAGCATGGGCTTCAGTTTGGGCAGCCAGCCTCCTTTTCCGAAACCTTTGGTACTCGATATTTTTAACGAAGCGGTTTGTTCCTTTCTCTTGAGAACATACCATAGCACGGCCAAGGGCAGCAGGCACAGCAGCCAAAAGAAATCGGGGTTCGCAAAATCGATATTCTCAAACATTTATACTTCCGTTTTAACCTCTACCGTTCTGAGGATCCGATCTACGATTTCCTGGGCGTAGGGATCATCGACCGACCAAGTGAGGGTAATTTGTTGCTGAAAACCTGGACCCCCGAAGTTCAGTACGATATAATTTCCATTGACGGGTCCGGCTTTTTCAGGAACCGAAAATTTGCCGCTTCCATAAGTTTTCAGACCCCTTACTCCCGTTACCGTCACAAATTCTTCCTGTTTGGTGATGATATTTTTGGTCCCTTTGCTTTCCAGGCTTTTTAAGAAGCTTTCAACAGCCTGTTCATAATTGGGCTCTACCTGCTCGGCCAAGGTGATGGAGGTCGCATTGATGGTGAACAGCCCATCGGGACTTTCGTACGAAAATGATTGCATTTCCTTGATATTCCCATCCGGGCCCTGGGTGGGTTTGGCCTTTTGGCGCACCAAAACATCGGGGGTTTCGAGATTGATGGGGGGATAACCATAGGAGCTTGCGATCCATTCCCCTTCCAATAATTTCTTGGTGGGATAGCCGGTGATGGTGTCCCAGACATAACGGGGACCAAAATAGACCAGGGAGAAGGCGATTGCCGCCATCACGGCGGCCGATGAAATGCTTCCGGCCAAAATCCATTTTTTACGTTTTTCTTTTTTGGCCAACCCTTCCAGATACTCCTCCCGGTGCATCAGATCTTCTTCGCTCGGTTCGGGTAGTGCAAGCTTCGTTTTGATTACGATTTCCTCGATCGATTTTCGATCTTGTTCCGCGACCGAAGTGGGCGGTTTGGATTTCGCGAATTTTACGAGATCGGCCGTTTGTAAAATTCTTTTGAACTGGCCAATGGTATCGCTTTCCAATTGCAGTTCTCCTGCATCGCGCATCATTTCCAGCTTGGCGATCAGCTCATCGGAGGTGCTCTCAAGGGCCGAAACATGAACGTCTTCCTCAAGATATGACCGTACGATATCGGTCAATTCCGAATAGTACTGTTTGTATTCGTCTTGGATCAGGTATTTGGAATTTTCCAGTTTTTTTAGTTCCAGCAAGGCGCGGTCATAGGGGGGCAACAAGGCTTCCTTTTCGGCTTCGGTCAAACGTTTGGCCCGAAATACGAACCAATAGAGCAAGAATCCCAGCACGGACAAAAAGAGCAGGACACCCAATAATATTTTCCATAAATTGCCATGACTCTTTTCTACTTCCAGCAGGGGTTTGATATCGTACATTTTCTGTACCAGCGTATCAACGTGCACCGTTGCCACCTGCACCACCAATGAATCGGTAAAATACCCCTTGCCGTTGATTTCTATCCGTTGGGCAGGCAGTTTATAGGCGCCTGAATCGAATTGGGTGAGGGCATAGACCTTTTCTAGGGTCATGCGGTCTTTTTTCCTGGTAGTGTCGGTCGCGAAGGCCTCTACGGTTTCCAGGGGGGAAAAGGTTTGCCCTTCCGGAAAAATAACCTGTGCCGTTGTGTCGGTTTCGACGGTAACCGTAAAGCGCAGTTGTTCGCCGATCTTGATCTGGGTGGTATCGACCTTGGTACTGATATTGGGCACTTCCTGGGAATAACTGTAGGTAAGTGTCAAGAATAGGACGCAAATAATGGCCCATCCGCCATTGCCCATCATTCTATTCTTGCATTTTATAGGTGCCTCCATCATTTTCGTTTACCCCCTTCTCTTAAAATAGCCCAATAATTTTTTCACATAACTTTCGTCGACCCGACAACTTAACGTACCACAACCCGACTTTTTGAAGGTGTCCCGGAAGTATTCCACACGCTGGGCATAATATTTGCCATAGGCCATCCTTACGCTTTTCGATTGGGTATTCACCAGGCGAACCGCTCCGGTTTCGGCATCGAGTACCTGAACCATGCCCAAATTGGGGATGGTTTCCTCACGCTCATCATAAATTCGGATACCGGTCAGATCATGTTTGTTGCCCGAAATCTTCAGGGTCTTTTCATAGTCTTCGGTAATAAAGTCGGATAGCACGAATACAATGGCCTTTTTCTTCATCACGCTGCTCAAAAATTTGAGGGCCTCAACAAGGTCGGTCTTATTGCTCTGTGGCTTAAATTCAAGCAATTCCCTGATGATTCTTAAAATATGGCTCTTCCCTTTTTTAGGGGGAATGTAGAGCTCAACGGTATCGGAAAACAACATGAGGCCCACTTTATCATTGTTCTGTAGGGCCGAGAAAGCCAAGGTTGCCGAAATTTCCGTGATGATTTCTTTCTTGAACTGGTTTGTTGTTCCGAACATTTCCGAACCACTGACATCTACCATCAACATCATTGTCAGTTCCCGCTCCTCTTCAAAAACCTTTACAAATGGCTCGTTATAACGGGCCGTCACGTTCCAATCGATGCTGCGTACATCGTCCCCGAACTGGTACTGCCTTACTTCGCTGAAGGTCATGCCCCGTCCCTTGAAGGTAGAGTGGTATTCCCCACCAAAAATATGATCGGAAAGACGTCGCGTCTTTATTTCGATCTTACGGACTTTCTTAAGTAGTTCTTTGGTATCCATTAGGGTTCAAAGTATCAAATTCAAGTACTCCTGCATGGTGCAGGACGCTCAAATAGGCGACTTTATGGCACTTCAATCTCGTTTACGATCTTATTGATGATTTCTTCAGAAGTGATGTTCTCGGCCTCTGCTTCGTAGGTGATACCAATTCGATGTCTCAACACGTCGTGAACAACGGCACGAACATCTTCCGGCACAACATAGCCCCTGCGCTTGATGAAGGCATAGCACTTGGCCGCGATGCCCATATTGATGCTTCCACGAGGGGATGCGCCGAAGCTGATCAGCGGTTTTAAATGATCAAGATTGTACTTTTCGGGATAACGGGTGGCAAAAACCAGGTCTAAGATATATTTCTCTATTTTTTCATCCATATAGACTTCCCGAACGGCCTGCTGGGCATTCAATATCTGTTTAATGGAAATCACAGGCTTCACGTCTTCATAGGCGCCCATTAAATTTTGGCGCATGATCAGTTGTTCCTCGTTCATTTTGGGATAATCGATCACGGTTTTCAGCATAAATCGGTCTACCTGGGCTTCCGGCAAGGGATAGGTGCCTTCCTGCTCTACGGGGTTTTGGGTGGCCATCACCAAAAATGGTTTGTCCAAAATGAAGGTCTCATCCCCAATGGTCACCTGTTTTTCCTGCATCGCCTCCAAGAGTGCCGATTGTACTTTGGCCGGGGCCCGGTTGATTTCGTCAGCAAGGACAAAGTTTGCGAAAATGGGTCCTTTCTTGATAGAAAAATCGTTCACCTTCATGTTGTAGATCATCGTGCCAACCACATCCGCCGGCAATAGGTCTGGGGTGAACTGTATCCTGCTAAAGCTACCCTTAACGGCTTTTGCAAGGGTGTTTATGGCCAAGGTCTTGGCCAATCCGGGAACACCTTCAAGCAAAATATGGCCTTGACCCAAGAGGCCGATCAAGAGTCTTTCGACCATATGTTTTTGCCCTACGATCACTTTGTTCATTTCCAACATCAGCAAATCGATGAAAGCGCTTTCCTGGGCAATTTTTTCGTTTACCGCACTGATGTCAACTATTGCATTTTCGTCCATATAATCTTGTAAAAAATTGGTTATGATCGTATTAAATTTTAACAGAGGTGCAAATTGAAAATTAAATCAGTGCTATGCTGTTAATGATTGGTTAAAAAAAGAGGCGAGCCCCTATTTTTATGAAGTTTTTAAGGGATTTCTTTTTAATTTCACTTCCGTATGGAAAACAAAAATGCATATTCAAAAATTATTGCCGGTACAATGGGTTGGGGCAGTTGGGGAAAAGGGTTTTCGCAAGCCGAGATGGCAGGCCTGATCAACGATTGTACGGCACTTGGAATCACCTCTTTCGATCATGCCGATATTTATGGCAATTACACCAACGAAGCCGAGTTTGGAAAGGCTTTTCAGGCGAGTGGTGTAGACAGGGAAAAAATCCAGTTAATCACCAAATGCGGCATACAGAAGGTGGCCGAAGGAAGGGGAAATGGGATCAAGCACTATAATTATGCAGAAGATTACATACTTTGGTCTGCCGAACAGTCGTTAAAGCATTTGCAAACCGAATATCTGGATTTGCTGTTGTTGCATCGCCCAAGTCCGCTGATGCATCCCGAACCCATCGCAAAAGCGATTACCAAACTGAAGAACCAGGGAAAGATCAAATCCTTCGGGGTCTCCAATTTTAGTCCGTCACAAATTGCGATGATCGAATCGGCGATTCCCGTATCGGCGAATCAGGTAGAATTTTCCCTGACCAGTTCTGAAGCCATGTATAACGGTGTTTTCGACGATTGTATCACCCATGGGCGGATGGCCATGTCTTGGAGTCCTTTGGGCTCTTTTTTTAAAGAGAAAACATCCCGAACCGAAAGAATTTCAGAAGTTATCGATGCCTTCGCAGAAAAATATGGCTGCATGGCCGACCAACTGCTTTTGGCATGGATATTAAAACACCCCGCCAAAGTATTTCCAGTCGTGGGAACGGCCTCAGGCCATAGATTAAAAGATGCGATGGCGGCGACCAAAATCCAATTGGAACTGGAAGATTGGTTCGTTATGCTGCAAGCCAGTCAAGGACATGAGGTGCCCTGACCATCAATAACTAAAAATATAAAATGACAAAAACAGCCCTTATAACCGGAGCCACCAGTGGAATAGGACGTGCCACCGCCACTTTGTTCGCCGCCAATGGCATCAAGCTCATTCTTTGTGGTCGGCGTCAAGATCGCCTGGAGGCTCTCCGTTCAGACTTGGGGAAGCAAACCGAAGTACATACCCTGAATTTCGATGTACGCAATCGTGAAGCCGTGTTCGCCGCTATCGAATCCCTCCCAAAAGCTTTTTCAACCATCGATATATTGATCAACAATGCCGGGAACGCCCATGGGCTCGACCCCATTGAGCAGGGCAGCTTGGATGACTGGGATGCCATGCTCGACATCAATGTGAAGGGCTTGCTTTATGTGTCCAAGGCCATCTTGCCAAAGATGGTCGACAGGGGGTCGGGACATATCATCAACATTGGCTCCACCGCGGGCAAGGAGGTTTATCCGAAAGGCAATGTCTATTGTGCGAGCAAACATGCCGTGGATGCGATCAACCAAGGGATGCGGATCGACCTGAACCCTTATGGAATACGCGTGGGAGCGGTGAATCCAGGCCTAGTGGAAACCGAATTCAGCAATGTCCGGTTCAAGGGCGATGAAGCAAGGGCGCATGGGGTATATCAGGGTTTTGAGCCGCTCAGGCCCGAAGATATTGCCGATATTGTATATTTTGTGGTGACACGGCCTTATCATGTGAACATTGCCGATTTGATCGTAATGCCCACAGCCCAAGCGTCGTCGACCATTGTGAACAGAAAGCCATGATCAACAAGCGTCTCCTCGTGAAAAATCTTCTCGCCCACAACGACGAGAACAGTTTTTACGATAAAAAACGCTTTATCGACATTGGCCAAAAAGAGGGCAAGGCAAAATTCCTCAAGCATGTCTGTGCCCTAGCCAACAGCAATCCAAAGAACAATTCCTTTATCGTCATAGGGGTGGAGGATGAGGACAACAAGATCGTTGGGGTCGACTTCTTTGACGACAGTAAAATACAGAACCTGGTAAACGCCTACCTCGATAATCCCCCTTTGATTTCTTATGAAAACATTCCCTTTCCCCATTTGCCCGAAGGGAAGGTGGTGGGGCTTGTGAACATCAAATCGAACGGGAAAGTATGCGCCCTTCGAAAGAATATTTGGAAATATTATGGCGGCATGGTTTTTTTTAGGGAAGGCAGTATCAGCATGCCCAAGGCTTATAACATCACTTTGAAAGACATCAATTCGGGTGCGGTTGCGACCATTGAACAACATGCCAAGAACAACATAGAACTCACCCTCGACGGAGTGATCGATTTTATGAACCATCGACATCGCGACTTGGAAAGCAATTACAAGGTTTTCAAGGAACAATTTGTGGTATGCTGGGCCGGTAACCAGAAAAAAGTAAAGGGGCAGACCTATTTCTCAAGGGTCGATATCGAATTGATCAACGAACAGGTGAAACTGTTTTACTCCACCTTTGATGAGATTACCATCGCCTATAACGAGGATTCGTTCACGACCATGGAATATGTACAGTTGGGACTGGGCAATGAGCAAAAGTACTATCCCCTTGAGAAAATGGTGCTGAACTTTGAGGATAACGGTACCTATCAGATCCAGAGCGATCTGCTCTTCGATCCGCCCCAGTACGACAGGAAAACCTTGCTTCATATCTTGAACGCCAACAAATCGTTGATACAAAAAATGGAGAAGAACATCGCCTTGGCCCCCTCCGAAATCAGAGACTTAAGGCACCTGCCGGACACCTACCTGATCTGTTACCTCAACGGCCTGGAGGAAGCCAAGGACCAGATGGAGGCGGCAAGGCCCTTGCTAAAGAAGTACGATCCAAAAATCTATCAATCGCTCAAGGAATCGCTGCGGATCTTAAGGAAGATTAAATATAGCTAGTCCTTCACGATCCAAAGCATTTGGTAAGGCTCCAATTTCACGAAATCTTTTACAAACTTAATGGGAATGTCCGTTATGAGGTCTTTTGGATGCCCTGCCATCCCAAAGGATCCCATGTCTTTCCTTGCTACCGATTGGGGAGAATCATCGAAATTGCAAACGATCAATACTTCTCCTTTTTCGGCCGCGCTCCTTTCGTAGATCAAAACATGGGGGTTGTTGCAACTGTGTAAAACTAAATTGTTGGTGTCTGCAAACACAGGGTTTTGCTTCCTGAGCCCAATCAATTTTTGAAGCGTGAAAAATATTTTGGAATGATGCGAATCTCCTTTGTCCAATTTCGCGATAACGTCCCAATCTTGATCGGGCCTGTTCACCCAGCGGCTGTCCTCTTTTTTATCCTTGTCCTTTAGATAGGAGTAGTCGTTCAGGGTGCCTATTTCGTCACCGGCATAGATCAATGGGATCCCGCCATAGGAGAGAATGATGCCGTACATCATGATGATCTTATCAATGGCCAAGGCTACCTGAGCATTATTGTTTTGTTCCAATGCCGATTCCAGTCCGAGCAGGGAGGCACAACTTCCGGTAATTCTGCCATCCCCCGTCTTCGGGTTGTACATGAACATGAGGCCTTTTGCGGGCGACCATGGAAGTCTTTGACAATAATAATCCAAAAGGAATTTCCGATGTTCTTTGGCATCCCAGCCAATCTCATGGATGTGGTGGTCTTCGAAGCCAAGTCCGATATCGTCGTGGCAGCGAATGTAATTGATCCAGGTGGCCTCCCTTGGCTTTGTGGGCAGGCTCCTAAGATTTTTATACAGCAACAGCGCTTTTTTTGTCGCAATGGCATCCCAAAGCAAGGCCATTAGGGTCGCATTATAGGCAATTTCACATTCATTCCCTTTGGTTTGCCCCGTTCCAAAATATTTGATAATCTCATTTGGGGCCACGATCGCCTCCGCCAAAAAAACCACGCCCGGGGCAATTACCTGAAGGCACATCCTAAAAAGTGCGATCAGGTTATGGGCCTCTGGAAGGTTCTGCGAGAGGGTGGCCATTTTTTTCCAAAGGAAGGCAAGGGCATCGAGGCGTATCACGTCGACCCCAAGATTTACCAATTTGATCAAATTGGCCAACATTTCTATAAATACCTCGGGATTCGAATAGTTGAGGTCCCACTGATATTGGTTGAAAACGGTCATGACCCATTTATCCATCTTGGCATTGTAGGTGAAATTGCCGGGGGCCGTCATGGGAAAAATTTCAGGCAGGCTTTTTTCAAATTCGTCAGGAATGGTCCTATCGGGATAGGTATAGTAATATCCCTGGTATTTTTCATCGCCCTGCATGGCCATTTTAGCCCAGGAAAATTCATTTGAGGTATGGTTGGCGACAAAATCCAACATTAAATACATCCGATGATCCCGAAGCTTTTCGGTGAGCTGTAACAGGTCGTTCCTGGTCCCGAAACGTTTGGCCACCTCGTGGTAGCTGTTTACCGCATACCCGCCGTCATTTTCGCCTTCAGGCCTTGGTGTGATGGGCATGAGGTGTAATAGGTTTACGCCCAATTCCTCGAAATATCCGATTTTTTCCCTAAGGCCGTTGAGGTCTTTATTAAAATGATCTACGTACAACTGCATACCGACGATCTTTTCAGATTGGTACCAGTTGCCCGCAGATAAGCGTTCGAGGTCCAATTCCCTTAAGGATGGCGGTCGATCCTTGAAGAGGACGGGCAGGGCCCGCAACAACTTGTTAAAGGAATGGGAGTGTTCCCCTTCCGGGTAGAGTGAAAAAAACAGCTCCTTGATCAAGGTGAGGTTGGCCGATAACCTAAGGTCGAAAAGCCGATCAAAATCCTTTTCTTCGATCAGTTCGGGATGCGAAGCAATCAACAGTTGATGGATGGAGGTTTGGTTCATCAGATCGCAAGGAGTTGCTTTTGATCGGGCAATGATGGGATGGCACCATAATTGGTAGTCGTAATGGCACCGGCCTTATTGGCATTTTCGACCATACCGGCCAACCGATCAAGGTTCGAGAAAATTTCATCGGTGTCGATCAATTTCGAGATTTGATATAGAAGGCAGCCTATAAAGGCATCACCGGCTCCCGTAGTGTCGACCGGCGTTACCGTAATGCTGGGGACAATCCGTCTTCCTTCTTTTGTACTGAGAAGGGTGCCCTTTTCACCCATGGTAATGGTAATAATTTTGGTGCCCAATTCATGCAGCACATCACAGCATTCGTGCAGATCTGACTTGCCCGTAAGCAGTTGGGCTTCTTCCAAGCTGAACTTGCCAAGATCCGCCTTTTCAATGAACGGCATACATTTTTTTACGAATTTATCTTCTTCCCCCAACCACAGATCACCGCGGAAATTGGGGTCGAAACTGATGAAGGCATTTTGGGTGAGTGCATCAAAGAAATAACGGCCATAGGCCTTTTCCAGGCCACCGCCCAAGAGTGCCGTCGCTGCGCCCAGATGCAGTATATTGCCTTTGATGGATTTTTTGAGCTCGGGGTCATACGCCAATTCCTTATCGGCTCCACGACTGAACACAAAATCCCTTTCCCCATCTTCGGTTAAGGATACAAAGGCCAAGGTCGTAAAGGTCTTGACCCGCTGTGCCAACGAAATATCGACATGGTTTTGCTTCAAAACCTCCAACAAATAGCTTCCGAACGGGTCCCTGCCCACACATCCGACGAATTTACTGTTGCCGCCCAGTTTGGCTATGGCACAGGCCACATTGGCCGGTGCACCACCGGGTTTTTTCACAAAAACCTCGGCTTTGCTAAGATCGCTGCCCTGTTTTTCGGCAACGAAATCGATCAACAATTCGCCAATACAAAAAATATGTTTCATCCTATGAAATGATAGTTCGCGACAAGGTAGTTACATTGAAGCCCTTTTCAAAGCATTGTCCCATTTCTTGTCGATGGGTTACCAGGGGCTCCAAATATAATTGGAAACTTTAAAAGAAGTATCATTTTCTCACGCGGACTGTGCCAACGTCTACTCTGGTCGAAATGTTCGTTCCTTTTTAAATTTATCTGTCTTTGGTATGGCCATCATTTGCATAATCACGATTTTTGCGGCATGAGAAAATTAGTGATCGGGGATATCCATGCGGGCCTCAGGGCTTTGGAACAGGTCATGGACCGAGCCGGGGTATCCACAAATGACCAGTTGATATTTTTAGGCGACTATGTTGATGGCTGGAGCCAGGCCGTGGAAACCATAGATTTTTTATTGGGTCTCCAGAAAAATTATAACTGCGTATTTATTAGGGGAAACCATGATGAATTATGCCTTGATTGGCTTTTGGAAAGAGAAGACAATCCATTATGGGTGAAGCATGGCGGACTTGCGACCATGCAATCCTATGCAAAAGCAGATCAGGCTACCGTTCGATCGCATATGGCGTTCTATCAAAACTTGAAAAATTATCACTTGGATGCCGATAAGAAATTGTTTCTGCATGCCGGGTTTACCAATCTCCACGGGGTGGAACACGAATATTTCGAAAAGACGTTTTATTGGGACCGTACCCTATGGGAACTATCCCTTTCCTTAAATCCCGATCTAGGCCCGGATGATTATCGATACCCTAAAAGACTCATCCATTACAATGAAATCTATATCGGCCACACTCCGGTCACACGCATCGGGCAAACCACCCCGCAGAAGGCGGCCAACGTTTGGAATATCGATACCGGGGCGGCGTTTAAGGGGCCTCTTTCGATCTTAGATGTTTCTACCAAAAAGGTTTGGCAAAGCGATCCGGTGCATTTGCTCTATCCCGGCGAAGTGGGGAGGAACTGAAAAAGGTGCCCGATTCAGCTATTTTATGTAATTTATCACGAACTTTGCAAAAAAGGCAGTATGACGACTAAAAATATCAGGTTAGAGGTGATGCAGGCCATTGAGCCTCAGGTGGAAGGTTTCATGAATAATTTTTTGATTCCCATTGATGAGATCTGGCAGCCCACCGATTTTTTGCCCGATTCCCAGAGCGAAGGGTTTTTGGAAGCCGTTGAAGATTTGAGGGGCGAATCGAAGGAATTGGGATATGACTTCTGGGTGACCATGGTAGCAGATACCATTACCGAGGAGGCCTTGCCCACTTATGAATCTTGGCTTATGGACGTGGAGGGCATCAACCAACATTCCGAAAACAAAAATGGTTGGTCTAAATGGGTGCGTGCGTGGACCGCGGAAGAGAACCGTCACGGCGACGTGTTGAACAAATATCTTTACCTCTCGGGCAGGGTCAATATGCGCGAAGTAGAGATTACCACCCAATATTTGATCTCCGATGGGTTCGATATCGGTACGGACAGAGATCCCTATAAAAACTTTATCTATACCTCGTTCCAGGAATTGGCCACCAATATCTCGCATAAACGTGTAGGGCAGATGGCCAAGAAAAAGGGCAATGTGCTTTTGGGAAAAATGTGCACCATTATCGCAGGGGACGAGATGCGCCATCATTTGGCCTATCGCGAGTTCGTGAAGACGATATTCGGAGAAGATCCCAGTGGCATGATGTTGGCCTTTGCCGAGATGATGAAGAAGAAAATTGTGATGCCCGCCCATTTTTTAAGGGAGTCTGGCGGGAGTATCGGTACGGCTTTCGAAAATTTTTCGAACTGTGCGCAGCGATTGGGCGTCTATACCGCGAACGATTATATCGAAATATTACAAAAACTGAACGATTACTGGCAATTGGACGCCCTCAGGGGATTGAACGACGAGGCCGAAAAAGCAAGGGATTATCTTATGGCTTTGCCCGACCGCTTGGAACGGATCGCCACTAGGATGAAGTTTCCGGAAGACCAATACCGCTTTAAATGGGTCGAGGCCAATGGCATGGTCTAAAGCTTCTGCTTGCGCCATAAACCTTCCGAATGAAATTAAAATTGAAAAACCCGGACCATTCGGTTCCGGGTTTTTTTATGGGCTGAAAGTTTACAGTTTTCCGTGTTTGTGCTGATCTTGCCATTTGGCCAGGTCGCTCCACTTGCCTTCGTGGGCCATTTTGGCCTGCATGGGCCATGATCCGGGTTGGTGTACCTTGAAACGGTTGCCCGCATCGGTTAAAATTTGCTGGCATTTGGCGACCGAGGTCTCCGAGAGCGTCTTCCAGGTTTTGATGCCCGCCGCATGGAACAACTGCTGAATTTTGGGGCCAATGCCTTCCACAATGGTAAGGTCGTCCAATTTTACGGTTTTCCCCAACGCTGCAGTTGCCGATTTTGCATTGAATGGCGCAGTCTTGATTGCTGCAGCCACGGCAATGTTTTCAGCAGGTACCGAAGTTCCTGCCGACAGTTTCTTTTGGCAATTTTCAAGATCGGCCTTTAATTTGGCGTTTTTGTCCTGGGCCAATTTAAGTTCCTTGTTGTCGGTCACCGATGTATTACCCCCTTTTCCGATCAAGTAACCCAAGATTCCAGAAATGATACCCACCAGTGCAGGGATCAACCAGCACCAGATATTTAAATTTTCAAATTCCATATTCCACAGTTTAAAATTAGTTGGTTATTTTTTCAGAGGCCTCTAAACGAGGGAAGTGCCGCAGGAACTGCAAAGCAATAGGTAGAGCATGGTCCCCGCTATGATGGTGAGGAGGATGCCGATAAGGTTCGTTGTTTTTCTGGTCATGATTTATCCGTTAGGTTTTCGACGAAGCAATGTATTAAAAAAATCTTAAAATTGATTACTATTCGGACATTAAATGTTGGTATTCAATTACTTAAACCTTTTGAGCGACAACATTCCGTATTTAGCGCCCATTCGACCCCAAGCTCCATTGATACAGTTTTATGGCCCAACCGTACAAGAAAGGGGTAGGTTTTGGAAAGTTCGTCGCAAATTGCGGAAAGATAAATCCAAGCCCTTTCCCTCCCGACGAAGTTCCGGCATTGGGGAAGGGTTTTGTTTTATTTAGGTTCAATTTTATGGCCCGCCTTGAGGCTAAATTTTGAAATTGACTTTCTGGGGATTGATTTTGACCTTACCGTTTATACAGGAAAAGATACTAACCATACAATTACCTACCGGTCATTGAAAGGTATCCATTACATTTATTTAAGAGAAAAGCACTTGTCTGGATATGAAAAATGAAACCATCAGAATCTTGACTTTCTGTTGCATGTTCATCGTGCTGGGCCTCCAGGAACTGCTTCACGGTAGTTGGCATGTGGATGCTCCCGAAACGCTGAAGTCGAGGCCCCAAAAATCTAATTTTTAATTTTATTTACGTTTATAAGTTTGAGTTAGCTTAGTTGGTTAAACCCGCTGTTTTTTATCTCTTGCCGATCGGGGGAACGGGTAGGAAAATAAAAAGCAGCGGGTTATTTATGGGCTGTCATCCGGTTTTGCCCCACGAACAATGAACCATGGACCCTAGGCCCCATCGGCATGTTGCGATCTTATCAGAGGTCGAATTTGATGCCTTGTGCCAGCGGCAGTTCGGTGGTATAATTGATGGTATTGGTCTGTCGGCGCATATATACTTTCCAGGCATCCGATCCACTTTCGCGTCCGCCGCCGGTTTCTTTCTCGCCACCAAACGCGCCACCGATTTCGGCACCCGAAGTGCCAATGTTCACATTGGCGATGCCACAGTCGCTGCCTGCCACCGATAAAAAGCGTTCGGCCTCCCTTAGGTTGTTCGTCATAATGGCCGATGATAGGCCTTGTACTACACCGTTCTGTATGTCGATGGCGTTTTCGACCTCCCCGGAATATTTCAGCAGGTACAATATGGGCGCGAAGGTTTCGTGCTGAACAATTTCGAATTGGGGCTTTGCCTCCGCTATGGCCGGTTTTACGTAACACCCGCTTTCATAGCCGGAGCCTTGCAACACCCCGCCTTCGATCACCAGTTTACCCCCTTCTGCAACCACTTTTTTGAGTGCGTTTTGATACATGGCCACGGCATCGGTGTCGATCAACGGGCCAACATGGTTGTGCTGATCCAATGGGTTACCGATGCGCAATTGCTGATAAGCGGTTACAATGGCCTCTTTTACCTTATCATAAATCGATTCATGAATGATCAACCGCCTGGTCGAAGTACATCTTTGGCCGGCAGTGCCCACGGCCCCAAAAACGGCGCCGATCACGGTCATTTTGATATCCGCATCCGGAGTGACGATGATCGCATTGTTGCCGCCCAGTTCCAAGAGCGATTTGCCCAACCGGGCCGCTACTGCCTGGGCCACTATTTTTCCCATACGAATGGACCCTGTGGCCGAAATCAAAGCCACCCGTCGGTCATGCGTCATGAGCTCCCCTACCTTATAATCGCCGTTCACCAGACAAGAAATTCCTTCCGGCAAGCCGTTGGCCTTAAATACCTGGGCCGCTATATTTTGACAGGCCACCCCGCATAAGGGCGCTTTTTCGGAAGGTTTCCAAACACAGACGTCGCCACATACCCACGCCAGGGCGGTATTCCATGCCCATACGGCCACCGGAAAATTAAATGCCGATATTATACCCACCACGCCCAAGGGATGATATTGTTCGTACATCCTATGGCCGGGCCGTTCGGAATGCATGGTCAAACCATGCAGTTGCCTGGAAAGGCCCACTGCGAAGTCGCAGATATCGATCATTTCCTGTACCTCGCCCATACCTTCCTGCAAGCTTTTCCCCATTTCATAGGAGACCAGTTTTCCCAAAGGTTCTTTCAATTCACGCAACTTGTCGCCGAATTGTCGGACGATTTCACCGCGTTGCGGGGCAGGTTTCAACCGCCAGGCCTTAAAGGCTTCCGTGGCCGAAACCATCACTTTTTCATAATCGTCTTTTGTGGTGGTCTTTACCTTGGCAATCAAAGCCCCATCAACGGGCGAATAAGACGCGATGGTCTCCCCAGAGCCAAAACTGTGTTCGCCGGTTGACGTGCCATTGTTAATGGCTTGAACGCCCAATGTTTTTAAAGCTTGGTCAATACCGAAGGCAGCTGCAATTTTTGACATTTTATAACTTTTTTGGAATGTTTTGTTATTTCCGATTTCAATCGGGATTGCAAAGCTACAAATAAATGCGGGGTTTTAATCGTCCTTTCTCAAGACGGTGACCTTGATTATTTTATCCCGCTGTACCTCATAGATCAGCACCAATTCAACGACTTCTTCAATTCCATTTCTCCCGACGATACCTTCATGGTCGATCACTTTGTTCCCGAATACCATGCGCTTCAATATGGTGGAATGCAGTTTGGGGGAATTTTCAAAAAGAGCGGTATAATAGGCCCGACAGGCGGCGGCCCCTTCCAAGGTGCTTTCCCCTGTGGCGAAATTGTAAAATACCACTTCGTGGCCCATTGTCGACATGAATAGGTCGATGTTCCTTTGATTATAGGCTTCAAGTTGTTTTTGAACCACTTGCTCGGGTGTCGTCATCTGTGCGGGAAGTTTGATCGTTATGAGTAACAAGACAGCAAAAGCGATATAGAACCGAATGGTCAACATAATTTCTTGTTTGATGCCATCACTTGTGAGTATTGTGGATTAACGTAGATCAATGAAAAGCAAAAATAGGGCAAGCAGTGCGGGAAGGGCCTGAACAAAGAATATTTTTCGGTCTGCGGTAAAGGCCCCATAAATCCCGGCGATGGCAACACATCCTAAAAAGAAAAAGGCAATGTTGGAACGCCAGATCGGATCATCGATCAGAAACGTCCATAGCAGTCCGGCAGCCAAGAATCCATTGTATAGCCCTTGGTTGGCTGCCAAGGCCTTTGTAGGTTCGAATAGTTCCGAAGGGAATTTTTTGAATACCTTTCTGCCCCTTGTGCTCCATGCAAACATTTCAAACCAAAGAAAATAGCAATGTAGGATCGCTACCAGTATGATCAATATGTTCGTGAGGACCGCCATGTTTTATTCTTCAGCCACAAAACGCTTGTCTACGGGCATTACCGTACCGCATTGTTCGCAGGTGCGCAAAGCCTTGGAGCCGTAAAAGTGTTTGAAGTGCTTTAAAAAATCCTTTTCGATATCGTTGAGCGTAAAATAGGCCTCGTACAATTTGTGGTTGCACTGATCGCAAAACCAAAGCAGCCCGTCGTCGACCTGCATATCGGCCCGTTTCCGTTCTATGACCAAACCTATACTTCCCTCGTGGCGAACAGGTGAATGCGGCACTTTGGCCGGATGCAGGTACATATCTCCCGGGCCCAGTCTTAAGGTTTTTTTTTGGCCATCCAATTGTATGTGGATTTCGATCTGACCCTCCAATTGATAAAAGAGCTCCTCTGTTTCGTTGTAGTGGTAGTCTTTCCTGGCATTGGGTCCCGCCACTACCATCACTATGTAGTCTTTGGCATCTTTGTAAAGGTTCTTATTGCCAACGGGCGGTTTTAACAAGGCACGGTTTTCCTCGACCCATCGGTTCAAATTAAAGGGCGGTATGACGGTCATCTTTTTCAACTAGGTTTAAGCTGTGCTGGATCGAAGCCAAAGATGGTCCACGAACTGACAGTCATTGTTTCCTTCAAAGTTATAAAAAGAATCTGCGCTATAAAAGCTAACGGAAGAAGAGTTGGGTGAAGTAATAATTTCCGTTGGCATCCTTTTTAACGCTGACGGCGGTATGCGTAAAATCACCTTCCATGGTTTTTTTATGACTGGAGCTATTCAGCCAACCTTGGAACGCTTCCACGGCAGAGTCGTAGTCCTTTGCCACGTTCTCGGCCACGAACTCCGCATTCTCGAGAGAGGAAATATTGGAGGCTCGGGCGCTGAAATTATCATGGCTCAAACTGCCCTTGGCGATCATATAGTCGGTATGCTTGTTGGCGAATTCATAGGCAACCGCGCTATATTCCAAAACGGTATAGCCCAGTGATGCCCTGTGTTCGTTCACTACGGCCAAAAGTTCCCCCTCCACAACCACGGCATTTTCCGATTCCGGTATCAGGGTTTCCCCTACGACCGATTCCTTGCTACAGGATACCGCCAACAATACTACCCCTATCAAAAGGGTATGTCGCAACTTCATTTTCATACAATGTTCTAAATTGTAAGTATAAGTAGGTATGCCTGCCAGTAGGTAAGGAAGAAAAGGGGGTACTAAAAAATCTTGGTTGAAGGGGAGATTTCAACCTTGTAATGTTAAAGAAAATAGAGACATCCTCTACGAAAAAGGCAATCTTTTCGATAAACGGCATTTTTTCAGGATTTTCGGGAACCGGCTCCGTGTTCTATTTAGGCATCAAAATAGGTCAAAGTGCCTCGCTGTCGGAGTCTTGCTTCTTCAGGACTTTGTTGAACACCAACGACCCGATATCCTTCAGGGGATTGTAGAATATTGATTTCGCTTTGGTTTCTTCCGTGATAACCCCTAGCGAATAATGCATGTGGTCAATAAAGATCAAAAGAGCACCGAGGATCACCGCTACTTTCAAAACCCCGAATACCCCACCTGCCAATTTATTCACAAAGCCCAATAGGGCCAGGTCGGCAATTTTGGTCAACAATTTGCCTGCCAAATGAACGGCCAGTACGATGATAATGAAGGTAATAATGAAGGCCGCAAGGTTCATATGCTGTTCATTCCAATCAAAATTCCTGGACAGGTATTCTCCCGTGATATATGAAAAGTGAATGGCCCCATAAAGTCCCGCAATCAGGGCGATAATGGCGGCAATTTCCAAAAGGAGTCCGTTTTTAAGGCCTTTCCACAGACCCCATAGCATCAAAAGCCCAAAAACGATATCCAAAAAACCCATGCGATAGTGTTTGAACAAATGTAACATTTTGATTTGTACCTTTGTCCATCTTCTGCCTTTGATCATAGGCAGCCAATGAAAAGAACATGTCAAGAGACCTACAATTAAAGGAGCGATGGGAAGTACTGGTAGAAAAACTCTCGGCCCAATTTTCAGACGGCGACCCCCTCGAATTGGATGCCATCATCTATTTGGTGGGGGTGCAGGAACTGGGACAGTACCATAAGAAATACAAGAAAGACGAAAAGCTCAATCTGATGCATATTGCCATCTGCAGGTTGCTGGAGCCCTATGGCTATTATGAGTTCGATTATTTCGACGAAGAAGGTTGGCCCCATTATACCATCAAAGAAGAACTGCCCACCCTGAAGGCGGGAGAACAGTCGGTATTGATGAAAGAAGCCATTGTTGGCTATTTTTTGGACAAGGAATATCTCATTTGAGAGGGAATACCCCGATGTTGCCCAAAGGGTTTGCTTGGATTGAAATACAAATTGATAATCGTAACGGATGAAAATGGGGAAGCCCTATTATGCGGTGATTTTTACCTCCACACGTACCGAAGGTGACCATGGTTATTCCGAAATGGCCCAGAGAATGGACGCATTGGCCAGTGAACAACCTGGATTTTTAGGGGTTGAAAGCGCCAGAAGCGAAGTGGGCATTACTGTCAGCTATTGGGAAAGCCTTGCCGCCATAGCCGATTGGAAGGCCAATGCCGATCACTTGTTCGCCCAACAAAAGGGCATCTCGGACTGGTACCAATGGTACAAAGTTCGCATTTGTCTGGTAGAGCGGGAGTACGGTTTTGATCGATGAAGCTGTTCCCATGCCCTTTCCTGGATGGGCTTGGAATCCAAGGGCAAGGCGATACGCTCCCCTTTTTGTAAAAGAAACACCTTATCCGCGGCCAAAATATCAAGTTTGGGTCAGCATTGCGAAGGTGCTCCAAAGGTTCTTTTGTATTCGAATTATATTCGCTTATCTTAGTGCATTAACCTCCATCACATGTCCAAAAGTTATATCATTGCCTTAGATCAGGGCACTACGAGTTCCCGTGCCCTGCTGGTGAACCAAAAAGGAACCATCGAAGGGATGGTGCAGAAAGAATTTAAACAGTTTTTTCCCAAACCGGGCTGGGTAGAACACGACCCTAAAGAAATATTGGAGTCCCAGCTTGGGGTGCTGAAACAATTGATCAAAGAAAACAAGGTCAACCCTGCCGATATCAAGGGCATTGGAATTACAAACCAACGTGAAACCACCGTGGTATGGGAGAAAAGTAGCGGGGAGCCCATTTACAATGCCATCGTTTGGCAGGATAAACGTACCGCCGATATTTGTGAAGAATTGAAGAACAGCGGCTTGTCGAAGCATGTGCGAAAAACGACGGGCCTGGTCATCGACTCCTATTTTTCGGGGACCAAAGTGAAATGGATCCTGGACCATGTGAAAGGCGCCAGAAAGAAAGCGGAGAAAGGCGACCTTCTCATGGGGACCGTCGATTCCTGGTTGGTGTGGAACATGACCAATCGAAAAAACCATGTCACCGATTACACCAATGCCTCCCGTACGATGATCTACGATATCGTGAATCTGAAGTGGGACGACAAGATGTTAAAAGCCCTCGGCATACCAAAAATAATGCTGCCGGAAGTGGCGCCGTCCGCACACCATTTTGGGGATTTTGAGATTGATGGGGTGCACATTCCCATTGCCGGTATCGCCGGTGATCAGCAGGCAGCGCTCTTCGGTCAGGGATGTTTCAAAAAAGGAACGGCAAAGAATACCTATGGTACAGGTTGCTTTATGCTGATGAACACCGGTGAAAAGCCCCAATTTTCGAAGAATGGACTGCTCACTACCATAGCCTATGGCCTTAATGGAAAGGTGAACTATGCTTTTGAAGGCAGTATTTTTATTGCCGGAGCGGCCATTCAATGGCTGCGCGACGGACTGGAATTGATCAAGGATGCAAAGGAGACCGAAGCGCTGGCGAATTCCGTTAAAGGAGAGAGTGACGTTTATGTTGTGCCCGCCTTCGCGGGATTGGGAGCCCCTTATTGGGACATGTATGCCCGTGGGGCCATCTTTGGCCTGACCCGTGATACAGGCAAGGCGCATTTGGCGAAGGCGACCCTGGAATCGCTGGCCTACCAGACAAAGGACATCCTGAAGGCCATGGAAGAAGACTCGGGCCTCGAGCTCAAAAGCCTCAGGGTCGATGGCGGTGCATGTGCGAACAATTACCTGATGCAGTTTCAGGCCGACATACTGGATACCGAAGTACATAGGCCCAAGGTCATTGAGTCGACTGCCATGGGCGCCGCATTTTTGGCTGGCATCCAAGTCGGGTTGTGGAAACAAAGCGATATCGACCAAAACCGACCCATGGACAAGATTTTTAAACCCACCTTCGACAGGGTTAAGCGCAAACGCCTCTATAATAATTGGCGGAAGGCCGTGGAACGCACCAAAGGATGGACAAAAGATTGATGTTTCATCAAAGTCCCTATTTTTGGGGGGAGACCGAATGCCAAAAGGGTTCAAAAGGAAGTATTCTTCGGCAGCGGGAAATATGTAAAATTGCAATACAGAAATAAGCTATGAAAAATATCAAATTCTCCAACTTGGAAAGAACCAAAACCATCTCCAAACTGTTGAAGGAAGAGTTCGATCTGGTCGTGATCGGCGGCGGCATCACGGGCGGGGGCATTGCATTGGATGCCGCCTCGCGCGGCCTTAAGGTTGCTTTGGTGGAGAAGGGCGATTTCGCCTCTGGCACCAGCAGCAAGTCGACCAAGTTGATCCATGGCGGCTTGCGCTACCTGAAACAATTCGATTTTTGGTTGGTCAAGGAAGTGGGCTCCGAAAGGGCCATCGTGCATCAGGTGGCCCCACATTTGGTCCTGCCCGAAAAAATGCTCCTCCCGTTGATCGAAAATGGTTCCTATGGCAAATGGTTGACCTCCATCGGCCTCAAAGTATATGATATTCTGGCCCAGGTCACCGGCGATGACAAACGCAAGATGCTGACCAAGAAGGAAGCCATGAAATTGGAACCCCTGTTGCCCAAAAAGATCCTGAACGGTGCCGGATATTATGCGGAATACCGCACCGACGATGCACGTTTGACCATTGAAAACATCAAAACAAGCCTTCGGTACGGGGCGGTCGCCTTGAACTATGCCGCCGTGGAGGATTTTCTTTACGATGAACAAAAGATCATCGGTGTGAAGGTGAAAGATGGCCTATCGGAAAAATCGATCAACATTAAATGCAAATATGTCATCAGTGCGGCCGGCCCTTGGGTCGATGAACTGAGAAGCGTGAACCATTCCAAAAAGGGAAAACGCCTGCACCTGACCAAAGGGGTACATTTGGTGTTTCCTTATAAAAAACTGCCCGTAAAACAATCGGTTTATTTCGACGTGCCCGATGGGAGGATGATGTTCGCCATTCCCAGGGGCAAGATCACCTATGTCGGCACCACCGATACCAACTACAACGACAACAAGGATGAGGTACACACCGATATCGCCGATGCCATTTACCTCATTTCCGCGGTCAACAATATGTTTCCCAGCATCAATTTGGAATTGAAGGATATCATTTCCTCTTGGGCCGGACTAAGGCCACTGATCCATGAGGAAGGCAAGTCGGCTTCCGAACTGTCGCGCAAGGATGAGATCTTCACCTCCGAGACCGGCCTGATCAGCATCGCGGGCGGGAAACTCACCGGATATCGAAAAATGGCCGAAAGGGTGGTAGACAGGATCGCCAAAAAAATGGAGGAGGAATATGGCAGGGAACTGAAAGAATGCAGTACGGATAAAATACCCTTATGCGGTAACGAGGACTTTAAAAAATTCAAAAACGTCAAGAAATATATTGCCGAAATCCATGGGCGGATCAAACCTGAAGGCTTTTCCGAATACGATGCCTGGTTTCTGGTGACCAATTATGGAAAACAAACGGAGACCATCCTGGAAATCTATTCCGGCCTTGCCGATAAGGACAAAGCGGTGCGGATGGCCAAGGCCGAACTTCGTTTCGGAATCGATTATGAAATGGTGCAGAACCCGATGGATTTCTTCATCCGGAGAACAGGGAGGCTATACTTCGACATCGATGGCATGCGCCAACTGATGGAACCCGTTCTGGAGGAATTCCAAAGTGTCTTTAAGGCAGATGAGGCCCAGATCATGTCTTGGCGCGAAGCGCTGCAAAGCGAATTGGAAACGCATTCCAACTTTACATTACAAAGGGTTTAAACGCAGGCGAAAGCAATCATCAATCCAATTTATTGGTGAGATCGGCAAATACCTTTTTGGCATTTTTGCCTTCATAAAGAACTTCGTATACCGCATCGATGATGGGAGTCTTCACCTTCTTTTTGAAATTCGATTTCAGCTCATAGGCGCTTTTGGTCGCATAATAGCCTTCCGCGATCATTCGCATTTCCATTTGGGCACTCTTCACCGTATACCCCTTGCCGATCATATTGCCGAACATCCTGTTTCGGCTAAAGATAGAATAGCCCGTCACCAGTAGGTCGCCGAGATAAGCGGAGTCGTTGATGTTCCGGTCTATTTTATGGATTCGTTTGGTATACCGCTTCATTTCACGAATGGCATTGCTCATCAGCACGCTCTGAAAATTATCGCCATAACCCAGGCCATGGGAAATACCGGCGGCTATGGCATAGATGTTCTTCAACATGGCCGCATATTCCGCTCCGATAATGTCTTTGGTGATCTTGGTCTTGATGTAGTCGCAGCTCAGGTTCTTGGCCACCATGGCCGCATTTTTACGGTTGGCACAAGCGATGGTGAGATAGGACAAGCGCTCCAACGCCACTTCTTCGGCATGGCAAGGACCCGTGATGACCCCGATCTGGTCGAATGGGATATCATATTTCTCGTGAAAGTGCTCCCCAACGATCAGGCCCGATTCCGGAACAATGCCCTTAATGGCAGAAAATATGATTTTGTCTTTTAGGGAAACGGAGAGGTTTTGTAGTTCGCTCTGCAGGAAAGCGGAGGGGATGGCAAAGATCAATATGTCGGCGCCGCCCACCGCACTGTTGATATCATCTGTCAGGTCGAGCTTGTCGGTATCAAAGGTCACCGAAGTCAAATAATTGGGATTGTGTTTCTGGATTTTCATGAACCCGATCGCATCGGAATTTCTCATGTACCAGCCCACTTTGTCTTGGTTTACCAACAATATTTTTACCAGGGCCGTGGCCCAACTCCCGCCTCCGAGTACAGCGAATTTTGGTTTCTTGCGCATCATTTCCGAATGGGACTACCTCCCTTTTAGGTTATGCGCCAAAAATACACAATTTAAATATTGAATTATAAATATATGATTGTCAGTATATTAAATAATTGGCACGGTGCTTGTTTAACATATTGAAACCATAAAACCCAGCACTATGAAGGCAAAACTACTATTCGGAATGTTATTGGTGGGTAGCTTATTGACTTCCTGTTACACCGAAGTGATCGTGGAAGAGGAGTATATCATGGAATCGGCATTCAACACAGACAGGGTTCTGCAATCCTATGACCTCTGGTATGTCGATATCAATGCTACCGAAGGCTACGGAGAGGTGCCATTTTTACAGCGCGCCTTTACCATTTCCTTTAACAACGGTACCTTATTCGCCAACAATAATTTGGCGGGCATCGGCAAAACAGGCAGCGGATTGGGCATCGATGTAGGATATTACAATACCTTGAAGGGTACGGTGGAAATCGATCACGATATCGATGGACTGTGGTTGTTGGAAGTCTTCGCGGTAAACGGAAATACCATAGAACTCCACGATGGCCGATCGAATACCTCATATTATCTAAAAGGTTTCCAACGCAACAATTTCGACTACGACCTCATCTTTTACGACAATATCGACTATTTTTTGCAGGAATATGAGGTATGGGAAAAGGTATATGCCAGTGATGTTGGTGCGCTGAACGACTTTGATCGGGAGAATTATTTGCAGTTCTTCCCCTCCTATTTTCGATCCTCCGTAGATAAAGTGGGTACCGCCACGGGTGCCCTGCAATGGGATTTCGTCGGAGATTATCAGGTGTATGACACGGAAAACGATGAAACGCTCAAAACTTTAACATTGGCCTACGACTTTCTGGGCAATGATTACTTTGAACTGTACGTTATTAATGATGTAACCATCGAGTTATATCATGTGGCCAGTGGTACGGTTTACGAGTTTAGGGGAAGGGGTTACCAACAGTATTTGAAATCGGGAAAAGACATGGAAGGCAAAAAAAGGAAGAAAACGGTTCGTCCGGTAATGAAGGTGAAGCGCTCAAGAGCCCTGTAGCGTTCTTGAAACCTCGATAAAGCATGAAATTTTGAGACTGCGGTCACCATATACCGCAGTTGAAACAAACATATTTTGGTTGGTTATTTAGTTAGGAACCGCCCTGAAGTCCCGACGGCCATTGGGATATTTGGGGCGGTTTTTTAATATGCCGTGATCACTTTCACCAGGTCGAAGAAATCCCGCTTCCTTTTCGAGGTGATGCCCCAATCTACGGGAACACTTTGGAATCCGTTTTCAAAAGCCTCGTCTTTCCTCCTAAAGTCGAAAAAACCCCAGGAGGCATAGGCCCCTACAGCCGATACCATGTTGTTGTCGGCATTTTCGAAATCGTAGTGATCGTCTTCGTTGAACAGGATGGGCTGGCCGTCATAACCCGAAACGGCTCTTGTCATGGTCACCATCTCATGAATCTTCCCCGGATCCTTTACGCCGTTGCCATGGAGCAATATGAAATCGGATTGTCGTACCACATTGGGTTTGGGAATTCGGCCACCCCCGTAACTGGTGCCGGCGAGCAGACCAAAACCGTTCTTTTTTATTTTTTGCACCCTGGCTATGAGTTCATGTACCCTTTCGGGTTGTAGAATTTCATGATCGTATTCGATATCGCATTCATTGTTCAATTCCACAAGAATGTTTCGATAATCTTTTTCGAGCAGCCAATGCGTGATGTTGTCGACCGCGCGGATCACGGCTGCCTCATTTTCCAAATGTTGGTCTTGGCCAAAATAAAAATATCCCAAGATCACCACCATGCCAAGGGTATCGGCCTGTTTCAATATCCTGTCGAGCCTTGATAGGTACCTCGGTCTCAATGCTCCCTTTTCATCGAAGGTTGAATTGATCCAGCCCGCATTGCCATAGCCCATCGGACTGCCACCTTGCAGGTTCAACGTGAAGGCAAGCAGGCCATGTTCGCGCCACGACTTCATGGCCGAAACGAATTCGTCGGTATTGCGTTCCGCGTCCCAAATTCCGGTGTCTGGATATTGGAACCGTTCCCGGGTCTCCGGGTTCAAGTCATCAAAAATACCCTGTACCATCCTCGAATTGAATAGTAGGCCTTCGATGCGATGACCGTTCCAAGTGCGGTCGCCGTAAGTGGGCTCGCCGTTGATATGGAACTGGTCGCCCACAATGGAAACCGAGGTTTGTGCCAGAACGGCCTGGGCAAAGACCAATATCAACATAAAGGGTTTTGGGATCAATGGGTAATAATGCAGCTTCATTTCAACTTAAAATTTTATGTTTCTTTTTAAAGGCGGATGGATTTTCACCGGTCACTTTTTTAAAGGTACGGTTAAAGTACGACAGACTTTCGAACCCGCAATCATAACCGGTGTCACCGATGTGCTGCCCCATCAAAAGCAACCTTTTGGCCTGACTGATCCGATATTGGTTCAGGAAGCCGACAAAAGTGCTCCCAGTCGCTTTTTTAAAGTATCGGCAAAATGCTTCCTTTCCCAAATTGCAGAGCGAAGCGACTTCCCCGACCTCGATTTTGCGTTCGTAGTGTTCATCGATATGGGCATAGACCCTTTGCAACCGTTCCTGTTGTTTTTTGTTGTATAAATTGAACACCGGCTGTTCATGTAGCAAGACGAACTCTTGGCTTTCTGACAAAATCTCGAAAATATGCAGCACCTGCAGGAACTGTTGAAAAGGGGGAAGGGCATATAATTCCATTAATTTCGGGCCTATGACCGCTTTGGTCTCCCCTATGAAGGCTATGCCATGTTGTGCCCTATCGAAAAGCCGAAAAATCTTTGACAGCTCCGGAATATCGTTAAAGACTTTGTTTTTGAAGCCCTCCTTGATATGCAGCACTTCTTTCCTGTAATCGGTTTGAACCCCATAATCGAAGTTGAGGTGCGGAATGTTCGAGCCAATGAAAACCAAATCGCTTTCTTCATAGGCCGAAATGTGCTCCCCGACATGGCGGGTGCCACTGGCGCCCTCAATGTACACCAGTTCATATTCCGGATGAAAATGCCAGAAAAACAAATCATTGAGTTTCGGATTGTGCAACAGCCGAAAGGAACTTTCGGCATCCGGACTAATATTTTCGAGTTGGATTTTCATATTTAAATTTAACGAAATTGCCCTTATTGATTTAGTAATGTATAAAAAATATCAATATTGTTCAAGTAATGGTCAATATCAAGGTTACGAAACCTAGGCCGTTATCCTAATTTTATCCTATCGAAACAGCAATTAAGCAAAAAAAACTACATCATGCAAAACGGCAACACCAGAATAGAGATGGCCAATAAGGCCCATGAGGCGATTCCCGGCAATCCCTCCACCGCTACCAGCAGCAAGATCAAACTCAACGATCGTTCAAATAAGAAGCCATTGCGCGTTTTGAGCGAAGAAGATTGGACATTTTGGCGGCACAACGGCTATATCGTCATTAAAAATGCGGTGCCCAAGGCGCAGGCCAGGGCAACGGCCGACTTCCTGTGGGAATTCGAAGAGAAAGACCCCAAAAATCCCGAGACATGGTATGCCCCTCCTAGGGCCGAAATGAAGATGAAGGAACTTACCGGAACGGGAATGGTAGAGGTCTACAACCACCAACACCTTTGGAACAATCGCCAGATGGAGCGGGTTTATGATGCTTTTGTTGATGTATGGGGCACCGAAAAATTATGGGTCACCATCGACCGTGCCAACCTGAATATGCCCATGCGACAGGGCCATGAGTATAAAGGGTTCATCCATTGGGACTATGATCCCGAGACCCGCCCGCAAAACGTTCAGGGCGTATTGGCCCTGGCCGACCAAACCGATGAGAACATGGGCGGGTTTCAGTGCATCCCCTGGCTCTACCGCAACTATGATACTTGGAAATTGACCCAACCGGAAGACCGCGACCGGTTTAAGCCCGATGTTTCAAATTTGCAGGAGAAGATCGTAAAGGTAAAGATGGAGGCCGGGGACCTGCTCATCTTCAACAGTACGGAGCCACACGGCATTCGCCCCAACCGTTCTGTTGACAAGGTGCGCATCGCCCAGTACATATCCATGATGCCCGCCGAAGCGGATAATGAGACTTTGCGGCAGTGGCGCATCAATTCCTGGAAAAACAGGATTGCCCCTGAGGGCTATGCCTTTCCGGGAGATCCCAGAAACTGGGAACAGACCAAATATGAAACTGCGAAGCTGTCTCCGCTGGGGGAGAAATTGTTGGGGCTAAAAGATTGGTAGGTCCTAATTTGGGAATATCCTGGAGGCAGGGTCAGACCATAGTTCAGGGATGGTCGTTCCGATGTTTCGGGAATAAGCCCTACCTTCGCGCCCTTAAAATCCAATGGCGTGAAGAAGTACCTTAATTTATTCGATTTTAAGCAGCAAGTAGATTATAAGACCGAAATCTTATCCGGTCTTACCGTGGCCCTGGCTTTGGTGCCGGAAGCCATAGCTTTTGCCCTGATTCCAGGGTTTTCGCCCTTGACAGGGTTGTATGCGGCCTTTGTACTGGCCTTGGTGACCTCCATTTTGGGGGGCCGTCCGGGCATGATTTCCGGTGCCACGGGAGCCGTGGCGGTCATCTTTGTGGGCCTGATCTTGGAACTGAAACGGAACTTTCCGGGCATCGAACCCGACACCATATTGAATTATGTGTTTGCGACGGTGATCATCGCAGGGATGTTGCAGATTGGGGCTGGATTGCTAAGGCTCGGAAAATTTATAAGGTTGGTGCCCCATCCCGTAATGTTCGGTTTTGTGAACGGCCTCGCCATCATCATCTTTATGGCGCAGTTCCCCAACTTTTACCAAAAGGGGACCGATGTGCTTTTGTCAGGGGCACCCCTGTATACTATGTTGGGGCTGACCCTGTTGACCATGCTGATCATTTGGGGCCTTCCCAAACTCACCAAGGCGGTCCCATCCTCACTGGTGGCAATCGTAGTGGTCTCCTCCGTGGCTATAGGGTTTGGTGTGGAGACGCTTACCGTTGCCGATACCATGAAAGCGGGGCAAACGATCAACGGGGGTTTCCCCCCGATTTCGATTCCACAGATTCCGTTCAGTTGGCAGACCCTTGGGATCATCTTTCCCTATGCGGCCATTGTGGCCGGGGTGGGCCTGATCGAAAGCCTGTTGACCCTTAATATTATCGATGAGATCACGGAAACCCGCGGCAGTGGCAACAAAGAATGTGTGGCACAGGGCACTGCGAATATCCTTTCCGGTTTTTTGTCCGGAATGGGGGGTTGCGCCATGATCGGACAGAGTTTGATCAATACCTCTTCGGGAGCACGAGCCAGGTTGTCGGGTATTACGGCGGCCGTGATGCTGTTGGTCTTTATCATGTTCGGTTCAGGTTTGATAGAACGCTTGCCCATGGCGGCTTTGGTGGGCCTGATGTTCATGGTGGCCATCGGTACTTTTGAATGGGCCAGTTTCAAAACTTTTCGAAAAATGCCGAATTCAGATGTCGTGGTGATGGTGCTGGTTACCCTGATCACGGCCATCACGCACAACCTGGCCATAGCGGTATTGCTAGGGGTAATTATTTCGGCCTTGGCCTATTCTTGGGAAAATGCAAAACGGATCCGGGCAAGAAAATATATCGATGATCATGGGACCAAGCACTATGAAATCTATGGCCCGCTCTTTTTCGGATCAACGACCGCTTTTGCGGAAAAATTCGACGTGCAAAACGATCCTGAGGAAGTGATCATCGATTTCCGGGAAAGCCGTGTAGCCGACATGTCGGGCATAGAGGCCTTGAACAAACTTACCGAGCGCTATCTAAAAGTGGGCAAAAAAGTCCACCTCAGGCACCTCAGCAACGATTGTAAACAACTTTTGGCCAATGCCGATGATCTCATCGAGGTGAACGTCATGGAAGACCCCACTTATAAAGTGGCGGTTGATAAGGTATAAAGCAAGCCTTATAAATCGGTCATTGGCTTGGGGTTCCTCCAATGACGGATGTAGGCCTCTGCAAAGGCAAACCCCCCTTCCATTCCCCTAAATTCCTCCATTTTGCCATGGGTGCCCACATAATAAATGTCCATCTGCTGGGTCATGTGGGCCAGACAGGCTTGTTGCTTGATCGGTTTCACCGAACTGATGTCCACAAAATGAGTAGGGGCAAAATTTTGGGTTTGTTCCCCGCTCATGACCTCATAGAAATAGAGTTCCGGAGGGTTGGCCATACCCAGCCAGGCGTTATAAGTAAGCATGGAGCAGGCGCGGTGGTCTTTATGGGTGTCGATGGGCCAATGGGTGAGCAACAGATCGGGACTTTCGGCATTCAATAGTTCCAAAGTACTGTCGAACGCCTCTTGGTTCACATAGGTATCCCCATCGATCTGGCCCATGAACAAGGGCTTTGCCTTGAGTATTTCACAAGCTTTTTCGGCTTCCAGTGTGCGAATGGCCGCCGCCTCGCCATGGGCAGTTCCCGGGATACCGGCCTCCCCCCGGGTCAAATAGGCCAGGGTCACTTCATGGCCCGCTTCCGCGAGCAGTGCGATCAACCCCCCACAGCCTGTTTCCGGGTCGTCGGGATGGCCGCCCGTGACCACCACCTTTAATTTTTTATCCTGTGGCATGGCCGCCAACAATGGAAGTCCGAATATGGTGGCGCCCAAAGCGGCACCACTGCCTTTGATCAATTGCCTTCTTGAAATTTTGGACATCGGATTAAATTATGGAATTGATTGAATCTTAAAGTTATGGACCCTCTGCCCAATCATAAAACGGACTATGGCATGTCAACGATTTCTCAGTGCTAAGGGCCATCGTTTCGGTAAGTCGGACTGATCCTGCTACGGGTGCCTTGCTCAAAACCATAAGCGATTTCCAGCAATAGCGGCTCGGTCCAGGCCCGGCCAAAGAACGAAACGCCTACGGGCAGCCCATCGATTTCGCCCATGGGCACTGTGATGTTGGGATAGCCCGCAATGGCCGCAGGGGAGGAGCTGCTCACTCCAAAATTATCGCCATTGGTCAAATCTGTTTTCCATGCGGGTCCGCCGGTGGGGGCCATGATCGCATCCAATCGATGCACGTTCATGACACTGTCTATGCCCTGTTCCCGACTCCCTTTGAGGCTTGCGGCCATGGCCTCCAGGTATTCCTTACTTTGAAGATCGCCCTTGGTTTGGGCCAGTTTCAAGAGTTCGTGATCGTGGTATCGCATCTCGACGCTGTCGGAAAAAGTTTTCTGGATCAAATCCTCAAGACTGCCGACGGGCGACTTTGGCCCAAGCGCTGCAAAATATTTGTTCAAACCATCCTTGAATTCGTAGAGCAGTACTTGAAAGGAATGCTCCCTGACGCCGCTGGGCAAGATGTCGTCGATCTCAATGATAGTTGCGCCCTGTGCTTTCAAAAAGGCCACGTTCTGCTCCATCACGACGGTGAGGCGTACATTGTCGCCCAAAGGTTTTTTGTAATATCCAATGCGCTTGCCACGAAGTCCATCGGGCTTTAAAAACTGGGTATAATCGTCATGGGAAACCCGTCCGGGGGCCAAGGTTGCGGTATCAGTTGGATCGGTATCCGTAAGGAGGCCCAAACAGATGGCCGCATCGGTAACGGTCCTGGCCATGGGCCCTGGGGTATCTTGCGTAAAGGAGATGGGGATAATGCCGGTTCTGCTGATCAACCCTACCGTAGGTTTTATCCCTACGATGCCGTTGTTGTTCGAAGGGCAAACTACAGACCCGTTGGTTTCGGTTCCGATGGCCAAAACGCTGAGGTTGGCCGATACGGCCACTCCGGATCCGGAACTGCTTCCGCAGGGGTTTCGGGTCAGGTCATAGGGGTTTTTGGTCTGTCCGCCCAAGCCGCTCCAGCCGCTCGAAGATTCGTTGGAATGAAAATTGGCCCATTCGCTCATATTGGCCTTGCCCAAAATCACTGCTCCGGCCTTTCTCAGTTGGGCGGCCAATGGACTATCCGCTGTCGGATAGGAATCTTTCATGGCCCTTGCCCCGGCAGTACAGGGCATTTTATCGGCCGTATCGATATTGTCCTTCAACAATATCGGAATGCCGTGCAATGGGCCGCGCAGGTTGCCACTATTCATTTCGGCATCGAGCTGGGCGGCGATGGCCAGGGCATCTGGGTTTACAGTGATAACAGCGTTCAATGTCGGACCGTTGAAACTCAGGGAATCGATCCTATCGAGGTAAAATTCGGTCATTTCGACAATGGAATAATCCTTGTTCCTTAAGGCCTGTTGGATGTCTGCTATGGTGACCTCATCGGAAATGGCCAAGGACTTGGATGCCGGTACGGGCGATTGGCACGAAAGGATGAAAAGAATGGGGAGCATGCAGTAGTATAACATTGCCCTATGTTTCAAAAAGGTAATCATAGCTTTTTTGGATTGAGGTGGCCATCGAAAACGGCACACTGATTATCGTGTTACGAATATAAGCTATTGAAGCTGTTGAATTTCCGGCCTTGGTTTATTTTTCGAATGCGTCAGACCGTATCTATCCGGGCAATAGGCGTGAAAGGGACGCGTAAAGCATTCCATCTTGCGGGCTCCCAAAAAAAAGCCCGGATGCAATTTGCACCCGGGCCCTATATTTTATTTCCTTAGTTGGAGGCTACGGTGTTATGGAATTTCGCCAAAGAATTCGCGACGGTTTGTTCCACTTCGTTATAAAAATGCAGGTAATATTCATCGTAAAGCACGATGGCCAAAGTTACGGCTGCTATTATTCCAAGACATATCATGACCCTTGCCGTAATGAGTTTTTCCGCTTCGTCCATAATCTTTGGTAATTGATTGAGGAATCAAGTTAAGAAAAAAGAAAATAATTAACAAATTCTTAACAAAAAATAGATGAAAGCACATTAAAAAGGGTCAGCCGGTAAAATCTCTTTTTACGATTTCCTTGACTCCTTGTAGATAGGGTGTAGGTTTCAGCTTAAAGCGTTGTTCAAACTTACTGCTGTCAAAGACATAGTCACGATCGTATTGATATATCATTTCCGCTGTTTCCCGCATGATGGGCATGAACAATCCAAGAAGGCGCACCAAGATTTTTGGGGCTACACGGAAACGGGGTTTTACGTTCATTTCGGCGGCAATAGTCTCGATCCATTGCTTCCCGGTGAAGGGATTGGCCGCCGTGGGCAAATGCCAGACTTGGTTGTAGGCGTCTTCGGTATTCCCAAGAATTGCGGTGGCTTTCCCCGCATCTGGGGTATAGGTATAGGAATGCTTGAAGTGGATCCCGCCCAGCCAGTTTGCTTTTTTGCCTGTACCAAGGGGCTTGAAAACCGTTTCCATAAGGATGCTGTTCCTGATCGAGGGCCCGTAAAAATCGGCCGAACGGGCAATGAGGGCCGTGAGTTCGCCCTGTTGTACGGCATCCAGTATCCTTTGTGCGACCTCCGCCCTGATGCTACCCTTTTTACTCGATGGGTTGATCGGGGTTTTCTCCGTCATCCCGTTCAAATAATTTGGATCGTACATATAGATGTTGTCGAAGAAGACCAATCGGCTCCCGTTTTCCCTGCATGCCTTGATGACATGGTCGATAAAGGGAGGCCAATTTTGTTGCCACACCTTGGCGCTGTATTCAAAACCGACGGTGACATAAACAATGGACGAACCCTTCACCGCAAGCCGTACCGCTTCCGCGTCCAGCAGGTCGGCGCAGTGAATTTCATCGGTGGGATGCACTTTTTTGGGATGACGGCTCACCAACCTGATGTGGTCGGTGTATTGGGTTAGGGCTTTGGCCAATTCCACGCCAATGGCGCCCCCTGCGCCTAAGATGGTTTGCATAATTTATCGTAATGAGATTTTATTATCGTGGGAATCTTGAAATTACATATTTTTTGGCATGATTTCAATCTCTCCTCAAAATATATTGACCTGGGCCTGAACCGACATCACATTAGTGCTTTGGATCACCATGCTCATAGACTTTTTGTCCCCCGACATAGGTGGCCAATATTTCAAGATCTTTGATGCCCACCGGATCACCACCTTGGGTCACATCTTCGCTGATCACTACAAAATCGGCAAGTTTGCCCACTTCAAGCGTACCCTTGATACCTTCATCAAAACCAGCATAGGCCGCATTCACCGTATAGGCGGTAAGGGCCTGTTCCACCGTGATTTTTTGATCGGGCACCCATCCAGCGGGATTTGTTCCATCGAGTGTTCTCCTTGTTGACGGCTGCGTATATGCCTTCCAAGGGGGTGGCGGGGGCGACGAACCAATCGCTGCCAAAAGCAACGGTGGCACCGCTGTCGAAGAGCGAATGGAAGGCGTAGGTGGTCTTGATCCGTTCGGGCCCTATCAATGCTTCGGCCCATCGGCCATCGTCGATGGCGTGGTAGGGCTGCATACTGGCAATGACGCCCAGTTCGGCAAAGCGATCGATATCGTTGGGGTCAATGTGCTGTGCATGTTCGATCCTGAACCTTCTATCCTTTTTGCCGTTCTCGGATGCAACCCTTTCATAAATATCCAATAAGGTGTGGATGGCGCGATCCCCTATGGCATGAACCATAAGTTTTAGATCGGCCTTATCGGCCTTCGAGATCCAATCGTAAAGATGCGGCTTCGCTATTGATGAAAAAACCATTATCGGAGGGCTTATCGGTATAGGGTTGATCGAAGGCAGCGGTATGGGAACCCAGGGAACCATCGACGAAGCCTTTCAAAACACCGGCCTTGAGCCATTTGTCATCTTGTCTTTCCAAGGCGGCGAGGGCTTCCCAATCGCTGAGGGGGGCAGCGGCATAGATGCGGATCGCGAGTTGGCCCTGCCCTTTGAGCTTCAGCGCGGTGCCGTAGCTTCCCAAGGTTTTGCTTAGGCCGTCAACATCATGCACCGAAGTGACCCCGTTCGACAACAAATAGGCCATGGCCGCTTTGAAATTTTTTTCCTTTTGGGCATCGTGCATAGGGGGTATCTTATCGAACACCAGATTCATGGCATTGTCCTTTAAAATGCCCGAAGGTGTCCCATCGGGATTTCGAACGATTTCCCCGCCCTCTACATCGGGGGTCGTTTTATCGATACCCGCAAAACGCAATGCCGCCGAATTGGCCAAGAGCATATGCCCGTCGAGGCGCAGGACTGCCACGGGGTGTTCCGGGGTATCGGTATCGACCCATTCCTTTTCGGGCAACGCCCCGCCCCATAGGGTATGGTCCCAATTGCCTTCCACGATCCAGGTGCCCGACGGAATTGACTTTGCATAGGCCGCAATCTCTTCCGCAAAGGCTTCCGGGGTATCGGCATCCCTAAGCTGAACGCCCAAGAGTCCGTTGCCACCGCTCATCAAATGCACATGACAGTCGATAAAGCCAGGCGACACAAATTTACCCTTCAGGTCCTCTACCTTAGTGCTGTCGCCGATAAGGCTTTTGATGGCCTCCATCGTACCAATGGCCTCGAGGGTATCTCCGGAGATGGCCATGGCCTCGGCCCAGGGCATGGCGCTGTTGCCTGTCCATATTTTGGCGTTGGTGACCACCAATGTCGCTTGATGCGCTTCTTTGGTACAGGCAGCGGATAGGATAAGCAATCCAAAAAAGGCGGTGATGGGGAGGCTGGGTCTTCTTTTTTTCATGGGTTGGGCTCAATGGTTCGTTCCCAGAAAGGTAGCGTTTATTTCATTGGAAAGAAATGTATACCTATCCAAAAAACAATTCGTGGAGGTACCGGCCAGGGGCCAGGGTAAAGCCTCCGGCAATGATGATCGCGCCGAAATAGAGCAAGATCATTTTTCTTTGGTGTTTTTTTACCTGTCCTTTCTTGATGGCGATATAGGCGGTGGGTACGGTATAGAGCGTTAAAAAACTGAAACTGTGAATCCAACCGAAGTGGAAGAGCAGCTGAGGCCCTACCTGCGCCGGCATAAAAAGGGTGATCATGGCGGTGACGAACATCAAAATCATATAGGCCTTCCCCATGCCCTTGTGCAAAGGGGTACCCTTTTGTATCAACAATAAAGCCGTGCCCATAAAAAAACAGGGCACCACCGTGGCCAAATGGGCGTACATCCATAGTCTTAAATGGTCCATAGCTTCTTGTTTAGGAGTGTTTGATAAATGAATGACATATTGAATGAAACAATAAAAAACCACTGTCTCCCTCGCAGTCCGTTGCCCATTTTCCTTTGATTCCTGAAAGTTAAGGCCACAGTGCCGATCATTTTTTCTTAACCATCTCGGTAATGGCTTCCATAATCAGGGGGCCGGCCATGGAATCGATCGACATGCCAGTAAGGTACTCGCTATGTTTTACTGTGGGCTCGGGAACGTAAAAATCAGAAGTGAGGATGTAGCCCAGGGCGTCCATGCCCAAACCGATGACCAACTTGGGCCCAGTATCGGGCATCAGTTTTTTAGTGGCCAGGCCATAGGTAGGGCTGGTTTCCCCGGGATGGGTCACCAATTGGGCATTGCCGATCGAGAACCAGGCCACTTCGGTGGCCACACTGTCGGTAATGGCCCGATCGATCACCCCTGCCGCTGCTAATTGCTGAAAGCCCTGGTTGGAGACCGGCAGCATGATTCGTTTGCTCGTGAAGTGTAAGGGGGCCGAATCCATGGCGGTCGATTTTTCCAGGGCCTTGGTGACGGCCTGCCCTAGTTCTCCACCCCTGCGCGCAACACTTTCAAAGGTCTTGGGCTCGTATTCGGGCTGAACCCAGCCGCCGATCGGTCCCTGTACAAAACAGTTGACCCCACCCATTTTCTGGTCGAGATAGGCATACAGGCCGGAAACATAATCGGACGAAACCAGGCTGTTCGCCCCGTCCAAGATGGTGGGGTGGCAGGCAAAATTGGTGAGGGTGGCGATTGATTTCCCGTCGGTGTCCAAAAATTGGAGCACCGTTAGCGTACGGTCAAGGTTCAGCGAATCTGAGATGTTGTACACCCAGTCTTCCCCAAACTGGGCCTCGGCATAGGTGACCTTGGCTGGACGTTTACTGCGCCAAGCGGCCAGCAGGGCCTCGGCAGAAGTGGCCACCAGTTTTTTCATGTATAGCGAATCGACCCCCGAGGTCAACTGATCGGGACCCCAAATGCCCACCACATCCGGACCTGAATGGGTATGGCTCGAGGCCATCATGATGTGCGCAGGATCGAGCTCGCCGGTTGGAATCTGTTCTGCCACCGCTTCCCGGATCTGCAACAGGGTGGGGTACAGCATGCCGATGCAGTCGAAGGTGAGCAGGGCCATGCTGTTTTGGTCATCGGCCCAAACCATGGCTTTTACAAAAAGGGAATCGTGTACGCCCGTAAAATTGCGGTTCAAACGGTCACCGGCGATAAATGCACCCGCTTCGGGGGTAATCGAACGGGCCGCCACCCCCAATAGTAAGATGGGGCGTTGGGCCTCATTTCGGGCGCAGGCCCAAATAAGAAGGGCAAGTAGCACGGGCAGCAATCTTTTCATCGTATGGGTTTAGGGGCCAAAGGGCATATTCTTAGTTTAAATATAAGGCATTTGGGAGAGGGAACAAATAGTGGAAATCCATTTATCTTTCAAGTGCCTCTACCTTCTTTACAACAGCGCTACCACCATAAACCCCAGATAGGTGCCCAGGGCGCTGCCCAAGGTGCCCACGAGAATGGCCGGAAGAATGAGTTCGTTTCGGCCAAAGACCTCGGCCATGGAGATGGCAGTGGCAGCCCCGCCGATATTGGCCTGGCTCACTATGGAGATCATTTCCCAATCGCGGTAGATTAAGCTGCCCAGCGCCGATCAGGATCACGCCATGCAGGAAAACGGCCAGGGTGGCGAAGCCCAATAGGGTAATCCCCACTTGCTGCAGTTCCACCACCGAACCGATTTCGCAGTAGGCGCCGATCACGGCAAGAAAGATATAGACCAAATAGAGGCCCAAAGTATGGCTCCCCTTGAGATTGGCCACAAAGCGGGTCTGGGCCAGCAGTATCCCAAGGGTAGTAAGGCTCAGAATTCCGGGGATGGCAGGCACCAAGTCGGCTATCATTTCCGAGACGAAAAGGGCGCCAAGACCCAAGAACAGCAACCACATCAGTGAGCGCAGGTCGATCGTTTCTTTTTCGGGAGCGTGACGGTGTTTTGCACCGCTGCCCACTTTTTTGTCTTTCCAGAATTTTCGCAACAGGGCCGGAAAAGTAAGGGTCGCCACGATCCAAACGGCAGTGACCACGTTGTCGACGGCGATGGTACCTGCATAAAGAATGCCTTTTTCCTGGAAACCGTATTCGAGGGCCACGGCATTGAAGTTGACACTGCCCCCGGTGTAGGTTCCCGTCAACATGCCCGCGATCAGGCGGGCGTCTTCCCCTAAAAGCTTTTGCGGGGCGATGATGGCCCATGCGATCAATATGCCAAGTACGGTCGCCAGCGAGCCGATCAGGAAAAGGATGACCATGGGTGCGCCTGCTTTTTTGATTGAGCTGAGGTTCACCCCGAGCATCAGATAAAAGATGGAAAGCGGGGCCAAATAGGTAAAGATGCCTTCGTATAGCGGAATGGTGTTGGAAGCCGCGGGAATCAACTTCAAATTCGCAAGTACCGCGGTAAACAAGATCACCAATAGGGCCGCGCTCAATTGTTTGCCGATCTTGGTCTTGGCGGCATAGATGGAGAGGACCACCATCAAACAAAGTACGGTGCCGACGTAAAGCGGGTTTTCAGCAAAGGCCATGCCTTAAAGCTAACCTTTTTTTATGATCGGCATTGCAGCCGTTGAGGTTATTCCTTTGTGCCGGTCCAGGGGGCGGTAAACGCCCGGTTTGGGCAATAACTGATGCCCGATACGGTTCCGTTGATCAGATAGCCCGAATGATAATAATCGTTGTTCTGGTCATGGGTGGTAAAGGCATAATACAATCGGTCCCAGTTGGGGTTGATGAAACCGTTCTCAATGGGACTGCCATAAAAAGTGCCGGTAAAGGTATTTCCCTCGATGGCGGTTACCACAAAGGTCTGGAAGTAGCCCTCAGCATCGGGCGTGGGTCTCAGATCGATTGTCCATGTCCCAGGAAAGGTGGCCATTAAAGGGTTTGCGGCCGCGGCCTCTTCCTGGGCGGATCCAAGAAGGGGCAAACCAAGTAAAAAGGCGAAGATGATGATATGGTTTGTGTTCATGGACCTATGGATTTTATTCGATGGCAAAGATCACGTTCACGCTGCCTTGGATCTCTATTTTTTCAAAGCTGATGTCGATAGGGTCGTATCGCTGGGCCTCGTCCATAGCCATGCCGCGTACCAAAATCCCGGCCGTTTTGCCCTGCAGGTAACGGTTCGTACTGAGGTCGGAGAGGTAGAGCGCCTTGCCCAATGCCTGGCCAAGGGGCCGCAACATGGCCTCTGCCTGAAGTTTAGCCTTGGCAACGGCTTGCCCTACCAAGGCCGTTTGCAGCGCTTCCATTTTTGAATACTCGGTTTTGGTGAGCTGCACATTGGCAATGTCGATCGCCTCGAGGCCCACGATCACCTTGCCAGCGGTCTGGGCATCATAGACCAAAAGCGTATAGGCCTTGCTCTTGAGCACATCGGTTTTTTTGAGGAAGTAATTCTTGAAATTGGTGGCCACATCGGCAAGCGTCAACTGTTTTTTGGTGTCGATACCAAGGGCCTTGAATTTTGCCGCCATTTTGTTCTCGAGTTCCTCTACCGAAGTCTTGCCCTTGGTATCGGCCTCGGTAATGAGGATCGATAGATAGATCCGGTCGGGAACCACTAGGGTATCCACAATGGCATTGGTCTCCAAATAGGGCTGATCGAGGTAATTTTTGTTCTGGGCCAAGGCGGGAAGGCTGCATAAGATGCCCACTGCGACAACAATTATTTTTTTCATATTTTTTGTTATTGGGTTGAGGTGATTTTCATCTTTAAAGATAAGCAAAGGGTGTGCCAGTTTGTAGCATTTCTTTGCGCAAGTGAACGTCTAGGTTAGGATTCTATTGTTTTTTAATTTCCTTGTCAAGTGTTTTTATGAATGGATTCAGCATCATTCAGTTTTTTTATGGAGTCTCAATCACCAAGGTCGGATGGTTTTAAAAAAGTTGATCGATACCTTTATGGGATTTTTTGAATAGGTCCACCGGTGGCGACCTCTAATTCCCTATTTCCTTACAGCGAAGTTGACCACATAATCCAAGGTGTTGCAAGAAGGAAGATTACCGTATTCAAAACCGTGATCACCGCGCCTTGTTTATAGATGTCTTCCGTCGGTAAAAAGCCACTTCCCGCAAACAATACATTTGAACTGGAAGCCTGGGGGGTAATGACGGCGAAATAATTGGTTGCGAAAGAAAGCATAAAAGCCATCAGTGCCGCGGGTACACCTGCATTGACGGCCACTTGTAAAAAAACGGCATATAGGGCCAGCAATTGTGCGGTTTGACTGACAAAAAGATAATGGATCACCACATACAATAAGGTCAACAGGAGATATACCGTAACCCAGTTATAGCCGCTGATGATGGTTGCTATCTGAGCGCCCTAAGGTTTTCATGAAACCCATGTCGTTCAGCGCCGTGCTCATCATGTATAAAATAGCGAACCATACATAGGTTTCGAGGGCATCTCCGGCCCCTTGTCGGATATCATCAAGCGTGTACACATTGGCCAATATCAGTACCGACAATCCGAGAAAGGCGACAATGGCCAAGTCGATGTTCAAAACTGGCGATAAGGCCCAAAGGAGAATCATCCCAAAAAAGGTTATGCCCATAATCCATTCATGCTTGCCCATGGGTCCCATTTCCCGAAGTGCATGCTTCGCCATTTCGGGCGCTTCAGGCGTGTACTTGTTTTCCGGCGGAAAGAGTTTGTACAATACAAAGGGGATGGCGATTAGGGCGATGATACAGGGCACCGAAGCTACAAAGAGCCAATTCCCAAAACTGATGTTCACTCCAAATTGGGCTGCAATTCCCGCGCCTACGGGGTTAGCGGCCATTCCGGTAAACCAAAGCGCCGAACTTATCGTGTGTCCGGAAATGGCGGTCATCATAAGATAACTTCCCGTTTTCTTTCTGCTTTCCGGGGTCGGGCAGGGATCCGGTGTCCAAGGATAATGCGTGCACGATGGGATAAAGAATTCCCGATCTTGCGGTATTGCTCGGAATGGCAGGTCCAAGGAGGGTATCGGTAGCAACGATGCAATAGCCCAAATTTAAGGTCGACTTCCCGAATCGGCGAATCAGTAAAAAGGCGATTCGCCTTCCCAATCCTGATTTAATGACCCCTTTGGCGACCAAAAAAGCGGCTAATATGAGGAGCATAAAACTCTCGGAGAAGCCCGAAAAAGCTTGTTCAGGTGTAAGTACCCTAAAAAGTACCACGGCAACCAACGCGAGGACCGATGCGGTAAAAATGGAAAGCGCATCGATCAATACGCCCAGAATGGCCGCTATAAAGATGGCGAACAGATGCCAAGCATCCGGTGACAGGTCCCAAGGAATGGGGAGGTGCCAGATGGTTATGCCGAATAACAGGGTAAAAATCCTTTTTATCCAAAGTAATTTTGGCCGGTTATGCGTGGGTACTTTCGTTCAGTTGCGCTCATTTGGTTGCGGTTGATGCCATGATCAATGAATGGACTTGTTTTTATTTTCCGACTATTCCGATCACGGAATTACCTGTTTTTCATTTGATATTGGTGGGTCATAGTGCCTGCTTCATTGCCTTTTCGGCCATAGCAAACCATCTTTTTGAGTCATTGAAACGCTAAGGTAGCATAAAGTCACTGAAGTAGGTTTGCGAAAGAGTAATGTAGTACATCGGTTCAGTGTATTAGTAGTATTGGGTTTTCACCCTCTATCTTTTCCGTTTAACTCTGACTTTTCTTTTATGTTTATACTTTCATTTTATTACTTAAACCGCTATTACTTAAAAACAATGTTGTGCGCTTGAGCAATACACTATTCTTTGTCAAACCTATGGTGCATAACTCGTCCTGACCAAGCTGTCAAATGAGTTATTTTACCTTCATCATTTTTATTGAATAAAATCCATCTGTCAAATCCAGACCCCGGATATGATTCACTAATAAAATGGAATTGATTATAACCATCAGGTTCTAATTTGGTGTCTGGTAAATTGGAGCTTTTAAGAACTAAAGTACCGTCTTCATTTTGATCTATATGCCAATAATAATCGAGATGCTTACTATAAAATCTTCCGGTGTATTCGCCGATCATTTCTTTTGATGGCTGCCAAACAGCTTCCGCATCATGCACCATCGTTACCCCGGGAAAACCATCATCATAAGTTACCGTTAAAGTGGTTGACGCATCCTTGCTAGCCTTAGTAAATTCAAATTGAACACCAAATCCATCCTGGTAATAAAATACATTTGCGCCCACCGGAGTAAGTGTAATTACATAGTTTCCTTGATATCTCATTTTTAGTAGCTCCCCCTCTATAAAAATACTGCTGAACTTTCTAGAAGGATTCGATCCCTCCCAAGAAACTTGATTTTGCCATCGGTAGTTGCCAACGTACTTAATTAATTCGCTTTTTGATATAGGAATGGGCTTTGTTAAGAGAAGGGGTAAGGGCGGATTGGACTGTCGCAAAATTACATTAATAATAGCTTTATTTTCTTCTGCAAAACCATCGCTATTTCTATTGCCTAAGGTGATTACGGTAAGCCCTAGGGAAGGGATGCGAGTGATATATTTATACTCATTTACTCCTTCGTGAGCAATGACCTGTTGGTCGGCAATTTGGTTATACGTGTACCCTGTAATATAATGATTTTCTTTTCCGGGCATTAAGCGTACATTTTCAATTAATTTATTGGCGGCTTGATATATTTCAGAGTTGGGATTACTGAATTCCATAGCCCATATTTCAAGATCATTGGCGGAGGTGAGGATATAATAATCTCCGCCCGGAGATGTTTTTTGGATGTTTGCATTCTGGATAGTTCCTTCGCTTGAATCTTCATACATATTGGCCTTATTGGGAATAATTTCCAGTGGGCTTTCTTGCATGCATGTGCTATTCATTTTTAATGGCTTAAATAATCGCAGTTTGATCCAGACAGGTAAATTTTTTCCGGAAGCTTTTTCCATGATAAGTCGCAATAATCCAAAATCGGAATTACAATACATATATCCTTTACCCGGTTCAATTTCGGGAGCCGGTTGGTTGTAAAGTAGGCGTAAGAATTGCTCTGTTTCAAATCGATTGGACATGCTGTTATACATCAGTAATAGTGTGGCCCATTCGTCCACAAATCCACTTCGGTGATTTAACAAATCCCAAAGGGAAACATTGGCTGCCCACTCCGGAAGTTTTGGAAAATAATGGCTTACTTTATCATTTAAACTTAAAATACCATCCTTCTCCATCAATATCGCCGCGAGAGCAATAAATTCTCTACCTTCTGAATAAGGTATTCGAACTACAGACTCATGTGTGAACTTAACTTGATTTTCAATGTTCGCACTTCCGTAAGAATTTTTGATTAACAATTTTCCATTTTGAATGATGGTTACAGCGCAACCGGGGCTTTTGCCGTTTAAAGATGCAAAAATACTATCCACCTTACTCTTCAAATCATTCGGATGGATGACCAAGGTATCCTTAACGTTATGGGGCGATTGTTGTGCAAATAAAAGAAGAGGGCACAACAGGAGAAAGCATGAAATGGAAATTATTTTTTGCGGCATAACAATTTGTTTAATTTCTCGCTTTTTGATTGCATTGCACACAACTTATGATATCCAAACAAAATATGCTGTTATCGTTCCAAAATATTGGGGATAACAGCATAGATTATGATGTTTTAACAGTGTTAAAGGGTACGCAGGTATTCCGCCACTGCACGGGTGTCTTCCTCCGAGAGGTTTTGGTTCAACATGATCGCGTTGTTGTATTCCTTGAGCAAGGCGACGGCTATGGGGTCTTCCTTGATCATCACATCGGGATTTTTGATCATGTTCATCACCCAGGCCGGACTTCTGCGTTCGTACACGCCTTTGAGCGCCGGACCGATCATGCGCTGCTCGGCCATATGGCAGGCGGTACAAATGGCCTTGAACTTGGCCTCCCCGGCAGCGGCCATTTCGGCGTTCACCTCAGCGGGGAAGGTGATGTCCTTGAACGGGCCTACGCCATCATTGTCGAGGTCTACCGGTACAGTGACTTCCACCACCACGGGCTTGGCCTCGGTCTTGGTGCGGTTCATTTCAAAGCCTTCCTTCTTTTTCTTCCTTTTTTTCGCCACAGCCGGCGATCAGGGCCGCAATGGCCAATATGCTCCAAATTTTTTTCATGTCGTAAGGTTTTATGCCACTAATATAATGAATAGCCCCGTTCAATGCATTCCCTGCAGGAATTTTATTGCCCTTTGTTCGGTATAATAATGGGCGCCCCAGTCGAAGAAGCCCACATGCCCCCCATAAGCGGGCACCTCAAGGTATAGATTCGGGTTGGCCCCTGCCTCCGAAACGGGGTAACATTCAGGGCCCAGAAAGGAATCGTTCCTGGCATTGATCACCAAGGTCGGGACCCCGATGGCCGACAAGAATTGCAGGCTGCTGCATTGTGCATAATAGTCCATCGCATCGGCAAACCCGTGGGCGCGGCTGGTATAAACGTCGTCGAATTCTTTCAAGGTCACCACCCTTTCGATATCGGCATGGGATATTTTTTCGGGGAATAGCTTCCGCTTTTCAACCAGCTTTTCCAGCAGATGGGTTTTAAAGCGTTTGGCATAAAGCACATTTTTGGGCATCAACAACTGTTGCAGCGAACTGTAAAGGCTGCAGGGCACCGATACGGCCACTGCGGCCCTGATTTCCTTGGGCAGGTCACGGCCCTCTCCCAAATATTTGAGCGCGAGGTTCCCCCCCAGGCTAAAGCCCTTGAGGTAGAGCTCGCCATATTCTTTGGTTTGGAGGATATGACGCACCACTGCCTCCAGGTCTTCGGTGGCCCCTGAATGGTACGAACGGTATAGGCGGTTGGCCTCTCCGCTGCAGCCCCTGAAATTTACCGCACAGGCGTCGTAGCCTTCCGTATTGAAAGCCTTGGCACTTCCGGTGATGTAGGGGCGCTGGGCATTGCCTTCGAGTCCGTGCAGGAGGATCGCCACCTTTTCGGTCGGCGCGTCGGCAAAGCTCCAATCGAGGTCGAGAAAGTCGCCATCGGGAAGCTCGAGGCGTTCGCGCTGTTGGTTGAGTCCGTTCACCCTGCGTACCAGCCCCGAATAAATGGTGGCGAGGTGGCCGTTCTTGAAGACCAGGGGCGGATTGTATGTCGAGTCGATTTTAGGCATTCCGGGATTGGGGGACAATTAACAATGAGCAATTAACAATAAACAGTTAGCAATTAACAATGAGCAATTAACAATGAACGGTTTGCATTGGTGAGTGGTCATTTTTTGGTGAACACGGCCCCGTTATAGCTTCTGTTTGTGTGGTGGGGCGGCATACAAAATTAAAACAATATATGGTCTTTGGCCTTGACCTTTTCGGGCAAGTCCTTTTCATCGAGCATGTCTTTCAGATCGATCTCAATGGTACGGCAGAGCGCGGTCATGGGCACATCGTTGATGCGGCCCTCAAAGGGGTCCTCGCTGTTGCTGCCCACCTTTTCCATGGTGGTAAAGATCCAGGAGATGAGTACCGAAAAGAAGATCATCAAAAAGATATGCCACCATTGGTTGGCAACCGAAAGTTCAGTAAGCTCCCCGGCAAAGACGTTGAGCAGTCCAAAAGGGATCAGGATGACGAAGATCCAGGTGAACAGGGTGCTGAAATAGGCATATTGGCGCGGAAAAGGGGTATTCTTGATACGTTCGCACATGCCCTGTAAATTGTAAAGTTCCTCGAGGTTGTGGTGGAAGATCTGCTTGTCGAACTCGGTGATCTTGCCCGCTTCGAGCAGTTGTTTCAAATGCAGCCCCTGGTTCTTGATCAGTTGTGTGGCCACGTTCTTGCGGTTTTGCAGTTCGGCATCCTCTTCCTCGGTCAGGAACGAATCGAGACCGGCACAGACGGGGTTACGATCGCCATGTCGGTCGTAGAGGCTTTGCACCGATCGGTCTTCCTTCATCGAAAAAACACTGGGTTGCCTTAACTGCACCCGCAGCGCATTGATCCAGGCAAGCTGGCGGTAGATCAGGATACGGTGGGTCTCATGGCTGTCGTTCACCAAACAGAGCACGTTGGTGGCCCAGGTGCGTGACTGGTTTACGATGCCGCCCCAGATCTTGCGGCCCTCCCAAAAACGGTCATAACTCTGGCTGTTCTTGAAGCCGATGTAAAAGGCCACGGCGATACCGATGACGCTCAGCGGCTGGAAGGGAATGTCGATATGTGTCCATCCCAAAAAATAATAGCAATAAAAAATAAGGGAGGCCCATAGGATATAGAAGATCACGTTCTTCCATGCGAACCTCAGAATGATGCCCCAGCTGATGTTTCTTTTGACGTACATGGGTTTTCAATTAACAATTAACAATTAACAATGAGCAATTAACAATGAACAATTAGCAATGGACAATGGGCCGTTCGGGCGTGCAAATACCGAAAAGCTTATTTGGGATAGTTCTCCAAAACCTTGGCCTGTGCCTCGATGGCCGATTTGAACTCGGCCTTCAGATGGGCCAGCAGTTTCGCTACCGGCAGTACGTCTTCGATCGTGGCCACGCCCTGCCCGGCCGACCAGATGGTCTTCCAGGCCTTGGCCTCGGTATCGAGTTCTTTGCCAAAATCGATTTTGGTGTCTTTTTTCAGGTCGGCCTCGGTGATGCCTGCTGCCTTTAAACTTGCCCCGAGGAAGTTGGCATGGACGCCCGAGATGGCCGCGGTGTACACCACGTCACTGGCCCCGGCATCGATGATCATATTGCGATAAGCTTCCGGTGCCTTGCTCTCCGTGGTATTGATGAAGCGGGTGCCCATATAGGCCAGGTCTGCACCCATCTGCAGGGCAGAGGCGATGTCGCGCCCGGTACTGATGCAGCCCGATAGGATGATGGTTTTGTGGAAAAACGCTTTCACCTCGGCCACTAGGGTCATCGGGTTCACCGTGCCCGCATGGCCGCCCGCTCCAGCTGCGACCAGGATGAGTCCGTCCACGCCTGCGCCGGCCGCTTTTTGGGCATGTCGTTTTTTGATCACATCGTGGAATACGAGTCCTCCATAGCTGTGTATCGCATCGACCACCATGGATACCGCGCCCAGGGAAGTGATGATGATCGGCACCTTATGTTTGATACAGAGCTTCAGGTCGGCCTCCAACCGGGGGTTGGTTTGGTGTACGATGAGGTTCACCCCAAAAGGGGCCGGTTTTTTACCGGTCTCTTTCTCGAAGGTCTCCAAGGCGGATTTGATCTCGATAAGCCATTCTTCGAAGCCTTCGCTGGTGCGTTGGTTAAGGGCCGGAAACGTTCCTACGATGCCATTTTTACAGCATTCGATGACCAATTGTGGTCCGGAAATCAGGAACATGGGGGCGGCGATGACGGGGAGGGAAAGGGCTTGGATAAAGGCTGGTTTTTCGGACATTTATTTTTTTTGAGGTTAAATTTAACAATAAATTTGATTGGACTCTAGCAGCTGACCCTTAGTTCAGTTGGGGTTTGGGCCTTTTACTGGCCAAATATACCCCTAAAAGCACCAGTCCGGCCGCGAGGATCTTGAGGGTCGTGAGCGTATCGCGGCCCAAGGCAAGGGCGAACAATATGCCGATCAAAGGCTGGATGTACACAAAGGCGCTTAGGGTAGAGGCCTTTAATTGAGTCAGGGCAAAGATGTTGAACAGATAAGTGAGAAAAGTGGTGCCCACCACCACAAAACCGATACCCCAAAACGCCTCCGAAGGCAGTTCGCCCCATTGGATCTCGGTAAACTGTGTGTAACCGAAGGGCAGACAGATGACTATTCCGATGGTGAAGAGCCATTTCATAAAAGTAAAGGGATGGTACTTGGCGATCAATGTCTTGGCCCCGATGAGGTAGGAACCGTAAAAGACCGAGTTCAACAGGATAAAGAAATTGCCGAGTGGGATGTTGGGGGCATCCTGCCGTATTTCAGATCCAAAAAAGATCAGCCCCAAGGCGCCCAAGAGCCCTATGGCGATGCCGAGGACTTTGCGCAACATGATCTTTTCCTGGATCAGAACCGCCGAAAGGATCAAGACGATGATCGGGGTAGTGGTCACCAACACAGAACTGTTGATCGGGGTCGAGAGCGATAGCCCTTTGAAAAACACCAGCATGTTCACCCCCATTCCCAAAAATGCGCATACAAAAAGCCGCAAATAATCCTTTTTTTCAATATGCTCTTTGGGCCCGAAGATCGACATGATCCAAAAGAGGATGGCTGCCCCGGTCACCCGTAGTATGATAAACCCGAACGGTTGCACGTAATGGGGCATCACCCCTTTCGCAATGGTATGGTTGAGCCCATAGATGGCAGTGGCCCCGATGGCCGCGAATATGGCAAGGCTGCGTCTGTTCAAAGATGCAGGGCTTGTTGGGCGGCCTTGACCACTTTTTGGGCATTGCCTATAAAGATTTGATCATCGACCAAGATCACCGGGCGTTTGAGAAAAGTATAGTGTTCCAAAATCAGCGCTTTGTAATCGGCTTCCGTGAGCTGTTTTTCATGCAATCCCTTTTGTCGGTAAAGCTGTGCCCTTTTGCTGAACAGTGCCCCATAGCTTCCCGCAAACCGTTTCATTTCATCTACTTGTGCTTCGGTCATGGGCTGGGTCTTGATTTCTTGTAAAGCGACGCCTTTCAGAGGTTCCAGGGCCTTAAGGATGCGTTGGCAGGTACTGCAACTGCCCAAATGGTAAATTTTTTTCATGTATTGCCGTTATCTTCCCCATGCCGGCCATATGGCGCTGCCCAACAATTGGGGGTATAAATTGTTCCCTGCAAAGAAACCCATTTTCGTTCAATTGTACTATTTTTAGACGGCGAAGCCGGAGCACGAAGCACGCGGAAACCACAAATTATGGAGAACCTATTTGACATCACCATTCAGAACAGAAAGAACCTTGCCTATTTAATGGACCATACCCCTAGGGCGCAATTGCTGCAGATTCCTGAAGGCCACCGCAACAACATTTGGTGGAACATTGCCCATGTGGTGCGTTTCCCAACAGGGCCTGGTCTATAACCTCAGTAAACTTCCCTTGTTGGTGTCCCAGGAACTTGTCGAAAAATATCGCAAGGGTACCGTACCCGATGGTACGGCCACCGATGCAGAAATCAAAACGATACGTGATATGTTATTATCAACCATTGAACAGACCCGGGAAGATTACCGAACCGGAAGGTTCAAGGAATATGTCGAATACACCACCAGTGCCAGGGTGACCCTTGAGAAACGTTGAGGATGCCATCGCCTTCAACCTCTTCCATGAGGGCCTGCATATGGCGGTTATCCTGGCACTCCAGAAAAAAGTGAGCGCATAGGGTTATTGTAGCTGTGCCGACAGAAATGGGCCCACCTCTTGATAAGGGAGGGTCAACACGATGGGGCCGTCGGCATAAGATCCGACTTCATAGGGGTTGTACAGCAGTTGGAGTCCGTCTTTGGTAAATCCGATATTTTCTGGAAGGTAGAAGGTATCCTGTTCGAACATGAGTCCGGTTTGGTTGATCGGCTGGCCGAAGGGAATCTTTTCCTGCTCTCTGAACTTGCGTTCCGCGAATTGTTGGAAACCGTCCCCATCCTTGAAGAGTTGTCGGTTTTCCAATTCGGTGCCCTTTTTTTTATCAAAATTGAGAAAACGCTGTGCGGTATATCCGTGGGCACCTCCGGTGAAAAGGTAGGAAGTGAGCTGTATGGTCAAATGGTTGGTGTCTTCATAAAGCACTTCGCCATTGATCCTTGCCTCCCATTGGGTAGATTCTTCAGCGAACAAGCCTTTGAGATCGAGATACCCGTCCTTAAAGGAATCGATGGCCTCCGGAATGGTGGTTACGGACGCCTCGCCTTCATCAAAAAGCAGCAGCGAAATGACTTCCTCCGTGAGGGCGGTGTTGATGGTCTTGGCCAACTTGGACCGATCAAGGGCATGGGGCAGGTCGATCTGCACATCTGGACAATCGGCACAAGGGGTTTCCTCGAAAACCACGGTATCGAACGTAAGTTTGTCTTCCTTTTGACAACCGAGCAATAGCAATATGAGCAATAAATGGCGTATCGGGGACTTCATAAACTTTGGTTTGCGGTAAAAATGGCCAAGCATTGGATGCCATCAAAGATAACGATACATTTGTAGGAACAAATAGCAGTCATGGACGAAAAAAAGTTAAAATTCAATAGCAAAACCATACATGGGGGCCAACAGCCCGATAAGGCATATGGTGCGGTCATGCCCCCGATTTACCAGACCTCCACTTATGCCCAGAGCACCCCGGGCGGGCACCAGGGCTATGAATATTCGAGAAGCGCCAACCCTACCCGAACCGCCCTTGAACAAAGTTTGGCGAGCATCGAGAGCGGCACTTATGGGCTTGCCTTTGCCAGCGGTCTCGCCGCGATCGATGCCGTTGTTAAACTGTTGAAGCCAGGGGATGAGGTGATTTCCACCAACGACCTGTATGGCGGCAGCTATCGCTTGTTCAAAAAGATTTTTGAAAAATTCGGTATAACCTTTCACTTCATCGGCATGCAAAATGCCGATAAAATTGCCGAATACATCAATAAAAAGACCAAATTGATATGGGTGGAGACGCCGACCAACCCCATGATGAACGTAATCGATATCAAGGCCGTATCCAAACTGGCCAAAAAACACGGCATTTTGCTGGCGGTCGACAATACCTTCGCAACCCCGTACCTGCAGCGTCCCTTGGAAATGGGCGCCGATATCGTGATGCATTCGGCCACCAAATACCTGGGAGGCCACAGCGACGTGGTGGTGGGCGCCCTTGTGGTGAACGACAAGGCCTTGGCCGAACAGCTCTATTTTATACAGAATGCCAGTGGAGCTGTCTGTGGCCCGATGGACAGTTTTTTGGTGCTCCGCGGAATCAAAACGCTGCACGTGCGCATGCAGCGCCATTGCGAGAACGGGAGGGCCGTGGCACAATATTTGGCAAAGCACCCCAAAATAGAAAAGGTATATTGGCCCGGTTTTGAAGACCATCCCAATCATCAGATCGCAAAAAGCCAAATGGCCGATTTTGGGGGCATGATTTCTTTTGTGCCGAAAGGGAGCGACTTCAAGGCCGCAATCAAGATCGTGGAGCGGTTGCAGTTGTTTACTCTGGCCGAATCTTTGGGCGGGGTCGAAAGTTTGGCCGGTCACCCGGCCAGCATGACGCATGCCAGCATCCCGAAGGAAGAGCGGGAAAAGAGCGGGGTTGTCGATTCGCTGATCCGTTTGAGCGTTGGTATCGAGGATGCCGATGACCTGATCGCCGATTTGGAACAGGCCATCGGTTAGGTAATTATCAAATAGAAAAAAAAAGAGGGTAAAAATTGTTGGAATAATATATTTTTGCCGTTAAATTTTAATATTCAATAAAAAACAACTTATTCCGAAGCATTTTATGGAAGCAAAAATCAAAGCATTTATGGACGAGGTGAGGGTCAGAAATGGCCATGAACCCGAATTTATCCAAGCCGTACAGGAAGTCGCCGAAACGGTGATCCCGTATATCGTGAAACACAAAATATATAGCGGTAAGAACATCCTTTTAAGAATGGTAGAGCCCGAAAGGCTTATTTCGTTCAGGATTTCATGGGTCGACGACAAAGGCGAAATCCATGTAAATCGGGGCTATCGGATCCAAATGAATTCGGCCATCGGGCCGTATAAAGGCGGACTGCGTTTCCATCCTTCAGTGAATGCGAGCATTTTGAAGTTCCTGGCATTCGAACAGGTATTCAAGAATAGCCTTACCACCCTGCCCATGGGTGGTGGGAAAGGCGGGTCCGATTTTGATCCCAAAGGTAAATCGGATGATGAGGTGATGCGTTTTTGCCATGCTTTCATGACCGAACTATGCCGTCATATAGGCCCCAATACCGACGTGCCAGCGGGCGATATCGGCGTAGGCGCCAGAGAAATCGGGTTTTTGTTCGGGATGTACAAAAAGATTAGGAACGAATTTACCGGAGTGCTTACCGGAAAAGGACTTTCCTGGGGGGGATCAAAAATCCGTCCCGAGGCCACAGGCTATGGTACCGTGTATTTTGCACAGAGCATGCTGAAGACCAAAAAAGAAGACATCAAGGGCAAGGCCGTGGTCATCTCAGGTTCCGGGAACGTAGCGCAATATGCCGCCGAGAAAGTGTTGCATTTGGGAGGTAAGGTGGTGACACTTTCCGATTCGGGAGGCTATATCCATGATAAGGAGGGCATCGATGAAAAGAAACTGGCCTTTGTCATGGATCTTAAAAACAACAAGCGCGGACGAATATCTGACTATACCAAAAAATATCCCGCAGCCAAGTTCGTCAAAGGCAAGACCCCTTGGGAAGTGCCTTGTGACGTGGCACTGCCCTGTGCCACCCAGAACGAGCTTGACGGCAAAAGTGCCGCCACGCTGATCAAAAACGGATGTTTCTGTGTGGCCGAAGGCGCAAACATGCCCTCCACCCCCGAAGCGATACATGCCTTCCATGAATCGAAATTGTTGTTCGCACCGGGCAAGGCTTCCAATGCCGGCGGTGTGGCGACTTCCGGTCTTGAAATGTCACAGAACTCCCTGCGCATCAGCTGGACCCGGGAAGAGGTCGATGAGCGCTTGAAAGGCATCATGGAAGACATCCACGATTCGTGTATCGAATACGGAAAGGAAAAAGACGGGTATTGCAACTACGTGAAAGGGGCCAATATTGCCGGCTTCGTAAAAGTGGCCGATGCCATGCTCGCGCAAGGGGTGATTTGATAAAGACTCCGGTGTAACAGCCATAATGACGGGAATAAGGTTTGATTTTCAAAGCTTATTCCCGTTTTTTTTGGTCGTCTGTTTTGCTTGGTTCGATGGGGGCAATACCCCTATCTTTGCGCCAAAACCCAACCCAACCGATGCAGGTCACCACTAAGGCCATAGTGCTTTCCGCTTTGAAATATGGCGATACCAGTTTGATCGTTAGGGCCTTTACGGCCAGTGATGGCCTGAAATCATATTTGCTCAAGGGCGTTCTGGCATCGAAAAAAGGGAAATTGAAAGCAGCCTACTTCCAGCCTTTTACCCAATTGGAAGTGGTGGCCATGCATCGCAATAAGGGTAATTTGGAGCAGCTGCGGGAAGCCAAGGTATACTACCCTTACCATAGCCTCTATACCGATATGGCCAAGAATGCGATGACCCTTTTTTTGGCAGAAATGGTGGGCAACAGTATTCAGGAGGAAGAGCGCAACCAGGGCTTGTTCGATTTTTTGGAAGCGGCCCTGCAATGGATGGATACCCATGACGATATCGCCAACTTCCATATCTTTTTTTTGTTGGAACTCACCAAGTATTTGGGATTTTATCCCGACACCAATTCCGTGGAGGCCGACTATTTTGACCTAACCGAAGGAGCCTTTGTCGAAACCCCGTCCCTGAACCCCCTTTTGGCCGGAGATGATTTAAAACTTTTTAAAACCTTTTTGGGCATAAATTTTGATGCGATAGGTGGCGTAGGCATGACGAAGAAGAGCCGACAAGCACTTTTGAAAACCTTGATCTTGTATTTCGAATTGCATTTGCAGGGTTTTCGAAAACCAAAATCCCTCACGATTTTAAATGAAGTTTTTAGTTGATATGCAGCGGATACGATGGGCCTTCTTTCTTCTTTTCACATTGGGCCTCCATGCCCAGGAAATTACCGTTTTGGATGCGGACGACCAAGCGGGCATACCCAATGTGGCCTTGTTCAACGAAGACCGATCCAAGACCGTGATTACCGATTTTGACGGCCGCTGCGACATTACCGACTTCGATCGCAACGAGAAAATCTATTTGCGGCATTTGAACTACCAACTTCGCAGAAGCACCAAGGCACAAATGCTGAGACAGGGGGGCAGGGTTTCGCTGGAACTTCGACCGCAACAGCTCGAAGAAGTAGTGCTGTCGGTGTCGAAATGGGAGCAACAGAAAAAAGACATCCCCCAGAAAATCGCCAAGATCAGCGCACTGCAGATCGCTTTTTCCAATCCTCAAACTTCGGCCGATCTCTTGCAGAACAGCGGTAAGGTATTTGTGCAAAAGAGCCAACTCGGTGGGGGAAGCCCCATGATCAGGGGGTTCTCTACCAACAGGCTTTTGATGTCGGTAGATGGGGTTCGCATGAACAATGCTATTTTCAGGGGCGGAAACCTACAGAACGTCATCTCCATCGATCCTTTCACGGTGCAATCGACCGAGATTATTTTTGGACCCGGAACGGTGATCTATGGCAGCGACGCCATGGGCGGGGTCATGAACTTTTACACCAAAAATGCGGAGTTTTCGACGGGCGACACTACCCAGATCAGCGGGAATGCCTCATATCGTTTCGCTTCGGCCAATCAGGAAAACACCGGGCATGTCGACCTAAATTTTGGTCGCAAACGTTGGGCCTTTTTAACACATGTCTCCTATAACAATTTTGGAGACCTTAGAATGGGTCGCCACGGACAAGATTCCTATCTGAGAAACAATTACGTGGCCACAGTCACAGGGGAAGACCTGCTATGTGGCTAACCCAGAGCCCAGCGAGGCAGCTTCCCACAGGTTACGATCAGATCAACCTGATGCAGAAGATTTCCTACAAACCCAGCAGCAATTGGTATTTCAAACTCAATACCCATTATTCGGAGACCTCCGATTATTCTCGCTACGATCGATTGATAAGGCCAAGGGGTGATGGCCTACGATCTGCGGAATGGCAATATGGGCCACAAAAATGGTTCTTGGGCAATTTTCAGATCGACAAAAAAGGCAAGGGGCTTTTTTACGATGGAATGAAGATCACCACCGCCTACCAACATTTTGAAGAGAGCAGAACCGATCGTAATTTTGGGGAACCGATCCGCTTCAAGGCCATGGAGAAGGTCGATGCGCTCTCGGGCAACATCGATTTCGAAAACAAGAAAATGGGCAACCTCAGGTTGTACTATGGCACCGAGTACGTTTTCAATAGGGTGCATTCTACGGGTAGCCAAGAAGATATCGGCAGCAATACCATCTCCGCAGCGGCCTCCCGTTATCCGGATGGTTCCCGCTGGCAAACCCTTGCCGGTTATGTCAGTGGAGATTATCAGGCCAAGCCGAATTTCAGCCTGCTCTCAGGGCTTCGGTACAGCCATGTTTGGATCGATGCCGATTTCGACAGGACCTTTTATCCCTTTCCCTTTGACAATGCCGACCTCAACAATGGCGCATTGACCGGTAGTCTGGGCTTCAGCTGGCTTCCGAAGGCCGATCTTCAGGTGACGCTGAACGGTTCAACCGGATTCCGTTCTCCCAATATCGACGATGTGGGCAAAATTTTCGATTCGGAACCCGGGGCGGTGGTCGTGCCCAATCCCGATCTGGAACCGGAATATGCCTACAACGTGGAGCTGGGGCTCCAAAAGAATTTTCAGGACAGGGTCGTTTTCAAAGGCTCGGCCTTTTATACGTATCTGGTAGATGCCCTGGTGCGGAGGGACTATCAATTTAATGGCGCTTCGGAAATAGAATACAACGGGGAGCTGAGCAGGGTACAGGCCATTCAGAACGCTGCCAAGGCCTATGTGTACGGTTTTGAATTCGGGATGGATGTGTTTCTGACCGATCGGCTTTCACTCGCGGGCAATTTGACACTTACAAATGGGATAGAAGAAGAAGATAATGGTACCGATTCTCCGGGCCGTCATGTGGCGCCCACTTTTGGGGATTTGCACCTGCTCTGGAACAACCAAAAGATCAAGACCGATCTTTTCCTGAACTTCAATGGGGAAATCGCCTATGAGGATCTTGCCCCTTCGGAACGGAGCAAGGATTATATCTATGCGGTCGATGCGAACGGCAACCCCTATTCCCCGTCTTGGTATACCCTTAATTTTCGATCACAGTACCAAATTACAAATGCCTTTAAAGCGACCGCAATACTCGAAAACATGACCGACCAAAGGTACCGTTCCTATTCCTCCGGCATCGTTGCCCCTGGCATCAATCTGGTGTTGGGATTGGGCGTGCGATTTTAGGCGAGCATTCATGATAGATAAGGAGCGTGCTTGTATGTGGGCCATTTTTTCCATTTAAAACCAGCAATTCGATTTTTCGATCGATTTCGATCGGTATATGTCCTGTAAATTCGGCCAAAAATCATTAATTTTGCAGCCTTTATTTGTAGTACCTAGAGCAATTCGTATGAAATTCGCTGAATACAAAGGATTGGATCTTCCGAAAGTCGCAGGGGAAATACTGGATTATTGGAACCACCATCAAATTTTCGAGAAAAGCGTTTCCAGCCGGGAAGGCAAACCGCCCTATGTATTTTATGAAGGGCCTCCCTCCGCGAACGGCATGCCGGGTATCCATCATGTGATGGCAAGGACCATAAAAGACATTTTCCCGAGATATAAGACCATGAAAGGTTTCCAGGTGAAACGCAAGGCCGGCTGGGATACCCACGGCCTTCCGATTGAACTGGGCGTTGAAAAGGAACTGGGCATCACCAAGGAAGACATCGGCAACAAAATTTCGGTGGAGGATTACAATGCCGCATGCAAGGAAGCCGTGATGCGCTATACCGACGTTTGGAACAGGATGACCCTGCAGATCGGCTACTGGGTGGATATGGACGATCCCTACATCACCTACAAATCAAAGTACATGGAGTCGGTCTGGTGGCTGTTAAAACAGATTTACGAGAAAGGCCTGATTTATAAGGGCTATACCATTCAGCCTTATTCGCCCAAGGCGGGAACGGGATTGAGTTCCCACGAGCTCAACCAGCCGGGTACCTACCAAGAAGTAACCGATACCACGGTAGTGGCCCAGTTCAAGGCCAATAAGGAAACACTGCCCAATTTTTTAAAGCCATTTGAAAACGAGCTCTATTTTTTGGCATGGACCACAACACCCTGGACATTGCCCTCCAACACCGCTTTGACAGTGGGCCCCAAGATCGACTATGTGGTGGTGAGAACCTTCAACCAATATACCTTTGAGCCCTGCTACCTGATCTTGGCCAAGAACTTGGTCGGTGCCCAATTTGGGGGCCGTTTCTTTGCTGTGGAAGAGGATTACGATTTTTCAAGCTTCAAGGCAGAAGACAAAAAAATACCCTATCGCCTAGTGGCCAGCTGTAAAGGTAAGGACCTGATCGGCATCCGCTATGGGCAATTGCTCAAATACGCTTTGCCTTACCAGCATCCCGAAAATGCGTTTCGGGTGATTGGCGGTGATTTTGTGACCACCGAAGACGGAACTGGAATCGTTCATACCGCGCCCACCTTTGGGGCAGATGATGCCCAAGTGGCCAAATTGGCCCAGCCTGAAGTCCCCCCGATGTTGGTTTTGGACGAGAACGATAATCCGGTACCCTTGGTAGACCTACAAGGAAAATTTCGTCCTGAGCTGAACGAATTGGCGGGTAAATATGTGAAAAATGAATACTATGACGACGGTACCGCCCCGGAAAAATCGGTAGACGTTGAAATAGCCATTAAGCTCAAAGAAGAGAACAAAGCTTTTAAGGTAGAGAAGTACCTGCATACCTATCCCAACTGCTGGCGAACCGATAAACCGATCTTATATTACCCCCTCGATTCTTGGTTCATCAAGATCACCGATGTGAAAGACAGGATGTTCGAACTCAATCAGCAGATCAACTGGAAACCAAAATCTACCGGTGAAGGGCGCTTCGGCAATTGGTTGGCGAATGCCAACGACTGGAACCTCTCAAGATCCCGGTATTGGGGCATACCCCTGCCCATTTGGCGCACGGAGGATGGCCATGAAGAAATGATCATTGGGTCTGTGGCCGAATTGAAGGCGGAACTGGCCAAGGCGGTGAAAGCGGGCCTGATGCCCCAGGATATTTTTGAGGATTTTGTGGTGGGTGACCTGTCGGAAGAAAATTACGATACCATAGACCTCCATAAGAATATCGTCGATCAGATCGTGTTGGTTTCCCCATCGGGCAAGGCCATGAAGCGCGAAGGCGACCTGATCGATGTGTGGTTCGATAGTGGGGCCATGCCCTATGCCCAATGGCACTATCCTTTCGAAAACAAGGATTTTATAGACAAGAACATCACCTTCCCCGCCGATTTTATCGCCGAAGGGGTAGATCAAACCCGGGGATGGTTCTACACCCTTGCACGCGATCGCCACCATGGTATTCGATTCCATAGCCTATAAGAATGTGGTTTCGAACGGACTGGTTCTTGACAAGGAAGGGAAAAAAATGTCGAAGCGTTTGGGCAACGCGGCCGATCCATTCGAGACCATGGACGAGCACGGGGCAGATGCCACGCGTTGGTACATGATCAGCAATGCCAACCCTTGGGACAACCTCAAGTTCGACATCGACGGCATCGTGGAAGTGAAACGCAAATTCTTCGGCACACTCTACAACACCTATTCATTTTTTGCCCTGTATGCCAATATTGACGCGTTCGATTATTCTGAAACGGAAATTCCCCTACAGGAACGCCCTGAAATCGATCGATGGATCTTGTCCGAGCTGCATACCCTGATCAAAACAGTGGATGAGGCCTACGCCGACTATGAGTCCACCAAGGCCACCCGCGCCATTTCCGACTTTGTTCAGGAAAACCTGAGCAATTGGTACGTGCGTTTGTGCAGGAGGCGTTTCTGGAAGGGCGACTATCAAAAAGATAAAATATCGGCTTACCAGACCTTGTACACCTGTCTGTTGACCGTGGCAAAATTATCTGCCCCCGTAGCCCCATTCTTTATGGACCGGCTTTATAAGGATTTAACGACCGCAACCCGTACAGAACACTTTGACAGTGTACATTTGTCCGAATTTCCGAAATACGATGCCACGATAGTCGATGTGGCCTTGGAAAGCAAGATGCAAAAGGCACAACAGATTTCATCCTTGGTTTTGTCGATCCGGCAAAAGGAAAAAATTAAGGTGAGACAGCCTTTACAGAAAATCATGATCCCGGTCTTGAACGAACATCAACGAAAAGAAATAGAGGCAGTGGCAGATTTGATCAAATCGGAAGTCAATGTGAAGGAAATAGAGTTGTTGGACGATGCCTCGGGCATCTTGGTCAAGCAAATCAAACCTAATTTTAAGGTCTTGGGGCCTGTTTATGGCAAACAGATGAAACAAATCGCCCAGGCCGTGGGGCAGTTTGGCCAAGCGGATATCCAAGAAATTGAGCAAAATGGCGAAATATCCATTGTTATTGAAAATAAAACCATTATTTTACAGTTGAAGGAGGTAGAAATTTCTTCCCAAGACATTGAAGGTTGGCTGGTAGCCAGTTCGGGAGCACTTACGGTGGCCCTGGACGTGACCATGACAGATGATTTGAAAAAGGAAGGAATCGCCAGGGAATTGGTGAACCGCATTCAAAATATGCGAAAGGATTCCGGCTTTGAGGTGACCGATAAGATTGATATTAAAATCCAAAAGGATGGGTTGGTCGAAAAAGCCGTGGAGAGCAATTTGAAGTACATCATGACCGAAACCTTGACCGCAGAGCTCGATTTGGAGGAACAAATAGAGGAAGGCATGGCGGTGGCCTTCGACGAAGTGAACACAAAATTATTTATCCAAAAACATTAAGAATATGGATCAGGATTTAAAAATTAGATACTCGGACAAGGATTTGGCTGAGTTCAGAAAGCTCATCGAAGAGAAGATCGTTACGGCGAAAGTGCATTTGGAGCTTTTGAAAAGTGCCTATATGAACGACGGCAACAACGGTACGGATGACACATCGCCCACTTTTAAGGCCTTTGAGGAAGGATCTGAGACCATGAGCAAGGAAGCGAACACACAGCTGGCCATCCGTCAAGAAAAGTTCATCCGCGATTTGAAGAACGCCCTTTTGCGTATTGAAAATAAGACCTACGGCATTTGCCGGGTTACCGGAAAGCTGATCAATAAGGAAAGGTTGAAGCTGGTACCGCATGCCACCTTGAGCATCGAGGCCAAAAATATGCAGAAATAACCTCAATTGCGTTCTTTTAGAGCTAGCAATACGAGATGCCCCCAAAAATGGGGGTATTGCCATTTTAACCCTATGGCAACTCTCCGAGCCGGGACCATGCACAGGTTAGGTATTCCCCTATGGTTTTTTGCGGGCTTCCTGCTGTTGTTCCAAAATGCGCTAGGTCAAAAAGTCATCAAGAAATCGATTATACACCCCGGAATTTCATTTATTTCCATCGATGCCAATAATTGTTATTCGGTTTCCCTGGTCACCCGGAAGGGGGAAGAAATGTCCGTTACTGCACAAATGGACGGGGAATACAACCCAGACCTCCTGATCAACATCAAGGAAGAAGGTTCCGCCATGTTCATCAGCGCGGGTTTCCGGCCCAATTTTGTGGTTCCGAACGATAAATTGGGTGCCCATAAGGTGGTTTCCATAGCCTTACAGCTGACATTGCCAGAATTGAAAAGCGTTTCCTTGTTCGGTACCAGTGCCAATGTATCGGTTTTTGGTGACTTTAGGGATTTACGGATCAGTCTCAATGACGGACAATGTCTATTGACCGGGGTTTCCGAATTTGTGGAAGTGACCACACAAAGTGGCGACATCGAGGTTAGGGACAGGGCCGCTGACATCGAGGCCAGCAGTAAATTCGGAAAGATCTGCAAAAATGGCTTGCCCCCTGGCAGCCATCAATATATCCTGACAACCATTACAGGGAACATCACACTGAACAAAACCGAATAATATGTCTATTTTTGCCCCGTTATTTTTCCAACTATGACCTTAAAAAAATCCTTGTTCCTGATATTTTTGATTCTGGCCATCGATCAGATCAGTAAAATTTATATCAAAACCCACTTTTTTCTAGGGGAATCGGTAGAGGTTTTCAATTGGTTCAAGATTTTGTTCATCGAAAATGAAGGTGCAGCCTGGGGGGCCAAGTTAAGCGATGTACTGCCCGTTTCAGACAATACCGGGAAACTTATTTTAACCATTTTCCGTCTTTTTGCCATCCTGGGAATCGGCTATTGGCTATACGATCTCACCAAAAAAAGGGCGAATACCACCTATCTTTTAGCGGTATCATTGATTTTTGCGGGGGCTTTGGGAAACATTATCGATTCAGTGTTCTATGGTATGCTTTTCGACCATAGCAACAACCAGGTCGCCACATTTTTTGCCAAAGAGCCCTATGGCAGCCTTTTTTACGGCAAAGTGGTTGACATGCTCTATTTCCCGATGATCGATACGAACTGGCCCGACTGGATGCCTTATTTTGGAGGCAATCACTTCCGTTTTTTCGAACCTGTCTTTAACGTGGCCGATACCGCAATCAGTACCGGGGTCGGGATATTGATCGTCTTCAACAAAAAAGCCTTTGGTCACAAAGAAGAGACTTCCACAGAAACGGAGCAACAGGATTAGTCCGATTTGAACGTATATGTTTTTTCAGGGGTGATGCAATAGTCCAGGCGCACATCATGGGCTTCGCTGTCGGTAATCTTGGGTACCGCCTCAAAAAGCGAGAGTCCGACTTTCAGGGTATCCTTACGGCATTCCTTCAGGAAGCGATCATAGAATCCCTGTCCGTATCCCACACGGTTTCCCAAGGTATCAAAGGCCAGCAACGGTACGAAGACCACATCCAATTGCTTGGGGTCAACCGCGATGCCACCGGTCGGTTCGGGAATGCCCCATGTATTCAATTTCAATGTAGTGGAATCGGTCAAAAGGAAATGCCGCAGCCTGTTTTTTGCGGAGACCTTTGAGAGTACGACGTGCTTATCCTTGCCCTGTAGGATCGATAATAAAAAACTGGTATCTATTTCCTTTTTATCGGAGATGGGAAGAAAGAGGTGGTAAAATTCGCCCTCCCAGATGGGAATCTTTAGCGATTGGTTGGCAATGGCCAAGCTGCCGTTGAACAAATCTTCCGGAGCAAGACCTTTCCGGAGCGATATATAGTTCAATCGCAAGTCTTTCTTGAACATTGTTTTGGATGAATATCTTAGGAGTTGGGGCTCTTAAGATAGTATAAGCAGGTTACTTGACTTATCCAGGCACTATTCCTTTGCACTTACAAGATAGTAAATCCTGAAAAACAACATAAGAAGGAGATAAGAGCCAAGGGTGATGATGTAATTGTCCATGTTAATCTCGATTTTGAAATTTAAATATAAATAAAAAAATGAATTAAAAATCCACTAAGTGTAACTTTTCATCGATGAAATGCACGATATGGTTTTTTAAGGGAACTCAATTACAGTGATTTAGGGAGGAAGACAAAGAAATATATTTTGTAAAAAGCTGAAATACAATACAATAAATTTCTTTCGAAGCAATAATGACGTTTTTTTAGAAAACGACAAGTTTTTTCTTACAGGGACAACTTTATCAACAATTTAACAAAATAGGTCCAAATAAATTCGATTAATAACATCTTTTTTTAGGCAAAGCGTCGTACCCCCGACAGATTTGTTTTCAGGTTGATCATGATTGGTCCATTTTGGGTACTCCGATCAAACCGATTCATTCAATTACGATTTCACCACGCTTTCACAATCACAGGTTAAAAACGGGAAAATGCTGGGAGCTTTTCGAAAAACACAGTAATTTAACTCGATATTCCAAAAATTCACGATTCAGGAACAATGCCCCAAATACCCATTGAAATTCAACTTAGCGCATTGCCCGATAACCCCGGGGTTTATCAATTTTATGATAACGATGAAAAAATCCTATACGTAGGCAAAGCCAAGAACCTCAAAAAAAGGGTGGCTTCCTACTTCAATAAAAACCATGAGTACGGCAAGACCCGGGTCATGGTCAAAAAGATAAAACATATCAAACATATTGTGGTCCCGACAGAGTCTGACGCGCTTTTGTTGGAAAACAATTTGATCAAAAAGTATAGGCCAAGGTATAACGTACTATTGAAGGATGACAAATCCTATCCCTGGATATGCATCAAAAAGGAGCGGTTCCCGAGAATTTTCCCGACCCGAAAATTGATCAAGGATGGCTCGGAATATTTTGGACCCTACACGAGCATGAAAACGGTTCGTATTTTGCTCGATCTCGTGAAGAGCGTTTATCCCTTAAGAACTTGCAACTATGACCTGTCTCACGAAAAGATATCCGCAGGAAAATACAAGGCCTGCCTTGAGTACCATTTGGGGAACTGCAAGGCACCGTGCGAGGGTCTTCAAAATGCAGAAGAATACCATCGGCAAATAGAGGATATAAGGGAAATCATCAAAGGCAACTTTAAAACCTCGTTGCAGTATTTCAAGCATCAGATGAAGTCCCTTGCCGACCAAACCAGGTTCGAAGAGGCACAGCGCATCAAGGACAAGATCATGGTGCTCGAAAATTATCAGGTGAAATCGACCATAGTGAACCCGAAAATCAATAATGTCGACGTTTTTACCATCCTTTCCGACGAGGCCTATGCCTATGTCAATTTTTTGCAGTTGTCGCATGGGTCGATCTATCCGTTCCCATACCTTGGAAATCAAGAAAAAATTGGATGAACCGGATGAAGAATCTCTTACAGTTGGCCATTGTCGAAATCAGGCAAAGGTTTGAGTCCCAATCGAAGGAGCTCTATCTGCCTTTCCCAGTGGAGGTCGGACCCGGAATAAAGGTCACGGTGCCGCAGTTGGGCGACAAAAAGAAAATCATGGAATTCAGCGAACGCAACGCGAAATTCTTTAGGCAAGAGAAATTCAAGCAGATCAAGATCATTGACCCGGATAGACATGCCAATCGCATCATGGCCCAAATGAAGTCAGATTTAAGGCTCTCGTCCTTGCCGATCCATATCGAGTGCTTCGACAATAGCAATATACAGGGGAATCAGCCCGTGGCTGCCTGTGTGGTCTTCAAAGACGGCAGGCCCTCCAAAAAAGATTACCGCCACTTCAATATCAAAACAGTGGAAGGGCCCGACGATTTCGCATCCATGGAGGAAGTCGTGTTCCGAAGGTACAAGCGATTATCGGAAGAAGGGGAACCGCTTCCGCAGCTGATCATCATCGATGGGGGTAAGGGTCAACTGTCCTCCGCAGTGAAAAGCCTGGATCGGTTAGGGCTTCGTGGGAAAATAGCGATCATCGGCATCGCCAAGCGATTGGAAGAGATATTTTTCCCCGAAGACCCCATTCCGCTTTATTTGGACAAGAAATCGGAGAGCCTCAAACTGATCCAACAACTTCGGAACGAAGCACATCGGTTCGGGATCAGCTTTCACCGAACAAAAGGAGCAAAGCGGCCATCAATTCTGAGTTGGAGGGTATTGAGGGCATTGGAGGGAAGACGGCACAGGAGCTGCTGAAAGACTTTAAATCGGTGAAGCGCATCAAGGAGGCCTCCTTGGAAAGTCTTGCAAAAACCGTAGGGATATCCAAGGCCAAAAAAATATATGAAACATTCCATCAATAATTGCGACCAATAGGCCAGATGAAGAAAACGCTGCTTTACTTTTTGATATTGACTATGGGCACCACGGCCATGGCGCAGGAAGGCGCTGATGGGGAAAGGCCTAAAATCGGACTGGTCTTGAGCGGCGGTGGGGCGAAAGGAATGGCCCATATCGGGGCTTTGAAGGTACTGGAAGAAGCGGGTGTAAAAATAGACTACATCGGCGGCACCAGTATGGGTGCTTTTGTCGGGGCCCTATACGCAGCAGGCTATACGGCCGGTCAGTTGGATTCGCTCTTTCGGACTACCAATTTTGATCAACTTGATACGTGACAACTTGCCGCAGGAGCGCAAAGACCTTCTATGAAAAGGAGGATTCTGATCGCTATGCCCTCACCCTTCCTTTCAAAGATTTTAGGGTATCGGTACCCCCGGCCTATTCGGGCGGGCAGAATATCTATAACGAACTCGTAAGGGTACTGTACCATGTAAAGGATATCGATGACTTCAACAAACTGCCCATTCCATTTTTGTGCATTGCCACCAATGTGGAAACCGGCGAGCAGGTGTTATTGGACAAAGGGTATCTTCCGGAAGCCGTACTGGCAAGTGGCACCCTGCCCTCGCTCTTCGAGCCGACAATTCTGGATGGTAAAATCCTTATCGATGGTGGCGTGGTCAACAACTATCCCTTGGATGAGGTTAAAAAACTTGGAGCGGATATTATCATAGGGGTGGATGTGCAGCACGGACTTTCCGATAGGGAAGGCCTACTATCGGCCACAGAGATACTGCTGCAGATCAACAATTTCAGAACCGCCGCCGCCATGACCGGCAAAGTCGAAACGCACCGATATTTACATCAAGCCCAGTTTGGATCGGTATCGCGTAATCGATTTCAACAAATATGACGAAATCGTACGCTTAGGGGAGGTTGCCGCAAGGAATAAATGGGAGGCGTTAAAACTTCGTCCAGCGGTGCGATTCGGAGAAGGTCGCCATAGAACAAGTGGTGCCCAAAGACAGCTTAATGATAAACCGTTTGATCATCGATGGCGATCTGGAAAACTATACGCGCGGATACATCAAAGGGAAACTAAGGTTTAATCTTGGGAAAAAGACCACCTTTAAAAAACTCGATCAGGGCATCAGCAATTTATCGGCGACGGGCAACTTCAAAACCATACACCATAAATTGACCAGCAACGTCTAGGGGAAGATCGTACCCTTGTTCTGGAAGAGAATCCCAACAAGAACTTTTTGAGGTTGGCCTCCACTATGATGATCTTTACAAAAGTGCGGCCTTGGCCAACCTCACCAAGAAGCGTTTGCTCATGAAAGACGATGTGGTCTCCTTCGATTTTATTTTAGGGGACAAGATTAGATATAACCTGCAATATTATGTAGACAAGGGTACTTATTGGAGTTTTGGCCTCAACTCGAGGTACAATACCTTCGACAATGATATCAATTTCGATCTGATCCGAGATAACTTTGAGGTGCCGGAAGGCATCAACATCAATACCATCAATATCGATGTGAACGATTTTACCAATCAATTGTACCTACAAACGGTGTGGCGGGAAGAATTTGCATTTACCATCGGGGCCGAACATAAATGGTTGCGCTTAAGTACCCAAACCCTTGGGGATCTAATGGATGAAAACGGTCTTCTAGTCTTAAGGGCCGAGGGGGGGCGTACCCTCTTCGAAAAAAGCAACTATTACAGCACATTCGGACAATTGGTTTTGGACACCTATGATGATCGGTATTTTCCCACAAGGGGCCTTTACTTTAATGGAGATTTTCATTTTTATCTGTTCTCTTCAGATTTTAACGACAATTTCAAGGAATTCTCGGTCGCGAAAGCGCGCATGGGGGGCGCCATTCCCCTCTTTAAAAACCTGTCCTTGAATTTGGAAACGGAAGGCGGTTTTAAACTGGGCACCTCCAATGTAACCTCCTTCGATTTTGTACTGGGTGGCTACGGCACGGATCTGATCAATAACTTTGTTCCTTTCTTGGGATACGATTTTCTGAGCTTGCCGGGCAATAGTTACGTGAAGGCTTATGGGCGGTTGGATCTGGAGTTCGCCAGAAAAAACCATCTCCTGTTCTCCGCTAATTTTGCAAATGTCGAGGATGATATTTTTAGAACGGGCGAATGGTTCACCGAGCCCAACTACTCTGGCTACGGTTTGGGCTATGGCTGGGAAACTTTTCTGGGTCCGGTTCAGGTGATGTATTCCTGGAGTCCGGAAGCAAAGAACAATCAACTTTTCTTTAGTGTTGGGTATTGGTTTTAAAGTCTTCATGAATGTTTTATTTTCTTTTTTACGACCTTTGTAAGGATATGGCAATCGCAAGAAATGATATTACGCCCCACCTCAGGGCCATGTGGTAATTTAAACCAGAGTCCCTTCGTTTTTGGGCGTATCATATGGATTGCTCTAAATGTAATTGCAGAGGTTCATTGCCCAAACTGCACCAAATATATTCAACTCAAAATAAAACCCGATCATGTCAACATTAGATAAAACATCACTTCACTTGCCCATTGAAAATCCGGAAGCAGAAGATTTCCTGCCTTTGATGGGCACCGATCATGTAGAACTTTACGTGGGCAATGCCAAACAAGCGGCCCATTACTACATGTCGGCATGGGGATTTCAACCGCTGGCCTATGCCGGTCTGGAGACCGGTCTAAAAGACAAAGTATCATATGTCTTACAACAGGGCAAGATACGTTTGGTGCTTACCTCGCCTTTAAAATCCGGGGGAGACATCAACAGGCATATCGATGCACATGGGGATGGCGTAAAAGCCATCGCCCTTTGGGTCGATGATGCGGCCAAAAGTCATGAAGAGACCACAAAAAGGGGGGCAGAAAGTTATTTTGCGCCCAAGACCTTGCAGGATGATCATGGCGAAATGGTGCTCTCGGGAATCCATACTTATGGGGAAACCGTTCATGTTTTTGTGGAACGCTCCAAATACAAAGGTGTTTTTATGCCGGGCTACAGGAAATGGGATCCGTTTTACAAACCCAAGGATGTAGGCTTAAAGTTTGTAGATCACATGGTGGGCAACGTGGGCTGGAACGAGATGAACAAATGGTGCGAATTCTATGCCAAGGTGATGGGGTTTGCCCAATTGGTCTCTTTTGATGATAAAGACATTTCCACCGAGTATACCGCTTTGATGAGCAAGGTAATGAGCAATGGCAACGGACGTATAAAATTTCCCATCAACGAACCCGCCGAAGGCCGAAAAAAATCACAGATCGAGGAGTATATCGAATTCTATAACGGTGCAGGGGTTCAGCACATGGCCTTGGCCACGAATAATATCATTGAAACGGTAAGTGCCCTCAAAAACAGGGGCGTTGAATTCTTGACGGTGCCCGCCGTGTATTATGAGGATGTACTCGATCGGGTGGGTGAGATCGACGAGGATTTGGCCCCCTTGCAGGAACTTGGCATTTTGATCGATAGGGACGACGAAGGCTATCTCCTGCAGATATTTACCAAACCCATCTTAGACCGCCCCACAATGTTCATCGAAATCATTCAGCGCAAAGGAGCAAAATCATTTGGAAAGGGAAATTTCAAGGCCCTTTTTGAATCGATCGAACGGGAACAGGCTTCCAGGGGCACCCTTTAAGATAAAATCGCATTTCCCTGCGCAAATGGGGGAACCAATTACGCCGATTTAATCGGAAATGGGCCCTACAATGATAATTCTGTGTTAAACCAAAAGTTAAAGTAAGTTAAAAGGGTTTACAACATAATGATGATGTATTAAATTTGTACTCGTAAGGGGTGGTTCCCTTACAACTTTAAGTATTGGTTTTTCATAATTTAAAGTTTGGTTGGTTATTTAGGAAAAGCCCTGGTGTTCCATCAGGGCTTTTTTTATGGGCATGAACGGGGGCACAATAGTTTGGAATAAAATTTGTTTTATAACTGTACGTTAAACTTGGAGTATTGTCTCTTTTACTAATTTTGGCCTGATTTTTTTGTTATGGGAAAATGGTTTGCATTGCTGTTCATCTTCGGCAGCCAGTTTTTGGCCGCCCAAAATGGTGGTGCCGTAAAAGATTCTGCCTTTAAACCAGGGGAATGGTTGAAGTTCAGGATGCATTACGGGCTCTTGAATGCCAGCTATGCCACTTTGCATGTAAAAACCGATGTGATCGATAAGGTGCCGGTATACCATGTGGTGGGAAGAGGCAGAACTACCGGTTTTGCAAGCATCTTTTTCAATGTTGATGATACCTATGAGAGCTATTTCGATCAAAAAGACGGGAAGCCCTATCGCTTTATCAGGAAGATCGATGAGGGGGGATATACCAAGGATGTTGAAATAAATTTTGACCATAACAATGATAAGGCGGTTCTGACTGACAAAAAGAACAAGAAAAAGTATAATTTTGAACTGAAAGACAGCATTCAAGACCTGATTTCCGCTTTCTATTATCTAAGAAACCACTATGACGTTTCCAAACTGGTGGTAGGGGAATCGGTGAAGCTCAAGATGCTCTACGACGACGACGGGGTATTCGACTTCAAACTCAAATATTTGGGCAAAGAGGTTTTAAGGACTAAATTTGGGAAGGTCGCATGTCATAAGTTCAGGCCCTTTGTGCAGTCGGGCAGGGTTTTTAAGGAACAAGAAAGCCTTTCTTTATGGGTTTCAGCAGATGACAACAGGATTCCGATCCGCATCAAGGCCGATTTGGCGGTCGGGGCCATCAAAGCCGATCTTGACGGTTACAATGGTCTGAAACACCAGTTTAAAATAATCATGGATTAGCACATCAATGGATAAAAAAGGGCATATCGAATCCCAAATCTCAAAACTTGAGGAAAAATACAAGGATTCCGGTCAAGACCTAAGTGCTTATCTCGACGGCCTGCTCTACCAGCGTTACCTTACCTATTGGGATTACATCCATTTAGACACCCTTCTGAGCCTGCAGGTTCCCCGTACATATTTCCCGGACGAGGAAATCTTTATCATGTACCATCAAATTACGGAGCTTTATTTTAAGTTGATACTGCACGAACAAAACCAGATCGTTGACGACAAATCGCAAAGCGTCGATTTTTTTCTTGAAAAGGCCCGAAGGATCAATAGCTATTACGAAGCCTTGATCTCTTCCTTCAGCATAATGATCAAGGGGATGGAACGCGAACAGTTTTTAAAATATAGAATGGCCCTTTTGCCTGCCAGTGGCTTTCAGTCGGCGCAGTACAGGATGATCGAATTATATGCCACCCCGCTTCAAAATCTGGTCCATCATAGCGACAGGAACCGATTTTCCCAAGAAAACACCATAGAGGAACTTTATGAAAACATCTATTGGAAAAAAGGGGCCACCGATATTGCAACGGGGGAAAAGACCTTGACGCTCAAACAATTCGAATATCGATATACCCCCCGATTGATACGCATCGCCAAACAGCTGAAAGGGAACACCATTTATGAAAAATACCTGCAATTGCCCGAGGAAAAGCAGGATAATAAAGCGTTGATAGCGGCGTTAAAGACATTAGACCTGAATGCCAACGTCAATTGGCCGTTGATGCATATGGGATCGGCACATCGCTATTTGGGAAAGGGAAAAGAGGAAATCAATGCCACCGGGGGCACAAATTGGAAAGAATACCTGCCGCCAAGTTTTCAAAAAGTGATTTTTTTTCCTAAACTTTACAACAAACAAGCGTTAAATAATTGGGGAAAACAGTGGGTAGACCATATCTTTAACCCTGAAAAAAGAATAAAATAGCAATGAATAAATACTGGGGCATAATAGTATTTGTGGCAATTTTCCTTGCCTGTAAGGAAGAACGACCTGTATCAAGCGATTCCGAAACCGATCAGACCATCGCAATGGCAGAAAAACCGGAGCTGGTTCGATTCGGATTCAATCTCAATGATTTCAAGGTCAAAATGGATACCGTGAAGCGGGGAGACAGTTTTGGGCAACTGATGTTGGAGCATAAGGTCGAATACCCGAAAATCGCCAAAATTTCAAAAGACTACAAAGATACCTTCGATGTGAGGAGAATTAGGGTCGGTAAACCCTATACGATCCTGCAATCGAAAGACACCGCCGAAACGGCCCAAGTCTTCATTTATGAAAACGATGCCATCAATTATACCGTGGTCGACTTTCGCGACAGCGCCGTTGCCTATAGAAACCGTAAAGCGGTAAAGTATGTGCAACGTGAGGCTTCCGGCGTGATAGAAACCTCATTGTCCGAAGCCATCCTGGATCAGGGCATCGACTATAATGTCACGAACAACCTATCCGAAATTTATGCATGGACCATCGATTTCTTCCGCCTGCAAAAAGGGGACAAGTTCAAAGTGATCTACAAGGAAAAATATATCAACGATACCGTTTATGCAGGGGCCGAACCCATTGAAGCGGCCTATTTTGAACACAACGGAAGGCCTATCTATGCTTTTGCCTATGAAAATGATACCCTTAAAGGGTTGAGGGATTATTTTGACGAAGATGCCAATAATCTGAGAAGAACCTTCTTAAGGGCCCCGGTCCAGTTCAGTAAAGTTAGGATCTCATCGCGATATAATCTTAAAAGGAGGATCCGATTTTATGGAAACAAAGTAAGGCCACACAAAGGCACCGATTATGCTGCTCCCATGGGAACGCCCATCATTGCGACCGCCGACGGCACGGTGGTTGAATCGACCCGAAAAGGCGGGAATGGCAAGTATGTGAAGATCAGGCACAATGGCACCTACGACACCCAATACCTGCATATGAAAAAACAGAACGTGAGGAAAGGACAATACGTGCGACAGGGCGATGTCATAGGCTGGATCGGGATGACCGGTAACACCAGCGGCCCGCATGTTTGTTATCGTTTTTGGAGAAATGGGAGGCAAGTTGATCCCCTTCGGGAAGAACTTCCTATGGCAGAGCCATTGGCGGAAAACCTCCGCCCCGATTATTTTAACTTTATTGACCCCATGAGGGCGCAATTGGATTGCATTGAACTACCGGATACCCCCCTGAAGCAACATGAAGAACTCCTAACCATGAACCAATAACATGTCGCTCCGGAACACCGACCCTACGAAGACCATTTCTTGGAAGAAACTCCAAAATCATTATCAGGACACCAAAGACATCACACTGAAGCAGCTTTTTGGCACAGACCACAATAGGGCCAAAAAACTAAGTTTGGTGTGGAACGATTTTTTGTTCGATTATTCCAAGAACAGGATTACCGGGGAAACGATGCCTTTGTTGATACAGCTGGCTGAAGAAGTTGCCTTAAAGGATGCCATTAAAAAATACTTTGGAGGGGATATCATCAACCAAACGGAAGGAAGGGCCGTATTGCATACCGCGCTAAGGGCACAAAAATCGGACCGAATTTTGGTGGATGGCGAGAATGTGGTGCCGGAAGTCTTTGAGGTGAAGGCCAAGATCAAGGCGTTTACGGAAGCTATTGTCAGCGGTACCAAAAAAGGCTATTCGGGAAAAGCGTTTACCGATGTGGTCAATATCGGTATCGGTGGATCCGATCTGGGGCCTGTTATGGTGGTGGAGGCCCTCAAATATTACAAGAATCATTTGAAACTCCATTTTGTCAGCAATGTGGATGGGGACCACGTATATGAAGTGCTTAAGGGATTAAACCCCGAGACTACTTTGTTTGTTGTGGTTTCCAAGACATTTACCACCCAGGAAACCCTTACCAATGCACTCACCATTAAAAAATGGTTCCTGAAGCATGCCGGACAACAAGAAGTTGCCAAACACTTTGCGGCAGTTTCTACCAATACCGAAAAAATAGCCGAATTCGGGATAACGGCCGAGAATGTATTTCCCATGTGGGATTGGGTAGGGGGTCGATTTTCGCTTTGGAGCGCCGTTGGACTATCGATTTCCCTTGCGGTGGGATATGAACATTTCGACGCCCTTTTAAAGGGGGCCAATGCAATGGACACCCATTTCAAAACTGCCGATTTTAAAGAAAACATGCCCGTAGTCCTCGCACTGTTGAGCATTTGGTACAATAACTTTTATGGATCGGAGACCGAGTCCATTATTCCATACACCCAATATTTGAGCAGGTTTTCGGCCTACTTGCAACAAGGCATCATGGAAAGTAATGGGAAAAGCGTTGACCGAAATGGCCATAGGGTAAGGTATGAGACCGGTACCATCATCTGGGGCGAACCTGGCACCAATTCCCAGCATGCCTTTTTTCAATTGATCCATCAGGGCACCAAATTGATCCCTACCGATTTTATCGGATTCAAAAAATCACTGCACGGCGATACCGATCATCACAATAAGTTGATGGCCAATTATTTTGCCCAAACGGAAGCATTGATGAACGGGAAAAGTGTTGATGAGGTCCGCAAAGAGCTCAGCGCCAAAAATTTATCCGAAAATGAACTACAAAAACTGCTTCCCTTCAAGGTCTTCGAAGGCAACAAACCCACCACTAGTATCTTGATTCAACAGCTTACCCCTGAAAGCATGGGGGCCCTGATTGCCCTTTATGAGCATAAAATATTTGTACAAGGGGTGATTTGGAATATTTTCAGTTATGACCAATGGGGCGTTGAGCTCGGAAAACAACTTGCCAATACCACCTTAAAGGACATCGAGAATTCCGAAATAAGCGATCACGACAGTTCCACCTTAGGTCTCCTGAAACACTTCAAAAGCTAAAAAGAAACCTTTTTCTCCGGGATTGAATTTATAACACAGGCCGATAATGATAAGCTATGCGGCCGCCCATTTGCAAAGATTTGCCGACAGGAATGATTTGATGGGATAATTAATGGCAATCCGAATAGAGTCACATCCTGGTCAGGTATGGCAAGATCTGGCCACAATTGCATTGGAGGCTGGATTGCCCTTTATTTTCTGGCAATTATAATGCGCAAAAATCATTACATTTAAAAACTAAATTCAACACCTATGTACGCAGTTTTACAAATGGTCCACTCCTATTTGGCCTACATCGTCCTGGCCGTCCTTTTTTTGGCCGTTGCCAACGCCTTGATCGGACTGATGGGGAATAAAGTATTCAACCTTCAAAAAGACTTTCGCTTGAGCCTGTTTGCCCTGATATTTGCCCACATCCAATTGTTGGTGGGGCTGGTGCTGTTCTTTGTCTCCCAAAACGGCTTGAAGGCCATCCAAACTTTGGGCATGGGAGGGTTAAATGCCCCTTCCCGACTCTTGGCCGTGGAACATCCCTTTATCAACATTATCGCCATTATATTGATCACCATCGGATGGTCGCGCCATAAAAAATTTATGGAAGGGCATAAAAAATTCAGAAGTATAGCCATTTTTTACGGATTGGGCCTAGTGCTCATTTTAAGTCGGATCCCGTGGGGACAATGGTTGGGATAAATCGAACAAAAGAAAGCTTAAATAAACTATTAATCCAAAATTCAAAAATTTGAAACCGATGAAAAGCTTGATTACTGTTGTACTGGCCTTGGTGGCCATTCCCGTTTTGGCACAGGAAAAGTCATTGTTTAACGGAAAGGATCTTTCGGGATGGACCATCCATGGCACCGAAAAATGGTACGTGGAAGACGGTTTATTGGTCTGTGAGAGCGGCCCAGATCAGCAATATGGCTATTTGACCACTGATGATTACTATAAAAATTTTGAATTGACCCTCGATTTTAAACAGGAGGCCGATGGCAATAGTGGGGTCTTCATCCGTTCAACGGTCGATGGCACCAAAGTTAGCGGATGGCAAGTGGAAGTGGCCCCTCCTGGGCACGATACCGGAGGTGTTTACGAATCTTACGGTAGGGGTTGGCTAATCAAGCCCGACCCTGAAAAGGATAGCGCCCTCAAAGCTGGGGAATGGAATACGATGAAAATTCGCGTCGATGGGGATACCATAACTTCTTGGCTGAACGGAACTGAAATGATTACGCTGACCGATGGGAAAATTGGAGCGGGCGAAGGTTCGATCGCCCTACAGATTCATGATGGCGGCGGGATCAAAGTAAAGTGGCGGAACATCATGATCAAGGAACTCTAAAGCACATTGTGACCCCTATATTTCCTGACCTTCGAATCGCCGACTATTTTTCCTTGAGGAAATAAGCATAGACTGGGAAATGATCACTATATCCACCGGTATAATTGCCTCCGGCATAGGTACGAAAGGGATAGCCCTTATAGGGTCCTTTTGCCGTAATCAAATAAGGGGCTTTGAATACCCCGGCCTTCCAAAATCGAAGTTGCCCACGTTCGGCAAGGACGAGATTGCCGGTAAGGAAGATTTGGTCGAACAGGTTCCATTTATCCCGATAGGCCAACGACCCTATACCCCTGCGAAATAATTTTTCCATAGGGTTGAAAAGGTCTTCTGCAACCAAATCGGCACGGTCGCCCTTGGTCTTCAACACCATTTTTAAACTGGCATCGGTAGGATCGTCGTTCAGGTCGCCCATACCGATGATTTTGGCCCCTATTTCCATCCTTTGGATCGAATCGATGATTCGCCGGTTCAATCTGGCGGCCGCGATACGGTCGGGCCGGCTCGATGCTTCCCCTCCACTTCTTGAAGGCCAGTGGTTCACGATGATGTGCACCGGGTCATCATCCAATAGCCCACTGACTACCAACTGATCACGGGTGTAGTTTCGTTCGTCCTCCAATCCGACCAACAACAGCCTCCTACTGGCAAAGGCTTTGGGCAAGAAAGATTCGTTCTTGTAGAGGAGCGCCACGTCTATACCGCGTTCATCCGGGGAATCGAAATGGATGATACCGTAGTTGCCCTGATTTAACCGCGTATGGGAAATCAGATCTTCGACAACCTGTTTGTTTTCTACTTCACATAATCCTATAAGATCGGGCGATGCCCCGGTTACGTCCCGCCCTATATTGGCAAGCACCTCGGCTATACGTCCTACCTTCTCGTTGTACCGCTCCTTGGTCCATCGATCCTTGCCTTCTGGCGTTCGGTCATCGTCAAAAGTCAGCGTGTCGTTTTCGGTATCGAATAGGTTTTCCACATTGTAAAACGCAATGGTACGAATGGTATACTTTTTCTGGGAAAATACAGAGGCACAGCCAATCCCGATCATAAAAATGAATATAAGCTTTCCCATACGCGACATGGCCGTGAAGATAAAATCCAATTCCGCATGTATGGTGCAGGGCCCGCTTATATTTTTGAATCGGAATCGAACATGGGATTCACAGGCATGGCAACAGTAGCTGTTTTTTGTGGGCCCCTAAATTAAGGTACCGCCCAGGCACTTATTTCTTCAATGATGATTAAGACCGGAATGATGGAATTTTTATTGTTGGCATATACGTTGCTCCTGATGGGTTTTTCCCTTAAGGCACAGCAATTGACCAAAGTCGTAGGTATGGTCATGGATCGTCAAACGAAACGGTTCATCGAAAATGGACGGGTAATGCTCGAAGGCACTTCGTTTTCACAAACCCTTTCGGACGGGGGAACGTTTCAACTGTCAACATCGGTACAAGGACCCTCGATATTGCTCATTACCGCTCCCGATTTTATTGCTATGCGCTTACCGTTGCATTTGGAAGGAGGCACATTGGATCTCGGGGTCTTGTTCCTTGAGAAGGACATCACCATGGAAAAAACCGATAATTTGATAAGCTTGACGGATACCGAACTTTTTGATGATGACATTGTCGCTTCGTCAACAGGTATTTTGCAAGCTTCGAGAGATCTTTTTTTAAACAGGGCCGCATTCGACTTCGGACAGGCCTTTTTTAGGGTGAGGGGTTACGATGCCCAATATGGTAGGGTATCCATCAACGGGATAGCCATGAACAGGCCCATCGATGGTAGGCCCCAATGGAACCACTGGGGCGGACTCAATGACGTGACGCGGAACCAACAATTCACCAATGGCATGGAGGCCTCGGATTTTTCCTTTGGTGGGATTCTGGGTACGACCAACATCGAAATAAGGCCATCTGCCCTGAGGCCCGGGACTAGGGTATCTGCAGCGGCTTCCAACAGAACCTATTCGGGCAGAATGATGGCGACCTACAACACCGGCATCAAAAAAAATGGTTTTGGCACATTGTTCTCGGCCTCCCGGCGTTGGGCAGAAGAGGGGTACATCAATGGAACCCTGTACGATGCCTTTTCCTTTTTAGGGGCAATTGAATTTCATCCGGATAAAAGAAACAGTATTCAGGCCTTGGGGTTGTTTGCCGCCAATAGGCGTGGACGTTCTTCGGCCATAACCGAAGAAGTTTTTGAATTGGTCGGCAACCGGTACAACCCCTATTGGGGTTACCAAAATGGCGAGATACGAAATTCTCGGGAACGTAAAATTGCGGAGCCCCTATTCGTGCTGAACCATATGTACACCTCGGGAAAGTTTAATTTTAACACCGGACTTGCGTACCAATTCGGATCGGAAGCAAGAAGTCGATTGGGTTATTTCAACGCTCCAAATCCAGACCCTTCGTATTATAGATACCTGCCGAGTTTTTATCTCAATAGCCCCATAGGGGCCAATTTCTTGAGCGCCTTGGCGGCCAGGGAGGGATTCATCGGCAATCCCCAGATGCAATGGTCGGATTTTTATCTGGCCAACAAGAACGGGACGGCCTATATGTTTTATGAAGATGTGAACGATGGCAATAGGTTCTCTTTGAATACCACGGCAAATTACTTGGGCGAAAACGGATTTCAAATCGATTTTGGTTTGGCACACAGCCGTTCCAAAATTGACAATTATGCCAGAATAATCGATTTATTGGGGGCGGAGGTCCATGAAGATATCGATCCATTTTCAAATACCAGAAACGACTTGAATTCTGAGGTGAACGTCTATGAGGGGTCGATCTTCAACTACCGCTATAAAATCGATGCCACACAATACGAGGCCTTCCTTCAAATGCGCTGGAACCATAAAAAATGGACTGGTTTCGTCACTGGGAATTATATAAAACAGAATTATCAGCGGGAAGGTCTTTTCCAAAATGAGCGTTTTTTGGAAAATTCCCTTGGAAAAAGTGAAATGCAGTCCTTTCAAAATTTTGGGATCAAAGGCGGCTTAAGCAATCAAATCACGGGAAGGCATCGTATTGCTGCCCATGTTGCCCAGCTTTCCCAAGCTCCTGTTATACAGAACAGCTACATCAATCCACGGGAGAACAACCAGGCGGTGCCCGAACTCAAGAGCGAAAAGATATCGTCTGTCGATTTGAACTATTTTCTAAGGTTGCCAGATCTTACCGGCCGTGCCACAGGCTTCTATACGCGATTCCAGAATTTGACCGATATCAATTTCTTTTTTGTCGATGCTGGCGTGGGGTCTGATTTTGTGCAGGAAGTGTTGACCGATCTTGACAAGCTGCATCTGGGTATTGAGTTGGGCTTGGAATACCAAATATCACCAACCGTAAAACTCTCACTGGTAGGAGCCATTGGTAAATATCTGTATGCCAGTGACCCCAATGTCACCATCAATTTCGATACTGCCGGAGCAGTGGAAACCTTAATAGATTCTGGGGGAAATATCGACCTTGGGTTGGCTATGCTCAAAGATCATAAACTTGCGCAAGGCCCACAAAAAGCCTATTCGATTGGTTGGGAATATCGTGATCCGAAATACTGGTGGATCGGCGGTACGGCGAATTATTTGGCGAACAATTATGCAGGCATTTCGGCCATCACCAGAACACAAAGTTTTTTATTGGATCCCGAAACCGGGGCACCTTTCCCCGATGCCACTGCGACGAATGTGCGCAATCTCCTTACACAAAAGGCACTGGACGATTTTTACCTCCTGAATCTGGTCGGGGGAAAATCGTGGTTGAAAAAAGGGAAGTACATCAGCCTGTTCTTAAGCATAAACAACCTTTTCGATACGGTTTTCAAGACCGGGGGTTATGAACAGAGCAGAAACGGAAACTTTGGGCAGTTGAGCCGGGACAATTTAAGTGGTAGCCCCTCCTTCGCCCCTAAGTATTGGTATGGTTTTGGGCGAACGTATTTTTTGAACCTCGCATTGAGTTTTTAACGGGATTTTTTGCACATGCGACCACAACCATTTAATGAGCGAAACAGTATGACGATAAAAAAGATTTGCTATGGTGTAGTACCGCTGTGTTTTCTTTTGGCAACATGCCTTATGGGTTGCGTGAAAGACCGACAGTTCGGCCCGCCTGAGCTTGGTTGTGATTCGAATCTTATCGCGAATGTATCCTATAGTGAGGTAAAGCAATTATACGGCAACCAAACCGTTCAAATACAAGACGACCTGGTCATTGAAGGATATGTGGTTTCTTCCGATGCAGCGGGTAATTTTTTTAACGTGCTCCATTTTCAGGATAGGCCAACAGCCCCTTCTGAGGGCCTGCAAATTGAAATCGAACTGCGCGATTCACATTTGTGGTATCCAGTAGGCAGCAAAATATACATCAAATTAAAGGGACTCTACCTGGGAAAAAGCAAGGGCAACTTCAAACTTGGGGGTACCTTCAATTCCTTTGGAAACCTTTCGGTGGGCCGTTTGCCCTATACCGTTTTAAAAGAGCATTTGGTGTTGGCCTGCGAACAAGGTTCGGTGGTTGTGCCCCAACAGCTTGAAATCGACAGCCTCAAGGAATCGTTCCTGAATACGCTGGTGGTTTTAAATGATGTTGAGGTGGCCACAGCGGAATTGGGAATGCCATTTGCCGAGGAAAAAGTGGAAACCCTTCGCCGGCTTAACGACTGCAATGATAATGAAATCTCCCTTTTGAACAGTGGATATGCCGACTTTCAGGCACAGCCTTTGCCTGAAGGAAAGGGGACCATCAGAGGGATACTTCAAAAGGTAAACAACATCTACTATTTGGTAATTCGCGACCTGAACGATATTCAATTTACCAACGGGCGCTGTGAAGATGTTGTCGATGAATTTACGTCGTCCGGGATTTTTATTTCCGAGTTGGCCGACCCGAACAACAATCCGGAGGCCCGTTTTGTGGAACTCTACAATGCGGGCGACGCTATACTGCATCTCAAAGGTTGGAGCTTAAGGCGGTACACCAATGAAAATACGGAAGTTAGCTCGACGATCCACCTGACGGGCTTTGCCATCGGGCCGGGCGGTACGCTGACCATTTCGCCGAATGCGACCGGCTTTGAATCGGTTTATGGTTTCGTGCCCGATATGTCCGTGGGCACCAATACAGCAGCCGATTCCAATGGAGACGATAACCTGGAATTGATAGATCCTTTCGGGAATACCATCGATTTATTTGGGGTCATTGGTGAGGATGGGAGCGGTACAACCCATGAATTTGAAGATGGTAGGGCCGTTCGAAATCCGGAAATAAAAAAAGCAAATCCGGTTTTTAACTTTTCTGAATGGACCATTTACAACGATACCGGGGCCGAAGGCACCATCAACAGTCCGCAAAATGCCCCGGAAGATTTTACACCGGGTATCCACAACAGTCCTTGATCTTTTGATGAAAATGGAACAGTCCTTTATTCCAAGGCGTAGTATTTATTGTTCAACCATAGGATCAGCACGCCGAAAGTAACGGCCACGACGACCAACAGATCGTTGATAAGCCCGGTGGTACTGAACGACAATCTGATGAGGATGGTGGAAATGATAAAGCCCGAATTGCGTATCACCGCATTGAACTTGTCGGTGTGGAAGAAGGAGAAAAGCAGTAAGAGCACATCCGCCAAAATAAGAATGGTGAAGAATTCGTTGAAGAAAATCAGGTTGATGTCGCCAAGTGACCCGATGTCGCCTTGGTTGGCCCCTATTATATCAGTCATCCAAGTTCCAAAACTGTAGAGGGCAAGGCTCAAGAATACTGGCACCAGAATAACGGCCAGGATTTTTTTCCTGCGAATGAGCCGCACGAGGGTATCAGATTTTTCCTCGGCTTCTCCCCGCACTTTTTTCCGGTTCTGATTTAATTTATTGAACAGGAGGATCAGGCCAAAAAGCACTATGGTCGTCACCAAATCAAAGGTGAGTTGCAGGTCATAGCTATTTTCAAACCAATTGGTGTTGAGGTCCAGATTGGAGAGGTCCTTGAATATCCGCCTGATGATCACCAAAGTGATGATTTCGTATTGTTTGCTGATGTAGAGGGAAATCGACTTTGGAAGGTAGTAAACCAAAAGGTAAACCTCATAGACCAGGATAAAGGAAAAAGGGGTATAGATTGCAGAAATTGGATTGTTGAAAAGCTCAGAATCGAACCTAAGCATTCCGGGCATCAAATCCTTGAATAAAATAAGTCCTAGATGCAAGAGAAAACTGACAATGGCAATGGAGATAATTACTTTTTCGCTCCTTTCTTTGGTCTTCTCTGAAAGGAACAGTTTATGCAGTAAGATCAGCGTGTTGTCCGTATTGCTCATAGGGCCGAAGCTTTTAAAAAGGTAAGAATTAAAGCCCAACATGGGCATAGGGTACAAGCTTTTCAAGACTGGTGTATTCCAGAACTTTTTCATGGGTGGCTTCGAGGATTACCGGGGGAGCCACTCCTGCTTTCTCAGCCTCTAACCATCGTGATATGCACAAACACCAGCGGTCTCCCGGCTTGAGTCCGGGGAACTGCCATTGGGGGATAGGGGTAATCAGATCGTTGCCCTGCTTTCTGGAATAATCCAAAAATCCCTCGGTTACCAGGGCACAGATCACATGGGTGCCCCGGTCTTCTGCCATGGTTTTACAATAGCCGTCCCGAAAATAACCCGTCAGCGGGTCACGGCAACAGACCTGTAAGGGCAGTCCAAAGACATTTAGCGGATTTCTTTCCATGCTGCAAGATAAGAATGAATTCTCCAAATGAGGCATGATGCAGATTTGGATTTCTACATAAATGAATTCTATTATTTTAAAGCAAATAATGTTAGCTTAATCGTACCTTTAAACTGTTATAAACTTTCATTGACCATGGATGTGGAATCTTTTTTCAACGCCATTCGCCAGGGCGATTTAAACACTGTAAAGACCCTTGGCAACCAGCATCCCGTACTGTTGGACGGGAAGGACCAGCGGGGATCTACCCCCCTTATCCTGGCAACCTATTACAACCATGGGGATATAGTGGATTTCTTGCTTGAAAAGGGAGTAGGCGTAGACGAAAAAGACGGGGTCGGCAACACGGCTCTAATGGGGGTATGCTTTAAGGGATATAGCGATATTGCTGAAAAATTGATCAAAGCGGGCGCCGATGTGAATACGACCAACACGATGGGGTCTAGCTGCCTAATCTTCGCCGTAACCTTCAACCAGGAAGCAATTGCCCGTATGTTGCTCGCCCACGGCGCCGATATCTCAATCAAGGACGCAAAGGGGAATTCGGCCCTGGATCATGCCAGAATGCAAGGTACTTCCGGATTGATCGATTTATTGGAAAATCACAAACATTAAAATAACCATGTTTTAAGGGAACTCCATGGATAAAAAATTAAAAACGGCATTGCTGCAGTTTCAGTTGGTTTGGGAAGATCCAGAGGCCAACATATCCGCTTTTGCAAAAATTATCGACGGTATCTCGGAAGAGGTAGATTTGATCGTTTTGCCGGAAATGTTCACCACAGGTTTTAGCATGTCGCCAGCAAACATACCCGTTGATGAAGGTAAAAAGACCTTGGCATGGATGCAGGAAATCGCGAAACGGAAGAATGCGGCCATCATGGGGAGCCTTCCTTATTTTGAAATGGGGCAATACACCAATCGGCTTTTTTTTGTAAAACCCAACGGGAGTTTCGAACAGTACGACAAGCGACATACGTTCACCCTGGCCGGGGAAAACAAGGTATACGGGTCTGGGCGACAAAAAGTATTGGTCAATTTTAGGGGCTTCAAAATCTGTCCGATGATCTGTTATGACCTCCGATTTCCGGTCTGGTCCCGGAATGTGGAGCACTATGATGTGTTGGTTTATGTTGCCAATTGGCCAAAAGCCCGGATCCATGCTTGGGACATCCTTCTGGCAGCCCGTGCCATCGAGAACATGAGCTATTGTATCGGGGTGAATAGGATCGGCACGGATGGCGTGAAACTGCAATATCCCGGACATTCTGCCATTTATGATGCCTTGGGAAAACCCTTGGTTTTTTCACAGAAAGAGGAAATCCTTTTTGGGGAACTGAGTATGGACCATCTTCAAAATACCAGGGGCAAGCTCAAATTTCTGGATGATATGGACCGATTTAATCTAATATTGTAAAAGTTTCGTTTACCTCCCAATTTGCTCTCATATCAATGACCTTTGGGTAATAGCTGACCTTTTCGGGCTGTATCCTTAGGAGGTAGTTTCCCGTATCCCATTTCTTGTTTTCATTGGTATCGAAAATCACGCGTACCAGATATTTCCCGGGTTCCAAACTATTGAATTCAAAAACCTCCGATTCTTCGGCAATGATCTCCCTTTTGATCTTTCCCTTTTCGTCGGTCAGTTGTACGATCAAGGGATATGGGATCTCGCCCAACAAGGTCATCCTTAAATTTCCGTAATCGGCCAAACTTTTGGTCGTCAGGGTATAGGAAAGGGTATCGTTGCTCTCTCCGAAGAAATCGGTGATGGCACCGGGGTATAGGGCAATACTATATTTTTCGTTGGGTTCGACTTCGAAATCAAAATCGATCTTATTGTCCAGACTGTCGAGTGTCAATCCCAAGTTCACTTTAAGTGAATCTTTGTTGATGATTTCGAACATTGTGGTATCCATTTGGATAATTGGGGTGTTCACGGCAACATGAAATTGATCTCCAAAGCCGTAAGCACCTCGAAAATTGGGCGTAAGAATCAAGGAATCGACACCTACTTTCCTGGTTTTGACCGTGAAGGTATCTATGATTTTTAGCTTTTCGTTGGCCACTGTGAAAACAATGGAATCTGCTTCAAAAGGGGTCAACCAAAAGTCGAGGCTGTCTTTGTCCCGCTCTTTGAGCACCATGGTGCGCACACTGTCGGGCAAGGGGGTAAGGGGCTTGATTTGTATGTCCGCACCTATGCCATAATAGCCGAAAATAATTTTGTTTTCGGCGGCAAAACTGGGAACGGAAACCGTATAGTTTGGGATTTCCTTGAATAAATTGAGCAGGTATATGGAATCGGTTGGCAGGGAAATGGTATCGGCTACAAATCCGATCTTATCCGTGTTCTGATCAAAAACATTGTTTTTCGCCACATCTTTGATGGCAAAAAGCGCATAATTGCCTTCTTTGATATTCTTCAAGCTGAAAATTACCGCGCTGTCGAGGGTATTGGTGATGTAATTTGGGGGTCGGCGATAAACGGTAGAGTCATTGTAAGTGCTGTCGATACCGTACAACATCACACTTATAAAATCATCGGGTGTTTTGTTGAAGGCGTCTTTTACCGCGCCTTGAAGTTGCAATGAATCGATATAGCTCCCGGTGGAAAATACATAGGTGAGAAAACTGTTCGGATTCCCTTCGTTATTGTCAACGATACTTTGCCCAAAATTCAGGGTATAGGTAGTGTTTTCTTGCAGGGTATCTTTCAACGTTATTTCAATGACCTTGGCCGTTCCCCCCTGTGGGGTAATCTGGGGCAGGTATTTGAGGGGCGGTGAAACGATAAGTTGTTCCTGAAGTTTTTCCAACTTAATATACTCGTCAAAATACAAGCGTATTTTGTTGCCCTCGAAGTTGACCGTCAGGTTTTCTGGCTCAGCCTTGAGTAGCACCGGTCCCTGCACATCTTTTGGACCCCCTGTGGGGCTGCCCCTTTTGGCGCACTGTAACAAGGCTAAGGAGATGAACGACAGAAAGAGTCCAGCCAAAGCCCGTCTTAATATTTTGGTGTACTTCATGACGACAAAGAAACGATTTATTTGGATAATGCAATCGCATTTCTAGAGACGGAAACTGTGAAAACAAGGCTCGAAGAACTCAGTTTAGGGGCACTACCGCCATACTTGCCATATATATGTTAATCCCGGGAATTTGATGCAATGTTTCAGCGCAACTCTCCATGGTGGCACCGGTGGTGATTACATCGTCGACCAAGAGGATGTTCTTGTTTTCAAAGGGGGCTATGGACGATAGGGTAAATAGGGATTTATTATCTTGCCATCGTCCCAAACGCCCTTTTAGGGTCTGTGTCTTGTTATTTGAGGTTTTCAGTAAAAGGGCGTCGGAATATTCAGTATTGAGATGGTAGGCCAGTCGCCTCGCGAATTCGGCAACTTGGTTGTATCCCCTTTTTTTCATTTTTTTGGGATGCAAGGGTACGGGAACCACCAAATCGATTTTGTTGACCAAGCCACTATCCGTTTTTAGGACTTGGCCATACCAGTTGCCCAAAAAGGTGCCGATCTGCTCTTGATTTTTATATTTTAGGTGGTGGATCAGGTGCTGTACCTTGTTGTTTTTCCGGTAAAAAAGGAATGAACTTGCCTTTTTAACTGCAGTTCGTCCGAAAAATATACGGTCAACTGCATTTTCTACGTTAAAGGTGTACTCGGTGAATGGCAAATCGTTTCGACAAACGGTACACAGTAGTTGTTCTCCTCTATATAAATGCGCATTACATCCAAAACACACATTGGGCAAGAGAATGGAGTTGATATCGTTTAGTATATTTGATAGTTTGGAACCAAACAAACCTTACTGTATTAATAACCTACTTAAAGCGCACCGATTTTGATGGAAGGTCAAGTTAATAAATTCAACTATAACATCATACTAGCTGCTATGGTTGCTGTAATATTGGGCATATTGATAGCCTTTTATTACAGTTATGCGCAATCCAAGAGCGAAATCAATTATTTGGAACAGGAAAAGTCGATATTGGTCAAGGACCTTACCATTATGAAAGCCGATGTCGACCGGCTCACTGCACTGAACGAGGTCAATGACATCGAATTACAAGACTCCAGGTACCGGGTTCAGCAACTATTGGACTCCGTTGGCCGTCTCAATTTCACCGTGGAACGCTTAAGGGAATACAAATCGGAACTCAGGAGGTTGGAAGCCAAAAACGATAGTTTGAAGCTCAAGAACAACTTTTTGAAATACAACAACATGTTGCTTTCCGACAAGTATGAGGAATCTAAAAAACAAATTGAGGAATTGAGGGGGAAAAGCTTGTCCCTTGCGGAAGCGGAAGCCCTGCAGCGCAAAAAAATCCTTGAACTGAACAGGGAACTCAAAATAAAGAGTTACCTCAAAATTCAAAACTCCCAAGGCAACGGCTTTAGGGTGAAAAGCGGCAAACCCATTCAGACCACCAAAGCATCGACCATTGAAAAATTAAGGGGATGCGCCACCATTTCGGCAGATCCCGCTACCAGGGGTAGTGAAAAGGTGATCTATTTCCAATTCTTGAGCCCGGAAATGCGGATCATTGAGGATAATGCCAATACGATCACCGTGCAAGGCAATGTCTATAGTAAGCGGGTGCAATTTATCTTTGATGGGGAAGAAACACAGGTATGTGATTTCGTAACGCTTCCCCAGGGATCCTTGGAACAGGGCACCTATACCCTAAATGTCTTCGAGGATGAACGGCTATTGTCTTCCTCAGAGTTCCAACTGAAATAATTTCTAAATTTCCCGGGATGCGCTAAGGGTAAAAATTCTATTTTTGCCGCATGGTAAATCAAGACGATATCTTTAAAAAAGTCGTGTCCCATGCCAAAGAGTATGGATACGTTTTTCAATCCAGTGAAATCTACGATGGGTTAAGTGCGGTTTATGATTATGCCCAGAACGGGGCAGAACTCAAGAAAAACATCCGGGAATATTGGTGGAAGGCCATGGTGCAGCTCAACGAGAACATTGTGGGCATCGATGCCGCCATCTTTATGCATCCCACCACCTGGAAGGCATCCGGCCATGTCGATGCTTTTAACGACCCCCTGATCGACAACAAGGATTCCAAGAAAAGGTACCGAGCCGATGTACTTATCGAAGATCATATCGCCAAAATTGAGGCCAAAATTGAGAAGGAGTTGGATAAAGCGGCCAAGCGATTTGGCGCCGAATTTGACCAAGCACAATTTTTGGGCACGAATACAAGGGTATTGGGCTATCAAGAAAATATCGATACCATCGCAAAAAGATTGGCCCGTTCATTGGAAAGGGAAGATTTGGCCGATGTGAAACGTCTTATCGAGGAACTGGAGATCGTTTGTCCTGTTTCCGGTTCAAAAAACTGGACAGAAGTAAAACAGTTCAACCTGATGTTCGGCACCAAATTGGGCGCTTCCGCCGACAGTGCCATGGATCTTTATTTGAGACCCGAGACCGCCCAAGGCATTTTCGTGAATTTTTTGAATGTACAGAAAACGGGCAGATTGAAAATCCCATTTGGCATCGCACAAACCGGGAAGGCCTTTAGAAATGAAATCGTTGCCAGACAGTTCATATTTAGGATGCGGGAGTTCGAGCAGATGGAAATGCAATTTTTCGTGAGACCCGGCACCCAAAAGGAATGGTACGGGCAATGGAAGCAGAACCGGATGAAATGGCATTTATCGCTGGGTATCGGGGCAGAAAATTACCGTTTTCATGATCATGAGAAACTGGCACATTACGCCGATGCGGCTTCCGATATCGAATTTAGGTTCCCTTTTGGTTTCAAGGAACTCGAAGGCATACACTCGCGCACCGACTTCGACTTGGCGGCCCACGAAAAATACTCCGGCAAAAAGTTGCACTACTTCGATGCTGAAATAAACGAGAGCTATGTTCCCTATGTAGTGGAGACCTCCATCGGTTTAGATCGTATGTTCTTGGCAATCTTTTCACATTCCCTCAAGGAGGAGGAATTGGACAATGGCACCACAAGAACAGTGCTACAACTTCCTGCCGTGCTGGCCCCGACCAAGGCAGCGGTCTTTCCCTTGGTGAAAAAAGATGGCCTACCGGAAGTGGCCGAAAAGATTGTGGAGGAGTTAAAATGGGAATTCAATGTGGTCTATGACGAAAAAGATGCGGTCGGGCGGCGCTATCGACGACAGGATGCCGTTGGCACCCCTTTTTGTATTACGGTCGACCACCAAACCCTGGAGGATCAAACGGTTACCTTGCGCCATCGCGATTCGATGGAACAACAACGCGTTGCCATCGATTCCCTTAAAAACATCATTCACAAAGCGGTGGATATGAAGACCTGGCTGAGGAAGATTTGATCAATGCACAAGATTTGAACCGAAAGGCTTTTACAGCTTATAGCCCAATCGTAAACTTCCATAGAAGTTCCTCCCATCGCCGGGATAATAATATCTTGGTTCGGCACCGCCAAAGGCTTGGGTATTGATCAGCACCGATTGTGCGTAAACCACATCAAAAATGTTGTTGATGCCGAAATCGATGCCAAACGAAATCCGATCGGAGAGTTTCTTGCCATATCCCAATCTGGCAATAAATAAATTGAAGGGCTCGCTTGATAGCGAATTGGCGTCCGTCAAGGGAATCGCCCCTACATGTTGGTAGGTGGTATTCCAATAAAAATCATTGAACAACCGAACCTGAAGCCCGGCATTGAGGCGATTTTTGGGTACCCCGGTCAAGGGGTTGCCCGAATAATTGTTGCTGCCATCCACAAAATCAATAAAACTATGGTCGCTTAAGGTGTAGTTTAAAAAAGGGGAAACGTTTATGTTAGGGGATAGGTCCAAGGCGTACGACAAGCCCAATTCGAGTCCTTGGTGCTTCGTCTCACCCGCATTTTTTCCGATAAATTGATCGTCTCCAACCCGTTGTGCCACCAGTAGATTTTTGATGTCCATTCGATATAAGGCGATATTGACCGACAACTTTTTTTCATCGAAGTAGAATTGGCCGCCCAATTCGTAGTTGGTTCCGGTTTCCTGTTTGATATCTGGATTGATGACCCCATCGGGCGTTAAGGTTTCCGCCAAACTGGGATTCGAATAGCCCCTTCCCACATTGGCGTATAGCCTATGGTTCGTAGAAATAATATAGCCGAGATCGATACTGGGGAGCAAGATGGCCTTGAAATCACGGACGGCACTTCGGTTGTCAGACCCTGTGTTGAAGAGGTCACGGAAGTCGTATCGTGTTTTGTTGAGGTTAAGGCCCATTTGGGCAGAAAATGCCTCGGTAACATTGACCAAAAGGGTGCCAAAGGCGTTCCATTGGTTTCGGAATTCCCTGTTCTTCGCGAAAGGATCGCCTTGGAGGCTTCCGTTGCCATTGTTGTCTTGATAGAGGTTCTCAAATTCGTTCCAATGGTATTCATCCTTGTACAATTCACCACCTAAGATATATGCTGCAGGTTTCCCCCCCAGGTCAAAACTTCCGTCAAATTTGCTCCTGAACCCAAATCCATTGGTAAATTCATCCAATATCCCGAATGGTCGGGGCTCATAGTGGTCTAGATATGTATAGAATATACTACTGCTGTTTTTCAGTTTTTCGTTGAATCGGTGTTCATGGTTCAGCCCCAATAGGGTATAGTTATTGGCCTCAAAGCCTTGGGCGGCCTTCCAGGTAAAAGCGGCCTGTCGTGGATTTTCCGCAAAGTCGGTTGCCCCTAAGGAACTGGGGATCTGGGCCGAATAATCGATGTGGTTCACCAATAGGCCCAGCTTGTCTTTAGAGCTGAATCGGTAGGAGGCGTTAAGGAGCATCCCATCCCGTTCGAATCGATTGTTTTCGCGATAGCCATCGGTTTCCAAGTGTCCATATTGAAGCCCTATACGGAGCTTGCCATCGTTTTGGTTAAAGGAGAAATTATTTTTGATCAATCCGTAGGAACCCACGGTGAAATTGTTCCAAAAGGTCGTGGTGATGCCGAGGGCTTCCTTGGGCGTCAAAATTATCGCCCCGCCCAAATTGGCGCCATAGGTAGTGCCTTTTGGTCCCTTAATGACTTCGATCTGGCTCAGATTTTCCAGATCATAGGCTTCGATCGTAGAGGACCCCGTACCATCGGTCACAGGAATGTCATTGTAATACATCCGAAGCTTGTCCGTGCCAAAAAGGGTACGGGCCCCGACCCCGCGGATGGTGATGCGATTGGTGTTCAATGCGCCAGAGAGCACGTATACCCCGGGGATTTGATTGATGGCGCTGACCATATCGACCGGACTGTAATTCTGGAATACCTTTGCCCCAATAACATCCGAAGCTACTATTCCAGGGGCATTCCTGGTCTTTAGGGCATCGAGCAGGATTACCTCATCGAGCTGGGTGATGCTGTCGTTTTGCACGCCTTCCTGTGCAAAAATGATCGAAGAAAGGAACAAAAAAGAAATTGGAAAAAAAAGAGGTTTCATTCGAATTTTTTGAGGCCTTAAAAATAGGATTTAAAATCGGTATCCCAGCGAAATTCCCCCACGACTGACGACATCTGGGGCATATTCCGAACCAAGTAGGTTACGTCCCAGACCGGTATAGAGTTCCACCACAAAACCCCTCGGGGAGACAAATTTACCGCCCACGGAGATGCCTAAGGCAAAATCGGTAAAACTTTCCCCCTCAATAGGTTGGGTCTGTTCAAAATCTTCAAAAAAATCGACTTGCCGCCCGGAATTTAGCATCCCGAAGCCCTCTACAAAAAATCCTTCCGCATATTGTTTGGAAAAATACTGCCTGTAGTACGGGGTAATCGAAAAATCCCTTATTTCGTCGAATATCTCGTCATCAGATCCCAGGTTGAAAAGAATGCCCACCCCAAGGGAAGCTTCTTCGTTCAGCAAGGTTTCATAGGATAAATCGAGAAAAGTAAAAGCGATCAAATTAAACGCATTGATCTTCATTTCATTGGAAGGTTGGGAATTATCGCCCATATCCTGGGACCATCCCATTAAAACCGATAACAATAATAAAAATGACACCCCTCGTTTTTTCATGGCCAAAAATTAAAAGTTGGTAGGGAAGATAGCTATCCTTTTGATAGCGGCGTTCTTTTATGAATGATTTATTACTTCATGCATTCGATCGGGGAATGTGTTAAAACCGGAACCCCATGGAAAAACCCGCACGGAAGATAAACAGATCTTGAAAGGCCTCTTGATTGATATTGCGGCCAAGCCCCCCGTTGACCTCCAAGGTAAATTTTTCATTTCGGGTCACCCATTTCTTACCCAACCCCAGTCCTAGGGCCATGGTATTGAAATTGCGGCCTATGGGGTCGGCATTGGGTTCTATGTTTCTCCTTCCTTTGTAATACAAACCGAAGGCCTCCGCAAAGAAACCGCTCCTTGGGAGATAACCGAAATAGGCCCTGAAGTTGGGGCCAATCCCAAAATTGCCGTTGTAGTCGTCGGCGATATTATCGAAATATAAGGTGCCGCCGATACTGGTATCTTCGCTAAAGAAATACTCGTATGAGCCTTCCACGGTGTTGGTGGCCAAAAATAGGCCAATATTGAATTTGACCTCATGTTCGTTCCCAAATCTTGGATAGGCCTGGGCGTATGACCATTGGGCCATCATGCCCAACAACAAAAACGTGATTGCTTTTTTCATTTCATATATATTTACCTGCTTGGTAATAACCTACCAAAGGTTGTACCAGAATTATATTTCGTTCGATTTCAATCGTTTTGGAACGGGCTTATCAAGTGGTTTTGGTTATTTTTGGCCAAAAGAAAAATGAAGATCGTATCGTATAACGTGAATGGTATTCGGGCCGCCATGGGAAAAGGCTTCTTGGAGTGGTTGCAGATCGTCGACCCCGATGTGGTGTGTCTTCAAGAGATCAAGGCACAGGAAGACCAATTGGAACTTTCGCTATTCGAACGGGCCGGTTACGCCCACCATTACTGGTACAGCGCGCAAAAAAAAGGCTATAGCGGCGTTGCGATCCTGGCCAAAACGCCCCCAGATCATATAGAATTTGGCACGGGAATCGATTATATGGATTTTGAAGGGAGGAACATCAGGGCCGATTTCGGCGATGTTTCCATCATGAGCCTGTATCTTCCCTCGGGAACGAACCTGGATCGTCTCGACCATAAACTTCAATATATGGCCGATTTTAAAGACTATATAGATTCGCTCAAGGAAACACGTCCCAACCTTATCATTTTGGGAGATTACAACATTTGCCATCAGGCCATCGATATTCATGATCCGGTAAGGAATAAAAATGTCTCCGGTTTTCTTCCGGTGGAAAGCGAACTGGATAGGGGCCTTTATCGATAGTGGTTTTGTCGACAGCTTCCGATATTTCAACAAGGAGCCCCATCAATACACCTGGTGGAGCTATCGGGCGAATTCCAGGAACAATAATAAGGGTTGGCGCTTGGATTACGGGATGGTAAGCCGGCCCCTTGCAAAAAGACTCAAGCGATCGATTATTCTTTCGGAAGCCAAACACAGCGATCATTGCCCCATCATGGTGGAACTGGAACAATAACATGGCCCTGAAAAAGGGCAATGGGGATATAATTTGTAAATTTACACCTTCCATTTCAAAAGCCGCCCATCGCCATGAATTATACCAAACTCCCCCATACCGATATTGAAGTCAGCAAAATTTGTTTGGGCACCATGACCTGGGGAAACCAGAATACCGAAAAGGAAGGCCATGAACAAATGGATTATGCCCTGGACCAAGGCATCAATTTTTTCGACACAGCCGAACTTTATCCGATTCCTGCGCATCCCGACCGCCATTCCGTTACCGAAACAATCATTGGTACATGGTTCAAAAAAAGGGGCAATCGAGACACGGTAGTTTTGGCTTCCAAGATTGCCGGAAAGGCGGAATTCACAAAGTTCATACGCACCACAGGCATTACCAGGGCCTCCATAACGGAAGCCGTTGAAGGCAGTTTGCAACGGCTGCAGACCGATTATATCGACCTCTACCAACTGCATTGGCCAGACAGAAATACCAATTATTTTGGGAAACGGGGTTATAAGCACGGCATTTCCGATTATTGGGAAGACAATATCCATCAGATATTGGAAACGTTGAGGGACTTGATTCGGGAAGGCAAGATCAGGCATGTCGGACTTTCAAATGAAACGCCTTGGGGCGTGATGCGGTATCTGGAAGAGAGCAAGGTGCACCCCGACCTCCCTAGAATGATTACCATTCAAAATCCCTACAGCTTGTTGAACCGCCTATTCGAAGTAGGGAATGCAGAGGTTTCACATCGGGAAAAAATTGGGCTGCTCGCTTATTCCCCGCTCGGTTTTGGGGTATTGAGCGGTAAATATTTGGGAAATCAAATGCCCGAAAAATCACGTCTTAGTCTTTTTCCCAATTACAACCGATATAGCGGAGCAACTGCTGTAAAGGCTACCCAGCAATATCATGAACTGGCTTCGGCAAACAATCTTTCCTTGGCCCAAATGGCACTGGCTTTTGTGAATTCAAGGCCTTTCCTCACCAGCAATATTATCGGTGCGACCCGTATGGAACAACTGAAGGAAAATATCGACAGCATCAATATTGACTTAAGCGAGGCGGTTTTACAGGGCATCGAACAGATCCATAACGCCATTCCGGATCCTGCGCCTTAATGGCTAGTTGAACAAGCGATTGATCACATCTTCAATTCTCGCTACCCCTTGAACGGTTATGGCGGTATTCTTGAGGCCTATTTTGTTGTTCTTGGAGACATAAATTGTGCTAAACCCCAATTTTTCTGCCTCCATAATTCTTTGATCCACTCTTTGCACAGGCCTAATTTCCCCTGCCAATCCAATTTCAGCGGCAAAACAGATGCCCTTGTCAATGGCAATATCTTCGTTGCTCGAAAGTATCGCGGCGATCACCGCCAGATCGATGGCGGGATCGTCTACCGAAATCCCTCCGGTAATGTTGAGAAACACATCCTTTGCGCCCAATTTGAAACCGGCGCGTTTCTCGAGTACCGCCAATAGCATGTTCAACCGTTTGGCATTATATCCGGTGGTAGATCTTTGGGGAGTGCCGTAAACCGCGGAACTCACCAGCGCTTGGATCTCGATCATCAATGGACGCATCCCTTCAATGGTTGATGCGATCGCGGTGCCGCTCAACCCTTCATCGTTTTTAGAGATCAAAATTTCCGAAGGATTGTTCACCTGTCGAAGTCCGCCCCCCTGCATTTCGTAGATACCCAGCTCCGCAGTAGATCCAAAGCGGTTTTTCAGGGCGCGCAATATGCGGTAGACATAATTGCGATCTCCTTCAAATTGCAATACGGTATCTACCATATGTTCCAAGATCTTAGGTCCGGCCAGGGTGCCATCTTTGGTGATATGTCCGATCAAGATCACGGGCGTATTGGTTTCTTTTGCAAACTTGTTCAGCTCTGCCGTACATTCCCGGATTTGGGAAATGCTCCCGGCTGCCGATTCGATATAATCGGAGTGCAGGGTTTGTATGGAATCGATGACAACGATATCGGGTTCGGTGGCCTCGATCTGTTGGAAGATCTGTTGTGTTTTGGTTTCCGTGAGGATCAGGCAGGTACCACTATCCGGAAAAATGCGATCGGCCCTCATCTTGATCTGTTTTTGACTTTCTTCGCCTGAAACGTAAAGGGTACGATATGGGAGCTTAAGCGCGATCTGCAGCACTAAGGTGCTTTTGCCAACACCCGGTTCACCGCCCAAAAGCACCAGCGAACCCGGTACCAGGCCTCCCCCCAACACCCGGTTGAATTCTTGGTCAAAGGTATCGATGCGCTGCTCCTTCTCCGTCCTTATTTCATTGATCGGTAAAGGTTTCGAGACTCTTTTGGAGGCCTTTGAAGTGATATTCCATGTCGGTTTTTCCTCTTTATGGATGACCTCTTCCACCAAGGTATTCCATTCTTTACAAGCAGGGCATTGCCCTACCCATTTGGCATATTGGGTACCGCAGTTTTGACAAAAAAAAGCTGTTTTGGTTTTGGCCATTGCCCGTATTTATAATCGGCCAAAGATAAACCAAAGTTTTATAAGCTGCAGGATGGCTGAATGGGCAGGATGCTCAATTGATCGGTTGACAAAGACCATAAAATGATCTAACCGACCGGGTTTCAATATCTTTTTTGGGTTTGTTTCTGGGGAGATGGCTTTAAAAACCGAAGTCGGCTTTGAGGGCATCGATTTTTTCCAATGCCATATCCTTGGTCAGGAAATCGATCTCTTCCATGCCGAACGATTTCTCAAAGGTTTTGAGCGCTTTTTTTGGCTCGCCTATCTGTTCGTAATACTCCCCTTCAAAATAAAAGCCGAGCATGGTATTGGGGAAAGCACTTTTACACAGGTCCGAAAGCGGTTTCAAAGATTCAAAATCCTCTTTTTTTCTGATTCCGGCATAGATGGCCATCACATCGTTGAGGTCCATCGCCTTCTCAAAACCGAATAGGTCCTCGATGTATTGGTATTTGTCTTCCAAATATTTAAAAACGGGCCCCTCGGCGGTAAGAATTTGTTCCTTATATTCCTTTTGGCTGATGGGTTTGAACATGCCAAAAATATTGTCAAAGGCCCTTCCGATACCATAGGTCGCTACGGAGATATGGTCTGCAGCTTCATAATTTTCAAAAAAGTAATGCAGCGATTCCTTATCCAAAGCCTTGATGGCCTTGTCCATTTCAAGGATACGGGCTGTGTTGTTGTTTTTCTCCCCTTCCACAATTAGCTGATAAAAAAGTTTTTTGTTTATGGCCGCCAAACGTTCGGGCACGCGGGTTTCCATTTCCGGAGCCAGGATTGGCGAAATGTTGATATAGGCATTGAAAAGAGGGGTCTCCTTGAAGAGCCAATAGTTTTCGAAATTGGCCGTAATATCATAGCCAACGACCATCTTAAAAGGAGCTGTATTGTAGTTCAAATCCAAATAAGGTATTATTTCCATACCGAGGAACTCAAAAAATTTCTGTGCTTTTTCCGCGGGCAATCCGTTCCCCTCATCGTAGGCACAATCTTCAAATCGAAGGCCGTTTTTCCCTTGTTCGATACCCACGATGATCATTTCGGGCATGCCATGAAACTTGCTGTAAAATTTAGCATTGGCGACCACTTGATCAAAAAGAAATTCGGCGTCCAGCACTACCGTCAGCGGATATTTCTTTTCCTTGTCATAGTCTTCCGGAAAATAATAACGTACGTCCCTGCGCTCCTGTAATTTAAAGGATTCGAATATTTCTTGGGAGACCTGGGCATTTATCGTTAGGCACAGGAACAGGCCAAATAAGGTAATGTGAAGTCGCATGGTTTGCCGATTGGTTGGTTAGGAGAATTATTTCTCCTTGTTCCATAACGGCAATAATAGGAAGGATATTGCACCGAATACCACGATCATAAGGGTCTGTGAAATCCACATGATCCAGCCAAAAGCATCTCCGGATACCGTACTGATGCCATAAATGGCGAGCGCCTTGCTCACCGCTATGGGATAAAGTCCGATTCCGCCATTGGTGGTCGCCATCGCAAAGGCTCCGGCCACAAAGGCGACCAGGAGCGCCCCCAACGAGAGCCCTAGAGTTTCCGGCACCGTATATTTGATGACCCACAACATGCCGATATAGCAGCCCCAAATCAATAGGGTGTGCAATACAAATGCCCATTTGTGCTTCATTTTAAAAATACTGAAAACCCCATCAAACAGGCCTTTGATGAATTTTTTGGTTTTAACGGCGATATTGTGGTTCGATTTTTTTACAAAGGCCATAAAAAGGAAAAGGCCCAATAATCCACCGCCCAACAACAGGGCGATTCCACCAAAATTGACACCCCTTTCCATAAAGAAAGCGAGGATGATATCGGTTTGCAATATAAGGGTGACCATGACGATGAGCATTAGCATGATCACATCCACGACCCGCTCGGTAACGATGGTTCCAAAACCTTTTCCAAAGGGCACGCCCTCATAGGTCGTAAGGGCGGTGGCCCTTAAAAACTCACCGGTGCGCGGTATGCCCAAGTTGGCAAAATAGGCCATCAAAATAATAAGAATGTTATTTCTTATTTTGGGCTTGTACCCAAGGGGTTCTAGAAGATAATTCCAGCGGATGGCTCGTGAAACATGTCCTAAAATGCCCAACAGCACGGATATCCCCACCCAAAACAGATCCGCTTCCTTGATATGGAATACGATCTGGGCACGGTCTTCGCGGGAAGTGTTGTAATAGGAAAACCAGACCAAAAAAATGCCCAGTAGGATCGGGAGCGCAGTTTTAAGTATTTTTTTTGTTCGTCCGCCCAATTTTATTGTAACAAATTGTTAGCCTCATTGGGAAATACCAAAGAAGGGTTGAATTTTTTGGCTTCTTCATAACCCATCCAGGCATAGGCGATTATGATAAGGATATCGCCAACGGCTACTTTGCGCGCGGCAGCGCCGTTAAGGGTAATTTCCCCGCTGCCCCTGGCCCCTGGAATGATATAGGTCTCCAAACGTTCGCCATTATTATTGTTGACGATCTGTACTTTTTCGCCATTGACCAGGTTGGCGGCCTCCATAAGGTCTTCATCTATGGTGATGCTGCCTATATAATTGAGGTCGGCCCCGGTAACCTTTACCCTGTGGAGTTTCGATTTTACTACTTGAATTTGCATGGTACAAATTTAATTAATTCAAAGCGATGTTGTCTATGAGCCTAACGCCTTCGGCGTAAACGGCAACAAAGGCCCTATATTTTGCATTCTTTCTTTTCCTTGCTACCGGAGATAGGGTTTCAACGTCGGCTATCTGAATATATTCCAATTCCAAATGGGCATGCTTTTTAAATTGACCCTTCACCCAATCGGTCACATATCGAGCACTTTTCGTGCCAAATTTATTCTTGGCGCCCAGGAGGGTTTTATAGATAAAAGAAGCCTCAGTCCTTAAGCTGCTCGACAAACGTTCGTTCCTCGAACTCATTGCAAGTCCGTTCGATTCCCTGACTATCGGACAACCAATGATTTCGACCGGCAATCGTTTCCTTTCCACCAATTTTTTAATGATCTGCAATTGCTGAAAGTCTTTTTCGCCAAAATAGGCCCTATTGGGCCCAACCATTTTTAACAAGGCTTCCACAACAGTGCCCACACCATTAAAATGGCCTTCCCTAAATGCGCCTTCCATGACCCGATCGAGGCCCTCGAAATCATATGATTTTGAGGTGATATCGCGTCCGTACACCTCCTTGATCGAAGGCGCAAAAATGAGCAGTTTTTGAGAAATACCATGCAATAGGGCCACATCTGTGGCCAAGGTCTTTGGATACTTCTTTAGGTCTTCCTTATTGTTAAATTGTGTGGGGTTCACGAAAATACTGACCACCACGTTTTCATTTTCGTCAAGGGCTTTTTCTACCAATGCGATATGACCGCGATGCAGCGCCCCCATGGTCGGAACTAGGGCTAGCTGTCCTTGTCTATTAAAGGCATCCAACCTTGATCTCAAGTCTTTTTCGGTCTCGATTAAGGGCATCGCTCTAATTTAAAAGCGAGCAAACTTACTACAAATACGGCTAATCTGCATAATTTTTGTAATTTTGCACTTTCGTTTGCACGAATAACGCAACACAGCATTTATGAATGGCAAAAAGATATTGTTCGTATCTTCAGAATTAGTCCCGTACCTTCCAGAGAACGAAGTTTCCTTAATGTCTTATGAAACGCCGAGGATGGTCAACAGCAAAGGAGGCCAGATCAGGATTTTTATGCCACGCTACGGTAACATCAACGAACGAAGGCATCAACTACATGAGGTGATTCGGCTGTCGGGAATGAATTTGGTCATCAACGATATGGACATGCCACTGATCATAAAGGTAGCCTCCATTCCCAGGGAGCGCATACAAGTGTACTTTATTGATAATGATGAATATTTTAAAAGGAAATCGACCTTTACCGATGAGCAGGGCAATCTTTTTCCCGACAATGACCAACGTGCCATTTTTTTTGCAAAAGGGGTTGTTGAAACGGTAAAGAAGTTGAACTGGAACCCGGATATCATCCATGTACATGGTTGGTTGGCTTCCCTTTTGCCTTTGTACCTCAGGAAGTATTATGCCGACGAACCCCTGTTCGCAGATAGCAAGATCGTCACTTCGGTTTATAAAAAATCCTTCGATGGGGAGCTCGATAAGGGCATGGTCAAAAAAATCGCTTTTGACGGTATTCCCGTAGAAAGTATCGCAAGTCTTTCCGAACCCAACTATAATAATTTGTTAAAAGTAGCCGTAGATTTTTCTGATGCGGTTATTTTAGCCGCTGAGGATATTTCCGAGGAATTGTCCACATACATTGCCAACCTTCAAGTACCGGTATTGCCCTATGTTCCCTTTCAAGAATTTGAGGAAGCTTATACCAACTTTTATATTAAAGAAGTTTTAAAATAACCCAAATGATTTTGTTGAATAGATTCAAATTCCCCGCCATGGCTGGTCTCTTCCTCGTTCTGGCTGTTGTTTCCTGCAACGATGAATCTGACCACCCTTGGCGCGAGCGTCATAGGTAGCGAGCCATTTTCAACCAACAAACAGGTTTATGATGTTTTTGCATTCAACAAAAAAATAGAGGCGGTACAGACCAATAAACTGCCCATCTATCAATTGGGGATTTACAATGACCCGATATACGGCAAAACCGAAGCCCAGATCACTTCCCAATTGTTGCTCTCTCAGGCCAACCCGATTTTTGGACTGTATTCGCAAAAAGTGGAAGATGAAGGCGACACAGATGATATACCCACCACAATACAGGAAGATGAGGTAATCAAGGAGGTATACCTTTACATACCATACCTGACCAAAACGAATGTGGTACGCGACACCGACAACGACGGGGTTGACAACGCCTTCGATATAGACCCCAATGATGCCAATAGCGATACCGATGGAGATGGTGTTTCCGACAATCAGGAAAAGTTGAACGGCACCAATCCTCTGAACCCCGATACCGATGGCGATGGCATCAACGATGATACCGATACCGATACCGCCAAGAACAAATTTCCAAAGAAAATCGACATCGATAGTATTTACGGCAATCGTGAAGCGCCATTCAGGTTTAAGGTCGAACAGTCGACCTATTACTTGAGGAACCTAGATCCCAACACCAATTTTCAACAGGCTCAGGAATATTTTTCTTCCCAGCAATTCAGCCCTGCTTTTGTAGGGGAGGTTTTATTTGATGGGGAACTCACCATCAGCGATCTGCAGATATTGACGCCAAAGGTCGATAACCCAGAAACGGTCGACGTGGACGAATCGGAAGATTTTGATGCGGTTAACCCGGGAATCAAGGTCCCTCTAAATGCCGAGTTTTTTCAAAGGAACATCTTGGACATGGAAGGAAGCCAGGAACTGCTCAGCCAAACCAATTTTACGGAATTTCTTAGGGGAATACACCTCACCGTGACACCCACCGACGAGGAGTTGCTTTTCCTTTTCGATATTGCACAGGCCCGATTGACCATCACCTATGAATACCAAAAGGTAAACGTCAATACAACCACAAGCGACCCATCGGATGACACCATAGAAACCGCCCAAAAAGACTTTGTGATGAACCTTTTGCAAATCCAGGGCCAAACGGTGAATGGCAATGCGGTGAACACCTTTAACAATGAGGCACTGCCCCAACCCATAGCGGATAATCTGGATACCGAACAAAATGCCTCCAGGATCTACCTGAAAGGTGGTGCGGGAACCTATGCTGAAATTAATCTTTTCGACGCCAACAATGGCCTGGATATCATTAACCAGATCAAAGCCAACAATTGGATCATCAATGAGGCCAATCTGGTATTTTATGTCGACAGGGAAATGCTCGATGCCAGCGGAAATGTCATCGACCCCCCAAGACTCTATCTTTACGATACGGAAACCGGCGCCCCCCTGATCAATTTTACCACCGAAACGACCATTTCACAAGATCTTTTTGGAAGCTTTCTCAATTATGACGGCATCGTGCAGAAGACCGATGGAAAAGGAATTAAATATACCGTAAAAATCACCGACCACATCAACAATATGATTGTCAGGGATGCCGATAACGTTACTTTGGGCCTCACCCTGACCACCGATATTTCGAGGTTGGCTACCCTTAATGCCATGCTGGCCAATGATGTGGAAAAAGAACTCCCCCTTATTTCAACCCTGACCCCATTGAGCACCGTGCTATTTGGCAGCAATATCGAATCCCAAAATGAGGATAAGAAGTTGAAATTGGAAATTTACTATACGGAGTTGGACTAGGTTCAGTTCCTGTAGGCGCATCGACTTGAATATGGTCTGAACATACTGTGGTATATTTGTTCCCCCTTCACATACCACTCAAAGGAATTATACGTTTTACATCCATAAAAGAATATTGGATTGATCCGTTTCCTTTAATTTTAGCGTCAAATTGACCTTTCCGAATCTTAAAATTATTGTACTATGTGTGGAATTGTAGCTTATATAGGGTATAGGGATGCCTACCCCATTATCATGAAAGGGTTGCAACGTCTCGAATACCGTGGGTATGACAGTGCTGGGGTGGCCCTCTTCGATGGGGAGAGAATCAATTTGACCAAAACCAAGGGTAAGGTGGAAGACCTTCGAAATATGGCCGAAACCAAGATGTCCCTTAAGGGCAGTTTGGGAATTGGCCATACCAGATGGGCCACCCACGGGGTGCCCAATGATGTGAACTCGCACCCCCATTATTCCAATTCGGGGAATTTGGTGATCATCCATAATGGGATCATTGAAAACTACGAATCGATAAAAAAGGAATTGATCAAACGGGGCTACCACTTCGATTCAGATACCGATACCGAGGTGTTGGTGAACCTGATCGAAGAGGTACAGCGTACCGAACAGGTAAAACTGGGCCAAGCCGTGCAGATTGCCTTGAACCAAGTGGTAGGGGCTTATGCCATAGCCGTTTTCGACATCGAAAAGCCCGACGAGATCGTTGTGGCTAAATTGGGCAGTCCGTTGGCCATTGGCATCGGTGAAAAGGAATTTTTCATCGCTTCCGATGCTTCCCCCTTTATAGAATTCACCAACAATGCGGTATATCTGGAAGACGAAGAAATGGCCATTGTGCGTTTGGGCAAGGAGATCAAACTGCGAAAGATAAAGGATGATGCCGTCGCCTATCCGAATATCCTCGAACTTCAATTGAACTTGGAAGAAATCGAGAAAGGGGGCTACGATCATTTCATGCTCAAGGAGATCTATGAACAACCAAGGGCGATCAAAGATACTTACCGCGGACGGTTATTGGCCGATCAAGGCTTGATCAGAATGGCGGGAATCGATCAAAATCTGGAAAAATTCCTGAATGCCAACAGGATCATCATTGTGGCTTGTGGCACTTCATGGCATGCGGGGTTGGTCGCCGAATATATTTTTGAAGACCTGGCCAGGATTCCGGTGGAAGTGGAATACGCTTCGGAGTTCAGGTATAGAAATCCCATAATTACCGACAAGGATATCCTCATTGCGATTTCCCAATCTGGCGAGACCGCCGATACCTTGGCGGCCATTAAACTTGCCAAGGAAAAAGGCGCATTTGTCTTTGGGGTCTGTAATGTGGTGGGATCGTCAATAGCCCGTGAAACCGATGCGGGCGCCTATACCCACGCCGGGCCTGAAATTGGGGTGGCTTCCACAAAGGCCTTTACCACCCAAATTACGGTACTTACTTTGATTGCCTTGAAATTGGCCAAAGCCAAGGGCATATTTTCAGGTTCCCAATACCATGAATTCCTTTCTGAATTGGAAACCATCCCCACCAAAGTGGAGATTGCCTTGAACACCAATGCTATGGTGCGCGACATTGCGGAAGTATATAAAGATTCTCCCAATTGCCTCTATTTGGGAAGGGGATATAATTTTCCGGTAGCCCTGGAAGGCGCGCTCAAGTTAAAGGAGATCAGTTATATCCATGCCGAGGGCTATCCCGCCGCCGAAATGAAACATGGGCCCATAGCCCTGATCGACGAGCATATGCCCGTCATCGTGATCGCCACCAAAAAGGGGCATTATGAAAAAGTGGTGAGCAATATCCAGGAAATCAAATCGAGGAAAGGCAAGATCATCGCCATTGTTACGGAAGGCGACACCCAGGTGAGGGAATTGGCCGATCATGTGGTCGAGGTGCCCGAGACCATGGAATCTTTGACCCCTTTGTTGACCACCATTCCGCTACAGCTGTTGTCTTACCATATAGCCGTCATGAGGGGATGCAACGTTGATCAACCCCGTAATTTGGCCAAATCGGTCACAGTGGAATAGCACGTTATCGCAAATAACCCAGTAGGCCGTGAAGAGATTCACGGCCTTTTCTGTTTACGGATATCCCATTTTATAGCCTAAGAAATTATGGATAATTTACTATGCATGCATAATTTTTTTCAATTTATGATTAGCGATTTAAAAAAATCAGTATCTTGGCATACAACTAATATAACTCAGGACTACACATGAAAGCAATACTTCTGTTTTCGTTGCTGCTGTTGGGAAGCCTTGGCATTGCCCAAACCACGGTCAACGGAAAAGTAATGGACCAAAATAATGAACCTGTGCCGGGTGCTAACGTTGTCATCGCGGGCAAGGCCATTGGAACGGTAACCGATTTTGATGGAAATTTTGTCTTGGAGACTTCCGAGGTTCCTCCATTTCGATTGAGGATCACGAGTATCGGTTTTACCGAGGCATCTGCAGATGTCACTTCCAACAACCAAACCTTATCCATCACCATCAATGAAGCGGAGACCTATCTCGATGAGGTGGTCGTTTCGGCTTCAAGGACCCCGGAACGCCTTTTCGAATCCCCGGTTTCCGTGGAACGTATCGGTCTAAAGGAGATCAAAAGCACTACCTCGGAGTCGTTTTATGGTGGCCTTCAGAATTTAAAAGGGGTGGATATCAATACGAACAGTTTAACTTTCCAATCGATTAACACCCGTGGTTTTGCCACCTTCGCCAATACCCGCTTCATGCAGTTGGTAGATGGAATGGACAACTCTGCGCCCGGCCTCAATTTTGTACTGGGAAATTTGGTGGGGATGTCGGAACTGGAAGTAAACAGTGTGGAGATATTGCCTGGGGCTTCCTCGGCGCTTTACGGGGCAGGTGCCTTTAACGGTATTCTGTTCATGACCAGCAAAAACCCTTTCGATTACCAAGGCATCAGCACCTATTTCAAAACCGGATTGACCTCCCAGAAGGCTGCCGGGGACAACAATTATTACGATTTTGGCCTCAGGGTCTCCCACGCGTTCAGCGATAAATTTGCCATGAAGGCCAATTTTTCCTTTTTAAGTGGCGAAGATTGGCATGCGAACAATAATATCGACCTGCTCAATCCAGGAAGGACCAGGAGCGATCCGGCCTATGACGGCTTGAATGTTTATGGTGAAGCGGTGGGGACCACTCTTAATTTTGATGCCGCTGCCGGTTTGCCTTCGGGTACGGTGGGTTCTGCATTTGTTACCAGGACCGGATATGACGAACGGGATTTGGTCGACTATAACGCTGAAAGTGTCAAGTTCGATGGATCGATCCACTATAAGCCATTTGCCAACGACTTTGAGATCATCTATAATGGCAGGGTGGGCCGGGGAAATACGATCTACCAAGGCGCCAACCGTTATGCCATAAGAGACTTTATTTTACAACAGCATAAAATCGAAATCAGGAACAAAAATTTCTTTTTAAGGGGCTATACCACCATAGAAAGTTCTGGAAACTCATACGATACCAGAGCTGCCGCGGTGAACATAAACCGTGCTTGGAAAGGCGATACCCAGTGGTTTACCGACTATGCCCGTACCTTTATAGGGGCAAAACTAGGCGTAGGCACAGGGGTGCAGTTGGATGACGCCACCGCCCACGCCGCGGCCCGACAAGCGGCCGATACCGGCAGGTTCCTTCCCGGAACCCCTGAATTCCAAAATGCATTTAACAACGTCATTGCGGATGGGGACTTTACCACGGGCGCCAAGTTTATCGACAACACCAAACTGCGACATGTCGATGCGAACTATAACTTCAGCCATTTGTTGGACAATGCTGTTGATCTGCAGATCGGCGGTTCGTTTCGGGAATACATCCTGAACTCCAATGGAACGATCTTCACTGACATCGATGGCCCGATTTCATATAATGAGTACGGTGCCTATGCCCAGGTGCAGGGCAAAATTTTGGATGATCGTCTGAAATATACCTTTTCGGGCCGATTGGACAAGAATGAATTTTTTGATGCATTCGTATCCCCAAGGGGTTCTTTGATGTATACCTTGGGCGAGAAAAGGAACCATAATATCAGGGTCTCTGCCCAACAGGGCTTTAGAAACCCCACCACCCAAGATCTTTTTATCGGCTTGGATGCAGGAAGGGCCATATTGGTGGGTTCTGCGCCGGACAACTTGGACAGGGACATCAGGCCCTATACCCTGAGCGCAAGCGGTGCGGCCCTCACTTCGCAACAAACGGTAACGATTGCAGGTAGGGCTGCCTATGAAAACGCGTTCTCGGTAAGTTCGGTACAGGCAGGTACGCCAACAGCGGCAAATACCCAGTTGGTACAGCCAGAGGAAATCACGGCCCTGGAAGCGGGCTATCGTGCCCAAATCGGCAAAGTGGCCATCGACGTGAGCGGGTATTACAACGATTACAAAAACTTCATCTCCAACGTAAATGTGATCGTGCCCTTTTATGGCACCGTCGGTGACAATGGTCTGTCTTTGCTTGCCCTCCAGAACGGCGATGTCAAAGTGTACCAAAACTACACCAACTCCGAGGCGACCATCAGTTCTTACGGGGTCACCGCAGGGGTTGATGCGAAAGTACTCGGCAATTTCGATTTTGGTGTCAACTATACCTATGCTGAACTGGATTTTAACCAGGCCGCCTTTCCCGACTTCAGGACCAATTTCAATACCCCGAAACACAAAGTGAAAGCCTCTTTCGGCAATACCGAATTATTCAAAAATTTTGGGTTTAACGTCAATTATCGATGGAGCGATACCTTCTTTTGGCAGGCCAGCTTTGCCGACGGAGATGTCCCGGCATATACCGTATTGGATGCGCAGGTCAATTATGCAGTGCCCAGCATGAAATCGGTCTTTAAGGTAGGTGGCTCCAACATTTTGGGAGAAGAATACTTTACCGCGGTCGGAACTGGACTCATCGGCTCCATTTACTATGTTTCCTGGACGATTAATCCTTAACCAAAAACAACATTAAAAGAAAAAGGGCAACCGGAAGGTTTGCCCTTTTTCTTTTAAAAAAGCGAAAAAAAACCATTTCCAATTAAAACGGAAAAGTCTATCTTTGCAGCCTGAAAAACATAAGTATGGCAATCTGTTTTTCATGATTTTTTGATACTAAACAAATAAACTACGAAGTAATGTCGAAAGTTACAGGAAAGGTTTCCCAGATTATTGGCCCGGTGGTCGATGTTGAGTTCCAATCGGAAGCAACACTTCCGAGGATTTATGATTCCCTGGAAATAACAAACAAAGATGGTTCCATACTGGTTTTGGAGGTGCAGTCGCATGTCGGTGAGAATACCGTCAGAACCATTTCAATGGACTCAACCGATGGGTTGAGCAGGGGAACCGATGTGCTCGCGACTGGAAAAGCGATTCAGATGCCGATCGGCGATGACATTTATGGCCGCTTGTTCAATGTGATCGGGGATGCCATCGATGGTTTGGGGAACTTGCCCAAAGCCGGCAAACATGGTTTGCCCATTCACCGGGAAGCGCCAAAATTTGAGGATCTTTCGACCTCTACCGAGGTATTGTTCACCGGAATCAAGGTCATCGATTTGATCGAGCCCTATGCCAAAGGAGGTAAAATTGGATTGTTCGGGGGTGCTGGAGTAGGCAAAACGGTGTTGATCCAGGAATTGATCAACAACATTGCCAAAGGGCACGGAGGCCTATCCGTGTTTGCCGGTGTTGGAGAACGAACCCGTGAAGGAAACGATTTGTTGCGCGAGATGTTGGAATCGGGCATTATTAAATATGGTGACGCTTTTCTCCATTCCATGGAGGCGGGTGGCTGGGACCTTTCCAAGGTCGATAAGAAAGTGATGAAAGAATCGAAGGCCACTTTCGTGTTTGGACAAATGAACGAGCCTCCCGGAGCACGTGCACGGGTCGCCTTGTCTGGCTTGACCATTGCCGAGTATTTCCGTGATGGCTCAGGAGAAGGCCAAGGCAAGGACGTTTTGTTCTTCGTCGATAACATTTTCCGGTTTACCCAAGCGGGCTCGGAAGTATCCGCTCTTTTGGGACGGATGCCATCGGCCGTAGGGTATCAACCTACGTTGGCCACCGAGATGGGCGCCATGCAGGAACGCATTACCTCTACCAAAAGAGGCTCCATTACTTCGGTACAGGCGGTATATGTACCCGCGGATGACTTAACGGATCCCGCGCCGGCGACCACTTTTGCCCACTTGGATGCCACCACGGTACTTTCCCGTAAGATTGCGGAATTGGGTATTTATCCTGCGGTCGATCCCTTGGATTCGACCTCCAGGATCTTGACCGCCGATATCTTGGGCAAGGAACATTACGATTGTGCCCAGCGGGTCAAGGAATTGTTGCAGCGATATAAGGAATTACAGGATATCATCGCCATTTTGGGCATGGAAGAATTGTCGGAGGAGGATAAATTGGCCGTGGGCAGGGCACGTAGGGTGCAGCGTTTCCTATCACAACCGTTCCATGTTGCGGAACAATTTACCGGAATTCCCGGAGTATTGGTAGACATCAAGGAAACCATCAAAGGTTTCAATATGATCATGGAAGGGAAATTGGACCATTTGCCGGAATCGGCCTTCAACTTGAAGGGAACCATAGAGGAAGCCATCGAAGCGGGTGAGAAAATGCTGGCCGAAGCCTAGTAAAGGAGAGACAGAAATTTGGAATGTAAGTTTATAGGTGGAACACTAAGGTCACCGATAGTAGAAATGATTTAGTCCTAAAAATATGTATTTAGAAATCGTATCACCGGAAGCTACCTTGTTTGCTGGAGAAGTAACCTCGGTTACAGTACCCGGTATCAACGGGGAATTCCAGATGTTGCAAGACCATGCCCCGATTGTTTCCTTGTTGCAGGCCGGAAATGTAAAGGTCGACGGCAGCATCTCGATTGCCGAGGCCTACCAATCCAGGTTTTCAAAGGATGCCAATGGCAAGACCATTTTACCCATTAGCAGTGGTACGATCGAAATGAAAGGCAACAAAGTAATCGTCTTGGCAGATTAACCGCATTCCATAGTAAGTACAAGTTCAAGGGCCATCCATCATCAAGGGGTGGCTCTTTTGGTTCAGCTCAAGGCGATCAAATGCCAATCCTGCCCCCCGGAAGAATAGGTTTTAAGCAGTTTGAAACCCACGGCATAGTGGGCCTTCAACGACCTGACATTCTTTACGTCAACCTCTGTGATGATGGTGGTAAATTCGGGTTGCACCCCTTTTTTCATGTGATCGTACAAATGGCGAAAGAGCCCTTGTCCGCGGAACGCCTTGTCGATACAGATTTGGCCCATGGCCAAATATTTCTCCGATTTCGGGACCACCGATCCAATCTCGTCGAACATCGGTTTCAAAACCTCTATTTCATCGGCAAATCGGGGGTGCATGCACAGGGCATAACCCACTACACGATCACCATCTTTGGCAATCACATGGGCACATACATCGTTCATCCGTTTCAGTATTTCAAAGGTATGTGATACGGTAACGAATCCCTCTCGCTGTTTTTCGTCTTCGGTGAGCACCGGAATGAGGTTTTTTTGCTGCAGCTCCAAAATCTGTTGGAGTTCCAAATCTTGCATAGCCCTTTTATAAACGACCATCAGTTGAAGTTTGAATAAAGATAGTAAATTTGGCACATGCCAAAATTCCCCAAAAAATTAAATTTAAAACTCGACGAAAGGGAGCGGGCCGGGACCCTGCGAAGCCTGCCGACGGCCAGCGGTTTGATCGATTTTTCTTCCAACGATTACCTTGGGTTCTCCAAAGAGGAGACCATATCGGACGAGGCGGTTCAATTGCTGAAGGAAAAAAACCTGGTTTTGAACGGGGCGACCGGCTCCCGACTGCTTTGCGGAAATCACCCCATTTACGGGCTACTTGAAAATAGGCTTACCCTAATCCATCAGGTTGATGCAGCCTTGGTTTTCAATTCGGGCTATGATGCCAATGTTGGATTTTTTGCGTCGGTCCCACAGCGGGGCGACATGGTATTTTATGATGAATATATACATGCCAGCATAAGGGATGGCATTCAAGTGGGGCATGCAAAGGGCTTTAAATTTGAACACAATGATTTAGGGGATTTGTCCGAGAAGATTTTGCGCAATAGGTTGAGCCTTACGAACGATAGTGAAGCTGCCGTTTATGTGGTTACCGAATCGGTTTTTTCCATGGATGGGGATAGTCCCGATCTACCACAATTTTCGGCCTTTTGCAAGGCTAATGGTTATTATTTGGTGGTTGATGAGGCCCATGCCCTGGGAATCTTTGGATATGACGGTGCAGGGATCGTACAACACTTGGGCCTGCAGCAGGATATCTTTGCCCGAATCGTCACCTTTGGGAAGGCGATGGGATGCCATGGGGCGGCCATTTTGGGATCTCACGACCTAAAGGCCTATCTTTTGAACTTTGCCAGAAGCTTTATTTATACCACGGGCCTTCCGCCACATACGGTGGCCACGATCGATGCTTCCTATGAGATGGCACAGTCCGATTTAGGGAAGATGAAGCGGCAACAGCTCAACGATAATATAGCCTATTTTAATCAAGAACTGGGAAGCTTGGGTTTAGGACCAAAATTCATTCCTAGCAATTCGGCCATACACTGCTGTATCATTCCGGGCAATGAAAAGGTGAGCGCTGTCGCAAACGCGATACGGAAATTTGGCTTCGAAGTGAAGCCTATCCTTAATCCAACCGTTCCCATCGGTCAGGAAAGGTTGCGTATATGCCTGCACGCTTATAATTCTAAAGAACAAATCGGAGCCTTGCTCTACCGCCTATCGGTTTTAATTAAAAACTCATGAACGAAAAGTTTTATACCATTGCGGCCTTTGAATATGCCGCGGATGTGCAGATCATCAAGGGTAAATTGGAATCGGAAGGCATAAAGGTTTTCCTGAGGGATGAAAACACTTTGAATTCAGATCCATTGATCAGCAATGCGATCGGAGGGGTGAAGTTGCAGGTATTATACGGTGATTGGGAACACGCGTTGGAAATTTACAATGAAATAAGGGCATATGCCTTGGATAAAAACGGATTGCCCGTCGTATGCCCCAATTGCAAAGCCAAGAGGTCTGAGGTATACTACAACCGTAAGGGAATATTCCATAAACTTTTTCCTTTTTTTGAAAAAAGAAAGTACAAATGCCTAAATTGTGGAATGATTACAAAGCCCCAATAAAATGAAGCGAATTTTTGTAACGGGAATATCAACGGGGGTGGGAAAAACCATCGCCTCCGCGATCATCACGGAGGCTTTGGAAGCCGATTATTGGAAACCCATCCAGGCAGGAGATTTGGACCATACCGATAGCGATAGGGTGGCCGAACTGTTGTCGAACAATAAGTCAAAAATCTATAAGAGCAGCTTTGAGCTCACCCAAGCCATTAGTCCGCATGCCGCGGCAGAGATTGATGGGGTGAATCTGGACGCCAACAAGATACATGAACCGCATACCGACAATCATCTGGTCATCGAAGGGGCAGGTGGATTATTGGTGCCCTTGAACGAACAGGACACCATTCTCGACATCATAATGCCCAATTACAAGGTTATCGTGGTCTCCAGACATTATTTGGGCAGTATCAACCACTCCTTGCTTACCATCAACTGGCTGAAGATGAGGGGATATGACGTATCTGTGCTGTTTAGTGGTGATGCCGATCCGCAAACCGAGAACATCATATTGCACAAAACCGGGGTTTCTTTGATCGGCAGGATCGATGAAGAGCCCGTTTTCGATAAACCGGTCATAAAAAAGTATGCTGATACCTTCCGGAACATCCTGATGTCACTCTGATCTTTTATAAATTTCCGCCCCTTCGACGGTCGTCAATACCTGGTAGTTATTTTTTAGGTATGCACTGACAACTCTGTTTTCCTCCACCAGCTTATCGTCGAATACCAATCTATTTTTTCGCGTCACCACGATGTTTGGCCGTACTACCGACATGATGAACGTGATCTCGTCCAGAGCCGTTTTTCTGGGATTGTCAAAATAGGGAAAGAGTTCTTCACGGCAGATATTGCTGGGATGTGTAGCTGCCTTGGTCGGGGGGGTAGCATCCATCAACCAATATCCGATATGGTATTCCAAAAAGAATACATTTTTTTCGGCAGGAAATGTTTGCATCAGGTATTGGGGTACCGTGATGCCTTCCCCATTGTAAAAAGTGCCCTTGTCCAATTTGTTTTTTACGATCCGATAATATTCCAAATAGCTCTCGGCCGGCACCAGAAGCAACAACAGGACAAGAAAGGTTTGATAGGCTTTTTTGATATGGATGTTCATCTTACTGATGGATAGCCCGACCAAAACGATCAGCATCGGATACAGTTGGATCATGTAGTGGCTGTTGATCCTCCCGGCCTTTGCGAAGGAGAACAGTACACCAATGATGGCGATGGCAAGTAATTGTACCTTTCTATCTTTAAAATCTAAATACCTTTTTCGCCACGCCCAGAAGAAAAATAGCGCAACGGCCATAAAGGTTGGCGCCAAATTAAGTACCGCTCCTTGGCTTGATCCGGCATATACCAAGGATGCCCTGATCACCGAATTCCACCAGACCAAATCCTGATTTTCAAGGTAATAAGGCAGCAGCGTCAATGCCACGATAACAATGATGCCAAAACCATAGAGAACGGGCTGCCATAATCGCCTTTCGGGCCTTTTGGCCTTGAAATAGTCGTAGATCAGATATAGTCCCAGAAAAAAGACCGCATAGGCGATGTTCAATTTGGTCATGACCGACATACCCATTAGAAGCCCGGTCAACAGATACCCCCAATGGGTTTTTGATTGCAGCATCAGGAAAAGTCCCGGCATAAACAATGCCATGCATAAATGTTCCGACATGACACCCTGTAGGCTGCCGAACAGGCTCTGCAGTATCACTGCACCCAGAGCGGCCCAATACCCCATGCGCTGCTTGCCGAATTCGGCGCCGATTTTGTAAGTGAAAAAAGCAGAGATGGCTACGAGCAAGGCCCCAAAAAAGCGAATGGCCAAAAAGCTCTTTCCGAACATGTAAATGATGCCGGCAAAAAACAAGAACGTTATCGGGGGTTTTAAATCCCATAATTCGGTGTACGGGAGATGGCCGTTCACCCAAGATTGACCCATCAAGATAAAAGTACTTTCGTCCCGATCGATATAGTCCCTGAAGAAAAACGGAAACCGAATGGCAATCGAAACCGCCAAAAGTGAAATGAATACCCCCTTTTGTGGCAAGCGGGTAATCCATGTTTTTAGATTTCCGATCGGTCTATTTCGCATGGGCGGTTATAGGATTAATTCCCATCTTTGCAAGATAGAGAAATCGCATACTTCATATCAATACCATTGAAAAATCTTTCGGCACGCGACCAAAAATATTTGTGGCATCCTTTGACACAGCACAAGCGGCATCCAAAAATGTTGGGGCTCGTTAAAGCCAAAGGCGCTCTTTTGTACGATGAAAACGGCAAGGAATATATCGATGGTATCGCATCTTGGTATACTGCCATGTACGGGCATTGCAATGATTTTATCATAGAAAGGGTGTATGAACAGATGCAAAGGCTCGATCAGGTGGTATTCAGTGGATTCACTCATGAACCTGCCGTTCAATTGTCGGAAGAGCTCATCAAAATATTGCCCTTCAACCAAAAAAAACTCTTTTTTTCCGATAACGGTTCAACTGCCACTGAAATTGGAATAAAAATGGCGTTGCAATATCATTTCAACAAAGGCAAAAAAAGGAATGTCCTCTTAGCGTTCGAAGGGGGTTTTCATGGGGATACTTTTGGTGCCATGTCGGTCTCGGGCCTTTCGGTCTACAACGGCCCTTTTGAGGATCTGTTCTTGGAAGTTGAGCGTATCCCGGCCCCGACCCAAAACAATATTGAAACTATCCTGAACCATTTGGAAACCCGGTTGGGCCGAAATGATATTGCGGGTTTTATTTATGAACCGTTGGTACAGGGCGCAGCCGCAATGCAGATGCATGATGGGGAAGGCTTGTGCCGTATTTTGAGGTTATTGAAGCTCCATGATGTGATTACCGTTGCCGACGAGGTAATGACCGGTTTCGGTAAAACGGGCACTGATTTCGCTTCCGATCAAATTATGGTGAAACCGGACATCATGTGCCTTTCAAAAGCCCTTACCGCAGGCCTGCTCCCCATGGCAATCACCAGCTGCGCCCAAAAAATCTACGATGCCTTTTATAGCGATGATATAGCCAAAGGATTTTTCCATGGCCATACCTATACGGCGAACCCTCTGGCTTGCACGGCAGCTTTGGCAGGCCTGGTGCTTCTGAAATCTGCTGATATCCAAGAAAACATCAAAAGGATTTCCGATTCGCACCGCGCCTTCGACAGTATCATCAGAAACCACCCCAAGGTGGCCCGTACACGGCAATGTGGGGTCATTTACGCCCTGGATATGAAGTTGGAAATGGAGCGTTATGGAAATTTAAGAGACAAACTTTTTAACCATTTTATGGACAATGGCGTATTTTTGCGCCCCTTGGGAAATACCATTTATATTTTACCTCCCTACATCATTTCAGAAGCACAATTGCAGAAGATCTATGGCAGTATCACAGGGGTATTGGAAATCGTCTAATTAGAGGGGCAAATGACGAACCGACCGATTTCGATTACGGCAATTTCCTCCATCTCCGCGCTGGGATGCACGCCAAGCGAGGTATGGCAAGGGTATCTAACCGATGCCCATCATCTTTCTCGCGAAAAGAACGGAACGACCTACGATTGGGTGGCGCGATTGCCCAAAATGGCCAAGGATCTGATCGCCGAACTACGAACATCGGATCCCAAATTCAAAAACTTGGATGACTCGGTACTCTACGCCATATTCGTTGCTCGTAATGCCATTGAAGGAGCGGGCTGGAAAAGGGGCGACCATTTTGGGATCAATTTAGGCTCTTCAAGAGGGGCCACTGCCCTTTTCGAAAAGCACCATGAGACGTTTTTGACCCATGGCCGAACAGACACTTTGGCTTCGCCCACGACGACCCTTGGCAATATATCTTCCTGGGTGGCCCATGACCTGCAGGCCAAGGGCCCGGAAATTTCCCATTCAATCACTTGCTCCACGGCCTTGCATGCCCTTTTGAACGGGGTAGCTTGGATCGGGAGCGGCATGGCCGATAAATTTTTGATCGGGGGCAGTGAAGCCCCATTAACACCTTTCACACTGGCCCAAATGAAAGCCTTGAAGATTTATGCCCAACATGATTCCGACTATCCCTGCCGCAGCCTGGATTTGAATAAAGACCGCAACACCATGGTATTGGGAGAAGGTGCGGCCTTGGCTTGTCTGGAGTTGGGCCTTCATGATACCACATTGGCCGTGATCGAAGGATTGGGCTATGCAACGGAACCTTTGGCACACAATGTTTCCATTTCCGAGGATGCGGAATGTTTCCAACGTTCGATGAAAATGGCTTTGGGGCAACACCAGCCCGAGGATGTAGACGTATTGGTGGTGCATGCACCGGGAACCATCAAAGGCGATCTTTCGGAATTTAGGGCGATACAGAAGGTTTTTGGCAGTCGACTTCCACTGATGACCTCCAATAAATGGAAAATTGGGCATACGTTCGGCGCTTCAGGATTGTTTGGGATTGAAATGGCGATTTTGATGATGGTACATCAACATTTTATTAAAATTCCATTTTTGGAATATGGTTCGGTTCCTCGAAGCATAAAAAGGGTAATGGTGAACGCAGTTGGTTTTGGGGGCAATGCGGTAAGTATCTTATTAAAGGCCCCATCACCACATTAATGCATGGGTTATTTGGAATTTCCAGACATTAAAGTTTATTTTTGACCTTCAATTAAACATTTTACATGAGTGAAATAAGACATAATTGGTCCAAAACTGAAATCTTGTCCATTTACCAAAAACCGCTCATGGAGCTATTATACGAAGCGGCCACCGTGCATCGGTTGCATCACGATCCGAACACGGTACAAGTGTCGACCCTGCTTTCCATCAAAACGGGGGGTTGCCCCGAAGACTGTGGTTATTGTCCACAGGCGGCACGTTACCATACGAATATCGAGGGAAATGATTTGATGTCGGTGGGTCAGGTAAAGGCCCAAGCGCTTCGCGCCAAGGCTTCTGGCAGTTCCAGGGTTTGTATGGGCGCGGCATGGCGTAACGTAAAGGATGGCCCCGAATTCGAGCAGGTACTGGAAATGGTCCGCACGATCAATAAATTGGATATGGAAGTGTGCTGTACGTTGGGCATGCTTACTGAAAACCAGGCGAAACGGCTCGCTGAAGCGGGTCTTTATGCCTATAACCATAATTTGGATACATCGGCGGAATATTACAAGGATATCATTTCAACCCGTGCTTTCGAGGATCGTTTGGAGACTATCGCTAATGTGCGTAAAAGCAATGTTACCGTGTGCAGCGGGGGAATCATAGGGATGGGGGAGTCACTTGAAGATAGGGCGGGAATGCTTGTGGCCCTCGCTGCGTTCAACCCCCAACCCGAATCCGTGCCCATTAATGCTTTGGTGGCTGTTGCGGGTACCCCAATGGAGAAAATGCAACCCATAGCCATTTGGGAAATGATCCGGATGGTAGCTACGACCCGTATCGTGATGCCACAAACACAGGTCAGGTTATCGGCAGGCCGCACCGACATGAGTAGGGAAGGACAGGCCATGTGCTTCTTTGCCGGCGCCAATTCGATCTTTGCGGGCGATAAATTGTTGACCACGCCCAATCCTGACGTGAATGAAGATATGGCTATGTTCGAAAACTTGGGCCTTCGACCGCAGAAAGCCTTTGCCAAAATAGACCAGCCCAAAACGGTGGAAGCGGCCGATTCACAATATATTCCCCTTGGAGAAAAACCAAAATGGTCAAGGCCGGGTCACCATATCGCTCGGAATGAGGAAGCCAAACGCAGAAGCAAGGCGGCGGAATAGGCCTACATTAGCTTAATTTTAAGATAAATTTCCCCAAAGGTTCATTAAATTTAAGATTTATAAATAACCCGAATAACATTGAATTTACAAGAAATCCCAAGGGTTAAAACCATCAACAAGCTAGACTTTATCGATCAATATTTCAGGCCGCAATTGCCGGTAGTGATCGAAAAGGCTACTGTAGATTGGCCCGCTTACAGCCGCTGGAACCTAGAGTATATGCGCCTTGTTGCCGGGGATAAAACTGTACCGCTCTACGACGACAGGCCCGTTCACCACAAAGATGGTTTTAACGAACCTCACGCAAAAATGAAAATGGCCGATTATATCGACCTGCTCCAGAAAGAGCCCACACGTTATAGAATATTCCTGTGGAACATCCTAAAGGAAGTACCAGAGTTACAGGAAGATTACGAGTATCCCGATTTAGGGCTCAAACTGCAAAAGAATTTACCGATGCTTTTTTTCGGGGGCAGTGATTCTTACACTTTCATGCATTACGACATTGACTTGGCCAACATTTTTCATTTTCATTTTGAAGGCACCAAAGAATGTATCCTTTTCCCACAAACGGAAACAAAGAACCTCTATAAGGTACCCCATTCTTTGATTACCCATGAAAGCATCGATTTTGCCAATCCCGATTTTGAAAAATGGCCGCTTTTGAAGCAAGCCAATGGTTATCGGACCCTTTTGCGACATGGCGAGCTTCTATATATGCCGGAAGGATATTGGCATTATATGAAGTATCTTACGCCTGGATTTTCGATGAGTCTGAGGGCATGGCCCAGAAATTCGGCCAATGTGGTTAAAGGGCTCTATAATATATTTGTGATGCGCAACTACGACAACTTGATGCGCAAATTGGGGGGTCAACAATGGATTGAATGGAAGAACCAGAAAGCGATGATAGGGGCCCAAAAAGTATTGCGATAGTTATTTATTATCAGTATCTTAAAGATTCAACTCTAAAGTACCGACCTATGAAAACCTGTTGTACTTACCTCCTATGCCTAATGGGCATCACTAGCCTTTTTTCCCAAGCTTATTCAGGTGAAGGGGATCAAAAATTTCAGGTGGGTATCAACCTACAGGACAATGGAACAGGAATCAATGCGACCTACGATTACGGCTTGGCGGAAAATATTTCCCTGGGCATTTCCTCAACATATCTTTTGAGTGTAGACGAAAATTTGAATGCCGGATTTACCGATCGTTTCGATGTAAAGGCAAGGGCCAATGCGCATCTGGGTGAAGTCATTGGGTTGGGGGATGAATTCGATATTTATCCCGGCTTGGACCTTAGTCTAAAGAATTTTGGGTTCCATACGGGGGTGCGGTATTTCCTGTCGGATGGTTTTGGACTTTTTGGCGAAGTGGGTTTTCCCATTGCCAGATACAAATCCAAAGACAGAAGTCCCGCTGAGGAACTGCACAACCAGTTGGTGGTGGGTATTGGTGCCAGTTTCAATTTTAAATAGATACATCCTGATCGGCTTCCCTATCCAAGCAATGATCATCCGAGGAGTTCTTTGATCTTGTCATAGACCAATTCGCTTTCCCATCCGCGATATAATAGATAGTCGGCCATCTTTTTTCGCCTTGTCTGCGGGTTTACCATTTTGAGGCTTTTGAGGTATTTTTTGGAGAGTGCATCAAAGGTGCTTATATAGTCCCGATCATCAATTTCCTTGAGGGCTATCCCTATGTTGTATTTGGAAATATCCCTCTGTTTCAATGCACTGATAATTCGGTTCCTGCCCCACTTTTTGATGTTGAATTTCCCTCTGGCAAAACTTCTGGCGAACCTTTCTTCATTCAGATAGTCGGTTTGGATCAATTGGGTGACGATGATGTCAATGGCCTCGGGTATCATTCGCATTTCCTGCAATTTTCCCACGACTTCTTTATGGCATCGGTCTTGATAGGCACAATAACCTTCCAATTTTTTGGTGGCTTCCTGTACGGAATAACTTTTTGAAGATGGCATGACGCAAAAGTAGTCGAAATAAAAAAAGCGACCCTTGTTTCCAAAGGTCGCTTAAGTTTTAATAAATAGTTTTGCCTTCTTTATTCTTGAATCGATATTCAAGATAGGTATAGGCATCCCTCGGTTGAATTTTTATCCATTTTTTATATTCCAAGAACCACTTGGTACGAATTGATGGAAAACCTTTCATTAGATAGGCGGCAATAAAAGGATGTATGTTTAGTGTCACACTGTTATCCTTTGCCGGGCCTTTCAATAACTTCTCCAAATCCGAATTGACCCTGTCGACAATCCCTATCGGGGCCTCTACTTCACCACCTGGCTTATTGGGGTCTTCCTCGGTGGTTTTTATGTTCATTTCTGGCCTCACCCTTTGTCTAGTGATCTGAATGAGTCCGAATTTACTTGGGGGCAAGATCTTGTGCTTGGCCCGATCATCTTTCATCTCATTTTTGAGATGTTCGAACAGCTTTTTTCTATGGTGCTGTTTCACCATGTCGATAAAATCGATGACAATGATGCCGCCCATGTCGCGCAGGCGTAGCTGCCTGGCAATTTCCGAAGCGGCCAAAAGGTTCACTTCCAAAGCCGTATCTTCTTGATTGTTTGCCTTGTTCGAACGATTGCCACTGTTCACATCGATCACATGTAGTGCTTCGGTGTGTTCAATGATCAAATAGGCTCCCTTGCTCATGGAGGCCGTACGCCCGAAAGAAGTCTTGATCTGTCGCTCTATCCCGTATTTCTCGAAAATGGGTACTTGGGAATTATAATGCTTCACGATCGATTCTTTGCCCGGTGCGATTTCTTGAACATAATCCTGTATTTGTCCGCAAAGCGTTTCATCGTCGACATGGATTCCCGTGAAGGTGTCGTTGAACACATCCCTAAGTATGCTGGAGGCCCTGTTGACTTCGACCAATACCTTTGATGGCGTTGGCGCTCTGTACAATCTTTTACACATTGCCGTCCATTTGTTCAGCAAGTTTTCCAAATCTTTGTCCAGTTCCGCGACTTTTTTGCCTTCGGCAACAGTACGGATGATTACGCCAAAACCTTTTGGCTTGATGCTCATGACCAGTCTTTTCAAACGCTCTTTTTCCTCCTTGCTGGCTATCTTCTGTGAGACCGAGACCCGGTCTGAAAAAGGCACCATCACCAGATATCGCCCTGCGAACGAAAGTTCCGAGCTAATTCTGGGTCCCTTGGTGGAAATGGGTTCCTTTACGATTTGCACCAGTAAAGATTGATTGGCCTTAATGGCATCGGTAATCACACCGTTTTTGTCAATGTCTTTTTCAAAAGGAAAGTTTTTGAGGGAGTATTCCCTAAGCTTTCCAGTACTCACATTTTTAATGAATTTTAGCATTGAGGCCAATTGTGGCCCAAGGTCATGATAATGCAGAAAGGCATCTTTTTCATAACCAACGTTCACAAACGCGGCATTTAAACCGGTCACAGGCTTCCGTATCTTGGCCAAAAAAATATCGCCAACGGAAAAATTGTTATTATCCTCATCTCTATGCAATTCAGTGAGCTTTCCATCTTTAAGCAAAGCAAAATCAACGGCATCAGAACTAGATCTTACGATTAATTCTCTATTCACCTGATTGTATTTATAGTTATCCCTCCATAATTACCGGAGTGGATAAATAGATTAAACAATGTTATAAACAGGCCGTGCAGACCTGCCGAAATTCTTCTCTTTTGAATCTCTATGTCAAAGAACGGATTAAAATGAAAAAGTAGTCGGAGCAACTACTTTTTCTTGTGTCGGTTAGCTCTCCGTCGCTTTTTACGCTTATGGGTAGCTACCTTATGTCTTTTTCGTTTTTTACCACTCGGCATGAAGATCTGCTTTTAAATTATTGATTATTTTATTTGAACATTGCTCTTGACACCTTCAATAAAAACCTTTGCAGGTTTGAACGAGGGTATGTTATGTGCCGCTATTTTGATAGTGGTGTTTTTAGAAATGTTCCTGCCTGTCTTTTCGGCCCTTCTCTTGATAATAAAACTACCAAAACCACGTAAATATACGTTGTCACCACTTTCCAAAGAAGATTTAACCTCTTCCATAAAGGATTCCACAGTGGCTTGGACATCTCCTTTTTCCATTCCAAGTTTATCCGCGATTTTTGCTACAATTTCCGCTTTCGTCATCTTTTATTAAATGAAATAATATAGTTTGTTTTAAGGGTTGCAAATATATAAATTAAATTGAATCTTTTGCTTTAAACCATTAATTTTAAGTCTATAAACCACTACTTTAGCGCTTTACGAAGAATTTCATGTTGTTTTCCCAAAAAGTTTTGCGCTGGTATGCCACCAACAAAAGAGCACTTCCATGGCGTGCCACCAAAGATCCTTATAAAATATGGCTGTCTGAAATTATACTCCAGCAAACCAGGGTGGCTCAGGGCACTCCCTACTATTTGAAGTTCGTCGCGCAATTCCCGACCGTGGAAGACTTGGCCAGAGCCTCCGAAGAACAGGTCATGAAACTATGGCAGGGACTCGGTTATTATTCCAGGGCAAGGAACCTGCATGCCACTGCCAAAATGGTAACGGATCAGTATCGGGGGACCTTTCCGAACAGCTATAATGAATTGATCAAATTAAAGGGAATTGGTGATTATACGGCCAGTGCGATTGCCTCAATTTGTTACGATGCACCGCATGCTGTGGTAGATGGCAATGTCTACAGGGTGCTATCTAGGTTCTTTGGCATTACCCATCCCATCAATGATGCCCGTGGCAGCACATATTTTAAACAATTGGCCAAGGAACTTATGGATGAGGACCATATAAGGGACTATAATCAAGCCATCATGGAATTTGGTGCCATACAATGCGTCCCAAAAAGTCCGAATTGTCTTAAATGTCCATTGAACGATGGATGTGTGGCCCTGCAAAAAAGACTTGTTGAAAGCCTGCCGGTGAAGCTCAAAAAATCAAAGCCCAAAAATAGATATTTCAATTATGTGGTGCCCTTGGCCATAGATAGCCAAGGATATCCTGCAACGGTTATCGAAAAACGGAGGGAGAAAGGTATATGGAAACACTTATGGCAATTTCCGCTCATCGAATCGGATATGGAAATCGACCTCAAATCCTTAAGGAATAGGATTCCGGAACAATTGCGGTTTATCGATGCTGCCGAGGTATACCTCCACAACGAAAAACCGATGGTGCATAAATTAACACACCAACATTTACATACCAAATTTTGGATTGCGCGATGTGCCGAGCTGAGGGGCCATAAGGTGCTAGTAAGCGAGTTGGAGGTATATCCAATGCCAGTTTTGTTGGCAGATTTTATTAAAACATTTAAAATTTAGTACTTTTGCATATTACCAAATAATTATGAGCGGGACATTAAACAAAGTGATGTTGATAGGGCATCTGGGCGATGAGGTAAAAATGCATTATTTCGAAGGAGGTGGCTGCATTGGCCGTTTTCCTTTGGCCACCAACGAAACCTATACCAACAAGCAGACAGGAGAACGTGTTACCAACACCGACTGGCACAATATCGTGCTGAGGAACAAGGCAGCGGAAATCTGCGAAAAATATTTGAGCAAAGGGGATAAAGTATATGTTGAAGGCCGTCTAAAGACCCGTCAATGGCAGGGTGAAGACGGTGCAACGCGATACTCCACCGAGGTGCAGGTACAGGATTTCACCTTTTTGACTACCAAGAAGGAAAGTTTAGGAAACAGTCAAAGCAGCCCCGAATCCGCGGTGACGGGTAAGGGCACCAGCCAAAATTTGGCACCCGTGCAAGAGGCTGATCAGGAAGATGACCTGCCTTTTTAGAGATATAACTAAATAGCAACTGTTGGACCCAGACCCCTTTCGTATACTATTGAATTTTATTGTTTTTGATAGTGCCCTAGCGGTTAAATTTGCCCTTTTGGTGTTGCTATTGATTTGTTCCGCCTTGATATCCGGCGCAGAGGTGGCCTTCTTTGGTCTTTCTTCCACCGATGTCAACGAATTGGTGGAAAACAAGACATCAAAAGGGGCGATGATCGCCAAACTTTTGGAACGACCCAAAAAATTACTGGCCACTATCTTGATTGCGAACAATACCATCAATATCGGGGTGGTACTTTTATTCAGCACCATTGGAGATGTTGTTTTTACCAGCATCAACTATGCACTGTTCGGGATACTTTCAGTGCGATTTTTATTGGAGGTGGTGCTTGCGACTTTCTTGATTCTGATGTTCGGCGAAATCCTGCCCAAGGTATACGCCAACAGAAATAAAAGGGCTTTCGCCCATATTATGATCTATCCACTAAAAGTGCTCGACCTGCTTTTTTCGCCCCTAAGTTTGCCCATGCGATCGGGAACGATCTTTCTCCATGATAAATTGGGGAAAGAGAAATCGAACCTGAGCGTAGATCACCTGTCGCAGGCCTTGGAACTGACCTCCGAAGGAGACACTTCCAAGGAAGAACACAAAATATTACAGGGCATCGTTACATTTGGGAATACCGATACCAAACAGGTAATGAGACCCCGAATCGATATTTTTGCCCTGAATGAGGAAATGAAGTTTCTGGAAGTCATCGCTGAAATCAAATCCCATGGCTATTCCCGTATTCCCGTATTCTCAAAAAATATGGACAATGTTTTGGGCGTACTCTATGTAAAGGACCTCCTGCCCTATATCGACAGGAAGACCTTCAACTGGATGAGCCTTATTCGAGAACCGTACTTTGTCCCGGAAAACAAAAAACTCGATGACCTACTGCTTGAATTTCAGGAAAAGAAGATGCACTTGGCCGTAGTCGTTGATGAATATGGGGGAACTTCGGGTATTGTGACCTTGGAAGACATCATAGAAGAAATTGTGGGCGATATTAGCGATGAGTTCGATGATGAGGACCTGGTTTTCTCAAAATTGGACGAACGCAACTTTGTCTTCGACGGGAAAACCGCGCTCAAAGACTTCTATAGGGTGGTTAAAATAGAGGAAGAGGACCTCTTCGAAGCACAGAAGGGCGAATCTGAAACCATAGCGGGTTTCGTGTTGGAAATCGCGGGGAGCTTTCCGAAAAGAGGGGATAAGATCCAATTCAAAGATTACCAGTTCGTGGTGGAGAGTTTGGACAAAAAGCGCCTAAAACAGATAAAAATCACCTTGCCGAATGCGAATTAGGATATCATTGGCAATGTTGTTCCCCATCATTTTGTTTTGGGGATGCAAACAGGAAGTGCTTCCGAAGCCCAAGGCATTCCTAAGATTGGAATACCCCGAAGCAAAAACGGCTACATTGCAGACCGATCACTTCAGGTTCCAGTACAACAGAATGGCCCAGATCAAGGAAAAGAAAGCCCAATCACTCATTTTGGACTATCCCGGGATGAAAGGGACCATTTTTGTCAATTACAAGCCGGTATCAGGAAATCTTATAAAACTATTGGGGGATGCCCAAAAATTCAGCTATGAGCACGTGGTGAAGGCCGATGCCATCGAACCCAAGATATTTGAAAACCCAAAAGACCGGGTCTACGGCATGTTTTATGCCGTAAGCGGTGATGCAGCGTCCCAAGCCCAGTTTTATGTGACCGACAGTATCCATCATTTTGTGACGGGTTCACTCTATTTTTATGCCAAACCCCATTATGATTCGATCTATCCAGCCGCGGTTTACCTGCAGAACGATATCCTGACCATCATGGAAACCTTGCGCTGGAGCGATTGAGGTCAATTTAGAAAAGGCTCCATCCAACCCTAATCGCATGAATAAAAAAGAACTTTTGGCTTGCCAGAATCGGATAGGCCCCTACATCCACAAAACGCCTGTCCTCAGTTCGCGATCGATCGACAAGATCGCCGGGGCAACCCTGTATTTTAAATGTGAGAATTTCCAAAGAATGGGCGCCTATAAAATGCGGGGGGCAACCAATGCCATTCTCCAGCTTTCCGATGCCCAAAGAAAGGGTGGTGTGGTAACCCACTCTTCCGGTAATTTTGCACAGGCTTTGGCCTTGGCCGCCAAAAGTTTGGGGGTCACCGCCCATATCGTGATGCCTACCTCAGCGCCCCAGGTAAAGAAGGTCGGGGTCATTGCGTATGGGGCCAGGATTTATGAATGCGAGCCCACCCTAAAAGCCAGAAAGGCCATGGCCGATGCAATAGCCAAGGAAACAGGCGCTACGTTCATCCATCCCTCCAACGATGAAAAGGTAATCGTTGGGCAAGGCACTGCAGCATTGGAGCTTTTAGGGGATCATGGCGATTTGGAGGCCATTTTTTGTCCTGTCGGAGGTGGCGGCCTCATAGCGGGAAGCGCTTTGGCGGCCTTTTATTTTGGTAAGAACTGCAAGGTGTATGGAGCCGAGCCCTTTGAGGCCGATGATGCCTATCGGTCCATGAAAAGCGGAAAAATAGAAGAAAACCTTACTGTAAATACGATAGCCGATGGTTTGCGCACCACCCTGGGCGATAAAAATTTCCCGATAATCCAGAAACACGTTACCAACATCATCCGGGTTACCGAAGAAGAAATTATTGGAGCGATGCGCCTTATTTGGGAGCGGTTGAAGATTATCGTGGAACCTTCAAGTGCCGTCGCTTTGGCCGGTCTGTTGCGTGAAAAGGAAAAATTCGCAGATCAAAAAATTGGCATTATCATTTCCGGGGGCAACGTAGATCTTGGCAAATTGCCTTTCCGGGAAAATTTCAATTCGTATCCTTGAGCAAGGCTTTGGCCTTTTCGATACTCGTCAAAATTTGTTCTTTTAAGGCTTGCACTTTTTGCTCCTCCTCATTCAACCATTGTTGTTTTTGGTCATCGAGTTCCTTGCCATTTAAGATTTCATCCGAATCGAAACGATTTCCAAATTCCCGCATCCAATCCATCATCGATTTATTGGCGGCTTGCAGTTCCTCCCTTGCCCTTTTGTACTCCTGGCCGATTGCGGTGCTGTCTTCCTTTTTCTTCAATTCCCCTACCAATTTGCCCATGACGCCCATTTGGGGCATCACCTCATCGTGAATGGCCATGACCTGTTCCATTTGTGAGGGGGCTTCAGATTTTTTTTTATCCTCCTTGCAGGAAATGATCAAGAAAAAGAGCGTGAACAATTAAAGGGATTCTTGGGATAAACAGCATAGCGATATCGGTTATGACGAATTCAAATTTACGTATTATGGTTGTAAATGCTAGCCCAAAAAGCTGCACTTTTGCCAAAAATTTTTCGATTGAACGATTACCAAAAAAAATGGCTCTATCTCATTCTGTTATCCTTGATATGGGGTTCCTCCTTTATCCTGATCAAACGTTCCCTATTGGGCTTTTCTGCGCTGCAGTTGGGGGGGTTGCGCATTGTCTTTGCGGCGCTCTTTTTGTTGGTCATAGGTTTTCGAAGCTTGCGGAAGCTCCGTGCCGCTGACATTAAATGGCTGGTCATGGCGGGGTTTTTAAGTTCCTTTTTTCCGCCCTTTTTGTTCGCCTTGGCACAAACGGAGCTGGACAGTGGCGTCACCGCAATTTTTAATTCCACCGTACCCTTGTTGACCTCCTTGGTCGGGATTTTGCTGTTCGGAATCATCCTTGTCAAAAAACAAATTATCGGGGTATTTGTAGGCCTTTTGGGAACCCTGGCCTTGATCTTGGCCGGGATGGAATTTGATTCCACGCAGAATTATTGGTATGCCATCTTCATATTGCTGTCCGCCCTGGGATATGCCATAAACATCAACATCGTAAAAAACCGGTTGTACCACCTCAGCTCCCTTACCATTACCACGGCAAGTTTTGCGGTGGTCGTTTTACCTGCTTTTGGATTGGTTATCTATTCCGGATTTTTTCAACAGTTCCAAGGTAATGGCCCCATGCATACTTCCATTTGGTATCTCTTGGTCTTGGCCCTACTGGGTACCGCACTTGCCAATATTTTGTTCAATCGGTTAATTCATGTATCGAGTCCGGTTTTTGCCGCTTCGGTGACCTATTTGATTCCTCTGGTCGCTATTTTATGGGGCGTATTGGACGGGGAGCGCATCAATCTCTATCAAATCATTGGGGGCCTGATCATTTTACTTGGCGTATGGCTGGTCAACAAAAAGAAACGTTGACCTTTTTTTACTTAAAAAGTGTAATATTTTATGCCGTAACCAAAATTCCAAAGCAAAAAAAAGCCGTCGGCACTGAAACAACTTGTTCGATACCGTCGGCTTGATTTCTTCGAACCCTATTCAAAATCAGCATCACTCACCCCTTCGTTCACCTTGATTTCCTTCACGATAAAATCAAAGCTTTGCGGCCCCATGGCCTGAGTGAGCAAAAATGGAAATTTGATGCCGTCCACTTCCTTATAATCACTATAGGTGAAAGTGGTGCTCAATTGTTGACCTTGAGCCTCCACCATGAGCGAATCCTGGATTTTAAGCCCGGTCTCCATATCATAAAAAGAAGATTTTTCATTCGAAATTTTGAGCTTGTAGGCTTTCTTGCCATCAATGGTTTCAATACCCTCCAGGGTTATTCCGTCGGTGTTTAGATAATTCAGTTCCGGAAAAGTTGCCGATTCTTCCTGAATTTTTTGAATGTCCTCGGCTGCAAGGTCTTGGCGTTGTCCTTGCATCACGATATAACCTTTATCACCATCCAACACCTGTTTGCTCATCGAATTTCCCATGACCTTCACATCTTGCATAAATTGGTTTTTGGAAGTTTTTTTCATTTCAAGATCCAATTTCATGCCCTGCATTTCTGCTTCAGCTGTTAAGGAATATGTGGTAACACCGTTCAGTTTATCGGAACCGCCAATGGCATCGATATATTGTTGGAGGATATCGTTTGCCGCGATGTCCTCCAGGACGATTACCTCTTCGTTGGCATCCTGGGCTATTGCGTCCATGCCCAGAAATAGGAGCGTCATTGCAAAAAATATTGTTCTTTTCATTCAGAGTGATTTAAATTATTTAGTTTATTACCCTATGGCGGTTCGCCAGGGCTAAAATACCTTTTTTGGCAGGATAGATGTTGCCCACTTTGTGCTTTAACAAATAATTATTGTTTAATTTTAGTGTTTATATGTAACATAACATTTCAAACCCTTCATTTACATGAAAAGATTTTCCTTGCCCATTCGCTTTGGAATTGCAGCCAGTGGTTCTTTGATCGCCTATTTTTTGATCTTGGCATTGTTCGGTTTGCACACCAACATTTTTTTCAGCCTCTTCAATGCGGTGATCACCGGGTTTTCCATTTTTGAGGCCATCAAATATGAACGCCTGAGAGATCCAATGGGGTTTAGTTACGGACAGGGATTTAAAATAGGCTTGGTCACCGGTTTCACGGCCACATTGCTCTTCACCTTGTTTTTTGCCCTTTATGCCACGGAAATCAATGCCGACTTTCTAGAGGAACTTTCCAGTGTTTGGTTTAAGGATTATAAGGATTTTGAGGCAATCGTTTTTTTCACCGTGGCCATTATGGGATTTGCGACTTCCTTGGTGCTCACTTTGGCCTTTATGCAACTCTTCAAATCTTCCAACAATCCCAAAAAGAAATAGACTAAAAACTTAAAAAACATCTTGTACATTAATGAATTAGAAGTATATTTGCACCCTCCTATTTAAAAAAAAATGGGAACTTTTAAATCATAATATACACGCTATGTACGCAATTGTAGAGATGGCAGGGCAGCAATTCAAAGTTGCAAAAGACCAGAAAGTGTATGTTCACCGTTTGCAAACGGAAGAAGGGAAAAAAGTCGTTTTTGACCAAGTACTTCTTTTGGATGACGGTAAGAACATTACCATTGGCGCCCCAGCTATAAACGGCGCGGCTGTTGAAGCCAAAGTCGTTAAGCACCTTAAGGGTGATAAAGTAATCGTCTTCAAGAAAAAAAGAAGAAAGGGTTACCAAAAGAAAAACGGTCACCGACAGGCGTTGACCGAAATCCTGGTGGAGGACATTATCGCCTCAGGAGCCAAAAAACAGGTTGTGGTAAAGGTCGAGAAACCAAAAGCCGCCGTCGCGAAGGTTGAAAAGCCAAAAGCTGCACCGGTGAAGGAAGAAAAGGCCAAGGCAGCGGCAAAACCGAAAGCCGAGACCCAACCTGCAAAGGAGAAACCATCAGCTGTGAAGAAGGCACCGGCCAAAACAGCCAAGGCAGACGATTTGAAAAAGATTGAAGGGATTGGTCCAAAAGCCGCGGAAGCATTGGCAAACGCCGGATTGGAATCATTTGCAAAATTGGCAAAGGCCAAACCTGAGAGTATCAAGGATATTTTGACCGAAGCCAGCTCAAGAATGGCCCATTTGGAGCCAACAACTTGGCCACAACAGGCACAGCTAGCCGCTGATGGCAAATGGGATGAATTAAAGAAACTTCAAGATAAATTGAACGGGGGCAAGTAAAATTTCCTCCAGAATTAAAACCGCAATATAATGGCACATAAAAAAGGTGTAGGTAGTTCCAAAAACGGCAGGGATTCAGAATCGAAACGCTTAGGCGTCAAGATTTTTGGAGGACAAGCCGCTATCGCTGGAAATATTATCGTAAGACAACGCGGCACCAAACATAACCCAGGAGAGAATGTTTATGCCGGAAAAGACCATACCTTGCATGCTCGTGTAGACGGAATGGTAAAATTTGAAAAGAAGGCCGGTGGAAAGTCATATGTTTCCATAGAGCCATTCGAAGCCTGATAATGGCCTGGTAACCATAAAAAAACCTGCACTCTTACAAGTGCAGGTTTTTTTATGCCGTATCGGCTGCGATTTCCAACCGAGCCTTAATATCGGTAGTATTCCGGTTTGAAAGGCCCTTCAACGGTAACCCCAATATAATCAGCCTGATCTTTGTTGAGTTCGGTGAGTTCGGCGCCCAAACGCGATAGGTGCAGTTTGGCCACTTTTTCATCGAGGTGTTTGGGCAACATGTACACGTCGTTTTCGTAATCATCGCTGTTTTTCCATAACTCGATCTGTGCCAAGGTCTGGTTGGTGAAAGAGTTGCTCATCACAAAACTGGGATGGCCGGTGGCACAACCCAGATTCACCAAACGCCCTTCGGCCAAAACGATGATATCTTTCCCATCTATCGTATATTTATCTACCTGGGGCTTTATTTCATCTTTGGTTTTTCCATAATTTTTGTTCAACCAGGCCATATCGATTTCATTGTCGAAATGCCCGATGTTGCATACAATGGCCTTATCCTTCATCGCTTTAAAATGCTCCGGGCGAATAATGTCCTTGTTGCCGGTAGTCGTAATGATAATGTCGGCAACACCTACCACGGTCTCCAGTTTCTTGACCTCGTAGCCGTCCATACAAGCCTGAAGAGCGCAGATCGGATCGATTTCGGTAACGCGTGACTATCGATCCTGCTCCCTTGAACGAGAGTGCGGTTCCCTTGCCGACATCACCATAGCCCGCAACAACCACGCGCTTCCCGGCCAACATCGTATCTGTGGCACGACGAATGGCATCGACGGCACTTTCGCGACAACCGTATTTATTATCGAACTTCGATTTCGTGACCGAATCGTTTACATTGATGGCGGGCATGGGAAGGGTTCCCTTTTTTACCCGTTCGTAAAGTCGGTGCACCCCGGTGGTCGTTTCTTCCGAAATACCTTTGATGCTTGACGCCATTTCGGGATATCGGTCCAAAACCATATTGGTAAGGTCACCCCCATCGTCCAATATCATATTCAATGGTTTCCGGCCTTCCCCAAAAAACAATGTTTGTTCTATGCACCAATCAAATTCCTCCTCGTTCATTCCTTTCCACGCATAGACCGATATGCCGGCAGCAGCGATGGCCGCGGCAGCATGGTCTTGGGTTGAAAATATGTTACAGGAACTCCAGGTAACCTCAGCGCCCAATGCGACCAAGGTTTCTATCAATACCGCGGTTTGGATGGTCATGTGAAGACATCCGGCTATACGGGCGCCCTTAAGGGGCTGTTCGTGCCCATATTCTTCGCGAAGTGCCATCAGTCCTGGCATTTCGGCCTCGGCCAATTGAATTTCTTTTCTTCCCCAGTTCGCTAAGGAAATATCCTTCACCTTAAAAGGTACATACGGAATGGTTTTAGTGCTCATATTCTTTATTTATTTTTTACTTTCGTTTAAGGGCGGTGATGCCCGTTTTCAGCAAAGCAAAGTTACAAATTACTTAAGTAATGGAATGCCTCTTTATAAGACAATAAAGGTAAATTCTTCGATAGTCGCCCATATTTGGAAAATCGAGGAGAGCGAGCGGGCACTGGCCGAGGGCGTTGCCCTGACCGGTCATTGCCGTGACCGCTTGGAGAATATGAAATCCGAAATGCACCGTAGGGGCTTCTTGAGCATCCGACATTTGATGGCCATCGAAGGGTATGAAGATAAAGACCTGTATTATGACGACTCTTGGCAAACCGCATTTGACCGATGGAAATTATATTTCCATTACCCATTCAAACCATTTTACGGCCATCATCACCAGCAAAGGGCCTGCGGTGGGGATCGATATCGAGAAACAACGGGAAAAGATTTTACGGATCGCGCATAAGTATACGCCATTGGAGGAGTATAGTACTATTGCAAACACGGATGCCTTGATCAGAAAATTGACCATAGTGTGGGGTTGCAAAGAGTCGCTCTACAAGATCTATGCAATACCCGGCTTGAGCTTCCTGCACCATATTGTAATCAGCGATTTCGATCTTTCCGATGGAAAAACCACGGGGGAAATAATATACAAGGGCAAAAAGTCGGTCTATGATATCGATTATTTGGAATTTGAGGGATTCACCTGTGTTTATGCCGTTGAAACCGCATAGATCCATCTCATCAAAAGGTCATTTTTCACACAAATTCCATAGGCTTTTGGGATGACTAAACAATCAACAATGGACATATCGGTTGAGCTTACCTTCTCGCCACTTCAGGACGACTACGAAGATCATATCATCAAATTTATCAGGAAATTAAGGGATTCGGGATTGACCATTATTGAAAATCCGCTCAGTACACAGGTCTATGGTGAATACGACACGGTGATGACGTTGCTGCATACCGAGATAAAATCGGCTTTCGAACTCATGGACAAAGGCCTGCTTTTTATTAAAATTGTCAAATCTGACCGCAGCGGATATGAACCAAATTTCTGACTTCTTCCTAGATCCCTATCAGGAGAAGGCCACCTATGTCATCCTCCTCGAGGCCATCGTTTTTATAAGCGGAATCTTGAGTGTTTGGTTTGCCAAGAAGGAAAGTATTTGGGTATACCCCACCGGTTTGGCCGCTACCGTGATTACCGTATACTTACTGTTCAAAGACCGGCTTTTGGGCGATATGATGATGAATTTATACTTTTCCATCATGAGTGTTTATGGCTGGTGGAACTGGGCAAGAACGCGAGACCATAAAAAAGTGGTACAAATTTCCCGGACCGATACCAGGGAAAAATATGTGGGCTTTGGCTTGTTCGTGTTAACCATGCTGATCACCTATTTGGTTTACCGGGCGTTCGGCGTGGCCGTGGAACCTTCCAATTATGTCGATATTTTCACTTCGGGCATTTTTTTTACGGCCATGTGGTATATGGCGCTCAAAAAGCTTGAAAACTGGACCCTTTGGATTTTTGCCGATATCATCACGGTGCCATTATATGCCTATCGGGGGCTTGGCATGCTTTCACTGCAATATCTTATCTTTACCTTCTTGGCGATCCAAGGTTATTTAGCATGGAAGAAAAGCTTAAACAGCAGCCTTCAAACCTCATAAAAGTGGTATTGTTCGGTCCGGAATCAACAGGGAAGACTACCATTTCGAAACAGTTGGCCGCACATTACCAAACGGTATGGGTGCCGGAATATGCCCGGGAATACCTTCAAAGGAAATGGGACCTCGAGGGAAAAACATGTGAACCCAAAGACCTACTGCCCATTGCGGCTGGTCAAATCCGGCTCGAGAACGAACTGTCAAAAGCGGCTTCCACTGTGTTGATATGCGATACCGATCTATTGGAGACAAAAGTGTATTCCGAGGCCTATTACACCGGTGACTGCGATCCACTGCTCGAAAAATTTGCCCTGGAAAATACCTATGACCTTTATTTATTGACCTATATTGATATTCCTTGGGTCGGGGACGATTTAAGGGACAAGCCCTATGAGCGGGAACGAATGTTCGATTATTTCAAAGAAACTTTGGAAAAGTATCACCGTAATTTTGTTATCTTAAAGGGGAATTAAAAAGAGCGATTGGCAAATGCCATTGCTGCCATTGATGGATTAATAGTTTCTAAGGCAAAATAAGCATATGTTATTTACAGCAGAGGACGAGAACAACTTTTGGAGAATGGAATCGACAAGGAAAAGGTGGAAAAACAGCTTGAAACCTTTAAGGAAGGGATTGCCTTCGTGCGCCTGGATAAGGCGGCGGTGGTCGGTGATGGTATTACAAAGTTTTCCGCTCAGGACGCAAAGTCATTTGTAAAAAAGTTCGAAGCGGAACGACATCGATTATCATTGCTGAAGTTCGTTCCAGCCTCGGGTGCGGCATCACGGATGTTCAAGGCGCTGTTCAATTTTTTGGAGGACTACCATCCCAAAAAGGAAACATTTGAGGCTTATCTTGAACGCACCGGGAACAATGATGTCAAAATATTCATGGACGGATTGGAAATGCTTCCATTCTATGAAAATATTCAGTCGAAAATCCGTGGAAAGGCGGGCTCAAGTGATGAAGAAAAGTTCCTATTCGTCAAGGAAATGCTCGCGGAAGACCGGCTCAATTTTGGTTTTTACCCGAAGGGGCTCCTTCCTTTCCACAATTATGGGACCTTAATATCAACCGCTTTTGAAGCGCATTTGAACGAAGCCGCATTGTATGCCGAAACCAATGCAACGGCATACCTGCATTTTACCATATCCCCACAACATGAAAAAATGTTCAGGAAAGAATATGCCTCCGTTTCCAAAAGGGTTTCAAATCAAACAGGGGTCGACTTTATAGTGGACTTCTCTTTCCAAAAGCCTGCTACCGATACCATTGCAGTCGATATGGATAACAACGCATTTAGAACCGCTGACGGGTCCCTGTTATTCAGGCCCGGGGGTCACGGCGCTTTGATCGAAAACCTCAACGAACAGGATGCGGATATCATTTTTATTAAAAACATCGATAATGTGGTGCCCCAGCGGTTGCTAAAGCACATCGCGATGAACAAAAAAATGCTGGGAGGTCTTTTGCTGGAAATCCAGGAAAAGGTTTTCGAATATACCAAAAAATTGGAGGAAGGCCAGATCAGCGCAGAGGTACTCGCCGAAGTGGAATCATTTTTGGTCGACAGACTGCACGTTAGGTTTTCCAACAGTTTCTCGAGCTTTAGTTTATCGGAACAGATACTGATATTAAAGGATAAGTTGAACCGGCCCATTAGGGTTTGTGGGATGGTCAAGAATGAAGGGGAGCCTGGCGGGGGGCCTTTTTGGGTCAAGGATGCCCATGAAAACATCTCCCTACAGATCATCGAATCGGCCCAGGTTGATATGAAACAAGAGTCACAGGGCTCGATATTTAAGAGTGCATCGCACTTTAATCCCGTAGATCTTGTCTGTGGGGTTAAAAACTATAAAGGTGAAAAGTATGATTTGCTCCAATACGTTGATGCCAAACAAGGATTGATCACCGAAAAAACACAGGAAGGCAAGCAACTCAAAGCCTTGGAACTCCCGGGACTTTGGAACGGCGCCATGGCATTCTGGAATACGATTTTTGTTGAAGTCCCCGTTGAAACCTTCAATCCGGTAAAAACGGTCAATGATCTGTTGCGGCCATCACATCAAATCGGGTAGCATCAGATCGTATAAAAATTACACACTTTTTCCGCGGTTACACATGATTACCCATGGGTTATCAAAGCGTGTAATTTCTAACCCACTGGCAATTAATTGATTGCATTTTATTTTCAGGAACTTGCTTCTTGGCATTATTCTTTCTCTATACAAATCAACAAAACAAATACTAATTTTTAAAAAACAAGAACGAATGAAAAAATTAATGGTAGTAGCAGTAATGTCTTTAGGAAGTTTAACTGCATTTGCACAAGAAGAGCAAGCAACAGAAGTAATGGCTGTAGCCACCGAAGTTGCCACTGAAGCCGTTGCACCGGAAGTTGCAACCGAAGCCGTAGCACCACAAGATGGTTTTGCCGAAGTAGCTATTGAGGAATTGCCAGCTGCAATTACTGAGGCATTGGCTGCCGATTATCCCGGTACTTCAATTGCCAAAGCTTATGTGAACGAAGCTTCACAGTACAAATTGGAAGTGGCCAGTGAAGATGGTACTTCTGTTGAGTTGTACGCCGATGCCGATGGCAATTGGATCGAAATGTAATAAGATCCCGATCTTATTGAATTCATATCAGATTTTTTGAGCAAGAAGTCCCTGTAGAAAACTACAGGGACTTCTTTGTTGAACCACTTTTGGGGGTGGCCAATTCACTAGACGTCGGATCTACCATGGCCGTGGAATGCCTGTTGATCTTTAAAATTGAGCTTAAGCAGGGTCCCCGCATTAAACTCCTTCCATAAAATTTTAGCCATCAACGTGTATCTTTTATACACTTATTGTTTTCACTACACATTATTACACACTGGAAAGCTGCCCAAAAGGATTTAAACCACTAAAAAACAGTTAGTTATATTTTATTTGGTTTTTGGTATCATATTTTCAATATAGTTCTTAGCGTTTAATATTAAAATCGAGAATAATGAAAAAAATATTTTTTGTATTGGCCATCGCATTTGGGGGATTAACCACTTTTGCACAGGACACCGAAGCCACAGCATCAGTCGCAACTGAAGTGGTGGCTCAGGACAATTTCACTGAAATCGCTACCAGCGAAGTACCTGAGGCCGTTACCTCCGCCGTCGCCAAAAATTATCCTACAGCGACTATCAACAAGGCTTATCTCAATGAATCAAAGCAATACAAGTTGGAAGTATCTTTACAGGATGGTACTTCAGGCACCCTGTTTGCTGACGAAAATGGAAACTGGATTGAAATGTAATAACTTGAGTTATTTGTTTTGTATCAAGTTGGTTTGGTCGGAAAGAGGTCGTAGTCATACGGCCTCTTTCTTTTTGTAGCGCCGCAAGATATTAGGTTCCTTCACCTTTAAGCCGCTATTTTCCTTGTGATGTCATGGTCCGTATTTTTTGAATAAATTAGGGCTAGTTCGGCCATCATGTACTATTTTTACGTAGATAGCTAACAGAAGGAACACGGTATGCCAAACATCTTGATCATTGAAGACGATGCAGCATTCTGCCAAATGCTTCAAAAGTTCTTGACCAGACACAATTTTCAGGTACAGACAAGCTTTACGGCCGCCCATGCCAAAGCCATGGTCTCGGACAACGAATTTGATGTGGTACTCACCGATTTGAGGTTGCCCGAATATGATGGGATTCAACTTCTCAGCGATATTAAAGGCACCAATCCAAAAACCCAAGTGATATTGATGACGGGCTATGCCGAGGTAGGCTCAGCTGTAAAAGCGATGAAAAAGGGCGCTTATGACTACATTTCAAAACCCTTTACCCCGGATGAAATTCTCATGGTCATTGAGAATGCCTTAAAGGCCAAATCCAAATCGGAAGAAGCAAAGACGATGGCCACCGCACAGAAATCCGTTACAAAAAATGGGTCGATTCCCTCGGACCAAATCACGGGGAATGTCATCATGGGCGTTAGTGAAGCCTCAAAAAAACTGGAAGAATACATCAACTTGGTCGCACCGACCGATATGTCGGTCTTGATTACAGGAGAAAGCGGTACCGGTAAAGAGGTCACTGCACGTGCCATACATGATAAGAGCAAAAGACATGCCCACAATTTCATCGCCGTAGATTGCGGCGCCATACCAAAGGAACTTGCCACCAGCGAATTTTTTGGCCATATCAAAGGGAGTTTTACCGGGGCCGTCGAAGACAAAATGGGAAATTTTGAAGCGGCCAACGGGGGCACGTTGTTTTTGGACGAGGTCGGAAACCTTTCCTATGAAAACCAGATTCAACTTTTACGGGCGCTTCAAGAACGAAAAATTAAAAGAGTGGGCAGCAACAAGGAGATCAGCGTTGATGTAAGGATCATTACCGCCACCAATGAGGACCTGACGGAAGCGGTTGAAAAAGGTACCTTCAGGGAAGATCTATTTCATAGGTTGAACGAGTTTTCCGTGGAAATCCCTTCCCTGGAAGATAGGTTTGAAGATTTAAAATTGTTTGCAGAATATTTTTTGGCCAAGGCGAATCAAAATTTGAACAAAAACGTACATAATTTTTCAAAGGGTGTTTGGGATGCCTTCAAGCAATATCACTGGCCAGGCAATTTAAGGGAGCTGCAAAATGTGGTCAAAAGATCTGTTTTGCTTACCACCGATGAAGAAGTACAGATAACGGCACTTCCCCAGGAGCTGCGCCAAGGTGTTGGCCATCGATCCATAAAATCAAAATATTCAAAAACCGAATTCGAAAAAGACCGTATTCTCAAGGCCCTAAAAACAACAAACTTCAATAAATCCGAAGCTGCCAAACTGTTACAGGTAACACGAAAGACGCTTTATAACAAGATCAACCATTATAAGTTGGACTTATAATAGTTTGTGCTTCCATTGCGGCCATCATCGATAGTACCGCTTCATGTAGTATATTGAATCCCGTATCCAAGTCCGCAGCATCCATGGATGTTTCCTTCGCGACTTCGAACTTTTCCAAAAGGGAGATGCAGGAATTGACCTTTAACTGTCTGAACATGGGCAACATACGGTGTGCCGTTTGGTTGATCAAGGGGTACTGCCGCTGTTCTGTCGCCATTTCCATTATAACCATATTATTGAGGGTTTCTGTGTGAAACGTCTGCAATACTTCTTGTATCGCCGTTTCGTTGTCCCCTAAAAACGACCTGATTAAATCTAGATCGAACAATGTCGATATCGGCTTTTGAACCACTTTCTTATTTTCCGTATTTGTAGTGATGTTGGCAATCAACCCTTGGGCTCGTAGGATACCGATCAATTGGTCTTTGGTGAAAGGTTTTTGCAATACCTGGGCAAACCCCTTGTTGGTGTAATGTTCATCTGCCAGATCGCGCCGACCGGTCATGGCTACTATAGGTTGGTGGGCATAATGGGCATAGTGGCCCGACTTTAATTTTTGAAGTACCTCGAAACCGTTCAGCCCGGGCATTTGAATATCGGTGAGCACCATCTGATATTCAAGGGGTTCATTTTGCCCCACTTCCAAAAAATCGTTATGGATATGTGCGGTAATCCCAAGACTTTCACACAATTCCCCAAGTAAACGCAATAAAGAAGCATCATCATCGATGATAAGGAGTTGAATATTTTGTGCCGTGAGCGACTGTGGTTTTGTATTGAGCCCGGTTTCCTTAGACAATTGCAAAGGTAATTCCAAGGTAAAAGTACTGCCTTTCCCTACTACGCTTTTTAAATGCAACCTACCTTCCAGTAGTTCCGTAAGTTTTTTCGAAATGGTCAACCCAAGTCCGTACCCGCCGAATCTGCGCTCGATTTGTGCATCGGCCTGTGTAAATTCCTTAAAGATCTGCCGCTGTTGGTCTTCCGCTATTCCAATACCGGTATCCGATACGGCAATTTGGGCCATCATGGACTTTCCTCTCATGTTGGCTTTGGCCTTAATGGTTATGGTGCCTTCTTGAGTGAACTTAAAGGCATTCCCTATGAGATTGCTCAATATCTGACGTATGCGAAAAGGATCTCCCAATACATGTTGTTGCAATTCAGGGTCTATATCCACGACCAGATCCAAATCTTTTTGTGCATTGATGGCCTGCAGGTTCTCGGCGGTCTCCCTTATCAATGAAGCTAATTGAAAGGATTTTTTCTCTATCTTGAGTTTGCCCGCTTCCAACTTCGAAAAATCCAAGAGGTCATTGACCAAGTTCACCACATATTCCGAAGCAGATTGAAGATGCTTCAAGTACCGTTGTTGTTTGTCATTCAATGGGGTTTCATCCATCAGTTCCGCATAACCGGTAATCGTATTCAAAGGGGTGCGAAGATCGTGACTCACGGTCGAAATCAATTGCTCCCTGCTTTTGAGCAACGATTCCGAGAATTTTTTTTCTTTTTCGAGTTGTTGGCGATAGGTTTGAACCCGCCAATAATCCCTATTGATTAGGAAGGTGAACAGGGCGGCTACCAAAAAGCCAAGCAAAATGGTCATCGCGGCCAGTCGCACACTTTTTCGCAAGGCATCTTGCCTACCCAGGCTCTGGTTGTATGAGTTGACGACCATTTCCTGTTCAAAGGCACTGATGATCGATCGAAGTTGTTGGGACAGAATAAGGTCGTTGGAAGTGATTTCTTGTTCTTTTTGCGCCAAAAAACGTTGCGTTTTGGCATCATTTTTTTTGGCTTCGACCAACAAGATCTTGGAAGCGCTGAGAATGGAATCGATTTTATCCGAATCCGGGATTTCGGTGCCATCCGCTGGAATATTTTTGTTCAGGTAGGCGACCCAATCCTCCAAAACCTTTCTCTTATAAGGGGTCAACTTTTCGGGATTCGGTTCGAAGTTATAAATGGTCAATTTGCCTATGGATGATTCCATTTTACGGAATTCCTTCAGGGCATTGTCGATGGAGTTGTTCGCTTCGTTTTTTACCTTTAACTTGCGCAAAGCGTTGCTGTTGGCCACTTTTTGCCTGAGGAACAATTGTAGGCTGTCGAGAAGTCCTTTATGGTATTCGGTCGTCGATAGCTGTTTTAGCGTATCGATTTCCATAATGATGGTATCGATTTTTGCGGAGTAGGCCTCGAAATTCTTTTGTGTTTTGGTTTGTAAGGCCAGTTTGGACAAGCTTTCCGCTTCATATAATTCCGTAAACAAAGAGCCGGTTTTTAGAAGTTTGGCATCTGTTTCTTCCATCTGGTTATCGTACAGGAAAACACGGATTTCCTTAAATATGAAGTAGCCCGATGCCAAAACGATCGCGGTAAGCGCCAAATAGCTGAAAATGATTTTTAACGTGAATTTATTTTTCGAATTCCCTTCCATGGTTGACCGACTGCTACCGCTGTTCTAAAGATACGTCGTGAACGGGGAAAATGTTCATATCCAAGGGAAAATATTAATCCAGGATTCGTTTAATATTCAAATTGGCAGCACTATCTTTGTATCATCTCAAAGGGGTGCTGAAGCCCGATGCTTGTTCATGTAATTTCCATAAGCAAGTAAGAAGGCTGGCTGAGATCATACCCAAAGAACCTGGGCGGGTAATGCCGCCAAGGGAAAAAGCGCAGGTCGCCGATGGGCCGACCATCGTTTCCTAAGGAAATAAAATCAGAGTTTAACTAGAGAATAATAGCCCCTTTTATTCGTAACGATACCATGGTACGAATGAAATCTATTTTTCCATTTATTGCAATACTGGGACTTGGCGGCTGCCTTTTTGCCCAAGAACAGCCAACCGATTCGATAGAAGGCACGAAGGTAGTCCTCGATGAGGTTTTTGTTTCCGCGATACGGGTCAACAATCAGTCGCCCGTCACTTTTTCCAACCTTGACAAAAACAGTTTCTCGCCCAGGAACCTGGGGCAGGACATCCCCATTTTGATGAATTATTTGCCCTCCGTGGTCACCACTTCCGATGCGGGGGCAGGGGTAGGCTATACCGGTATTAGGGTTCGCGGCAGTGATGCCACCAGGGTAAACGTCACCATTAATGGTATCCCTTACAACGATTCCGAATCCCATGGCACCTTTTGGGTTAATTTGCCCGATTTCGCCTCATCCACCGAAAGTCTCCAATTGCAAAGGGGAGTGGGGACCTCTACCAATGGTGCCGGGGCCTTCGGTGCCAGTTTAAATATCTTGACAGACGCCCTGTCGGAGGAGGCCTATGCACAGTTATCCTCTTCAGTGGGAAGTTTCAATACCCTGCGCAACAACATCAAATTCAGTACCGGATTGCTAAACGAGCGCATCGAACTTGCAGGTCGCCTCTCTCGAATTACCTCGGATGGATATATCGATCGGGCCTCTTCCGATCTGGATTCCTACTTTTTGCAAGGCGCTTTTAAAAATAACAAAACGCTCATCAAAGCCCTGTTGTTCGGAGGGCATGAAATCACTTACCAGTCGTGGTTCGGTATCGATGCCGAAACCCTGCAACGCGATCGCACCTTCAATCCGGCAGGGCAATATACCGATGCCGACGGCACCCTTCGATTTTACGACAATGAAGTCGACAACTACAAACAAGACCATGCACAATTGCTGTGGAACCAGAACTGGACCCCCTCTTGGAGCACCAATATGGCCCTACACTTTACCCATGGCCGAGGTTACTTTGAACAATTCAGGGAGGATGATGCCTTTTCCATATATGGAATTGAACCACTGCTGGTGAACGGCACGGAAGTGAACACCACCGACCTGGTCAGAAGGCGTTGGCTGGATAATGATTTTTACGGGGCCGTTTTTTCAACTACCTATCAAACCGCCAAAGCAAATCTGATTTTTGGAGGCGGTTGGAACCAATATGAAGGGCAAACACTTTGGGGAAGTGATATGGGCGCGTTTTGCAGGAGGTTCCGATATTAGAGATCGTTATTACGATGACCGCTCAAAAAAGTCGGACCTCAATCTTTATGCGAAGGCCAACTACAACTTGAACCCGAAAATTCGCCTCTTTGGGGACATACAGTACCGAACTTTGCAATATAGGGCCAATGGCGATGATACCGGATCGGTCGATGACCGCTTTAACTTCTTTAACCCAAAGGTTGGACTGACCCTTGATCTCGATCCTGAAAATAATTTCTACCTGAGCTATGCCGTGGCCAACAGGGAACCGAACCGAAACGACTACGAGTCCGGCAATCCGGAACCGGAAAACCTTCAAGATGTTGAGCTGGGTTGGCGACATCTTGCCCCTGAAGTTCAGTTCAGTGCCAATCTCTACTATATGAGGTACAAAAACCAATTGGTGCTCACAGGGGAGTTGAACGATGTCGGAGCCCCACTAAGGGCAAATGTTGGCGATAGTTACCGAATGGGTATCGAGTTCGATGCCGATGTAAAATTGACTGAGCGGGTACAATGGCGGCCCAATGTAGCCTTGAGCAGTAACAGGAACCTCGATTTTGTTTTTCAACGTGATGGGAGCTTGCGGTCGTTGGGGAATACACGAATCGCTTACTCCCCATCAATCGTTGCGGGGAATCAATTCATCTATTCTATGGATTCAGGCCTTCAATTGATTTTGCTGGGCAAATATGTGGGAAAGCAATACATGGGCAATATCGATTCGGATTTCTCGGTACTAAAAGCATATTCGCAGGTAGATTTGAATGTTCAATATGTTTGGAAGCCCGACTCCCTGGTCGAAAGCATCACCTTTTCTGGCTTGGTGAACAACATTTTCAATCAGTCCATCGTCTCCAATGGGTACTTTTTTACCTATGATGATGATTTTTCAACTCCCGGAACCATTACCACGGTTGAAGGTGCCGGTTATTATCCCCAAGCGGGCATTCATTTTTTGCTGGGGGCTACCTTAAGGTTTTAGTTCTAGAGATACGACAAGGAGGGTTCGACCGCTATCGGTTGCCTTCGTATCCTATTTTCCTGTATGGTGTAAAATTCAATTTCTTTAAAGGCCTCACAGCTTAAAATTGCATTATCTTTAAGAAAGGTTATTCGCTGGAAAATGATGAAACCCATTCCCACTTTTGGCAGTAAACTGCGTACGAATATTGTTGCCGTGCCCGAAATCATCGGGCAATGTTCGGGCATTAGGGTTTTTGGCCAACTGCTGAAGAGTTTTCTCTTCAGCACCGACGTTGCCATTATCAGAAACACCAATGCCAGTGCCATCATAGCAGTGTACCCTTTTACCCCGCAGCCCGTTATATCGCATGCTTTGATCCTTGCGGCCGACAAGCCTATTTTTTGTGGCGTAGGAGGCGGCATAACCACGGGGGAAAGATTGTTAGAGCTCGCGATTCATGCCGAATTCCAGGGGGCTTTGGGGGTAGTGCTCAATAAACCCACACCCAACAACCTGATTCAAAGACTCAAGGAAAAAATCGATATACCGGTGACAATCACTATAGTATCCGGAAAGGACGATATCAAAGGCAGGATACATGCTGGAATCGATATTTTTAATGTTTCCGGGGCCGAGAACACCAACGACATCATCAAGCGCATTCGGGATATCGATGGTGATGTCGCCATTATCGCCACCGGAGGCAGGACCGATGAAACCATCCTGGCGGCCATTGAAGCTGGGGCAAATGCGATATCATATACCCCGCCTTCGACAGGGGAATTGTTCAAAGGCATCATGAACAAATACAGAAATGAGTAAGATGTTTTGTCACCGCCCGTTGGTACAGGAGTCCTAATGCGAGGTCCGGATCGAACACCAATAAAGGAAAGGCAATACAAACAAGGCCCAACAATTATTATGGAATTGGAACCATTCTTTAAAACTTTGCCGATCCGTTGGGGCATCATAGGTTGTGGCAATGTTACCGAGGTCAAAAGTGGACCTGCTTTTCAGCAAACCGATGGTTTTGAACTGAAGGCCGTCATGAGGAGGGACCATCAAAAGGCAAAGGACTATGCCCTTCGCCATGGCATTCCAAAAATATATAAGAAGGCGGAAGATTTGATCTTAGACGATGAAATCGATGCGGTGTATATTGCCACCCCGCCCGACTCCCATAAATATTACGGACTTATGGTCGCGGCAGCCGGAAAGCCCTGTTGCATTGAAAAACCGATGGCGCCCAACTATGAGGATAGCCAAAAATCTACAATGCCTTTTTGCAGCGGGAAGTTCCATTATTTATTGCGTATTACCGAAGATCGCTCCCTAGGTTCGATCAGATCAAGCGTTGGTTGCAGGTCGGTGAAATTGGCCAAATTAGTCGGGTTCGCTGGTATTTGGCCAAACCCCCTTCGATGATCGATAAGAGTGGGGCGCAAAATTGGCGGACCGACAAGGCGGTGGCTCCCGGGGGGTATTTCGACGATTTGGCCAGTCATGGTCTCGATCTGTTCGTGTACTTGATGGGCGATATTGCCGAGGCTAAGGGGACGGCCACCAATCAATTGGGCCTATACAGTGCCATGGATACCATTTCGGGGTCTTGGCTGCACGAAAATGGGATAGAAGGGGAAGGCAGTTGGAACTTCGGGAGCTGTGGTTATGAAGATCGTGCTGAGATCATCGGCAGTGGCGGTAGGGTCTTTTTTTCAATATTTGATGACCGTCCGCTGGTATTGGAGAATGCGAAGGGGCAACAAACAAAAACCATAGCACACCCCAAACATCTTCAAAAATACCATGTGGCCAATATCAGAGATCATTTGATGGGGAAGCTGACACATCCCTCGTTGGGCAAATCGGGCCTGCATACCAGTTGGGTGATGGACTCAAATTTTGGGCCTAGCGCAATGAAAGGGTTGAGATTTTATCTCGCCAAATTTCCTAATTTGAAATGACTACGACCCCACCATTGTAAGTGGCGCGATATTCGAGCATATCGTAATAGCGGTTCCCATCCTCTGGCCTGTTTTGAAGTTGGCCCGTGAACAGGGTGTACTCATATTCTTCACATGGGCAAACCGCAATTTGGCCATTCAGCAGCATAGTGGAACAATCATTGGGCGCATGGTTGGGGCAACTGGCCTCAAAGGCCCTATATTGGTCGAAGCCGACATTGATCACGAATACGCCACGGGTGCCGACCCCACTGGTGGGGATGTAGACCACATTGCCTATATTGGTCAACGGACTGTATAAAGGCAAGTTTAAATTCAGATCAAAGCGAAAACCGATTTCCTGTAAATAGGGGTTGCGATTGGTTCGATCGTTGCTACAGGCCAGAAGCGATACCAATAAAATCAAGCTACAAATTCGCTTCATGGGATAGGGTTACAATATTGATCAACCGCAAAATTGAACAAAAAATATGTATATTTGCGTTAAATCCTCTCTAAAAAACGTTGCAGGACATCGTCAAAGTAGGGGATTTTCTTATTCATGAAATCCTGTTGGAAAATATTCCATATCTTTCTAAATCGAAGCTTGTATCATTCCCGCTGTAAGCGGGATATTTTTATAATAATGACCATCGGCACCAGTATTGGCTTAAAATCAAATATTATGAGTAACGTATCGTATTATACCGCGGAAGGACTAAAAAAATTGAAGGACGAGCTCAACCATCTCAGGGATGTTGAACGTCCTAAGGCATCCCAAGCGATTGCCGATGCCAGGGATAAGGGCGATCTCTCGGAAAATGCCGAATATGATGCTGCCAAGGAGGCCCAGGGCCTTTTGGAACTGAAAATTGCCAAAATGGAAGAAACCTTATCGCATGCGAGGTTGATCGACGAATCGCAGTTGGATACATCGAAGGTCTTGGTCCTTTCCACGGTCAAATTGAAAAACTTGAACAATGGGATGGAAATGAAGTATACCTTGGTCGCTGAAAGTGAGGCAGATCTAAAAAAGGGAAAAATATCGGTAAGTTCACCCATAGGAAAGGGTTTATTGGGAAAGGCAGTAGGAGAAACCGCTGAAATTGTGGTTCCCAATGGTACCTTGAAGTTTAAGGTGGTCGAAATCAGCAGGGCCTAGCAGGGTACTTCTTGCGTATTTCGCAAAGCAGGATTGTTGTCATTCATCAAAACCAATCTCATGGCAAGTATTTTCACGAAAATCATCAAAGGAGAGATACCCAGTTACAAAATAGCGGAGACCGAAAAGTATTTTGCTTTTTTGGATATTAACCCGAACGCAAGGGGACATACGCTTTGTGTCCCAAAAAAGGAGGTAGACAAACTCACCGATCTCGATAGGGACACTTACTTGGGATTAATGGATTTTGCCATTAAGATAGGGCGTGCCCTTGAGGCATCGGTGCGATGCAAACGCGTCGGGATGACCGTTATTGGACTTGAAGTTCCCCATGTGCATGTGCATTTGATACCGTTAAACGAAATGAAGGAAGCCACTTTTCAACACAAGGTGCGGCTTTCACCAGCCGAATTCGAGGTCCTTGCCGATAAGATCAGGGCCGAATTGAAAAAGCACCCACTTTGATCTTAAAACCCTGAAAATTCCGTTACGGCAGCCAAGCGGCACCAGCAGCCCTCGACCACCATAACAAATCAAAAGCTAGGGAATCCTTGGATCATAAAATAGGCCAAAGCCCCGGCCACGGCCAATAACACCAATACCAAAATATAGAATAAGGGCCTGAACTCCAAGGTGGCCCGCATGGGCGTCACCGTCTTTTGATAATAATCAAAACTGCGTTCGATGTCGTCTGTCCATTTAACAGGGTAGATTATGGAGCCGCATTTGGAACACTTCATTTCATGGGCGACCTCTTTAGTTACACGATGTATCAGCTTCCCATAGGTATGCTTTTGCGAAAATGTGAGCTTAAGCGATTGATTGAAGCATTCCGGGCAGTTGTTCTGTAGTGCCGCTTCTTTGATGGTTTCCATTTTTTCCTTTGCCATGGCTTGCCTTTTGCGTTTAAAGTTGTTTCTTATTTGAATGGATCAGTAATGAAATCTGCATGATCGTGCCCTGTTTGCTCGAAGACAATACTTTTACTTTCCCTTTATGGTATTCCTCCACAATGCGTTTGACCAAGGAGAGGCCCAATCCCCAACCCCGCTTCTTCGAAGTGACCCCCGGATTGAATATCGCATGGTAATTGCTCTTGGGGATACCATGTCCACTATCTGAAACGAGGATGTTCACCAAGTGGTGGTCTCTTACGATTTCGACGCTGATACTGCCCTTGCCGCGCATCGCATCGATGCCATTTTTGACCAGGTTCTCAATGGTCCATTGAAAGAGCGATGGGTTGAGAAGCACCATGGCTTTATCTATCTGGGTGTGAAAGGTGAAGTGCACCAGTTTTGAACTTCGCAACTTCAGGTAATCAAAGGCATTTTTAGTCTCCTGTACAATATCGCGTGCTTCCAATTTGGGCAAAGATCCAATCTTTGAAAACCGTTCCGTGATGGTTTCCAGACGCGAAATGTCCTTCTCAATTTCCTTGGTGATTTCCGGATTGATATTTTCAGCTTTCAACAACTCGTTCCATCCCAAGAGAGAGGAGAGGGGAGTACCGATCTGGTGGGCCGTTTCCTTGGCCATGCCCGCCCATAATTTATTCTGTTCCGAGGCTTTATTGGTCTTGAAAAAGAAGAAAATAACAGCCCCAAAGAGAAAAATGATCAACAAAAGGGCCAAAGGATAGTATTTGAGCTTGTTGAGCACTTCCGAATTACCGTAGTAAAGGGTGGCGAGATATTCTCCTTTGTCTTCCATCGTGATGGGCCGGTTTTCGCTTTCAAACATTTTCAACCTTTTGTTCAGGTATACCGTGTCTTTGGCAAATTCTTTGGGAATATTGTTCGTTTTCATGGATCCATCACGATTGACCAAGATCATCGGTGTGGAAGTATTGTTTTGGAAGACCCTTAAAGGAAGGTTGCCTGGATCGGCATCGGCCGGGAGGGATAAGAATTCGGTTTGCGCAGTGGCCCAGATTTCCATTTTAAGGCGTTCCTCTTCCTTGAATTTTTTAAAAAAGCTATTGGTATTCCAAAGGATGAGGCTCACGATAACAAATGATGCTATCAACAAAATAAAGTTGGAAGTCTTGTGTTTAGGATTAAGATTCATCCATTGGTTGTCTTATATCAAAGATAACGCAAAAAGGCCTAAAATCGTTTGTGTTGGATTTCTGCGCGATCCAATGCAGGTCAAATTTCATACCTTTGCACAGTGATGAAAGAAATGATTTCCGTCGTATCCTCAGATTTGTCAAGCGCGAAGATGCACGCCTATCTTTTGGGGGCGGTGGGGCCCAGGCCCATTGCTTTTGCCAGCACTTTGGATCTAGATGGCAGGCCTAATTTATCGCCTTTCAGTTTTTTCAATGTGTTCAGCAGCAATCCGCCCATATTGATTTTTTCCCCTTCCCGCAGGGTCCGCGACAATACCACCAAGCATACCTTGGAGAATGTCCGGCAGACCATGGAAGTAGTGATCAATATCGTGAATTTCGATATGGTGCAGCAGATGTCCTTGGCCAGCACCGAATACCCGAAAGGGGAAAACGAGTTTAAAAAGGCCGGGCTCACCATGGTCAAATCAGACCTCGTTAAGCCTTTTAGGGTGGCCGAATCCCCTGTACAGTTCGAATGCAAGATCACCAAGATCGAAGCACTGGGGACCCAAGGAGGCGCAGGGAACCTTATATTTTCGGAAGTCCTGAAAATGCATATTTCACCGACCGTGCTCGATGACAATGGCAATATCGACCCCTACAAGATCGACCAGGTTGCGCGGATGGGGGGCAATTGGTACACCAGGGCGAACATGGGACTTTTTGAAGTGCCCAAACCCTTGTCTTCCTTGGGCATAGGCGTAGATGCCATTCCCGTACCCATTAGATCGAGCCGGGTACTTTCCGGCAATGATCTGGGGATGCTGGGCAATGTGGAAAAAATGCCTTCCCAAAAGGAAGTGGCCGATTTTATGGCATCGCATATCGAGGCCAGATCGGTTTTGAGCGGGGGGGATGCCCTTGAAGTACATCGGATGGCGCAAGAATATCTTCAAAAAAACGACCTGTCTTCCGCTTGGAAACTGTTGCTGGCCCATATCCATTTTCCCACGCATCATTAAACTGGGGTTCGCTTCAAGATCTCACTTGTAGATTAGGACAAAATCCCGATCGATACTTCAAACCTTGATGAATTTAAAACCATCCATCCAGCGGGCCATGTCGTATAAGTGCTTGATAACTTGCCATGGTTTTGTTAGGAGGATATTCCTATTAATCTTATTTTTAAAAACTTTAAATGTTGAATACCTAAAAATCTTAGGAAATGGAAATACAAGGAAAAATCAAAGTGTTGGGGGAAACCAAAACCGTTGGTAGCGGGGGTTTCAGGAAGAGGGAAGTGGTGGTGACCACCGAAGAACAATATCCACAGCATATTCTGGTCGAATTCACTCAAGATAAGACCGACCTATTGAATAATTTTCAAGTGGGCCAAGCTGTAAAAATCAGCATCAATTTGCGCGGTAGGGAATGGACGAGTCCACAGGGCGAGATCAAATACTTCAATTCGATTCAAGGCTGGCGCATAGAAAACCTTCAGACGGAAGCAGGCCAATCAAATATGCCGCCGGTACCACCGATGGAGGCCTTTGAGCCCGCTGACAACATCAATGAGGAAGATCACGACGATTTGCCATTTTAAGCTACTTCTTTTTCATTACCGGACCAATGTGGATGGGTTGTTTTTCATCTCTGCGGGGAGGTATTGACCGTTGTTTAAAAAGTTAGGGCCTTGAACAATCATAACCGAAAACATCCCCTTTTTTTCCTCACGGACCGGCTTGAATTTCCGGATGTTGAAAGTGCCAATTCAGAGGGTCTTTTGGCGGTGGGCGGGGATCTCTCGCCCAATAGGTTGATGTTGGCCTATCGGAGTGGAATCTTCCCTTGGTTCAACCAGGATTCACTGATTCTTTGGTGGAGCCCCAATCCAAGAATGGTATTGTTCCCCAAGAAGATCAAGGTTTCAAAAAGCATGGGAAAGGTAATTCGCGATGGCAAATTTGTCCTCACAAAAAACACCTGTTTTGAAAAAGTGCTCGAAGGTTGCGCCAAAGTGCCAAGGGAAGGCCAGGAAGGGACCTGGATCACGCCAGAGATGCAGAAGGCCTATCGCAGCTTGCACAAATTGGGTTTCGCACATTCTTATGAAGTTTGGCAAAATGGTCTGCTGGTAGGAGGTTTATACGGGGTGGCTCTCGGGCACATATTTTGTGGGGAAAGTATGTTCAGTACGGTGCCGAACGCTTCCAAATTTGCATTTATCCGCTTGGCCACGGATCTTGAAAAAAAGAACTACCGATTGATCGATTGTCAATTGTATACGCCCCATCTGGCCAGTCTGGGCGCCGAAGAAATCCCCAGGTCCGAATTTATAGGAATATTAAAGGCTGAAAACCAAGGAGCTCAGTAAAAAAAGAATGGTCTCGGTATCCTTGAAATAATCTTCCGCCCTATATTCCATTCCAATTTGCCATTTGGCTTCAGGGCTGATCTGCCAACCGATAAAGCTTGTCAATCGCTGGTCAAAGGAAGGGCCCCTGCCCCTGGAAGCTGTTTGCAGCGCCTCCGTAGAGGCTACCAAGTAAGCCTCCCCCACATCCAATTTCTCTCCATTGAGGGGAAGATCAATGGCAAATCTGTATCGAAACCTATGCCGGGTCAAGGAGGGGGAGATGCGTTGTTCGGCCCGGAAACGATGGCCAAAACGCAGGATCCCTTTTTGCGCCGACACGTTGTATTGTTGCACAAGGCGGAGTTCATTTTCGCTTTCCGGTTCAAAAACTTCTCTGAATCTATATTGAATGCCCAAAGCCAGACTTTGGTTGAGATGTAATTTCCAATTGGAAAAATGCACCAAATCGATTTGCCGGGTCTTTAATTGAACTTCATTGTCGCGATATCCATAGTTGCGTATTTGAAGGGAATGGAAATGGGAATACCCTTCCTTCACCTTGTAACTTAAGGAAAGTTCGGGTTGAAGGTATACGGTTAAATCATTTTGGGAAAAAAGGATATTTAAACCGCCGAAGCAAATCGTAACGAGAAAGACTTTAATAGAGCACGTGGTCATAATTGGGCGGCAACGATTTGCGGATATTTTTGAATATGCCGTTGGCATCAAAAAGAATTTCAAACTGTTCGTGATCTTTTTCCCTTTTTCCGGAAACGATCAATTCGTAATTGACCGATGGCAACAAGAGATTTTGAAAGGCATTTTTGAGCGTCGTCTCGGTCGACTCTCCCGAAGTGGCCAAGTATTGTTGCTGTATTTTGCGCACCTTCGCTTTTTTAAAGTTACTTGCGATATAGTCCTGAATGTTCTGCCAACTCTCGCTCGGCAGATCGATGGGTTTTATTTCGATTTCGATATCCTCAAGCTGCCCATCTTTGTCAAATTCAATACTGTAATTCAGCCGTTGTTTTTTGAATTTGGCCTCAAAACTGATTTTTGCACTGTCTATCTCCTTGTAAAAACGGATTCTTTTGGCCCCCTCCAGTTTTGAGGAAAGAAATTGCAATGCCACTTCCGGAAACTGTTTCTTCAAAATACGGAACTCCCGCTCCCTTTTGTTTTGGGCGAAGGCCTGGGAATAACACACCAGTGTAAAAAGCAAAACAAAGCTATACTTCCCCATATCTAAAACAGTGTATTTCATGATCGTTCACCATCCCGGTCGCCTGCATATGCGCATATACCACCGTACTGCCGACAAATTTAAAACCGCGCTTCTTCAGGTCTTTGCTCAGTGCGTCGGACACGGCGGTCGTTGCCGGGGCCAATTTGTAATTTTCCACGGAATTCTTGATGGGACGGTCATTTACAAAATCCCAAATATAACGGCTAAAACTGCCAAATTCGTCTTGCACCTTCATAAATTCCTTTGCGTTGGAAATGGTCGCCTGGATCTTTAACCTATTCCTGATTATTCCAGGGTTTTCTAAAAGGGCATCTACCTTGGCTTGGTCATAACGGGCAATTTTTCGATAATCAAAGCGATCGAAGGCTATTCTGAAGTTTTCCCGTTTCCTTAATATGGTGATCCAGCTCAGACCGGCCTGAAAGGTTTCCAATATTAAAAACTCAAACAAGGTGGCATCATCTTTTACCGGTACGCCCCACTCCAAATCGTGATAGGCCTCATAAAGGGCATCCCCCTTGCACCAACCGCATCTGTTTTTTTCCATAAGCCCATGATTGGGACATAAAGTTAGGACTATTATTTAAAATGATTGTATGATATATAGATACAGTGGCATCCCCAATGTGATATTGAAAGGAAAGGTAATGGCCAAGGCCATGGGCAAATAAAGACTGGGATTCGCCTTAGGGGCCGCCAAGCGCATAGCGGCCGGAACCGCAATATAGGAGGCACTTGCCGCCAAGATCGCAAAGAGGAAGCGATTGCCCACGCTATGTGTAAAACTGCCGCTCAAAATGGCCACGGTGCAACCGTTGATTATGGGAACAATAAGGGCGAAGAGCAGGGCAAACCATCCTTTTTTTAGGAATGAAGATAGTTTCTTGCCACTTGTAATGCCCATGTCGAGCAGGAAAACCGCCAAAAAGCCTTTAAAGATATCGGTCGTGAACGGTTTGATGCCCTCTGCCTGTTGTTCGCTGGCCAATAAACCCACCAGAAGGCTTCCCAATATCAACAGAACACTGCCATTGGTCACCGAATGACGTATCACTTTGCCCATTGGGATTTTTGCACCTCGACCATCATCAAAGACCGAGATCAGGAGCACACCAACAATGATCGACGGTGCCTCCATCAAGGCCATTACGGCGACCATGTGTCCGCCAAAATCAATTTTTTCAAGTTCCAAAAACGATATGGCGGTCACGAAGGTGACCGCACTTACCGAACCATATGCTGCTGCAATGGCTCCTGAGTTGGACACGCTGAACTTCCTTCGGAGTATGAAGTAGGAATACAGCGGAACGATCAGTGCAAGGAAGATCCCGAACAAAAGCGACCAGATGATTTCCATGGTCAACGGGCTATGCGATAATTCCTGCCCCCCTTTGAAGCCGATTGAAAGCAAAAGGTACAACGAAATGAATTTGGATGAATTGGGGGGTATTTCAAGGTCGCTTTTCAGTTGTACCGCCAAAATGCCCAAAAAGAAAAACAGCAGTGCCGGGTTGGTGAGGTTGTCAACCAACAGATGTATATCCATATCAGAATTTGCGTTGGGCAATGGCCCGTTTGGTGATCACCGGCCTTTACAGCGAATCGTTCTCGAGTAGCGTAATTTCAATGGCTCCGCTGATTCCAAGTTCACAGCCTTCGTTCCGGGCGTGGATCACCAAATCCTTTACCTTGTTTTTTGCGTCCTTCAATTCTTTAACACGCTTTTCGGAGTTTTTGGTCGTTTCCCCAAACCTTTCCTGGAGACTTAATATTTGAAGGTTATGAAATTTTATTTTGTCTCCGATCAAAGTGAACAATACGTCGGCAGCATCGGCTGGTGTAAATGTACCTTCCACCAGTTTAACCTCTAATTTGGTTTGTGTCTTCATTTTTAATATGGTTTATGGATTTATTTAATATTTGTTTTTAACGATTTGCCAAATGGGGCATTGCATTGGCAGATTCCTAGGGTTTTGAACTTATTTTTTTTCCAGACTTCGAATGAGGATGACGAAAGACAGTATGGAGGTGGAAACCAACAGGCGGTCTACAAAAATGTTCTCGTGGGCGATTGAATAGGCCAGGCAAACTGTAATTGCCGTTAGCGTCAGCCCGAGGGCAAGTCGTGACTTGGTGGGATTCATATTTCTCATTTTTAGGGTTCTTGCTTTTATTGACCTTGCCCCAACGAAAAGGCTGGCTGGCCCTCGAAGGCATATAAATTTTCAGTTTTGATCACTTCGATTCCTTTCTTGTGTGCCTCCGACAAAATACCAAGCAGGTGTTCTGGTGTTAGGCTTCCGTTCTTTGCACTGAATCTACAGCGCCAATGGTCTGTACAAAAGGTCTCTTCGAAACCATTGGGCCATACTTTGATACCCCTGTTGGTGATCATGGTGAGTTCGAGGGCCTCACTCGTCAATGTCTGGAGATGTGCTGCCAATTCTTCCGCCCGAAGGCCGCGCCAATGGGCGAACAGGTCGATACCCAATAGTTCCTTTTTTGCAGCCGGTTTACGGGTATATTTCGGAAGTTTTAACGGACTGTCTTGAAGGTAGGTGACTTTCTTAAGGATGTTGGGCTCGGTGCCCAAGTTATCGATAACGGCTTGGGCAAACTCTTGTGTCCCGACTTTTTTGTTGCTGATGCTCGGTTTGAAAATATCATAGGTATGGATGCCTTCTTCCATGGTCCTTAACCAGGCGTTCTGTACCTTTTGGGCCACTTGGGATTGCCCGATATGGTTCAGCATCATGATGGCGCCTTGCAGTAAACCAGATGGGTTTGCAAGGTTTTGTCCTGCCCGCCTGGGTGCAGAGCCATGGATGGCTTCGAACATGGCGCATTCCTCCCCAATATTGGCAGATCCCGCCAGGCCCACCGATCCAGTGATCTGTGCGGCAACATCGGAAAGGATATCACCGTATAGGTTGGGCATGACGATCACGTCGAAGGTTTCCGGGGTATCTGCCATTTTTGCCGCCCCAATATCGATGATCCAATGTTCGTTTTCGATATCGGGATATTCCGCTGCGATTTCATTGAAAACAGTATGAAAAAGACCGTCGGTCTGCTTCATGATGTTGTCTTTTGTAAAACAAGAGACCTTTTTTCGATCGTGCTTTTTGGCATATTCAAACGCATATCTCACAATTTTTTCACAGCCAGGTCTGCTGATCAGTTTCAAACATTGAACTACTTCATCGGTCTGTTGGTGCTCGATGCCCGCATATAGGTCTTCCTCATTTTCCCTGATGATTACCAAGTCCATCTCGGGATGTTTCGTGCTCACAAAGGGATACATACTTTTACAGGGCCTCACGTTGGCGTACAGGCCCAAGAATTTTCGAGTGGTAACGTTCAGGCTTTTGTAACCGCCACCTTGAGGGGTTGTGATCGGCGCTTTTAAGAAAACTTTGTTCTTTCGAATCGAATCCCAGCTCGAGGCTGAAATTCCTGCGGTGTTTCCGGCCAGGTATACCTTTTCCCCGACTTCGATTTCCTCAATATTTAACTGGGCTCCGGCGGCCAAGATGACCTTCAGCGTGGCCTCCATAATTTCTGGACCTATACCATCCCCCTTGGCAATCGTAATGGTGTTCATGAGTTTTTTTTTGATTCGAGGCAAATATCAGTTGTTTTTTTTATTTATAATTATATATATTTATTATGCTTTACATAAATATATTTTATGCATTATACTTTGCATCAACTACAGATCTTCCTTAAAATCGCTCAAAAACAGAGCATTACAAAGGCCGCGGAAGAGCTGTTTTTGACCCAGCCCGCGGTATCGATACAGCTCAAAAACTTTCAAGATCAGTTTCCCATTCCCTTGACCGAAGTGGTGGGGCGGCAATTGTTCGTCACCGATTTTGGTAAGGAAATTGCCGTTGCGGCCGAGAAGATCTTGAATGAGGTATATGCGATCAATTACAAAACGCTTTCCTATCAAGGGGAACTTGCCGGAAGGCTCACCCTCTCCGTAGTTTCCACAGGGAAGTATGTGATGCCTTATTTTTTGACCGATTTTATAGGCATTCATAAAGGGGTTGAACTGGTGATGGATGTCACGAACAAATCAAAAGTGGTTAAAAGCCTGGAAAGGAATGAGGTCGATTTTGCCTTGGTATCGGTATTCCCCAGAAAGCTTAAAATCAATAGTGTCGCGTTGATGGAGAACAAACTTTTTTTGGTCGGGGGCAGAAAGGCGCCGAATGTCCCTATGAATAAAATGGAATTGGGGAAAATGACTTTGATCTATAGGGAGCAAGGGTCCGCTACCCGACTTGCCATGGAAAATTTTGTTTCGAAATTAAGGATACCTATTAAAAAGAAGATTGAACTTACTTCGAATGAGGCGGTAAAACAGGCAGTCGTGGCCGGACTTGGCTATTCCATAACCCCCTTGATCGGGATCAAGAACGAGTTAAAAAATGGGGACCTTCAAATCATCCCCATGCCAGGCCTTCCCATGAGCACGACCTGGAACCTGATTTGGTTGCAAAGCAAAAAATTATCTCCCGCAGCCAAAGCCTTTCTCGAATACCTCGGAAAGAACAAACAAACCATTATCGAATCGCATTTCGATTGGATTTCAAACTATTGATGGCCAATAAAAGGATTTAAACCTTAGCGGTATTGGCCCTTAAAGTGGTGATTTGACCATCATCCATATAAACGATGGGCACCGCATAGAGCATCGGCATATGGTCGGGATACTTTTTAAGCAGTATCTTGTTGATGGTATTGAACAACAATGCCTTTGTCTTGCCCATTACCATTACTTTTTCAACGCTTTCGAGCTTTCCGGTGATTGAATTTTTTTGGTAGACCGTCTTTTCGAAAAGCATGGCATGGAGCAATAGTTTTCTATCGGTCAATACCTCTACTATTTCATGGGCCTGTTCGTTGTTCTTTGCAAGAATGTGGACTAAGATCATATCAATCTAAATTTAAGGGATAGGGCCATCGGCTTTTTTCAAAGACATTACAAAATCGATCAGCTCGGTATCGGAATATGGGCCGTATGCACTGCTTAGATAACCTTTTAGGCCATCTTTGCACCGTATCAAAAACAAGATGGATGCATCGCCGGGATCGTTCATGCCCTCATGTCTGCAGTGCTCCACCAATTGGCAGTCTTCTGCCGAATAGGCTTCATTTGATTCCCTGCAAAGGATTCGGCCGTCGCGATATAAAAAGGCTGTTCTATATCCCGCAGCCTTGGCCGCGTTGATATCCTCTATCAATGTTCTATGTATGGATAATAACATGGAATACGTTTTTTTCGGACAATAGGGACCTGTTTCAATGAACGAATCTTACCATATCATTGATGGGCGCTTGGCGCCAAGCTTGGCATTTTAGGCTATCGATTGGCCAGTGCTTCCTTTTGTTCCTGTGGTGCAGGCTTTAGCTCCCCTGCCGCCAATGCTGGTTCCCATTTGGCTTTTACGGAAGGCAGATAGCCAAAAAATCGCCGTCCGTTAAAGAGCATTAATTCAACTTCGGTATTCCCGTCGGTAATGCCATTTACTTCGGTTACCATTACTTTCTGACCATATAGGCTTTTCATATTGGCAATCCCTCCCTGTTTGATGATGATATTCCTTCGTGGAAATTGCACATGCATATAATCGATTCCTTTGGGTTTTTGGATTACCATAAGGTCACCGACAGAGACCGAATTTCGAACCTCTTGGGCACTGAGTGAAATTCCCGTCACTAAAATCATCAAACACAATACTGCTTTTTTCATATCTGAATATTTAAGGTTAAACAATGGATTCCTTCTATTCCATAAAATGGTCAATCCGATTCCTTGCGCCAACTTTCCTTATCCATAAAATCGATATGGTGGGAAGGAATGAATTTGGCTCTTAGGGTGGGAAACAGATCAAAAAAATTCAGGCCGTCTTCCCTTCTCAAAACCAAATAAGTGATGCCATCGAGGCCAATATCCCTGCTTTCGATAATAAGCTTGCTCCCAAAAAAATTGAAATAATCGTTCATTCCATCCCAATCTTTCAGACCACCCATAATGGCGACCACTTGATTCACGGGAAGGTTTATTTCATAGTTCGTCATAGGAGAACCGGTTTCCATCTTTTGAAAACCCTCAATAACAAAAGCACCGGCTTGTTGGCCTTGCATCGGCAAGACACCTATGATATAAAGCAAAAAGAAGGTTAATCTTCCCATATTCGTAATGATTTACCCTTTGTTTTACGAAAATAGCAATATTTTCAATTTAGAAAGTAGTGCTTTCGTTAAAAATTAGTTAAACTATCATATACTAATAGTAAAACTATTATTTTAGCGTTTTCAAAAAAAAATTATAATGGATCATCTATTGCAAACGGTAAAAATCGATATCAACGACAAGATCTATGTAAAGGATCCCCAATCCTCAGATTTGGGCAAAAGGATTATAGAACAGGGCATTAACATGATCTTTGAGATGGGCTTCGATAAATTCACCTTCAAAAAATTGGGTGAAAAGATCAGTTCCAACGAAAGTTCCATATACCGTTATTTTGAAAGTAAGCATAAGTTACTGCTCTATTTGGCTTCCTGGTATTGGGGATGGCTGGAATATAAATTGGTTTTCGCGACCAACAGTATCTCGAATGCTGAAGAGAAATTGAAACGGGCGCTTGAAATCATTACCAGCGCAACTGAAGAGGATCGGTCCGTTTCGCATGTAAACGAGGTTTTGCTCAACAAAATAGTGATCAATGAATACTCCAAATCGTACCTGACGAAAGAAGTGGATGTGGAAAATAAGGAGGGGTACTTTGTTATCTATAAAAGGTTGGTGAAGCGTATCAGCGACATGATCGTTGGTGTAGACCCCAACTATCTCTATCCTTCCAGTTTGGCAAGTACCATTGTGGAAGGCGCACTCCATCAATATTTTTTGAAGGAGCATTTTTCCTCCATGACCGATTGTAATGATGCTATTAGTCCGACCCAATTTTTGACCGACCTTGTTTTCAATGCCTTAAACCTAAAAACCAATGGCTAAACCAATGCTAACCCCCTGGCAACGCTTGATCGGCTTGCTAAAATTAGACCGAAAAGACGTTTTTCAAGTTTTCTATTACGCCATTTTTGCCGGTTTGGTAAACCTTTCGCTTCCACTGGGCATTCAGGCCATCATCAACCTGATTCAAGGGGCACAGGTAAGTACTTCATGGGTTGTTCTGGTCATATTGGTGACCTTGGCAGTGGCCTTCGGCGGTATTTTGCAGTTGATGCAAATGAGGATCATTGAGAACATGCAACAGAAGATATTCACAAGGGCTTCTTTTGAATTCGCCTATCGCTTCCCAAAGATAAAAATGAGCGAACTTCGCAATTATTATCCCCCGGAATTGGCCAACAGATTTTTTGATACGCTTACCGTTCAAAAGGGATTGGCGAAGATTTTGGTCGATTTTCCAGCCGCTTTCCTCCAAATCATTTTCGGGCTTATCCTGTTGTCGTTCTATCATCCCTTTTTTATCATCTATGGAATGCTCCTGCTCGTCTTGATCTATGTCGTTTTCAAGTTTACCGCACAGCGTGGTTTGGAAACCAGTTTGGACGAATCCAAGAATAAATATAAGGTCGCCCATTGGATACAAGAAGTGGCAAGATCGATCATCGGGTTCAAATTATCGGGTAAAACCAGTCATGCCATTGACAAGAACGATACTTTGGTGGCGGGCTATCTGACCGCTAGGGAGAGCCACTTCCGCATCCTGGTCATTCAGTTTATTCAAATGATCGGGTTTAAGGTCTTGGTCACTGCCGGACTTTTGTTGATCGGGGGCCTTTTGGTTTTGAACCAGGAAATGAACATCGGGCAGTTTGTGGCGGCGGAACTGATCATCCTCTTGGTGATCGCTTCTGTGGAAAAATTGATTTTGGGCCTCGAATCGATATATGATGTCCTCACCTCCCTCGAAAAATTGGGCCAAGTGGTAGATAAGGAATTGGAACCACAGGAAGGGGAGCGACCCTTTAGATCGGGGGAGGGGTTTACCTTGGAATTGGACCATGTGGGTTATCATGTTCCTGACGGGGGCAAGAAAATATTGGACGATATTTCTTTGACCATAACACCCAGCTGTAAAATATTGATCCAAGGATCAAGCGGATCCGGAAAGTCTACCTTATTACGGCTTATCGCTGGAATTATCGAACCTACCTCAGGAAATATTTATGTCAACAATGTGTCATTGAAGGGATTGCATCTAAATGACTACCGCTCTTTTTTGGGACAGTCATTGGCGGAAGAATCCCCTTTCGAAGGCACGTTGGAAGACAATATCACTTTCGGGGATACTTCCGTATCAAGTGAAGATATATATTGGGCCTTGGAAAAAACAGGCCTTACGCAATTTGTGAAAGAACAGCCCAAGGGCATCAAAACGGTAATTTATCCCGAAGGAAAGCAAATACCCTATACCGTTGCCAAAAAAATAGTTTTGGCCAGAAGTATCATCCGTCGACCGAAACTGCTGATCTTGAAAGATCCCCTCAACCAATTTGATGAACGGGAGGCCAATGAAATCATGCGTTTCCTGACCGATCCCATCAATGGTTGGGCGCTTCTTGTGGTGAGTCAAAATCCCAAATGGATGGAAGGCTGCAGCAGGATCATTACCATTGAAAATGGGAAGATCATCAACGAAAACTAAAATACCATGTTGAACATCTCGAACAATAAGCTCAATAGAACTGTAGACCTCACTGGTTACAAGTCAGGAAAAATCGTTTTTCATAAAAAGCACTACAAGCATTTCAACCAATTTTTGTTGGGCTTTACCATTGTGGGCTTTATCGTGCTTTTTTTACCATGGACACAGAATGTTTCCGGGGAGGGTTACCTCACCACTCTCACGCCGGACCAACGACCCCAGACCGTGCAGTCACCTATTCCCGGGCGTATAGAGAAATGGTTCGTACGTGAAGGAGACTATGTCAAAAAGGGAGATACCATTCTGTTTATATCCGAGATCAAAAACGAATATTTCGACCCTCGCTTGGTGGAGCGTACCGGGCAACAGATCAAGGCCAAATCTGCCGCCGTATCTTCCTATGAAAACAAGGTTGGGGCACTCAATACCCAGATTTCCGCCCTCGGGATGGAAAGGGGAATGAAGCTCGAACAGGCAAAAAACAAGCTGTTACAGGCCATTCTCAAGGTACAGAGCGACAGTATCGATCTGGAGGCGGCAAAAACGAACATTACCATAGCCGAACGTCAATATGATCGGGTGGTACAACTTGAAAAAGAAGGCTTGAAAGCGGTGACCGATGTAGAGGAAAAGCGGCTGAAGTTACAGGAAACCCAGGCTAAATTGATATCGCAACAGAACAAGCTATTGGCCGCCAAAAACGAAGTGATCAACGCTGAGGTCGAAATCAACCGAACCCAGGCCGAATACACCGATAAGATTTCGAAGGCGCAGAGCGATATGTTCACCGCCCAGTCGAACCAATACGATTCGGAAGCACAGGTGACCAAGCTGGAGAACGAGTTCACCAACTATTCAATGCGCAATGATATGTACTACATAAGGGCTCCACAAAACGGTTTCATCAACAAAGCCATACAAGGCGGTATCGGTGAGACTTTTAAGGAAGGCGATCAATTGGTAGGCATCATGCCCTCAGATTACGATCTTGCGGTGGAGACATTTGTTGAGCCATTAGATCTGCCATTGATGCATTTGGGGGAACAAGTACGCATTCAGTTCGATGGTTGGCCCGCGATCGTTTTCAGCGGATGGCCCAATGTTTCCTATGGCACTTATGGGGGCAAGGTTGTCGCTATTGAAACTTTTATCAGTGCCAACGGCAAGTATAGGGTGCTTCTGGCCCCCGACCCCAATGACCATCCGTGGCCGAAAGACATCCGAGTGGGCTCTGGTGCATATACCATCGCCCTTTTGGAGGATGTGCCCATTTGGTACGAGTTATGGCGACAGCTGAATGGCTTCCCCGAACTATTATCAACCGACTAACGACATGGCAAAGGCCCAAAAAAAATGAGAAAGAAGGTCTATTTCCTTTTTATGTTCATGGCCCTTGGTGTGCGCGCCCAGCAAGGCGATACGCTAGTGCTCAACTTTGGAGAGTATTTGGGATATGTGAAGAAATACCATCCGATCGCCAAACAGGCCCAATTGACGATTGGTGTCGGGCAGGCCAATTTGATGCGCTCCCGTGGGGGTTTCGACCCTAAAATAGAGGTCGATTACGACCGCAAAGAGTTTAAGGGTACCGACTACTACGACCGTTTGAACGCGACCTTCAAAATCCCTACCTGGTTCGGGTTGGAACTGAAAGGCAATTTTGAACAGAATGATGGCGATTTTCTAAATCCCGCCGAAAGCGTACCGACAGATGGGTTGTACAGTGCCGGTGTTTCCATGGCCGTTGGACAAGGACTATGGATCAACGAACGTATGGCCACCCTGAAGCAAGCCAAATATTTTAGGGAGCAGACCAGGGCCGATCGCGACCTTTTGGTGAACCAAATTCTGTTCGAAGCCTCCTTGGCCTATTTCGATTGGTTAAGGGCCTATCTTGACAGTCAGGTATTCAACAACTTTTTGGTGAACGCCCAAATTCGTTTCGAGGGCATAAAAAAGAGTGCGCTGGCCGGAGACATCGCGGCCATCGATACCGTAGAGGCTAAAATTGCGGTGCAGGACCGCGCGCTGAATTTGGAACAGGCCAAGGTTCGGTTCATGAACAAATCGTTGGAACTTTCCAATTTTTTGTGGCTGAACGATAATGTGCCCATAGAGTTACAACCCAATGTAGTGCCAGACCTGTACTTGGAGGGTGATATAGACAACACTCTCGAAATCATGGGGAAGCCGCTCGATAGTTTTACCTTGGAAAACCATCCAAAATTAAAGTCCTTGGGCTTTAAAGTAGATGGGCTATTGGTGGAAAAACGTTTAAAAGCGAATAAGTTGCTACCTAAAATAGACCTTGAATATAACTTTTTAACGGAAACCCCAGATTTGATCAATTCTTTTGAAACATTGAATTATAAGGGCGGCATCAATTTTCAGTTGCCGCTTTTCCTCAGAAAGGAAAGGGGCGACCTAAAGCTGGCCAAATTTAAGTTACAGGACGCACAATATGAATTGGACAATGCCGAAGTGGCCATAAGAAACAAGGTTTTGGCGATTTATAGGGAATTGGAGTCTTTTGAAACACAAAATGTATTGATCGATGATATTGTGATCAATTACAATGCATTGCTTACGGCCGAAGAGCGAAAGTTCAGTTTTGGGGAGAGTTCGCTATTTTTGATCAATTCCAGGGAGGGTAAACTGATCGAGGCCGAATTGAAACAGAACGAGGTGCAGAATAAATTCTTTACCACCAAGGCCAAATTGTTCAACAGCTTGGCGGTAAATCCCGAAAATCTATAGCCGCTTTGTACAAGCGGGCATTTTTGTTGCAGTATGTCTTTTTTGGAAGACCAGTTACCGTTTGGCGAACGAATCTATTTAGTTTATGGGCAAGCACTCCAAATTTGATTTTAAAACCTTGGGCCATGCGCGATCTTACTTAAAAAGATCCCGAAGGCTTAGGGTAGCCGTGAATTCTATTCTCAGGGATATCCTATTTATAGCTTTGGGCATACTTTCGGCTGCATTCGGTCTGGAAAGTTTTTTGTTGCCCAACCGTTTTATCGATGGAGGTGCTACCGGTATTTCATTGCTATTGGCCGAAGTCACCGATTTGCCACTTTCCTTGTTGATAGTGGTCGTGAACCTGCCTTTTCTTTTGCTGGGATTTAAATTAATCGGAAAGCAGTTTGCCATTAAGGCGGGCTTGGCCATACTGGGGCTTGCCATCTTGCTTGCTGTGGTACATTTTCCTGAAGTGACCCAGGATAAATTATTGGTGTCGGTTTTTGGAGGATTTTTCCTAGGGGCCGGCATAGGGCTTTCAATAAGGGGCGGTGGGGTACTCGACGGGACGGAGATTTTGGCAATTTATCTAAGCAGAAAAATTGGCCTCACCATAGGTGACGTGATCGTCTTGATCAATTTTGTGATTTTCATGGCTGCCGCCTATCTATTATCCATTGAAACAGCACTGTATTCGATGCTCACCTACCTAGCCGCCTCCAAAACGCTGGATTTTGTGGTTGAAGGCATTGAGGAATATACCGGGGTTACCATCATTTCCAACCACAGTGAGCCCATTCGGGCCATGATCGTGGAGCGCATGGGCCGTGGTGTGACCATTTATCCTGCAAAAGGGGGGTTTGGTGAAAATGGGACCTTTATTAGCTACGATGTGCTGTTTACCGTAATTACCCGATTGGAAATTCGGAGGCTAAATATAGAAATATCAAAAATTGACCCCAAGGCCTTCGTGGTCATGAACAAAATCAACGATACCCGTGGCGGCATGATCAAAAAAAGATCATTGTAAGCTTCCCTTTCAAGATTCCGACCAACTGCCGGGGATTATAAATCCCTGCCATTCCTTTCCTGACTTTGAACAGTGGCGGTACCCTTTGAATGAGTTCTATATGCGAGACAACTGTGACGATGTCATAAAACAAAGCCTGTCCAATGCCATGCCCTATGATGCCTACCGCCTTTTGGTTTCCAAACTGGCAAGGAAAGGTCTTACTTCCGGGGCGGAACATTCCCCGTCCCGGATCCAATACACCCGGCTGAACGAGCAGCCCATGAAATGATGGGAGAAGACTCTGGTTATTCCCGAAACCAAAAAAATGCAAATTGGAAAGCTGGATCGGGAAATGATTTGGCTGGTCATCACCGAAAGTTGGTGCGGTGATGCGGCACCCTCCCTACCATTGATGAACAAAATTGCCGAAATCAACCCGGAAATTGACCTGAAAGTAGTCTTGAGGGATCAAAATTTGGAATTGATGGACTGTTATTTGACCGAGGGCAAACGATCTATTCCCAAATTATTGGTTCTGGACCGGCACAGCAGGGAAGTGCTTTACACCTGGGGCCCCAGGCCTCCCAAAGCGGCAGCCATGGTTGCTGAATTTAAGAAGGAAAATGGCTCCTTGTCCCCGGCCTTCAGGCAAGACCTCCAAATTTGGTATAATAAGGACAGGGGAGAAGATATACTGCAAGACCTGTTATCGGGTCTTTCTTTGAAATAAGTAGGTAATGGTACCTTTTTGACGCATTTTGGATGAGGAGTTGAATTTTGCTTTCAAGGCATAGGTTATCGCATTCTCTACCAAGCAGCCGTTGGCGGTATCGGAACTATTTTCGTTGAAATCGGCGGCAACGACGTTGCCCAAATTGTCCACTTCGATATTGACCACTACTTTCCCCCCTTCTATGCAGGTATAGATAGGCGGCGGCAGTTTGTAATTGTTCCGGTTGATCAGGGAAAAGGATACCGAGGTGCGCCGTTCGGCCAGGTTATTTGTGAATTCTTCTTTTTCGGCCTCCTTTTCCCCCAGCTTTTGTTTTGCTTCCTCCCTTTTTTTGGTCAATTCCTTGATTTTGGCCGCGTATTCCGAATCGGCCATCAAATCTGAATTTTCATCATTTTCTGAAGCTGCTTCCCGCTCTGCCATGAGCTCTTCCAGTGTTTTAATGGGCTCAGGGTTGCCAAGGCTGGGTTTGGCCGTTTCATTGAACGCCATATGGCTCTTGATGGGGTCTGCCTCAGCAGGGGTTTCCTCTTGTTTTTCCTCTTCTTTGAGCAATTCTTCCAAATCTGCTTCGTCCAAGATCATCTCCACCACATATTCATCCCTTTCCTCTTCTTTTCCCAAGTGGACACTGTATAGGAGCAGCACCACAATCGACATAGAAAAGAGGGTGATCAGAAAAGACAACTGTTTGCGATTCAGATTCATAGAGCTATAACCGCAATTTTATAAAAATATTTCAATTTCCTGTTCAAGGGAAACAGAATTGCGGACATTTTTATGGAATATTGTTGTTTTGCAGCAAAATATCGGCAAAAGCATTGGGATCCATGGCTCTATTTACGTTGTAATCCCCTATTTTGGTTCTTCTCAAGGCCGAAAGATGACCGCCGCTGCGCAATGCGATACCAAAATCATGGGCCAGCGATCGGATATAGGTACCCTTGCCGCAGCTGATCCTAAATTTTATGTCAGGCAAGTCGACTTGGGTGATCTCAAAGGCCGTGATGCTGACTTTTCTTTTTTTTATCGTTATCTCCTGTCCCGCCCGAGCGTAATCATAGAGGCGTTTACCATCTTTTTTTAAGGCAGAGTATATAGGGGGCCGTTGCTCAATTTCCCCCACAAAAGAGGAAGTGGCAAGGTCGATCGATTCCTTTGTGATATGGTTTATGGGATAAGTGGCATCCACATCGGTTTCAAGGTCATAGGAGGGCGTGGTCGCACCGAGGGTAATGGTCCCTGTGTATTCCTTCTCCGCTCCCTGAAGCTGTTCTATATTTTTGGTGAACTTGCCGGTGCAGATCAGCAGAAGGCCCGTGGCCAAGGGGTCTAAGGTCCCTGCATGGCCTATTTTGATCTTCTTGAGCGAAAATTTTCTCTTGATGGCCCATTTGATTTTGTTGACTGCCTGAAACGATGTCCAGCCCAAGGGCTTGTCGATCAGAAGCACTTGTCCCTCTAAAAATTCATCTTTTGTCATCAGATCACGGTTAATGGGCGCACAAAATAATGGAGGAGCAAAATGGCCAGGCCGACGATGATCCGATAATAACCGAACATTTTGAAACCATGTTTGCTCAAATAACCTATAAATGTCTTGATGGCCAATAAGGCCACCGCAAAACCTACAACGTTGCCTATGATCAATAGATTGATCTGCTCCGAAGTCAGGGAGAAGCCGGCATTGTAGTAATCATAACCTTTCTTTAGCGTAGCGCCCAACATGGTTGGGACCGCGAGAAAAAAAGAAAATTCGGCAGCCGCGGTTCTGGATAGTTTTTGGGTCATTCCCCCTACAATACTGGCGCCGCTCCTTGAAACCCCGGGAATCATTGCCAAACACTGAAACATTCCAATTTTAAACGCGGTGGCATAGGAGATGGCCGTTTGCTTTCCATCACCGAACCAGTCATCCACCTTTAAAAGTACAATACCCCCCAGCAATAATGAAACAGCCACCGTTAACGGACTTCCCAATAATGAATCGATCACATCGTTCAACAACAGGCCGAAGAAGACGGCAGGAATAAAGGCCACAAAAAGTTTAAGATAAAAATCCACTGATTGAAAGAAGCGCTTAAAATAAAGCACGACCACCGATAAAATAGTGCCCAATTGTATGACAATGGTGAACAGTTTGGTAAATTCTTCCTGGGCAATCCCAAAAAACGATGAAGCGATGATCATATGCCCTGTAGAGGAAATGGGCAGGTATTCGGTGATTCCTTCGATGATGGCGAGCACAATGGCTTTAAAAATATCCAAAACCTATTTCTTCTTGTGCGGATTCAACAAAATCGCATAAACTTCAATACCGAGGCCAATGAGTACCAGTGTGGGTGCCAGTCGAATTCGCCTAAAATTGAAGATTTCCTCGTTAAAAATGTTGGGATCGTCACCGCCCCCACCGCTCATCAGAATAAATCCCAAAGCGACGAATGCCATTCCCAGGAACATAAAGAGATAATTCTTTTTTTGGAAGATGAATTCTTGTTGTGCACGTCTTTCAGTTTGTTGATCTGATTTTTTGCCCATGGCGTAAAGTTAATAATATAATTCGTCGGTTCTAAGATTTAGGAAGCGTTGTGTCGCAAAAAAGGTGCTGATCAGGGAAATCACGATTCCCAGCACAAAAACACCGGAAAATAGCAATACCAATACCAAGGGCTCCCCGAACAAGTCCAATTCCGGGAAGGTGGAATCTATATAATATAGGAATCCTGCCAAGGCCGCCAATGCAATAAGTCCCCCCAACATGCCCAACTTAATGTTGGTCCAAATAAACGGTCTTCTAATAAAGGCCTTGGTCGCCCCGACCATTTGCATGGTCTTGATGATAAACCGCTTGGCATAGATGCTCAATCGAATACTGCTGTTGATCAATAACACGGCAATAAAGGTAAAGACCCCACTTGCCACCAAAATCCAAAAACTTATTTTCTTCACGTTGTCGTTGAGCAGGCCAACCAACGGTTTGTCATAGCTAACTTCCTCGATATAATCCTTGGACGCTAGTTCCGCGGCGATTTCCTCAATCTGTTCGGGCGAAACAAAATCTGCCCTAAGCTTTACATCGATGGAATTTTTTAAGGGATTATAACCCAAAAAGTCCATAAAATTCTCCCCTATTTCCTCACTGTGTTTTTTAGCGGCCTCCTCCTTGGAAACATAAGTGGCCGATTTAACATATTCGGCCATAGCAAGGCTTTTTTGAAGCTGATTTACCTCGACTTCCTTGGCACTTTCCTTTAAGAAGATGGAAATAGCGATCTGTTCCTTAAAATGATCCGCCATTTTCTTGGTATTGAGTACCAAAAGGCCCAATACGCCCAATAAAAACAGCACCAATCCAATACTCAATACCACCGAAAAATAAGACGAAACCAATTTTCGTTTTTGATAGTTCTCAAAAGAGTTTCCCATAACGGCATTTGAAGGTGTAAAAATAGGAAAGTAATCTTAATAACCGTTTCCCTATAATTTCAATTTTTATCGAATCGGTGTTCTAAGCCATTATGCTTTCCCTTTTAATGGATTAAACTTATTTTTGCCCGATATTAACGGAAAACCCGAACATGAGATACAATTTCAATGAAATTGAGGCCAAATGGCAAAAGTACTGGGCCAATAATCAAACCTTCAGGGCAGAAAACAATTCTTTGAAGCCAAAGTTTTATGTGCTCGACATGTTTCCCTATCCCTCAGGAGCAGGGCTTCATGTAGGCCATCCGCTGGGTTATATCGCAAGCGACATTTATGCCCGTTACAAGAGACACCAAGGTTTTAATGTACTTCACCCCATGGGTTTTGATTCATTCGGCTTGCCCGCGGAGCAATATGCGATACAAACGGGACAACATCCCGCACTTACCACCGAAGCCAATATCAGCAGATACCGGGAACAACTCGACAAAATTGGATTTTCCTTCGACTGGAGCCGGGAAGTGCGTACTTCAGACCCCAAATATTATAAGTGGACCCAATGGATCTTTATACAACTCTTCAATTCGTGGTACAATAGGGACAGTGATAAGGCCGAAGACATCCAAACCTTGGTTTCCAAATTCGAGAAAAGGGGTAATGCCGAAGTCAACGCCGTCTGTGATGAGGATGTTCCCCAATTTACTGCCCAAGACTGGAAAGCGATGGATGACCGGAAGCGCCAAGGCATTTTATTGAAGTATCGGCTGACCTATCTTGCCGAAAGTGAGGTCAATTGGTGTCCCGCATTGGGGACCGTGCTGGCGAATGATGAGATCGTGAACGGGCTGTCTGAACGTGGGGGCCATCCGGTCATCCGGAAAAAGATGACCCAATGGAGCATGCGAATCACGGCCTATGCCCAACGGCTGCTCGACGGGCTCGATACCATAGACTGGCCGCAACCGTTAAAGGATTCACAGACCAATTGGATCGGCAGGTCGGAAGGGGCATCCGTGGTCTTCAAGACCATCCCTTCCGATGACAATGAAATCAGCCATCCCATCGAAGTGTTCACGACCCGGCCCGATACCATTTTTGGAGCGAGTTTTATGACCTTGGCCCCAGAACATGAACTGGTCGATAAAATCACCGGCCAAGAACAAAAGGCTGCCGTAAAGGCCTATGTCGAGGCAAGTGCATTGCGATCGGAACGTGACCGAATGGCCGATGTCAAGAGTATCACCGGAGCCTTTACAGGGGCTTATGCCGCACACCCCTTTACCAAGGCCCCGATTCCTATTTGGATCGGCGACTATGTTTTGGCAGGGTATGGTACCGGTGCGGTGATGTCAGTGCCCTGTGGAGATCAGCGCGACTATGATTTTGCCAAACATTTCGGCATCCCCATTCCCAATATTTTTGAAGGGGCAGACATTGCGGAGGAAGCCTTTGTCGATAAAGCGCATACCGTGATCGCCAATTCAGATTTTTTGAATGGGCTGACTTATGAACTGGCCGTGAAAAAGGTCATTGCAGCGCTCGAAAATTTGGGACAGGGGAAGGGAAAGGTGAATTATCGCTTGCGCGATGCCGTTTTTAGCCGGCAACGCTATTGGGGCGAGCCTTTTCCAGTGTATTATGTGGAGGGCATGCCAAAAATGGTTACCGATGAACATTTGCCGATCAGACTTCCTGAAGTTGTGAAATACCTGCCTACCGAAACCGGGGAACCCCCCTTGGGCAACGCCACGGAATGGGCCTGGGATACCCAAGCTTCAAAAGTGGTCGGCAACGAAAAGATCGACCATAAAACCGTTTTTCCACTTGAGTTGAATACCATGCCCGGTTGGGCCGGAAGTTCCCAGTATTTTAACCGCTACATGGATCCCCACAACGAAACCGAAATATTTTCCAAAGAAGCCATTGACTACTGGCGTGAAGTGGATCTATATATCGGGGGCAGCGAGCATGCTACAGGGCACTTGCTGTATTCGAGGTTTTGGCAGAAATTCATGTTCGACAAGGGCTTGGTGCCCCAAGAAGAATTCGCCAAAAAATTGATCAACCAGGGGATGGTCACCGGAATGAGCGCATTTATTTATAGGAACGAAGAATCGGGCAAGGTGATTTCAAAGGGATTGGTCGGAGACAAGCAGGTGACCCCTATCCATGTCGATATCTCCTTGATCAATAGTGCCGATGAATTGGACGTGAATGCCTTTAAAAAGTGGCAACCCGACTATGGAAACACGGAGTTCGTCTTGGAAAAGGGGAAATATATCGTTGGCCGGGAGATCGAAAAGATGTCGAAATCGAAATACAATGTGGTGAGCCCCGACAGCATTTGTGAGCAATTCGGGGCGGATAGCCTAAGGCTCTATGAAATGTTTTTGGGTCCCTTGGAACAGTCCAAACCATGGAACACGGCGGGCATAACCGGAGTACATGGCTTCTTGAAGAAGCTTTGGCGTCTGTATTTTGATGAAAACGGTTTGCAGGTCGTCAAAACCGAGCCTTCCAAGGAAAGCTTAAAAACTTTGCACAAAACCATCAAAAAAGTGATCGAAGACATTGAACACTTTTCTTTCAATACCACGGTATCCTCTTTTATGATCTGCGTCAATGAACTGACCGCTCAAAACTGCAATAGCAGAGCCATACTTGAGCCGCTTGTTGTTTTGGTGTCTCCATATGCTCCCCATATCGCGGAAGAGCTTTGGGCACAATTGGGGCATAACACCTCCATCTCCACAGCACCATTTCCGGTGTTTGAGCCCAAATATTTGGTGGAGCGCAGTAAAGAATACCCCATTTCGTTCAATGGTAAAATGAGGTTCACCTTGGAATTGCCTTCCGATATGGCCAAGGAAGATATCGAAGCCACGGTGCTGGCCCATGAAAAAACTATAAAACAACTGGAGGGACGTATTCCAAAAAAAGTGATTGTCGTACCCGGGAAAATTGTAAATATTGTAGGCTAGTGGATTTTACCAAAGTTTTCGAATAATTGTTTATTAACGAGACCTTAGGTTTAGGCGACACAATTTTATTATTTTGAATATCTTAAACAAAGCCCCCTTAAAAGCAGGGGTCAAGTGAGCTAAATATCACTTTTCATCCTTTAGACCCCTATTTTTATCGATTTAAATTGATTTATATCAGTACTGGAAGCAACTTTGCCCTAAATTCAAAAATCAACAAAAATGACTATAGGCGTTCCAAAGGAGATCAAAAACAATGAAAGTCGGGTAGGGATGACACCTGCAGGGGTATTTGAATTGGTAAAAAATAAACATACGGTATATGTGCAATCTTCCGCGGGGGATGGAAGTGGTTTTTTTGATCAGGACTACCAGAAAGCCGGCGCTATTATTTTGGACACGCTTAAACAGGTTTATGCCCTGAGTGAAATGGTGGTCAAAGTAAAGGAGCCCGTTGAAGAGGAATATGCATTGGTCCAAGAAGACCAAGTCATATTTACCTATTTTCATTTTGCTTCCAGCGAAAAGTTGACAAGGGCCATGATTTCGAGCAGATCAATCTGCATTGCCTATGAAACCGTTGAAGATGAGGATGGAGCCCTTCCCTTATTGACCCCAATGTCTGAAGTTGCCGGCCGTATGGCCATTCAACAAGGAGCAAAATATTTGGAAAAGCCGGTCAAGGGGAGAGGTGTATTGTTGGGGGGCGTACCAGGGGTGGTCCCTGGGAAGGTTTTGGTGCTTGGTGCGGGGGTTGTAGGGATACAGGCTGCAAAAATGGCAGCGGGACTTGGTGCCCACGTTACCATCCTTGATATCAATATGAAACGATTGCGCTATGTGAACGATGTTATGCCACCACATGTGGTTACCGAATTCTCCAACGAATTCAATATTAGAAAACATGTTAAAGATCATGATTTAATTATTGGCGGTGTATTGCTGAAGGGAGCAAAGGCACCCAATCTAATTACCAGGGATATGCTCCACACCATGAGGCCGGGCACTGTTATCGTCGACGTGGCGGTCGACCAAGGAGGCTGCGTTGAGACTACGCACCCAACTACACATGAAGACCCCATATATATCATAGATGACGTGGTACATTATTCCGTTGCCAATATGCCGGGAGCCGTTCCTTATACTTCCACAGTGGCCCTGACCAATGTGACCCTGCCCTATGTTTTGAAATTGGCTCAATTGGGATGGGAAGAAGCTTGTGCCAAGGACCCTTCCTTGCACAAAGGGCTCAACATCGTCTCTGGAAAAGTTGTCTATAAGGAAATTGGGGATGCCTTTGGCTGGGAAGCCGTTTTGGCATAGTCCGATCATTTTGTCATGAAATGTTCTCCCCGTGAACTTCCAACGCTTGAATTGGAAAGATTGGCGGGGTTTTTGCTTTGTATAGCAATGATATTGGGATTCAGTATTATCTTTGATATCATCAATGTAAAATTAATTTGAAAAATTATGATGGGATATTATATACTGATCGGCGCCATTGCCCTGGTCAGCTGGTTGGTAAGCAACCAATTAAAGAAGAAGTTCAAGTTCTATTCGAGCGTACATTTAAGGAATGGGATGAGCGGAGCGGAAATCGCGGAAAAAATGCTGACCGATCATGGTATTCGCGATGTGAAGGTGGTTTCCACGCCCGGGATGTTGAGCGACCACTACAACCCAAAGAATAAGACCGTCAACCTTAGCGAAGGGGTCTATAGCCAGCGCAACGCTTCGGCCGCGGCCGTGGCTGCCCATGAATGTGGGCACGCCGTTCAGCACGCCCAAGCGTACGAGTGGCTTTCCTTGCGGTCTAAATTGGTGCCTGTAGTGAGCATCACTTCCGGGATGAGCATGTGGGTGGTCTTTGGCGGCCTGATGCTCGGCGCTGCAGCCGGTGTGGGACTCGGTTATTATGTTGCCGTTGCGGGATTGGCCATGATGGGCCTTGCCACACTGTTCAGTTTTATCACCTTGCCCGTTGAATACGATGCCAGTAACCGTGCATTGGCATGGTTAAAAGCGAAGAACATGGTAACCCAAGAAGAATATGAAGGTTCCGAGGACGCGCTCAAGTGGGCGGCCCGTACCTATCTGGTGGCTGCCATCGGTTCTTTGGCTACCCTGGTATACTGGGGAATGCAGGTACTTGGGGGAAGGGATTGATTTTAAATATATTTGGGAAGCCCATCCGGATTTTTTCTGGATGGGCTTTTTCATTTTAAAAAGGAATTTCTCGAAAATCGAGTTGATTTGGTCGATTTTAGATGGTGATCTGCCGATCGATCTGCTGGGCCAGGGAAATAAAGGTCTCCGTTCGGGATACCCCCTCTATTTGCTGTATTTCCTTATTGAGCACCTGCATCAGATGTTCATTGTCCCTGCAGAGGACCTTGATCAGAATCGACCAATTGCCCGTGGTGTAGTGGCATTCCAATACTTCAGGAATCTTCTCGAGTTGTTTGACCGCTGCAGGGTTGCTCATGGCCTTGTCCAAATAGATGCCTATGTAGGCCATTGTGGTATACCCCATAGCCTTAGGGTTGATTAGAAATTTTGAACCCGCAAGCAGTCCGGATGATTCCAATTTTCTCAACCGCTGATGAATGGCCGCCCCTGAAATGCCAATGTTTCGCGCAATTTCCAGAACCGGTTTTCGCGCATCCTGCATCAAGTATCTTAGGATTTTTTTGTCAATGCCATCGATTTTTATTTTTTCATTACCAGATTTCATACTTGTGCTTTTGATCTATACGTAAAAATAACATTTTGCTTAAATAAACTAACCGACATTGACCTTAATTGCCAAGGTTTGGCGTATATTTTACGGCATATTCCACGAAATAATAGTAGGGATACCTCCAATTATGAAGGGTTGGCAGTACTGATGAAGCCCTTGCCATAAAACCAATTTTGGCCGCTTTGGGCATGACAATTGCTTAACTGGCCACGGAGTCGGGATTATAGCCCAAGTAGGGTACCTCGTATTCCTTAAAAATAATGCCCAGTTTTTGCAATTCTTGAAGAATGGGTTCGTACACTTCTTTTCTGATCGGAATTTGAACCCCCGGGGTGGTTATCTTTTGGTTCAAAATGAGCAAGGTGGCAATGGCTACGGGGAGGCCTACGGTTTTGGCCATGGCGGTATGCGATTTGTTTTCCCCTATGACCACCATGTTCGCATCGATCTGCTTTTTTTTGCCCTCGATTTCGAAGCCGAACTTATGGTACATTACGATCATATCCTTATCATTATCGGCCAATGTCCAGCTATCTTCCAGAATCGCCTGTAGTATTTGTGCCGGGGTGGCGTGCTTGAGGGCAACGGTCTTATTACGGTTGAAAAGATCCAGTTCCACCAGCTTGTCCCACATAATATCATCTTGATCGATCTTCAAATAATGTCTCATCTTCAGTTCCACCGTATCGGTTGGCGAATAGGGAAGAAAAAGGTTTATAAATTCCCGATAGGACATCCCTTCCGAATTGTCGATGGTATAGCTGTCGTCTGTCATTCCCAGTTGAACGAACATGTTCCAAGCCTTGGAAAAACCCACCCTGCGCATGGTACCCCGATAAAGGGTAAGTGCATTTTGCAGGCCATAGGCCTCCCGATAATTAAGCGAATCCCTATTCGCATATCCTTCGAATCGGCCATAGCCTTCTATATCAAAAAATTCGGTGCGCCTAAAGAGTTTATGGTAGGGGATGTATTTATAGGTTCCTTCCTGAATAAATTTGGCCGCGCCACCCTGTCCGGCGACAACGACATTTCTAGGGTTCCAGGTAAATTTATAATTCCATAGGTTATTGTCGCTTTCAGGGGCCACCAAGCCGCCGGTAAATGATTCGAAAAGCAGCATTTTGCCCCCTTTGTCCCTGATACGGTCGATGATCTGCATCGCGCTCATGTGGTCAATACCGGGATCAAGTCCGATTTCGTTCATAAAAACAAGACCCTTTTCTTTCGCTGAAGTGTCGAGCGCCTTGATCTCCTCACTGATATAGGAAGCGGTGACCAAATGCTTGTTTTGGGCCAAGCAGTCTTCCGCAACCTTGATGTGGAATCGGGCAGGTAGCATGGAAACCACAATATCACTGTCGGAGACGGCCTGTTTTCGCTCCACATCATTAAAAATATCGAGTTGCATCACCTTGCAGGACGGATGCTTTCTGATTTTCCCGGGAATGCCCTCCGGATGCAGGTCGCCAATGGTCAAATGAAGTTTTTCCGAGACCGATTTTTCCAAAAAATAATCCAATAGATAGGAGGTTGACTTCCCGGCACCTACCACAAGTATTTTTCGCAACATATGCATTGACTATTTTTACGTCGGATATAACGCAAGACGAAGGTATCAAATTGTTACATTTATCAAAAAAGTAAGCCATTAAGTTATGAACAGAACAATATTTTTAACGGGAACCATTTTTGGCGGATTGGCGGTAGTTTTAGGGGCATTTGGGGCCCATGGTTTGGAGCATTTGATAGATTCTCGGGCCATGCAGGCCTTCGAGACGGGGGTGAAATACCAAATGTACCATGCCCTATTATTGCTGGTACTCGGGACTACCACGCGATTGCCCGTGGCAAGTAAAAACTGGATCTTTTATTGCTTGGCCATCGGCATTGTCATGTTCTCTTTTTCCCTTTATCTTCTGGCGACCAATAAATTGACCGGATTCGATTTCACGACCATCGGATTCATCACCCCAGTGGGAGGAACTTTCCTGATTGCCGGCTGGGTCCTGTTGGGCCACCATTGTTTAAGGCAATTCAACTAATAAATTCGCAAATATGATGGGGTAAATATTATTTTATGATAATTTTGCATCCATAAAAGTCAGTTTGAATGAATATTTCGAAAAAAAGTTTCAATACAGTATCACTGGCGGCTTATGGCATAAACCACGACAGGATAGGTTACCAACTGTCACCGGCCGAATTGCATGAGATCACTTTGGATAAGCATATGGGCCGCGAAGCCGATTCCGGTGCACTTGCGGTGCACACGGGAGAATTTACTGGAAGGTCTCCGCAAGATCGGTTCATTGTAAAGGATGCGATCACCGCCGATGACGTTTGGTGGGGGAACATCAATATTCCATTTGAGCCGGCGGCCTTCGATGTGCTGTACGGCAAGGTCATATCCTACCTGAACGAACAGGAATTGTACGTGCGTGATTGCTACGCCTGTGCTGATGCGAATTATCGGATGGATATCCGCGTAATCACCGAATACCCTTGGTCGAACCTCTTTACCTATAATATGTTCATCCGCCCCACGGCGGAAGAGTTGAAGCACTTTGATCCGGAATGGACGGTCATCAGCGCTCCTGGTTTTAGAGCAGACCCCCAAGTCGATGGAACACGCCAGCACAATTTTGCCATCTTGAATTTCACCAAAAAAATAGTTTTGATAGGCGGTTCGGGATATACGGGCGAAATTAAGAAAGGCATCTTTTCCGCCCTGAATTTCATATTGCCGGTTCAAAAGAAGACCCTTCCCATGCACTGCTCCGCCAATACGGGGAAAGATGGTGATACCGCTATATTCTTTGGCCTATCGGGCACGGGAAAGACCACCCTGTCAACCGATGCCTCCCGTAAACTGATCGGTGACGATGAGCATGGATGGAACAACGAAAATGCGGTCTTTAATTTTGAAGGCGGATGTTATGCAAAGGTCATCAACCTTTCAGAAGAAAATGAACCTGAAATCTACAGGGCGATCAAAAAAGGTGCCTTGTTGGAGAACGTGGTCATGGACGATGATGGCATCGTCGATTTCGCCGATATTTCGATAACACAGAATACAAGGGTAAGTTATCCCATTTACCATATCGACAACGTTCAAAGACCCTCCATTGGCAAAAACCCGAAACATATCTTTTTTTTAACGGCGGATGCTTTTGGGGTGCTGCCCCCCATTTCCAAACTTACGCCAAGTCAGGCAGCTTATCATTTTATCTCGGGCTATACCGCAAAGGTGGCCGGAACGGAAGCGGGCGTGGTAGAGCCCATTCCATCATTTTCAGCATGCTTCGGGGCGCCTTTTATGCCTTTGCACCCTGCCCGTTATGCCGAAATGTTGAGCAAAAAAATGAAGGAAAGCGGGGTAAGCGTATGGTTGGTCAATACCGGTTGGACCGGTGGCCCCTATGGCGTGGGTACGAGAATGAAGCTGAAATATACCCGGGCCATGATCAATGCGGTCATCAACGGGGATCTGGGGCTGTACTCCTATGACAAATACCATATCCATTCCGTTTTCGGGGTTGCACAACCCAGGGAATGTCCTGGCGTACCGACAAGCGTACTCAGCCCACGAACCACCTGGAACAACGATCAGGCCTATTATACCACGGCTTTTAAACTTACGAACGCCTTTCGGGAAAATTTCAAAAAATACGAAGCCTTTGCAAGCGAAGAAATTAGAAGGGGAGGCCCACAGCGATATGCCTTTTGATATTAGGGCGTTATTTTTTGTTGACCGTGGTGATATATTTTTGAAGGGCCATGGTCATTGATGGGGTTTCCGGGGTCGGGGCCTGAATATCGATCCGCAATCCCGCAACGGTAGCAGCCTCTACGGTAGAGTCGCCAAATACGGCGATACGCGTATCATTCTGCTTGAAATCGGGAAAATTCTTCAATAACGACTCTATACCTGAAGGACTGAAAAAGACCAGAATATCGTAGTACACATCCCGAAGATCCGACAGGTCGCTAATGACCGTTTTATAGAAAATTCCCCTGGTCCATGTAATGCCCACCTTGTTCAAGGTTTCCGGAACAATGGGTTTTAGAACATCCGAAGAAGGCAGGAGATACTTTTCGTCCTTGTACTTCTTGAATAACCCGGCCAATTCGGGAAAATCCATCTTGCCCACATAGATTTTGCGCTTTCTATACACCACGTATTTCTGAAGGTAAAAGGCCACCGCTTCCGATTGGCAAAAATACTTCATGGAATCCGGCACCTTAAAACGCATCTCTTCGGCCATTCTGAAATAATGGTCTACGGCGTTCCGGCTGGTAAGAATTACCGCACTATAGTTTTTAAGATCGATTTTCTGTTGTCGAACCTCTTTGGCATCTACACCTTCAACATGGATAAAGGGTCTAAAGTCTACCTTAACCTTTTCCTTATCAATCAATCTTGCATAAGGGGAGTTGTCCATTTTCGGTTCTGGCTGCGATACCAAAATCGTCTTTACTTTCATAGTTTTCAGCGGTTTAGGTAACTTCCAATTAGTACTAATGGTGCAATTTCAAGTGCGCAAAGGTACAAAATAAAATAGAAAAAGTTAGCGGCTATGAAATTTTGATGATTCTTCAACAATGTCGACCAACCTATGATGTTGATCAATAGAATTAAGAAAATGGCTACATATACCACAATTTTTGAATCGATCAAAATAAAGCTGAGCACGGCATTGGCAAGGAACATGACCAAAGCACTATAATTGATATAGGACAGTTTTTTAAAAATAATTTCCAAGATGGTCTTTTCGGAACCAAAAATAAAAGCGCTCACCAACTGAAGGCTAATTTTCAGCAGTAGAAAAACCACAAGTCCCCCCAAAATACCCAGGAATACCAATGGGTCGTCATTTTTGGGAATGCCCAAGAAAAGTTTCCCGATCAAGTAAAGGAAAAGGGAAAAGTTAATCAATTGGAACAGGGTAAGGAATACCTGGAACCAATTCATCAGCTTGTCTTTCTTGTTATAAAGGAAGATGTATTTATTGTTAAAAGGCAAGATCATAAAATTCATGTACCTACCATAGAACAAACCCTTCGCGAACACGATGAAAATAAGGCTCGCAAAGATCAAAATAGTAATCCAATCGGGGGTTTGGGCAGTTCGTAGTACAGCTTCCATCAGTCTAATTTAATGCTATTGCCATTAAGGCCAAAAAGCAGGTCATTTTCCGAAATCCCAATTCTAAAATACGAGGGGCGCTCCATATCAGGTTTTGGCAGTAAGAACGTAAAACGGGTCGTATCATTTGATTGAAGTACCGGTTTATTGTCGGAAACCAATTTTGGCTGTATGGGGATGATATCTTGAATACGCTTGTTCGGGTTCATATAGGCCACGGCAAATTTCAATTTGCTGATGTCTACATCGGTATCGTAAGGATTGATAACCCTCAAGGTATAGGTTTCCCCCGATTTTAGCGAATAGGATATTTGATCTAAATCACACTTCAGTTTGCGAAAAGATTCAAAATTGTCGATATATCTTCCATAAAAAACTTCACCATCGAGCATCGTAAAAGCCACAGATTCTTGGGGAAGAAACGGTGATACATAAAACACCTTTTGGTGCTGCACCTTCGCCTCACTGTCATCGATCGAATATTGGTTTTGCCGGTAGTTGATATTGTTGAGCGAATAGGAAGGACTCCCGGAATAAAAGCTATACATGGGCGCCAACCGATAACTGTTTTCGAAGATCACTGGCATGTCGCCCACTTTGGATTTCAACTCTTGTACCCATTTCTTGTTGCCATGGCTTTCATAATGGATGGGAAACAAAGGTTCGAAAACCAAACCCAATCGGAGATATAGCAGCACTGCTATGTTTAGGATACCCATCCTCAAGATCCATTTTCTTGAATTTTCATGGCCGAGCATATCATTGAACACCAAAATGACCAGGGGAATGGAAATGACTATGATCCATTGGGTCTGTACCCTTCGGTTGAAGCTTGAAATAAAGAAAAATAGCAATACGCCGTAGGTAAGGTAAAGGAGCGCTTTGATAAACTTATCCTGCGATCTGGTCCTGAAAAGCGATTGGTAGATCCACGGAAAAGTCAGGCCGAAAATAGCGATCATATTGAGCAAAAAGCCCAAAGTATATTTCTTGAATTGGTAGGCATCGTTGGGCCTTTCGAACAAATGGTACCTTACGGATATAAAATTATTGTCATAGAGCCACCAAAAATGTGGCAGGTAGGCCGAGATTGCCACCAACACTGAGAACCAGGCATATTTGTTGGTCAACAATCCGGGATTGGAAAGCAGCACAAAAAGGATGACCAGCACCGCATGGTATTTACTGTACATCAGCGCGGCCATGACCAGGCCCAGCCATATCGCCTTCAGCATAGTGGGCCTATCCAGAAACTTCTTGTAGACCAAGAGAAAAAGTGCCGTAAAAAACAACAGCGGGGTATCGGGCAAAGTGAAAAAACCGTAAGCGTTCAACAGGGTCATAGAAAAAACGAGCACAAAAAAATGGGGTATAAAATCATTCTTTTTTGTCCCGTCGATCAGAAGCCATAAAAGAAGGGTCGTGCCAGCCGACATAAAACAACTGGTCAGCCTCACCCCCAGTTCCCCGTCAAAAAGCAGACCGCCCAGATAGACCATCCAGGCGACCATGGGCGGATGGTCGAAATAACCAAAGGACAAGGTTTTTGAATAGTACCAATAATAGGCCTCATCGAAGATGAGTTCGGTAAATTGCGCCTGTATAAGGTTGAGTATTAAGATGGCCCCCAAGAAATAGAGGAAAAGTCTGGGAAATTTTGGAGGTGTCAATTTTGGTTCATTCAAGCTCCAAAATTACGAATTATCAGCTTTAGGCAAGATTTAAAAATTACATAAATAGCCGAATACCGCTTTATCCCAGTATGATAAAACACTATTTTTGTCCAAATCCTTAAAATTCAATGTCCGACAGCCTAGTCATTATTCCCACTTTTAATGAGATAGAGAACATTGAGGCGATCATCCGGGCCGTGATGGCCTTGCCTAAGGAATTTGATGTACTTGTCGTTGATGACAATTCCCCTGACGGTACGGCGGCCAAAGTGGAATCTTTGTATGTTGATTTTCCCAATCGACTCTTTTTGGAGGTGCGGAAAGAGAAAGCGGGCCTTGGTACGGCCTATATCCATGGTTTTAAGTGGGCCATTGCCAAAAAGTACGATTTCATCTTTGAGATGGATGCCGATTTTTCCCATAGCCCTTCCGACCTGCCCAGGTTGTACAGGGCATGTGTGAATGGCGCCGATGTAGCGGTGGGATCACGGTACAAAAAAGGGGTGAACGTGGTCAACTGGCCTTTATACCGGGTTTTATTGTCTTACGGGGCGTCTTTCTATGTGAAAATGATTACGGGGATGCGGGTGCATGATCCCACGGCCGGCTTCGTGTGCTACAAAAGACATGTTTTGGAAAACATCCAGCTCGATTCGGTTCGCTTTATCGGTTATGCCTTTCAGATCGAGATGAAATTCCGTGCCTATCTCATGAACTACAAGATCGAGGAGGTATCGATCGTTTTTAGAGATCGGGTCATGGGAAAATCAAAAATGAGCGGCTCCATTATCAAAGAGGCGGTTTGGGGGGTCTTGGTCATGAAGTTACGAAGTATTTTTCGAAAAAAAAGATTTTGATATGGGTAGGCAATTGATCAAGAACGCCTTAATGGTGAATGAAAACAACATCATGGAAGGCGACCTGTTGATACAGGACGACAGAATACTTAAAATAGACCGGCAAATCAGTGATCCCTCGGCCAAGGTGTTGGATGTCGGGGGTAAATATGTGTTGCCGGGGCTGATCGACGATCAGGTGCATTTTCGGGAGCCTGGACTCAACCATAAGGGCGATATAGCTTCTGAAAGCAGGGCAGCCGTGGCCGGAGGCATCACTTCCTTCATGGAACAGCCCAATACCGCCCCCCAGACAACCACCATTGAAAGGCTCGAAGAAAAATTTGCTTTGGCCAGTAAAAAAGCCTTTGCCAACTATTCCTTTTTGTTCGGTGGGGCCAATGACAATTTGGAAGAACTCAAACGGCTCGACAAACATGCCTGTTCCGGGGTAAAACTTTTTTTGGGTTCTTCGACAGGGAATATGTTGGTCGATGATGACGCGGTGTTGGAACAGATTTTTCTGAATACCGAACTGGTAATTTCGGTCCATTGCGAGGATGAAGGGACCATTAGGCGTAACCTTGAAACATATCGTTCACAATACGGCGACGATATCCCGATCGGTTGCCACCCCAAAATCCGAAGTGAGGAAGCATGTTACCTTTCTTCTTCCAAGGCTGTCCAGCTGGCCAAAAGAACCGGGGCACGCCTTCATGTCTTTCATTTGTCGACCGGGAAGGAAACACATCTTTTCCAAAATGATATCCCCCTCGAACAGAAGAAGATCACCGCTGAGGTTTGTATACACCACTTGTGGTTTTCCGATGCCGATTATGCGACAAAGGGAAGCTTGATCAAATGGAATCCTGCCGTGAAAACAGCGGCCGACAGGGACCAATTATGGGAAGCCCTATTGGATGATCGATTGGATGTCATCGCCACAGACCATGCGCCCCACACCTCGACCGAGAAAAACCAGATCTATACCCAATGTCCGTCGGGGGGTCCCTTGGTACAACATGCATTGCCCGCCCTCTTGGAAAAATATCAACAAGGGAAGATTTCCCTTGAAAAGATAGTACAGAAAATGTGCCACAACCCGGCCATCCTGTTTCAAATCAACAAACGGGGTTACCTACGGGAAGGATATTATGCCGATTTGGTGGTCGTGGAACCCAATAGTCCGTGGAAAGTCGATAAAAGCAACATCGCCTACAAATGCCAATGGTCACCATTTGAAGGCACCACCTTTTCTTCCAGAATTACCCAAACCTTCGTCAATGGTCACCTAGCGTACGACAATGGCCAATTCTCGGAGCAGCGGAATGCCAAAAGACTTACCTTTAATCGTAGTTAGTATGAAAAACACCATTGGAGCCTTATTCTTCTGTCTTGCCATGATTTCCTGTGGCGAAAAGGTATTGGAAGCCCCTGAAAACCTGATACCCAAAAATAAAATGGTCGACATCCTGGCCGATCTGGCCATCATATCCGCAGCCAAAACCACCAACATTTCAATATTGACAGAAAATAAGGTCGAGCCGACCCCTTATCTTTTAAAGAAGTACGACATCGATAGTCTGCAGTTGGTGGAAAGCGATCGATACTACGCCTCCCTCCCCGATGAATATGAAGAAATCTATATCCGGGTAGAGGAAAAATTAGATCGGCAGGCCAAAGAGATGGATGCGGCAAAAAAGGCTAGGGACAGTTTGCGGATGTTGGAGCTTGAAGATGGCAGTCCCAATGCGAAACCAAAAGTCAGGAAGTTCAAGGATTCCCTTCCTTGAACCGCGAACAGCAAAATGCAACAGTGGCCTCCACGGGTTCGAATTCGAAGGCAATTTTTTCGACTATTTTGGCATTTGAATAAAAAGCCCTGTGATTCAGCGAGCGAATTCCTTCTTTGGTCAATTTTCTCGTCTTGCCGGTGAGGGCATGCGCAAGCCAATCAATAGCGCGCAATCCTTCCAATTGCCAGGTACGCAAGGGTCTTGAAGGGGGTTTTAGGCCAAGATTTTTTGTGAGGAGCGTCAGGATCTTCTGGTAAGAAAGGTTTTCGGAGACCAGGAGAAATCGTTCGTTGTTTATTTCAGATTCCATCAGCCTTGACATGGCCCCCACGACATCCTTCACGGCAACGAACCCACTTCCACCAGACGGATAGTGCCTATAGCCTTTATTGGCGATCCTAAAAAGGTTTCCACTTGCGCCGTTCCAAAATCCGGGGCCCAGAATAATCCCGGGATTGATGATGACAACGGAAAGTCCTTCAACAGATCCGCGCCATACCTCGAGTTCGGCCGCATATTTTGATTGCCCGTAGTCATTGGCATATTGATCTTGGAACGCGTCCTCTTCATTGACCTGCTCCTTGGAATGGCCAATGCCTATGGTGGCAATGCTGCTTACATAACAGAGTTTCTTTATTTTTTGGGCCAAACACAGGTTTACGATATTGGCCGTTCCTTCTGCGTTGACCTTCATCATACGATCTTGGTCTTGGGGGGCGAAAGAGATCAGGGCGGCCGCATGGTAAACTTGATCAACTTTCTCAAAGGCCGCCTCCAAGGCCGGGATATCGCAGATATCGGCCTCCATCCATTCCAGGGACCGGAAAAGTTCGTCGGCGTTGTCGCTGTAGTACGCAAAGACTTTTGCAACGGCCCGCAAATCGCTGCCAGGCCTGTGTATGGCCCGTACCTTTATGCCTTTTTCCAATAAATGCAGCAACAAATGGGATCCTACCAAACCTGTACCGCCAGTGACCAGAACCATGGGATAAAGTTAACGATTTAGACCGGATTAAATTGAAACCGGCATAGGGGGAAAACCCAAGTGGAGTTCTTTATATTTGCAGCTCAAACTCAAACAGATTAGCATGGTCTTTAATTTTGTGGAAGAATTGAAATGGCGCGGCATGTTGCATGATGTGATGCCGGGAACCGAGGAACATTTGCTGAGCGGGATGCAATCGGCCTATGTGGGCATCGACCCCACCGCAAATTCATTGCACATCGGGCATTTGGTGAGCGTGATGATGTTGCGGCATTTTCAATTGGCAGGGCATAAACCCTTCGCGCTTTTGGGCGGGGCCACCGGAATGATCGGTGATCCATCGGGCAAGTCGGAAGAACGCAATTTATTGGACGAAGCAACACTTTCGCATAACCAGCAAGCCCTAAAGGAGCAATTGTCGCGCTTTCTAGACTTTTCGGGCAAGGAGGAAAATGCCGCCGTGCTGGTGAACAACTACGATTGGATGAAGCATTTTTCGTTCCTCGATTTTATACGTGATGTGGGCAAGCATATCACCGTCAACTACATGATGGCCAAGGAATCAGTCAAAAAACGCCTTTCTTCCGAAGCCAAGGAGGGCATGTCGTTCACGGAATTTACGTATCAGTTGGTGCAGGGTTATGATTTTTTGTACCTCTTCCAAAACCACAATTGCACCTTGCAGATGGGCGGAAGCGACCAATGGGGCAATATCACCACGGGAACCGAGTTGATACGCAGGATCGGGGGGGGAAAGGGCTATGCGTTGACCTGCCCTTTGATCACAAAAACCGATGGCACAAAATTCGGAAAGACGGAAGGCGGTAATGTTTGGTTGGATGCTGATCGAACCTCCCCCTATAAGTTCTATCAGTATTGGTTGAATACCTCGGATGACGACGCACAGAAATACATCAAAATATTCACATTTCTCTCGAGGCAACAAATTGAAAAGCTGGTCGGGGAACACCTGCAGGCGCCCCACCTCAGGATGCTTCAGAAAAGGCTTGCAGAGGAACTTACCACGATGGTACATTCCCGATCCGAACTCGACAATGCGGTCCGCGCCAGCGAAATCCTTTTTGGAAAATCCACTTCCGATGATTTAAGGACCTTGAACGAAAAAACATTTCTGGAGGTGTTCGATGGTGTGCCCCAGGCTGAAATCAGAAGGGAAGAAATCAAAAATGGACTTGATATGATCGGCGCCCTTGCAGACAAAACCGGTTTTTTGACGTCGAACAGCGAGGCCAGAAGGGAATTGAAACAGAATGCCATTTCCGTGAACAGGGAGAAGGTCAAAGACGACTACCTGATCACCACCGCCGATCTGATCAATGGAAAATTCGTGCTTTTACAGCGGGGAAAGAAGAATTACTATCTTTTGGTGGTGAATTGATCCGGGCATCCCTAGAGCACCATTATATTACAGCCGCGAATGTCGGAATGATCGAAACGGCCAATGATTTCAAAGCTGCCGTCCTCGTAACACTTTCCCAGGTCTTGGGTGGCGATAAAGGAACAGGAATGGAGGTTGGCCAAATCGATGACGTTGATGCCCCCGGTTCGCCCACAGGCCAGAATAGTCAAGGGATCTTCGGTATCGCGTATCAATACCTTCATCCATGGCGGCGCATTGAAAATACCATTTCCTTTGGAATAGGCCTGCGACAACAATTCGGTCATCCCATATTCGGAATGGATTCGATCTACCCCAAAACCTTTTTGCAGTAGGTCATGCAATTCTTCACGGATGAGCTCCCTTCGTCTCCCTTTCATACCCCCGGTCTCCATTACCGTAGTATTGCGCAACTTGAAACGGTGTTTTTCCACCAGATCCAGCAATGCAAACGAAACCCCGATCAAGAGTATTTTGGTGCCTTGTGCATCCAAACGTTTCAATGTTAAGGACAAACCTTCCAAATCATTCAAATAAAAACCGCTTTCGGGATGCCGGCTTTTGTCGATGAGGTCGGCCACCATATAAATCAAGGAAGAACCTTCTCGCTCCAGATAGGACGGGAGCAAGGCCAAAACGCAATAATCGGTTATAGGCCCATAGTACCGAACAAAAGCATTGAGGTAGCTTTGCCGATAGGTTGCCAAATCGGTCAGGTAATGTTTGCTCGTGCGCTCTCCCGTGGTACCACTGCTGGTAAAGACGATTTCTGGAATCTTAGAATTGGCAACTACTTTCTTTGATTTAAAAAATGTAATGGGCAAGAAAGGTATCTCGGAGGATTTGGTGACGGTGGCAGGCACAACGTTTAAATGATCACAGAATTCACGATAAACGATATTCTGCCCGTACTGAAGCCTAAAGACATCCAACGCAGCCCTTTCAAATGCTGTTTTTGAATCGATTGCAAATATTTCGTGGGCAGCGATCATCTGGCAAAAATAGCCAATTTAGCCATGATTATCTTGTCCCGATGGTACGGTTTAATGGATTGAAACGCTTATGATATACAAAAGGGGACCAAAGATCTCGGTGCTGTCAATGGCGTTCATGAATTATTTGACGACCAATTTCCTGGTCGTCGTTTTTTTGTTTTCCATCACCTGCAAAACATATACCCCGGGGACCAGGTCGGAAATATAAAGGGTGCTGCCATTGATGACATCACGCAGCACCACTTCCCCGAAAACATCGTAAACCACAATTTCCTTTGTGGCGTTCTGTGCTGTGGTAATATAAACCACATTTTCAAAGGCCGGGTTGGGATACAATTTGAACCCCGGAATTTCTTCGTTAAGGAACTTGTCGGGACCAGCTGGATCTTGGGCAGATAAACCAATGGCACAGAATAGAAGCAATGCAGTGTAGAGTATCTTCATATGGTTAAGTTTATCGCTTTGAACGACTGCTTATAACTTGTCTCATGAATCAGTCCTCGCATGGGAGTAACGATCATAAGGCACATTGCAATGGTATCGATTTGGGATCAATAACATAAAGATAGAAAAAGGAGGTGCCCGGTTGGCAAAAATGTTGTGAAATTCGACAAATTGTAGGCGTAGAAAAACGGCTGTGCCGTTCAACGGATATTTAGGTATTTTGTCGATAGAAAAAAGTAGGCCTTGCGTGCCATGGGGGCCAACTACTTCACGATCAACTTTCGGGTGGCCACCTTGTCTTTTTCAAAAACGCGAAGCACATATACGCCTGCATCGAGGGAAGTGAGATTGAGTTCGGATCCCAGAATGGTGGTCTGCAGCACCTGGGTGCCCAGCACATCGAATATCAGGATTTTCTTGGGGGCATTGGCCGAGGAGGTAATGAACACCTTGCCTTGGGTCACCGGGTTGGGATACAACAAAAAGCCGGGGATGTCACCATTGGCAGCGGGTTGCTGTGCATAAGTGAAATTGAGGAAAAGAAGACAAATTAGTAGGTAAAAGTGCTTCATTGACAGAGATATGGTTCAAAGATAATAAAAAGCCCGCTTGAACGTTGCCAAATAGTCCCAATGAATCAAAAATTCGGCCAAAATGCAAAAAACCCCGTTCAAAACGAGGTTTTTCTTAATAATATGTACTTTGGTCAGTTTCCTGTGGCCCAATCAAAAATAGTGATATCAACCGTTGCGGCCGTATCATAGGCAAGCAGTGGATCGGAATCCGCCCCATCGATCTGCACATTTGCGGGCGCCCCTGCATTTGGGAAATCAAGGGAAGTCACATAACCCGTCAGTGAAAGTCCGGTAATGGTCGCACCAGATTCTTTCTTGAACTGCAAGGCGGTGCCTCCCGTGTCGGAAACAGCCGTGAAATTGACGAAGGTTGGATCGTTGTTCACGCCATCACCTTCCGCGGCAGTGGAGAATCCGGTTATGGTATGGAGCACGTAGGTATTGGTCAAGGTTCCGTTCCAACCTTCGGTCCAATCCACTGCATCGTCCTCATTGTTCTCTAGGTAGAAATTGGAGGCACTAACGGTACCACCGAAGAATTCGACTCCGTCGTCCGTTCCGTTCAAAATGGCCACGTTGTCTATGGTGGTTCCGGAACCTATCGCATAGAGGGTAAGACCATTATATTGCGATTCCGAATTGATCTGTGCCCCTGCATAATTGATGATCAAGTAGCTGATCGACCCGGAATCGTCGGTATCATTGGAGCCCCCGTAGGTAAAACCTCCCACTTCAGCAATGGCATCGACGCCTTCCGTGGTCGTAGCATCGCCAAGGAGCACCAACCCGCCCCAGTCGCCCGGACTTTGGTTGGTCGAAGTCATGATCACAGGATCTGCCGCCGTACCCTGAATATCGATTTGGGCACCTTTTTTAACCACGATATAGGTGCTCGTTTCCATACCGCCTTCGGCGTTGGCGATGATCAAAGTCCCGGCCGGAATCGTTAATTTGGCACCGGTTTCCACACTCAGACTGCCATTGAGCAGGTAAATAATATCGGAATCCAAGGTAGTATTGGATGTTATGGAGCCTTCCAGGGCCATGGTTTCGATTGAGGTCTCGGTATTTACCCAGGCAAAGTCGGCGATATCCACTGTTGCATCCGCAATATAGGTCAGCGTTGGGTCAGCATCGGCTCCCTCTATCTGTACGTTTGACGGTGCGCCGCCATTTGGGAAATCCAGGGAGTTCACATAGCCGGTCAATGAAAGACCGGTAATCGTGGCCCCTGATTCTTTCTTGAATTGAAGTGCTATCCCGCCTGTGGAAGAAATCGCGGTAAAATTCACAAAGGTAGGATTGTTGTTTACGCCGTCTGCTTCAATAGCAGTTGAGAAGCCATCGATGGTATGGATCACCAAGGTATTGGTGACCGTACCGTTCCAGCCTTCTGTCCAATCTACGGCATCGTCCTCGTTGTTTTCCAAATAAAAGTTCGAAACACTGACCGTTCCGCCGAAGAATTCCACCCCATCATCGGTACCGTTAAGGATGGCGATATTGTCAATGGTAGTGCCCGATCCAACAGCGTACAGCGTTAAACCATTATACTGTGATTCGGCATTGATCTGGGCCCCGGCATAATTGATGATCAGGTGGCTGATCGATCCGGAATTGTCCGCATCGTCAGATCCTCCATAAACGATTCCCCCAACTTCGGCTATCGCATCGATTCCTTCGGTCGTAGTGGCATTTCCTGCAATGACCAATCCTCCCCAGTCTCCAGGTGATTTACCGGAAGAGGTCATGATTACCGGACTGGCCGCCGTACCTTGCACCTCGATCATACCGCCTTTTTGAACCACGATATATTTATCGGTACCCACGTCCGAAACCAGGACCGTTCCTGCAGGGATGGTAAGGGTAACCCCGGCTTCAACACTAAATGTTCCTGTAATTCTATATTCCTTGGTAGGGTCCAGGGTTCGGTCTTCGGTCAGGGAACCTGTTAAATTCACCTCCTCGGCCACTTCGCATGCCGCACAAGAACCACCGCAATCAACACCGGTTTCCGTGCCGTTTTGGATTCCATCTGAACAGGTCGCCTGGGCCGGTGGATCGCCTCCTCCGTTATCGTCACCACTACAGCTTACCAACATTAACGAGAACGCCATGGCGAAAATCATTAACAAATTCGAATTTTTCATTTTCATAATTAAAGTTATTATCTTATTAGATTATTAAAAACTATAATTGATGCCCAAACTGAGATTTGCTCCACTGGTGTAGGACCGTACGATTTGGTCTGTTTCAATGCCAGTTGTACTGGGCCTGACCAATTGGGTTCTCCTGATTTCGGGATTCAAAAGGTTTCTGCCTATAAAGCGTAGCCTCCAATGTTCCCCAAACTCTTTGGACAAGACCGCATCCAACACGACAAAGCCCTTTTCAATAATGGCATCATTATAGAACGTTTCGCTCTGACTCTGTATTTCCGGTGCACCTAGCGCAAATATTTTATCAGAAGCATAATTCGCAGTCAAAGATGCTGAAAACGGATTTTCTGAAGGTGTCGAAAAGTTTAAGATTGCGTTAACGATCCAGTCCGACGCTCCCTGTAGCCCCGTCTTTGTTAAGTTTTTGTAACGAAAGGTCCGTATGAGGTTTCCGTCGGCATCGCGTACTTCCTTCAAGTCCTGTGTATGCCACATCCTGGTAGCATTAAAATTGAGGTCAAGATTGATTCCGGTAGGGGTCTCGGTTTCCTCGTTCGCTTTGATCAGACCCACCTTGGTTTCAAGTTCAAATCCGTAGACCTCTGCCTTGTCCCCGGAATTGAAATAAGAGAAAACTCCGGCCGAGCCCCTATCTTGAACTGTGTTGATCGGATCTTGTATGTCTTTATAAAAGGCGGCCAACGAAACCAATTGTCCGGTTGAGGGGAAGTATTCCCATTTCAAGTCGTAATTCAGGTCTTTGGAAGCCTCAAGGTCTGGATTTCCGCGAGTGATTTGTCCGGTTTGGGAAACATATTCAAAGGGAGAAATTTCCTTGAATTCTGGAAGGGTTATTGTTTTGCTGAGTGCAAGTCTCAAGGCATTTTTATCGTTGAGGTCATATTTCACATTAAGGCTTGGGTACAGATTGCTGTATTCCTTAACGCTTTCCCCAATTCGTCCGGGGATGTTTCCCACATCATAGTTTACACTGATATTGTCGTTTTGAAAACGCATTCCGGCATTGATGTTCCAATTCGTCAAACCCACATTGAAGTCGGCAAAGGCCGCTTTCGATTGCAGTTCTCCATTGTATAGGTCAGGCAGCAGTTCATTGAGTTGCAAAACACCACTATCAAGATTCGCCCGGTTAAAGATCCCGCCTAAATTATCGATCGAAGGCGGATTGATGGCATTGGTCGCTCTTTCTTCAACACCAACGAATTGCGACCTAAAATCGCGTTGTTTGTTTCGATAATTTGCGCCAAGCTCTATTTTAAAGGATTTTCCGAAATCGTCTTCTTCGATGATCTGCAATACATCTTTCAGATAACCATTGAATTCATTATCGGTGATTTCCTGTCTTGATTTACGTTGTTGAAAACCGCCTGTTCTGCCGAGCTGCACAAAACTTGAATTTGGGTCGAAGTTCACTTCGTTCCTGATCCGGTTGGGCTCATCCGCTTTGACCAGGTTATAGCCCCCGGCCCATTCCAATGTATTTTTCTCGCCCAAACGATGACTGCCCAGCAGTTGTGTGACCAATAATTTGGTTTGTTTGATATTTTGATCACGTATAAATTGGAAAAGTCCTTCCGCGGGATCTGTCTCTTCGAAAATGGTGGCTTCACCATTTCTCCCGCCCTCAAAGACCTGATCTGAAAGTTTGTTGACGAAGAAAGTACTTGATTTTATTTTGTTCTTCCCGTTGATTTGGTAGGTAAGATCCAAGAGTCCGCTCGTTGTTACATTCTTACTGTACACGGTGGCATCGGTGATGGTATCATCGATGAAATTGGATCGAAACTGACGGAACAGACCTTCGCCGTACTCATAGTTCATGGCCTGTGAAGCCGATAAAAATACCGAAAATTTTTCCTTAATCCGTTTGCCCGCAACAATGGAATACCTATAGTTTATCGGATTGTCTTGCTTAACCGTATTCCATCCCTGAACGGTGATCAAATCACGGGTCGTGGCATTTTGGTCGTAAAAACCAAAATCGACATTTCTCTGGTTGGGGGAGACCTTGAAATTGTCGAAAACACCACTTTGTGCCACATTGGTATTGATTCCTGTCTGTACACCCACTTCGAGTTCCTCGCTGCCTTGTAGTTCCCTTGCCGTAACGTTGATGGTCCCAGATGACTGATCGGCCGAAGATTGCACGGCAAAGGTCTTGCTAACACTCACATTTTGGATCATACGCGTCGGAAACAGCCCCAAATCTATATTTTTCTTTTCTACATCGTCGGAAGGAACGGGCAATCCATTTAAGGTGGTCGACAGATATCGGTCACCCAATCCACGTACAAAAACGTCCCCGGAAGCCTCGCTGCTGGACACACCCGAAATTTTCGTTGTTGCGGTGGCAACATCCGTTACACCGATTTGGGCCAATTGCTGGGCACCGATGCTCTCCTTAATCGAAACGGCCCTTTTTTGATCTAGCAATAGGGCCACCTGGGAATCTTTTCTAGCCGTGGTGACCACTACCACTTCATCAAGGGATACCCCTTCAGAGGCACTCATGGGGATATTTACGGTGGTCACCTTTCCCGCAACGACCTCAATATTGGGCAATTCCACCGACTCGTAACCTAAATAGCTGTATATTACGGTATAGACCCCGGGAGCAAGATTGGGTATTTCATAAAGGCCGTCAAAATCGGAAGTGGTTCCGGTGGTGGTGCCTTTGATCAAGACATTGGCAAAGGCCAATGGCTCGTCGTTGACTTCTTTATCAATTAATTTTCCCGCGATGCTTCCCTTTTCCTGGGCACATGTTAAAATGCTGAAAATGAATGCGAACAATGTAAGAACGATTCTCAAAGTATGGGTTTTAAAATTTGCTGCAAAGAACGTCAGGGGTTGTAAAAGCCGTGTTACCTGTATGTTAAACATTTATTTCGACAGGGTTACCTTAAGGTTATCACATTAAATGAAGGTTAAGCGGTTAATGGGTAATAGTATTATCTTTACTTTTGAAGAAGAACCAAATTTCGAAAACCATGAAAAAAAGTGACATTAAGATTCTTTTGGTCGATGATGAGCCCGATATACTCGAGATCGTGAGTTATAACCTCTCCGCAGAGGGATATCAGGTGTTCACCGCAAAAAATGGTTTGGAAGGCGTGGAAAAAGCCAAAAAAAAAGAACCGCATTTGATCATTTTAGATGTGATGATGCCCGAGATGGATGGTATCGAGGCCTGTGAAACCATACGCAACACCCCAGGTTTGGAGCATACCATCATCACCTTTCTTACCGCAAGGGGCGAAGACTACTCACAGGTGGCGGGTTTTGAAGCCGGGGCCGACGATTATATCACCAAACCCATTAAGCCCAAGGTCTTGGTGAGCAAAGTGAAGTCGTTGTTAAGGCGATTGAAAGAGGAAGAGCAAAAGCAGGAGGAAGATATTGTTAAGATCGGCAATTTGGTAATCAATAGGGAGGAATACAAGGTCGTCAACCATGGCGAAGAAATCATTTTGCCCAGAAAAGAATTCGAGCTGCTTGCGTTGCTCAGTTCAAAACCCAATAAGGTGTTCAAACGCGAAGTGATCTTGGATAGGGTCTGGGGCACCGAAGTAGTGGTCGGAGGCCGTACCATTGACGTCCATATTCGGAAACTGCGTGAAAAAATCGGGGAAGATCACTTTAAGACCGTGAAGGGCGTGGGCTATAAGTATGTGCTCTGATGGCGATCAAGCTTAAAAAATCATACCGTTTCGCCTTTCGCTCGGCCTTCTTGATAACCCTTTGTTCCGCTGTGGTTTTGGGGGGCCTTCTTTATGCTTTAAAGTCGTTGGACTGGGTCATTGTGGTGCTCTTCTCTTTGTTTTTTTTTCTGATTTCCTTTGTCATACTGCAATACAGGATCCAAAAATTCATCTACCAACGGATCAAGAAAATTTATGATGACGTGGCCCTGTTGGAATCATCTTCCCTTTCTACGGACCCCATCACTACCGATATGAAGACCCTGACCGAAGAAATCGAGAAGTTCGCCAAGGATAAGAAAATCGAAATCGACACCTTAAAGATCAGGGAGGAATATCGCAAGGACTTTTTGGGCAATGTATCGCATGAACTGAAAACCCCCCTTTTTACGGTACAAGGGTATATTGAAACACTTCTCGACGGTGCCATCAACGATAAGAGCGTACGCAAGAAATACCTTCAACGCGCCAACAAGGCCGTAGAGCGGTTGATCTATATCGTTAAAGACCTCGACCTGATCACAAAATTGGAGGCCGGAGAATTGCTGGTCGAGCGTTCTGCCTTCGATATCATAGAGCTCATCCGCAATGTTTTTGAACTTTTGGAGATGAAGTCGGCCAAAAAAGAAATCGCGCTTACCTTTGATATGGACTATCCAGAACCCATATATGTATACGCCGATCGGGAGAAGATACAACAAGTACTTACCAATTTGTTGGTCAACTCCATCAAATACGGCCAACAGAACGGGACCACTGAAGTGAGCGTCGAAAACCTGATCAAAAACAAGGTCATCGTTAGGGTTACCGACAACGGCGAAGGTATTCCAAAACAGCATATCCCCCGGCTTTTTGAACGCTTTTACCGAGTTGACAAAAGCGGCAGCCGCAGTGAAGGCGGTTCGGGCCTGGGACTCTCCATTGTTAAGCATATCATTGAGGCACACGGCGAAAAAATATATGTGGAAAGTGTCGAGAAAGTGGGCTCAGAGTTTTCATTCACCCTTGAGAAGGCCAAAAATCCGCAGCCTCAGTCAGAACCGCAGGTCTGATCTGCAGACAACACCATAAGCTGGGAAGATTTACTTAGTTTTGTCCTTTAATTCTGATACGAGCTGCTGTGGGAAGCAAAAACAAACTTAAACGATTTAAGGAAAATGAATCGTTCGAAAATGTGATACAACCCAAAAGGGAAGACATTGCATCGGGCCAATTTCGGCTGAAAGGAAACTGGGCAGCGCATTTTGGCAACGAAAATCCCATAGTCCTCGAATTGGGCTGTGGCAAGGGGGAATACACCGTTGGCATGGCCAAGCTGAATCAAGATAAAAACTATATCGGAATCGATATCAAAGGGGCACGATTTTGGCGTGGTGCGAAAACGGCCTTGGAACAAAATCTCCAAAACGTGGCCTTTTTACGAACGCAGATCGAATTGGTGGACAAGGTTTTTGGGCCAAATGAAGTGAATGAAATCTGGATTACCTTTCCCGACCCACAGATCAAGTACAAGCGCACCAAGCATCGTATGACCAATAAAAGTTTCATCGAAAAGTACCGAAAGATACTCCGGCCAAAGGGTTCGGTGCACCTCAAGACCGATAGTGAATTCATGCACGGTTATACCTTGGGGCTGCTACAGGGTATGGATCTCGAGATCGTCTATGCCAATCACGACATTTATCGAAACGAAGGGGCACCCCAGGAAGTTTTGGGTATCCAGACCTTCTATGAGCAGCAATACCTCGAAAAAGGAAAACCCATTACCTACCTGCAGTTCAGGCTTAACTAACCTTATGGAACATCTGCTCATATTGTTCTTTGCCACTTTTTCGGCCGCCTCTATGGCCACCGTTCCACCGGGACTGCTTAACCTGAATGCGGCCAAGGTAGGGGTAGAAAAGGGAAAATTCAATGGCATCGTTTTCAGCATGGGCGTATCGACCATGATCATGGTACAGGCCTATGTTGGCGTTTTGATTTCGAAATTTTTATACAGGAACCCTGAAGTGATCGATTGGTTGCTCAAGGCCGCCCTGGTGGTTTTTGCATTTTTTGCGATCTATTTTTTCCTGGTCGCCAGGAAAAATAAAAAAAGTCCCGCAAAAAAAGTGGTGATCAGCAAAAGGAACAGCTATTTCAAAGGTTTGTTTTTGGCATCGGTCAATTTATTGACCATCCCCTATTATAGCGGCTTGAATGCCATGTGGAACGCCTCCGGATGGATCCAGTTCAAGTTGGCCGACATTTTGATTTTCATTCTGGCCGCGGGCCTGGGCACCTTTTCGGTTTTATATTTCTATGTCTTCTATTTTAATAAATTGGAAGCGAAGAGCAATAGGTTCTCAAAGAATAGCAACTACATTTTGAGCGCTTTGATGCTCTTACTTTTGGTCATTACATTGATCCGTATATTCTATACCTGATGGCTGCAGAGAATCAAAATTTTTTCGAAAAAGTATATGTTGTCGTAAAACAGATTCCCTATGGCAGGGTAACTTCCTACGGGGCCATCGCAAAATACCTTGGGGCCGCCCGCAGTGCCAGAATGGTAGGTTGGGCGATGAATGCCAGCCATACGATGGAGGATCTACCGGCGCACCGGGTGGTCAACAAAGCAGGCCTTCTTACGGGCAAATTCCATTTCGATGGCAGTAATTTGATGCAACAGCTTTTGGAAAATGAGGGCATCAAGGTAAAGGACCACAAGATCGTTGATTTTGATAAACACTTTTGGGACCCCTGGAAAGAACTTTCCACTGAATGAGGGCATTGAACAATGCTATGATGCCATATCACTTTTCAATCCAAACCCTTTAGCGTTTCAAGGCTAATAGGTATCTTTGTTGTTTAGAATGAATATATATAAAGTGGGTGAACCATGATGAAGCTGAACAAGCAAGACATTCTCAAGGCATTGGAGCATATCACCGTCCCTGGCGAAGGACAAAATATGGTGGAGAGCGGAGCGGTGAAGAACGTGCAGGTATTTGGGGACGAGGTCGAAATCGATATCACCATCAACAACCCAAGTCTGCAGGCCCGGAAAAAGACCGAGGTGGAGATATTAAAGATCATCCACAAGGAAGTCTATGCCAAGGCAAAGATCAAGATCAATCTATCGGTGGATGCCCCATCCAAACCCAAGGTAAATGAAATCAAAGGGAAACCCATTCCCGGAATCCAGAACATCATCGCGGTGGCCTCAGGCAAGGGAGGGGTCGGTAAATCGACCGTAACGGCCAATTTGGCGGTTACCCTTTCAAAAATGGGGTTCAAGGTAGGTTTGTTGGATGCGGATATTTACGGTCCCTCGATGCCAATCATGTTCGATGTGGCCATGCAAAAACCAATGGCCGTCAATATCGATGGGAAGTCGAAAATGAAGCCCATAGAGAATTACGGGGTCAAGCTTTTGTCCATCGGATTTTTTACACAACCCAACCAAGCCGTGATATGGCGGGGACCCATGGCCGCCAAGGCCTTGAACCAAATGATTTTTGATGCCCATTGGGGCGATCTGGATTTTATGTTGATCGATCTTCCTCCTGGCACGGGCGATATTCATTTGAGCATTATGCAAGCCCTACCGGTGACCGGGGCCGTTATAGTGAGTACCCCACAGGAGGTGGCCCTTGCCGATGCCAGAAAAGGCGTCGCCATGTTCCAACAAGAAGCGATCAACGTGCCTGTCTTGGGCATTGTGGAGAATATGGCCTATTTTACGCCGGCGGAACTTCCCAACAATAAATACTATATTTTTGGAAAGGAAGGGGCCAAAGCATTTGGCAGAGGATTTGAACGTGCCGTTTTTGGGGGAAATCCCATTGGTACAAAGCATCCGCGAAGCTGGCGACGTGGGCAGGCCCGCAGCGATGCAAACGGCAACGGCTGTTGAAGTTGCCTTTGAAACAATTACCAGGAATGTGGTACAGGAAGTCGTTGGGAGAAATAAGAGTCTCCCGCCCACGGAAGCCATAAAGATCACTACCATGGCCGGCTGCGCTGCCGTAAAGAAGAAATGATATGACATCGGAAGAGCTAAAAATAAATGTTGAAAAAGCGCTTGAAGAAATACGCCCTTTTTTACAAAGTGATGGCGGTGATATTTCTTTGGTCTCGATAGACGATGAGAATTCTGTTAAAATAAAACTGGAAGGGGCCTGCGTGGGATGTAGCGTGAATCAAATGACCTTAAAGAGCGGGGTTGAGATGACCATTAAAAAATATGCACCACAGATCGAAGAGGTCATTAATGTGGGTTCCTAATGCCGATTTTGTAAATGATTAAAACCGACATTCTTATTATAGGTGCCGGGCCAACGGGCCTTTTTGCCGTTTTTGAAGCAGGATTATTGCAATTAAAATGTCATCTCATCGATGCACTTGCACAGCCAGGGGGCCAGTGTTCCGAAATATATCCCAAGAAACCCATTTATGATATCCCAGGATTCCCGGAGGTACTTGCCGGGGATCTGGTGAATAATCTTATGGAACAGATCAAACCTTTTCAACCCGGATTTACGCTGGGCGAAAGGGCCGAACACATCGAAAAATTGAAGGATGGTTCATTTATCGTGACCACCAACAAGGGTACAAGCACCATGCCCCAATTGTTGCCATTGCCGGCGGATTGGGCAGTTTCGAACCACGGAAACCCCTTTTGCCCAACCTTGCGAAGTACGAAGATCATGGGGTGGCCTATATGATCAAGGATCCAGAACATTATCGCAATAAACGGGTGGTCATCTCCGGTGGGGGTGATTCGGCCTTGGACTGGAGTATTTTTTTGACCGATGTGGCCTCAGAGGTCACTCTGGTACACCGACGAAATGAATTCAGGGGCGCCCTTGATTCAGTGGAAAAGGTCCAGTTGTTGAAAGACAAGGGCAAGATCAACTTGATTACCCCGGCCGAAGTGGTTGCGCTCCATGGGGCAGACCATTTGAGCGCGGTGACAATAGCAAAAATCGGCCAAGAAGAGGAACAGGTGCTCGAGACGGATTATTTTATCCCCCTGTTCGGACTTTCGCCAAAACTGGGCCCTATTGCCGACTGGGGCTTGGAAATCGAAAAAAACGCCATCAAGGTCGATAATACCTTGGATTACCAAACCAATATACCCGGCATTTATGCCATAGGGGATGTGAATTACTATCCTGGAAAATTGAAATTGATCCTTTGTGGATTCCATGAGGCGACCCTGATGTGCCAAAGTGCCTACCAACGCATATTTCCCGAAAAAAAATATGTGATGAAATATACCACGGTCGGCGGAATCCATGGTTTTGATGGGAGTGTTAAGGAGGCCCCTAAAGCGGTAGTAAAGGCCATAGAATAAGGTACTGTGAACGATATCAAAGTTATCATTACCGACCGTGAAGGCGTGCGCCATGAAGTGGATGCCCCCACAGATATGAACATGAACCTGATGGAGGTGGTGCGCTCCTATGAATTGGCCCCTGAAGGTACCATCGGTATTTGTGGCGGTATGGCCATGTGCGCCTCTTGCCAGTGTTATGTTTTGTCTGACCACCCACTCCCCGAAAAATCGGATGAGGAAGAGGCCATGTTGGCCGAGGCATTTTATGTGGAAGACAATAGCCGATTGGGCTGCCAAATTCGCATCACCGAAAGACCTCAACGGTCTGGAAGTTGCCTTGGCCCCGGAAAGTTGAACATGCCGCATTCCGGGACAGCGAAACGGGCATTCGACCTTATCGACTTCCCAGCCGATCCTAATCCAATGAAACATTCTTCCTTTTGTTAAATCCTCGCCTGATAGGTGAACAGGTTGTAGTACCTGCCTTCTTTGGCAATCAATTCGTCATGGGTTCCCTGTTCGGCGATACGCCCATTTTCGATCACCAGGATCTGATTGGCCTTGCGGATCGTGCTCAATCGGTGGGCGATGACAAAGGTGGTGCGGCCTTCGGTCAGGGCCGCCAAACTCTTTTGGATCAGGGCCTCACTTTCGGTATCGAGATTTGAGGTGGCCTCGTCCAGGATCAAGATCTTGGGATCGGCCAGTACCGCTCGGGCAATGGCAATACGCTGTCGTTGCCCGCCCGAAAGTTTCACCCCCCGTTCACCGATAAGGGTATCAAGACCATCGTCAAAACGGTCGGTAAATTCATCGACATAGGCCGCTTTCACCGCTTGCCTTCAATTCGGTTTCCGTGGCGTTCAGGTCTCGGGAACATGATGTTTTCCCGAATCGTGCCCTCAAATAGAAATTCATCCTGCAGCACCACTCCCAAATATTTTCGGTAACTGTTCAGGTTCACTTTGGAAAGGTCTTTTCCATCGATGGATATCCGCCCTGATTGGGGGTCAGAAAGGTGCGCCGCCAAGCCGGCAATGGTCGATTTTCCCGAGCCGGAGCTTCCCACCAGGGCCACGACATCCCCGATTTGACCTCAAAACTGATGTTGTGGAGCACCTCCTTATCTGTTTCATAGGCAAAGGAAACATCGTTAAAAACGATATCTCCTTTGATCTTTGTCCAATTGGATCGTTCTTTCCGCCTCGTCCAGCTCCGGGGTCATGTTCATCAATTCTTCGGTACGGTCCAATCCGGCTAGGGCTTCGGTGAGCTGGCTGCCGATATTGCTCATCTGTACGATGGGAGCGATCATCAGGCCCAATAAAAAGGTAAAGGACAAAAACTCGCCGATGGTCAGCTGATCGGTCATGATCTTGTAGCCGCCGATGCCCATGATGCCCGTTGTGGCCACCCCTAAAAGAAAGGTTGACGAACTGGTCATAAACGCGGTGGCGGTAAGGCTCTTCTTTACGTTCTGGAACAATTTTTCCACGCCCGATTCAAAAACCTTATGTTCCTGTACTTCCGCATTGAATCCTTTGATCACCCGGATGCCCCCCAAGGTTTCGGTAAGCCTTCCGGTAACCTCTGCATTGATCTTGCCCCGATTGCGAAAAATGGGACGTATGATCTTAAAGGCTTTCAGGGCGACCAAGGCAAAGATGGCCAGGGGCACCAGGGTAAAAAAGGTCATCGACGGGCTGATACGCAACAACAAAATCAAGGAAACCACGGCGGTAATGCTGCCCCCAACCAGTTGAACAAGGCCGGTACCGATCAAGTTTCTCACCCCTTCCACATCGGTCATGATACGCGAGACCAATGCCCCCGATTTCGCATTGTCAAAAAATCGAATGGGCAGGGACAATACTTTTTTCTGTACCTGAGCCCGTAATTCGGAAATCAGATATTGTGCCTGCACACTCAAGATCTTGGTCAACAGAAACGAGGTGATGGCTTGCACAAGAATCGACAAGGCCACCACCAAAACCAATATTTTCAACATTTCAACATTTTTGTTGGGAATCACATCGTCCATGAAATACTTCAGCGAAATAGGCCCCACAAAACTGGCGGCATTGCTGATCACTATCAAAATCAATCCTATAAAAACAAGGTTGCGCCTTGGCCAAATGATGGTCTTGAATGCGGTTAGGATACTCACTTTTTTCTCTGCCATGTTCTTGTTTTTAAGAAAGCGCAAAGTTACTCTAAAATCACTGATACCATGTTGGGGGCACTAGCCAAAGCATTTTTTGGCCAAAAATTAGTATTTCGACCACAAGACCATTATTTTCACGAATGAAAATCAAATCCATTATGGAAACAAAAGACAGTAATGGCAACCTATTGCAGGATGGAGATTCTGTACATCTTACCAAAGATTTAAAGATTAAAGGGATGTCGAAAACCTTAAAGCGAGGGGAAGCCATTCGAAACATAAGGCTCACCGGTGATCCACAGGAAGTGGAATGCCGTATCGGAAAAGCACAAGTGGTTCTGAAAACCCAATTCTTGAAAAAGGCATAAATCTTTGAAGATTCGGTGGTCTCTTTTTGTTGTTTTGATAGTTGTGCTTTTTCAGGAACCATAATTTCAATATTCAATAATTTTAATTTTATGAAAAATATTGTTTTGCCATGGATACTTGCTTTTGTCTCCTGTCAGCCACAAAATCAGACACTGCCCGAGGTGGCCCGTTGGCAATCGCAAGCAGAAAATGTCACCATTATCCGCGATGACTTCGGGGTACCCCATATTTATGGCAAGTCCGATGCGGATGCGGTGTTCGGGTTGTTGTATGCCCAATGCGAGGATGATTTCAATAGGGTGGAACAAAATTATATTTGGGCCACGGGCCGCCTTGCGGAAGTGGAGGGCGAAAAGGCCCTTTATAGCGATTTAAGGGCAAAACTGTTCATGACCGAGGCGGAAGCTAGGGAGAATTATGCAAAAAGTCCCGATTGGTTGAAAGCGACTTTGCGATGCATTCGCCGACGGGGTCAATTATTACCTGTATACCCATCCCGAAGTGAAGCCAAGACTGCTCACACATTTCGAACCCTGGATGCCCATGTATTTCAGTGAAGGATCGATAGGGGGCGATATCGAACGTGTTTCAACAGAGAAGATACAAGCTTTTTACGAAGGCGGAATTGAAATACCAAAAGCCAAAGAAATTGAAATAAGGGAAAAGGAAAAAGAGAAGGAGCCACAAGGTTCCAATGGCATAGCGATTTCCGGAAAACTAACGCAATCTGGAAATGCGATGTTGTTGATCAACCCACATACTTCCTTTTATTTCAGGGGGGAAGTGCACGCAGTGAGCGAAGAAGGGTTAAACGCCTATGGAGCCGTTACCTGGGGCCAATTTTTCATTTATCAGGGTTTCAATGAAAAAACGGGGTGGATGCATACTTCTACCTACACTGATGTCTTGGACGAGTACAAAGAGACGCATTGTAAACGTCGACGGAAAACTGCATTACCAATATGGAGAAGAACTTCGACCCTTGGAAGCCAAGGAAATCTCATTAAAATTTAAGGTCGGGAACAGCTTGCAAGAAAGGATTTTCCCGGCCTACCGTACCCATCACGGGCCCATTACCCATATTGAGGAGGGCCAATGGACCGCTACCGCCATGATGTGGGAACCGGTCACCGCCCTCGAACAGTCTTATATTCGTACCAAACAGGACGGATACGAAGGGTTCAAGAAGATGATGGACCTTAGAACGAACTCCAGTAACAATACGGTGTACGCAGATGGAGGAGGGAACATCGCTTATTTCCATGGTAATTTTGTGCCCAAACGCGATGTCGGCTTTGATTTTTCCAAGCCCGTTGATGGGAGCAATCCAAAGACCGACTGGCAAGGATTGCACACCGTTGACGAAAACATCCTTTTGCTGAATCCCGAAAATGGGTGGATCCAAAACTGCAACTCAACCCCTTTTACCGCAGCGATGGAATTTAGCCCCAAAAAAGGAAATTACCCATATTATATGTCGGTCGACCAAGAGAATTTCCGGGGGATCCACGCCATTGAATTGCTCAAGAATAAAAGGGGTTATACCATCGACAGTTTGATCGCACTGGCCTATGATCCATTTTTGCCCGCATTCCATGCATTGATTCCCGGTTTGGTGGAGGCCTATGATGCTTCGTTGCCCAAAGATCCAAAATTGAAAGATCCCATCGAGGTGTTGCGCAAATGGGATTTTAAAACTGCAAAGGAATCTGTAGCCATGACCCTGGCCCATTATTATGGAACACTTTATGGGCAATTGGGCGAAAAAGATGATGATGTGGATGATATGAACTTGATGATCTATTTTGGTGCCGCCTCCCCAAAAGCAGAGCGATTGCATATTTTCAAAAAAGTCCTTGTACGTTTGAACGCCGATTTTGGCACCTGGAATTTGCCCTGGGGCCAGGTGAACCGCTACCAAAGGTTGAACGGGGATATCAGGCAGGCTTTTGATGACGAGCAACCGAGTGTTCCTATCGGTTTTGCCTCAGGGCGCTGGGGCGCCTTGGCCGCTTACGGGGCAAGGTACAATAACAGCACAAAAAAAATCTATGGCACTCGGGGCAATAGCTTTGTTGCAGTGGTTGAGTTCGGGGATAAGGTACGCGCCAAAAGCATTTTGGCAGGAGGGCAAAGCGGCGACCCCAAATCCCCACATTTCGATGATCAGACCCAGCGTTATGCCAATGCCGAATTTAAAGATGTGGCCTATTACAAAGAAGATGTCTTAAAGCGGGCACAAGAGACCTATATGCCGGGAAGGCGAAAATAGTACGCAAAAACATTATACCCTGACAATCAACCCATTGGACCGGCCACTATTTGGGAATTTGTTGACTCAGGCAATGCAGGGTGCCAAAGCCCCAGATGAAGTCGATAGCATTGATTCCGATAACTTTTCTATCAGGGAAACAACCCGCTAAAATGTTTAAGGCATTTCGATCTTGTTCATCGTTAAAAGTGGGCACCAAAACTGTTTGGTTCAAGATCAGGAAATTGGCATAGCTCGCCGGCAATTGCACCCCATCGAACATCAATTTTTTCGGCATGGGCAGGGTAACGATCTTTAGAGGACTTCCATCTTCCAAAACGGCATTTTGAAGCCGGCTAAGGTTATCTTGCAGGGGCGCATGGTTCTTGTCTTTTGGATCATCTTCAACGACGGTGACCACGGTATCTGGCAGCCACAAAACGGCAGAGGTCATCGATATGACCATGGGTATCATCGCCCACGATGCCATTGCCCAGCCAAATGGTATGGGTAATGCCCAGGATATTCCTTGAAAACGCTTTCATATTCTTTCTTGGTGAAGCCGGGATTTCTGACCTGAATTTTGGGATGGAGCAGACATTCCTCGGAAGTGATTAGGGTACCTTTTCCATTGACTTCCAGGGCCCCACCTTCAAGGACCACCTTCTTTGCCCTGATAAAGGACTTGGGTCAATCGGTATGTTCAAATGTTTTGCAACCTTGTCCGGGAACATGACGGTCCAATCTCCAGTTCGGGTACTTGGCCCAACCGTTGAAATTAAAATTTAAGGCCTCCCTTTGATTGCCATTCTTAACGATGATGGGCCCTGAGTCGCGCATCCAGCTCCGGTTGGTCTTTTGCAGGAGGTAAGAAACTCGGGCCACCTTGACCGAGGCGGTAACCAACATCCCGTGCACCCTTTCTTTTAGTGCGGCATCGGCAACCACCAAAAATACTTTTTCCACTTCCGAGACCTTTTTGATGAACTCTACAAAGGCCCATTGTATGGCCTGATATTTGCCGGGCCAGTCGTTGCCATTATGGGGAAAGCACAGCAAAATACCCTCTTGGTTCTCCCATTCTGCCGGAAATCTTCTCGTTGCCATAAATTATTTATAAAGCCCTTTTGGTGATTTCATGGAAGGCGTCGATTCTCCTGTCCCTAAAAAACGGCCAGTTTTGCCTTACATTTTCTTGGTGTTCAAGATCGACTTCCGCGATCAATATTTCTTCTTGGTCATGGGAAGCCATGGCAAGTATTTCCCCTTGAGGGCCGCAAATGAAAGACTTGCCCCAAAATTCGATTCCGTCGGTATCAGGCAGGTATTTTTCCAGACCGATACGGTTGGCGGCGGCCACAAAAATACCATTGGCCACGGCATGGCCGCGCATCACGTTCATCCAGGCCCCGTATTGGTTTTCCCCGTATTTCTCCTTCTCGGAGGGGTGCCAGCCTATGGCCGTGGGGTAAAAAAGGATCTCGGCACCTTTCATGGCGGTCAGCCTGGCGGCTTCGGGATACCATTGGTCCCAGCAGATCAAGGTGCCCAAATTACCTTTTTTGGTTTTCACCGATTGAAACCCCAGATCTCCTGGCGTGAAATAGAATTTTTCATAAAAGTGCGGGTCGTCGGGGATGTGCATCTTTCGGTACAATCCGGCCTGGGTGCCATCCGAATCGATAATATAGGCACTATTATGATAGATGCCCGACATTCTTTTTTCGAAAAACGGTACGATAATGGCAATGTTCAATTCCTTGGCAAGGGCACTGAAAGCCGTGAACGAAATGTCCCCGAGCGGTTCAGCGAGTTTAAAATTGGCCACATCTTCGCTTTGGCAGAAATAATGGCTACTATAAAGTTCGGGCAGGCAAACGACCTCGGCTCCTTGGGCAGCGGCCTTTTTGATCCAGGAAAGGCATTTGGCCCTGTTTTCCTTGGAAGTATTGTTGAGATGGAGTTGCAGTACGGCAACCTTATAGTTTTTCTTACCCATGCGATGAACTTTAATGCAGGGCCAAAGATATCAAAATATAAACTTCATGCTTCCATAGATCAGGGTAATGACATGGATATTCTCGCAAATTCATATTCGATTTGGTTCAAAAAAGAAAGATATGATAGTCTGGAAACTGGAGTGAATAATGCCAATCGTATCAGTGCCGGATTAATCTTTGGTAATGATCAAGGTCGCCTTGGAGCCGGCCGATAAGAGCCATTTGTTCGAGTAGATCAACTGCCCCTGATCATCGTACACATCCACTTGGGCGGTATTCGGGGAAGAAGACCCTTCGTTCAAGGCTTCAAAATCGAGCCGGTTAAAACCTTTATCGAGGTCAACATTAACGCCTTTAAAGCTTCCGGTCAACAACACATTGGGGTCAACAACACGATCATTGAGGTAAATCTTTACCCGGTCCCCGTCAACATATTCGTGGTCCCTACAAACGATACCCACAAAGCTGCCGTTGCTTTTGATATCGCCGAGATACATGTTTCCAAAAAAGGAGGAAGAACCTTCCTTGTTATTCTCACGGGGACCCACCTTGGGGTCGATTTTCATCCCGGTGCCCGCCTGTACCAATTCTTTATCGGGAAGCATTTTTACGGGCTTGCGACCCGCCGGTTGGGCCAAATCGATTTCCGGATTGTTGTCCAGCACCGAAGGGATGCGCAATGAGGTGCCCTTGCTTTCCTTCCCATTATCATCGAGTTTGTTGGCCGCCTCCACCTTTAGTGGTTTTTGGGTAGGAATATCGGTCTGCGACCGACCCATGAGGGGCAGCGCAGCCAAAAATAGCAATGTGAATAGTATTCGCATCTTGTAAAACAATCGCTAAACAGGGGTAAAAATAACAAATACCCTGCCATGGCTACTTAAATGGAAGTTAAAATCGATTAAACGTAGCAGTCCTTTCGTGGAAATGTCGGCTAGGACCAGGCCTTTCGGAGGAACCCTATAAAGTTCAAGTGAAGGATTCCTTTGATATCTTCTTGCGAATAACCCCTTTTGGCAAAGAGCGATGGCAATTTCTGAAGGTCGGCAATGGTATCGATGTCGGAAGGACATTGTTCGGTTCCAAAGCCACCGTCGAGGTCGGTGCCTATCCCAACATGCTTTGCATTTCCCGCCAATTGACAGATGTGGTCGATATGGTCGACCATTTTTTCCAGAGTAAGCCCCATTCCCCGGGGGGTTGACTTGCCGCGTTCCCAATTCGGCACCATCATCCAGGCATCAAGTGCCATGCCGATGACAGCTTTTCTGGCGATCAACTCCTTGATCTGGGCATCGGAAAATTGCCGGTTGTGATCAACCAATGCCCGACAATTGTTATGACTCGCCCATACGGGCCCTTGATATACCGATAGGGTTTCCCAAAAGCTTTGGTCGCATAAATGGGTGGCATCGAGAATGAGGTGCAACCGTTCTATTTCCTTTAAGAGCTCCTTTCCTTTTGCGCCTATTCCGCCAATCGAATTGGTGCCATGGGCATAAGTGCCCGGGCCATAATGTGCCGGGCCAATGGCTCTTAGCCCTGATTCGTAGGCTTTTTCAAGATAACCCATATCAATGATGCTATCGGCCCCTTCCAAGGTTAAGATATACCCGATAGGATGTCCTGTGCTATTTTTTTCCCAACTTTTCAAATGGGCGTCGAGCTCCGTTTTGTTTTTGATCTGAACCAATTCTCCCTTGGATTCCATGGCCCTGTACCAAGCCAATTGACCCTGGGTATGTGCCCATGCTTGATGGGGCGACCTCCAGCCTGGGAGCGAATTTGTCGGTTTTACAAAGCGCGCGATCTGGGTGGCCATACAAAGACCGATATTGCCCTTCCGCATCTCCTCAAAGGAAACAGTATTGTTGCCGCGGTCTGCCTTGTCGGTCATCCCTTTTTCGCTATGGCGGATGTCGGCCACCGACCAGCTTAGGTTACGGTTCCAGTCCATGGCATTCATGGATAGGTCTAGATGCGCATCGAATATGAACATGATTATAGGGTGATTTTTTGGTTACGGGCGGCCACTTTCCAGGTGCCGGTCACGGTGCCATCCACTACCGTGAGCAGTTCTTCATATTTGGCCACGGTGGGGCAAATGTGCATGGGAATGGCATAAAACGCATCGCCCACCTCGTAAAGGTCGGCCGTTTCACAAGCCACCACCAAATGTTCCTCGCTTTGGCTTATTTGACGGCTGTTTTCGAGGCCGAAGATATATACCCTTGGGAAATCCATCTCCGGGGCGATCGATTTATGGCCCAAATCGAAACAAAGTAGGCCGGGTGCGGGTTTGCTGATGATCCTGGTGAGCAGTACCGCGGCGACCTCAAAACGCATGTCCGCAAAAAGTGGTCCGTATCTCGCATCCCATAACAGCGTCGTTCCCGGACCGAGTTCCACCTCCTTGCGCAATGCATGTACCGGAAAGGTAGGACTGCCGCCCGCCAAAATGGTTTTGACCTCGATACCCTTTGCTTGCAACTGCTTTTTGAGTTTCAATACAGGTTCAAAAGCGGCATCACAGACTTTTTTTCGCTCTCCAAAATCTGAATTTCGAATATGTCCGTCGTAAATATGAAGGCCCCTTGGTGCTACATGGGATTGGGTTGCCATTAAAGAATACAATGCTTCGGCCTCTTGGCCCGGTTTGATTCCGGTTCGGTCCATGCCGGTATTCAGATCCATCCACAGGCCGATCTTGGTTTTGTACTCCATGGCTTTCCCATTGAGTTCCCGTAAAGTTCCTATATTGTCGACCAGGGTGGAAAATTCGGTATTCGGAAAGCTTTTCATCAAGCTAAAGAATCGATCCACATTATGGCCCACGGGTTGCATGGCCAGTAAAACGTCCTTGGCCCCGCATTGTCCCAAAAGTTCAGCTTCCGCAATGGTGGCACATTTGAACTTTGTGATGCCATAATGCATTTGCAGCATTACGATCTCCTTTGTTTTATGGGTTTTGATATGGGGTCTTAATCGGGAAACATCACCCGCTATGGCGACCATTTTTTGAATGTTCCTTTCAATGCGGTCGGGATAGACCAACAGGGCAGGGGAACTTATTTTCCCGGAATCCGTTAATTCGTACCAATTCACCTTATCCATGGTTTGTTTATTGATGCAGTTCGAACATCGCCTCGATCTCGACCGCCACCTGTCCGGGCAGCATCATGCCCACGGCGCTGCGCACTCCGACGCCATGGTCTTTGCCAAAAATATCGGCCATCAATTCACTAAATCCATTGATGACCAAAGGTTGGTTGCCGAAATCGGGGGTACAGTTCACCATGCCCAAGGTTTTCACAAGCCGCTTGATTCGGTTCAGGTCGCCAAAATGCGTAGTGATGGTGGCCAGCATGGTCAGGGCCACTTGACGGGCCGCCCGCTTGCCATCTTCCAGGCTCAGATCATCGCCTACCCGTCCCGTGAAAAGGCTGCCGTCGTTCATCATTGGCCCTTGTCCGGAAACATATAAAAAGTGGTCTACGACAAGAATGGGTTTGTACAAGCCAGCTGGTGGTGGGGCCGGTGGCAGTACCAGTCCCAAGGATTTAATTCTTTCTGAAGGATTTTCCATATCGTTGTTATTTTATTGTCCAAATAAATTTTATAGGCCCTTTAGAGGTTTGCTTTCCGATCGGTCATTGGCATCAGATAAAAGTATCCAAAACCAACACGCCAAGCAAGCCCATGACCCCTACGGTGGTTTCCATCACGGTCCAGGTCTTTATAGTATCCTTGACCGAAAGGTTGAAGTACTCTTTAAAAAGCCAAAAACCGCCATCGTTGACGTGGGAGAGCATCAAACTGCCAGAACCTATGGCCAAGACCATCAATTCAGCACTGACCCCCGAATCCCCGATCAACGGAAGTGCGATACCCGCAGCCGTTAAACCGGCGACCGTTGCCGATCCCACACAAACCCGGATGACCGTTGCGATCAGCCAGGCCAATACCAAAGGCGAAATAGTGGAGCCTTTCAACATATCCCCAATGTAACCGCTCACCCCGCTATCGATCAATACTTCCTTTAATCCCCCGGCGCCACCGATGATCAACAATACCATGGTAATGCCGGCCACCGATTGGGTCACCGAATTCATGACCGCGGTCATCGTTTTACCCCTGGCAATACCCAGGGTATATACGGCAACCAATACCGAAATGAGCATGGCAAGAGCAGGGTTTCCAATGATAGCGGTTACCTTCTTTATGGCATGTTCTTCGGGGACCAACAGGTTGATGACCGATGCCAAGCCGATCAATATTACCGGTAACAAGGCGGTAATGATACTGATTGCCGTCCCGGGCATTTCTTCCTCCGATAGTACCCGTGGGTTAATAAATTCCTTGAGCGGGGTGGCCACCACATTTTTAATGGTTCGGGAAAATAACGGTCCGGCAACGATGATGGCCGGGATGGCGATGATGATACCGTAAAGCAGGGTCTTGCCAATATCGGCCTTGAAAAGCACCGCGATTCCCGTTGGGGCGGGATGTGGGGGCAAGTAACCGTGGGTCACCGACAAAGAGGCCAGCATGGGCAGGCCAACATAAAGCAAAGGGAGTCCGGTTGCCGCGGCTACCGTAAAGACAAGGGGAATCAATATCACGAATCCAACGGTGTAGAACATTGGGATTCCAACAATAAAACCTGTGAGTACCACGGCCCATTGAATATATTTTTTCCCGAAACGGTCGACCAACTTGGTGGTGATGCGTTGTGCCGCCCCGCTATCGGCCACCAACTTTCCCAACATGGCACCCAGGCCCAAAATCATGATCAGTTCGCCCAAGGTATTCCCAATCCCTCTTTGAATGGAATCGATTACTTTGAGCAAATCCATGCCTTCGGCAAGTCCGACCAGCAAAGAAACGATGATAAAGGCGATGAAGGCGTTTAATTTAAACCGGGCGATAAGCAGGAACAGCAAGAGAATTCCCGCAATAACGATAAATAGAGGCATAGGTTGGTCTTAGCAACCCAATTTACACAAGATTTTTTCATGAACACGATTTGGATCAAGAATTTTGGTTGGCCAATAGGTGCGAAGTACAATTCATGATTTCATGGCTGCTTCGTTTTGCGGACGGTATTTTTGATACCGGTGTCTGTATTTGTTATCTTGTGATGAACAAGTTTCAAATTATGGAAAAAAGAGCCTTTATAAAACGCCTTGGTCAGTCAGCCATGCTCGCCCCGTTTATTCCTTACACCCTCGTGGCACAACCGGAAAATACCACCGAAGGTTATGATTTCGATTCCGAAGCGGATTTTTGGGAACGTATCAGGCGCGATTACACCCTAAAGCCAGATTATATCAATTTAGAGAATGGGTATTACAATTTCATTCCCAATCCTACTTTGAACCGTTATATGGATCATATCAGGTTCGTCAACATTGAAGCTTCATATTATATGCGAACGGTGCAATGGGACAATAAAAAAAGAATCGCCAACAGATTGGCGAAACTGGTGGGCTGTGCCCCCGATGAATTGATCATCACCAGGAATACCACGGAATCGCTGGATATGATCATTGGGGGCTATCCATGGGAAGCGGGGGATGAGGCCATCATGGCGGAGCAAGATTATGGTTCCATGCTCGATCACTTCGAACAGGTAGCCTTGCGCTATGGGGTGGTGAACAAGGTGGTGTCGGTACCCAACCATCCGTCTTCAGACGAAGAAATCGTGTCGCTTTATGAATCACAGATAGGCCCGAGAACCAAACTGATCATGGTTTGCCATATGATCAACATTACCGGGCAGATTTTGCCCGTTCGCAAGATCTGTGATATGGCCCATCGCCATGGGGTGGCCGTCATGGTAGATGGCGCACATTGCATCGGACATATCGCGGTTGACATAGCCGCACTTCAATGCGACTATTATGGATCAAGCCTTCACAAGTGGCTGAGTACGCCCTTGGGCGTTGGCATGCTCTACGTTTCCAAGGCCAACATTCCCAAAATTTGGCCTTTGTTGGCCGATCACGTGAAAGAACCTGGCAACGTGCTGCGCTTGAACCATACGGGGACCCATCCCGTACATTCAGACCTGGCCATCGACGACGCGATCGATTATCTTGAATTGTTGGGAATGGAGCGCAAGGAACAGAGACTCCGCCAACTACAGCGGTACTGGAGTGACCGTTTGCGAGATGTAAAACATGTGGTCATCAACACCCCTGTAGAACAACACCGAAGTTGCGGCATTGGCAATGTGGGGATCGTGCACCTAAAGCCTGCCGAATTGGCCCAAGCTTTGCTGGATGAATTTCAAGTGTTCACCGTGGCGATCGACTATGCCAATGTGCAAGGCTGTAGAATTACCCCCAACGTGTATACGACCACTGAGGAATTGGATTATTTTGTCGAGGCCATCAAGACCCTAGCCGCCAGAAAGGGATAGCTGAGCGACCATTGATTTAAGGAGCCTTAAAAACCTGACAAAAGTCATACTTTTTAAATGATAACCTGCCTAAATTCAAGGATATAAAAGCAGGGATCATGAGGGAAAAAAAGAATCCAAAAGCAGATCTGAACCGGGATAGCGGTCTATTCTTTGTCATTGGCCTTACCATTGTGCTTTTCTCTACCTGGATGGCATTGGAACACAAGACCTATGACAAGGAAGAACAGTTGGTTCGAATCGCGAATGTCTCCGAAGATCTCAACGAGGATGTGCCCATCACCGAAAAGTTGAATACCCCACCACCCCCACCGCCTCCTTCCGCTCCTGAAATCATTGAGGTCATTGAAGATGCAGCCGAAATCGAGGAGACCATGATAGAAAGTACGGAAATCAACCAGGAAACGGTAATCGAAGCCCCGATGGAAGTGGATGACGTTGCCGTTGAAGAAGTGGAGGAAGATATCACCGTACCTTTTGCAATCATCGAAAATGTACCCGTTTTCCCCGGTTGTGAAAACATACAGGGCAATGATGAACGCAAGGCATGTTTCCAGGAGAAAGTGCAAAAACATGTGCTCAAAGAATTCAACTATCCCCAAATCGCCGTAGAACTGGGGATAGAAGGGAAGGTTTATGTGCAATTTGTGATCGATGCACAAGGCAAGATCACCGATATTAGGACCAGGGGGCCCGATAGTGGATTGGAAAAGGAAGCGGCAAGAATCATCGCGACCCTGCCGCAGATGAAACCCGGGATGCAACGCGGCAGGCCCGTAAGGGTTCCTTATAGTATTCCAGTCAATTTCAAACTGCTTTGATGCACGATTCAGCGGGCTGCCTTCTGATAGCGATCCAAGCGCTGCGGTCCCTCCAAAACCGACCGGATGACCTGCAAGGTGCCGTCATCCCTGGTCTCGATCTGCCATTTGATCAGCGTAATGTGCCCCTCTTCTATTTCGATGCCCGTAATACTTCTTGGATGTACACAGCTGCCATCATTGAATAACGGGATGTCTCCCGGTTCGGGAAATCGGGGACGATGGGTATGCCCTATGATGGTGACCAACAGTTTGTGTTCAAGAATCCATTTTTTGATACGGCGTTCCACCTTAATGAGTTCCTTATAGTTTTTGGCCGGACTGGTTGGATCGGCAATACCCCATACCTGAAGCGGCTTCCATAGGACCCTGACCAAAAATCGGCCCAATCTCCAAAAAGTATAGTTCCACCAATCGGCTTGATGCCCATGGGTGAGAAATAGCTCTTGTTGGGTCACCGTATGCTTCAAGATGAGTGCTTCATGGTAAACGATATCCCCGAAAAGCACTTTTTCACACCCCTCAATTTTATCGAAATAGGTAAACAAATGCCTTTTGACGTAATCCGGGTCTTTATACACCATATCGTGGTTGCCCCATAGCATATGCAACCTGTTCTCCAAATGGAAGTTGCGCATCAGTTTATATACATTTTTGTGAGCCTCGAAGATGGGCTCGAAAGATAGATTCTCCCAAAGTTCATCACCATCGCCCAGCTCACAGTAATGGAAACCATTTTTAAGATAGTGCCTCAAGGCATGAAAGTAGATATTTCGATTGTTGGCAAAATCATCCGCGAAACTGTTGTCGCCCCTGTGGCAGTCGCTAAAAATGATAAATTTCGAGCGGTCATCAAAGGGAACGATCTTTGCATTTTGGTACGCTCGGTTCAGCCTGGAATTGGAAGACATGTTTAAAGTTTTTGTAAATATCCCAAAAAATGTTCAACCACTTCAGAATGCCTTTAACATAAATAGACCTTCAAATTTTGTAATTTTAATGGGATTTAGGCGTCTATTATAGTTAAATCATGGAAAACAACTACAAAGACACACCGCTGGTACCGCTCCTTAGTTTCAACAAACTTTTGGAACAGTACGATGCCATGGCCAAGGGACCTGATTCTTTTTTGGCCCAAAAGGCCCAACACATACTTCAAGTGCAGGCGCCCTATCCGGAATTGCGCGAAGGCTTCACCGATGTCTCCCTTTTGGAAAAATATAAGGACATCATCCGCATTATTTTGGAAGATACTTTTTCGGATGTGTTGACCCATAACGAGATCAAAACGGCCTCGTTACCTTTCGGCGATACGGTGTTCAATTCTTCAAAACGCTTTAAGAAAATATTGCAGGATGCAGGGGGCGAAGGTTATAAGCCGGAAATGCGCCTGCTTTCAGACCATCTTTTTTACATCGTGGCCTGCACCATAATTTTGGGGAACCATTATGGTTACAAAATAGATTTTAAAAGACCGATGTTCTATGACATTCCCGATTCAAGAGGGGTCATGCGGCATTACCGCATCATGTACAATGCAGATTTTATAGATATCATCCCCACCAAGAAGTCTAAAAAATTGACCACCGAGGAGGTGGAGGAGCTTTTGGAAAACTACGATAATCTTGCACTTTGGAAAGAAAAAATCCCTCCACAAAGTTTTATCTGTAAGGGGTTTGTCATTTCAAACATGTTCGATGTCACAGCCGATCATTCGATATCAGAGATTAAATCGAACCTCATTGAGAATGACAAAAGAGGCAGCGAAAATTTTATGCGGGATCTGGAGGGTGCATTTAAATCGTTCTTTAATGTGGCCGACCTAAGCGTAGGTTTTGTGACTTATAACGCCAGACACGACCGATTTGAACGGGTCTATGGCAACGGAATCGAGAGTAACATTCTCAAAGGCGATGAATCGACCAGTTGTAAAAAGGCACTTTGCCCATCTTCCTATAAGGCCTTGTTGGAAGACAACCATTATTTCGCAATAGCGGATGTCGATAAATATTACGACAAGTCTGGAGGATCTGCACCCTATAAGAACTTAAAGGATTCGGGATATAAAAGTGCCATTTTTGCACCGATTGCCGATGATGGCCTCTTACTGGGTGTACTTGAGCTTGTTTCGCCCGACAAGAACGTACTGAACAGTGTGAATGCGAATATGTTGGACGATATCATGCCTTTCATCGTAACGGCAGTGCTGCGATCTAAGGCGGAAGAGGAGAACTTGATCGATGCGGTCATCCAGAACGAGTGCACTTCCGTACACGGCTCCGTATATTGGAGATTCAAGGAAGAGGCCAAACAGTTTATCAAGGAAACGCTTCAAGGTGGGCAGCCGTCCTTTAAGGAAGTGGTTTTTAAGGATGTGAACCCGCTTTATGGGCAAATCGATATAAAGGATTCGTCCCAAGCAAGGAATATGGGCATTCAACGCGATTTGATGATTCAGCTTGCCGAAATTGGCAACGTGCTGGAAGCGGCCATCCGTATCACGGGTCTGCCTATTTATGAGGAACTGGTATTTAGGATCAATAACCATATCGACGAAATCAAAGAGGTATTGCATACCAACAGCGAGCAGGCCATCCATGACTTCGTGACAGGGGATATCAATCCTGTGTTGAATCATTTAAAACAAATTGACCCCGACCTGAAAATGATGATTTTGGAATATGAGTCGAAAATTGATCCAGCTACGCATTCCTATTATGACCATCGCAAAAACTACGATGAAAGTGTGATGGCCATCAACAAAAAGCTGGCCGCGCTCTTGGACCAAAAACAAGAGCAGGCCCAAGCGATGTTCCCACATTATTTTGAACGTTTCAAAACCGATGGCATAGAGCACAACATATACATTGGCAAGAGTATCGTGGAGGCAACAGAATATAGTCCGTTGTACCTAAACAATTTAAGGCTCTGGCAGCTTCAGGTGATGTGCGAAATGGAAAATGCGCATTACGACCTGAAATCAAAATTAACCGTACCCTTGGATGTAGCCTCCTTGATCTTAGTGTACAATACCTCTTTGTCGATAAGATTTAGAATGGATGAAAAGCGTTTTGACGTAGATGGCACCTACAACGCACGTTATGAAATCATCAAAAAACGCATCGACAAATCCAATATAAAAGGTACTGATGAAAGATTGACGCAAACGGGAAAAATGGTCATTGTGTACTCCCAAAAAGCAGATGAAATTGAATATTTGCGATATATCAAGTTCTTGAAGTCAAAAGGATTTTTTACCGGGAACGTAGAAATCGTGGAATTGGAAGGACTTCAGGGCGTTTCGGGCCTCAAGGCAATTCGGGCCGAAATACTTTATAAAAAAGGCAAGGAAACCGAAAGAACCTTCACCTACAGCGACCTTATGGAGGAACTGGAAGGCTAGTTCCCTATCCCGCCCTTTCTGGACCAAAATAGTGGAATGCCACTGCAAAGGCAATCACCGAGACTATAATTCCTACCATAAAAATGGTGTAGGTAGACCGCAAGATTTTATACTTTCTGTTCAAGACCAGGCCCAGAAAATAGAGGTCTTTGGTTAGGCTGTTGTAGATATACTCCTTGTCCTTGACCAGTTCTTGTATGGCCCACTGATATTCGTCCAATTTCATTTTGTGAAAATTTCCGAAAAACAATAAGTTCACTTTTTTGTTTTTCACGTCTTCCTTGGTGAATTGTCCACCGGTAACATTGGGCCTTGTCGCCAGTACTGCCAAAATGATGGAGGCGACGCTAAAGAATAAAAAGATCACCGTGGGATAGATCAGGTAAGCATTTGAGGGATTGTCAAGTTTCGGAATGAGGTTCGAAAGAACCACCGAAATGATGATCGCGTTCACCGACAATAAAATATTGGCCTTGGTATCGGCAATGTCGCTCAAGGTGAGATGGTTCCGGAGGGTCACACGAAATAAGGTCTGGATGCCCCGGTCAGGACTTTCGTTCTTATACTTCGCCTTTAGGCCTTCCTTCTTGGCAATGGCTTTTTCGGCCTTACGTTCCTTCTTAAGTCGTTTCAAATTCTTTTTTTTGCCTTGTTGCCAATACTGTTGAGCATATGCGGTATGGAAAACATGTTCGGTTTCAAGCATTTTGATGTTTGCGTTGCGCCATTCGGTTTGATCGTACCGGGCTATTCCCAAAAGGTCAAGTTCTTTTCGCAACAGCTCGCTGGTTTCCAAAAAAGTATCGCTGCCAAAGTGTGAGGCATCGGCATCGCGCAGGATCTGTTCGCTCAAAGATTCCGGTTTGTGGTAACGCTTGGTGGCCATGATCAGGTCGGTCACCTTTTTAATGCCTTTTGCATCATAGTCCTGCGCTTTCAAAAATGAAGTGGCCAACCCACAGCTCAATTCTTCATGGTCGGCGTACGTTTTGGTATAGCCCAGATCATGTAACCAAGCCGCCAGAACGAGCCACTCTTTCTCCTTATCCGTCAAGGAAATCGCGTTAAGTAATTCTTTAGTAGTTTTAACGACTCTATGGGTATGCTGAAGGTTGTGGTAAAGGTATTTGGCATCCAAGGCACTTGACAGCAATGCTACTGCATATTCCTCGGCTTTTTTGACAATGTCTGACATAAACTTGCATTTATGCCTGCAAATTACAATTTTTTGGACTTTCAGAACCTAAGGGGGGTCTTTCTCCTGATTTTGGGGGGATCGGTCTTTTTGTCAAGTTGCGCCACTTATAAGACCAAATATGCCGACGTTCCGGAATCGGTAAAACCTGATCACGGGAAAACGGTGTCCCATACCTTTTATCTCATAGGGGATGCTGGGCTTTCTCCCATGGATCAACTTAATCCCGCATTGCTTTCCTTTAAGGAGGCCCTTCAAAACGCGGACAAAAACAGCACTGCCTTGTTTTTAGGGGATAATATCTATCCAGCGGGCCTGCCCGATAAGAAAGATTCCAGCATGGCCTATCAACGTGCCAAAAATCATCTCGATGCCCAATTAAGTACCCTGGACGGACTTAAGGGACGGCCTTTGTTCATCCCTGGAAACCATGATTGGTACAACGAAGGGCTCAAAGGATTGAAACGTGAAGAAGAATATATCGAGAAAAGAATTAAGCGCAAAAATCCATTCCTTCCTGAAAATGGTTGTCCCATCGAAATTGTCGACATCGATGATCGAACCGTGCTGATCGCCATTGATACGGAATGGTACCTAACCAATTGGGACAAACATCCTACCATTAACGATGGCTGTAGCATCAAAAGTCGGGCTAAGTTTTGGGAAGAGGTCGAAAGCGAAATCAAAAAAAACAGCGGGAAGACCACCCTTATCGCCATGCACCACCCTATGTTCACCTATGGCCCGCATGGAGGTCAGTTTACCATTGCGCAGCAACTCTTTCCCGCAGGGGGCAGTATTCCACTGCCAGTTTTGGGGACAGTGATCAACTTGATTCGAAAAACCTCCGGTGCTTCCACTGAAGATATCCGGAACAAAAGGTATACGGAATTCAAAAACCGAATGGTCACCTTGGCGCAATTTTCCAAGAAAGTCATTTTTGCATCTGGCCATGAGCATACGCTGCAGTACATCGTTGAGAATGAAACCCCTCAAATTGTAAGTGGTTCCGGGGCCAAGGAAGGCGCCACCCGTTTATTGGGGGGCAGCCGGTTTTCCTCGGGCAGTATGGGATTTGCAGTACTGGAGTTGTATACCGATGGTTCTTCCGCGGTTTCTTTTCATGGGATTTCCAAAACGGGAATCAAAGATCTACTTTACCATGACGAGGTATTGCCAGCAGACCGTAGCCTGTCGATGAAAAATTATCCGACCACTTTTCCGACCGACATTAAAGCCGCAATCTATACCGATCGGGAATTGGATAAAAGCGCAATTTTCAAGACCCTATGGGGCGAACGCTATCGGAAATACTATGGTATACAAGTGAATGCCCCTACGGTTCGATTAGACACCTTGTTCGGAGGACTAACCCCTGTGCGCATGGGTGGAGGCCACCAGTCCAAATCACTTCGGCTCAAACATAAAAACGGTAAGGAATATGTAATGCGGGCATTGAGAAAACAATCTGAACGCTATCTTCAGGCCATGGTTTTTCCGGATAAATATGTCATCGACGAACTCGAGGATACATTTTTGGAGGAATTTATGCAAGATTTTTATACGGGATCCCACCCCTATGCTCCATTTACAATAGGCCCGCTTTCCGACGCCATCGACCTCTATCATACGAACCCTGTACTCTATTATGTGCCAAAACAGCCCGCCCTGGAAGAATTTAACGAGACTTTTGGGGACGAGCTATATATGATCGAAGAACATGCCGGAGATGGTCACGGCGATCTGAAAAGTTTTGGCTTTGCGGATGAATTGGTGAGCACCGATGAAATGCTGGAAGACCTGAGAGACGACGAGAAGTATGCGGTAGACATTGAAATGTTTATCCGTGCCAGACTTTTCGACATGGTCTTGGGCGATTGGGACCGACATGTCGATCAATGGCGCTGGGCAAAATTCAAGGACAAACAAAACGACAAGATCATCTATAGGCCCATACCAAGGGACCGTGACCAGGCCTATTCCATCATGGGCGACGGGCTTTTTATGGGCCTGGCAACGCGAATCATTCCTGCGCTCCGGTTGATGGAAGGATTCAAGGATGAAATCAGAAGCGTCAAGGGGTTCAATTCATCTCCCAAGACCTATGTGCTCGATATGGCATTGTTCTCACAAACCACTGAGCAACAATGGCTGCATCAAGCCGACTATATCAGGGAACATTTATCCGAAGCGGTCATCGATTCTGCCTTTGGGGCATTTCCCAAAGAGGTGAACGACCAAACGGTAATGGGCATCAAAAGAATGTTGTTATCCAGGGCACAAAATTTGGAACAAACCGCAAAATCTTATTTTGGCATTTTGAACAAATATGCCGTTGTTAGCGGAACCGACAAGGATGATTGGTTCGAAATCGATTACTTGAACAAGTCCGAGGTTCTGGTAAAAGGCTATCGCACCATTGATGGAAAAAAGGATAAAAAGTTTTTTGAAAAAAGATTTAATGCAGCAGAAACCAGAGAAATATGGGTATACGGACTGGATGATGTTGATCGCTTCGAGGTTCATGGTGGCAACAAATGTGCCATCAAAGTACGACTCATCGGGGGCCAGAACAATGACATTTATGAAATAGGGGAAGGCGCCAAAACTTTGGTCTATGATTATAAATCCAAAAAAAACACCTTTAAGGATATTTCGAGGGCAAGGGTCAGGCTTACTGACGACTATGCCCTGAACACCTATCGGCCCCTGGAATTGCGGAACAGCAACAACCAATTGATACCCACTCTCGGTTTCAATCCGGATGACGGCTTCAAAATTGGGGTGAACAATGTGTATACCCATAACGGTTTCATACAACATCCGTTTACCCAGCAACATTCTGTTAATGCAGCGTTTTATTTTGCAACCAGTGGTTTTGAAGTAGGATATGTTGGAGAATTTGCCAATGTGATCGGAAACGCAAATATAGCGCTGGCCACTAAATTTACGAGCCCCAATTTTGCGGTCAATTTTTTCGGCTTCGGCAATGAGACCGAAAATTTGGACGACTTCCTTGATCTGGATTACAACCGGGTTAAACTGAGGACCAGCTATTTTTCACCCTCTCTGGTTTGGCGAGGCGATATGGGCTCAAAATTGCAGATCGGGATCAATTATGAGACCATAGAGGTGGAGGAGACCGAAAATAGATTCGTGAATACTTTTTATCAGGAAAATGGAGAAGATACCAAGAACACTTTTGCAGGGTCAACCGCATTATATTCCTTTGAAAATTATGACAAACCGGCTTTTCCTACCCTGGGTTTGGCCACTTCCCTGGAGGTGGGGTACCGGAAGAATCTCGATAAAGCTTCAACCGATTTCGGATATATCGTTCCTTCCCTAGCCATCAACCATCGATTGGATTCGAACGGAAAACTGGTATTGGCCGCCATGTGGAAGGCCCATTTTATATTGGGGGACGGATATGAATTTTATCAAGCGGCGAGCATTGGGGGCATAGATGGGCTGCGGGGATACAGGAACCAAAGGTTTAGCGGTAAGAAGGCCTATTATCAAAATACGGACCTGCGGTATAATATCGGCAAATTCAATAATGGGATACTGCCCTCGGCAATAGGTTTGTTTGCCGGTTTCGACTATGGCAGGGTTTGGCTTCCCAATGAGGATTCCGACCAATGGCATACTTCATATGGGGGCGGACTTTTTGTAAATGCGGCCGATTTGGCCTCCCTTAGGATGGCTCTGTTCAACAGCGATGATGGCATACGGTTCACCTTTGGTCTCGGGTTTGGTTTTTGACCGGTTGGCAATATGCTATCTTAATTGATATCGATACAGATTTCTTCCCGTACCGGCTCTCTCTTCATCGGACAACAGTAATATCGAATCATTCAAAAAACTGATTGCCTCGAGTTGGGTATTGACCTTGAGATTTATGCTTTTCAAACTGCCTTTTGAAAAATCGTCCCCTATAAAATCAGTAAATACCCAAAGTTTGCCATTGCCCAAAAGCACTACTTTTTTGGCATCCGGGGAGATGGTGGCACCAGTGACCCTGCAGTTTCTTTCTTTACCACAGGTTTTGAATTCACCTATGAATTCGGCAATATAGCGGCCTTTTTGGGCCGGTACCTTAAAAATCCTTGAAGTCGCGTTAAAGGGCACGGTTTGGTTCTTTGTGATGAGGTAAAGGTGTTCCTTGAGATAAAACATGGCTTCCGTATCAAATCGGGTCGACTCGTTAGGGGCCATGCCAGGGATTTCGGCAGGATATTGGAAAATGATCTTTTCCGAATCGATCTTATCCCCGGGTTCGATTTCAGGATCTGGAACCTTGTAAATGAGCATATTTACCCGTTTCCCGTTATTATTTCCCAAATCACCAATGAAAAGATTGTTTTTGTCGTCTTTGGCAAGATCCTCCCAATCGATGTTTTTGGCATCCTTAACCTCCAAATCCTTTGTTATTTTTCCCTCGAAGTTGACGCGATAGAGTTTGTTGCGGTTTCCACTGTCTTCAATGATCCAAACGGTTGAATCTTTGAGGTAGGCCATCCCGGAATTTTCATCAAGGCTTTTGGGAAGCTTGGCCATAAAGCTAAGCTGGCCATAATTGGAACAATCGACAACCAAGGCAAGCAATAGGATAATTATCGGGTATTTCCCCATTTACTCCGTTTTCGTGGCCAAGTCTTTATTTTTTGTCATCTTGAGCTTGTCCACTACATATTGGCCCAGATCCCGACCTTGCTTCACGCCAACCTCAACCGCGGCCCGATAGTGAATGCCTCCATACATACGGCTAATGGCAGCTTCATCGGCCGCTTGCCGGAACGAATTGAAATGCCTTACCGGGATACCATAAGGAAGTTCGGTGTCGTCGTCAAAGGGAAAGTCCTCTCCGAAAATATCGGTCAAGGCCGTGGAAGCGGCTCCGGACACCACGCTATGGCCGCTGGTATATTCGGGAAAGGGCGGGGTCTGTAGCACCGGTTTCCAATCCTCATCGATATGTTGGTTGATCAGGGTTTCGGGCCTGATCAAATTGCTTCGGTACTTTTCGTCCCAACAACTGATAAAGGCATCTGCAATGGCCATTGATGTTTTGGTGTACACATAAACCGTTTTGTCAAAATCACTGTTTGTTTTACGCGCAGCTATTTTGGCAATACCGATCCAATGGGCACCAGGGGTAATTTTTTTGGTCGCAAACATCAGGTGTCCCCGAGTAACGGAGACGTATGGGTTGCAATCCCAAAATTGCGCGATCTTTATTTCTTCGGAAGCATCTCCTTCGACTTCAATTTTTTTACTGATATCGTATACTTCCTTGAGCTCCTTATAAAATGGCGATCCTTCTTTCATCGAATAGGCCGGGGGCGGTATGGGCTTGAACTGCTCGGCAGAATCGATGACGAAGGGACGGATCTTGCTCCAATGGGGCTCTATGCCATCCATATAGGCGGGCGGCGTGGGCTGCCATCTTGTTTCATCATCGGTATCCACGGTGAATTTGGGCATGGTGCGCGTTTGTGCATAATTGTCCTTGGCCATCCATTCGGCGATATGGTCGGCCACTTGGAGGCCATAGTCCCTAGATCTATGGAACATTTCAGGATTTTGCCCCTCCCATTTGGTGTAGAGACTGTCCCTGAGCATTTCCATTTTCTTCTCGGAAAAGATGAGCCTTTTGCTCAGTTCCATATGGGCTACGAGTGCGGCCAATTGGTAATTGATATTTTCACCGGGCGGTTTGGGTATGGCCGTTAAATCGGTGGCCTGCCCCGCCAAAGAAAGGTATTGCCCGTCTTGCTGCGCTATGATTTCGTAGGCCGCAATATTGGGGTAGGCAAAAATCCGGCTGGCCACAGGGGGTGAAAAAATATCATGGATCATGATTTCAGTGACCTTGTCTACCGAGGCGTGCAATTCTTCGGGGGTCACTACAATGGTTTCGTTTTTCTTTTCCTTGGCGCAGGAAATCAACAGAATGACCGCCAATGGAATTCCCAATTTCTTCTTCATCGTACTTCAATAGATCGTGCCTATTCCTAGGAATCTTCCCAAGTTTTGGAGGGCACGGGATTAGTCTCGCAAAATTACGTTATTTTTCATGGTTGTCAATGCCTACGGATGAAAAGGAAGTGTTAAACAACGGTCAGCACCAATGTGCATCGATTATACCGATGCCATGGAGAAACGCCCGTTCCACTAGATTGTTTCCCGATTTTCGGAATTTTAGCAAATAAACCAATATATTAGTGGAGACTAATCAAACCAAACAATCCAATGCTTGGAATCCTTTCTTTCGTGGGCTTTACACTTCTTGTAGCCGTCATCTCCTATTACGCAACCCGAAAAACCGATGAAAACTCGTCAGATGGTTATTTCTTGGGCGGCCGGAGTTTAACCGCTGGGGTCATCGCAGGCTCTTTGTTGTTGACCAATCTGTCAACGGAACAGATTGTCGGGCTCAATGGTAGCGCCTATACCGATGGCTTATCGGTGATGGCCTGGGAAACCTTGGCCGCGATTGCCATGGTCGTTACCGCGGTATTTTTATTACCTCGATACCTTAAGGGCGGTTTAACGACCATACCCCAGTTTCTGGCAAAAAGGTTTGACGTGACCACAAAAACGATCACCTCAGGCCTCTTTCTGACGGGATACGTGGTGGTACTATTGCCGGTCATCCTCTATTCTGGGTCCGTGGCCATTAGCGGCATGTTCAACGTTCCTGAACTGCTTGGCGTTTCCAATTCCACCGCACTGGTCATTTGTATCTGGGGAATAGGGATCATTGGTTCGATTTATGCCATCTTCGGAGGATTGAAGGCTGTGGCCGTATCAGACAGTATCAACGCCATAGGGCTTATCCTCGGTGGTATTTTGATTCCAATTTTCGGACTGATGGCCATAGGGGATGGCAGTATTTTTGGGGGATTGGAAACCTTGATTTCGGCTAACCCCGAAAGATTCGATTCCACTGGTAATGCCGGTCAGGAAGTTCCATTTTCCACCATTTTCACCGGGATGATGCTGGTGCAGCTTTTCTATTGGGGTACGAACCAACAGATCATCCAAAGGGCCCTTGGCGCCAAAAACCTGGCGGAAGGCCAAAAGGGACTGCTTCTGGCATCTTGTTTGAAGATATTGGGGCCGCTTATTCTGGTGTTGCCAGGCATGATCGCGTATCACTATTTTGATGGCGACTTGGCCTCCAGTGATCTTGCATATCCTGAATTGGTCCGTGCCGTGTTGCCAAAACCGATGGTAGGCTTTTTCGCCGCGGTGCTGTTCGGTGCCATCTTGAGTTCTTTCAATAGTGTCCTAAACAGCTCGGTTACCTTGTTCGGGATAGATATTTACAAGCAGCACATCAACAAGGAAGCACCGGAGCGCACCGTGGTGAAATACGGGAAAATCTTCGGTACTTGTTTGGCACTTGCGGCCATGTTCATCGCGCCATTGATCGCCAATGCCGGAAGCTTGTTCAATTATCTACAGGAAATCAACGGCATCTACAGCATTCCGATTTTTACCATTATCGTGGTAGGCTATATGACCAAAAGAGTGCCCGCCATAGCGGCCAAAATAGGCATTGTGTTGGGCTCTGCATTATATATCATCAGTCAATTTTTGATGAAGCCCCGTTTTGAAGCAGCGGCACTTGAAGACGCCAATCTATCCGGCATCGTCGATCCCGCCGCCTTGAAATTGTTGCAGGCGGAAGCCTATCCGCATTACTTGCACGTCATGGCCATTTTATTCTTATCCAACATCGCTATCATGCTAATTATCGGAAAGATATGGCCCAGAAAAGAAGCCTTCGAACTCGAATATACCAAACAGGTTTCCATCGAGCCCTTCAAATATGTGAAACAAGTGGGCTTGGGCGTGGTATTCGTCGTGGTCGGAATTTATATCTATTTTGCCCAGTAACAAGTATTGAAAAGCCCCCTCAAGATTCATCCTAAGGGGGCTTTTTAAATGGCAGGGGAAATCCCTTGCCCCAACTTTAGGCCAATGCTGAATTTTCAGATATATTGGTTGATGATGTTTTCGAACAACTCCTGTTTGCCACTTTGCAATTTCAGTTCGCCATTTTCCCTGGCAATTTCATAAAGATCTTTGAACTTGAGTTTTCCGTTTTCAAAATCCTTTCCCTTTCCGGAGTCAAAAGAACTATATCGCTTTTTTCGAAGGGCTTCATAGGGAGATGAAGAAATGATTTTGTCGGCTATCAAAAGGGCCCTGGCAAAGGTGTCGGCACCCCCGATGTGTGCGTGGAAAACATCATCCATATCGGTGGAATTCCTTCGGATCTTGGCATCAAAGTTAACGCCCCCTCCTTTTAGTCCGCCCGCTTTTAAAAATACCAACATGGCCTCGGTCACTTCCGTGATGTTGTTCGGGAACTGGTCGGTATCCCAACCGTTCTGATAGTCGCCCCTGTTCGCATCAACACTGCCCAGCATGCCATGGGCAGCTGCGATGGCAAGTTCGTGCTCCATGGTATGGCTCGCCAAGGTCGCATGGTTTACCTCGATATTCAATTTAAAGTCGTCCTGCAATCCGTATTGGTGCAAAAAGCCGATTACCGTGGCACAGTCGAAATCGTACTGGTGCTTCATCGGTTCCATGGGCTTGGGTTCAATAAAAAAGTTGCCTTTGAACCCTTGGCTCCTGGCATAATCCCTGGCCATTCCCAAGAATCTGCCCATATGGTCGAGCTCCCTTTTCATGTCGGTGTTCAACAAGGACATATAGCCTTCGCGCCCGCCCCAGAAAACGTAATTTTCACCATCCAGCGCCATTGTGGCGTCCAGTGCCAGCTTAATTTGTGCCCCCGCCCTTGCCAGCACATTGAAATCGGGATTGGTTGCGGCGCCGTTCATATAGCGGGGATTGGAGAAGCAGTTTGCGGTTCCCCACAACAGCTTAACGCCCGATTCGGCCTTTTTGCCCTTGATATAATCTACAATACCGTGGAGGCGTTTTTCGGATTCCGCAAAAGTGGCCCCTTCTTGTACGAGGTCAAAATCATGGAAACAGAAATAATCGAATCCCATCTTTGTGATGAATTCGAATGCGGCATCGGCTTTTGCCTTGGCGGCTTCCATGGCATCTTTGGGCTGGTCCCAAGGAAAATTTTGGGTCCCCGGTCCGAATGGATCTGCCCCTTGGCCGCAGAAAGTATGCCAATAGGCTATGGCAAATTTGAAATGCTCCCGCATTGATTTGCCGGCGACCATCTGTTCCGGGTTATAGTATTTAAAGGCCAATGGATTGTCGGATTGCTTTCCTTCATATTTGATTTCCCCGATTCCCTTGAAATATTCCTTGTTACCTAAAGTTGCCATCACGTTGTTATTTATGTTTGATTAATACTTGCAATTCTTGCTTCCACCTAAGATATGCTTTTTCATAAGCGGTTTTATGGGACACGGGTTTAAAGCCCTTGACAAAGTCGTGTTCCATGATCCGTTTTCCAAAGCTTTTGAAATCGCCTTTATATAATTCGCAGGCCCTAGCGGCACCTATGGCCCCGGTGGTATCATAGATTTCAATTTCCTGGCCAATGAGGGTGGCAACCGTCTTGGAAAAGATCGGCGCCCTGAACAGGTTGTCGTTCCCGGCTCGGATCACTGTCGCTTTGATCGCATCCGATTTCATGATTTCCATGCCATAAACAAAAGAAAAGGCAATCCCTTCGAGTGCTGCACGGCATAAATGTGCCTTGGTATGGTTGTTTAGGTTGATATTCGACATTTGGGTGCCCAAGGTCTTGTTGTTGAGCATGCGTTCTGCCCCATTGCCGAACGGATGGATGCTCACCCCATCGGAACCGATGGCCACCGATTCGGCGAGTTGGTTCATTTCTTCATAGGAGGCAACGTTCAAATTGTTCAACAACCAACGATACTGGATTCCGGCGCCATTGATGCACAATAATTTTCCAATTCTGGGTTTTTGATTGTCGTAATTCACATGGGCAAAATTGTTTACCCTCGAGCTCTCCTTTACAGAAAGGCAATCGGTAATTGCATAGACCACGCCTGAAGTGCCTCCCGTTGCGGCCACTTCCCCGGGGTTGAACACATTTAGGGAAAGGGCATTGTTTGGCTGGTCGCCCGCGCGATATCGTATGGGGGTGCCTACAGCAAGGCCACTTTCCAAGGCGCCCTTGACACTCACACTTCCTTGTAAAGAAAAGGTTGTCTACAATGGGGGGCACCAATTTTTGATCGATGCCATAATAATCCAACAACCATTTGGCCAGTGAATTGCTTTTGAAATCCCAAAAAATGCCTTCGGAGAGTCCTGATTTTGTGGTGCATATGGTATTGCCCAATCGGTAAGCGATGTAATCGCCCGGCAACATGAACTTATGTATTTTTTTATAGATTTCGGGTTCGTTCTCCTTGACCCATTTTAATTTGGAGGCGGTGAAGTTCGCAGGAGAATTCAATAGTTGTTCAGCGCAGGTATCATGGCCCAGCGCATCGAACGCTTTTTGACCGATTTCCACCGCACGGCTATCGCACCAAATAATGGAATTGCGAAGTGGAACGCCTTGCTTATCGACCACCACCAAACCGTGCATCTGGTATGAAATACCGATACCCGTAATGGTTTTGGGGTCGATTTGGTTCGCTTTGATGAGTTTTTTGGTGGCCGTGCAGACATGTTGCCACCAATCATCGGGATGCTGTTCGGCCCAGCCATTTTTATGGGCGATCATCGCCATTTCCACCTTGGGTTCGGAAACCACCGCTATGCCCTTGCCCGAGGCCGTTTCAACGAGGGCCGCCTTTATCGATGAACTTCCAATATCATAGCCTATTGTATACATGATCAGTGAAAAACATTGGAAGTGAAGATATTATTTTTCGCCGTAGAGGCCAACAAAACTTCGGAAAAGTGTTGATTCCCCCACAACAAATGGACCTTGACTTAAAACCTGGGCCGTTCGTAGGGAAATGATGGATGCAGATTGGCCAATCACACATTTAAGCACACTATTAGATCCTTCAGGATCACTTTATAAGGCCATTTTTCGAAACGCGGATGAGATACGACCTGTCGTTGTTGGCCAGCACCAAAAAGAGGTCTTTTCCAAGCCAAACGATCTTTCTTGAATTCAAGCCTTTTGGCAAGGGCAGGCGGGAATCATTTCGAAGCACCATGTTACCTTCATAAGATAGTATACCTCCCGAATTGGCATCGCTTTGGCCAAGTTCGTTGGTATAGTCGAGATAATTGCCCACATAAAAAATCAAAGCCCCTTTCCCTTGCCCGATCATTTCAAAATCGGCAATAGAACTCATCTGGGCTTCCCTTGGAAGGGGCACTGCCTTAAATTCGCCTTTTTGATTGAAGAAAGCGATGGACCGAAGTTCGTGTATTTTCTTGATTTCAAGGATTTCCGATTCCTTTTTACCGCTGAGTTCTTCAATGTTGGTGACTTTTGAATAGTCATTATAATTTAAGAATTTCTTTTTTAAGAAGGGAAGTTGTTCGGCCAGTTTGTCCTTTGGGGCAAAAGGCACATCACTTCCGAAAAAATCATAAAATATAATGGGATCGGGCTGCCCGTTGGCATCGAAATCGTCCAAATAGAGTTTGACAGGCTTATCGGAGCTTGCTTTCCATTTAAAATTTAGGCCCGCATTGCCCGCAAGGATATCGTTATAACCGTTTTGGTCCAAGTCTACCACGGTTATGGTATTCCACATCCCTTGGGTATTTTGAAGCCCCATGCCCACGGTCGCATCCTCAAATGTTGAATCGCCTTTATTGATCAAAATGGTAACGGGCATCCAATCCCCTACGATCACCAGGTCCAAAAGCCCATCATTGTTCATGTCTGCCCACTGGCTGTCGGTCACCATGCCCAGCCTGCTCTGCTGAACCACGGCATATTCCCCTTTGCCATTGTTTTTCAGGATGTAGCTATACGGTGACAATCCATAGCCCCCGGGCATGGAGCGATTCCCGATGAACAGATCGGCAAAACCGTCGCCATCAAAATCGCCAGCGGAAACGCTGCCCCCATTGGTTTTGATCAAGGAGGCCTTCAGCCTGCTAAAATGAGCGTTGCCATCATTGAGATAGATACGGTCTTCCAGGTAGGCATCCCCTTCCGGGGCATTATTGCCGCCACTCATCACATAAAGGTCCAGGTCCCCATCGTTTTCAATATCAAAAGCTACCACATCAACATCTTCATAGAGAATGTCTTTGGTGAATTCGCTGTTTTTATCCTCCACATAGCTGCCATCTTTTTGTTGGAGAAAAAGTGCCGGGGACTGATATTTTGCACCGCCGATATATAAGTCGTCTAGTCCATCTCCATTGAAGTCCGCCTTTGCCAAAGCCGGCCCCTCTGCCGACAATTTTTCGGGCATGAGGATTTCGCGTTCATAATCGAGGTAACTGTTCTCCATATGGGTGAAGGGAAAAGTTTCGAATGGCTTTATGCCTACGTGATCTTGGCGTACCACGGACTTTCAGGTCCTGTTTTCTTGTAATGGTATGTTGTTGGTTGATATCGAGGCCTATTTCGGTCTGTACTTTTCCGTCCAACCATCGAACCAAAACGGAATCGATTTTTTTTGCCTTGCCCAGGCCAAAATGCAAACGGTGCGTAGAAGACGATTGAAAACCCCTGACCACAGAGAGCTCCTGGAGGTAGGATTCTCCTTGGGCATAGACCGATACTTTGGCGCCGGCAGGATTTTGGAATGCCCCCTCCCCTTTTAGGGCAATGGTGATAAAGTGGTTTTCTGCACTGGGGGCGCTCTTGTTCTCCAACAAAAAAGCGCTTTGGTCGATATTGTTCACTACCAGGTCAAGATCGCCGTCGTTGTCCAAGTCGCCATAGGCAGCACCGTTGGAGTAGGAGGGTGTGAGTCCCGATTCTTCCGAAAAACGGTCAAATTCAAGATTTCCTTTATTGCGAAATACCACATTGGGGATTCGCAGGGTCGGCATTTCCTCGATCAGTTTTTGTTCAATTTCGTTCTGCTTGGTTTGATCGTATTTGGCAAAATCGATATTGCTCAGGTAATTGATATAATTGAGATCGTTGGGGCGTTTAAAGATGCCATTGGTCACGAATATATCACTCAAGCCGTCGTTGTCGTAATCCTGTATCAGCACAGACCAGCTCCAATCGGTGGCATAGGTATTGCTCATCAATGCAACTTCTGAAAAGAACGAATTGTCTCGGTTCAGCTGAAAGGTATTCCTTGCATATTGTTCACCGAAACCAAAATTCTTTTTGATCAGGCTCACTTTGTCCGAATCTTCCCCTCCCGATTTTAGAAAGATGCCATGATCGAAAGGCATCATGTCCAGGGAAAAGATATCGAGCAGTTGATCGTTGTTGAGGTCGGCAATGTCGACCCCCATGGTAAACCTGCTGGTATGGGACAAATACTCAAGGCTCGAATCCTTAAAGGTCTTATCGCCTTGATTGATGTAGAGGTAGTCGTTTTCATGGAAATCATTGCCAATATATATATCGATGAACCCATCATTATTGATATCGGAAGTGGCTAATGCAAGGCCATAACCCAGGGCACTGCTGTATATTCCGCTTTTCGAGGTGACATCCATAAATTTTGATTCCCCTTCGTTCAATAGGTTCTCATAGAACCGATCGCCGGCAAGGGAATCGGCAAGCTGTCTCAAGTTGATATTGCCATAGCTTCTTTGGGAGTGAAATGAATGGTTCATCAGATAAACATCCAGATCCCCGTCATTATCATAATCGAAAAAGGAAGCCTGGGTGGATAGTCCGGAGAAATCAAGGCCATATAGGGATGCCGATTCTTCAAAAACGTTGTTGCCCTTGTTGATATAAAGCTGGTTGTGGGCGCTGAGATTTTTGTATTTGCCCACTTTGGAAACATAGATATCCAACAATCCGTCGTTATTCACATCTGCCATGGTCACTCCCGTTGACCAGGTCGAATCGATCTTTATGCCTGCCGCTTCTGTAATATCCTTGAATTTCATCCCCCCAAGATTGAGATAAAGCTTATCCGGGGTTTGGTTGGCGGTAAGATAAAGATCTTCGAGACCGTCGTTATTGATATCCCCGATTGCCACGCCCCCGCCATTATAGTAGTAGAGATATTCTATGATATTGAGATCGTCTTTATAAGAAAGGTCATTCGAAAACTGAATGCCACTGCTATCGGCAGGCACCGAATGAAAGTAAATGGGCGCCTTGACCATCGGGGCAACTTTTTTTTCGCTGCACCCCAATGCCAATACCAATGAAAGGCAAACTATTACGAACGTATTCTTCATCTTTTAATAATTGAATATGACCAAGGAATCATTATTTCTGGCCACTATGAGACGGTGTTGGTCCAATACGATATCACGGACCTCTCCCTTGACCTTAAATCCGTCCCCATCGGGATAGTCTTTGAATTCCATGTTGCCTTGGTTCTCGAGGTACACGCCATAACTCGCATCATACCTTCCGACCTCCGGCTTAACACTGTATTGATTGCCCCCCAACACAAGGTCCAAATCGCCATCATCATCAAAATCACTCACGGCAATCGCATAAATGGCCGAAAACTGGGCCTCAAGGGGCAAGGACTTCACCGCGAAACCCCCAGCCCCATCATTGATCAAGATTACGGAGGCCAGGGTATTGACCTCCAATTTTTGACTGCCTTCCAATTCTTCCGCTGTAAAAATGTCGGGGATACCGGCTTCCTTGAAGGAATGGTAGTCTGGAAATCGCTTGGTCAAGCCTTTCATCTGTTCGGTTAGATTGTGCCGGAGCGCAAAAGGGTAATCTTTGCCGTCATCGGCACGAAAGGCAAGGATGGGATCGGTAAAACCATTGTTGTCAAAATCTTTGGAGTATAGCGTAATCGGTTTTTCCTTGCTGGCCTTGAACCTGCTGTTGAGTCCGTGATTGCCCAAAATAAAGTCAATATCGCCATCATTGTCCAAATCACCTTTTTGGATGGTGTTCCACCAGCCTTTGAGGCTTGAAAGTTTATTGTTTTTTTTGCGGGCGAACTTCCCATTTTCGTTCAGCAACATTTCAACGCCCATAAACTCGCCCACCAGGATCAGGTCTTCATCGCCGTCGTTATCCAAATCTTGGAAAAGGGCATCGGTTACCATGCCAATATCCTGTAATTCAGGTGCGATCTGCTGTGAGACCTCCGTGAAATTACCCTTACCATCGTTTTGAAGCAGGAAACCCGAACAGGGCACCCCATATTTCAGGGGTACTATCCTTTCACCTACGAACAGGTCGAGGTCGCCGTCCCCGTCAACATCGGAAGCCGCAACACTGGCGGTGCTGTGTACCGTTGTCTGTTCTGGAAGTTTTTGATCGGATAGGCTAAAGTTCCCCTTGCCATCGTTAAAATAAAGCCTGTCATAGAAACTACCTGCGTATTGTGAGAATTCCACGCCCCCACTGCAAACGTAAAGATCGAGGTCGCCGTCGTTGTCGGCATCAAAAAAAAGACTGGCGGCATCTTCCGAATCGCTGTTGTTATCAAAACTCTTAGTTTCCTTTGGCCTATAGCCCCTTCCATTGCCCATCAGAAGAACGGGCGCAATCCCTTTTGGGCCGCCTATGAAAAGATCTGCATGGCCATCTTGGTCGACATCGCCCATACTCATCCTGGGGCCTTCGGTACTGCACATTTGATTGAGCAGTCGGTCTCTGTCAAAATCTACAAAGCGGTTCTCCTCATGGGTATAGGCAATGGTGATATCCGCCCTTTGGAAGCGTGTTTTTCTATGGGTGATACTGTCCTTTTTTAGGATGGTGGCATCCTTTTCAGCCAAGGTCAGGGTCTGATCAACCTTTACATCCGTCAATTCGGTGACCTTCCCTGAAGGCCAGGTCACCTTCAATGAAATTGGGGTATCTTCTTGGAATCCGAAATTGGGACGCACGTCCATGCTCGACTGAAAACCCCTGACCGGCTGGTTTTCCAAAGACATAAAATGGGGCCCTATCTCAATTTTAGACCCTATGGCGTTGCTGTTTTTTTGGTCTCCTTTCAAGACCAGTTTTATGTAGTGGCCCAGACCTCTATCGATGGTGGTATTCCGATACACAAAAGCGGGCATATCGAGGTTGTTCACCACAAGATCCAAGTCGCCGTCGTTATCCAAATCTCCGTATGCCGCGCCATTCGAAAAGCTTTCCATCTCCAGTCCGGAGGCCTCATAAGGTTCAAAATCCAATGCTCCCAAATTCTTGAAAGCCTGGTTTTTGATTTTGTTCGAAGGAATGATTTCGATCAGTTTGGCATAATCGACCGTATTGTTGGTAACGATCGATTTCATGATCTCTTCATTGGAAATGAACTGTAGATAATCTTGATCGGTAAGATCTCGATAAATGCCGTTGGCGATAAAAAGATCTTTAAAGCCGTCGTTGTCCATATCGAATATCAAGGCGCCCCAGCTCCAATCGGAAGCTTCCACGCCGCTCAACCTCCCGATTTCGCTGAACGAGTTGTCGGTATTGTTCAGTTGAAAGGTGTTGCGCGTAAACTGATGGTAATACCCGCTGTTCAGTTTCAGTTGGTATTTGTTCCAGTCTTCGAAGGTGGTCACGGTTTTTAACCTTTGATAATCGGACGGGAGCATATCGGTCACAAAAATATCGTTATATCCGTCGTTATTGATATCTGCCATGTCGGCCCCCATGGAAGCGGCGCTAATGGCGGTCATTTGATCTTCGAGCTGTTCCGAGAATGTACCGTTGCGGTTATTGATATAGAGATAATCGCGTTCGAAGAAATCATTGGAAACATAGATGTCTTCCCACCCATCGTTATTGACATCCCCTACGGTCACGCCCAATCCAAATCCCACGACGCTGCCATAAATTCCTGCCTTTTCGCTGACATCGATAAATTTTCCGTCAACATTTTCCATGAGTTTGTCCCCGCCCAGAACATCCCTTTTCCCTCTTTCGTTCCGCCTGATATCAAAACTGCCGATTGCTTGGTAGGAGTTGTTCAGGATATAAACGTCCAGATCGCCATCCTTATCATAATCAAAGAAGGAGGCATGGGTGGAGAAGCCCTTGTCATCGAGGTTATAGTCTGCGGCCATCTCCTTGAAGGTTTGATTGCCATTGTTGATGAAAAGTTCGTTTTGTTTGTTTTCCCCATTAAGATCGCCCGAATTACAGACATAAATGTCGATAAAACCGTCGCTATTGATATCAACCATGGTCACGCCCGTCGACCAAGGTCTCGAGCCACCGACTTGGGCCTCCTCGGTGATGTCCTGAAATTTGAAATCTCCCAGGTTCAGGTACAGCCGATTTTTTTCAAGATTGGATGTGAAGTAGATGTCGGGCAAACCATCATTGTTGATGTCGCCTATCGCAACGCCTCCCCCATTGTAATAATTTCGATATTTATAAACGTTGAACTCGTTGTTGTAAGAGAGGTTGTTCGAAAAAGTGATGCCGGTTTGCGTGCTATCAAGTGATTCAAACACCTTTTGTACTAGCGGGGGCTTTGGCTTTTGGGTGCAACAAGACATGCTGATCAGCAGCGGTAAAACCGCAATTCTCCCCCATATTCCATATAATCGCTTCATCCTATTGTTTGCTAAGTATATAACGCAAGTCATCAATTTGTGCCTTCACCACACGGTTGTCATCCAATGGTTTGATCGTGATCCGTCTGATACCATCGACCTTCACGAATATTTGCCCCTCACCATTTTTGAGTTCGACCTTGATAAAGTCGTTCCCTGGATACCATTCCATAAATCGCGATTTCACTTCCGGAACCAATCGATCGGATTGGAGGGATTTGTTCCATAACGACCATGACTCGTAGTAAAATTGAAAATCCATTCCGGTCATTGTTTTGTCTTCATTAAAAATACCATAGAACAGCATGGTAATGGCATCACCCTTGCCGTTTTCCTTTTTTACGGGCAGTTCATACATGACAAAGCCATCGGGTCCGTTGGTCACAATTTTATCCCGGTTCAATTTCCAGCATTTATCAAAGAATTCCTTTTGGGTCTGCCCCAATTCCATTCCCAGCATTAAGGAATCGTTGACGATGCCCTTGGCCATTTCCGATTTTACAAGCTGGTCGTATTTAGATCGGGAACAACCTATAACCACGACCATCAGGCTTAGCAAAAAGAGCCTAATAAAGTACCTTGAATTCATGGAAACTTGTTTTTTCATTGTTGATGGTTGCAATTAAAATCTTCTTGCCCTTGTATTCAATCCATGTCAGGTCACGGATCTGTCCTTTGATATGGAGCGGCACAACTTTCACATGGTCTTTTTCCGGGGTGAAAGGGCCCATGATCGCCCAGCCCATGGAAGCATCGTAACGCCCGAATTGGGGCTTGACCAAATATTGGTTGCCTCCAAAAAAGAGGTCCGTTTTGCCATCCCCGTCGATGTCCGTGGCGTTGATCGCATAAACAGGGGCATACTGGATTTCATTGGGCAGGGCATATGCATTGAATGTCCCTTTATCGTTCATAAAAATAGTGCTTTCAGTAGTTTCCAAATGCACGGTCATCGTCCGATCTAGATCGATTTGCGGAAAAATGGACTGCATATCGGCTTTGGCATAATCTCTATAGAATAGCAAGGTTTTTTTCAAATTTGGGATTTGCGAAATCAACTCATCTTTGTCAACGATGGGGTAGTATTTACCCTCCACCTCCTTACAGATTATTTGTTCCTGAAAACCATTGCCATCAAAATCACCGATGAACATTTTCATATGGGGTTCGAAAAAATTGTTGCGGCCAATATTGCCAGCGACGATATCCAAATCGCCATCGTCGTCGACATCGGCTACCGCCAAGGAAGTCCATAGGCCATCCGTACCTTCTAAGCCATATGCCTGGCTATGGTCTACGAAGGTCCCGTTTTGGTTGAGCAATAATTTAACGCCCATCCATTCCCCTACGATAATGAGATCTTGCTGCCCATCGTTGTTGATATCGGCCCAGCTTGCATCGGTGATCATTCCAATATGGTTGAGTACGGGCATTTCTTTTGCCTTAAAACGACCGGTACCGTCGTTTATCATCAGATAGCCCGAGCCCGGCAAACCATAAAGATTGGTTTTATAGCGTTCCCCCACGAAGAGGTCTTGATCGCCATCTTGATCGTAATCGGCCACTATCACCACCGACGAACTGATAGGGTTCGGAAAGGATAGGGCATCATCCACTTTTTGGAATACCCCGCCATCATTTCGATAATAGGCATCCATCAGTGCAATGGAATAGGGGGAATAGGCCTTGCCCCCGTGGCAAACATAGAGGTCCAGGTCCCCATCGTTGTCACCATCAAAAAATAGGGCATCTACATCCTCCGGTTCCGAGGCATCCTCAAATGGGGCGGTAATTTCCCGGTACCCGGTGGGCGTTGAGAGAAAGAGACTGCCTCCTTGTTTTTTGGCACCCCCAACGAAGAAATCCTGGGTGCCATCCCGATTGATATCGGCCATGGCGAACGCGGGCCCCTCATTGCTGTACATTTGGGGCAGCAGCCTTTCGTTATTAAAATCGATGTAATTATCCTCCCGATGTTCAAAATCGAATATAGGCCCGATTTCCTTGGTGATTCCGTACACTTTTGTTTTTTCGATGCCCCCGGCCGAATTTTTTGGTTCATCAATCCCGGGATGTTCTATTGTATAGGTCCTGTTGGTGGCCAAGTCCGTTAGGCGGGTCGTTGTCCCGTCGGGCCAATGTATTTTTACGGTATCGATGGTTTTTGCGGATCCTACGCCAAAATGGATTCCGGAAGGAACACTGCTCTGGAAACCTCTTGAAACGTAATTTTCACCGTAACCGCTTCGATTTCCCATAAAGGATATCGAAGCCTTGGCTCCAATGGCATCGCTATTGCCATCGCCCTGTTTTAGCTTCAGTATTATACTTCTATGATTTAGGGTGTCGCTCGTATTTTCGTAAACAAAGGAAGGCATGTTCACGTTGTTCACCACAAGGTCAAGATCCCCATCGTTATCAAGATCTCCATAGGCGCTGCCGTTGCTGAAGCTCGGAAATGACAAGCCCCATATATCAGTGGCATTTTCGAAATTGAAATCGCCTAAATTGTGAAAAGCGGCATTGGGAACGGCTTGGGAGGGCATGGCATCGATCAATTTGGTGATGACGTTCCGTTCCTTATTGTTGATCCTGCTTTTCACGGTTTCCTCATTCGCTTCATAAGCGAGATAGTCCCTGTCCAATAGGTCTTTATAAATGCCGTTGCTGATAAAAATGTCCCTTAGGCCATCATTGTCCATATCGAACAACAGGGCACCCCAGCTCCATTCCGTGGCCGACACCTGGGCCTGCCTGCCCAATTCCAGGAATCCTGCGTCCCCAAGATTCCGTTGTAGGGTATTTCTTGAGAATTGATCGAAATATCCCTGTTGCTTTGCCAATTGGTGTTTGTCCCAAGATTCGAAAACGGTTTTTGTTTTTTGCCGGTCGGGGGTTGCCGGTAACATCTCGGTCACCATAAGGTCGGTAAGTTGGTCGTTGTTAAGATCGGCCAGATCGGCACCCATCGAACCCATTGAAATCGATCCAAAATAGGTTTCCATCGCCTCGTTAAATCTACCATGGGTATCATTGAGGTAGAGATAGTCTTTTTCAAAAAAGTCATTGGAAATATAGATATCCGTCCAGTTGTCATGATTGAAATCCCCTAAGGTGATGCCGAGTCCGAATCCTATTTTGCTGCTATAAATACCGGCTTCTTGGGTGATGTCGGTATATTTTCCATCATCGTTCCTCAAGAATTTATTGCCATTGCCACTAATATCGGGAAAGTTTCTTTGGTCTTTGATCAATTCGAAGCCAATGATCGATTTAAGCGAGTTGTTCAAGATATAGACATCGAGGTCACCATCCTTGTCATAATCAAAAAAAGCGGCCTGTACCGATAAACCTTCCACATCCAAGCCATATGCCTTAGCGGATTCGGTAAAGGTAAGGTCGCCGTTGTTGATGAACAGTTCGTTATGTCTGTTCGATCCTTCCGGTTTGCCGGCCTTGCAAACGTAAAGATCGAGCCAGCCATCACCGTTTACATCGGCGAACGTAGCACCGGTAGACCATACATTGGGGCAGGCCACTTTTGCGCTAATGGTGATATCTTCGAATTGCCAGTTACCTTTGTTGAGGAATAATTTGTTATCTACCATATTTCCGGTAAAGTAGATGTCCTCCAAACCGTCATTGTTGATGTCCCCAATGGCGACCCCGCCACCATTATAAAAATTGCGGTAGAGATAGGGATTGAAGCCTTCATCATAGGAGAGTGTATTTTCAAAAAAGATGCCGCATGTGGCATCCTTAAGGACAAAAAGCGGTTGGGATGACGGGGGCTTTTCGGTATTGCAGGAAACAAATAATAGCAAGGTGAAAGCGACAAATTGTTTCATTGGGATTCAATCAAAAAAAAGGGTTGCTCTGTAAGAACAACCCTCGAAAATAAGAAATCTTTGGTACTAGTACCCGGGGTTCTGTGTTAAAGTACCGCCAGAGGCATCGATTTGGGCCTGTGGTATCGGGAACAGGTTCCTGAAAGCTTCATTGTTGGTCTTAAACTGCCATGTATCCTGGAATTTACCGAAACGGATCATATCGGTTCTTCTGCTCGATTCTTGGAACATTTCCCTTCCTCTTTCATCGTAGAAACCATCCGCATCGATGGAAGCCAAGGGAGCCACACCGGCCCTGGTCCTTAGCGCATTCACGTCGGGCAAAGACAAGCTCCAATCGCCAGCGGCTCGTGAACGGGCCTCCGCGCGCATCAGGTGGACATCACCCAAACGAACGATGGGGTAATCATTGTCCATATCCGCCCTTTGGAACAGTTTAAAGCTGAACTTGTACATTCTCACCCCGCCCTGTCGAACGCTATTGGGCTCCAACTCATTGACGGCCGGAGTGTAGTTGACCTGAAGGTCATCGTCATCAGCGGCAAAATCCAGCAATGGGAGACCGGTAAAATCGGTCTGTGGCCCTACCAAAAAGTTGGCTTTTTTCCTAAGATCACCATCTTCATAGCTGTTATAGAAATCTTCGAGCACCGCGAAGCCGTTCCATGGTGCCGCATCCAATCCATAGGTCAACTGGCTGGGACCGTGAAGTGTCATTTGGGCAAAATTCATCCCCGTGGCACTGCTCTCATCATATTCAATGGCGAAGATGATTTCGGGATTGTTCTCGTTCTGGGGTGCGAAAACCGCGGCATAGCCTTCCAGGGTCTCTGGATCGGTATCTACGTCGGGTCTTTTTGCCAGGTTGGGAACGCTGCACCCAGTGGAACAAAGTTGATAGGGTGAGTTGTCGATGATATAAGTGGCGGCCCAGTCGGCTTCTTGATACCTAGGTGTTCCGGTATAAACTTCCGCGTTCAGATACAATTTTGCCAAAATGCCCAAAGCGGCATACTGGTTGATCCTGTAATTCGAAATCTCGGTGTTCAACGCACTTGCGGAAAGATCCATGGATGCCGTAACTGCGGGGATGCCCAGAGCGGCCAACAATTCACTTTCCACAAAATTATAGACCGTTTGTCGATCCGATTGAGGGGCATCCGCACCGGCGGTGGTAATGATTTTTACCCTTCCGTAGATATCCAATAACCTCCAGTAGAAGTACGCCCTTAGTGCCCTTACCTGAGCGGTTTCATTGGCGGTCAAAGTACCGGCCAGGGTGGTGTTGCATTCTCCGATCCCTGCGTAGGCATTGGTCCAAGTATCATTGATACGGTTAATGGAAGAATCCCAGGTATGGCGGTGCAAATTGATCCAGATACCTCCGTCGAACCAGTCGCCACCTTTTTGGCCTACCATCATTTCATCGCTGGTCAGTGACTGCAGTGGAAAATAGCCCCCGTTGGTCGCCGATCCGGCCCTAAGTCTTCCAAAAGGCGCCAAAAGCACCCCGCCGCCACCACCACCACCGACGGAGATACCGTCATTGGAGAATTCCGTGGTTAAGGTGTCTTCCAACGTATCGTCTAGATTCGTACACGAAAACCCTATAAGTATCGTGCTGAGGAGTGTTAGTTTAATTATGCGTTTCATAGTTTTTTTTTTAAAAGTTAACATTTAAGCCTAACGAAATGGTTCTAGCTTGGAAATAGGTATTACGCCTATCGATACCGGGGGCCAGAACATTGGCACTTCCTGACCGCAAGTTGCTCACCAAATCATCGGGAACGTCTTGAAGTGCCGGATCCGGTTGGGTACCGGTATAACCGGTTATGGTAAACAGGTTCTGGGCGCTCACACTCAATCGGATATCTTTAATGTAATCATTGTTGATATCGAAGTTATATCCTACGGAGATGTTGTCCAACCTCACAAAATCGGCTTTTTCAACATAGTAAGAACTGAACTGTGCCGTTTTGATATCGGGTCTTGCATATTTGGTGTTCACGAAATTGTAGGAAGCCTGAGAACCGATAATGGGCTCGTAGAAGGCGCGGAACGAATTCACCAGGCTATGGCCGAACACCCCTCTGAAGAAAGCGTTGACATCCCATTTGCCAATGGTCAATTGGTTGGTCCAGCCCAATTCGAAATCGGGGATACCTTTCCCCAAAACCTTAAAGTCGGCATCGTCGTCCAAGGCACTACCTTGACCGGTAATCAATTGGCCGTCGCCATTGATGTCCACCAAGATCGGAGTGCCCGCGGCATTGACCTCTCCTGAAAAAACAGGTCCCCAAATCTGGCCCACTTCCTCTCCTTCTTTCACCAAGATCACGTTGGTATCGTTTTGTCCCGGTGCTCCCAAGTTGGCGATGACCTGATCGCCCTGGGCGTTTTCCTTCAAGATGGTCTTGTAGGTTGAAAAAATAAGTCCGGAGTTGTAGGTAAGGTTTTCCTTCTTAAGGACATCGTAGTTAATGGTGAATTCCACCCCGTTGGTCCTTAATTTTCCTGCATTTTCGAAACGTTGTCCGATACCGTTGAACAAAGCGGCATCAACGTTGGCCAGGAAGATGAAGTCTACAATGTTCCTGTTATAGATATCAAGGGTGGCCGACAAACGGTCCATGGCATATTCGATACCGAAGTTGAGCTCACGCTTTTCCTCCCATTTCAAATCGGGATTGGCGGCCCGGGTCCCATTGGAGGTTCCTGAACCACTGGCTCCGTTCGCCCCGTTCACCACGTTATATACGGTTTCGTACAAACCTACTCCTGGCGGGATGGCACCAGTAACCCCATAACCTAGACGGGCTTTCAACAGATTTACGTTATCCAACTGCAGGTATTTGTTGATATCGGCTCCCACGGCAACCGCTGGAAAAAGACCCCATTGTTGGTCAGGACCAAAACGGCTCGACCCTTCCCTTCTGATGGAGGCATTCAAATAAATGGCATCATCAAAGGTAGCGTTCAAGCGGCCAAAGAAAGCGATGATCTTGTCCCCGTCCCTTCTGCTGCTATTGGCCGTTATACGGCCCGCTTCCAAGAGGTCTTGGGCAACCTGGATACTATTGCTGAAATCGAAGTTTACCCCTGGAGGGAAATCGCCCAATCCGAAGAAGTAGTCGTTATAATCGTTTTCCTGATAGGAATATCCTCCGGCGACGGTCAACGAAATACGATCTAATATCGTATTGGTGTAGGTGCCATAGGCCTCGAACAATTGGAAACTTTCATCCCTGGAAAGGAAATTCGCCCTACCTCTGGCGGTCGGGCTTACGGCATTGCCCCCGAACAAAGTAGTGGTGGGATAATATATTCTGGTATCCGATTTGATGTTCTGGCCGGCGTAGTTCACGTTGGCCGAAAAATGATCGGTAAAGCGATAGTTCGCGTTCAAGCTATAATTCAAGGTATTCGATTCTTCCTTGTTCCTGCTCTGATTGGCTATGGATGCCGGGTTGAAGCTATCAAAAAGCCCCAAGGTCTCGAAGTATCCGCCATACTGCGCAGAGGCAAATGGAAATATCGCGTCGTCCCCGAAAACAGGGGCCGTTGGATTGTAGGTCACGGCGTAACGAAGGGCCTCATAAAAACCTCTTTCCCTTTCACGCTGGGTAAGGGCGGTATTGAAATCAAGTTTCAATTTATCGTTCATCAGCCTGGTCGAAAAATTGGTGCGCGCATTGAACTGGGTATTGCCCGAGTTGATCAAGATTCCCTCATTGTCCCTAAAGTTTGCGGATACGCGATATGTGACGTCTTCAGTTCCCCCGACGGCCGCTACGTTATGAACCTGTGAAACGCCATTTTGGGTCACTTCATCGATCCAATCGGTATCACTTCCCAAATCGTTACCGCCCGCTGCCAAGAATTCCTGACGATTCATGATGCTTACTTGGTTTGCGATGGTCGATACGGCAAATTGACCGTTATAGGTCAACTGCATGGGTTGTCCGGATTTTCCTGATTTGGTGGTGACAAGGATAACACCGCTCGAGCCCCGAGTACCGTAAATTGCGGCAGCGGAACCATCTTTCAATACGGTGATGTTCGCTATATCGTTGGGATCCACGTTGTTTAGACTACCGCCCAGCACCCCATCGATGACCACAAGGGGTTCGGTGTTTCCACCTATCGTTGAAATACCCCTTAGTCGTATGGTAGGGGTACCGTTGGGGTCGCCCCCTCTGTTGTAAACGCTCAGACCGGCAACCTTACCTTCCAATAATTGAGTGGGCGCGGTGATGATCCCCTGGTTGAAATCCTCGGCGTTGACACTGGTAACCGCGGTGGTGATTTCCTTTTTTTGTTGGGAACCGTAACCCGTTACGACTACTTCTTCCAAAGCCTGGGCATCTTCTTCCAAGGTTATATTGATGGTGGTTTGCCCTCCAACGGCAATTTCAGTGGTCTTAAAACCAATGTAGCTGAATACCAAGGTGGCATCGCCGTCTGCATTGATGGTGTAATTGCCATCGAAATCGGTCTGTGTACCCGTAGTCGTTCCTTTGACTACAACACTGGCACCCGGTAACGGTCCGTTGGCATCGGAAACCATCCCGGTCACTTCCTGTGCATGTGATATCCCAAAGCACAGAAATGCGCCGAGAATCATCACGCTTTTGAATAGAGTAATCTTCATAAAAGTTAGTTTAAGTTGAGTTAATTTGATTAAAAGCTAATAAAATAGATAGTTATGGTGTCTAAAATATGTAAAAAACATGTTAAAATACCGATTAGGACAATTTGGGAAGTTCCGCAAACGGTTTCGTGTTAATAACTTTTCCTGATTCCAGTTTTGATAAATAGCCTAAACTTATTCTCCGCAATTCCCAAAAGATAGGGGTTTTAAATGACTATATCTCAATTTGAGGTAAATATAAGGTTTTTTTGAATTTCCTAAAAAAAACTTAAGGATTCGCTTTTACCGTCAAATTCCAACGATAATTAACGAGGGTCAAACTTTATAATGGTTAATTTTACGGACAGACGGAATTTAAATTTTCCTTGTAGTGAAACAAAAAATTACGCTTAAGGACATTGCGCGGGAATTGGACGTTTCAATATCTACCGTTTCCAAGGCACTCAAAAACAGTTCGGAAATAGGACAGGACACCAAAGATAAGATCCAGGCCTTCGCCAAACTGTACCACTACAAACCGAACAACATTGCGGTTAGTCTTAAAAACAAGCGTACCAAGAATATTGGCGTCATCATTCCGGATATTTTGCACTATTTTTTCACCACGGTCTTCAGGGGCATCGAAAAATATGCCAACCAGCGGGGCTACAATGTGATCATATGTATTTCGGACGAGTCTTTTGATAAGGAGGTGATCAACATGGAAATGTTGGCCAACGGGAGCATCGACGGTTTTATTATGTCGCTTTCGGCGGAAACCCAACAGAAATACGATTTTGCCCATTTGAAGGAGGTAACCGACCAGGGCATTCCATTGGTGCTCTTCGATAGGGTCACTGAGGATATCGCTTGTGACAAGGTGATCATCAATGATTTTGAGATTGCCTACCAAGCCGTGGGGAAGTTCATCAAGAACGGCCGAAAAAAAATTGCCTTGGTCACTACCGAAAGTTATTTCAACGTCAGCAGAAAAAGGGCGGAGGGGTACCGGAAAGCGCTCACCGACGGTGGCCTTCATGTAGATGAACGATTGGTGCTGCGTTTGCCGTACTCCGATGTCAACGTCTCGGAAATCGGCGCTTTTTTGCAGGAAAATGAGATGGATGCCATCCTATGTGTCAATGAACTTTTCGCCATCCACTGCATGCGTTTGGCAAAAAAAATGGGAATCAATATACCGGCCGACCTCGAAGTGATCGGATTTACCGATGGTATCCTTTCCCGCTACGGCGATCCGACCTTGACCACTGTCGACCAGCACGGTGATCGGATGGGAGAAATGGCTGCCCGACTATTGATCGACCGGATAGAAGAGGATGCAGGAGATGAAGCGATTGAATTCCGCACCGAAGTGATACAGGCCACCTTGATCGAAAGGGAGTCAACGGCAAATGATGGAAGTCCACATGGCAAAATGCTATGAAAAACGTAAGAATCAAAGTATCTTGTTCCCGAAACCCTATTTTTGACCCCTAATTCGTTTTTAAGTTACCCAGATCAGGATTTTTTTGATTACGGGAGGACTTTAAATTAGCGCTATCGGTGTCAATGTTTATTAAAAGAAAACACAAAAATTTATTAAAAAAAACCAGCTATCCAATGAAAAAACCCGGATTCATTTTTGATCTCGATGGTGTGATCGTCGATACCGCAAAGTATCATTTTTTGGCATGGAAAAAACTCGCCGATGAGTTGGGCATCCATTTTACGGAAGAGGATAACGAAAATTTTAAGGGGGTCAGCCGGAAACGATGTCTGGAAATTTTGCTGGACATGGGGGGCATGAGCGTTTCCCAGGAACAGTTCACCAAGTGGTTGGCAGAAAAAAACGAGGATTATCTCTCTTATATCTCCGGTATGGACGAAAACGAAATTTTGCCGGACGTCATAAAAGTGCTCAACTATCTCAGGACCAAGGGCATTCCCATGGCGTTGGGCTCGGCAAGTAAAAATGCAGTGCCAATTTTGGAAAAGGTGAAGCTTTTGACTTATTTTGATGCCATTGTTGACGGCAATGCGGTAAGCAAGGCAAAGCCCGACCCGGAAGTATTTATGATCGCTGCGGATAAATTGGGGGTAGATGCCAAAAATTGCGTGGTTTTTGAAGACGCTTTGGCGGGCATTGAGGCGGCCAATACGGCACAAATGACCAGTGTCGGTATTGGAGATCCCACCGTGCTTAACGGGGCCGATTACAATTTTGTGGATTTTACGGAAATCGATTTGGGGTTTTTAGACGATTTGATCTCAAAGACAAACCTTGTGACTTAGGGGGTTAAAAAGCTTTTGATTTTAAATCCTTTGCGCAACATTTGTTAAATTGGAGCAAGCCCCATAACAACTAGAAATGAACCTTTAAATAAGCAACCTATGAACCAAGATTATATTAAACCCAGTGAATGGTCGATCATTGAAGAGGGTTTTGACAAAGAGCGGGTAAAATCCTCGGAAAGTCTATTTAGTATAGGCAACGGTGCCATGGGACAGAGGGCCAATTTTGAAGAGCAATATTCCGGCAAGACCTTTCAGGGAAGTTATATTGCAGGGGTATACTATCCGGATAAAACAAGGGTAGGTTGGTGGAAAAATGGCTATCCCGAATACTTTGCCAAAGTATTGAATGCGCCCAATTGGATAGGAATCAATATTAAGATCAACGACGAGCCCTTCGATTTGAACAGTTGTAAAGAAGTGGCCCATTTTCGTCGTGAGTTGAACATGAAGGAAGGATGGTATATGCGCACCTTCGTGGCTACCATGCCCAACGGTATTCATTTGGATATCAAGGTAACCCGTTTTTTAAGCCTGGATCTCGATGAGGTCGGTGCCATTAAATACGAGCTGACCCCGGTTGATTCCGATATCTCGATTGCATTCACGCCCTATTTGGACAGTGGCATCAAGAACCATGATACCAACTGGGACGATAAATTTTGGAACACTACCAAGGTCATGGCCGATGGCAACCAGGCTTTTATCGAGGCCCATACCATGAAAACAAATTTCGCTACCTGTACTTTTATGCAGGCTCAGTTGGTCCAAAAAGGGAAAGTGCTCGATATAGATCCAAAAGTTCATGAAAAGGAGCAATGGGTCGGACTTGAATATGCCCATCAGTTAAAAAAAGGGGAATCCATAGCGCTGCATAAATTTGGGGGTTATACCGTGTCGCGCAACCATAAAGCTGCCGAATTGATCGCTGCGGCCAAAAATGCCCTTAAAAAAGCGGTTGACCTGGGTTTTGATGCCCTGCTCGAGAAACAAAAAGCGGCCTGGGCCAAAATATGGGAAATGAGCGATATCACCATTGAGGGCGATGTAAAGGCCCAGCAGGGAATCCGATTTAATATTTTCCACCTGAACCAGACCTATTTGGGCAGGGATAGCAGATTGAACATTGGGCCAAAAGGCTTTACAGGCGAAAAATATGGCGGTAGTACCTATTGGGATACCGAAGCCTATTGCATTCCCTTCTATATGGCCACCAAAGATCAAAAAGTGGCCAGAAACCTGTTGAAGTACCGATACAACCACCTGGAGAAGGCGATTGAAAACGCCAAGAAACTAGGTTTTACGAATGGTGCGGCCCTTTATCCCATGGTGACCATGAACGGGGAAGAATGCCATAACGAATGGGAAATCACCTTCGAGGAAATACATCGGAACGGCGCCATTGCCTTTGCCATTTTTAACTATTATCGGTTTACCGGAGACTATTCCTATATTCCCGATATGGGGCTTGAGGTGCTGATCGGGATTGCCAGGTTCTGGCAGCAGCGCGCCACTTTCTCGACCTTGAAAAATCAATATGTGATTCTTGGGGTCACAGGTCCCAATGAGTACGAGAACAACGTAAACAACAACTGGTATACCAATTATTTCGCCAAATGGTGCATCGACTATACCCTGGAACAGTTGCAAAAAGTGAAGGATGGCTATCCTGCCGATTATAGCAGGATCATCGGCATCACCAAACTGACCGAGACCGAAACCGAAAAATGGAAAGCGGTGGCCGACAATATTTATTTTCCCCGCTCCGAACAACACGATATCTACCTGCAACAAGACGGGTTTTTGGACAAGGAATTGATCACCGTGGCCAATCTCGATAAAAAAAACCGCCCCATCAATCAAAAATGGAGCTGGGACCGGATCCTCAGGTCTCCCTACATCAAACAGGCCGACGTGTTGCAGGGCTTTTACTTTTTTGAAGACCATTTCACGCTAGACGAACTCCAAAGGCATTTTGATTTTTACGAGCCTTTCACCGTACATGAATCCTCGCTGTCGCCCTGTGTCCATAGTATCCAGGCCGCCAAGCTCGATAGGATGCACCAGGCCTACACCTTTTATTTGCGGACTTCAAGATTGGATCTGGACGATTATAACAAAGAAGTGGAAGAGGGCCTCCACATTACCTCCATGGCCGGGACATGGATGAGCATCGTTGAAGGATTTGGAGGGATGCGCATTGTGGAGGACAAACTATCGTTTTCACCCCGAATTCCCGAGGAATGGAAGTCCTACTCCTTTAAAGTCAATTTCAGGAACCGTATTTTGAAAGTAACCGTAAGCCACGAAGGCAATACCTTTGAATTGGACGGCAAGCACGAAATGTCGATCAGGGTCAATGGCAAGAGACTTGTGTTGAATCCCAGTCAGGAATCACTAAAATAGAAAATGTGTAAAATTGGCATCCTTCCCGGTTTGGCCATATTCTTGTCGTTATTGGGATGTAAAACGGAAATGAACGAAATGGGCCAAAAACAGCAGGGCAAGAATAAAGAGGTGGTTTACCAGGTTTTTACCCGCCTTTTCGGAAATACCAACACCAACAACAAACCTTGGGGCACGATAGGGGAAAATGGCGTGGGCAAATTCTCCGATTTTACGGAGAAGGCCCTGGGTGAGATCAAAGACCTTGGCGTTACCCATATCTGGTATACCGGGGTGCCGCATCACGACCTGATCACCGATTATGGCCAATATGGCATCTCGAGCGATGATCCCGATATCGTCAAAGGGCGGGCCGGATCCCCTTATGCGGTCAAGGATTATTATAACGTAAATCCCGATCTGGCCGATGACCCGAGCCAACGATTGGAGGAGTTTGGGGCTTTGGTGGAGCGATCCCATAAAATGGGATTAAAGGTGTTGATCGATATCGTGCCAAACCATGTGGCACGGAACTATGAAGGGAAATCCACCCCTTCGGGAAAGGACCCTTTTGGCGCAACCGATGACAACAAGGTGGCCTATGCGCGAAACAATAACTTTTATTACATCCCAAATGAATCCTTTAGGGTGCCGAATTGGCAAGATGGTCATCGACCTTTGGGCGGTGCGGCACATCCATTGTCGGACGGAAAATTTGATGAAAATCCGGCCAAGTGGACGGGCAATGGCTCGCGTATGGCACAACCCGATGCCAACGACTGGTATGAGACCGTGAAAGATCAATTATGGGGTGAGACCAGATGGGAGCTATGATTTTGAACGACTTCCTCCGGACTTTCAAAACAAAGATCATACCGCCCATTTTCAGTTTTGGGGTGAGAAGGATGTTCCCGATTCCTGGATCAAATTCAAGGATATTGCGTTGTACTGGCTCGATTTTGGGGTCGATGGATTCCGCTTCGATATGGCCGAAATGGTTCCTGTCGAATTTTGGAGTTATATGAATTCCCATATCAAGAACAAGAACCCCGATGCCTTTCTGCTTGCCGAAGTGTACAATCCAGACCAGTACAGGTCGTACCTTCAAATGGGCAAAATGGATTACCTCTACGATAAGGTGGAACTTTACGATTCTTTGAAGCACATTATGCAGGGACATGGATGGACCGACCATATCCCGAAGGTGCAGGAAGGCTTACAGGATATTGAGCACCATATGCTGCACTTTCTCGAAAACCATGACGAGCAGCGTATCGCCAGTCCTGAATTCGCGGGCGATGCCAATAGGGGTAAACCGGCAATGGTGGTCTCGGCCACCATCAGCACTTCCCCTACCATGATTTATTTTGGTCAAGAAGTGGGCGAACCGGGTGCAGAGGATGCCGGATTCGGAAAACCTTCAAGGACTTCCATATTTGATTATATCGGGGTACCCCATCTTCAACGCTGGGTCAACGACAAAAAATTTGATGGCGGGCAATTGAGCCAAGCGGAAAAGGGACTGCGCGATTTTTATAAGCGATTGCTCAACTTCACCATCAACAGTGAGGCATTGATGGGAGCATACCAAGATATCCATTATTACAACAGGGCAAATACGGAATATTATAATTTTAGGGTGCTCTCGTACGTTCGCTGGTCCGATGCCGAAAAATTGATCGTCGTTGCCAATTTCGATGCCCATGATGCATTTGGGTTCGATCTTAAGGTGCCCGAAGACATCATCAAGAAATGGGGCCTGGATCCCGGTGATTACGAAATGATCGATATGCTCTATGGCAGCAAATCGATATTGAAGGTTGAAAACGGTATCGGAAAATTCAGGGTTCACCTAGACCCCTTGGAATCATTCATTTATAAAATCAAGCCATAGAAAAGCCCTTGGGAAATTCCAAGGGCTTTTTTTGTATCTACTTCTAAGGAATCAACTTTTCTTCACGGCGGTGGCCTTGTAGACGATGGCGATAACGGCGCCGATTATACCGTAGAAAACGATTTCAATGGCCGCCTCGGCGAGATATCCGGTCAAATCCATCATTTCCGTAGTCCCGTAATTGAGCAAACCCATGCCCAAACCCGTAAATATGCCGACCCATATGCCAAATTGAAAACCTTCCTTGGCACTGTGGATGCCCCTGGCCCATTTGCCGTAAATCGAGCTGAGGGCAAAGACACCGATCAAATTTCCCAATGCGATAAACAGCATATCGGGTGTTTCTTTCATTACGTTCTGCAACGCATGCGCTTCAAAAAAATCTGCAGTGGCAAAGCCCCAAATGGCATAGCCCAGCAGAAACATCACTGCGAAACCGGCCAAAGTGGCCAGCAAATTCTGTTTTGTGAACATAGATTTTGTTTTAATTGGTTGTTGTCTGATAAAGTTAAACAAAAAAGTGCTTACAATCTCATCCCTCAATTTAATATCTGTTTGATTAATAGTAGGTTATATAATTAATGGTATGGAAACATCACCCATAATAATCCTTCAACAATTTTTCGTTTGTTCAAGCCACGCTTATATTTGCAGACGAAGCTTAACTAAAAATTAGAGGAGATGAGAAATTTTGGAGCAGTACTTTCGTTATTTTTATGTCTTGGTTGTAAACAAATGGACAAAACCCAGGTTATTGGACATCGAGGTGCAATGGGCCATGAAACGGAAAACACGCTCGCTTCGGTACAAAAAGCCCTTGACTTGGGTGTTGATGGCATCGAAATAGATGTATTCAAGATTTCCAGTGGGGAAATAGTGGTCTTCCATGACGATACCGTGGAACGACTGACCAATGGTGGGGGCAAGGTGGAAGATTACAATATTTTCGATCTTAAAAAACTGATTTTGGACGGGGGCCACCACATCCCGATGCTGCAAGATGTTCTCAAGCTCATCGATAATAAGGTAAGGCTGAATATTGAGCTCAAGGGCGGTGATACTGCCGATAGGGTCAATTTTATCATGCAATACTATATCAAGGATAGGGGTTGGTCGCCGGATAATTTTCTGATTTCCAGCTTCAAATGGGATGAACTGCGCGAAATGCGGCGAATCAATCCGAATGTGGCCATCGCCATCCTTACCGAAGAAGATCCCCTGGAGGCGCTTCCTGTTGCCAAGGAATTGAAGGCAGAGGCCATCAACCCCAATTTCAGGACCTTGACCAAAGAGGTTGCCGATAAAATTCATGATAAAGGATATAAAATCTATACCTGGACAGTGAACGAACCCAGCGACATCGCAGCTGTCAAGGCGTTATCGGTAGACGGCATTATTACAAACTATCCAGAACGCGTACGTTGAATTACGATGTCATCGTCATCGGTGGGGGCGCGGCCGGATTCTATGCGGCGATCCATATCGCCGAGGCCAATCCCCAATTAAAGATCGCCATATTCGAAAGGGGCAAATCGGTGCTGGAAAAAGTAAGGGTATCGGGCGGGGGGAGATGCAACGTCACCCATGCCGAGTTCGATCCAGCGGAATTGATCCATAACTATCCCAGGGGCGCCAAGGAGCTGTTGGGCCCTTTTCATACCTATTGTAGCGGGGACACCGTCGCTTTTTTTGAGAAAAGGGGCATCCCATTGAAGATTGAGCCAGACGGCAGAATGTTCCCTACGAGCAACTCTTCGCAAACCATCATCGATCTATTTATCAAGGAGACGGAACGTTTGGGCATTCAGGTGCTGCGCCATAGTTCGGTGGTTGATTTTCGACCTATTTCCAATAACGAAAACGAACAAGGATGGCTGGTAAAGACGATTAAAGCAACTTATTCGGCTAAAAAGGTGCTGGTTGCTACCGGCAGCAATCCCAAAATTTGGAGTTTATTGGCACAGTTGGGCCATACCATAGAACCTCCTGTACCTTCCTTGTTCACCTTTAACATAAAGGATGAAAGAATCGCGGGAATTCCAGGTGTCAGCACCCAGGCACAGGTAGATATTTTGGCCAAACGGGTAATCAACCCAAAAATCACCATCCAACTGAAGAGCCAAAAGGGCGATCAAATATTAATGTCGGCCCAAGGACCGGTTTTGGTCACCCATTGGGGGCTCAGCGGGCCGGCCATTTTGAAATTATCGGCATGGGGTGCCAGACTTTTGAACGAATACAACTATTCCTTTAAGATAAGGGTCAATTGGTTGCCCGAATACAATAAGGGATCGGTATTGCCCTATCTGATGGAAATCAAGGAAATGGAATCAAGAAAAACCGTGCTGCGCACAAAGGGCATTGCCGTTCCCAAAAGGTTATGGACCAATCTGGTCAGGGCCGCGGGCATTGAAGGGGAGACCAAATGGGCATCGGTGACCAAGGTTCAATTGCAGCAACTTGCCGATCAATTGACACAAAGTGAGTTTCAGGTAGCGGGCAGGAGTGCTTTCAAGGAAGAGTTCGTTACCGCGGGCGGCGTCGATCTTAAAGAAATCAATTTTAAGACCTACGGGAGCAAACTGCTTCCCAATCTTTTTTTTGCGGGTGAAGTCATCAACGTGGATGCCATTACAGGTGGGTTCAATTTTCAGAATGCATGGACCAGCGCCTATATCGCGGCCCAGACGATGGCAATCGATTGACCAAACTTGCGTTTGCTTTGTTGTTCAATAGTGGAGGGGAAGCGTTTTAGATTTAGTACTTTCGAAACATGACAACCTATATCGCCCTGCTGCGGGGTATCAATGTCAGCGGCCAAAAAAAAATAAAGATGGAAGCGCTTCGAACGATGATGCGCGAACTGGGATTCGAAGCGGTCACTACCTATATCCAAAGCGGCAATGTTGTTTTCAAGGCCAACAGCCCGGATTCTGAATTCCTACAACACTCGATAAAGCGGCATATCGAGAAAAGCTTTGGCCATGAGGTGCCTGTTTTAGTGTTATCCATCAAGGAACTCATCCGGATTTTTGAACTTAATCCCTACCGTAAACCCGATACGGCAGACCTTGCCAAACTTTATTACGTGCTGCTGTTCCATAAACCTGCCCAAGAACAAATTGTGGCCTTCAACAATGATAAGTTCGACAATGAGCGGTTTGCCATCTCAAACAGATGTGTTTACCTGTTCTGCAATAAGGGTTACGGCAATGCCAAGCTCAACAATAATTTGGTGGAAAGAAAACTGAAGGTAACGGCAACGACAAGGAACCATAAGACCATGATCAAACTGATGGAAATGGCCAATGCAATTTCTTAGCGCGACACCATGCAGTGGATGATTTTGAAATACTGTTGAAGGCATTTAATTCAGTTCCCAAATCTTATAGTTCAAAACGGTGGCAAAGCAAACCCATAACAAATAGGGCACCAATAATAGGGCAGCCAGACTGCTGACCACCCGGAACCATTTGATGGTCAAAAGCAATAAGATCAGCAGGGTTAGGATAACGATCAGGGCCCAGAAGGGTTGTCTAAAACCGAAAAACACAATGCTCCAAGCGGCATTCAACAGCAATTGAAAACCAAAGTGGTACAATGCCGTTTTTACCCAAATATGGTAAAACCCTTTGGCCCAAACAATCCCTGCGGCAACCCCCATCATGATATACAAAAGGGTCCAGACCGGAGCGAAAATCCAATTTGGCGGATTGAAGCCCGGCTTGTTCAAACCTACGTACCAATCGTTGACCGAACTCTGGGTCGCAAAACTTGAAAGGAAGCCGATGACCAAACAAACGGTGACCGCAATGGCGATATAGCCTAGTTTTTTTTTCAATTCAGCCGGTTTAATTCCACCTAAAATAGTGAATTAATCCATTGGCCGGCGCTGCCAAGTTCCGTAACACCTATCTTTGCAAAAAAAAAATTCTTTCGATGATCGAAAAAACGTTTGTACCCCCCGCCTATGAAACCATGGTGCCGGAAGGGATTACAAAATGGAAAGCACCGAGCAATATCGCTTTGGTCAAATATTGGGGCAAGTATGCCGAACAAATGCCCGCCAACCCCTCATTGAGTTTTACCCTGGGGGCCTGTGCGACCAGCACTTCCATCGCTTATCGAAAGTTGACAGAACCTGCAGATACCTTTCAATATGAATTCTTTTTTGAGGGCCAACCCAAGGAGGCGTTCAAACCCAAAATCGATGCCTTTTTCAAACGAATCACGCGCTATGTGCCCTTCCTGAAAAATTATCGGTTCAAGATCGAATCTTCCAATTCATTTCCCCATAGCAGTGGTATCGCTTCATCGGCCAGTGGCATGGCAGCTTTGGCCCTTTGCCTGATGGATATTGAAAAGCAATTGCAGCCAGGAATGGATGATGCATATTTTTATAGAAAAGCTTCATTTTTGGCACGGTTGGGCTCGGGGAGTGCCTGTAGGAGTATTGAAGGTGATTTGGTGCTTTGGGGCGAACATGCAGGGTTCAAGGAAAGTTCAAATCTGTATGGAATCAAATATCCCGGCCCGGTGCACAAGCGCTTCAATAACTTTTATGATACCATTCTATTGGTAGATAAGGGACAAAAAGCGATCAGCAGCAGTGTCGGCCACAATTTGATGAACGGCCATCCCTTTGCCGAACGACGCTTCGACCAAGCGCATCAAAACCTGACGAAATTAGAGGGGGTGCTAAAATCCGGAAACCTCGATCAATTTATCGAAATTGTCGAAAGTGAGGCTTTGACCCTGCATGCCATGATGTTGACCAGCGTGCCATACTTTGTTTTAATGAAACCCAATACCCTTGAAATCATCAATAAAATATGGGCTTTTCGGAAGGCCAGCAACACCCATGTCTGCTTTACACTGGATGCAGGGGCCAATGTACATGTGCTTTACCCCGAGTTCGAAAAGGAGGAGGTATATGGATTTATCAAAAAGGAGCTTGTTGCATATTGCGAAAACGGGCAGTATATTTGCGACCAAATTGGTTTTGGTGCGAAAAAGATGTAACTTTTAATCACATTATGGCGCCAAATGCGTTTTAATTCGTTCCAAATCGACAATAGCAAATGAAAGGACCGTTATTCTATTCAAAAATCCTGCTCTTCGGAGAATACGGAATCATTAAAGATTCAAAGGGGCTGTCGATACCCTATAATTTTTTTAAAGGGGCTTTAAAAACCGATGGCAGTAAGTCGGAAGTCGCCCTAAAATCGAATAAGAACCTAGATGCATTTGCCCAATATCTGGAACAATTGGTCATCGACAATCCACGATTGGTTTCTTTCGACCTCAAGGCACTCCACCAAGACATCGAATCGGGGATGTATTTCGATAGTTCCATTCCCCAAGGTTACGGGGTTGGAAGCAGTGGGGCGCTGGTCGCGGCCATTTATGATAAATATGCCATCCACAAAATCACTGTTCTTGAAAATCTTACAAGGGAAAAATTGTTGAAACTAAAGCGGATATTTGGCAAGATGGAATCTTTTTTCCACGGAAAATCGTCAGGTTTGGACCCATTGAACAGTTATTTGAGCCTGCCCATCTTGATCAATTCCCGGGATAATATAGAATCTGCAAGTATTCCTTCACAGAATACCGACGGAAAAGGCGCCGTTTTTTTGCTCGACAGCGGAGAAACGGGGGAGACAGCGCCCATGGTGCAGATTTTCATGGAAAAGATGAAACACGAAGGCTTCCGAAATATGCTCAAAGACCAGTTCATCAAGCATACCGATGCCTGTGTGGAAGATTTTATCAATGGCAATGTCAAATCACTTTTTGGCAATTTAAAACAGCTTTCCCATGTGGTCCTCGATAATTTCAAGCCCATGATTCCTGTCAAATTCCACCAATTATGGCAACAGGGCATCGATAGCAATGAGTATTATCTCAAGCTATGCGGATCGGGGGGCGGAGGCTACATTTTGGGCTTCACCGAAGACATCGAGAAAGCGAAACATTCATTGAAAGGCTACAAATTGGAAGTGGTATACAACTTCTAGACACTTCAGCATGTTCAGTAGAAAAAACAAACTCTTAGCTCTAAAGTTATTGAGTCTGTTTTCGGTTGTACGCGGTTATAACATACTGATGATCGCGCTGGCACAATACCTGGCTTCCATCTATATTTTGGGCCATGACCTTCCGCTTCGAAAAGTGGTTTTCGACCTCAATCTATTTCTTATCGTTTTGGCATCGGCATTGGTGATCGCCGCTGGTTATATTATAAATAATTTTTATGATGCCGAAAAAGACTTGATCAATAAACCCAGAAAGAGCATGCTCGATCGCTTGGTCAGCCAAAGGTTTAAGTTGAGCACCTATTTCCTGCTTAATTTTATGTCGGTTTTTGCCGCGAGCTATGTATCCTTTAGGGCCGTGCTTTTCTTTTCCGCCTATGTTTTCTTTATTTGGTTCTATTCCCATAAATTAAAAAAGGTCCCGTTCTTGGGAAACCTTGTTTCTGCCGTGTTGGCGATTTCACCTTTCTTTGCGGTTTTTGTGTACTACAAAAACTTTGAACCGGTCATTTTTGTGCATGCCCTATTTTTGTTTCTATTGATTCTGGTCCGTGAAATGGTCAAGGACTTGGAAAATATTTCGGGCGACCTGGCACAGAACTATAGGACCATCCCGATCATCTATGGGGAGCGGGTTTCCAAATTTCTGATCGTGTGCCTTTTGTTGTTGACCCTTTTACCCTCTTGGTTATTGATTTCAAAATTCGATGTGGGTCAAATGAACTATTACTTCATGGGATGCATGGTTTTACTACCGGTATTCTTGGTTTTGCTGTTAAAATCAAAGTCCAAATTTCATTATGTTTGGTTACACAACATGCTTAAATTGACGATCATCGTAGGAGTTTTCAGTATCTTGTTGATCGATGTTGACCTTGTGTTGAACCGAATTTTATGATGGAGAACCAATTGAAAGTGGCCATGGCCCAGATCGCCCCGGTTTGGCTTGACAAAAAAGGCACATTGCAGAAGATCGAAACCTGCATATTGGAGGCCGGGAAACACGAATCGGAACTTGTGGTCTTTGGGGAGGCTTTGCTGCCCGGGTATCCTTTTTGGCTGGCCCTGACCAATGGTGCGGCTTGGGATACAAAAGTGAACAAGGATCTGCATGCCCATTATGCCAGAAATGCCATCCAGATCGAAGCAGGCGAGTTGGACGGCATCTGTCAATTGGCCAAGGAACATCAGCTTTCCATTTATTTGGGCATCATTGAACGTGCCGCGGACCGGGGTGGCCATAGCCTTTATTGTTCCCTGGTCTATATCGACGGCAAAGGCGAAATACGATCGGTACATAGAAAATTGCAGCCTACCTATGATGAACGACTGACCTGGGCACCTGGGGATGGACATGGGCTACAGGTGCATCGATTGAAACGGTTTACCGTAGGAGGGCTCAATTGCTGGGAAAACTGGATGCCTTTGCCCAGGGCAGCGCTTTACGGATTGGGAGAAAACCTGCATATAGCGGTTTGGCCCGGAAGCGATCATAATACCAAAGACATCACCCGTTTCATAGCAAGGGAATCGAGGAGCTATGTGGTCTCGGTCTCCGCTTTGATGAACAAGGAAAATTTCCCCCCGAACACGCCACACCTCGAAAACATCCTGGCCCAGGCCCCCGATGTATTGGCCAACGGGGGATCTTGTATTGCCGGTCCCGATGGGGAATGGCTGGTGGCACCCGTACTGCACGAAGAAGGCATCATCTATCACACTTTGGATTTTGACCGGGTGTATGGGGAACGGCAAAATTTCGATGTCGCGGGCCATTATTCCAGGCCTGATGTCACCCAATTGATGGTGAATCGGTCGCGGCAATCCACGGTGGGGTTCAAAGATTGAGGCTGGCAGTGCTTTCTATGCCTGTCAACAACATCAGGGTCTCAACATAGCCCCAATTCCAATAAACAATTACATTTAAGGGGAGATGCCGATCCCTTTGTTACCTTTGCAAAAAAAATGTATGGCTAGGTCAGATTTCAACAAAGACGAAAGGGCATCGGGAAGGGAAGGCGGAAACTTTAGAAAAAAGAGTTATGCCAGGGGCAACGCCCCCGTGCGGAAAAGCGCCCCTCCGGCACGCAAACAGCCCAGAGATCCCGATTTGATTCGCCTGAACCGTTATGTGGCCAATTCCGGGGTATGTTCCAGGAGGGAAGCCGATATTTATATCTCTGCCGGAAATGTGACAGTGAACGGAAAACCCATTACCGAAATGGGCTATAAGGTAAAATTGACCGATGAGGTCAAGTTCGACGGCCGGCTACTGAATCCCACAAAAAAGGAATATGTTTTGCTCAATAAGCCCAAAGACTTTGTCACCATCGGCAGGGATGCGCATGGCAACCGAACCGCCATAGGATTGATTTCAAAAGCCTCGAAATCTGAACTGAAGCCCATAGGAAAATTAGACAAGAGCAGCACCGGGCTGATCTTGTTCACCAATGATAACGATCTGGCCATTCGTTTGAACAGTCCGAAAAATGGCCTTAGGAAGATATACCATATCGAGCTCAACAAACCCCTTAGCAGTGCAGACCTCAAGAAAATCAAGGATGGTATTGCCGTGGATGAAAAATTGGTAAAAGTACAGGAGATCAGTTATGTCGAAAATGCCCCAAAGAACCAGGTGGGGATTGAACTCAATAGCACGCGCAACAATATTGCACGCCGTATTTTCGAAACGCTCGAATATGAAGTGGTGAAACTCGATCTGGTCGTTTTTGCAGGTTTAACCAAAAAAGACCTTCCCCGCGGCCATTGGCGTTATCTGACCGAACAGGAGGTAGTGAATTTGGGAATGCTCAAATAGACTATGTCGCCATTGCTTTCCGCATTTTTTCCTTGATCTCCTGTAAACAGAGATTGCCCAAACTGCCCTCATGGGTATGCGAAATGTTGCGCTTTGGTTCGAAGGTTCCCGCCTCGATTTCCACCCCCATTTTTTTATAGGCATCGCGAAAGGGCATCCCGCCCAATACCAGCTCGTTCAAAGTATCCACACTGAACAGGTAATCGTACTTGGGGTCATCGAGAATATCGGCATTGATTTTAATTTGCTTTAAGCTAAAGGCCATGATTTCCAGGCAGGCCTTCATTTCCTCGATGGCCGGCACAATGAGCTCCTTCGTTAATTGCAGGTCGCGATGGTAACCACTGGGCAGGTTGTTGGTGATCAGGCCAAGTTGATTGGGTAGTCCCTGCATCAGATTGCATTTCGCGCGAACCAATTCAAAAACATCGGGATTTTTTTTGTGTGGCATGATGCTGCTGCCGGTGGTGAGGGTTTCCGGGAAAGACACAAAATTGAAATTTTGGCTGAGGTAGAGACATAGATCCATCGCCAATTTGGCGAGGGTAGCCGCTATAGATGCCATCCCGAATGCCACCGCTTTTTCCGTTTTGCCGCGACCCATCTGTGCCGCCACCACGTTGTATTTCATCGTTTTAAAACCCAGTTCCTTTGTGGTGTAGGCACGGTCGATCGGAAAGGAACTACCATATCCCGCAGCGCTGCCCAAGGGATTTTGGTCGGCCACCTTGTAGGCGGCCTCCAAAAAATGGAGGTCGTCTACCAAACTTTCGGCATAAGCCGAAAACCAAAGCCCGAATGACGAGGGCATCGCTATTTGCAGGTGGGTATAGCCCGGCAGCAAGCTGTCTTTATGTTTTTCCGCCAACTGCATCAGCACCTCGAATAGGGAGTGGGTCAGGCCCTTTATTTCCTCCAACTCCGATTTGAGGTATAGGTGCATGGCCACCAATACCTGGTCGTTTCTGGAGCGTGCCGTATGAATTTTTTTTCCGGTATCGCCCAACTTTTCGGTCAGGATAAATTCGATTTTGGAGTGCATGTCTTCAAAGGAGTCCTCGATGACGAAGGATACCGTCTTCGATTCGAAACCGCTATGGTATCCAATTCCTTTGAAAGCTCCCGAACTTCGATGGCGGTGAGCAGCCCTATCTTCTCCCAACATCTTGGCATGGGCCTTGGAGGCCATCACATCGAATTTTGCCAAATGCAGGTCCCATTCCCTATCGTTGCCAACGGTGAAACGGTCTATTTTCTTATCGGTACCAATCCCTTTGTCCCAGAGTTTCATAGATTGTGCGTTTTAATGGCTGTCCGTTGCCGTACATACCAGCATTTTAAGTTAAAAATCGTTCCAACATTTTAATGTATAGTTCGATGCCCTCCTCGATTTCCTTGATATAAATGAATTCGTCGGCGGAATGCGAACGGGTACTGTCGCCGGGCCCCATCTTCAACGATTGGCAGCTCAGAACCGCCTGATCGGAAAGGGTAGGGGAGCCGTAGGTTGTCTCTTCCCATTGCAATTCCAGAAAGCACCAGGGGATGGTTCTTGTCGATGGCCGAAGAATTGAGTCTGAGGGAACGCGGTGTTAGAGTGCAAGGGGCTTCTGCCATCAAGATGTCGGCAATCTCTTTGTTGCTGTATTTGTCGTTGACCCTAACGTCGATTACCAGATCTACCTGAGCCGGCACGACATTATGTTGGGTGCCCGCATTGATTTGGGTCACGGTTAGTTTCACTTCGCCGAGCACCTCGGAGACTTTTTCGAACGAAAAATTTTTGAACCATTCCAAAACTTTAATCGTATTGTAGATACTGTTATCATTGTTGGGATGTGCGGCATGGGATGGTGTTCCCTTGACAACGCCATCAAAGATTACCAGGCCTTTTTCGGCGATGGCCAATTGCATCAAGGTGGGTTCGCCCACAATGGCCAAGGTCAATGTGTGGAAGAATGGGCAACATGCTGTTGAGTCCATTTGCACCTGAATTTTCTTCTTCGGCCGAAGCGACAAGCACCAAGGTTATGGTTCAAGTTCTGCTGTCCATAAAAATGGGTGAAAGGTGGCAATCAACGAAACCAGTGCGCCCTCCGGCATCATTGCTACCGAGCCCGTAGAGCTTGCCTTCCTCAACACTCGGCTCGAAATGGATCCCTGGTATAGGCCGAATTCGGTTTTACGGTATCGTGATGCGAATTCAGGAGTAAGGTAGGCTTGGCGGCATCAAAATATTTGTTGAAGGCATATACGTTGTTGTTTTCCCGTTCGAAGGGGATATCAAATGACGTTGAACCACCCTTCGATCACCGCTGGCGGTGGCTTCCTCTTCCTGTGAAAACGATGGGGTTGCAATCAATTGCCTTCAGCAAATGCCAAGGCCTTTTCCGTAAGCATTGTTCCATCCATCGTTATAATGTTATGGTAGTAAATAGTTGCGCATCCGGACCAACCATCGAAAGGTCGCCGATACAGACCCTTTGCCACATCATGTTTCAAAGCATGAAAACAGTTTTCCAGCTTGGGCAGCATGCCATCCGTAATCTTCCTTTGTTCCAAGAGCGATCGATAGGTTTTCGAATCGATCTGCGCTATGACCGATTCGCTGTCGGAAACATCGCCAAGCACTCCCTTTTTCTCAAAGCAGTAATATAGGGTGGTTTCAAAGGTCTTGCCCATGCCAATCGCAATTTCCGCCGCAATGGTATCGGCATTGGTATTCAGGAGCTGTCCCAACCCATCATGGGTCATGGCGCAAAAAACGGGCGTCAAGTCGTTGTTCAACAACATCCCGATGGTCGTCGCACCGATGCCATCCACGTCCCCTGCGTAGCCATAATCGATCTCTTTCACCTTTCTTTTATGCGCCTGTATCGTATCTGCCATCCGCCCCACTGAGGCCAATGGCATTGCAGGCTTTGGCCTGAAGTTGGGCAACGATGTTTTTGTTGGTCAAACCGGCATAAACCATGGTGATCACCTCCAAGTTGGCGGCATCGGTGATGCGCCTTCCGCCTATCATCTTGGTTTCCAACCCCAATTTTTGGGCCAAATCGGTCGCCAATTTGCCCCCGCCGTGCACCAAGATCTTATGCCCCGGCATTTGCGCGAAGAACACCAGGAACTTCGACAATTGCTGGGGATCCTCAATCACATTTCCCCCTATTTTCACTACTGCTAATGTTGATTTCATTGTTAATTTTCAATCTTCAAATGTCGGCTTTTTTAAGCGTTCATGATGCCCCCATCGATGGTCACCGCGGTTCCGGTGATCCAGGAGGCATCTTCCGAAACCAGGAAAAGCGCCAACTTCGCAACATCGTTCGGGGTGCCCAAACGTTTCATAAGAGTTGTTTTGGCAGCATTTTCCACCGCGCTTGCGGGATGTTCAAAGGCCTTCGCCGAGTCCCACAAAAGCGGAGTATCGACCGGTCCGGGACAAATGGCGTTGATACGGATAGCAGGGGCATATTCCACGGCCATCTGTTTCATCAATGCCAAGGCTGCCGCCTTGGAGGCACAGTAGGCGGGATGTTCCGGAAAACTCTTATATGCGGCAATGGAGGCATTGATCAAAATCGTACTCCCGGCTTGTTTCTTAAGTTCGGGAAGCGCGTATTTCGATAGATAAAACAAGGCGCTCAGATTTGTATTCAAGGTATGCTGCCATGTTGCAATGGGAAGCTTTGTCACTTTTCCCAACCCTAAAGTTCCCGCGTTCAAAGAAAGTATATCGATTTTTCCAAAATGTGCCAAGGCCACTTCCACTAATTTTTTGTTGTTGGGTGCCTTGCTGATGTCGCCACCCACAAATATGGCATGCTCCAGTTGCTTGGCGAGTTTTTCACCCCGCTCAATGTCCCGGCCGGAAAGGACCAGCAGCGCACCTTCTTCCGAAAAACGCTCCGCGATCGCCTTTCCCATGCCACTGGTCGCTCCGGTAACGATACAGACTTTGTCTTTTAGTTTATGGGACATCGGTAATTCTGGTTCAATTCGATTGCCGAAACGGCCATTTACAGGTTTTCAAGTATCTTTTTCAGCACGAGTTGTGCAGCATAGGTTCGGTTATTGGCCTGTTCGATCACCAACGATCGGTCACTGTCCAAAACCGCATCTTCGACCACCACATTTCTTCGAACGGGCAGGCAGTGCATGAATCGCGCGTTCCCAAGTTTTTCCCTGGTCATCATCCAACCCGGGTCTTGGGAAACCACTTTTCCATAATCATGGTAATTGCTCCAATTTTTCACATATACGAAGTCGGCCTCGGCCAGTGCTTTGTTTTGATCATATTCTATCGGGCTGTTTTTCACGATTTCGGGATTCAATTCATAGCCTTTGGGATGGGTTATAACAAATTCGGCCTCCTGCATTTGCATCATCTCAATAAAGGAATTTGCCACTGCATGGGGCAGTGCCCTGGGGTGTGGTGCCCATGACAATACCACTTTGGGCCGTTTCGATTTTTGCGTTTCGGCCAATGTAATGGCATCGGCCAAGGCCTGTAAGGGATGGCCTACCGAACTTTCCATATTGACAATCGGAACACTGGCATATTTTTTGAATCCGTTCAAGACCAACTCCGCCTCGTCATTTTGTTTGTCCTTCAATTCGGCAAAGGCCCTGATTGCCAAGATGTCACAGTATTGGGAAACCACTTGTGCCGCTTCCTTGATATGTTCGGAACTGCCTTTGTCCATGATCGTCCCTTCCCCATATTCCAGGGCCCAACCTTCACTGCCAAAGTTCATGACCATGACTTCCATGCCCAAATTAAGAGCCGCTTTCTGGGTGCTCAGACGAGTGCGGAGACTACTGTTGAAAAAGAGCAGACAAAGTGTTTTGTCTTTTCCCAAAGCGTCATGTTTTTTGGGATTTTTCTTCAGTTCCCTAGCCTCATCGACCCAATTTGGAAGTGAATCGATATCTTTTATGGAAAGGTAATGTTTCATGGAAGTTCTTTTTTCAAGGCCTCAAAAAATAAATCCAAATGCGCCTTCGTGATGTTCAGGGCCGGCAGGATGCGCAGAACGTTTTTGTCTTTTGCACCACCGGTAAAGATATGTTGGTTGTAAATCATTCTTTTTCGCAATTCTGCGACTTCAAAACCAAATTCCAGTCCGAGCATCAATCCCCGGCCCTTCACCCTTTTTACTTCGGGAAATTCAGCGGCCTTCGCCATAAAATAGTCGCCCAATAGGGCAGCATTGCCAATCAATCCTTCCTCCTCGATAACCTCCAGTACCGCCAATACCGCCGCGCAGGCCAAGTGGTTGCCGCCAAAGGTGGTGCCCAGCAAGCCATAAGATGCCTTGATGTGGTCATGGATCAAGTATGCCGCCAACGGGGAAGCCGTTGCCCATTCCCTTGGCAATACTGATAATGTCTGGTTGGATGCCATGGTGCTGGAATCCAAAAAATTTACCGCTCCTGCCAAATCCCGACTGCACTTCATCGGCGATCAAAACGACGCCGTTCGCCTTGCAGGATTTTGCGATGTTCCGATAGAAGTCGCCCGAAGGCTCGTCCAAGCCGCCCACGCCCTGTATGGCTTCCAATATCACCGCACAGACGTCGCCCTTCACGATTTCCTCTTCAAAGGCGGTAAGATCGTTGAAGGGCAAAAAGGTGACTTTTTGCTGTTTGTTGATCGGTGCATTTATTTTTGAATCATCGGTAGCGGCCACGGCTGCAGAGGTTCGTCCGTGAAAACTGTTATGGAAGGCTATGACCCTCGATTTTCCGGTTTCAAAGGAGGCCATTTTGAGGGCATTTTCGTTGGCCTCGGCCCCGGAATTACAGAGAAACAGATCATAATCGGCGCAGCCCGACAGATTGCCCAATTTGTTGGCCAATTCTATTTGTAGCGGATTTTGGACCGCGTTGCTATAAAAGCCGATCCGATCCAATTGGTCTTTGAGCCTGCGCACGTAGTGCGGATGGGAATGCCCGATGGAAATCACCGCATGGCCACCATAAAAATCCAAATATTTCGTGCCCTGCTCATCGAAAACCTCTATGCCTTTGGCCGACACAGGGGTTACGTTGTACAAGGGATAAACGTCGAATGGTTTCATTTCTTAATCTATGTTTTCGGTCAGCATACCTTTCAATGGTCGTTCGAATTCCGTGGTTTAAAATTTCATCTTCAAAGCCATCAGCCCTTTTTGATTTGGTTGATCTTGTCATAGGAGGCTACGATGCCGCGTATCAGGGAAGAACTCAAGCCTTGGTGTTCCATTTCGTTGAGGCCTTCTATGGTACATCCTTTTGGGGTGGTCACCCGATCGATTTCCTTTTCGGGGTGGCTGTCGGACTGTATCAGGAGGTTGGCCGCCCCGCTGCAGGTATACATGGCCAACTCCTGGGCATCCTTGGCATCGAAGCCGAGTTGTATGGCGCCCTGGGTGGTGGCACGGATCAAACGCATCCAAAACGCGATACCACTGGCACAAATCACGGTTGCCGCCTGCATTTGATCTTCAGGGATTTCCATGGTATGTCCCATCCGGTTAAAGATGGCCTTCGAGAGTTCAATTCGTTTTTTGCCCAATGCATTGCTGCATATACAGGTCATCGACTTGCCCACGGAAATGGCCGTGTTGGGCATACTGCGGATGATATACCGATCGGCCCCGATCGTTTCTTCGATCCTTGCGATGCTATAGCCGGTAATGGTCGAAATGATCACATGCTTGTCGTTCAGCAAATCCTTTACTTCCTCCAGAATTTTTTTGAAATGGCCCGGCTGCACCGCAAAAATGAGGATATCCGATTTTTCCACCGCTTCCCTGTTATCTGAGGTGATGGTAACATTTCCATATTTTTCATACGGTTTAAGGCTCTCGATATTTTTTCTTGTCAAATACATGGAAGTCGCTCCATTCGTATTCAAAATACCTTTTGCAATCGATAGTCCCAGGTTGCCTGTTCCAATAATGGCTATTTTCATTTTCTCAGTTATTTCGTTGCTGCCAAAGGCAGTTTTGGTTTAGTTGTTCTGTTCATGTTGAGCCTCCCATTAATTACGTATTGATTGCATCAAAAGACACTAGGCTTCAACAGGAGTCCCTCGGTTTCGTCCAATCCGAACATGAGGTTCATATTCTGTACTGCCTGACCCGAGGCTCCCTTTACCAGATTGTCGATCACGGAGGTGATCAAGAGCAGCTTGCCGTGCCGGTGCAGGTGCAGATGGCAATGATTCGAATTCACCACCTGTTTCAAGTCGATCTCTTCTTCCGAAACATGGGTAAAGGCGGCCTTTTGGTAATATGCATCGTAAAGCGCTTTGGCTTCAGGCAGTGTGCCGTCGAATTCGGTATAGGCGGTTGCAAAGATTCCCCTGGTAAAATTGCCCCTATTGGGCAAAAAATATAGCGCTTCCCTTTGTTTTTGCAATGTATCGAGACTCTCGTTGATCTCGCCCAAATGTTGGTGTGTAAAGGGTTTATACCAACTGATGTTGTTGTTTCGCCAGCTAAAGTGTGCGGTATCGGCAAGTCCCACACCGGCACCCGTGCTGCCCGTCACCGCGTTCACATGTACTGCCCGGGCCAGCAGTCCCGCTTTTGCCAGGGGTAGCAATGCCAATTGAATGGCCGTTGCGAAACAGCCCGGATTGGCGATGTATTGGGCCGATTTGATCTGTGATCTGTTCAATTCTGGAAGTCCGTAAACAAACCGCTTATTTTCGAATTCCGAATCTTTCCGCAATCTAAAATCGTTGCTCAGGTCAATGATTTTCGTGTTTCCGGAGAACTTCTGTTTTTGAAGGAAGGCTTTGGAATTGCCGTGGCCCAAACAGAGAAATACCACCTCGACATCGGGGTTGACGGTATCGGTAAATGCCATATCGGTCAATCCCAAAAGATCTGGATGGGCTTTGCTCAGCCTTTTGCCGGCCTTGGTGGTGCTCAATACATAATCGATGGTGGTTCTGGGATGGTTCAGCAATATCCTGATCAGCTCCCCTCCCGTATAGCCCGAGCCTCCAATAATACCTGCCTTAATCATCTTTTTCGTTGACATGGTTATAAATTTTTCCCGGATTCGACAGGATTTTGATAAAGCCTTTCGCCTCATCGGCCGACCATCCTTTGTTCATTTCGCCATAACTGCCAAAAGCGGCATTCATCAGGTCGTGCTTAGAGCTGATGCCATGGAGTTCAAATCGGTAAGGGTGCAGGCCTATGAATACGTCCCCTGACACGTTCTTTTGCGTGTCGGTGAGGAACGCCTCGATGTTGCGCATCACTTCATCCAAATAATTGCCTTCATGCAGCAACATGCCGTAGAAATTGCCCAGCTGTTCTTTTTGAAACTGCTGCCATTTGCTCAAGGTATGTTTTTCCAAGAGGTGGTGCGCCTTGATCAATATCAGTGCCGATGCCGCTTCAAAACCGACCCTACCTTTGATGCCGATGATGGTATCGCCTACATGGATATCGCGCCCAATGGCGAATCGGGCCGCCATATGTTCGAGTTTAACGATATTGTTCACGGGCTTGTCCTGCAAATCATCCACAGCGACAATTTCACCTTTGTGAAAACTAAGTTTTACTTCTTTGGGCGTTTGTTCCTTGAGTTGGCTTGGGTAAGCCTCTGAAGGCAAAGGTTTTTGGGAGGTCAAGGTTTCGGACCCCCCCACCGAGGTCCCCCAAAGACCCCTGTTGATGGAGTATTTCGCCTTTTCCCATGAATAGGTGGCCCCATTTTGTTTTAGGTATTCTATTTCAGTTTCCCGTGATAATCTGTTGTCCCGAATCGGCGTGATGATTTCGATTTCGGGGGCCAGGATCTGAAAGATCATATCGAAGCGCACCTGGTCGTTGCCCGCTCCGGTGCTGCCATGGGCAATGTACTTGGCCCCTATTTTTTTGGCATGTCCGACGATTTCCAGGGCCTGTACGATTCTTTCCGCGCTCACGCTCAACGGATAGGTATTGTTGCGCAATACGTTGCCATAGATAAGGTACTTGACCACTTTGTCGTAAAAGAACTGAACGGCATCGATCGAAGTATAGGTAGTGGCCCCCAATTGAAGTGCTTTTTCCTTGATGTCGTTGATTTCTTCTTTGGAAAAGCCTCCCGTGTTCACGCTGACCGCATGCACTTCAAAGCCTTTTTCTTTTGAGAGATATTTGGCGCAGTATGAGGTGTCCAAGCCGCCGCTGTATGCTAAAACTAATTTCTTCATTTGTCTTTCTTTTTAAGGAACAGCGTTTCCTTTATGCTTTTTAAACGTTTGAACGCCTTTGTGTTGAATTTGTCTTCGGTAACTTCTTTAACTTCGAGGGTAGGGTCATAGAGCATTCCGGTACAGAGACACATTTTTCGTTCGGTCCTGGTCAGGATGTCAAAATTTTTGCAGGTCTGACAGCCTTTCCAAAACTCGGGGTCGTCTGTCAGTTCTGAAAAAGTGGTGGGTTTGTACCCCAGCTCATAATTGATTTTCATGACGGCGAGCCCCGTGGTAATGCCAAATATCTTTGCCTGTGGGAACTTTTTTCGGGAAAGCTCGAATATGGCCTTCTTGATCAGCTTGGCCAATCCTCGCTCCCGGTAATCGGGATGTACGATAAGGCCCGAATTGGCCACATACTTCTCGTGGCCCCAGACCTCGATATAACAGAAACCGGCAAAGGTGTCGCCATCCAAGGCGATAACCGCATTGCCGTTCTGTAATTTTTTATGGATGTACTCCGGAGTACGCTTGGCAATACCGGTACCCCGTACCTTGGCCGATTCTTCGATGGTGTCGCAAATGATCTGCGCATATTTGAAATGCGACTCGTCAGCAATAACAATCTTCATTGAATGTTACTTTAGTGAAATGATTAATGATGTATTTTTCTTGGAAGGGAAATGGACGCACCTATTTCCATAATTGGATCGCACCCTTACGGGCGACGATAAATCGGAGTAAAAGAAATATTGAGGGCATTGGCCCAAAAAGAAATGCCGGTATGTGCGTTGTTCGTCATTACGGCATAAAAGTACAAATTAAACTGAAAAATGCTCAATCGGGTTCTAGTTTTTATGAAATAGCAATTTTTTGCCTTTTAGTTTAACGATTTCATAAACAATAAAGCCGAATACCACAATATATTCAACGGCAATCAATCCCATATGTTCCTTAAAGGGGGTTTGCGAATAGGCGAAATAGCTCAAAATCACAACGGCCGACCACACCATGGCAAAACGAAATTCGGTAAACAGCGATAGGACCAATAAAAAGATAAGGTACCATGGATGAATGGTGGTCGACATTAAATAATAAAGGGTCAACAGCCAGAGCATGGAGGTGAACAAAGTGGTCAATCTTTTATTGTTGGGCAGAAATGTAAACAGGGCCACAAGGACCAAAGTGGCGATCGGGGTAATACGGCCATAAGATTTGATCAGCTCCCAAGGTTTGGCGTCGAATTGAAGTGCAAAATGTTTGATGCCGTTATAGATTCCGGCATTGAATTCGAAATTTGTAAACCAAAGCCCTATGGTATTGGCATAATTCGCTGCAAATTCAGGAGCATAAAATGGGAGCCATAGTGCAAGGGTCGTTACGCCAACGGCCACATAAAATGGCATACTCCGCTTGATTCCCAAATATTTCAGGAACAATGGCAAAAACAAGAGCGGCACCAGTTTAACGGAAATTGAAAGGGCATAGACCGCTCCGCCTAAGATCAATTTGTTCACCGATAACAAATATATGGCCCAGACAAAGAAGAAGAGCATCACCCCCTCGAAATGCAGGTTGCCGGTAAGTTCAATGATCACCAGCGGATTTAGGAAGTACCAATAGATCATATGGGGCGACCTATTGAGGGTTCTCAATAATTTCCTGCCGAAATAAAAAATACCCAGATCTGCCGCAATGATCAAAAACCGCATCGCCACGACCGAACCTATGATACTCTTCCCGCCCAGTATGCCGGCAAGGAGAAAAAAAAGCTGGTTTAGCGGAGGGTAATTGCTATAATGGTTGGCGCTCAAGTGCCCCATGCCCTGGTACAGCTCTTGGGCATTTGCAATGATGGGGTCTTTTTGTTCGATCAGGGCACTGGGCAAGTCCAAATAGGGATTGATGAATTGACGAACCAACTCCCCATCCCATATGAAGCGAAAATAGTCTTGTGATAGGTTGGGTTCCGCGGTAAAAAAAACAATCCTGAACAGCAGGCCGGCCACCAATAAAAATTTAAGGTTCCATTTTTCAAATTGGATCAATTTGAAGCACAGAAAAAAAAGGGCGGCGAAGAGCGTAAGCAGTTTAACGAAATCGCTTCTGAGCAGTTGGTGGGCAAAGACTCCATAAAAAAATATACTCAGGGCCACCAGTATGATAGGAACCTTATGCAGCTTCCAATATGTGGTCAGGTGATTGGACATTTTTTGGCCTCTTGCTTACAACCCGACTAATTTAGGGTATTTGAGGGAGATGTACGCCAAGAAATCCTTTCCGTATAGAAAATACGAGCCAGTTCCCAATTTTCGACACAGGTAGTTGACCGGGCCAATCGGTTATATCGGCCATTGCTTTCCAAAACTTTGAAATATTGGGATCAGGCCCTTGCGGTAAGCGATTTGAAGAAGACGAACCCGAAACCCAAGAACAGCATGAAATGAAATGGGAACAGACCAAAATCGTTCAAGGGAATGGCGCTGTACATGCCAAAGAGGAAATACAACATCAAGGCCGCCTCCAAAATCATATTGGGCGATAATTTTTTGGTGAGGTATTTGTTGCCCTTCCAACTATCGGTAATACTGTTCAAATTGAATTTTGGTGTTCTGACGAACTCACTTCTTTTTCCCATGTGCCCTTCCAGGACTGCGATCGAGTTGTGCAATGAAAAGCCAAGTGCCACGGAGAAAAAGGTAAAGAACAACTTGATATAATCAACAAATTTATCAAAACTGCTTCCCTGAATGCTTTTATAGGTAAACCAGTAACAAATGAAAAGGATCACCGTACTGACAATGAATAGGCTGATAATGTCGAATACCCAAGCCAGGTGGCCGAACATGTTCTTGATGTACAGGATTGGTATGCTCAAGAGGGCCACCGTGAAAACACATAGGAACATACTGCTGTTCAATAGGTGCATCACGCCATGGAACTTGGTCTTGAAAGAAATGTTTTTCGCGCTGATCACGTTCCAAACCGTTTTGCGGAAATTTTCCGCCCCGCCTTTGTTCCAGCGGAATTGCTGCGATCGCGCTGCGCTCATCACCACGGGAAGCTCCGCAGGGGTCTCCACATCTTCCAAATACTTGAATTTCCAATTTTTTAGTTGTGCCCTGTAGCTTAGGTCCAGATCTTCGGTAAGCGTATCGCCCTCCCAGTTTCCCGCATCGATAATGCACTCTTTGCGCCAAATACCGGCAGTACCGTTAAAGTTGATGAAATGGCCTTTGGCATTTCTTCCCACCTGTTCCAACGTAAAATGGGCGTCGAGGGCAAATGCCTGAATCCTGGTAAGTACGGAATATTCTCGATTGATATGGCCCCATCGGGTCTGCACCACGCCTATTTCCTCATCCTTAAAATAAATCACCGTTTTCTTCAACCAATCGGGAGCAGGCAAAAAGTCGGCATCGAAAATGGCGATGAAATCACCTTTTGCAATCTTAAGGCCTTCCTTTAGTGCACCGGCCTTAAATCCCTGTCGGTTTTCGCGACGGATGTGTTGTATATCAAGACCGGCTTCCTGAAGTGCCTTGATCCTTTCGGCGGTGTCATTTACCGAGTCGTCCGTAGAATCGTCCAATACCTGAATTTCCAGTTTGCTTTTGGGATATTCTATTTTGGCAATGTTTTCCAATAATCGTTCCATCACATACTCTTCGTTGTAAACAGGGAGTTGAATGGTGACAAAGGGAATCTCACGGGGGTCTAAAAGATTGAATTTGGGGGCAATCTGGATTTGCCGTTTATAGCCCAGATAATTGACCAACAGGTTCAATTGCGCAAGGCTGTAAAAGAAGATCAATAATAATGCTATTCCGTAAACAGCGATGATGATATAAGCGATTGTTAATCCCATTTTATTTGAAACTGTATTTAAAAATCCAACCTAGAATTTTTATGCCTGCAAATATACTACCTTTTACCGTACCTGACACTTTTGAGTGGCCAATTCTTTTTTTATAACGCACTGGTACTTCGGTGTATGACAAATTATTTTTAAGGGCCTTCAATTGCATTTCCACTGTCCATCCGTAGGTTTTGTCCTCCATTTCCAACCTCAGGAGTTGGTCATATTTTATCGCCCTGAAGGGCCCTAAATCGCTAAACTTTGCACCAAACAACAACCACATCAATCGGGTCGCCAGCCAATTCCCGAAAACCTGCTGGGGGGTCATACTGCCCGATTCCCTCAGTCGTTTGGTACGTGCCCCGATCACCAAATCATAACCATTTGATAATATGGGCGCCACCACTTGGGAGAGTTCTTCCGGGTAATCGGAATAATCTCCATCCATAAATACGATGATATCGGGTACTTTGGACTGTTTGGCAAGGTAGTCCATACCACACAGGCAGGCATATCCATAACCCTTTCGGAGTTCGGTCAGTACGGTAGCCCCTGCTTTTGCTGCGTTTTCTGCGGTTTTATCGGAAGAATTGTTGTTGATAACTATTATCTCCGAAACCATGTCAGGAATGTCATTGATCACCAAAGCGATCGAATCTTCCTCATTGTAGGCTGGAATAATGACTTTGATATCGGTCATTTAGGGCATGGATTCTTTGATTTGTCATGATCTGGGCAAAAGTAACTTAAACAGTCGGTAAAAGGATTGTTTTACGATTGTTTTCCATTCACCAATTGCATCAGATCCACATCGTTGCCCAATAAGATTTGATTGCCATCGATTCGACCCTTTAGGGGCCCGTTTTCCAATTTCAGCACGCCACGGGGGCAAACCGCGGAGCAAATACCGCAACCTACACAGCTCGACCTCACGATGTTTTCACCTTTCTGGGCATAAGCCCGCACATCGATTCCCATTTCGCAATAGGTCGAACAATTGCCGCAAGAAATGCATTGCCCGCCGTTGGTGGTAATCCTGAACCTGGAGAACAATCTTTGCTGGAACCCCAATATGGCCGCCATGGGACATCCGAAACGGCACCATACCCGGTTGCCCAACAAAGGATAAAAACCTGTGCCGATCACGCCTGAAAAAATACTGCCGATCAAAAAGCCATAGCTTTTTCGAAGGGTTTCTGATTTGAAAAGGAATATGTGGCCTTCACTGCTGTACAAATGGATGCCGATCAAGACCATAATGACCACAAAATACCCGATGGCACCATAAAGTGCGTCTTTTTGAAGCTGCTTCCTTTTGAACAGCATCACCCATCCAAAGACCACCGTTAGGATCGATCCCACCCCAAAGAGAAAGCTGCTCTTGGTCAACCAGTATTTGCCGGTATCGTTTCCGAGGTACGAATAGATGACCGCCGTGGTCATCAGGGTCACAAAGACCACAACACTGTGCACCACCCATCTCTCGACCTTCCAAGCCGATAATTTCTTGTCGCTCAATTGCCTGAACGGATCACCCGCGGTCTCGGCCAATCCACCACAACCGCACACCCACGAGCAATACCAGCGTTTCCCGTATTTATAGGTGAGTATGGGCGAAATCAAGAAGATGGAAAGAATACCAAAAAAGAGCATCGCCATGCCCAGGTCACCGGAAGCGATGAAAGATTTGATCCTGTACTGCTCAAAATTGTAGTAGTTCAGGGGCCACATGTTCTTAAGGTCGTAGTAGGGCAAGCTGCCATTGAGCCTTGCCATGATTTCCGGGATGAGGAAGGCAAATGCGGTTTGAAAGAACATGACGCTGCCCGTACGTATCACCTCATAGCAGTTATGCCTATATTTCCAGATGAACTTAATGCCAAAGGCCAGGATGGCCACGGTATACAAGGTCCCATAAACAAACCATTGACTGGCTGGATTGCCACTCAGGAAACGGCTCAAGGGATCGAACAAGGCGATTACGCCCTGGTTGTCGCCCTCCTTGACCAAACCGAGGTACTCCGGAAAAAAATAGAGCACGATGTAAAATCCGGTGAGCGCGATGCCCGATAGCCAACCGAAAAGCCCTGCATTCGAAATCGACTTGAACCAAACCCCATCGTTTTTGACGCCTTTAAGCTTTTGCCCGTAGGCCGCCTTGGCAAACCAAAGAACACCGCCAAGAATCGCGACAAGGGAAATGGAAAGCCATAAGGCCTTGTTGGGAAAGTCGACATTGAGAGCCGCCAAAAGCAGGATGCCCAACCCGGACATGCCCAAGAAGGTGGCCAATTTTTGACCCTTGCCGAGGGCCTTGCTCGGTGCACCTGTCAAGGACATGTTGTGATCAATTGTACTCATCGTTGCCTTGGTTTAGGTCGATTCTCGATTGGATGGCAGCTAGGTTATCGTAACCTGCCCGCCCCTTTTTTAGCTTCAACTGCCATTGAAAATACGTTGCCAACTTTTCCTTTTTTATTTTTAACCGGGTGTTGAACTGTCTATTATAGGCCGTCAGAATATCGGACTCATAGCGGTCATGGAATTCTGGATCGAAATGGGCATCTTTTAAATGTTCCATGACATGATCTACCCCCTTGCCTTGACCCAGCCAACGGTCGAAGATCTCATGCCGCATGCGAATCCCGAAAGTATTGATGCCTAAAAACCTATTGCTTGTCTTATCAAAGGCGACGGTAATGCAAATCTTTTCCTTCGGATGTCGCCAGTGAAAGTGCATTTCATTTTCCTTTTTGGTCCGATCACTGAACACCCACCCATATGTTTGGTATTCTATATCCAGGAATTTAGCGGAATTGAACCAATGTCCGGGATTGTATGGGATTTTATTTCCGCAAAGGGTCTGTGCCAAGGTTTCGCCCATCATTCGTCCGGTATACCAAACGGCTTCAATGGGTCGGCGATTAGGCCAATGGCCTCGTGTTGTTCGGCACAGTCTCCTATGGCATATACATCATCGATATTGGTTTCCAAATAACGATTTACCTTTACCCCCTTGCCCAATACTATGCCTGAATCCCGCGAGGAAATCAATATTCGGACTAACCCCAGCCGTGAGCCCGACCAGATCACAGGCAATGGTTTCCCCTTGTCGGTAACCACTGCCTTTACCCTGCCATGGATCATCCGTATTGGATTTCTGCCAAATTGGTGTCCAGTCGTGAGGTCGATATGGTGTTCCAAAATATGTTCGTTGATCATTTGCGATTCTCCATCGGGCAAAACGCCATTCCAAAAACTGCTTTCCCGAACCAAAAAGGTTACCGGAATGTTCCGACTGCGAAGCATTTCGGCCAATTCAATACCGATGAGTCCGCCCCCGACGATAACGGCCCGTTTGCAAATTTTGTCATTGGGTGCGTCCGCATCGAGTTGGTCCAGGTCTTGTTTCGAATATAGGCCTTGGACCCCAAGAAGATCTTGGCCGGGCCATCCGAACTTATTCGATTTCGAACCTGTGGCGATCACCAATTTGTCGTAGGTCAACGACCTGGATTCGTCGAGCGTTAATTTCTTTTCATCGGGGTTCACCTGAGTTACATAGCCCCTTACCAGGTCGATGCGGTTTTTTTTCCAGAACCAGGTCTCGTAGGGCTCAATGTGTTCGAATTTCATATGGCCCATATAAACGTACATCAGGGCAGTTCGTGAAAAAAAGTAATCGGTTTCGGCAGAGACAATGGTGATTTTTTTATCTGAAAGTTTGCGTATATGTCGTGCAGCGGTGATTCCTGAGATGCCATTACCGATGATGACAATATGTTCCATGTGGTTTTATTGGTGATTGCAGGTTCTGTCGAAGCTAAAGATAAGAACTTAACTTTTCAGGGCAATTTAAATTTGGGTTATGTTTGGGGCCGATAAGGTTTGGGTTCCCTTGAACACGACTGAAATCACAATACCCGACCTTTTAGCTTTGGGCATTACGCCTTTGCGGGGTGTAAGCATTTCAGAAGGCGCACGACCTACCACATTATTCGGTATTCCAATGAAGTTCGACCCAAAAACAGTGTTGTTGATTTTGTTGTCTCTGCTAACCTCTGTGGTCAAGGGACAGGCACAACAGGATTTTTTCACCAAGGCGGATGTCTTTTTCCACACCTATGTCAAAGCGGGGAAGGTAGATTATCGCTCGCTTAAAAACCAACCGCAAGAACTTGACGGTCTGCTGCTGTTGGCAAAGAAGGTGTCGATTTCAAAAAACAACGCCAAGGTATACCAAGCTTTTTGGATCAACACCTACAACTTGTTGGTAATCAAAGGCGTGGTTGATCATTACCCCCTGAACTCGCCTCTCGATGTTGATGGTTTTTTCGATAAGATCGCATATGGGGTCGGAGGAATGAACATCACCCTAAATGAATTGGAGCATCAATTGCTCAGGGAAAATTTTCCCGATGAGCCCCGATTTCATTTTGTCCTGGTCTGTGCAGGGTTGGGCTGTCCGCCCATTATCGATAAGGCCTATCTGCCCTCCACCTTGGAAGCGCAATTGGAAGCCCAGACCAGAAAGGCGATGAACGACCCCAACTTCATACGCACCACCGACGATCGGATAATGGTTTCCCAAATTTTCGAATGGTATGCGGCCGACTTTTCCCGAAACGGGAATGGACTGATCGGCTTCATCAATCGCTACAGAGACCCGGATATTTCGGCCGAAGCCAATGATCGGCTTCTATCCTTACGATTGGAAGTTGAACGACATCAAGCGCTGAGGTCCTTGGGTAATTCAATGTTTCTCGTGGGCTAATTTTTTTCGGCTCGTTGAAATAGATTATTTTTAGACTGTTAAGCGATCCACATGAGAACCCTAAAATTGTCACTCCTTTGTTTTTTGCAGCTTTCGTGCATGGGCCAGGTCGTCGAGAAGATCAATGGCATTAGTTTCGTTGCCTCTCGGGAAGCCGCTTTGCAAGAGCATGTTGATGAGGTGACCAAGGTGAATGCCAACCATGTCGCGATCATGCCTTTCGGCTTTATCAGGGAGGTCGATTCCCCGGAAATTATTTTCGATACCGAACGACAATGGTACGGGGAAACCAAAAAAGGGGCCAAGCAGTATATAGAATTGTTGCACGGCAACGGCCTAAAAGTAATGTTGAAACCACAGCTTTGGATTTGGCGGGGTTCGTTCACAGGTCACTTATCCATGAAGTTCTGAAGAGGAATGGAAGGCACTGGAGGCATCCTATGATCAATTCATACTGAACTACGCGAAACTGGCACAGGAAACCAATACCGATATATTCTGCATAGGCACGGAATTGGAACAGTTCGTAAAGAACCGGCCCGACTATTGGAAAGCACTCATCAAGAAGGTTCGCAAAGAATATAAGGGAAAATTGACCTATGCCGCCAACTGGGATGAATTCCAGCGGACGACTTTTTGGGATGACCTGGATTTTATCGGGATCGACGCCTATTTTCCCTTATCCGATGAGAAATCACCGATCCGTGGAACAGCTCAGAACCGGATGGCAAAGATGGAAACCCACCATTGCCGCTCTGGCCAAAGCGAAAAACATGCCCGTACTATTTACCGAATTTGGGTACCGCAGCATGGACTTTACCGCCAAGAAACCTTGGTTGGTGGATCGGGATGTGGATAACGTGAACCTGGAAGCCCAAGTGAACGCTACCAAAGCGATCATGGATGAATTTTGGAACGAAGAATGGTTTGCCGGAGGATATGTTTGGAAATGGTTTATTGAGCACCAAAGGGCGGGGGGTGCCAATGACAATCAGTTCACGCCACAGAACAAACCCGCCGAAGCGGTGATCGGGCAATATTATAAACGCAACCGATAAAGTTGGAGGGCTTTTGTTATTGCGAAAGGGCCAGAGGCATCGACCTTAACCGCTGCCCTGTCAGCCTAAAGACCGCGTTGGCAATGGCCGCCCCAATGGGCCCCAAAGGAGGTTCCCCGACACCGCCAGGCTTCTCCGCATTTTGCAAGATTACCACATCGATTTCTTTGGGCGCATGCTTCATCAATGCCATTTTATAGGGGCCATAGCTGATCGGTTGCAATTGACCGTCCTGAACGTACATCTGTTCGAACATTGCAGCGCTCATCCCCATAATGATGCAGCCCTCACATTGTGCCCTGATCTGATCGGGATTGATCGCCAGTCCTGGATCGATGGCACAGGTGACCTTGTGAACCTTGATTTCCCCTTCCTCAATGGATACTTCGACCACCTGGGCCACCGGGGTATTTACATCGGTGGAAGCCGCAAATCCCATCGCCCTGCCGTTGACCACTTCGTCTTTCCAGTTCGCTTGTTTTGCCGCCGCCTTGATGACCTCTTTTAAACGGTGCCCGCGATCATCATCCTGGATTTGGCCGAGACGGAACTCCACCGGGTCTTTGCCAGCCTTCAGCGCCAATTCGTCCATAAAACTTTCAATGGCGAAGGTGTTTGCCAAAAGGCCCAGACTGCGCCACCAACTCGTGGCAAAAGGCAGTTTTACCCGCCAGGAAATGGCCCTGTAATGGGGTATTTTGCCGTATTGGATCATTCCGCCGCGCCAAGCGCCCACATCGGATCCCGTGATCATGCCGGCAATGGCGGGCAATAAGGGCGATCCCAGCATCACATCCCCACTCGACACATTGTGCTCAAAGGCCTTTATCTGACCATCCTCGCCCAATTTCGCCTTTAATACGTGATGGGTAGGCGGCCTGAAGGTATCGTTCTGGAACTCTTCCTGTCGGTTGAAAAAACATTTGACCGGTTTTCCTACTGTTTTTGACATTACCGCTGCCTGAACGGCGTTCGGGGTATGCAACCTTCTCCCGAATCCCCCGCCGAGAAAGGTGGGGATCAGGTTGACCTGTTCTTTCTTGAAGCCCAGTCGATCGGCAACTTCTTTCCTTGTTAATTCGATGACCTGTGTAGACATCATAAGGGTCGCTTTTTGATCTTCCACGAAGGCAACCGTGCCGTTGGGTTCCATTTGGGCATGGGCGCCAATCGGACTGGTATATTCGGCATAGATCAACCCTTCATCGCCCTTTAGCATTTCTTCGGCATCACCATTCTTTTGGATAATATAGGGGGTGCCCTGCCCCACTTTGATCATGTTTGCAATGTCTTCCGATTGCCATATTTTATCGACCTCCCAGGATACTTTGATCGCTTTTTTGGCGTTTTCGGCCTCCGTTCTTGAAGTGGCGATGACCCCTACAAAGTCCTTTTCCAATACCACCTTCACCACCCCTGGCATTTTTTCCGCGTCAGCGGTATCGGCACCTTTGAATTTGGCCCCGATTTGCGATGGTCTTGCCACCGATCCATAGAGCATCCCTGGCATACTGGCATCCATCCCAAATATCGGAACTCCCAGTACTTTATCTTTTAAATCGACCCTAGGCAGTGGTTTTCCGATGAACTTATAGTCGTTGATCGCTTTTAACGGGGGTGTTTTCGGCACTTTCCATTCGCTGACGCCTTGCACTGCCTCTCCATAGGTCATCGTCTTGTCATTTGCCGAAATGAGGCCTGCGGTGATGGTCAGCAAAGCCGGGTCGGCCCCCAGTTTTTTGGCCGCTTCCAATTTGATCATTTCACGCATGGTGGCCGCGAGTTCCCGGAGCGGTTCCCAAAGGCTTGAAATAGAGGTGCTACCCCCTGTGCCGAAACTGTCTATATTTCCGGATGCGGTGGCAGCATGGACTACGGTCATCATTCCAAAATCAACCTCCAGTTCGTCGGCTGCAATTTGGGCCAGGCCGGTAAAGGTACCTTGGCCCATTTCTACTTTCGGACAATGAAATAGCACGGTATTGTCTGCACGCACTTCGAACCATAGGGTCGGGTCATCGGTATTTCCCAGATAGGGCGATTCCGCAGTATTTACCATCTCCGCTATTTTTCTCCTTATAGGGTTTCGGGCCAAATAGGTCGTGCCCAAAACCACCGCTGTGCCGCCCAATGCGGTGCGCACAATAAATCTTCGTCGCGAAATGCCTTTGTTTTCCTTTTTCATCTTATGTGGCAGGGTTTTCTGAAGAGGTTTCGATCGTGTTCTGAATTTCGCTGGCCCGGTGGATTGCCTTGCGCATTCGGTAATAGGTGCCACAGCGGCACACATTGGTAATGCTGTCGTCGATATCCTCGTCGGTGGGATTTGGATTTTGAAGTAGGAGCGCTGCAGTGGCCATCATAAATCCGGGTTGGCAATAGCCACATTGGGGAACGATTTCTTCTATCCATGCCTGTTGTACCGGGTGTATCCGTGTTTCCGAACCAAGTCCTTCCACGGTCACGATCTTTTTGCCTTCGGCGAATTTCACGGGATAGGTACAGGACCTCAGGGCCTCCCCCTCCATCAACAGGGTACAGGCGCCACAGGCCGCCTGCCCGCAACCAAATTTCGAGCCTTTGAGATCGAGGACGTCCCGAACGACCCAAAGCAGTGGGGTGTCGCCATCGACGTCGACCGTCTGAGACTGGCCATTGATCACAAAATTAATTTTCATGGTAACTTATTTTTTGGTGTTTGTACATCGGGTAGTTCAGTAGTCTTGTAAATATAGGCCCTTCTTTTGGAATACCATTTTAATACAAAGGAAGGGTAGCGGTTTTTTCGGAAGCCATCCGTGACATGACTTTTGAACTAAATTTGGTAGAACGCTTTCGCATTTCCCGGGGGTTGGTTAATTTTGTTTCAGGATGGTGCCCATTACCATCGCGGTCACCCTATGAATTATAAAAGGTCCATGGTGTTCAATAGCGCTAAATATTGGCTATGTTTTGCAATTTTAACGTTGATGGCACCGCCTGCCATGGTTGCCCAAGATACCCTGCACACCGTGGTGGCCAAGGATGGGGACGGCATTTTTTCGGTGCTCCGAAAAGAGGGAATCGATGTGGTAAAATATTATGAAGCCTTCATTCTCCTGAATAAAGACAGGCTCAAGGATGGCAGCCATTTGGTTATTGGTCAGGAATACCTGCTTCCGGAAGCGCCCGACTCCTTTAAGAATATGGGTTCTTACATCGCATTGCCATCAGGTGAAGAATCGCCGATCTTTGGGGCGGAGCTTGAAACCCTGAAAAAGAAAGATAGTTTGCTGCAAAACACCGTCTATTATTTGGTTTCCAATCAAATGGTCCAAGCCCAGACAAATGCGGAAAAAGGGGCAGGCGGCACCGAGGATGAGCTCGCCAAACTTGTGGCACGAAAGCTATTGCAAAGTGGAGCCAGGGTATATGTCTTCAGGGAAAGTTTGGGCAATTCCTTGGAATTGACCGAATTGGTCAGCATCGTCAACAAAAGGTATTTGATCCACAACGGTAAGTATCAAAGACTATTGATCATCAAATCGCAAGAAGCACCCGAGCTTGCCGAATTGGAAGCGACCATCTTTCATGAAGAAGGCAGCAAGGATGGGCAAAGATTATCGGAAAGTATGATCAAGACCCTTGGGGAAAAGAATGTCGCCATAAAGTCGGCAGCGGCATATTCATCGGTTTTTACCGACACCCAAAATATTTTGTTCGCCAAGAATACGTTGCCAAGCTTGATTTATATTGAATTTGGCAAAAAGCCAAGCAATAATCCCAAATTGAAGGTCACCTCAAATAAGAAAAATCTGGCCGACTTGATTGCCAATGGCATCTTTACTGATTATTCCAAACTTGATTTTCAGGATAATGAATAAAAGACAAGACGTGAGTACCGATCAACGCGATATCTACTACGCCATGATGCATGGGATGGCAAGGTATATTGGTTTTTTCTTTTTGTTGCTCGCTTTTTCGATGGCCAATTGCGCGAATGCCCAAAACAGCTTGATACGGGTAAAGGCGGAGAAAGGTGACGGAATCCTATCCTTATTGAGAAAGCAAGGGGTCAACCCGTATGAAAGCTACAATGAGTTTATCGCCCTCAACGCGGATAATTTACGCGATAGCATCCATTTATACGAAGGACGCGACTACAAAATTCCAACGGTAAAGTTAGATAGCCTCTCGCCAGCCGATTCGGTTCCTTCCAAGTCCGATGTCGTTCTTGAGAAGAATGAATTATCGTTTCCCATTTTCGGAGAGCAGCATGCCTTGGTGACCATGAAAAGCGAACGTCTTAAGGGGAATGTTTATTATCTCATTTCCGGCCATGGCGGTCCGGATCCGGGCGCGATGGCGAATTACGCCGGAAAGGCGATATCTGAGGATGAATACGCCTATGATGTCACCCTTCGGTTGGCCAAGGAACTCCTTTCACACGGGGCTTCGGTATATGTGATCATCAGGGACGGGAACGACGGCATCCGGGATGAACGGATCTTGGAAATGGATCAGGACGAGGTCGCCTACCCGAATGAGACCATCCCATTGAACCAAGTGGCACGCCTTAAACAACGGGTCGATATTGTCAATGGGCTCTATGCGGAAAACAAGGGTAAATACCAACGATTGATCGTTACACATGTCGATAGTCGTAGCAAGGGCCAAAACATCGATGTTTTCTTTTATCACCATGAGAAAAGCAAAAATGGAAAGAAATTGGCCGAAAGCATCCACAAGACTTTTGAAATGAACTACAAAAAGTACCAGCCGAATCGCAATTATTCCGGCACTTTTGAAGACAGGACCTCCCTGTATCTGGTCAAGAAGACCGACCCTGCCATGACCTTCATCGAAATAGGCAACATCACGAACATCAAGGACCAACGGCGCATTCTCGACCCAGATAACCGTCAGGCCCTTGCCAAGTGGATTTCAGAAGGGGTTTTGCTCGATTTTGAGGAAAAATAAAACGCGATTTTCTTCAGATTTAAATTAAAATCTTGCGACGGTAGTAATCGTAGAGTTGCTGGGGTCCGGCGCCCATATAATTTTTAAGATGTATCATCCCGAAATAGTATTGCAGGCGAACCTCGCCCCGCTTTTCGTATCTTCTCGCAGAGGTTCTTACATGCCTTGGTAGGATTTTGAAGGCCGCCATTCCATACAAACGCCCGATGAACTCATTGTCCTCGAAAATGAGATAATCCTCATTATATCCCCCCGATTGCTTAAAAAGGGACTTTGTAATGAACAGTGATTGATCGCCTCCGCGCAAAGTCGAACATTGACTCTGGTGAACCAAGCGAAGAATCCCAAAAATCGACTCTGCTATCGAATTTCATCTGAAAGCAACCTACACTATGACCAACGCCTATAGCCTCCAGGATGCTTTGGTCGAAATTCTTGGGCGGAACGGTGTCGGCATGCAAAAAATACAGGATTTCCCCTATCGCTTCTTGGGCACCCCTGTTTAGCTGTTTGGCGCGGCCTTTTTCCGAAGTTATGACCCTTACCCCGGCTTCAAAGCAATTTCTACCGTTCGGTCCTCGCTGCCGCCGTCGACCACGAGGATTTCCTCGATATGTCGGGAACTGCTATTTTCCTTGATTCGGGTCAGGGTATTTGCGATGATGGCCGATTCATTGAGCACGGGGATGATTACGGAAATCTTCATGATTATAGATGTTTTATAAATTCGGTCTTACAAAAATGAACGGGTGCACCACGAGGCAGCAGGTTTATATTTCCCTTATCAAGGCCTTGAACAAACGTATCATATCCGGTTCCGCAGCATTGGCCACTGCGATGATATCGTTGATGTCGACCGCTTGCAGGTTGTCTGGGTCGCACTCATCGGTCAAAACCGAGACCGCTACTACCTGTAGCCGTAAATGATTCGCGACGATCACTTCCGGTACCGTACTCATGCCCACCGCGTCGGCCCCTAATATCTTCAACATCCTATATTCTGCCCTGGTTTCGAGTTGTGGCCCGATGACTGCCGCGTAGACACCTCGATGCAAGACAATGCCCTCCCGTTTGGAGATGGCCCCCAAGCGTTGGCCCATTTCCTTGTCATAAGGGTCGGCCATATCCAGAAATCGCTCGCCGAACTCCGACACATTTTTGAATGCCAATGGGGAACCGCCTTGCAAATTGATATGATCGGTGATCAACATGATCTCCCCTTTTTTAAAATCGAGGTTTACCGCACCCGCCGCATTGGAAATGAACAATTTTTGAATCCCCAGGGCATGCATGACCCTTATGGGATAGGTCACATCAACAAAATCATAACCTTCGTATAAATGGAACCGGCCTTCCATCACCACTACATTTTTGCCTTCAAGGCGGCCAAACACCAACTTTCCAGAATGAAATTCCATAGTGGCCAACGGAAAGTAGGGAATATGGTTGTAGAATGCCTCTATTCGGTCTTCAATGCCCCTTGCCAATTTGCCCAATCCGGTACCGAGTACGATCCCGATGTCGGCTTGCTCGAAACCTTTATTTTTTAGATAGGCCACTGATTCATCGATTTGTTTTTTAGTCATTCTCCAGATGTTTTATAAATGGGATGAAAACTTTTTGGCCTTTGATATCCTCGAAGGTGTCAACATCATTTTTGGGACTTAATAGATAGACCTTTTCGGTTTTTAAATCGTTCAAGGTCGCCTGCAATACGTTTGCCGTGCCCCAATCTTTGTTCTTGAAAAGTTTCGGCGTCCATTTTTTCAGTCCCAATAAATAATAACCCCCATCAAGGGCCGGTCCGATTACATAATCGTGGTCGTCCAAGGCTGAAAACGCCTGTTCGATATCCTGCTGGGTCAAGTCGTAAATGTCGCTCCCAATGATACAAATTTTCTCAAAACCCGCTTCCAAGCCTTCCAAAAAGGCATTGGCCATACGGATTCCCAAATCGGTTCCCTGCTGTAGTTTTTTGGCATAAATCGTATCGTCCCAAACATCGTTCTCCCATATGTTTTCGGAGTAGTACACGTGCTTTGCCATAGGGAGATGCTCCGTAATTTTAGCGGTATGCTGCAATAAAAACCGATAGATTTCCAAGGCGGCAGTGTCCCCTACGGTTTTTGCAAGACGGGTCTTGCATTTGCCCAATTCAGGATTTCTTGTGAAAATCATCAAAAGATCTTTTGATCCCACCAAGGTAAAATGGATGGTTTTCGTGTCTGTTTCGCTGCGGTTGTTTAAGATGATGCCCAAGTTATTTGGATAATAGGATTAGGGGAAGTGGATATATGAATCGAATCGGCAAACAAAAGAAGGGAATGGGAGGCCTTGCCTTTTTGAAATGACTGGGTATCGAACGAACATCATATAGCATGGCTGTAAGTGCAGATCTCAATTTCATTGATGGTTCGTCGTCGATAGGTCTTTGTCATCATAAACCCGTTCCCCCTTGGTCAACAATTTTCCCCAATGTTTGTTAAAGGCATGTACCCTGTTGGTTTCCTCTTCCTTTTTATCATAAACCGGATAGCCTTGGTTAACCCATCCGAAAATTCCGCCATAAAGGTTTTTCACATCGCTATAGCCCAAAGCCATCAGCTTTTCTCCGAGGTCTTCCGAACGCACCCCGATACTGCAATAGACCACAATAGGGGTTTTTTTGTCTGGAATCCTGGCCATGAAAGCATCTTTGTCGAATTCCTTATCCCCGGTCCAATAAGCCTCCTTGAGATGACTTACCCGATACTCTTCGTTAGCCCTCGTATCAATGAGCACATATTGGTTTTTCTGCCGGGCGAGCGTATCGGCATAGATATAGGGTACCGTACCTTTGTTCCATTTTTCAAGCGCTTTGTCGATGCTTTTCTGGGCCAATATGGTCGAGGCACCGGCAAACAAGAGCATAACAATATTCAAAAAACCTTTCATAATAACCATAATCGATCACAAAGATAGTATTTTAGAGGCGCTCTATATGAAGCCGGTCTGGGACTATTTAAAAACATTTTGATATGAATGGAAAGAAAATGTCATTTTTCCTTTTGCTCTTGACAATAGCTTTTACCTCTTGTAAAAATAATGAACCGAAGCCAGAACCTATCGCTGCCTCCAAAACCGACACCGCTTATTATAAGGAAGCCTTCCGTCCCCAATTTCATTTTTCCCCGGAACGGATGTGGATGAACGATCCCAATGGGTTGGTATATTACCAGGGCATCTATCATATGTTCTATCAGTACTATCCCGAGGATATCGTTTGGGGGCCCATGCATTGGGGCCACGCCACGAGTACCGACCTCATCTATTGGCAACATCAGCCCATAGCGCTATATCCGGATGAACACGGACTTATTTTTTCAGGCAGCGCTGTTCTTGATGCCAAGAACAGTTCTGGTTTTGGCAGCCTTGAAAACCCGCCTTTGGTGGCCATTTTCACCTATCACGATATGGAAGCTGAAAAAGCGGGCAAAACCGATTATGAAACCCAGGGCATTGCCTATAGTTTGGACAATGGAAAGTCTTGGACGAAATACAAAGCCAATCCCGTCATCCAAAATCCAGGCGTAAAGGATTTTAGGGATCCAAAGGTTATTTGGCACCAAGAAAGCCAAAGTTGGGTGCTTACACTGGTAGCGGGCGATCACGCTGAGTTTTATAGCTCCAAAAATCTTATCGATTGGCAAAAACAAGGTGAATTTGGAAAAGATATCGGGGCACACGGAGGGGTTTGGGAATGTCCGGATCTTTTGTCTTTCAAGGTCGATGGTACCGGCGAAACCAAATGGGTCTTGTTGATCAGCATCAACCCTGGGGCTCCCAATGGTGGAAGTGGCACCCAATATTTTGTGGGGAATTTTGATGGAAAGACCTTTACCGCCGAACAGAAAGAGGAAGGGTGGATCGATTGGGGTACCGACAATTACGCTGGAGTCACTTTTAGCAATGTTCCTGGTGAAAACCCCATTTTTATAGGGTGGATGAGCAACTGGGCCTATGCAACGGCAACACCAACAGAAAACTGGCGCAGCGCCATGACCTTACCCCGGACACTTTCCCTAAACAAGGTAGGGGATCGCTATGAGCTCTTCAACTATCCGGTGGAGGGTCTCGACAATATAATCGAATCGGGAGCACCCAAGGAAATCGCAGTGGAGGGGAATCAAACGAAAAGCCTGCCGCTCAGCGATGGCAATCAGTCGGAAATCAAATTCAACACTTCCTCCACTGACTTTGTACTGCACTTAAAAAACGAGGCTGGAGAACGCCTTACCCTTACCATGGATGGCACACGGAAACTTTTTCTTTTGGATCGCAAGTCGGCAGGAAGAATTGATTTTAAAGAAAGCTTTGCCGAAAAAGAACAACAAATGCCCATAGTTGAATTGCCTTTGGAGGGTTATGAAGTGAGGTTGTTGCTCGATTGGTCTTCCTTGGAAGTATTTATCAATAAAGGCGAATATGTGATGACGGTTCAACTATTTCCCAGCAAGCCCTTCGATCGGTTCGAAGTGGAAAATGCAAGGCCGGAGGCCTTGGTGTTGAAAGACTTCCAAATGGGCAGTGTAAAAAGTATCTGGTGATTTCGTTGGCTGCCGCGGGACTTCTATTCTTTTGCTACGGAGGTCATTTCCCGGGCCATGGCTTCGAGATCGATACCCATGTTTTCCTTGTTTACCTGTAAAATTGTTTCTTTCCATGGAGCGGGCAGTTTTTTATAACCTTCTTTTGCCCCCATGATCATCCCTGCCACGGCTCCTACCGTATCATTGTCACGGCCATAGTTTATGATGAACATCATGGTTTTTTCAAAATCGCCTTGTCCGAACTCGAGCGCAGTGACCAATATCTGCCATATTTCTCCTGCATGAAAAGGGATGGCCATTTCATGGTCCTCCAAAAACTGATAGATCATTTCTTGTCTGATCCAGTCTTCCCTATTCCCTGGGAATCCTTTTGGCATGCGATAGGTCAGTGCCTTCTGGGTCAATAGCGAATCGGGGATGGCCATGTCTAGGATTGCCAATACTTTTTTAATCGATGCGTCCGCGACCGAATAGGGAATGCGCCTTACCAATCTACTGTCCTGATAACCAAAGGGATCTACAAAAGTGGCCGTATTGAGGATCGAGTCGATATTTTGGGTCCTCAAAGCCATTTGTGTCATGGCGGATACCAAGGCCGAAATGTCCTTGGCGTAGCCTATATCAAAAATGGCATGATCATAGGCCAAATCATAGGCCCCCTCCGCAGTTTTGGAAACAAGGCCGAACATCGGCGTATAGAGCTGGCCTGCACAGGACATTTCGCCACCATAAAATCGATTCAAGGCCTGTTGGTAGGCTTGATTGCTTTTTTGCTGTGCAAGGGCCACCCTGGCCCATTCCTTGATCCAGTCTATTTTTTCAATACTGTTGTCCAGGGCATCCGGATCGGTCAAAAGGTCTTTGTCCGACAGGCTTTTCGCAACCGATTGATAATAGTCGGTGATGAATTTGGCAAAATTTTCCCCGTTCAGTTTTCCTTTGTTTTCGCTGAGGTATTTTACCGTCAGGTATTTCCAACGGGTGTCATCGGTTGTGGCTCCCGCCAATAGGTTATTTGACCAGGTGCCTTCCGGTGACCTTTCCCTTACGGCAGGGGTAAGTCCGGTGATATAACCATATTTCAGTTGAATGTCCTCGCGGTACCACATTTCGGTCGAAGCCCCCATGGCATCACCTATGGCCGATCCAACCAGGGCACCCAGAACCTTGTCGTAATACACTTCCTCGGAAAGCTGAAGCGAATCGGCACCATAAGCCACTTTTTGGGGTGTTGGAATAACCACTTGGGGCGTTTTGTCAACACAGGATAGCACTAGGCTCGAGGTCAGGATTACAAAAAAAACAATTTTGGTGCTCATGGTAAGATCAATTTATAGGCGGTTCTCAAAAGATAGTCTTTTTCCTCCAGGGTACGTTCCAGTGGCAACTGCGCCAGACCCAGCAAACGGCGCATGATCTCTATGCCCGCAACTTGGGCCAATAATTTTTCGTCGATGTTTCCCCCATACAACCGCACCAGCGTTTCCAGATGTGCCCTATCGCCCGTGGCCATAATGAGGTGGGCCGCCATGACCCCCAGATCGAATTCTTTGAAGCCAACGAATCCGAATTCGGGATCGATCACATAGATACTTTCCCCTGCCGTCATCCAACTGCCGGGATAGTAATCGCCATGTAAAAGGATTTCTCCACGGGAAAGATATCTTTCCCCAACAGCTCCCACCACAGTTTTCAATACGCTGTCGGATTTATAGGGAAGCGACAATTGCTGCAAGCCGTTCTGGACATCATCCAGCGGGAATCCGTTATGCTCCAAAAAAGGAAGCACAAAAATATGTTGGTGGTTCAATTGGCGCATGCGATGGTTGTCGGGAAAGTTTTTGGGGGCCTTGGTCCGATGGATCATGACCAGGATCGACACCAGGGTTTCAACCTGCTCCGCATTTATTTCCCGGAGCCTATAGACGGAGGTCATGTCTTCGCATTGGCCAAGATCTTCGAGCATCAAAAGGTGGTTTTGGGCATCGTAACCCAATATCCGGGGGATATGGGCAGTAATGGCTCCACTTTTGATGGCCTGGTAAAATTGATGTTCCACAGCGATTCGATCGATCGGGGCCTCCACTTGCTTGAATTTCTCGACATAGGGTCTTGATTGTTTCAGGATGAAGGTGCGCTGGTTGGTCTTGGCCCTGACAATCACGTTCATGTTGCCCTCCCCAGGTTTTTCCAAAGATAGTAGGTGCTCCCCGGGATGTAACCAGTCGTTCGACTTTAAGTATGGCTCCAAATCATCAAGCGGCACATTTACATCTATATGCTTCAATTCAATGGCATTTTAGTTTAACGATCAAGTAATCTTCGGTGATAGTTGATTTGGCCCAAATGATAGGTCAAATGTGTTGCGAGATGTATCAAAAAAAAGCCCGTGGTCATTTTTTCCTTGAAAACGATCAGCGGAAATTCCTTGTTCATGTCTTCTTCCTTGAGTTTCTCCAAGGTTTTGTCCAAAATGGCCGCAGTTTCCTTGATGCGACGTAGCAATTCCGTTTTGGAAACATTTTTTTCCGAAAATTCAAGTTCCCTTTGCCTGATATAACCTGAGCCTCCCAAAGTCGCCCCTATATAAGCGTTTAGGTTGCCGACCAGATGTAAACAGAGGTTGCCCGCACAATTGGCGATCTCCTTATCGACGACCCAAAGATTCGATTCGTTCCGATAAGCGTCGATTTCGGTGGCCAATCGGGCCAGATCTCTTTGAAATAAGGTATTGAGTGTTTTTAAGACCATAACCGTGCGATGCTTTACATTACGACGACAAAGTTAATCAACTTAGGAGAGTAGTAGTAAAAACAAAAAATCCTTACCGTGAAGTAAGGATTTTTTGTGGTGCCTCCAGGAATCGAACCAGGGACACATGGATTTTCAGTCCATTGCTCTACCAACTGAGCTAAGGCACCTTTTGCAATAGGGCTGCAAATATAATTTCAAATTTGCGATATGCAAACAAAAAAGCAAAAAAAGCCCTAGGGGTTATCGATCAATTTATGATCTTTGTAATATGAACCTGATCATCGACGCTGGCAACACCTTGGTAAAAATAGCGGTTTTCGATAGGGATAAGATGATATACCGCAGGGAAACCGATGCATCCGATGCTATATTGGCTGCCAAGCAAACCTGCGACAACTTTCCAAGAATAAGCTGGGCCATCGTTTCTTCGGTAAACCATTTGGACCCAAAAATCATCATCATGCTATCGGTATTCTGTAAGGTGCACCAGTTAAGCCATCGTTCGATGGTACCCTTCAAGAACTCCTATGCAACCCCCAATACCTTGGGAGTTGACCGAATGGCTTTGGCAACCGCCGCATTTTATCACAATCCAAAAGGCAATACCTTGGTAATCGATGCCGGCACCTGCATCACCTATGATTTGGTCAACGACTATGGCGAATATTTAGGTGGCGGAATTTCACCCGGACTTGGGATGCGCTATAGGGCATTGAACCAACAAACCGCCAACCTCCCTTTACTGGCGCCGAAGGAGCTTTTTGATTTTATAGGGAATGCCACCGAGTCGAGCATCCACACCGGCGTCATCAATGGCCTGTGCCACGAGCTGGATGGATTTATATCCCAATATCGATCGCGTTTTCTACATTTAACAGTTATTTTAACAGGTGGGGATGCCCAATTTTTGTCAAAACGATTAAAAAATACCATATTTGCGGATTCCAATTTTCTCCTACTAGGGCTGAATTATTTATTGGATTACAACAAGCAATAAATGGTAAAAAAATTTGTAGTTGCTGTACTGTTTTTTACAGCCATGGGGCTGTATGCTCAAAACGGCACGGTATCGCCATATTCCTATTTTGGGATAGGAGAGTTACGGTCCGCCAGCACGGTAGAAAATCAAATGATGGGTGCGATCGGGGTTTATGGGGACAGCATCCACCTCAATTTAACCAACCCGGCTGCCTATAGCAAATTGGGACTTCAAGTGGGCGAAAATTTTGGCATTACCACCTATACTGCCGGGATTTCCCAAAATCGCATCCGATTGAAAAGCTTTACCGAAGAACAAAACACGTCGGTCACCAATTTAGACTATCTCGCTTTGGGATTTAGTCTTGGCAAGGGTTTCGGGGTAGGAGCGGGCATCATTCCATTCTCATCCATGGGCTATAACCTGCTGTCCCAAAGTGAAAACGACAGTGGGGCACAGGTGAATAATTTGTTCACCGGCGAAGGAGGCCTGAACCGGGCATACTTCTCTGCCGGGTACGAACTTTTTACAGCGTTGAGCATAGGGGTGACGGCGAACTTCAATTTCGGGACATTGGAAAGTCAACGCGTTCAAAGCGTTGAAAACGTGCAATTTGGAACAAAAGACCAAAGAAGTTCCAAGGTGAACGGAATGGATTTCAATTATGCCCTCTATTTTACGCCTTTGATCAAAGACAAATATACCTTATTTGCCAGTGCAAGGGTAAATACCCAGGCCAACCTGGCTTCTGAAAATTCCAGGGAAGTGGGCTCTTTCCTCATATCCGAGGAACAAAATATAGAGACCATCGAGGTGGATCTGGAGGCCCAGGGTTTAAAGAATACGGACATCAAGATACCAACGACGACAACCTTGGGACTCGGCTTCGGCGAGGATAGAAAATGGTTTTTGGGCGCGGAATATAGTTTCCAAAAATTGAGCACTTATTCGAATGACTTCCTCTCGGTTGACAATTTGGTCTATCAGGATGCCAGTTCCTATGCCTTCGGCGGTTTTTTTATCCCCGACCACACTTCCTTCGACGGCTACTTTAAGCGGGTGACCTACAGGGCGGGAATTCGTTATGATAAAACAGGGATGCTTGTGAATAATACAGAAATTAATAATTTTGGCATAACATTTGGAGTTGGTCTACCACTTGGCCGAAGTTTTTCCAATCTCAACCTTGGTTTTGAACTGGGAAGAAGGGGAACTACCTCAGCCGACCTTATTGAGGAAAGTTATCTGAAGATTAATTTAGGTTTGTCTTTTAACGATCTTTGGTTTCAGAAAAGGAAGATAAATTAATAAAATTTAGTACATTAACCACTTTAAAATACTGAACGAATGAAAAAGAAATGCTACTTCACGGCACTATTGCTCCTTGGGTTGATGGGCATCAGCTTAGGCCAGGCCCAAAATCCTGAGTGCAATACCAATCTTTCCATTTATGTGGAACATGCTAAGGTTAAAAACTATGATGCGGCCTACACGCCCTGGAAAATGGTCTATGATAATTGTCCCGATATCAACTGGGCGAATTTTGCCTACGGGGAAAGAATATTGAAAGACAAGATCGACAAAAGCTCCGGAGCCGAGAAGGATGGCTATATCAAGGATCTTTTGGTATTGTTCGACAACAGTCTTAAATATTTTCCCAATAAGGCCAAAATGGCCGACGTGGTCAAAGACAAGGTTTTATTGCAATACGACAATAAAATGATATCCGATGACCAGATTTATGGTCAACTTCACGAAGCCTTTACCAAGGATAAGTCGAACTTCAAAGATCCCAAGGCCCTATACCTTTATTTTTCAAGTTTGGTAGATTTGCACAGCGCCGGAAAAAAAGAGCTTCAAGAAGTTTTTGATGCCTATGATGACGTGACCGAGAAAATCGAGGAAGAAAACAAAAAGCTCACCGACCAGATCACTACCTTATTGCCAAAGGAAGAGAACAACACCTTGACTTCAAAAGAGAAAAAACAACTCAGCGCGGCTACGACCAATTCCGAATCTTTTGGAAAGATCGCAGGCAGTATCGATTCCAAATTAGGGGCTCTGGCCAATTGCGAGAATCTGATACCATTGTACGAAAAAGGTTTCGATGCCAAGAAAGGCGATATTACATGGGTTAAAAGGGCAGTGGGGAGAATGTTCAACAAAGAATGTACCGACGACCCCATGTTCAAAAAATTATTCGAGGCACAATTGGCGCTCGATCCCTCCGCCGATGCATATGTTTATGGGGGTACCTTGAAACAAAAATCGGGTGACACCAATGGTGCGGTTGCGGATTTTAACAAGGCACTGCAACTGGAGACCGATTCTTACAAGCGTTCGAACATTGCCTATAAAGTGGCCACCATTTATAGAAGGGGAAGTAAATCAACCGCCAGAAATTATGCACAAAAGGCCATCGATGCGAATCCTGCCAATGGTAGGGCCTATTTGTTGATCGCCAGCCTTTATGCGGAAAGTGCGAATGAATGTGGCAATACCCCTTTTGAAAAACGGGCCATTTATTGGAAAGCGGCCGATATGGCGAGAAAAGCCGCACGTGTGGATCCTGCCGTGAGTTCCAACGCCAACCAGTCGGCAGCCAGTTATTCGGAACGTGCGCCGACCAAAGAAATGATCTTTACCGAAGGAATGGCAGGGAAAACGGTGAGCTTTAGTTGTTGGGTAGGGGGCAGCGTTACCGTTCCCAACCTATAGAATGTCAGCCCCAAGAAAATATCACTTTATCAGCATTGCGGCCATCATGGTCGCAATGCTTTTTTTATCATGCAACGACGATTACAAAAGGGTGGGGGAAGAGGCCATACCGAAAATTTATCCACAGGGCATAGCCGAAAATTTTGTGCTCACCTATACCGAGACCAATGAAAGTTTGGAAGCGGAAGACAGTGAACCTTCAAAAGTCATCGCCGTGCTGACCAGCCCGCTAAGCAATAATTTCGATAATTTGGTCTTTCCACATAAAACCTTCCCAAAGGGTTTGCAAGTGGATCTCTTTGATGAGAATGGCAATAAAAATACGATCAATGCAGACTTTGGAATTATTTATTCCGCGACCAATTTGATAGATTTACGGGGGAATGTGGTCGTGGAAACATTTGACGGCAAAAAATTGGAAGCCCCGCAACTCTATTATGACCAGGACAGCGAATGGATATTTACCCAGGCGAAATTCAAGTTTACCAATCCTGAGGATGGTACGATCATGGACGGCGAAGGCATGGATTTCAGCAAAGATCTTGGTTTTTTCAATGCCCACAAGACCTATGGATTAATGACCATTAAAGAAGAAAGCAATGATTAAGATTTTAAAGTATACCGAATATGTTTATTTGATCGTGGCGTTTTTCTCCATATATCGCATTTTTACCGATTGGGATAACGACAGGCAAAATGCCTATCTGTTCGTTTTCTTTGCAGTGGTTTCCGTCGGAATGTTTCTTTTTAGGAGGAACTATCGAAAGAAATTTGAACAGCGTAAACGAGATAACCCGTCGTAATTGTGGAGACTTCAATTCTAATCATCTTACTGTGCCTTGTGTTTTCGGCTTTTTTTTCCGGAATGGAAATTGCCTTTATCTCGGCAAATAAAATTCATATTGAAATAGAGAAAAAACAGTCGGGTTTTCTGGCCAAGGTGCTCACCCGATTAACCGAAAAGCCCTCCAAGTTTATTGCCACCATGCTCATAGGCAATAATATTGCCCTGGTCATCTATGGGTTTTTTATGGGGGAATTGTTGTTGAAATGGTTTCAAAGCATTGAACCCTATGGGAGCGATTTCATGCGTATCCTTTTCACCGATTTCAGCTTGTTGACGCAGACGATCATTTCCACCTTGATCATTTTGTTCACCGCCGAATTCCTGCCCAAAGTGATGTTTCAGATCTATTCCAATTCCCTGCTTAAATTGCTGGCGGTTCCTGCCTATTTGTTCTATTTTCTCTTTTCATTTATTTCCGATTTCATCATCAAGGTTTCAGACCTTATCTTAAAGGTGTTTTTTAAGACCGAGGGCGATGAGGTTCAATTGGCATTCAGTAAAATAGAACTTGGAGATTATATCAATGAACAAATGGAAACGGTTGAGAAGGAAGATGATATCGACTCTGAAATCCAAATTTTCCAGAATGCCCTTGAATTTTCTGAGGTGAAGGCGAGGGAAGTCATGGTGCCCAGAACCGAAATTACCGCCGTTGAACTTCATGAAAGTCCCAAGAACCTTACAAAACTGTTTTCGGATACCGGGTATTCCAAAATATTGATTTTCAAAGACACGATCGATAACATTATCGGCTACGTCCATTCTTATGAATTGTTCAAAAAGCCTAAAACCATAAAAAGCATTTTGATGCCAGTTGAGTTTGTGCCCGAAACCATGTTGATACAGGATATTTTGAACGTGCTGACCAAAAAGCGCAAAAGTATCGCGGTGGTCTTGGATGAGTATGGTGGCACTTCGGGTATCATGACTGTGGAGGATATCATCGAGGAACTGTTCGGGGAAATCGAAGATGAACACGACACCACGGATTTGATCGAGGAACAGGTCAACGAACATATGTACAAACTTTCGGCCCGCCTGGAAGTCGATTACCTGAACGAAACCTACAAATGGGCACTTCCGGAAAGTGATGAATATGAAACCTTGGGCGGTATGATCGTGAACGAAATGGGGGAAATACCCGACCAGCACTCTGAAATCATTATTGGCAATTTCAAATTCACCATTCTTGAAGTGTCGAACACAAAAATCGATCTGGTTTCATTGGAAATCGTTGAAAATGCATAGAAATCAGCCTTTAACCCGGTTTTGAGGTCCTTTTTGCCTTCCGCCCAATATCACTTCATTACTTTTTATTAATTGAAAAGAAAATGGTAATTTCGCCAACTGATTTTAAACATCCCAGCTCATGGCCATTTTAGAAAATATTAGAAAGCGTACCACCGTCTTAATTTTGATCATTGGCTTGGCCCTTTTCGCTTTCGTGATTTCAGGCGTTTTTACAAGCGATAACCTAGGAGGGGGCAAGGTAGGCTCAACCATTGGCGAGGTCAACGGAGAGGAGATATCTATCGAGCAGTTCCGTCAACAGGTGGAATTCGCACAGCGCAATTCAGCTCCGACCACGACCACGATGCAGATCGTGAACCAGGTGTGGGACCAACAGGTGAGAAGCAGTATATTGGAGCAACAATTTGAAGGCCTCGGTATTGCCATTGAACAAGATCAAATCATAAACTTCTTGAAAACCTCGGGCTATGCCCAAAATCCGGAATTCCAAAATGCCAACGGTGTTTTTGATGAAACCGTTTTCAGAAATGCAGTGGCGACCTGGAAAGCTTCCGATCCACTTCGTTACGACAGTTGGCTGCAGACCGAAAAGGCCATTATTGAATTGGCCAAGGAACAGACCTATTTTAATCTGATCAAGGCAGGGGTCGGCGCTACCCTCAAGGAAGGGGAACTGGACTATCGATTGGCCAATGTGAAAATGGACCTGCAATATGTGCGCGTGCCTTATTCATCGATAGCCGACAGCACCATCGTTATTACCAAAAGCGAGATCGCAAACTATATAAAACAGCATCAAGACGATTTCAAGCAAGACGAATCAAGGGACATCCAATTTGTATATTTTGAGGAAAAACCATCCGATGCCGATGTCAAGGCCATCGAAGACGAAATCACTAAGTTATTGGACGATACCGTAGAATACAATGCCCAGGCCGATCGAAACGATACGATCAAGGGTTTTAAGCATACCACAGATCTAACGGCCTTTCTTGACCGTCACTCGGATCTTAAATTCGATACCATCTTAAAGGCGAAAAATGCCCTTCCCCCTTTATTTGCCGATACGTTGATGGCCTTAAATGTGGGCGAAATTTTTGGGCCCTATCGGGATGGGTCGTATTTCAAAGTGTCTAGAATGGTCAAACGCAAAGCCAACGGGTCGGTCAAGGCCAGCCACATCCTAATTGCCTATGAAGGCGCGCAGCGTGCCAACCCAGAGGTCACACGAACCAAAGAGGATGCCGAAAAAAGGGCGAATGAACTGTTGTTGGAAGCCCAAAAGGCAGATGTGGTATTCTCTCAACTGGCAAGGGACAATTCAGACGGGCCATCGGCACCCAACGGTGGCGACCTGGGCTATTTTCAAGAGGGGGTCATGGTACCCAAGTTCAATGATTTTGCTTTTGGAAATCCCGTGGGCAGCATCGGTTTGGTGGAAACCGATTTCGGTTTCCATATCATCAAGGTTGACGACAAACAAGACATTGTTCAAATCGCGACCCTGGCAAGGGAAGTGGAGCCATCCGAAGAAACCATCAATACACTTTTTACCGATGCCACCAATTTTGAGTTGGAATCGATAGCATCGGACAAGGCCTTTTCCGATTTTGCCAGAGAAAAACAATACACCGTGCGACCAGTGAACAAAATCATGGCCATGGATGAAAACCTGCCCGGACTTGATGCACAGCGAAGTATTGTACAATGGGCGTTCAATCCGGAAACAAAGGCGGGCGAAATAAGACGTTTCAATATCAATAACGGCTATGCGGTGATGCAGTTGACCGGCAAATATGATGAGGGGTTGATGAGCGTTGAGGATGCCTCCCCAACCGTATTGCCAAAAATCAGAAAAGAACGAAAGGCGGCACAGATCATAGGGGCCAACAAAGGAAAATCGATCGAGGATCTGGCCAAAGACAACAATACCTCGGTTGCCAGCGCCTCTGCCCTCACGGTGAAGTCACCGACCATTGCGGGAGCAGGAAGCGAACCGCTGATCGTAGGAACCGCATTTGCCATGTCGGAAGGGGAAACCTCCGATTTGATCGAAGGAAATACAGGAGTGTTCATGTTTACGCTGGTCAAAAAAGAAGAGCCTGTGAAACTGGACAATTACAGCACTTATGCCATTGCCCTGAAAAATGCAAATTCGGCCAAGGTGAACGCCGCTGTAATGGAAGCACTGAGAGGAAACGCGGAAATCGAGGACAACAGGAAAACATTTTACTGAAATAGGGCCCCGATCGGGGACTATTTTTCAAGCATCATTTTGGAAAAGGGTATGATCACATCATACCCTTTTTGTTTGAAGTAACTTGGCGTGGCATCATTGCCGGAAGCCAAAATAAAATCACCTCCCCAAGCACCCAAGCTCTTTATAGATCCCTTAAAATCGTAAAATTTGGCTTCTTTCACCATAGGGAGCCCCAACGCCCGGGAAATCAATTTTTCGTGTTCGAGCACCAAGGCCTCATAGGATGAAAGGCTACTGGCTTGTACAATGTTTTTTGAAAGGGATGAAATGTCGGCAATCAGTTTAATTTTGTCAAATGTACGACCGAGGTACCTGGCGATTCCCTCCCTACTATCCTGTTTTTTGTTGAGGTATACGAAGAACAGCGATTTTTTGAAAAGCGGGTCGAATAAAACGGGTTGCACCTCAGGTACCCCATCATTCAACCGATATAAAAGCGGGGTGTCGTTTTGTGCACAGGCAATGTCGTAGCCACTGCCCGAGAAAGCGTTCCACAAGAGCTGATAGGCATCGATCTGCGCCCATTGTGCGATATTGTTGATCAAGGTGGAAGAGGAACCCAGGCCCCATTCCTTGGGAAAACCCAAATGGGTTTCTATGGCAAATCCCCCTTTGCTTGTTAAAAATGAAGGATTCAACTTTTTGGCCTCCACCAGAAATTTTGCCAGTGTTTTTGCCGTCGGATCATTGAGCCACTGCCTTTCTTCGGAAAGGGGAATGTCAAGGGCAAAGGTCCATTCGAACCATGTTTTTCCCAAATGGTCGATGCTTTTCCATGTCAGTTTCCGGTTGCCGTTTTCGGTGACCTTTAGGGTTTGTCCATAAACGGTGGGTATTGCCAGCGCAAGGGCGCCATCCAATACCGCATATTCCCCGGTGATCAACAGTTTACCGTTACTATGGTATTGCCGGGCCATTTATGGGTTTCTTAATTGCTCGAATGCCTCCACAACTGCATTGTGTGTTGCGGTATGCTTCTTAAAATGTTGGATCATCGCTTTTTTCTCCGATTCCGTGGCACCCAATTGATTCAGGATGTTCAGCAGATGCATTTTCATATGGCCTTCTTGGATTCCCGTGGTTACCAAGGAGCTGACCGCGGCAAAGTTTTGGGCAAGGCCGGCGACCGCGACGATCTGCATCAATTCCGTGGCCGAGGGATTCCCTAAAATTTCCAAGGCCAATTTTACCAAGGGGTGCAAGTTGGTCAATCCGCCAACAGTGCCCAGTGCAAGCGGAATTTCAATTGAAAAAGTAAAATTTCCGTCCTTGATTTCTGCATGGGTAAGACTGGTATAGCGGCCTTCCTTGCAGGCATAGGCATGTATGCCCGCTTCCACGGCCCTGAAGTCGTTCCCGGTGGCCAGTACCACGGCATCTATTCCGTTCATGATCCCTTTGTTGTGGGTCACTGCCCGATGTGGCTCGATCCTTGCAATGTTGACCGCCCTGACGATTTTGTTCGCGGTTTCTTCAGCCGGGGTGTTGCCATCCATGGTCAACTCCTGCACTGGGCAACTTACCGAGGCCCGTACCAGGCAGTTGGGTACATAATTGGAGAGAATGCTCATCACCACCTCAAGTTTTTTACCTTCTTCCCCCAAACCTTCGTACTGCTGTGCTTCCCCCCTTCAAAGTTCTGGCAAACTGCTCCAAACATGAATTGATGAAATTTGCCCCCATGGCATCCTTGGTTTCAAAGGTGCAGTGCAGCTGATAATAGTGGGGGAGATCGGCGGTTTTGTCACGTAGTTCAATATCGGTTATGCCACCGCCCCTCACTTTCATTTTCTTGGTGATCGGGGCGGCATCCGATATTAAAATTGGCTTGATGTGATCGAAAAATGCACGCAATTTGCGACGATCGCCCGTATACATAAAATGTACCTGCCCAATTTTTTCCGTGCCCAAAACAATGGCTTTGAACCCGCCATGGGCCAGCCAAAACTTTGCGGCCCGGCTTGCTGCTGCCACCACCGAACTTTCCTCTATGGCCATCGGAATGGCATATAGCTTTCCGTTGATCAAAAAATTCGGTGCAATCCCAAACGGCAGGTAATAGTTGGTGATCGTATTCTCAATAAATTCGTCGTGCAACTGTTGGAGGATGCTGTCGGTATTCCAGTAACGCTTTATGATCGTTTTGCTGGCATGCGCATTGTGCGTAAAATTTTCGGTGATCCAATCGATTTTTTCCTGTTTGGACAATTTCGAAAATCCTTCAATGGGTTCGGTCATGGCGAAATGATTTCGGAGGCTAAATATAATGATTATGGGAATAAGGCGCAGCCTCGAATGGGCGCTCCAAGAGACCTTGATTTTCCAGGTAAAGTTTAATTATTCGTAAAATTATCACTAAACTTGAAAGATTTAACCGAATACGACTTTTAATGAAGAAAATTTGCCTTTTGTTGGTGTTATCATTGGGACTTGCTTTTGTAGCCATAGCCCAGAAAAAGAAGATTACGGTGGCAGAGATCTATCAAGGTGCATTTGGCACTGAAACCCTGGATGCCCTTCGTTCCATGAAAAATGGGAAACAATACACCTTACGCAATATAAATCGAACCAACGGCATAACCAACATCGACCGTTACGATTACGAATCCCAATTGCAGACGGGTACCCTTTTCTCTTCAAAAGATCATCCTGAACTTTCGGGATTCAGCGATTACGAATTCAGCGATGACGAATCGAAAATAGTTTTGACCACCGCACGCGAGCCGATCTATAGAAGGTCTACCCTGGGTATTTGTTATGTTTATGATATCGGAACCGAAACCTTGCTGAAAGTATCCGACACGAAAATACAAGAACCCAAAATATCCCCGAAGGGGAATAAACTTGCCTATGTTTTCAACAACAACATATACATGTTCGATCTCAACTCCGGACAGACGGTACAAATCACCGAGGATGGTGAAAAGAACAAGATCATCAACGGGGTTACCGATTGGGTTTACGAGGAGGAATTTTCGTTTGTTCGGGCATTTGAATGGAATTCCGATGGCACAAAAATTGCGTTTCTGCGCTTCGATGAGACCTTGGTTCCAGAGTTCACCATGGATTTTTATGGTAAGGAACTTTATCCCAAACCCATCGTTTTCAAATATCCGAAGGCAGGGGAAGACAACTCCGTAGTGACCTTGCATTGGTTCGAACTGGCATCGGGTAAAATTTCAGATGTTGATTTGGGGGAAGCCTATTACATCCCGAGGATCAAATGGATGAACGCCCCCGATCGATTGAGCGTGCAGAGCATCAACAGGCACCAAAACGACCTGAAACTCCTGGCCGTCAATACTACCGACAATACTGTTTCTTTATTATTGGAAGAAAAGGATGCCGCCTATGTCGACATTCATGATAACCTTACCTTTTTGGAGGATGACCGCTTTATTTGGACAAGTGAAGGTGATGGTTTCAACCATATCTACCTTTATGGTAGCGATGGAAAACTTCAAAACCAAATCACCAAGGGCCCCTGGGAGGTGACCGCCTATTATGGCTACGATAAGGGAAAGGACCGTGTTTTTTACCAATCTACCGAGAATGGCTCCATCAATAGGGGAATCTATAGCATCACGAGCAAGGGTAAAAACAAAAAAGCATTGGCCGGCATGGCGGGAACCAATTCGGCCGACTTCAGTGCCGATCACACCTATTTTATCAAAACCTATTCCAGTGCCACCGTTCCCCCGCTCTATACTTTGAACGAGGCCTCATCGGGCAAGGAATTGAAGGTGATCAAGGATAACGCAGGCCTTGCGGCCCAATTGGATGGATACACGACGAGTGCCATCGAATTCTCTACCATCAACATCAATGGCAATGTCCTGAACATGTATATGATCAAACCTAAAGATTTTGATGCCACCAAAAAATACCCGCTACTGATGTACCAATATAGCGGCCCCGGATTCTCAGAACGTGGCGAACCGATGGCTGGGCACGAGGGACTACTGGCATCAGATGCTGGCGCAGGAGGGCTATGTTATCGCCTGTGTCGATGGAAGGGGAACCGGCTTCAAAGGGAGCGCTTTTAAAAAAGTGACCTATATGAACCTTGTAAAGTATGAGACGGAAGATCAAATTGCCGTGGCCAAAAGCCTGAGCGAACTGCCCTATATCGATCCGTCACGCACCGGTATTTGGGGATGGAGCTTTGGGGGCCATATGGCCAGCAATTGCATCTTGAAGGGCAGCGACACTTTTGAAATGGCCATTGCCGTGGCGCCCGTGACCAGTTGGCGCTTTTATGATACGATCTATACCGAGCGCTACATGAGAACACCGGAGGAAAACCCGCGAGGATACGACGACAATTCGCCCTTCAACTATCCCGAACTTTTAAAGGGAAAATTTTTGTTGGTTCACGGATCGGGCGACGACAACGTGCATGTGCAGAACAGTATGCGCATGATTGAAGCCTTGGTACAGGCCAACAAACCATTCGATTGGGCCATTTACCCCGATAAAAATCACGGAATTTACGGGGGCAACACCAGCATTCACCTATTCAATAAAATGACCGATTTCATTAAAATGAACTTATAAACCAAAACCATTTGATCATGACCGACCGCTCTACCCCGAACCAACCAAAGGAAATCTTCGGGCATCCCCAAGGCCTTTTCTATCTATTTTTTGCGGAGTTGTGGGAACGATTCAGTTTCTATGGTATGCGAGCCTTGTTGACCCTTTATATGGTCAATGTTATTTTTGAGGCCCTGGTGGAACGCGATTTTGCGACTGCTGCGGTCTATGCCTCATATGGTTCGCTGGTATACGCCTCTACAGTGATCGGCGGAAAGATTTCAGACCAGATCCTAGGGATGCGGAATTCTATTTTTTTGGGAGGTGTCCTCATGGCAATAGGCCATTTTGTACTTGCGATTGAAAACAATGTGGCCTTTTTTTTGGCGCTTTCCCTGATCATCGTGGGAAATGGATTTTTTAAACCTAATATTTCCACTTTTGTGGGAACGCTATACGCACCGGGTGATCCAAAAAAAGATTCCGGCTTCACCATATTCTATATGGGCATCAATATCGGAGGTTGGGTGGCTCCCTTATTATGTGGTTGGCTAGCCTACAAATATGGTTGGCATTATGGATTTGGCCTCGCAGGCATTGGGATGCTCACCGGACTTTTGTTTTTTTGGAGCGGAATACGTAAAAACGTTTTCGGTGATAAGGGGCTTCCGCCCAACGATCAGGTGTTAAGCAAAAAAATTATTGGAGTGAAGCAGGGTACTTTGGTCCCCGTGTTGGCCGTACTTGCAGTTCCCATAATCGCGTATTTGTTGTCTTCATACAAAGCGCTTGGAGCCGAAGGCACATTCCTGGGCGACCAAAACATCGTAAATATCATATTTAAGGTCATTGGGATCGCCATCTTGGTTTATCTGGCCTATATCATGTATCAGGCTACCTTGGATGAACGGAAGAAATTGTTCGTAGCGGTTTTGATCACCTTTTTTATGACCATCTTTTGGGGCTTTCATGAACTTTCTGGAAGCGTCATCACGCTTTTTGCCTCCCGAAACGTTAACCTTTCTTTTATGTCGGCCGCCCAGACCAATTCGCTCAACTCAATGTTCATCATCATCCTTGCCATTCCCATATCCATGTTATGGACCTATCTCAGCAAGAAGAACATGAATCCCCGTACCCCTTATAAATTCGGTTTTGGATTGGTATTTGCCGGCATCAGTTTTTATATTCTGGCCTTGAGCGGCGCCAGTGCCGACGACAACGGTATGGTTCCGTTTGCCTATTTGCTATTGATGTATTTTTTGATTTCTGTGGGCGAGTTGTTCATGTCACCGGTAGGTTTATCAAAGATTACCGATCTCTCGCCCAAACGCATTGTGGCATTTATGATGGGGGTATGGTTCCTGTCCTCGGCATTTGCTTTTCAAGTGGTCGGTTTTATTGGAGAACAATTGGCCATTGAGAGCACCGATAAGAACGTAGGCGGATTTGATACCCTTTCGGTATATACCGACGGATTTGATTTGATTGCCAAATACGCCTTAGGGGCAGGGCTTCTCGTATTAGTGGCCTCTCCTTTGATAAAAAAACTGATGGGCAAGATCCATTAATCGTCCAAATCAAATTCGAAGGCGCCCTTTTCCCCCGTATAATGGAAAGGGATTCCCATTTCCCTGCTGGTAGTCTGCCACCTCTTGATCACCGAGGGATAATTGCTGCCATCGGCCAAGATGGTCTTGGGTCGCAATGAATCGATGGTGCGCTCCAAATTCAGCTTGGGGGATTGCCTCAGCAATAGGTAGTCGGGGCCCGGCACATCCGTTGGATAAACTCCAGATTCGTCGATGATCAACAACGATTTGTTTTTCAAATCATAACTGTTCTGAAGGGGTGGGTATTCAAGGGAGGTGATTCGTTCAGCCACCAGATAATCCGTCACGATTCTTTCTGTACGAGTCGTGTCTGCACTGTATACCGCCAGCTTCTGCCCCGATTGGTATAAAAGCAGCGTGTTTTTGGTCTGATGCGCCAGGAGCAATACCTCCCGCCTTTTCGTTTGAAAGCCGGTAATATAAAGCCATGATTGAAACCCCAAAATGGCGAAGAACAACACCAGCGCGCGCTTATATCGTACCCTGACCAAAAATAGCACCAATGCTATGAGCACCACATAGGCAAGTATCAATTGTACGGCGTCAAAGGGGATATTTTTGAAAATGAAGACTTCCTGGGCAGCTACCCGTCCGACAATGGCATTCAATAACGCGATTAAATGGTCGTATAGGCTTACCACAAAAAAGGGCAACGCATCGATCAGTGCCAGGACAATGACCAAAATGCCCAAGCCCAATACCAGCCCCATTAAGGGAACCACAAGCAGGTTCGACACGAAAAAGAGCCCTGGAAATTGGTGGAAATAATATAGGCTAATGGGCAACACCCCCAACTGGGCAGCGATACTGACAGACAACAACTGCCAAATTTTCTGAACCATGTAGTTTTTGGGCGACCAAAATTTTTGGAGCAAGGGATAGATCCAAACAATCGCAAATACGGCCGCATAGCTCATCTGAAAGCCCACATGAAAGAGCAGGTTCGGATCGAATGCCAACAGTATAAAAAACATGCTCAAGGCCAATATGTTGAAGGTATTGCTCGGCCTGTTCAGATAAAGGGCATAGGCCACAAAACTGAACATGGTCACCGCCCTTACAACGGAAGCCGACATACCGGCCAAAAAAGCGTAGGCCCAGAGCATAAGCACAATGAGCCCAAGTTTAAGGGTTTTCCCATGGCGCAAGCGTTCCAAAGGATGAAGAAGAAATTGCAGCAACATTAACAGAATTCCGATATGCAAACCTGAAACGGCCAAAATGTGCACCGCCCCGGCATTTTTATAATTATTGTAGGTATCCTCGGAAATATCGTTCCGCTGCCCCAGCAACAAGGCCTGAATAATGCCGAGTTCTTCCGATCCAAAATGCGCCGATTTTAATTTTGAGATTATTTTGCCCCGAAGGGCGGCAGTTCTCCCGCGAAAGGTAGGCGCGGGATGGGCCACCAAAATATATTCCTCCTTTTTCAACCTTATTTGATGGGAAACCCCTTGTTGCGACATGTATTTTTTGTAATCGAACTGGGATGGATTGAGGGGTGGGTTGATAGGGACAATCGACCGATAACAATAGAATTCGTCGTCGACCTTTAAATTTCCAACCATGCTGTCTATCGCTATGTTCACGAGAAGGTTGCCATTTGTCCCATGACCGTCAAGGGCGATCGGATGGGCCAAATAGCGATCGGAAAAGGAATTCGATTTTAAAACTTGATCAATCTTCAGCTTCCATAAATGATGCCCCTGGAAGTCTAGATGCGAATAATGTTGCAGTTGGTTTTCCGGTTTTGCAAGGGAAACTGCAAAAATGCCTATGCCCAAAATAGCAAGACCTGCCAGGATCCCGAATGCTTTTGAATGCGGTTTGCATTGGCCATAAAACAAAAAACCAAGTAATACCAGGATCGGGAGCAGCAGTAAAAGCGCAGGAATAATTTTTAGGCCCAGGACATTTCCCAATATGATGCCAATGACCAGTACCAGGGTAAGTTTAATGGGGATAAATCTAAAGAACTGCATAAAAGGTTGGTTATAGCACCCTTGTGGCCTTTACAAAGGCATAATTCCAAAATCCCTCCCGCAGCGAAGATACGATGACCCCCCTTGAAGTGGAAGCATGGATAAATTTGATTTCATCGTCTTCAACGGCCACTACCACACCAACATGGTTGATTTTCTTGCCGCGTTTGCTGGTCTTAAAGAAGAGCAGGTCGCCCTTGGTCACGTCCTTGATTTTGACAAGCTCCCCGGTTTCAGCCATTTCATATGAAATTCGTGGCAGTGGCACATTGTTTTCCCCAAAGACCACATAGACCAATCCGGAGCAATCCATCCCGTTTTTGGTCGTGCCACCATATTTATAGCGTACCCCTGAGAACGTCAAAGCGGTATTGATGATTTCATCGGCCTTTGAGGTGAAGGTGCTCGACCCATTTTCTTTTAGCACTTCCTTATTGTCGACGGTCAATTCTTTTGAGCCTTCAACAGTGACCTTTCTTGTCTTGGAATAGGTGGTTTTCTTCTTTACCACGCCACATGCGGTAACTAAAAAAAAGAAAAAAGCAATGAAGATCTTTCGCATATTCCGTGGCATGACTGAAGGGGGCATCAGTACGTTTCTTTTCAAAATTAACCAAATATATTAAATGTGTCATCGAAGGAACCAGACATTCTATTTATAATCCCTTGATGATCAGGTCAGCGGTTTTTTCGCTGGCCCCAGGACCTCCCAACATTTTTCCGAGTGCATCATAGGCCTTCAGTTGCTGGGCACGGCCAGGGTCTGCCAATATTTTGGAAAGTTCGGTCTTTAGGTTTTTAGTATTCAAATCGCCCTGGATGAGTTCTTTCACCACTTCTTTTCCCATGATCAGGTTGACCAATGAGATATAATCGAGGGTGATGATGCGTTTTGCAATTTGGTAGGATATCCAATTGGCCCGGTAACAAACCACTTGCGGCACTTTAAAAAGAGCGGTTTCCAAGGTAGCGGTGCCACTGGTTACCAGGGCGGCACGGGAAAGGGAGAGCAGGTCATAGGTCCGGTTCGTCACAAAACCCACATTGGAACTGCCCAAAAAGGGCGTATAAAAATCAGGGATTAGGCTGGGTGCCCCTGCAATCACAAATTGGTATTCCTTAAAATCATCGACCACCGAGAGCATCAATAGCAGCATTTTCATTACTTCCTGCTCGCGGCTGCCGGGCAATAGGGCAATAATGGGTTTTGTGGCATCGAGTTGGTTTTGTATCCTAAATTGGCCTTCGTCCACGGCTGGCCTGTTCTGCATGGCATCGAACAAAGGATGTCCTACGAAATGCACTCCAAAGTGGTGTTTTTCTTCGTAGTAGGCCTTCTCAAAGGGGAGGATTACATACATCGTATCAATGCTACTCTTTATTTTTTCGATCCGTTTTTCCCTGGAAGCCCAAATTTGCGGGGAGATATAATAATTGGTCTTAAATCCCCTCGCCTTGGCCCATTGGGCGATTCGAAGGTTAAATCCAGAATAATCGATAAAAATGATGACATCGGGATCAAAGGTGGCGATATCGGTCTTGCAAAACCTGATGTTCTTAAAAATGGTGTTCAGGTTGAAGAGGACTTCCGCAAAGCCCATAAAGGCCATTTCTTTATAATGTTTTACCAAAGTACCCCCGGCAGCCTGCATCATATCGCCCCCCCAACAACGAACGTTGGCCCGGTCATCCTTGGCCAAAATTGCCTTGATGAGGTTTGACCCATGTAGATCGCCTGAGGCTTCCCCCGCTATGATATAGTACTTCATCGATTCAAATTACGCCAAACCAATATCTGGCGGTACATTTTAGGTTTTTACAATCCTGTTCGCGAAACCGCCCAATGGCCTGGTTCCACATAACGTACCGGTGGAACCTAACGCAAAATGCTAAAACAGTTTATAGAACAATATCACCAATGCGGTCAATACGGTCGCCATCAACACGCCACGCGCCCTATAGTCTCTCTTTAGCTTTAAAAAACCGAAAAAGGCAGCCAGGTTCAACAGCGCGCCCAGGGCCAATAGGCTGCCCACATGGCCTTGTTGAACCGCGGCCCTGTAGGTGTCAACAATGCCCAATTCCGAAAAAAGAAGTATGTAGAGCAGCGTTCCCACTGTATTGGCGATAAGTCCGACAGCGAATCCTATGGCGATTTCCCTTCTATTCATTTAAATTCCAGGTATTGATTTGTTGTATGGTATGGTGCGCGGTTAGGTCGAACTGGGTGGGTACCACCGAGATATAGCCATTCGCCAAAGCCCATTCATCGGTATCCTCCCCTTTGTCGAGCAGTTCAAATTCCCCGGTCAGCCAATAATAATGCTTTCCCATCGGATTGGTCCTCTTGTCGAATTTCTCCTTCCAATTGGCCCTGGCCTGCCTGCATATCTTAATCCCCTGAATTTGTGGGCCATCCAATTTGGGAATATTCACGTTGAGCACTACCCCTTCCGGAATACCATGCTTCAGGGCTTCTGTCACAATTCGTTGTACAAAGTCTTTGGTCGCCTCAAAGTCGGCTTCCCAACCATAATCGCAAAGCGAGAACCCAATGGCCGGAATGCCTTCGATACCGGCTTCTATGGCCGCACTCATCGTACCGGAATATATTACGTTGATCGAAGAATTTGAGCCATGGTTGATACCGCTGACACAGATATCCGGCCTGCGTTCAAGCAATTCTTGAAGCCCAAGTTTTACGCAATCGGCAGGGGTGCCGCTGCAGCTATATTCATCTTTGGCCCCATCTTCGGAGCCCACGTTTACTTTTGCGGAAAAGAGCGTACTGTCGAGGGTAATCGCATGGCCCATGCCCGATTGTGGGCTATCGGGAGCTACCACAACGACCTCTCCGATCTCGCTCATAAAACGTATCAGGGCGCGCAGACCGGGTGCCGTAATCCCATCATCATTGGTCACCAGGATCAAAGGTTTTAGCATACCACATAATTTACCGACCAAAAATACGTTTTTAAAAAGGATAAGACCTTTTCACAGTTTAACAAAAAAATAATAAAAGCGCTTCAACGTGGCATGGTTTTTTCAGTATCTTAGGGAATTAGTAGAAAAAAAATGTTCGGGAAAGGCCGATAAATGGCCCTAACGATTAAAAAAAGAATAAATGAAAAGGAACCTTGCCTACGCATTGATCGTAATGCTAATAGCCGTTGCTTCGTGCAGTTTCACCAACAATTCCAATAAAAATTTTGACAATGACGATAAGGACAAACTCCTGCTGGACCTTATTACCTATGTGCTCGAAAAAGGACATTATGAGCCCAAGGAAATCAATGATGATTTTTCAGTGAGTGTTTTTGAGGATTTCATCGATGTGATCGATCCCACAAAACGTTATTTTCTTCAGTCAGACATCGATGAATTTGAACAGTACAAGTTCCAAATCGATGATCAGATCAAGAATACAGACATCACCTTTTTTAATGTGGTCTATGGCCGTTTATTGGAGCGTATGGAAGATGCCAAAAAAATCTACAAAGAGGTTTTGGAATCCCCATTCGACTACTCGGTCAATGAATCCATCGACATCGATTATGAAAAAATGCCTTTTGCCGATTCAAGGAAAGAGTTGAAGGAACGGTGGAGAAAGCAGCTCAAATATGCCACATTGGGGACATACGATGCCAAGATGATGATCGGGCAGCGCGATTCAAAAATCGCCAAATCGGATCGAAGCGAAGATGAGGATGAGGTGCAGGAAGATATCGTCGACGCCGACGCCAAGCCAATGACCCCCGCCGAGGCTGAAAAGTCGGCCAGGGAATCTACCGGTAAAACCTTGGATGAATTTTTTGATTTCGTGAACGATCTGCAGCGCAAGGACTGGTTCGTTCAATATATTAATACCATAGTGGACGAATTTGATCCCCATACCTATTATTTTCCACCAGACGACAAGGAGAAGTTCGATATGAGCATGTCTGGCAAATTCGAGGGTATCGGTGCACGATTGCAGAAAAAGCCGGAGGGGGCTAAAATCGTGGAAATCATTTCCGGTGGTCCGGTTTGGCGGGACCAACGATTGGAAGTGGGCGACGAAATCATCAAAGTAGGACAAAAAGGAGAACCCCCTGTAGATATCGTGGGCATGAGATTGGATGATGCCATTAAATTGATCAAAGGGCCCGAAGGCACCGTGGTTGACCTTACCGTTAGAAAGGTAGATGGTTCCTTGGAGGTTATTTCCTTGACCAGGGACGTTGTGGAACTGGAAGAATCTTTTGCAAAATCGGCGAACATCATCAAACAGAACCAAAAGTATGGGTTGATCAACCTCCCCAAGTTCTATGTCGATTTTGATGATTATAGCGAGCGGAACGCCGCTACCGATGTGGCCAAGGAAGTGGAACGTTTAAAAGCGGAAGGTGCGGAAGGACTCATCATCGACCTTCGCGATAATGGAGGTGGATCTTTGAAAACGGTGGTCGAAATGGCAGGACTTTTCATTAAGGATGGGCCTATCGTTCAGGTGCAATCTTCCGGAAAGAAAAAAGAAGTATACGATGATAAGGACGAACGCATCCAATGGGATGGACCCTTGGTGATTTTGGTGAATGAGCTGTCCGCTTCCGCCTCGGAAATTTTGGCCGCTGCCATGCAAGACTACAAACGCGCAGTGATTATCGGAAGCAAACAAACTTTCGGCAAAGGAACCGTACAGAATGTGATTCCCTTGGACAATATCGTGCGAAGCAACGAACATGGCGATCTAGGGGCCATAAAGTTGACCACTCAAAAATTTTATAGGATCAATGGGGGCTCTACCCAATTGGAAGGCGTAAAAAGCGATGTGGTGGTTCCGGACAAATACAGTTATATAGACCTCGGGGAACGCGACCAATCGAACCCATTGAAGTGGGATAAGATTTCGCCGGCCGATTATCAAATTTGGGATGGTTATATCGACTATGATCAAACCGTTGCCAATAGCAGCAAACGGATGGCGAACAATCCGCAGATCGGATTGATCGAAGAGAACGCGAAGTGGCTGAAAGCCGAGCAGGATGAGACCGAGATTTCCCTGAACTATAAGGTATTTAAAGCGGAAGAAGTAAAGGACAAGGAAAAATCGGACTATTTCAAGAACCTATCGGACTATGATTCAAAACTGACGTTCACTTCTCCAAGGTATGAGGAAGAACTGTTCACGAAAGATTCCGTTTTGAGGGAAAAAAGGGACCGATGGCATAAGAACCTGGCCAAGGACGTTTATGTTGAAGAGGCGGTGAACGTATTGCAAGACCTTAAGATCAACAATATCAAGCAAGGGAAACTCGCTGTAAAAGGCTAACCTTCGAAACGCTTATAAAAAAAGCCGCTGTATTTTTCAGCGGCCTTTTTATTTTATATCGGACCATGTCCAAGTTTATCCGCGTGCATCTTTCTCAATTTGGAAAGTTTTGGCGTTATTACCGCCGTACAATAGCCCTGTGAGGTATTGTTGCGGTAATAGTTCTGATGGTAGTCTTCAGCTTCATAAAAAGTACTGAGTGGACTCAGTTCGGTCACTATGGGATGATCGAAGTGTTGGGCCATTTCACCAAGAACCCTTCCTGCAATATGCTTTTGATCTTCATTGTGATAATAGATTACCGAGCGGTATTGGGTGCCCACATCCGCCCCCTGCCTGTTCAAAGTGGTGGGGTCGTGGCTGGTCATAAAAACAACCAGTAGGTCGTGATAGGATAGCAGCTTAGGGTCAAACGTTACTTGTACTACTTCCGCATGGCCGGTGAGTCCTGAGCACACTTCCCTATAGGTGGGTTTTCCCGGCGCCCTTCCGCCGGTATACCCGGAAACCACCTTAACCACACCCTTCAGTTCTTGGAGTACGGCTTCCACGCACCAAAAACATCCACCCCCCAGGGTGGCCATCTCAAATTGCCGATCTTTCATTGAATTATTTTTCTTTTTGTAATTTCATCGAGGCCGAATTGATGCAGTACCGCAAACCGCCTGGTTCCGGTCCGTCTGGAAAAACGTGGCCGAGGTGGCTATCACAGGTGTTGCACATCACCTCCACACGCACCATTCCGAAGCTACTGTCCTTTTCATACTTCACGGCATTTTCACGTATGGGCTGCGTAAAACTTGGCCAACCTGTTCCCGACTCGAACTTGATGGTTGAGTCGAACAAAGGGGAATCACAACACACACAGTTGTATTTTCCGGCATCGTGAATGCTGCACAATGCTCCGGTATGTGGGGCTTCGGTGCCTTTTTTACGCGTCACGCGATATTGCTCCGCAGTCAATAATTCTCGCCATTCCAAGTCGGTTTTTTCCACCCTTCGGTCGGGTTTTGGATTGCCTTTCACACAAAAGTTGATGACGTCTTTCCAAGTAAGCACCTTTTTTTTAAGTTCCATTTACGATGTACTGTTTAGCCTTCGCTATTTAAAAAATTTCTTTGTTTGGTCGGAATTTTGATGGAGAACATACAGTGGATAAACAACAAAGATCGTCAATAATTAATTAATTTTGGGGCTATGCCGCGATGGAACTCCAGAAGAAAAAATAAGCAGATCTACCTCGTTTTAATGCTCTGCTGTTTATTGGGTTTTTGGCTCTTTGAGCACCTATATACACCAGACCCCTATGGCGCGGAACCTGGAGATAGTTCAACCGAAATCCCAATTTATCTGATGCCGAGCTCCACTACAGGGGCATTGGTTGGGCACCAGCATTATATGCTGTCGTATAGCGAAACCTTCGAACAGGCCGAATGGGTGGCCTATGTTTTGAAAAGGGAACAACTGACCGGCCAAAATCGAAAGCGGCCCTACTTTTTGGAAGATCCCAAAGTAAGGACCAAGTCGGCCGATTGGCGCAATTATAAAGGTTCGGGCTACGATCGCGGCCATTTGTGCCCAGCAGGGGATCGCAGGTTTTCTGAGCAGGCCTATAACGAAACATTCTATACCAGCAATATCGCTCCTCAGGACAGGGCCTTCAACGCCGGGGTTTGGAACCGTCTGGAAATGCAAGTACGAAGTTGGGCACGAAGCTACGGCGATGTTTATATCTTCACGGGAGGGGTACTGCAAAACGGTCTTGAAACCATAGGAACGGAAGACGTCGCGGTACCGCGCTATTTTTATAAAATCGTGGCTCGGGGTGATGCCAAATCGATGAAAATGATTGGCTTCCTGATGTTGGGCAGGGAGAGCAACGCCCCACTGCAGACGTTCGTCGTCACCATCGACCAGCTTGAAGCAATGACCAATATCGATTTCTTTCAGGCGCTGCCAGATTCATTGGAAGCCGCATGGGAAAAAGGGGTACAGCTTGAGGATTGGGAATTTTAAGCGCCAAGGCAATTGTATCGAAAATAAAGACAAACCCATCATTTCGATATCCGAAAATTCATCTTAGCCTAATAGAAGACCACCTAAAGTCGGTTGCTTCAAATACCTTCCCTTAACCTGTTCGAATCAAGTTTTAAGAAAATGAACAACATCACACTGAAAAAAAGGAGTCCGGAACCCCCATAGCTGAAAAAAGGTAACGGGATTCCAATCGTGGGCAAGATGCCGATCACCATCCCGATGTTGATAAAATAATGGATCAATAAAATTGAGATCACCCCATAGCCGTACATTCTGCTGAAAGCGTTCTTTTGCCTTTCTGCCAGATAGACCAAACGCAAAAGCAGAAAAGAAAAAAGGAGCACCACCGAAGCGGTACCCAGAAATCCCCATTCTTCGCCAACGGTGCTAAAAATGTAATCGGTGTGCTGTTCCGGCACAAAATCCCCTTTTGTTCGGGTGCCTTCCAAAAATCCTTTTCCAAAAAAACCTCCAGATTCTATGGCTTTTTCCGACTGGTACGTATTATAACCGATGGTCTTACGGATCTGTTCCAATTTTTGCGGATCTTTTTCCAAACGCAACCATAAACTAAACCGATCGCGATGCCGTTGCTCGAAGATATTGTTGAACACAAAGTTTACCGATAACGAAAACAAAATGGTGAACACGGCAGCGCCGACCAGGGGCAATAGGGGAATTTTAAAAGATTTCTTTTTGAGCATAAAAATCAGGGTGATTACCATGGCAAGGAAAATCGTCACCCATGTAGTGCCGAACATCAAGGTGGTCACAAAAACCAATACGAGCAAAAAAGCGATCAAGAGGTAAAACAGGGGCAGGCCTTCCCTAAAAAGCACAAAAACCAAAGCAAAGAATACCAGGGCACTCCCTGGATCGGGTTGGGGAATGACAAGCAATACAGGTATTAAAATAATCAGAAAGGCGAACAACTGGTCTTTTTTGTGTTTGATATCGGTTTGTATATCACTGAGGTATTTGGCAAGGGCCAGAGCGGTCGCCAACTTGGCGAATTCAGAGGGCTGGAGATTAAAAAATCCAAGATCGTACCAGGAAGTGGCCCCCGCAATGGTTTTACCAAAAACGAAAAGACCGAGCAGGGAAATAATGGAAATAAGGTAGAACACACTTGAAAAACGTTCAAAAAAATTGGCTTCCAAAGCCAAGATAATAATGATGGCAAAAATACTCGTGCCTATAAAAAGCAGTTGTTTTCCATACAGGGCGTCAAAATTGAAGATGGAAGGATCGGCTTCGGAAAATGTTGTGGAATAAATATTTATCCAACCGATGGCCACCAACAGGGCATAAAACAAAATGGATAGCCAATCGATACGTTTTAGGACGCTGCTACCAGACACGCTCGTTTATTTTGAATTCTTCCCCGCTGTAGGGTTTGGCATATTCCAGTTCCAACGTTTTTTCGAGCATTCTTTTTTCCAGATCTTTTCGGCTAATCTCGCCCTTCAGGTATTTTTCAATCATCAGGGAAGCGATATGGCCAGCGTACCTTGCGCCAAAATAGCCGTTCTCGATATAAACCGCAATGGCGATCTTGGGGTTGTCCACTGGGGCAAAGGCCACAAAAACCGAGTGGTCGGTCAATTGGGTGCGTACGCCATTTATCTTGGTGAAGTTCTCGACCGTACCGGTTTTACCGGCTATATCAATGCCAGGTATCTGAACGCCTCTGGCCGTCCCCATTTTGTAAACATCTGCCATACCTTGTACCACGGGGTCAAAATGTTTCCTGTCAATGGTGGTATATTTGGGCACTACGTACTCATGATTGGTGATGTCCTTGCCTTCCACTTTTTTAAGGATGTGGGGGGTATAGTAGAATCCGCGATTGGCAATGGCCGCGGTCATATTCGCCAACTGCACGGGAGTAACGGAAACCTCTCCCTGTCCGATGGAGTTGGAGATGATATAGGATGAGCTCCATCTGTTGTCGCCATACCATTTATCGTAATACTCCTTGCTGGGAATCCTGCCCCTCTTTCCTTCCGGCAGATCGTAATGCAAGAAATCGCCCAGGCCAAAACTCTTCACATGCTTTTCCCAAACATCCATCGCCTCATCGGTGGTCTCAAAGTTATCGTAAATTTTCCTAAAAGTCCCTGCAAAATAGGCATTGCAGGATTTGTAAATTCCAGTGTGCAGATTTCGGGTACCGCCCCCGCAGTGGCATCCTCTCTTTCTGCCGCCGACGTAAAATCCATGGTAACAGGTAAAGGTGGTTTCCGGAGTGATTACCCCTTCCTGAAGCGCAACAAGGGCATTGATGGTCTTAAAGGGCGAGCCGGGAGAACCTTCTGCCAGAATTGATCGATCGAACAGGGGTTTGGAGATGGAGTCGTAATGCAATTTGCTGTAATTGGCAGAGCGATCTCTACCGACCAAAAGTTTTGGGTCGAAGGTAGGCCCTGATATCATCGCAAGAATTTCTCCCGTGGCAGGTTCGATGGCCACGACGCCCCCCCATTTGCCGTGCATGAGCCGTTCTCCGTATTCCTGCAAGTCCTTATCAAGGGTGACGTTGATTTCCTTCCCCTGTTCCGGCAAGGTATCCCAAGTGCCACTTTTATAGGGACCGATGTCTCTGTTGAAGCGATCTTTCTGAATATATTGTACCCCTTTTCTTCCCCTCAGGATATCTTCGTACTGCTTTTCGATTCCGGTACGGCCCGTGAGCTCGCCTTGAACATAATATGGATTTCGCTCCAGATCTCGTTCATTGACTTCACTGATATAACCAAGAATGTTGGCTCCGCTGTTCGTATCATAATAGCGCAAGGAGCGTTTCTGGATATAAAAACCTTGGTAATGCCTCATCTTTTCCTGCAATTTGGCATAGTCTTCCTTGGAAAGTTGCGGTACCAGCACTGACGGAAGTCTTGGAGAATAGGTACGTGCTTTTTTGAGTTCTTTTAAGAATTTTTCCTTGTCGATGCCCAACAGGGCACAAAATTCCAGCGTATCCAAGGCCCGTACCTCCCTGGGAATGACCATGACATCGTATGCCGGATCATTGGCCACCAATAGTTTGCCGTTGCGGTCATAAATATAACCGCGTTCGGGATAGTCATAAACCGCTTTTATGGCAGGGTCTTCCAAGACCTGATTGGTGGAAGAACTGAAAATCTGTAAATAGCTCAGCCGACCGAGGAAGGTGAACCCGATCATAATGATAATCGATGAAAGCAAAAACTTTTTCATTCCTTGCCGACGCTAAATAGTGAATTGAACAATAAACAAAGTAGCATGGATGAGGCACCAATGACCACAACTTTTTTAAGTATCATCAAAATATTGGCCAAACTAAAAATTTCGAGCGTAAAAAACACCAAATGGTGCACTACTATTAATAACGCCAAAAAAGTAAATTGTTGTGCCCTTGTACTGTTGCTCAACTTAAAACTTTGAAATTCTATGTTTACCCCAAAAACAAACCGCATTATTGTGGGCCTCAGATAGGCCAAGGTTACCGTCGATGCGGCATGCAGGGCCATGGTGTCCGAAAAGAAATCGATGCACAATCCCAATAAAAAACTTACCCCGATGAAAGATGCTCGCCCCCCGCTGATCGGATACCAATATAAAAATAGAATATACACCATGGGATTGATGAATCCAAAAAAATTGAGCTGATTGAAAACCAGCACCTGCACCAAAACGAGCAGTACAAATCGAACGGTATTGATAAAATAACTATTGTTCATTCAAGTTTTTGGATTCCAGGTCCTGTATTTCCTTACGGTGTTCATTGTTCACAATATATACATGACGAATATTGGTCATGTCATTAAAAAGCTTCACATCAATCTGATAAAAACTATTCGCGGTATCCAGGTCGAATTTTTGGATCGTTCCTATGGGAATGTTCTCGGGAAAAATACTGCTCATGGCCCCAGTTACGATAGTGTCGCCAATGTTCAAAGACACCATGCGGGGAATGTCGATCAACTGAACCACGTCGTAGCGTTTGGTATCCCAGACCAAGGAGCCAAAGTGGTCCGTATTTTTTATTTTGGCATTGATGTTCGAATTTTCGTTCAATATACTCTGTACCGTTGCGTAGTTGGCGGAGGTATTTTCAACAATTCCCAGAATACCTTTGGAAGTGATCACGCCCATATCGGGTTTTATACTGTCTTCCCTGCCACGATCGATGGTGATGTAATTGCGCGATTCCGCGAAGCTATTTTTAATCACCCGCCCTGTTGAGACCGTGTAGCGCATTTGTGTGGAATCCAGGCTGATGGTATCCTTTGAGACTATGTTGAAAAGCGTCTTGCGCAAGCGTTGGTTTTCGACGATCAATTTTTCGTTTTCCTCCCTCAGATCGAAATAGGCCGAAATACTTTGTTTGGTTTCATAAACATTTCCAGTGATCCAGTTCGCGGAATTAAAAAACCGAGACTGGTGATAGGAATGGGATTGGATGGTAAACGCCAACGAAAGGAGCAACAAAAACAGAAAGAGCAGAAAATTCTTATGCCGTATTACAAAATTGATGATTTGTTGCATTCACTCTTTAATTTTCTTGAAGCCCGTGCAAGTATCCCATTTTGGTAAGGTCGATTTTCAACAAGGTGCCACCCATAGGATAGACCTTTATTTGATTAAAATGCTCTTGTACCGCTCAAGATTTTTTAATGCGATTCCGGTTCCCCGGACTACTGCCCTTAGCGGGTCTTCGGCAATGTATACGGGCAAATCGGTCTTTTGTGAAAGCCTTCTGTCCAGGCCTCGCAACATCGATCCTCCGCCTGCCATGTATATCCCCGTATTGTAAATGTCTGCCGCCAGTTCCGGAGGGGTTTGGGAGAGGGTCTCCATCACTGCGTCCTCGACCCTAAGAATCGATTTGTCCAATGCCTTGGCGATCTCCCTGTAGGAAATTTGCACCTGTTTGGGCTTGCCGGTCAATAGGTCACGTCCCTGGACCGATTTGTCATCCGGGGGGTTTTGAAGATCTTCAGTGGCCGACCCGATTTCTATTTTAATATTTTCCGCAGTACTCTCCCCAATATAGAGGTTGTGCTGGGTACGCATATAATAAATGATGTCATTGGTAAAGACGTCCCCTGCAATTTTAACCGACTTATCACATACGATGCCTCCCAATGCGATGACTGCAATTTCAGTGGTACCCCCACCGATATCGACGATCATGTTTCCCTTAGGCTGCATGATGTCCAATCCAATCCCTATGGCGGCCGCCATAGGTTCATGGATAAGGTATACTTCCTTGCCATTCACCCTTTCTGCCGACTCCCTTACCGCACGCATTTCCACTTCGGTAATGCCCGATGGAATGCAAATCACCATGCGCAGTGCCGGTGGAAACCATTTTTTCTTTAAAGCAGGGATGTTCTTGATGAACATGTTGATCATTTTTTCCGAAGCATCGAAATCGGCGATGACCCCATCTTTCAAAGGCCGAATGGTCTTGATATTTTCATGGGTCTTTCCTTGCATCATGTTCGCCTCCTTGCCAACGGCTATAATTTTGCCGGAAACCCGGTCCCTTGCAACGATCGATGGGCTATCGACCACTACTTTGTCGTTATGAATGATAAGGGTGTTTGCGGTGCCCAGGTCGATGGCAATTTCTTCGGTCAGGAAATCAAAAAATCCCATTGGCTATTTCGTTAGGTTTCGATTAAAGGTAAATAATATCGTCAAAAGTAATGAATTTAATGCTTAAAATGACGGGTGCCCGTCATTACCATGGCCATGCCATTTTCGTCGCAAAAATCGACGCTCAACTGGTCTTTGATCGACCCGCCGGGCTGAATGACGCAGCTTATACCATTATTATGGGCGATTTCCACACAATCCGGAAAAGGGAAGAAGGCATCACTGGCCATCACGGCACCCTGAAGGTCAAAATGGAAAGATTTCGCTTTGTGGATGGCTTGGTTCAGCGCATCGACACGGGAAGTCTGCCCCGTACCGCTGGCGCACAACTGTTTGTTCTTCGCCAGTACAATGGTATTGCTCTTGGTATGCTTGCAGAGTTTGGAAGCAAAGATCAAATCGTCCAGTTCATTTTGGGTCGGTTTTTTCTTGGTGACCAATTGCAGGTCTTTCACCGAATCGGTCTTCTTGTCTTTTTCCTGCACCAAAACACCGTTCAGGCATGTCCTGACCAGGGTGTCGGGCAGTGATACCTCATGCTGAACCAAAATGATCCTATTTTTCTTACCCGTAAGAATCTGTAGGGCACCGGCCGCATAACTGGGTGCAATGACGACTTCACAGAAGAGCTCATGGATTTCCGAAGCGGTGGCCTTATCGATTTCCACATTGCTGATCAGGATGCCGCCAAAAGCGGAAACCGGATCCCCAGCCAAGGCGTCAACATAGGCCTGGTGCAATGTTTTCCGGGTAGATAGCCCGCAGGCATTGTTGTGTTTCAAAATCGCAAAGGTCGGATCGTCAGTTTTAAACTCGTTCATCAGGTTTACCGCGGCATCAACGTCCAATAGGTTGTTATAAGAAAGCGCTTTTCCGTGCAATTGGGTAAACATCGCCTCAAAATCGCCGAAGAAATATCCTTTTTGATGTGGGTTTTCGCCGTAGCGGAGCACCTGGCCCTTGGGTTCACTGATTTTTAAAGCGGCTTCCCCATGGTCTTTGTTGAAATAATTGAATATGGCAGTATCATAATGAGACGAGATGTTGAATGCCTTTGCGGCAAAACGCTTTCGGTCTGCCAAGCCAGTTCTTCCCTTGCCCCCGCTGATCAATGAGAGGAATTCTTCATAATCTTCCCTTGCCGATACGCATATAACATCCTTGAAGTTCTTGGCGGCGGCCCGTATCAGAGAAATGCCCCCTATATCTATCTTTTCTATGATATCCTGTTCGGTCGCACCACTCGCCACCGTTTTTTCAAAAGGGTATAGGTCTACAATCACGATATCGATTTGGGGAATTTCAAATTCTTCCAACTGGGCCAAATCCCCAGCGTCGTCCTGCCGGTTCAAAATACCTCCGAATACCTTTGGATGCAATGTTTTTACGCGACCGCCCAAAATGGAGGGGTAACTGGTGACCTCTTCCACCGGCACTACTTCGATGCCCAGATCCCTGATGAATATTTCGGTACCCCCCGTGGAATATATGGTTATGCCAAGTTCCTGGAATTTTCTGACGATGGGTTCCAACCCGTCTTTATGGAATACGGAAATAAGGGCCGAGGAGGCTTTTTTCAAGGTGTTCATTATTGTGTGCTTAGGATTATGAAGTCAAGGACACAAAAGTAATTTTTTTGACTTGAATAAGCATCGAGGTTATCAACAAAACCAATAAAGTTTTAAAGAATTTTGGCCACTTCCGAGTTTACAAATTCCAAAAATCTTTCGTCCTCCGCGTTAAAGGGATCAGGGGTATTCGAATCAATATCGATTTGCCCCACATTTTCACCCTTGACGAACAACGGAACAACGATTTCTGCCTTCACCGTGATGCTACAGGCGATATAATTGTCCTGGGCCTTGACATCGGGTACGACAAAGTTCTGGTTCGATACCGCGACTTGTCCACAAATGCCCTTGCCAAACGGAATAATGGTGTGGTCGGTGGGTTCCCCGACATAGGGCCCCAATTTCAACTCTTCTTTGTCTCCGTTCCTAAAATAGAAACCTACCCAATCATAATGGGAGACCTTGCTGTTCAACAGTTGGCACAATTGGAGCAGACGGGCTTCTACCGTTCCTAGGCCCGTTAAGATGGCGATTACCTGAGGTCGCAGTGGTTCGAACATGTTCTTTTGACTTTTGTTGGGGCAAAAGTCGATTTTTGGATCAATCGGGGCAATACCGAAGGGCATAAATATTCGTTAATATGCTGTCCAGAAAGACGCATCGATCAAAGAATTCTTATTTTTGTTGCGATGAATAGTGTTCCACATCGCGTTCTTGCCTCCCTAATGGCCCTGTTTCTATTGGCTTCCACCACGTCGTGGACGGTTGACAAGCATTACTGCATGGGCCATTTGCAGGATATTGCCTTATTTGCCAATGCCGAAAGTTGCGGTATGGCCATGGAGGGACCCGAAGGTCTTTCGATAGCGGAAAATTCCGATTCCTGTTGCAATGATGTCGTAGTCGTGATAAACGAACAAAACGATTTGAAACAGGTCACCAATGAGATTGGCGTCGATTTCCAGCCCTATTGGTTCGATAACACCTTTACTTACGGCACACTTATTCCCAAGGTGGGGCAGCGGATGGCAACCCAAAAGCATTACCCTCCACCTCTATTGGTCAGGAACATTCAACTTCTCGACCAGGTCTTTCTGATTTGATTTATTCGTTCTATTCCCAAAGCTACCCTTCTATCCGTACTTGATATACGACTTTAGAGAGGATGCAGCGGCAAACCGTGCGGTTGCCCCATTTACTATTGGAATTTAGAACCATTTAAATCAAATCCATATCATGAGAATATTATTTTTAGCCTTGATGCTCGCCTATGGTGGCATTGAAGGGATACGGGCACAAGGTCCGCCGATTACCTCGGACAATCCCATTATGTTGGGAGGCGGAAGCTTTACGGTAAGGACCTTGACCGAAATCAGGAAAACGGAGCGGGGGAGATTCACTTATGTACCCATTATGTTGCAATATTTGCCGACCGCCCGCACCTTGGTAGCCGTGCAGCTGCCATATATCAGTTCTGACCTGAACGATCTTGGATCGGGCAGTTCTTTGGCGGATATCAAGATCATTGGAAAATACCAGTTCATAAGAAAAGACGCCATGGGCAAGACGTTTCGTGTGGTCGCCAAAACAGTACAGACCCTGCCCACAGGGGAGGAATTGGACGCCATGGACCTCAGTATGGGAAAATATGCCGGCTATTATGGCATCGTTGCGGGCTATGAAACCTTGAAATATGGTATATCCAATGAGGTGGGCTACAATTCGATGCCCGATGGAACCATGGACGAGTTTAGATATAAACTGGGTTTCGGACTTCCCCTTTTGAAACCGCAATATCCCAATGAGCAGATCAACCTGTATTTTGAATATACCAATTCTTGGCTTCCGGAACGCAACGGATACCAGCTCCTATATGCTCAGGGGATACAATATGCGAGCAAGAACATCACGCTGGATTTGGCGGTACAGGCCCCGTTGGTAAACGATGTGCCTGAAGCACAAAAATTGAAGTACAGTTTATTTTTGGGCAGTCGTTTTACATTTTAATCGCCCTTAATTCACAAATAAGAAGAACGAATATTAATATTTAAAAGTAAAATCATGAAAAAAGCAATAATTGCAACAGTGGTCATCGCAATGATGACGTTCATGGGCGCAAATGCCCAAAAGACCATGGACAAGTTTATGGTGCAGGTCGATGGCTTAGGCTGTCCGTTTTGTGCCTATGGCCTGGAGAAGAAGTTTAAGGAATTTAAGGGCATCAAAGAAGTGAAGATCGATATCGAGACCGGGGATTTCAGTTTTAGCTACCCCTCCGAAAAGGCACTTAGCTTGGAGTCGGTGGAAAAACAGGTGGAAAAGGCCGGGTATACGCCGATAACCACGAAGATAGAGCGGGCCGATGGAAAGGTCGAAGCATCTTCCGGAAGCCAAGGCATGGTTTCGAACGACAAGACGACCACGAAAAATCTCATGGTTGCCGGTAATTGCGCCATGTGCGAAGCACGGATTACCAAAGCGGCCAAGGCCGTTCCCGGGGTGGCGGAGGTGTCATGGGACAAGGATACCAAAATGATGGCAGTTGCCTTTGATGGGGCGAAAACCTCCTTAAAGGATATCGAACAGGCCATTGCAAAAGCGGGCCATGATACCAAGAACTTCAAGGCAAGTGATGAAACTTATGATGCCTTGCCTCCATGTTGCCATTACGAGAGAATGGATCAATCGTCTAAATAAAATCAAATGAAACAGATAATGACAGCCTTGGCGACGATACTCGCCTTAGGTGCCTGTAAGCCCAAGCCGGAAATTCCGAAAGAATGGGTGCTGGAACGATCGACAACTTTGGAAGGGGTGAACCCCATCGGAATTGCCCAAGTTGACGGACAATTGTGGCTCTCCGACGGAGATCACAACCGATTGGTGAAGCTTAACGATTTGGGACAAATTACGGCCAGCATCGATTCCTTGGATCGGCCCATGCATATTGATGCCTTCGAAGGGGTGCTTTTCGTTCCCCAATATGGGTCCGACAATATCACTACCTTTTCGAATGGTATCCGAGAGGTCATGGCCTTGAAAGACAGCTTGGATGCGCCCGCCGGGATAGCCGTGATGGACAAGGAAAGAGCGATTGCGGATTTTTATAATAACCGGATTCTGTATTTCAACGGCGGTGAATGGATTTCCTTTGGAAAAGAAGGCAAGGGCAACGGGGAGTTTTACTATCCGACCGATGTGCAGATCACCGCTGAGAACATCTGGGTAGCGGATGCCTATAACAATAGGGTTCAGGTATTCGATAAACGGGGTAATTTCGTTAAGATGATGGGACAAGATCAAAAAATGAACGCTGCCACGGGAATCCATGTTTCGGAAAGCGAGGTCTTTGTCACCGATTTTGAGAACAACAGGGTTCTGGTGATGGATTTGGACGGTCGGCTGAAACAGGTATTGAAGGAATCCGTTCAGAAGCCCACCGATATCCTGATCATGAACGGGACACTGTACGTGATCAATTATCCGACGGGTACGCTCAACAGTTATCAACTGCAAGAGGTGAAGACAGAGATAAAATCCTAACCTTGGCAGCACTTAGCCCGATATGGTAAAACGTTTTTTGGTTTGAATTCATAAAAAGCTTGGTCCTGCGAGGATATACTAAAAATCTACACTGATCGTTATATCAAAGAAGCCAACATGTTTTGCGTTGTGGGCATGGCGGCCGGAGTGAAAAATTCTCTTGAAAAACTGTTGAAAACTAAGGGGATAACAAATCTCCAAAAGAATAGAACACAATAAAAAAAACTTAATTTTAATTGAAATTTTAATTATTTCAATCATGGCAACAGCAAAAAAAGCCGCACCAGCCAAAAAAGCAGCTCCTAAGGCAGCAGCTAAGAAGGCTCCCGCGAAAAAGAAGTAATTCTTTTATAGGTTTATCAGATAAGCCTTGAAGTCGGAAAAATCGAAACCACCTTGTAAAAGGTGGTTTTTTTATTCGGTCTTTTGGGAAAGGTTGTCTGTTGTTATGCAAGTTGGCTGAAGCAAAGTCACCCAATAAAAAAACCGCCCCCATGCTGAGGGCGGTTGAATTGTATTGATAGGCTCCTGCCTTTCGGCATTACATCATGCCGGGCATACCACCGCCATGTCCATGGCCTCCACCTGCAGGCGCTTCTTCCTTAATATCGGTCAAGGCGCATTCCGTGGTCAAGATCATCCCGGCAACGGAGGCGGCATTCTCCAATGCGACCCTGGTTACTTTTTTGGGATCGATGATGCCCGCTTTCATCATGTCTACGTAGGTTTCGGATTTGGCATCATAACCATAGTCCCCTTTCCCGTCCATAATTTTGGCGATGACCACAGATCCTTCTCCGCCTGCATTCTCAACGATGGTGCGCAACGGTGATTCTATGGCCTTGGCTACGATCTGGATGCCGGTTTCCTCATCGGCGTTTTCGGCTTTGATCTTTGGCAAGGCTAGCTTTGGCACGTACCAAGGCGACGCCCCCACCGGCAACTATGCCCTCTTCAACAGCCGCACGGGTAGCGTGCAATGCATCGTCAACACGGTCTTTCTTTTCTTTCATTTCCACTTCCGAAGCGGCACCCACATAAAGTACGGCGACCCCACCGGCCAATTTGGCCAAACGCTCCTGCAATTTTTCCTTGTCATAGTCTGAAGTGGTGGTCTCGATCTGGGATTTGATCTGGTTCACACGACTCTTGATGTCTTTGGCTACTCCGCCTCCGTTTACAATGGTGGTGTTGTCCTTGTCGATAGTGATTTTTTCGCAGGTACCCAACATGTCGATGGTGGTGTTTTCCATTGAGAAACCTCTTTCCTCGGCAATAACGGTTCCTTTGGTAAGGATGGCGATGTCTTCCAGCATGGCTTTTCTCCTATCACCAAAACCTGGTGCTTTTACCGCTGCGATTTTCAACGAGCCCCTGAGTTTGTTTACCACCAAGGTGGCCAAGGCCTCTCCGTCAACATCTTCCGCGATGATCAATAAGGGCTTGCCCGATTGTGCCACAGGCTCCAATACGGGAAGCAAGTCTTTCATGGAAGATATCTTTTTATCGTACAATAAAATGTAAGGATTCTCCAAGCTCACGGTCATTTTTTCGGAATCGGTCACAAAATAGGGCGATAGGTAACCCCTATCGAATTGCATCCCTTCAACGATATCCACATAGGTATCGGTTCCTTTTGCTTCTTCAACCGTAATGACGCCTTCTTTGCCTACTTTTCCGAAAGCTTGTGCGATCAATTCGCCAATGGTTTCATCGTTGTTCGAAGAAATCGATGCGACCTGCTTAATTTTTTCGGAAGAATCGCCAACTTTTTTGGCTTGCTTTCCAAGGTCGGCCACAATGGCTTCAACCGCTTTGTCTATGCCCCTTTTTAGATCCATGGGGTTGGCTCCGGCCGCAACGTTTTTCAAACCTTCCTTTACGATGGCCTGTGCCAAAACCGTGGCCGTGGTAGTACCGTCACCAGCCAGATCGTTGGTTTTGGAAGCTACTTCCTTTACCATTTGGGCGCCCATATTTTCCAAGGGGTCTGCCAATTCAATTTCTTTTGCAACGGTAACACCATCTTTGGTCACTTGGGGTGCCCCGAATGATTTGCTGATGATTACGTTTCTGCCCTTGGGCCCCAAGGTTACCTTTACTGCATTCGCCAAAGCATCGACGCCCCTTTTAAGGCCATCTCGTGCATCGATATCGAACTTTATTTCTTTTGCCATTCTAATTTGATTTTAAAATTAATGTTCAAATTCCGTTTAGTGCGCTATAGGTAAAACCGCTCATTAAGGTCGAACGTGTAGCTTCGGAATTCGGGATTTTTTTATTGAAAATTGTTTGGGTTAGATAATTGCCAAAACGTCGCTTTCGCGCATCATTAAATAGTCTACGCCCTCCAGTTTAAGTTCGGTCCCCGCATATTTGCCATACAAGACCTTGTCGCCGACCTTCACCGTGATTTTTTCATCTTTGGTCCCAGGGCCAACGGCAACCACTTTGCCTTGTTGGGGTTTCTCTTTTGCGGTATCGGGAATGTAGATGCCCGACGCTGTTTTGGTCTCAGCGGCCATTGGCTCGATAAGTACTCTGTCTGCCAATGGTTTAATGTTGACTTTAGCCATATTATTAAAGTTTTATTAATTGATTTTTATAGTTTCGATGTTCACAAGTCAGAAATTATGCCACAATACAAAAACTGACACAATGTAAAATCAAAAATGCCAGCTTGTCATTTGTGCTGGCATTTTCAGCGGATATATTTTTCAACCTAGAGTGAATCGGTCTCATTGGCACCATTGTTCAAGGGTGCGGGTACTTCTTCGGGCAGGCTTTCCGGTAAAGTGGTTTCTATCCCATCCCCTTCGAGCAATTTCGAATCTGCGTTTCCGAATTTTCCGGGGAGGGCAATATTGGAGGCCAATATCAATAGTACCAGTGCGATTGCCAATGTCCATGTGCTCTTGTCCAAAAAATCTCCGGTCTTTTTCACGCCGCCCACGATTTGGCTTCCACCGCCGCCAAAGGAAGAAGAAAGTCCGCCACCTTTTGGATTTTGGACCATGATGACCAACACCAGTAGGAAACAAACAACAATGATCAGGATTAAAAATATGGTAAAGGTGCTCATTTATTCAGAAGTATTTTCTAGTTTAATTTTTTCCACCGCTTTAATTCGGTCTGCAAAGAAACCACTTTTTTCCGGATATTTCAAACTTAAAATGCGATAGGCCTGTATGGCTTTTTTGTACTTTCCCTGCTCCAGATAAACCTTCGCCAAAGTCTCTGTCATCAATTCTTTTCCATCGAATTTGGTCGACTCCCCAAGGTCGATTTTTATCGGCGTTTCATGGGGCACGATCTTGGGGTTGCTGGCGATGAACTTATCGATGAGGTCGATTTTTTTCGACTTTATTTTTTTGGGATTGGCGATGGCCTCTTTGCCTCCATTGTCAACAGCCTTCACCCGTTGTCCCGGGCGTTCAATTTTTCTTACGGAGGTCAGTTTTAGCCATTCTTCAAAAGAGTGTTTTTCAGTTTTCGTGAATGGCAGGGGTTGGCCCAATTCGAGGGCCTGGTTTTTGGTCGCCGCTTCTTCATCCAAATCTTTGGCACCCTCCGGTTCCTTGTTAGTGAACAACTCGGGATGCAATATGGAATCGGCATCGGCAATGGTTTGCGGTAATGGCTTGTCGATCGACTCCTCGATCAGTTGGGCGGGCTTTTCAGGGGCGGGTGCCGCAGATTCTTCCGGGGCCCGAACCGGTTCCAAAGGTTCGGATTTACCTGAAATGGCATCGGCGATCCTGTCTTGTGAAAACGCCTCAGAAGTGATATAATCGAACAAAACCCCTCTGTCCGTGGTATAAGCGGCCGTAACCTTCAGGGCATTGTTGTACTTAAAACTATTTAGATTTTTTAGGCCCTTCAGATGCAGTGCCCTTGCTGTTTGAAAATAGGGATATTCCACCAAAACTTCCTCTAGCTGCCTTGTTTGGGCAGCTGTGATCACTTGATCGGGATGTTGCAGCAGAAAAGTGAAATCCTTGACGTTCATGGAATAGGCTTGCAAATGGTTTTAGGCATAATTAAGCAAAAATACGGGAATGCACTCGATTGCATTCCTAAATTCGTGATTCGAGTCTTACCAATCGGCCAAAGAGGCATTGAAAATATCCTGGGTGATGCGCTCAAAGATAACCTCATGGGCTGCACTCTTTACTGTAGAGAGCTGTTGGTTGGCCGGATAGTCGTAGAAAAACGAAAAACGCTGGTCGAAATCCGCATCTTCTTTGGTCTTGTTGAAAAATCGCACTTTTACGGAAATGGTCAGCCTGTTCTGGGCCGCCGTCTGCTGGGCCGTGGCCGTCATGGGCGAAATGCGGTATTCAACGATTTCCCCTTCATAGAGCAGATCGCCGCCGGAATTGACAAGGTCAAGGCTCGATTGGTTTAAAATCCTGTCCTGAAGCGCAAGGGTCAGATCCCGATCCATCCCGGGTTCAAAAGTTGAGCCTGGACTTTGGGTGGCATAGTTCTGAAAATAGTTGACCTGAAAGCTTGTAGCGGTACCCACGTTGCCCCCCGTAAAATTGTATACACCACAATTGCACAGGGTCAATAAAAGAAATAAGGTAAAAAAATTTTTCGCTGCCCTTTTTAAAAATACCATGAGTTACAATTTCCTTTTTTGCCCATGTGCATACCAATCAAAATGAAAAGAAAGGTAACAAAAGGCGGTGACCTTACAGGTCGTACTGTTTTATTTTTCTATAGAGTGTACGTTCCGATATGCCCAGTTCAGCGGCGGCCGCCTTACGCTTCCCGCGGTTGCGCTCCAATGATTTTTTGATGAGTTCCACTTCCTTCTCCTGCAAAGATAGGGTTTCCTCCACTTCGATTTCTTCCGCAAAATGATACTTATCATCTTGGTTCGAAGCGTAATTGGGTTTATGGGCCGGCCTTTCCACTTTGGCTTCCGGCAACTGCATCAATTCCATTGGGGTGTTCTCACGAAATTCATCTTCGCCATTTTCCTCCCCGTAAATCTTTCGGATCAATTTCTCGTTTTCTTCCTGTACTTTTTCCGAATCGTTATTTTTCAATAGTTCCAAGGTCAACTTTTTCAGGTCGTTCAAGTCGCTTTTCATGTCGAACAACACCTTGTAAAGGATTTCCCTTTCATTGCTGAAATCACCTTCTTTCTTTTCCTTTGAAATTACGGCTGGCAAATTGGAATCGGAAGCATTGGGCAGGTAGCTGTTCAGGGTGGCCACGGAAATATTCCGACTTTCCTCCAAAACCGATATCTGTTCGGCAATATTCCTCAACTGTCTGATGTTCCCTGGCCAACGGTATTTAAGGAGCAGTTGTACCGCATCGTCCTCCAGCCGAATGGTCGGCATTTTGTATTTCTGCCCAAAATCGGAGGCGAATTTTCGAAACAGCAAATGGATATCATCTTTCCGCTCCCTTAAAGGGGGGATATTGATTTCCACCGTGCTTAGCCTGTAGTATAGGTCTTCGCGGAATTTTTCCTTCTTGATCGCCTCGAACATGTTGATGTTGGTGGCGGCCACGATGCGCACATCGGTTTTTTGGGTCTGTGAAGAACCCACCTTCAGAAATTCACCGTTCTCCAAAACCCTTAAGAGCCTTACCTGGGTGGTCAAGGGGAGCTCGCCCACCTCGTCAAGGAAAATCGTGCCCCCATCGGCAACCTCAAAATAACCGCTTCTGGTGGCGGTAGCGCCTGTAAAGGAGCCTTTTTCATGACCGAACAACTCACTGTCGATGGTACCTTCCGGTATGGCGCCACAGTTCACCGCGATATATTTTGCATGCTTTCGATGTGAGAGGGCATGAATGATTTTGGGAATGGCTTCCTTGCCCACGCCACTTTCTCCGGTCACCAGCACCGAAATATCGGTAGGGGCAACCTGGATTGCCTTTTCAATGGCACGGTTGAGTTTGACATCGTTTCCGATGATTTCAAATCGTTGTTTTATGGCCTGGATCGATTCCATGGAATGCTTGGGTTAAAAAAGCCAAAAGTCATCGGCTTTCCTTTCAAATTAATTGTTATGTGAATGCCCCACTGCCTTTCCAATCAAGGTGGCAGAGGTGCAATCGTTGATTTTCACGTTTACAAAATCACCGATCTTATAATGTTCTTTTGGAAAGACCACCACGGTATTCTGTGAATTACGGCCCATCCATTGGGCATCCGATTTTTTGGAAGTGCCTTCGATCAAAACCTCTTCCACCTTATGCAAATGTTGTTGGGTGCGGCACAGGCCGTGTTTACGTTGCAGGTCAATAATTTCGAGCAGCCTGCGCTTCTTGATCGCCTCGGGCACATCATCCTTCAGTTTTCGGGCGGCAAGGGTTCCCGGTCTCTCGGAATAGGCAAACATAAACCCGAAGTCGTATTTCACATATTCCATTAAGGAGAGGGTGTCTTGATGGTCTTGTTCGGTTTCGGTCGGAAAACCGGTAATCATATCCTGGGAAATGGCACAATCGGGAATGATTTTTCTGATGTTGTCGATCAATGCAAAATACTCTTCCCTGGTATGCAGGCGGTTCATCGCTTTCAAGATACGATCGCTGCCACTTTGCACGGGCAGGTGAAGGTAGTTGCAGATATTCGGATATTTGGCCATGGTATGGATGACTTCCAGGGTCATGTCCTGTGGATTCGAAGTGGAAAACCGAAGGCGCATTTTGGGTTGGGCCAAGGCTACGAGCTCCAGCAGTTTGGCAAAATTGACTGCTGTGGCCTGCTGGATGTCGGAGGCCTTTTCAAAATCCTTTTTCAAACCGCCTCCATACCAAAGGTAACTGTCCACATTTTGTCCCAAAAGGGTTACTTCCCTAAACCCTTGGTCCCAAAGATCATTCACCTCCTGCAAAATCGATTGCGGATCTCTACTGCGTTCCCGGCCCCTGGTAAAGGGCACTACACAAAAGGTGCACATATTGTCGCAGCCCCGTGTAATCGAAACGAAGGCAGTGACCCCATTGGTGTTCAACCGCACCGGCGCAACGTCACCATAGGTTTCGTCCTTGGACAGGATTACGTTGACGGCATTGCGGCCCCCATCGACTTCCTGGATCAAATTGGGAAGGTCTTTGTAGGCATCTGGCCCAACGACCATGTCAACTATTTTTTCTTCTTCCAACAGTTGGCTCTTCAACCGTTCTGCCATACAGCCCAATACCCCCACCTTCATGTGCGGCCGCTGTTTTTTCACGGCATTGAACTTTTCCAGACGTTTGCGCACGGTGAGTTCGGCCTTTTCCCTTATCGAACAGGTATTGACCAAGACCAGGTCGGCCTCTTCCAAAATATCCGTTGTGTTAAAGCCTTCATTGGCCAAAATGGAAGCCACGATCTCACTGTCGGAAAAATTCATCTGACATCCATAACTCTCGATATAAAGTTTCCTTTGGTTGCCAAATTTTTCCTTCATATGTAAAGCAGAACCTTGTGCCGACTCCGTAATTGTTTTTTCCATGCGCAATGTATTCCCGGCCTATTGGGGTGGGCAAAGATAACACTAATTACAATTTTATGACAAATTGACAGTTATAAATTTAACCAAAAAAATGGCGCAACTTTTAAGGGTCTGCATCATCTATGGGAAACAACCCAATAAAATTAAACGTTATGAAAAAAGAATTTATCGCAGTACTCTTGGCGGTCGTCCTGGGCTTCGTTTCCTGTGAGAAAAACGACGATGGCAAATATGCGGAATACCTTGTGGCAAGACCGCTCACGATGCTCAAATCGGAATTCAGGAACAGTGTGGATGTCATCGCCCCCATACCCGTTCAGGAATCCGGGAAGATTTATGCCTATAAAGACTATATTTTTATCAATGATAAGAACACCGGGGTGCACGTGGTCGACAATTCCAACCCCGCTGCGCCACGAAAGATTGCTTTTATCAAAATTCCGGCGAACGTCGATATTTCGGTAAAGGACGATTTCCTCTTTGCCGACAGCCTTAGCGATTTGGTAGTCATCGATATTTCCGACATCAATAATATAAGACAGGTGAATCGGTTGGAAAACGTGCTTTATGGGGATGTGATTTGGCCCATGGAGGTCGATATTTTTGAGGATACCCAGATCGATTACAACAATGAGATCTTGATCGGTTGGGAAACCGTCACCGAACGACGCCCCATTGCCGAATATGAGAACCGGTTCAACAATGGAGGCATTTTTTTTGAAGCCATGTCCGATGCCGGCGCCAATTCCACTACCGGACAAGGCGGATCGATGGCGCGGTTCAAGATCGTTGCCGATTACCTCTATGCCGTCGACCGGCATAATATCAACATCTTCGATATCACTGATCTGGAAGACCCAAAAGACATGGAGGACGTTTTTGCCGGATTTGATATCGAAACGATTTTCAACCAAGGCCAATACTTGTTTTTGGGAAGTATGAGCGGCATGTACATCTATGACATCACCACTCCTGCTACCCCTTCCTTTGTTTCCGAATTCCAACACGGCACCGCCTGCGACCCGGTGGTGGTCGATGGCGACTATGCCTATGTAACCTTGAGGGGCGGCAATTTTTGTGGCGCCACCGAAAGCGGATTGTTCATCGTGGATATTTCGGACATCAGCAATCCGACCCTCAAAATAAGTTATCCCATGGACGGGCCATACGGACTCGGGATCAAAGAGGAGAAACTTTTTGTATGTGACGGGGATTCGGGATTAAAAGTTTTTGATAAGACCGATGTGGAGCATTTGGTGCCTTTGAACCAATTTAAAGATATCAATACTTTTGACGTGATTCCTTTGGAAAACACACTGCTGATGGTAGGAAAAGAAGCGCTCTACCAATATGAATACCTCGAGAACGGGATAGAATTGATAAGTACCCTAAGTCTGGATTGATACCGTCAAAATTGAATAAATATGCCCCGGGAAATCGGGGCGTATTTTTGTAGATATGGGATGGCACAGGTATCAAATTAAAAAATTCAACTACTTTTGTGCCAATAAAATCAATACATGGCCAAAAATTTAGTAATTGTAGAATCACCTGCAAAGGCAAAGACGATCGAGAAATTTTTAGGGAAGGACTATAAGGTTGAATCTAGTTTTGGTCACATTGCCGACCTGCCTTCCAAGGAGTTGGGCGTGGATGTCGATAATGATTTTATGCCGAAGTATATCGTTGATAAAGACAAGCAGGCCCTGGTAAAGAAATTGAAGGAATTGTCAAAGAAGGCCAGTACGATATGGCTTGCAAGTGATGAAGACCGTGAAGGGGAGGCCATTTCGTGGCATTTGGCGGAAACCTTGGAACTCGATAAGTCGAAAACCAAACGTATTGTATTTAACTCCATTACCAAATCGGCCATTCAAAAGGCCATAGAAAATCCGCGGGAAATCAATTATAACCTGGTCAATGCCCAGCAGGCAAGAAGGGTCTTGGATCGGTTGGTGGGCTACGAACTATCGCCCGTGCTATGGAAGAAGATCAAACCCGGACTATCTGCCGGCCGGGTACAATCGGTTGCCGTACGCCTCATCGTTGAGCGCGAAAGGGAAATCGAAGGGTTTACGCCCGAAGCCTCTTTTAAGGTTTCAGCGGCCTTCAAGACCGGTGACGGAAGCGAGTTTATCGCTAAATTGAACAAGGCATTTTCTACCAAGGGCGAAGCGGAAACTTTTCTGAAAAAGAATCTTGGCGCGAGCTTTAAGGTAGGAGAACTCGATAAAAAGCCTGCCAAAAAATCTCCCTCTGCACCATTTCACGACCTCTACCCTGCAACAGGAGGCCTCCAGAAAACTTTATTTTTCTGTGGGCAGGACCATGCAGGTGGCGCAACGCCTTTACGAGGCCGGTTTGATTACCTATATGAGGACCGACAGCGTGAACCTCTCGGGGGAGGCTATAGCTGCGGCCAAAGAAGCCATTATCGAAAATTACGGCAAGGCGTATAGCACGGTACGTAATTTTAAGGGAAAATCGAAAGGGGCCCAGGAAGCACATGAGGCCATCAGGCCTACGAACATATGCATTGCAGAACCCTTCTCTGGAACGCGATCAGTCGAAATTGTACGATCTGATCTGGAAAAGGGCCATCGCATCCCAAATGGCAGATGCGGAATTGGAGCGTACCTTGGTAAAGATAAAGACGGACAAGCACCAGGAAGAGTTTGTTGCCAATGGGGAGGTCATCAAATTCGACGGCTTTCTTAAGGTTTATATGGAAGGTAGTTGACGATGAGGACTTGGCAGAAGAACAGGAGGGCATGCTTCCGGCAATGCGCGTGGCGACCCCTTGACCAATAAATATATCACCGCGACCGAGAGATTTTCAAGGGCCCCCTACCGCTTCACGGAGGCTTCCTTGGTCAAGAAACTCGAAGAATTGGGAATCGGGAGACCATCCACATATGCCCCCACCATCTCCACCATACAAAATCGGGGGTATGTCGGAAAAGGGTACGGTGGAGGGACGGAACGAAAATATGTGCAATTGACCCTTGCGAACAATGCGGTAAAGGAAAAAGCATTGACCGAAATGGTGGGCTCGGACAAAGGTAAATTGGTGCCCACGGATATCGGCATGATCGTCAATGACTTTTTGGTGGAAAATTTTTCGAACATCCTTGATTATAATTTTACGGCCAGGGTCGAAGAAGAATTCGATGAGATTGCCGAGGGCACCGCAGATTGGCAAAAGGTGATGAATGAATTCTACAGGGATTTCCATCCCAATGTGGTCGATGTCGAAGAAAATGCAGATCGCGCAAGTGGCGAAAGGGTTTTGGGGCAAGATCCCAAAACGGGACGTCAGGTATCGGTTCGTTTGGGCCGTTTTGGGCCGATGGTCCAGATAGGGACGGCGGAAGAGGAAGATAAGCCATTGTTCGCGAGCCTTTTGCCCGAACAATCCTTGAACACCATTACCTATGAAGAGGCGATGGAACTGTTTACCCTTCCCAGAAAGTTGGGGACTTTAAAGGGAGAGGAAGTTGAGGCGAACGTGGGCAGGTTCGGCCCCTATGTGCGCTATGGCAAAAAATTTGTTTCCCTCGATCAAGGGCGAGAGCGCCTTTGATGTTGATATGGACAGGGCCGTGGAACTCATCGAGAACAAGGAAAAGGCCGATGCCCCTATTGCCGACTTTGAGGGAAAAGCGGTGACCAAGGGAAAAGGCCGATTTGGGCCTTTCATCAAATGGGACGGGATGTTCATCAATGTCGGCAAAAAATATGATTTCGACCGGTTGTCCCAAGCCGATATCATAGAGTTGATCCAGGACAAGAAACAGAAGGAGGCCGATAGGGTAGTGCAGGAATGGCCCAAAGAAGGCATCCGAATAGAAAAGGCCCGTTGGGGCAGGCACAACCTGCTTAAGGGAAAGATCAAGGTTGAACTGGCAAAAACGGTCGATGTGTCCAAAGTAACCTTGGAAGAAGCCAAGGCGTTGATCGAAAAGAAAACCCCGAAAAAGAAGTCCGGTTTGAAGTCGAAGGCAAAAAAATAACCCCCACATACAAGCTGTAATCCATGGCATTCGATTTTTTGGTCCCCGTTGAGGACAAGGTGTTGGCCCATTGCGAACTGCTGCCGCCACAAGCGTTGGGCAGAAATATCTACATGCATACCGCCCGGAAAGGCTTGCCGGTACTTGCCAATGCCTCCGTTGCCCTTTTGGGGGTGAGGGAATCAAGGAACGCCTTTGAGAAAAAACCCGAAATGCTCGATGTTTCGGCGATACGCATGCAATTTTATAAATTGATGTTGGGCAACTGGAACACCAATATCATAGATATGGGCGATATCGAAGAAGGGGAGTCTGTTGGCCGATACCTACTTTGTGGTTAAGGAAATCGTCGCCGGATTGTTGGAAGAAAAGGTGATTCCGATCATCATAGGAGCTACACAAGACATCACCTATCCCGTGTACAGGGCTTTTGACGGCATCCACGATATGATCAATATCGTGTCCATCGACAGCCGTTTCGATTTTGGAATGGATGATGAATTGATCTCTTCCCATTCCTATATGAGCAAGATCATCACGGAGAAGCCCAACAACCTATTTAACTTTTCAAACCTAGGGTTCCAAAGCTATTACAACGCTCAGGAGGAGAAAGACCTTATGGAGCGGCTTTTCTTCGACGCCTATCGTTTGGGCGAGGTGGCCAATGATCTTTCATTGGCGGAACCGGTACTTCGAAATGCACATATGGTGAGCCTCGATGTCCGTGCGATCAAGGCGAGCGAGGTCGGCCTTTCCCATAACTTCTCACCCAACGGTTTTGACGGAAGGGAAATATGCGCCATTGCGCGATATGCGGGCATTAGCGAAAAGGTGGTCGCATTTCGGCCTCTATGAAATGGAAAATACGGTTCAGTCCTGTCAATTGATGGCCCAGATCATGTGGTATTTCATGGAAGGGCTCAATTATAGGCTCCTGGAGCGCCCAAGTTCCGAAAACCCCGATTTCACCAAGTATACCGTGCCCACCGAAACAGCCCTGTTGGTCTTCTACAAAAGCCACCTCACCGAAAGATGGTGGGTTGAGGTGCCCTCAATATTGTCTTCACATAATAAACCCAATTCACCTGCGTTATTACCCTGCACCGAAAAGGACTATTTGGACGCTTGCGACCAGAACATTCCGGAGCGGTGGTTCAAAGCCTTTAAGAAAGGTTTTAATTGACCAATTTTTTTTTAAGGATAATTGCTTTGGATACAATAATTTGCTCAAATCGTAGTTTTAGAGTGTAGAATAAAATTATTGTCTTTTGCAGTTAATAACCAGAATCGAAATTTAACCTAAAGTATGAAGAAGCTATTGTTATCATCTATAGCATTTGTTTTTTTGCTCAGTAGTTGTGGGTCTAAAACAAAGGGAGAGCTAGTTGGGGCCCAAGGCAAAAAGTGGTATCCGGAAAAACCATATGGAATGGAACTCATCCCAAGAGGAGCCTTCATCATGGGTAAATCCGAGGAAGATCAGGCACAAGTGCTCAATGCCCCTACCAAAACAGTTACCGTGCGCTCATTCTATATGGACGACACGGAAATCACCAATAGTGAGTACCGACAATTCGTTGAATGGGTCAGGGATTCCATTGCGAGAACCCGATTGGCCGAATTGGCCGACGAACTTGGTTTGGGTCCTGATGATGGCGGTATCGGGGACTATGCCTTTAAGGATGCCGATACGACCAAGTCTTCGGCCTATGACAAATACATGATGGACAATTACGCCGGAATGGGGGAAAACTTTAACGAGGGAAGGGCCTTGAACATCGATGAAGAATTGGTTTGGGACACTTCGGAATATCCGGATGAATATTATACGGAAGTAATGGACTCCCTCTATATTCCCGAGGCGGAATCGTACAATGGCCAGCGCATCATCGATGTCACCAAGTTAAAATACAAATATAGCTGGATGGACATAGAAGCGGCTGCACGTTCCAAAACCGGTCGTAGAAGGGATTTTGTACGTCAGGAGGAATTGGAGATCTATCCCGATACCACGGTATGGATCCGCGATTTCGAATATTCCTACAACGAACCCATGCACAACGATTATTTCTGGCACGATGCCTACAGCGATTATCCCGTGGTAGGTGTCAATTGGAAACAGGCCAAGGCCTTTTGTAATTGGAGGACCAAGTTCAAGAACGATGATCAAAAACAAAGAGGCAAACAATTTGTGAACCAGTTCCGTTTGCCTACCGAAGCAGAATGGGAATATGCCGCAAGGGGTGGTATCGAAGGCGGTACCTATCCGTGGGGCGGACCATATGTGATCAGCGATACCGGTTGCTTCATGGCCAACTTTAAACCCCAGCGTGGCGATTACGCCGCGGATTCGGCCCTTTACACCGTGGAGGCCAAATCATATGAACCCAACGATTTTAATCTGTACAACATGGCAGGAAACGTTTCGGAGTGGACGAATTCGAGCTATGACCCAAGTGCGTACGATTACGTTTCTACCATGAACCCGAACGGCGGGGACGGCAACAACAAGAGAAAGGTCATTCGTGGCGGATCTTGGAAAGATGTGGCTTACTTCCTACAGGTAAGCACCAGGGATTATGAATATGCCGATTCGGCCAGAAGCTATGTCGGTTTCAGAACCGTACAGGATTATATGGGCGAGGAAGATTCGACCAAGGGTGGCAGAGGACTTTAATCCATTTATTTTTAAAATAGAGATCTAAATATCATTATCAAACGTTAAACCAAATACTTATTATTAATATTCAAATTCAAATTAAAACTTAAATTATGGCACAGTCAAAATCAACAAAAAAACTTTTTAACATGGCCTATGGCCTCGGAGCATCGGTGGTAATCATTGGTGCATTGTTCAAGATCCTTCACTGGGAGTTCGGTCCCCTAACAGGTGGTTTGCTTCTAGCGGTAGGTCTTATTACCGAAGCGCTTATTTTTGCGATCAGTGCGTTCGAACCGGTAGACGATGAGTACGATTGGTCATTGGTATACCCAGAATTGGCGGGTGGAATGAACATCGGAAAAGATGGCGAAAGAGAGGCCATCAAAGATGCTGAGACCTCCTTGTCGAAAAAATTGGATGACCTATTGAAAGAAGCTGGCGTGGATGCCAACCTTATGGAGAGCTTAGGCTCGAGCATTAAGAATTTTGAAGGAGCCGCCAAAGGTATCGCCCCTACCATCGATGCCATGGAGTCTACCAAAAAGTATTCTGATGAAATGGTTCAGGCAGCAGCCCAAATGGAGTCGTTGAACAGCTTGTACAAAGTACAGTTGGAAAGCGCCAGCCGACAGGCTTCCGTGAACGAAGAAGTAGTACAAAACGCAAGTGCACTTAAAGACCAAATGGAATCGTTGGCCACCAACCTATCGTCCTTGAACGGCGTATATGGAGGCATGCTTTCTGCAATGAGCAGAAACTAATTAGTAAAAACCCAAATCAAATAACAAACTAAAAAACTAATTAGAAAACATGGCATCAGGAAAAGCAACACCACGTCAGAAGATGATCAATCTAATGTATTTGATCTTCATCGCAATGCTGGCGTTAAACATGAGCAAGGAAGTACTTGCGGCATTCGGTATTATGAACGAAAAGCTCGAGACTTCCAATATTAAGACCACAGAGAGCAACTTGGCTTTTTTGAACGGTCTTGAGACCAAAGCATCTGAAAATGCCGAGAAATTCGGTCCCCTATATCAGGATGCACAGAAGATCAAGGAATTGTCACAGGAATATTATGACTATCTGGAAGGACTTAAAAAAGGATTGATGGCGGATGTCGAAGATCCAAAAGACTATCAGGTTATGGACAAGTCCGATTATTTGGACGGCAAGTTCTTCCAAGGAGATAACCTTACCCCAGAAGGAAAGGATTTCTTGAAAAGGATAAACGACTACCGTTCACAGGTAATGAATATCCTACCTGCTAACATGACCGACGTCAAGGCCGGCGTAGAGTCGCGTTTTCAGACCGGTGATGCACAAGGCAAGGTAGAGAATCGAAGTGGTGATAAGGTCGACTGGTTGAACTACCACTACGAAGGATTTCCCTTGGTAGCTTCTTTGACCAAATTGACCGCCTTACAGGCCGATATTAAAGCGACCGAAGAGGATGCACTAAAATCGATGCTGCAAGGTCAATTGAGCAGCGAGGTGGCGATGACCAACTATACCACCTTATTGGAACAGGAAAAATCGGCCTTTTATTCGGGCGAGAAATTTTCCGGAGCCATTGTCTTGGGACGTAAGGATGCAACCACCAGGCCAAACGAAGTGAATCTTACTTTGGACGGCAGGAAGTTGAACGAAGGTGCAGATTATGAGATCAAGGATGGCCAGGTAAAGCTTTTGGTCGGGGCAGGTGCTCCAGGTGACCACAAAATCCAGGGCAACTTGGTATTCATGCAGGATGGGGAACGTACGGAAGTACCCGTATCTTCAACCTTTGCGACCATTTCCAAGCCAAATGCGGCCCTGATAGCAGCAGACAAGATGAACGTGGTATATCGCGGTGTGGCCAACCCCATGTCGATTTCGATTCCAGGAATACCCAATAACAAAGTAACCGCTTCGGCTCCCGGGTTAAAATCGGTAAGCGGAAGTCAGTACGTGATGAATCCCGGTTCCGGTAGAACAGTTACCATTACCGCTTCAGGTAAATTGCCTGATGGTCAGACCGTATCCTCTAAATCAGAGTTCAGGATCAAGGACATTCCAAGACCTGAAGGTTCAGTGAGCAAGCAGACCGGTAGTCTTAAAATGCCAAGGTCCAATATGGAAATTGCCACTATCGGTGCCGTCTTGGAAGATTTCGATTTTGACTTGAACCTTGCGGTAAGCGGATTCAAGTTCAAAGTGCCAGGACAACCTACCGTAGCCGTAAATGGCAACAAATTGGATGCCAGGGCCATATCAGCCTTAAAAAGGGCAAGCAGGGGTGACGCCGTTCAGATCTTTGATATCGAAGGGTATATCACCAATAACAAGAGCTATAAATTGAAGAAGGTTTCTCCCGTAATCGTGGAGATCACCAACTAGTAACGCTTATAAATTTTAACAGATGAATTGGAAGAATGTTTTGTTGATCGGAGCGGTGACCCTATTGCCGGTTTCCTTAATGGCCCAAGCGAACATCTTGAACGCGAAGAAGCCACAAGAGATCGGTATTCGGACCGAAGCCCAAAAGGCTTTGGACAACGATGCTCCTCTTGAGTACGGATATGTAGACGACAGGGACATCCTTTGGTCCAAGACCATTTGGGAAGTGATCGACCTTGATGAAAGGGTGAACTTTCCACTGTACTATCCTACCGATACCATTGATATCGGTGTCCGACAGAAGGTCGTTGTACGATGTTTTGCTAAAGAACATCAAAAATGGCAAACTGGAGGATGTGTATGTAGACTCCTATTTCACTGAAAAACGTGTTTTCAGTGATTTGGCTGCCACCTTGAAGAAAAGGGATACGACAGACTATGGTTACGAACAGATCAATGCCGGGGAAGAACTTTCCGCCGAATATGTGATCGAAAGGGAACTTACCGCTGCCGATATCGAAGAGTACCGGATCAAAGGGATCTGGTATTTCGATAAGCGTCAAGGGGAGTTGAAATATCGATTGCTGGGCATAGCCCCGGTTGCGCCCGACGTTAACTTCATCGACGATGAATCGATGGATCCCCAAGATTCCAAAGTAGAATTGTTTTGGGTATGGTATCCATCGGCAAGGCAAATACTGCACGAAGCGAAGGTATTCAACCAACGCAATTCGGCACAGCCCATCTCCTTCGATATGCTGCTGAACTCAAGAAGGTTCAACGGCATCATCTACAGGGAAGACAATGTGCATGGCGATCGTGAGGTCACCGATTATATTGCCGATAACGCCTTGTTCCAATTGCTGGAGGCCAACAGGATCAAAGAGGTCATCAGGGATAGGGAGCAGGATATGTGGGCCTATTGATCAAAAAGTGAATTCCAATTCAACATCATAAAAAGTCCCGATGAAACCATCGGGACTTTTTTTTGTGCCATATCCCATGGCAGTCGTGCTTTTGCTACCTTTAACCCATGGTAGATTATTTGGTAGTCGGACTGGGATTGGCCGGAATTTCTTTCTGTGAAACATTGGAAAGGCACAAGAAGTCTTTTCAGGTCCTTCAACGATGGTTCACAGGCTTCTTCGGCAGTTGCGGGGGGGCTTTATAACCCTGTGATGTTGAAGCGCTTTACCTTGGCATGGAACGCTATTGAACAGCTCCAAAAGGCCATTCCGTTTTATGCGGGCTTGGAGCGGAAGTTGGGGACCAAGTTGAATCACCCGCTTCCCATTTTTAGGAGGTTTTCCTCCGTGGAAGAACAGAACCTTTGGTTCGAGGCCGCCGATAAGGAAGCACTGAAGCCCTTTTTGTCGCCCAAGGTTCATCCCAAGCATCACAATCCCAATATCGACGCCCCATTTGGTTATGGGGAAGTGCTGCAGACAGGTAGGGTTGATACTCAGACCATGCTTACGACCTATAACGACTACTTGCGGCAAAAAGGTAGGTTGACCTTCGAAACCTTCGATCACGAACTCTTGCAGATCGCGGAAGACCATGTCACCTATAAATCGGTCAAGGCGAGACACCTTGTCTTTACGGAAGGTTACGGGTTGAGCAGGAACCCATATTTTGGATATTTGCCGCTAACAGGCACCAAAGGGGAATACCTGATCATTGAGGCGCCCGAATTAAGGGAAGGGAAGGCGATCAAGGCCGCCATATTCATCATTCCGATGGGGAACGACCTGTATAGGGTTGGGGCCACCTACAAATGGAAGGATAAGAGCAACAGCCCTACGGAAGCTTCCAAAGCGGAGCTCTTGGAACAGCTCAACCAAGTGGTGAAGTGCAAATACCAGGTAGTAGGTCAGGAGGCCGGTATTCGCCCAACGGTGACCGATAGGAGGCCTTTGGTGGGAAGGCACCCGCTTCATGGCAATCTTTATGTGTTGAACGGATTCGGTTCCAGGGGGGTGATGATCGCTCCAGCGGCTTCCGAGCAACTGTTCGGGCTGATCGAAAATGACCTATCATTACCCCCGGAAATGGACATTACCCGGTTTAAGAAGAAATATTTTTCGGTTGGGCCTTCCCCTTTGCCGGGTCGTAATGGATAAAAAAATTGATCCAAATATTGCGTGAGATTCTGATGATGACCGGCATAAAAACGATCATGGTCGCCACAATTGCCATAAAAGTGTGTACCAAGGTGGCCTGGAAAGCCAAAAACGAGATCACAAAAGCGGCCACGGCAAATGCGATGCCCAGCCCATAACTTACGTACATCGCCCCATAAAAAAAAGAAGGCTCGATCTTATATTTGGTTCCACAATGCGAGCAGCGCTCCTTCATTTTAAACAAATAACCGATTTTATAGGGGTTTTTGGCCTCGTACATGCTTTCTTGATGGCATTTTGGGCAACTTCCTGTTAAAATGCTGTAGAGTTTGTTTCCTTTTTTTAACATTTGCAGAACTTTTTGCAAAAGTAGGATTTTGCAGGCTTTTTCAACGTAACATTCATCACATTAAATGCTCAATATACATAACCTTTCCGTTTCATTTGGAGGTGAATTCCTGTTCGAGGAAATATCTTTCCGCCTCAATGCGGGAGACCGTGTCGGCCTCATTGGAAAAAATGGCGCGGGAAAATCGACGCTTTTAAAGCTACTGTCCAAAGATATGGCCTTGGATACCGGTACCATTGCCACAGAGAAAAACATAAAGATCGGTTTTCTCAGGCAGGATATCGATTTTGAACAGGGAAGAACGGTTTTGGAAGAAGCTTACCAAGCCTTTGTGGAAATTAAGGAATTGGAAACCAGATTGGACGAAATCAACCACCAATTGGCGGAACGCACCGATTATGAAAGCGAAGGTTATCATCAGTTGATGGTCGATCTCAACGATGTTTCACACCACTATGAAATTTTGGGGGGTTATAACTATCAAGGGGAGACCGAAAAGATTTTGCTCGGGCTGGGTTTTAAACGCAAAGACTTCGATCAAAAGACCGATACCTTTTCGGGCGGTTGGCGCATGCGTATCGAATTGGCCAAACTGCTGCTGCAGAGCAACGATGTGCTCTTGCTCGATGAGCCTACCAATCATTTGGATATCGAATCGATCATTTGGCTGGAAGGCTTCTTGAACAGTTATCCGGGTGCCGTGATGATCGTATCGCACGATAAGATGTTTTTGGACAACGTCACCAACAGGACCATTGAAATTTCGCTGGGGCGGATCTATGACTATAACAAACCCTACTCCAAGTTCTTGAAGCTCAGGGGCGAAATCAAGGAACAACAGCTCAATGCCCAGAAGAATCAGGAAAAGGAAATACAACAGGCAGAACGCTTGATCGAAAAGTTCAGGGCAAAAAGCACCAAGGCATCCATGGCGCAGTCCCTGATCAAGAAGCTTGACAAAATGGAGCGCATCGAGGTCGATGAGGATGACAATGCGGTGATGAACCTGCGCTTTCCGATTTCCATCACGCCCGGCAAGGTAGTGGCCGAAATCGAGCATCTTTCCAAGAGTTATGGGTCGCATGAAGTACTACGGCACATCAATCTTTTGTTGGAGCGGGACAGCAAGACCGCTTTTGTGGGCCAGAACGGGCAAGGGAAGTCGACCTTGGCCAAAATTTTGGTCGGGGAGCTTAAGCACGAGGGCCACGTGAAATTGGGCCACAATGTGCAAATCGGTTACTTTGCCCAAAACCAGGCCGAGTATTTGGATGGGAGCAAAACCATTCTGGATACCATGATCGACGCGGCCAATGAAAAGAACAGGGCAAAGGTCCGGGATATTCTGGGGTCGTTCCTATTTCGCGGGGATGAGGTCGAAAAATACGTAAAAGTATTGTCGGGAGGGGAACGAAACCGCCTGGCTTTGGCCAAAATGCTGTTACAGCCCTTCAATGTGCTGGTGATGGACGAACCTACCAACCACCTCGATATCAAGTCGAAAAATGTGTTGAAACAAGCACTTCAAAACTTTGAGGGCACCCTGATCCTGGTCTCGCATGACCGTGACTTCCTACAAGGACTCACCAATAAGGTCTATGAGTTTAAGGACAAAAAGATAAAGGAATATCTTGGCGATATCGATTTCTATCTGGAGCAGCGCAAGGTCGAGAATTTCAGGGCCATAGAAAAGCAACAGCAAAAGAAGAAGGAAAAGGAATCGGAAAAGAGCACCTCCATCGATTTTGATGGGCAAAAAAAGCTGAAATCCCTTAAAAACAAACTTAGTTCGGTCGAAGCCAAAATTTCCAGTCTGGAAAAGGAAATCGCCGAGAATGATCAAGATCTTTTGCTGGATTACGAGGCGACCATCAAAAGGCACCATTTTTTTGATACTTATCATAGCAAGAAAAAGGAACTGGAAAACCTCATGCGGAAATGGGAGAAGCTATCTTCCGAACTCGAAACCGCTTCCAGTTAATCCCTTACAAAAAGTAAGTTTTTTCTTTCACCACAGAATTACGCGTGTTCACCACAAAAACGGGCATTTCATCGAGAATTTTTGCATTTAATCTAGAATAAAACGTTATTTGTAAGGTAATTCTTCTTAATGTGGGAAATTACGATTAATAATGCGGGATGTGCCAAAAACAGTTGATATGAAAAAATACATGTTTGCTTTTCTGCTTGTTTTTATGGTTGGGAACAAGGCGGTCGCCGAAATCCCACAAACCGAGAAAAACGCTCTTATAGACCTCTACAATGCCACCAGCGGTGAGGGATGGCAGCACAAATGGGATATCAAATCCGCGGTCGGTCAATGGTACGGGGTGAAAGTGGTCAATGACCATGTTGTAGAAATCAACCTTTTCCATAACAATCTGCAAGGCGCTATTCCCGCAAGTATTGGAGATCTCCCAAGTCTGAACGTGCTTAATCTGGCATTTAACGGGATTACCGGGGAATTGCCCCCAACCATCGTCAAGCTTGAAAAGCTGAAGGTCTTGAAGCTGGAAATGAACCGAATAAAAGGGCAACTGCCCATCGATATGGGCAATATGGCCCAATTGATCGAAATCAGTGCTTTCAATAATTTTCTTACAGGAAGCATCCCCGAAAGCCTTGGAAATATCAAGAGCTTAAAAATATTGAATCTATCGAGCAACAATCTAAAAGGTGAAATACCACAAGCCTTGGGCAATTTAAAGAGCCTAGTGGTCCTGGGCCTGTTCGAAAATGGTTTGGAAGGCAGTATTCCCAATGCATTGGGCAATCTTTCCATGCTTAAGGAACTGGTGCTGGCGAACAACCAACTGGGCGGCGAAATCCCAAAAGAATTTGGGCAATTGGCCAGTTTGGAGGTCCTGCAAATACAGAACAACAAATTCAATTCTTTCAAGAACTTGGAATATATGAATACCCAGGGCCTCTTGGTGTTCGATTTCGATAAGGATAAGGAAAGGAGCGATTTTAAGAATATCGACTTCGATAAAACACGTATGGCCGAAACGCTTTTTGAAGACGAACAGGAAGACGATCCGGAACACGACAAGTAGTTCTTAATCTTGGTTAGTGAAAGAGGGTTGCCCACCGGCAACCCTTTTTTTTGTGGAGGCCGTGCCCCAAAAGGCTGTGCCTTTATTTTATCGGTAATATTGACGGCCCAAGAGGTTTGGATTTCACACTTGTATTTGGATAAAAAACCATATTTTTAAGCGAAATACAAATATCGATCAATGATGTTGCATCCGCTGACTCCTATTTTACGGGCCATCGCCTTAAGCTTGACTTTTATTTTAAGCACACCCGCAATGTCGCAAGTGCAGGAATCCGTTGCCACGCCGCTGTTGGAAAATAAAGCGGACAGCACTGAAACCACGGCCGGAAATGTTTATGTACAGCAAATTCCGGCCACCGATGTCTCGTTTGAAATGATCTTGGTTCCCCAAGGTAGTTTTGTCATCGGAAGTCCGGAAACCGAAGAGGGCAGAAAATCGGATGAAGGCCCACAGACCGAGGTTGCCCTGGATTCTTTTTATATGGGCAAATATGAACTTACCTGGGATGTTTTCGAACTGTTCTTCAAACAAAATCAAGAACTTTTCGTGAAATTGGAGAACGAGAAAGTTATGAAGATCGATGCGATCACCCGTCCGAGCCCTCCCTATGAAGACCCATCCTATGGCATGGGAAAACAGGGGTTTCCGGCCGTGAGCATGTCCGCCTATTCGGCCCTGGTTTTTTGTAAATGGCTGAGTACGGTAACCGGTAGGTTCTACAGATTGCCCACGGAAGCCGAATGGGAATATGCCGCCAGGGCAGGCAGCAGTACGGCCTATGGTTTTGGCGATGCGGTAGCCGATTTGGACGATTACGCGGTTTATTATGGGAATTCCGGGAACCACTATGTCAAAGCGGGAAGCAAGAAACCCAATGCCTGGGGACTTTACGATATGCACGGGAATGTGGCGGAATGGACATTGGACGAGTACAAAGAAGACAGTTATGCCAGTTTGGAAAGCAATAACCCCTGGGTTATGCCAACCGTGATACACCCAAGATCGTTTAGGGGCGGTTCGTGGGACGATGATGCGGATAAACTTCGGTCGGCTGCGCGGTCTGCCTCCAGCGTGAAACAGCAAAAGCGTGACCCACAGATTCCCAAAAGCTTCTGGTGGTTTACAGACTCGAACTATGTGGGCTTTCGGCTCGTGAGTCCCGTGAAGCAGCCAACCCTTGAAGAACAAAACAAATTCTGGCAGATCGTGCTCGATGAATAGGGGCAGGCAACCAAAAATAGGGGTTAACTTAAATGATATGAGCGAATGAGAACTTTGATTTTCCTGATGTTGATTTGCCAAACCACAATGGTCTTGGCACAAAACAGTTATGAACTAAATGATAAAAGTGCGATGACCATTTCGGGTTCGTCCACGGTGCATGACTGGACGGTGACCGCGAACCAAATGGAAGGCACTTTGGAAATGAAGGCAAATGCAATCAGCAACATTGGCTTGACCGTTCCGGTCGAAAGTATTAAAAGTGAGCGTGGCCCCGCTATGGACAAAAAAATGTACGCAGCCCTTAAAAAAGACGAATACCCATCAGTTCGCTTTCAGCTGCAGGAAGTAAAGGGCACAACGATTTTAACGGGAATGCTCAATATCGCAGGAACTGAAAAAAGTGTTCAAATCGTAGCTGAAATTAACCCATCATCCGACGCCATAACAATTAAGGGTGAAAAAAAATTGGTGCTCCAAGACTTCGGCATGGAACCGCCAACGGCCATGTTCGGGCAAATCGTGGTAGGGGATGAGGTGACCGTACAGTTCGATTTGGTTTTTACAAAGTCCTAGTTCAGCAATCATTGATTTCTTACTGTGAGCGGCCGAATAGAGGCATCTTTGCCGATTTCTTCTTGCTTTGCGATTGGGCTTGCCAATAGATTCGACGGTTTGCCCTACCAAAAATGAGATAAGGTGCAAGAATAAAACTATTGGTCATCGTCATCCGACTTGAGGTTGTTAATTGGGCATCCCGAACCGCTGTATTTGACGAAAATTGTTAACTTTAAAGACCTGTCGCATGGCGACGGCTGCTATTGTGATGAAACAGAAAATTGGTTTGCTTCTTATTTTGGCGGGGCTTGTTGCGTTGCTGTTTGCATTTAAGAAAGGGGTTTTCAATCCTTCCAACGATGCTTATGCCGACATGAAGCTGCCTGAGCTCGTCGATTATAATTTCCACATCAAGCCAATACTTTCCGATAATTGTTATAAATGCCATGGCCCCGATGCCAACAAGCGCAAAGCGGGTCTCCGTTTGGATATGGAAGCCTCAGCCTTGGGCGAACTGCCTGAGAATCCCGCGAAATATGCGCTGGTAGCCGGGAATCCCAATAAAAGTCTTTTGTATTTGCACGTGGTTTCCGATGACCCCGATGAATTGATGCCACCGCCCGACTCCAAACTGTCGCTGAACAGTTATGAGAAAAAATTGATTAAAAAATGGATCGAGCAAGGTGCCAAATTCGATAAACATTGGGCCTTCAATCCTCCCCTAAAACCGACCCCGCCCAATGTCGATACCATGGGATGGGCGCAAAATGAAATTGACGGGTTTATTCTCCGGAATCTGGTCGACAATCAGGTTTTGCCTTCTGATCGGGCCCCGATGGAAACGCTGATCCGAAGAATAAGCCTCGATCTTACCGGCTTGCCTCCCGATCAAGAGCAGGTACGTCAATTGTTGGAAGCGCCATCGGAAATGGCCATAGCCAAAACCATAGATACTTTTTTGGCATCTCCTGCCTATGGCGAACGAATGACCCAATCTTGGCTCGATGTGGCACGTTATGCCGATTCACATGGGTATCAAGACGATAGTTATCGTACCATGTGGCCCTGGCGCGATTGGGTGATCCATGCTTTCAATGAAAATATGCCCTACGATGATTTTCTCCTCTGGCAACTGGCGGGCGATCTTTTGCCCAATGCCACCAAAGAACAGATTTTGGCGACGGGTTTCAATCGCAACCATCCGATCACACAGGAAGGTGGGGTGATACAGGAGGAGTATCGCGTCAATTATGTCTTGGACCGCACGAATACCCTGGGGAAAGGCATTTTGGGCATAACGCTTGAATGTGCGCGCTGCCATGACCACAAATACGATGCGATTTCGCAAAAAGATTATTTTGGCATGTATTCCTTTTTCAATCAAGTCGACGAGAAAGGCCTGCAAATGGATGCGGTTCAGGCCGCCGATCAGAAATTTTATGCCGATCCGCCCTTTATCACGATTACCGATAAGGAAACGGAAGGCCTGCTTTCCTTCATCAATAAGGAGAAAGGTGTCAAGATCAACGTGATGGTGATGAACGATTCGGCACCAAAAACCACTTTCGTGCTCAATAGGGGCAATTACGATGAACCTACCGATTCGGTGGAAGCACATACTCCAGCAGCCATTTTTCCGTTCGACGAAAGCCTGCAGAAAAACCGATTGGGACTTGCCCGATGGGTGACCGATAAGAACAATCCCTTGACCGCAAGGGTATTTGTGAACCGTGTTTGGGCGATGCTATTTGGTAAGGGATTGGTGGAAACGGCCGAAGATTTCGGGGTGCAGGGAAACCTTCCTACCCATCCCGAATTGTTGGATTGGTTGGCTGCCGACTTTATGGATCATGATTGGGACATCAAATATTTGATAAAGCACATCATGCTTTCTGCCACCTACCAACAGCGTTCCGAATTGAGACCTGATTTAAAAAAGGCCGATCCCGAAAACAAACTCTTGGCCAGGGCACCTCGTTTTAGGATGAGCGGGGAGATGATCAGGGATTATATGCTCGCCACCAGCGGTTTGCTGAATACCGAGATCGGTGGCCCAAGTGTTAAGCCCTACCAACCTCCCGGACTATGGGAAGAAACCAATGCTGGCGGTAACCGCGGTATTTTAACCAGCTATGTGCCCGATTCCGGCGCCAAGCTCTATCGCCGCTCGCTCTACACTTTCTGGAAGCGTACCCTCCCACCGGCAAGCATGACGATTTTTGATGCGCCTACCCGTGATTTTTGCGAGGTGAGGCGGCAAAAGACCAATACGCCGCTGCAGGCCTTGGCCTTGCAAAATGACGTACAGGTGTTGGAAGCGGCCCGGGTTTTGGCCCAACGTACCTTGGCCAAACAACCGGATGGGACCAAAGTGGTGCAGGACATATTCCGTGATATCTTGGTGCGCGCTCCAAAGGAGGAAGAAATATCAGTATTGGAAGCGTATTACCAAGATGCCCTGGAAACCTACTCCAAGAATGCCGAAGATGCCAAAAAATTGGCCGCCATTGGAGAATATGAACAATTATCGGTAGATCCTTCGAAAACTGCGGCATTGATGCTCACGGCACAGGTAATCTATAATTTGGATGAAACCATTACAAAAGAATAAATAGAATGGCGAAGGAGAAAAAGAATACTGAAAGCCCGTTAAAGGTCAACCGAAGGCACTTTTTTTCACAGTTGAGCGTGGGCATTGGGTCTTTGGCCCTGGGATCCCTATTGATCCCCGACCTCTTTAAGAACGAATCGGCATCAATGGCGTCGTTGCCCTTGGGACTGCCCCATTTTGCTCCAAAGGCAAAGCGGATCATCTATCTTTTTCAGGCGGGCGCCCCCTCACAATTGGAAACCTTCGACCACAAGCCCACCCTGCGCAAGCGCATGGGAGAGGATCTGCCCGAATCGATCAGAAACGGGCAGCGACTTACGGGGATGACCTCCGAACAAAAAACCTTCCCGTTGATGCCACCTGCGGTGGAATTTCACCAGCATGGCAAAAGTGGGGCCTGGATCAGCGATTTTTTCCCCCATATTGCCAAAATTGCGGATGATATCTGCATCATAAAGAGTATGCATACCGAAGCGATCAATCATGATCCCGCCATTACTTTCTTTCAAACAGGGAGCCAAATTTCGGGCAGGCCCAGTATGGGGTCTTGGATGAGTTATGGCCTCGGTAGTGAAAACAAAAATTTGCCTTCTTTTGTGGTACTGACCTCCAGGGGCAAGGGCAACAGCCAGGGGCTGTATTCCAAATTATGGTCTAGCGGGTTCCTCGATTCCAAGCACCAGGGCGTATTGCTTCGGTCCGGAAAAGATCCGGTACTCTACCTCAATGATCCGGATGGCATTTCACGTTCCGACAAAAGGCATTTGCTCGATCAGGTATCGTCGCTCAACAAAATGCACCATGTCGATACCGGAGATGACGAGATCGAATCGCGGATCGCCCAATATGAAATGGCCTATCGTATGCAGATGTCGGTGCCTGATGTCATGGATATTTCCAAAGAGCCGGAATCGATCATCAAACTGTACGGAGAGGACTGCCAGGTACCCGGCACCTATGCCGCCAATGCGCTGCAGGCAAGAAGGCTTGCGGAAAACGGTGTGCGTTTCATCCAATTGTACCATCAGGGATGGGACCAACACGGTAATCTGCACAATGAAATGGCCGGACAGGCCAAGGATGTCGATCAGGCTTCGGCAGCCTTGATCATGGACCTGAAACAGCGGGGCATGTTGGAAGATACTTTGGTAATCTGGGGCGGGGAATTTGGCCGAACCAATTATTGTCAGGGTAAATTCGATCCCAAAAATTACGGCCGGGACCACCATCCGAGGGCCTTTAGTATTTTTATGGCGGGCGGCGGTGTTAAACAGGGCATTACTTACGGCGAGACCGATGAGTTCGGTTATAATATTGTTGAAAATCCGGTACATATCAATGATTTTCATGCCACCTTGATGTATGCCATGGGTCTGGATCACGAACAGTTGACCTACAAATACCAAGGCCGCCGGTTTCGTTTGACCGACGTGGCCGGAAATGTGATCAATGACCTTATTGCATAAAATATGGCCTACGATGCTAAAAACCGGTGGTTCGATTATCTATTTTTAGGTCTTTCGGTATTTCTGATATTCTGTCTGGTTTTTGAATCATACGTTGAGCTTCCCCGGCTGGTGGCCTGGTTGGGCCGTTGGCACCCCATAGTGCTTCATTTCCCCATAGTGTTGTTGCTCATCGCCCTTTTTATGGGGCTAAGGGGTCGACCGGTTCCTCGAAGTCTGTTGATCTTGGCAGTGCTCTCGGCATTGCTGACCGCGATTTCGGGATTTTTTTTGGGAACGGAATCGGGCAGCAAAGGGGAGCTTTTGACATGGCACCAGTGGCTGGGCGCAAGTGTTGCCCTGCTATCGGTTTTATGGTACCTGTTGGATGTCGCCGGGCTAGGCCTGAAGTTGTATGCCAAAGTCCTACAAATCGTTCTTGTTGTACTGATAGGGTTTACAGGACATTATGGTGGCATGGTGACCCATGGGGAGGAATTTTTGGCGCTTCCATTAGACAAAAAACAAAAGTCAATCCCAGAGAATCCCTTGATTTTTGCTGATGTCGTTTACCCTATACTTGACCAAAATTGCGTGTCTTGCCACAATCCAAACAAAAAAAAGGGATCTTTGTTAATGACGGGATGGGCCGCACTCCTAAAGGGGGGTGAAAGCGGGAAGACCGTATTGCCGGGCGATGCTGACAAAAGCGAGCTGATTAGACGCCTGCATTTGCCGTTGGATGATGAAGATCACATGCCCCCCGATGGTAAGAAGCCCTTGGGTACCGAAGAAATCAAAATTCTGGAACGCTGGATCGCATTAGGGGCTTCCGATACCTTGCGCCTCGATCAATTGCCCGCTTCAGAATCCTTGGTCAGCTTGGTAAAAACCCTGATGGAACCCAGTCCCGATGAAAAATGGGCCAAACTACCAAAAGTAGCCGATAGCACCCTACAAAACCTAGCCTCGGATTATGTGACCATCGAACGGGTTTCAAGCCATTCACAAGCGCTCAGGATCGATGTATATCTTTCTCCAAAATATGATTCCAAAGCCATCACCGATTTGAAACGCGTTGCGAGCAATATCGTGGAACTCGATTTGAGCGGATTGCCCATAGGAGTTGATGAAATGGCATTGGTGGCATCGTGCTCCAACCTCGAGTGGCTTGAGCTAGATCGCACGCCCATCGGCGACCCGGAGATTGAAAAGCTCAAAAATTTAAAGCAATTGAGGTTGCTCAAAATTTACGGAACCGGGATTGGGGACCAAAGCGCAGCTGTTTTAAAACAACTTGAAAACCTAAAAAGGCTTTATCTTTGGGAAACCGGGTTTTCCGAGGTTGCCTTGGCCGATCTAAGATTGAAAATGCCCAATGTACTGATCGATAATGGAATGGACGAAGAAACGAAGGCCTATTTTGTCGCTTCGGACACCATTGCTAAAACAGAAGTAAAATGAAGTTTAATTTAAAGGGAAAAACAGCTATTGTAACCGGAGGTGGAAGCGGTATCGGTCGTGCCATCTGTGTGGCGCTGGCAGCACAGGGCGCCAAGGTGCATATTTTGGAATTGAAGGAGGAAGCCGCACAAGAGGTCGTCTCCGAGATCAATGGCAAAGGAGGGAATGCGGTGGCCCATGCCTGCAATGTGGCCAAGCAAACGGAAGTAATGCAAACCACAATGAAAATCGCCGAAAGTGATCCGATCCAGATCTTGATCAATAATGCGGGCATCGCCCATATCGGGGACGTGGAAAATACCACTGAGGCCGATTTTGATAGGATCTACAATGTGAATGTGAAAGGGGTCTATAATTGCATCCATTCGGTAATCCCCTATATGAAGGAAAAAGGCGGGGTAATTTTGAACATGGCTTCCGTTGCCGCTACCGTTGGAATCAACGACCGTTTTGCCTATGCCTCATCGAAAGGGGCGGTCCTGACCATGACCTATTCCGTGGCAAAGGATTATTTGGAATATGGTATCCGGTGCAACAGCATTTCTCCCGGAAGGGTACATACCCCATTTGTGGATGGGTATTTAAAAGCGAATTTTCCTGGACAGGAGCAAGAAATGTTTGAGAAACTCTCAAAGACGCAACCTATCGGAAGAATGGGCGAACCCTCTGAAATTGCGGATTTGGCACTTTATTTGTGTTCTGACGAGGCCTCGTTCATCACAGGTACCGATTTTCCGATCGATGGGGGATTCATTCGATTGAACGGCAATTAAATACAAAGGGATGTTCGGCTCGTCCAGTGACCTGCACTAACCAAAATAAATTGAACATATGAAATTAATACGATTCGGAGCCCTTGGAAAGGAAAAGCCCGGGGTACAGTTGGAAAATGGGAAAAGGCTCGATGTTTCAGGTTTTGGCCATGATTATGATGAGCACTTTTTTGGGGGAGACGGACTGAAACAACTCAAGATTTGGTTGGAAAAGCATGGGGAATCCTGTCCGACGGTTCCCGCTTCGGCCAGGTTGGGCGCCCCGCTCTGCAGACCTTCAAAATTGGTCTGCATCGGTTTGAACTATGCCAAACATGCCAAGGAGTCGGGGATGGAAATCCCAAAGGAACCCGTATTGTTTTTCAAGGCCACTACGGCCATAGTTGGGCCTAATGACGATCTGGTCATTCCAAAAGGAAGCGAGAAAACCGATTGGGAAGTAGAATTGGCGGTGGTCATCGGTAAAAAGGCCTCCTATGTTACCAAAGAAGCGGCCATGGGACATATTGCCGGGTACTTGCTGCACAACGATTATAGCGAAAGGGCCTTTCAGCTCGAACGCAGCGGCCAATGGGTAAAAGGAAAAAGCTGTGATACCTTCGCCCCCCTAGGACCATTTATCGCCACCCGGGATGAGATCAAAGATCCCCATGATCTCAATTTGTGGTTGAAGGTCAACGGGGAGCTATTGCAGAACAGCAATACATCTGATTTTGTTTTTGATATTCCTACGTCGATCAGTTATATCAGTCAGTTTATGACCCTATTGCCCGGGGATGTCATTTCTACGGGAACACCATTTGGGGTCGGACTCGGGTTTAAACCGCCACGTTATCTCAAACCTGGGGATGTGGTGGAATTGGGCATTGATGGCCTGGGGAGCTCAAAGCAGGTCGCACGGGCTTTCAAGTGACGAAAAACGATCTTGTGCGGGTTTTTGTCAAGACGGATACAAATTTAGGTTGAGGTAATCATTTCTGAATTTCCCTTCAGGATCCATCTTTTTGGCATAGGCCAAGAATTCAGGATATTTTTCATACTGTGATTGAATGCGCTTAGGTGCCATTGAAAATAACTTGCCCCAGTGCGGTCTCGGACCGAAGGGTTCGAGTTCGGTTTCGATCATCGAGATCAATTGGCCCACTTCCTTGGGGTTTTGTTTCCAGGTGAAGTGTATGGCAACACAATCTTGCTGGTAACAGGGACTCATCCAAAAGTTGTCTTTGGCTATGGTGCGTATTTCGGTGATCATCAACTGCGGGAATATTAGATCCTTCTTTTGCTCCAGGGCCAGGATGGCATCGAGTGCCTTTTCCCTCGGGACAAAAAATTCCGATTGAAGCTCTTCACCGCTACTGGGCGTAAACCCCATTTTAAAATGCGGTAGGCGATCGTACCAGGGGCCGGGAACGCCCATTTGATCGGTACAATTTTCCGATGCAAGCCGCGTGATGGGGTGCAGGTTTTTTGTGGCCGCCATCGCGCCATAAAAATCATTGCCCAAATCTTCAATGGGCGCATCCATCCTCCTTTTGACCCATACTTGACTGATTTTTTGGTCTTGCCAGTCGGTAAAGAGGCTTACACTGTAGCCGCAGGATAATATGGCATCAAAATGATCTTTAAGCGATTGTAAGGGTAATTCCTGGAATATATTTTGGCGAACGTCATAGGTTTTTTGAATGTCGAGGGTAATTTTTGTCAGTATCCCCAAGGCACCCAAATTTACAACGGCAGCATAAAAAAGGTCAGGATTTCCTGCACGGCTCAAAGTCACGATTTCCCCATCGGCATTGACCATTTCGATGGCCGATACCCCAGTGGCCAGATTGCCATTGGTCACACCAGATCCATGGGTAGCAGTGGCGCATGCCCCGGCGACCGAAATGTGGGGGAGGGAAGCAAGGTTGTGCAATGCATATCCCCGTTCATGGAGTTCAGGGGCGAAATCCCCATACTTGGTACCCGCACCAATGGTAACGGTCTGGGCATCCAAATCAAACGCCAAGGGCTGTACCAGTTTTTTGGTGGATATCTGATTTAAGGGGGTGTCGGCAATATTGTTGAAACAATGACAGGAACCCAGGGCTTTTTGTTGGCCCAATTTTTTCATCAGGGATTGAACTTCCGAGGCAGAAGTGGGCTCATATAAATTTTTGGCCTTGTAGGCATAATTTCCAGCCCAATTGGTGCGCACGGTCTCGGCCACCATTTCTTTTTTGTCCTCCCTGCAGGAAGTGAGAGGAAACAAGGAGGTGCCCGCCGTAAAAGCCGCGGTGGTTTTGATAAAATCTTTTCTTTTCATGATTTTATTGAGGTCATTTCAAGTCTAACTCAGTTTCTCCTTGAAAAAATCGATGGTGCGCTGCCAGGCCAAAGTTGCGGCGGGTTCATCGTATCGGGGGGTGGTATTGTTATGGAAGCCGTGGTTCACATCGGGATAGAAATAAACCACAAATTCTTTGTTATTCGCTTTAAGTGCGGCCTCATAGGCCGGCCAGCCTTCATTGACCCTGGTATCGAGCCCCGCATATTGGAGCATCAAAGGGGCTTGGATCAGAGCGGCCTCTTCCGCACTTGGCTGTCCGCCATAAAAAGGGACCGCCGCGGAAAGCGTTTGAACCTTTACGGCCATCATATTGGCGATCCATCCTCCGAAGCAAAAGCCGACAACGCCTACCTTGCCGTTGCAATCTTTGTGGTTTTTGACATAGTTATAGGCGGCGATAAAATCTTCCAGCATTTCCATTCGGTCGCGTTTTCTTTGCATTTCCCTGCCCTCATCATCATTACCGGGATAGCCTCCGAGGGGTGTCAAAGCATCGGGCGCCAAGGAAATAAACCCTTCCACGGCCGCTCTTCGTCCAACATCCTCGATATAGGGGTTGAGACCCCGGTTCTCGTGAACGACTACGATGCCCGGTAATTTGGACATCGTTTCGGCCGGCATCGATAGCAATCCCCTGATGCTCCCGCCGCCTTTTGGGGAATCATAGGTGATATAATCGGACTTCAATCGGGGATCATCGGGCTTGACCAAGAGCGTATCCACATAGTTGGGCATGATAAAGCTGAGGAGTGAAGGCAAAGTGAGGCCCCCCACCGCAAAGAGCGATAATTTTTCAAGGAAAGATTTTCGATCGATCTTATTATGTGCATAATCGTCATAGAGGTCGAATACTTCTTGGCTGATGTCTTCTTTTTTTAGTTCTTTCATGGTATTGTTTAAAGATTAAATTGGATGTGGTACCCAATTGGATGAATATTAAGGAAACGCGCGATAAGGCGCTAACAGGTGCTTTCGTTAAAGTTAAGAAATTTGGTGATGGAATTCTAGTTGAAAAACCGATTATTCAGAGCGATTGGTGACGGATGTGCTGCTTTAAGTGATCGCGACTGGATTGCATATCCTGAAAGCACTCCGTGCTGAAAATCAACAAAAGAAAACTGTGCTCCCCAAAAAACAAAAGCAAGCTATGTTTTTTAGCTCGCTTCGTTTTCAACTTTTTGTTGATCTATTTGTGATCGCGACAGGATTCGAACCTGTGACCGTCTGCTTAGAAGAAGCGAAAAAGTATTTTTCATTTGGCTACTTTTGCTTTCTTATAGTCTGATTATCAATTTATTATAAAAATATATTTTTCTTTGATTTTCATTTAGAGTACCTTTAATAGGCAATTTGTTGTACCTATGTTGTACCACTTTTTTGATAATTATGGCCAGTATAAAAATCGTTCTCAGAAAGAAAAGTCGTGTAAATGGATCCTATCCAATTTACCTTCGTGTGACCAAAGATAGAAAAACGAAGTTTTTCAAAACCATCTTCAATGCGTTCCCGGAAGAATGGGATGTCAACTCCGAAATATTTACCAAAAGGAACCCGAACTACATTCAGAACAATCGGTTGCTTTCCAATATCAAGGACAGGGCATATAGGGTATATATGAATCTTAATACTGAAAAAGAACGGTTCACACTTTCCGACTTTGAACATGCGTTTCGGGTGAAGTCAAATCCCAATGGCAACAACATCTTTTATTTTTGGGACGATTTGATTTCGGAAATGCTGACTGCTGGCAGGACGGGCAGTGCCAGGTGCCATAAAGATGCATTTGCCACGCTACAAAAGTTTCATGGCAGTACCCGTCTCAACTTTGAAGAAGTCAATTTGGCCTTTTTGTCAAAATTCGAGGGCTTTCTTCGTTTCCGCGGGGGTAGTGATGGGGGAATCAGTGTTCGTATGCGCTGTATCCGAACCGTATTCAATGTTGCCATGGAACGGGATCTGACCTCGGCGGACAATTATCCTTTTAAAAAGTATAAAATTTCAAAACTCAAAGGTAAGAGTGCGAAGCGGGCATTGGAAATCGGCGAAATCTATAAAATATGGAACATGGATATTTCAAAGTGTCCCGAACTTGTTGATAGCCGCCACTATTTTCTATTCAGCTTTTATACGCGGGGAATGAACTTTGCGGATGTCATGAAATTAAAATGGAGCAACATTAAGGACGGTATTATCCAATACACAAGGTCGAAGACCAAAGGAAATTTTAAGATAAAGATATTACCCCCTGTTCAGGAAATATTGGACTACTACCGTATACGTCCTACCGGAACCGGTTATGTCTTCCCGTTGCTCAAAAGCGATGACCTTACCCCGATTGAAATAGAAAGGGCCAAGAAGCAAACGCTGAAGATATTCAATATGGATTTAAAGCAGATCGCTGTACATTGCAAGATTGAAAAAACGCTGACCAGTTATGTGGCCCGACATAGTTTTGCCAATTGTCTCAAACAAAAGGGAGTTGCCACGGATGTCATCAGCGAATCATTGGGACACCAGAATTTAGAGGTTACGCAGGCTTACCTAAAGGAGTTGGATAGTTCCATACTGGACGAGGCTTCCGAACTACTGTTGCCTCCACAACCCACTTCCTACGCTCATCTACGTATATGCTAAAGCATATAATATTATAATAAAAAACTATTTTATATGTTTTTGCGTATAATTTAGTATATTTACTTGATTTTATATTTAAAAGCATATAATGAAAGATTTAGCAACCTTTGTAAAGACCCGTAGAAAAGCGGTAAACCTAACCCAGCAAGAGTTTGCGGAACGTGCGGGCGTTGCCCTAACGGTCGTTCGCAAAATAGAGCAGGGAAAGACCAATCTAAATATGGAAAAGGTCAATTTGGTTCTAAGTATGTTCGGGCATCGACTGGCCGTGGTAGAAGACAAAAAAGAAGTTGAATGAGAAAGGGCAAGATATATTACAAGGATATTTTGGCAGGGGTCTTGACGGAAACCAACGAGGGTGAGTATCTATATGCTTATGATGAGGCATATATAAAGAATTATCCAAATCAGTTTTTGACATTTACCATGCCCGTCCGAAAAGAGCCCTATCAAAGTCAACGACTATTTTCATTTTTTGAAGGTCTGATTCCTGAGGGATGGTTATTGAATATCGCTTCAAAAAACTGGAAAATCAATCCAAGTGACCGAATGGGATTGTTGCTGGTCTGCTGTCAAAATTGTATCGGGGCCGTAAGTGTAATACCAATTGAAGAAGATGCATAAATGTCTCTATTGCTATAAGGTACTACAAGGCGAAGTGGATTTTCACGAGCAATGCAGTATGGAATTCTTTGGAACCAAAGAGGCTCCAAAACTTCCATATACCTTGGGTGAAATGTCCGAACTGGCCAAAAACGTCATAGAGCGTAGTGTGGCCGTACCGGGGGTACAGGCCAAACTATCCCTCTCATTGGTCGATGCCGCCAAAAAGGATACCGATGTTAGGTTAACGGTAGTAGGCGCGTTGGGTGGCAACTATATCTTAAAACCACCGTCCGAGGATTTTCCTGAAATGCCACAAAATGAGCATCTGACCATGCGGATCGCGGAAGCCTTTGGTATACAGGTGGTGCCATCTACATTGATACGATTAAAATCGGGGGAACTCTCTTATTTGACCAAACGAATCGACAGAAAAGAGGATGGTTCAAAAATTCATATGTTGGATATGTTTCAAATAACCGAGGCATTTGATAAATACAAAGGCTCTATGGAAAAGGTGGGGAAGGCCATTGGCGGCCATTCCAGTAATACTTTGTTGGATAAATTGTTCTTCTATGAGTTGACGCTATTTAGTTTCCTTACCGGAAACAATGATATGCACCTTAAAAATTTCTCGATGATCGAGACGGATTTGGGCTGGTTGTTGGCGCCGGCATACGATTTGCTAAATGTTGCCATACTGAATCCCGAGGATTCCGAGGAACTTGCACTGACACTAGATGGAAAAAAGAGTAAGTTTACGAGACAACATTTTGAGCATTTTGGAAAAGGGTTGGGATTAACACCGCTGCAGATTAGGAGGGTTTTTGAACGGCTTTTGAAAAATAAGTCCACGACTTCTATTTGGATAGAAAATTCATTTTTATCAGAAAGTCAAAAATGGAATTATAAAGATTTGCTAGATAGCAGATATAAAAGGATTTCTGTTTAGAGAGCCCCAAATCTTACCAAAACTTAACTGCGCATGGATCCTGTGGAATTTTTGTAGTGTTCCGGCGGATAAGCGTCAAGCAAAAATTCCATAGGGCGCACCCTACTTTTGATTTGCAATACTATCCTGTTTTTTCGCCCACTTTTGAAAATCCTTATAAATAATGGGGTGGTCATCAAAGTAGTTTTTTAATTGATAGACCCCAGCTTCTTTTCCCTTTGTATACGCTTGTTTCGTCCTGTTCTCGAATTGGATAAAGTGATGGCCAAAATAGCTGAGGGAAACGACGGTCACGATGAATGCCGCACAGAACAGGGCGAAAAGCCATCTGGGAATTAATTTTCCCTTGTTGATCTCCGCATGGATCCTCCGAAAGGTGGTATTGTGGTCTTCCATCGTTCTATCCGCTTGTCTTAAATGTTCCCTTACATAATATTCGATAATGGATGTATCCGCTTTGTTATCGAGGTCCTTCAGGTCTTCCAATCGCTTTTCCAGTTTAGCGATCAACGCGTGTACCCCCTTGATCTCTTCGGTCAGGAGTTCCATCATTTCGTCCATGTTCTTCATGCCATACTTTGTTTTAGGTTAAATTTCCATGCCAAGGCCCATCGTTTTTTTGACGGCCATCTTAAGGCCCTGCTTGGCCAGCCCTGCCGCTAGGTTCACACTGAGCTGCGTGGTCTTGCCCAAAAGGTTGACGGTATTCGTTTTGGATGTACGGATGCCCATTTCGGTATTTTTGGATATCTGGGCCGCAAGGTTGGCCCCCGACATGGAACGGTGCACTTCGCTGCCCTTCAAATTGTGGCCTTGGTACTCGAAGCGGAACCCCTGCAGTCTGTTCGCTTTGTTGATGCAAGGGATCACTCTGACCTCCCTTTGCTTCATGGCGTTGATGTACCGGTCGAAATCCTTGGGCCGGTCCTGCGCCATTGTTTTTTCATGCAGGGACCTTATTTCCGATCGCACCCTTTGCAGGTCGTTCAACCGCTGCCGTTGCACGTCCCTTGCAGTGGTCAGTCCCATCTCCTTGGCCACCTCATGGGCCTTCTGTTGGCTTCTTTTCCCGATGAAGCTGTCTTTGTAGGCCCTTCCATCGAAACCGATCCGGTTCACATATAAATGGACATGGGTATGTTCCTTGTCCCTATGGACAAAAGCGATGGCCTGCCGCTTCCCTAGTCCCATTTTTTCGATGAAATTCTTGGTCATATCCTTCAGCTCTTTTTTGGAAAGGTCCCGTCCGTCCTCCACAGTGGGGCTGAGCACAAAGCTCAGGGTATTTTTTTCACATTTCTGGTTCTGTTCCTGGATGATCTTGAACTCCTCCGTGATCTGTTTGGGGTTCTCCCCGGCCAAGTGCTGGCTATGGACGATTTCGGCATGCTTCTCCTGGTTCCATCCATAGCCGATGGAGGCCCGGGTGTGCGATATGGACTTTCCCTTGCCGATCATTTCCTGAAGTTGTAAAGATGTGTCCTGATCTGCTCGGCCAGTTGTTCCACTTCTTGGGCCAATCGGGGGTTGCGCTTTTTGAACATGTTGCTTATCCGTGTGAAGTTGTTCTTGTACTCCACCAATAGGGCATAATGTTTCAGTTGTTCAGGGGTAAGCCTCTCGATGATGCTGTTCCCGAATGCGGAACTGCGGCAATATTCGGACAGGGAAAGACCGGCCTTTTTGGCCTTTATCTTCAACATTTTCTTTTCATAGAGGCTGCACCGGAACTGGATGAACTCCCTTTTCATTTTTTGCCTTTTTCTTTTGCGACCATCGGGAGCAAAAGCAAGATTGTCATGACAATGACACATCTTGAATTCTCACCCGGACGCATTATCATCAGCCATGCCATAATCGTATTCTTTTATCACTCGAAAATCCTTTTGTAATCTTCATATTTAATTCGAATATTCTATCATTGCCCTTCTAAATTTGCATTTATCAATGCTTTTTGTTTTGGTATAACTGCCTATTGAACTCCGCTTCGAGATACTTGTCCGAAAGATCAGGTTCCCCTAACAGCCATGCATCGATTGTGTCCTTGTCAAAGAATTTCTGCCGTATGTGTTTGTTATTGCCCATAGGGATAAGCTTCATCTGTGTCAGCTTATAGATCTTGCTTTTGGAGAGACCGGTATAGGCAGAAAGATCGTCCACGTTCATCACTTTCTTGTTATGGGCAAGAAGGTTTTTAATATCCTTCAAAAGTGCCACCATATTATTTTGCTCTTCCATAGTCTTATATTTAAGTTGTTCGTAATGCACAGCGCGGCATTCGCTCTTACCTGTATTCTATTAATTGAAAACTGGCTAAAAACCAAAGAGAAATGTCGGTATTGGATTAAGGGCCAAATTAGGAGGCCGGATATGGACAAAAGGAAGCGAATGGAATTTTAACGTAAGGAAAATTCAATATTTATAGATTATTCAATGTATTTGTGGAATTATCGAAAATAACGCAACACGCTATGCAGAAAGGAATAAGGAACACGAAATGTGGGGAGGGGGAGATAAAGTTCAAGGGGCCTTTCGCCCATTGTGCTTTTGTGCGGCACCGAGGGGGTTGAAAGACCTCGAACGACAAGAATGGAGTGGAAGGTCTTTCAACTTCCGCCTTTAGATTAGCATAATAAATATTTGTATTAATTTTTGAGAGAAGAAAGGGGTGAACTTTGACTTCCGCTGGTTTAAAGAACCAACCCCTGTATTAGTCCCCTTTCTTGCTCTCAGTTGCTTTAGTGCCATTTAGAATAGTAGTCTTTCAGGACTTTTAAAGGTCTTAGTAAAAGCAACTTTTTGTTTAATCTAAATACCAAATTATGAAATTCAAAGATGCCATCGGAATTGATGTATCCAAAAAAACTATTGATGTCTTTATTCACGGACCAAAACTGACACAACAATTTGAAAACGATCCCAAAGGATTTAAAAAAATGTACAAGTGGGCAATGTCCCATTATTCAAGAGCTGATTTTGACCACGTTATTTTTTGTTTCGAGCACACGGGCATCTATTCCACACCCTTATCGCTTTATCTGGATGACCTGAAACATGCATTTGTCCTGGTCGCACCATTACAGATCAAAAGGTCAATGGGATTGGTAAGGGGCAAAAATGATAAGGTCGATGCCTACAGAATTGCGGAATATGCCTATTTGAGAAGGGATTTGATAAATCCGACCGAAATCCCCTCCAAAAATATCATGAAACTTCAAAAGCTGATATCGCTGAGGGAAAAACTTGTAAAGCAAAGAGCGGGATTCTCTGCAGATCTAAAAGAATATCGAACGGTTCTTGGCAAAGAAAAACATGGACCTATCATCAATGTTCAAAACAAGATGTTAAGGTATTTGGCCAAACAGATCAAAGCAATCGAGCAACAATTAAAAGAGCTTATCAAAAATGACGAACGTATCGATAAGGTTTACAACCTGATAACTTCTGTAGATGGCATTGGTTTTATAGTGGCCGTTAACCTGATTGTTACCACCAACTGCTTTGTAAACTTTGACAATGCCCGTAAATATGCTTGTTACGCAGGTATCGCCCCTTTTGAAAAACAGTCCGGAACTTCGTTGAGATCCAAATCAAAAGTAAACCACAATGCCAACAAGAACATGAAGTCTCTCCTTACAATGGCCGCATTCTCGGCCATCCAGAAAAACTCGGAACTGAAAAATTACTATCGGGACAGGGTGGAAAAAGGAAAAAGCAAAATGAGTACGATCAACATTGTCCGAAACAAAATTGTACACCGTGTCTTTGCCGTGATCAAAAGGCAAACACCTTATGTCAATGTACATGCATTTGCAAACTGAATTTTAACATTTTCAATTTGGTTTCACCTTAGAATACAGGGGCTTGGAACTAACTCAACAATTTCATTGCGGGAATTATTATATAAAATCACACTTGGCTTTGCGAACAAAAATTGCGCATTGTTTAGAGTAAAAATATGCTGTCCCATAAAACGTTCCTTTCGTGCGACTTCTAAGAAAGCAGTGCCTAAATGAACTCGAATTTAACATATTCTAGTTGAAATGAGCTTTGATAGATTGTTTAATATATCCATAATGGCATGCATTTTAGAATTTGAATCTTCTTTTTGACTTTTTTTAAAAAAATGAATTGTCTTTATATTATTCTGATAATCAATACACTACGATTTAATCGCTGAATTAGGAGATGTTAAATATTACATAATATAGTACCTTTTTATACATAGTACTGTAACAAAATAGATCGTTGCTCGTCTATTGGTTGTAAGTCATTTTAAAAACAACAACTAAAATATAGAAATTATGAAAGCATCTAACAGCAGAACAGCAACAGAATCAAGAAAAGGACAGTACTTCTCAACCTTTAGTAGCAGCAAAAGAGCGCAATGGGCACAGTACAGAAATTTCAACAGATAGTCTGAATCAGAAAAACAACAATCATCAATCTATAAAAACAAAGAAATCATGAGAGCATCATTCAACAATACAGCAACAGAATCCAAAACAGGACAGTACTTCTCTTCACTTAGTAATAGTAAGAGGGCCCAATGGGCGCAGTACCGGAACTTTAATCGCTAATCACGATTTGTAACAACGCATCAATCAATAAAACATCAGTCATGAGAACTTTCATCAATCAGTCACCAATGGAATCTAGAAGGCTAACGTTCCTTTCTAATCAAGAGGATAGTAAAAGAATCCGTTGGGCAATGCTAAAAGATCTGCACTAGCAGAAACTTAAACACCTATCAAAGGGGATGGACCTTCATCAAAGTCCATCCCCTTTTCTCTAAATTAAACATACTTAACTGTAATCTTAACTACCAGAAAAAGCCTTGGTTTGCTTTCCAAAATTTCGATTAGTCGAGAATACTGAACAAGTCCATTATTTGCTCTCTGAGTTCATTGTATTGGAAAATGAACGCCATTTTTCGCTCATAAGAAATCATTTAGAAGAAATCTTAAATGGTCTTATAACTACATAATAAAAAAACACCTTTTAGCGTGTATCTGTTCAAACCGTAATAGTCAATTATGAAAATATTCACTTCAACAGAAAAAAAAGAAATTATTCTATTTTCGGCAATTGTAATAACCCTGAGCTCACTAATATGCTTTATCTCTTATAAATTAGATAATCCAAATGTCCCCATATTGGCTGTCTTCACACCAACAATGGTCGCACTGATTCTTACCGCCATGACAAAAGGTAAGAAAGGTATTTATGAATTGTTCGTTAAACAAACAGTTCGGAAAATACCCTTAAAATGGTTTCTTCTTTCAATTATTGGAATTCCTTCACTTGCAACTTTAGCAGTGCTCACATCCTTGGAATTCGATATTTACAAGTTAAATTTCAGAACGACTCAATTGTTGCCACAGGTTGTTGTGATAGTATTAATTGCAATCGGAGAGGAATATGGATGGAGGGGATTCTTACTTCCCAGATTGATGCAGAAATTTAATGTTCTTTATTCAAGCATTATACTTGGCTTGATATGGGGGTTTTGGCATCTTCCGGCATATCTTATCAAAACAGGTGTTCCCCAACAAATGGACTTCACCGTGTTTTTGCTATGGGTTGTTTTAGGAACACTGTTCATAAGCTGGATATATTATTTTACGAAAAGTGTACTTACCTCAATACTGGCCCATATTAGTGCTAATGCCGCTTTTAATTATCTGCTAATTTTGCCAGAGTTTACCGGAAGTATGAATACATTTTGGATTTTTCTTGCCTATTTGTCCGGACTGATGCTTATAGTCTTTAATCAAAAAAAAAAGAATTAATAAAAAATCATTTAAAATGAAAAATCTCGGTTCACTGTTCCTATTTCTGCTGCTACTTTCCTGCGACTTTCAACCTTCTAGCAAGAAGGGCAAACCTCTTAATCAGGACTTGACATCCGTCACGGAAAGCATATCCCAATTGATGTCCGAATACCACTATAACCCTGCAGAGCTAACCACGGAAAATTTTCTCGAATTAGAAAAAAAGGTTCAAGATCTTGCAACAACCGCCAAAACAAAACAAGCTTTTATTGATGGGTTCAATCAACTTTGGAAGGATGGTCCTTTCTCACATGTTAGACTAGGGGTTTTGGAAAGGCCGGCAGAAGAAATGGCCGGATTCATCGACTCAATGCGAGTGGGCGATCATAGCGTTTCACTGAAATGGATGGATCAGACAGCGGTACTTACGGTAACCACTATGACCGGTTTGGACACAAAAGAACAGGTGTTCGAGGCTTACCGTGAGATCGCAAGAAAAAAAACAAAGTCCCTAGTCATAGATCTTCGAAATAATACCGGGGGAACATTTGCAGGCGTTCCCCTTATTGGTCATGTGCTTGCGGATTCTATTGATGCCGGGATATTCGTCTCCAGAAAATGGTGGGAGAACAATACAAGGGCACCCGGTCTGGCCGATATTCAAAGTTTAACACCCTGGGAAGGATGGTCGATAAAGTCGTTCTGGCACGATGTACAAGAAGAACCACTTACCCGTGTAAAGTTTAAGCCAATGTACCCGCACTTCAACGGTCCGGTTTATGTTCTAACGAGTAATAAATCTGCCAGTGCTGCCGAATTTACGGTAGATGCCCTTGCTCAAGAAGAAAATGTAACGATTATCGGCGAAACCACGGCTGGCGAGATGTTGTCGCAAAAAATGTACGATTTGCCACATGGCTTTCAATTGTCTCTACCCATAGCGGAATATTATTCAATCCGAATGGGAAGAATTGAAGGAAAAGGTGTTGAACCGGATATATCCATTGATCAAAGTGCTGCAATGGACCTGGCCATCTCGTTGATAAAGGGAGATAAACTGGAGGATGCCTTAACAAAGGTACAACTGGAACTGGATAAAATGGACGGGCAGCCCTTTGGAAGGGAGACCATCTACCTATTGGGCACTATGAACGATTGGGGTAAAAAATGGGATAGCACACCTAGCTTTGAGTATAAAGGGAAAGGGATTTACGAAACCACGACAACATTGAAAAAAGGTCGTTGTGAGTTTAAAATAGCGCCCATCGACTGGTCTTTTGATTATGGTGCAAATTTAAAGCAAGAAAATGTTATTATCGGGCAAAAGACGCCCTTGGCAAAAGTAGCGGGAAGTAGTAATTTGATAATGGACATTGAAGATGGATCAACATTAACGTTTAGATTAGAAGTAACTAAAGACAGTGCTGTGACACTCTACATTTTAGAGAATTAAGCTGCAATTAATGAGGCCAACGGACTCACTTAAAAGAAGATGTGGCATTCCTTTTTTAAATGATAGCGCAGCAGTTTGAAGCAAATCAAAAAATCATGAGAAAAAAACCAACAAAATTTATCGGTATTAAAACCCTATTGGTTTTGACTTTCCTTTTTCAAACCTTTCAATTAAAATCACAATCCGTCGAAAAACCCGAGGTATTCATCTTTGGCGAAACCATAGATAACATTTTGCAGAAAATCAAGCCACTGTGTACCTCGACCGAATATCGTGAAAATGAACCGATTCAACTTCCTACAGCCCAAAAAATGCAGTCTCAACTGGACTGTGAAGGTTTTATGTATGCAGAAAAACCTCGTAAAGTAGAGCTGATATTTGCCGACGAAATTTTGGATATGGTTTGGATCCTTACCGAAGAAAGCGAAGAGCAGCAGTTTATAGAAAAGTTCAAGGAAATGTATGGAGAACCATCACATATTGTCGAAGATGCTACATTTTTCCTAAGTCACGGACTGGCCGTTCGCAACAAACCACATGAAGTATTATTTATTTCTGAAAGGCTGAAAAAACCTTATGAGCAGTTTTTGAACCAATAGGATAAAGCCTGAAAATCATGCGCAGAAAAATCGAGAAAAACATATCGGGCAAAAAGGTATTGTTCCTTTTTATACTGACCAACCTGGTGTATATCCCTATGCTGACAATTACCATTCCCAAGGTTATGGGTCATGCCAACGGTATGAAATTGTTGGATATGATGCCACTAGGTTATGACCTTGATTATGTAAAAGCCCTGTTCAATGCCCTTGGCCCGCAGGGTAGGGATGCATATTTATACAATCAGCTTCCCTTGGATATGGTATATCCAGCGCTTTTCGGCATCAGTTATTGTTTGCTGCTCGCCTACTTTTTAAAAAAGCTGAATAAGTTCAACAGTAAGTTATTTTATCTCTGTTTGCTTCCGCTATTCGCGGGATTGGCAGATTATCTGGAGAATATCGGAATCATCAATCTGCTTACAAACTATCCAGATTTAACACCAAGTATGGTAACAACTACCGCTTTTTTCAGTCTTCTTAAAAGTGGGGCCACAACCCTTTACTTTCTTATTTTAATTGGAACACTTCTTCTATTGGGAATTAAAACCTTGAGAAAATGAAAAAAATCATGCTATTATTGATGACATTGATGTTCGCTTCCAGTTGTATACAACAGGAAAATAAAGAAGTTAAAAACGACGGAATTTACAGCGGCATTTTCAACCATGGTAATTTTTCGGATGCCATATCCTTCGAAATCAAAAAAGATTCCACCGACTGGAAGGTATTCTTTACCAGTCTGGAACAGAATGCCTTTCAGATACCGGCAAGAAATGTTGAAATAAGCGGCGATTCAATATATTTTATGTTGCAAAGCGATCGCTATACCTACAACTTCAAAAACAAATGGACCGATAATTATGCCGGATTGTCAGGATCATTGGAAGTCGATTCGCTACTAACAACTTATTCCTTAAAAAGAGAAGCTAGAAGCGAAGAAGAAAGTGTGAAATCCGAAGAAATCGTATTTCAATCAAACGGGCTGAATATTGGTGGAACCATACGAAAACCATCTAAATCCAATTCAAATGCCATCGTATTTCTCGCTTCTTCAGGAGGTGGTAATCGAAGCGGTTCAAGGGCGGAAGCCATTTATTTTGCTGAAAAAGGATATGTTACTTTTCATTATGACAAACGTGGTACCGGCACTTCTGAAGGAGATTGGCAGGCAGCTACCATGGAAGAACTATTGTCCGACGATATGAATGCCATTGACTATTTTTCAGAACAAACCGGAATTCCTTTATCCAAAATAGGGATAAAAGGAAGCAGTCAAGGCGCGACCAAAGTCCCTTATATTCTAAATGAGTTACAAGAACTGAGGTATGGTATTGCAGCCAGTTGCCCAGGCAGTAATTTGTTGGAAAGTGACCTGAACGCTTGGAAGAACAATAATCCCGACATAAGTGAAGAAGGGGTGGAATTGCAAAGAAAAGTTTTCAAACATATTGCTGGCGACTTAAATAGGAACGAGTTGGAGAAGTCAATTGCGTTGGAAAAATCCAAACCGTGGTTTCAAAATATCTGGATCCCGAACCTTGACGAAGTACAGGTAGACAAGAAACTGTTATACAGTCCGATGCCTTATTTTCAGAAAACCGAATAACCTATTTTGGTCATTCAAGGAACTTTGGATGAGATCATTCCCGAAAAAAGTCATGAACTGATTTCAACAGCTTTGGAAGAAGCTGGTAACGAAAATTATAAAATTATACAACTGAAGGGTGCCAATCATTCGATGTACCATGTTGGGAAGACTGATTTTCCGTATTGGGCAAAATTGCATGATGACTATTTGAAAATATTTGAAGGATGGGTAAGTAATGTTTCCAATAAATAAACTCCAGTTAAAAGCCGCTTAACACGCTGTTCAATTTAGTATTTGCATGAGTTTTATGAATTAAAACGAATGGTTTATAGGGCACTCCCTACAGTATAAATGGTTTTTAAAACGGCTGTTAAAAATAGAAGAGAAAAACCTGTAGAGTCTCGTGAAAGGTTGGTTTTATGGCTCAAGAAAGGAATATACTATCAAGCGAGACTAATACTATATTTTATTCAGGAATCTATAATGGTTTAAGAAAGTTTTTATTTGCATAATCCCCAATCTTGGCACCAAGTTTATAACCTTCTTCCGAGTCGTATCGAAAATGAATGCCCAGATATACCCGGGACATAGCGGCCTCCATTCCGGCCTGGGAAAAACTGGTAAATGAACGCACCGGTGGATCCATTTTAATTGGTCCAGAAAAGGGCCCCGCCTTATCCACTTCTTCGGTAGTCATTAAAAAACTGTATTTGTCGCCAGTTCCTAAAGAATTTGACAAAACGGCCATTGCCGCCATACTGGCAGTTCCATGTGCAGACGGATATGATGGGAACGCGTAGGTATGTTTGTGCAAATTATTCCATTCAGGGTCTGGTTCCGTATTTGGGTTTTCATCATTCGCCGCCCAACGGATCGCCGTATAGGGTCGCCAGTGGTTGTAATAAAACTTATTGTCAAAAACATTGATATAGGCATCGTAGATGGTCATGTTCAACAATGCAAAGACACGTGCCGTTTCCCACAGGTCTAAATTTTCCTCTACAACAAGTTGTCTTGCCAGCCGGTTATGCGAGTTTTCGACAAAATCTTTCCACCACATTGCCAGATGCGCCTGATCTTTGGTTCTCACTTTACTTTCATAACTGCCATATTCCTTGACTTCATTGAAGGCCTTGGTATATTCGGCACTATTGATATCCGGTGGAGGTGGAGATCTGAATTGATCCTGACCTTTAAGCATAAAAGGCTTGGCCTTGGCCCAACCGGCACCAAAAATAAATCCTTGGGGAGTCCCACTGTGTTCATTGAATTCTGCGTACACTCCGGGTGCCATAGGATGCCAAGTGTATTCCGCCGCTCCATTATGGTGATCATTGGCCCGTTTATTTAGAATATCGGCGGCGGCCTTCTTGCCAAGCCGAATCCCATTTTTCTTGGGTTTTTTATCGTGTACCCTACCAAGTTGCTTAGCTAGAAGGTCAGACCATTGCTTTTTGTAATCTGGATATTGATTGAAGGCTACTTCGTAGCCGGCTTGTGCCACTGCCGCCCAAGGATCTGCATTCGTAACTTCTAAATCCAAGCTGTACCGAAAGTATTTAGGAATAATGGCATTAAGCGCATCATGCATGGCACTATGAAGCATAGCAGCTGTACGTACCCCTTTTAGTGTTAAAAGTCCGTCTTCTTCTATGGCGATTTCAAATACTTTTTTATTCCATTCGGTGATGGATTCACTGCCCATTGCCATAGGCTCTTGAGACTTTGTGAAATAAGGCATACAGAGCCATACTAGTACGAACATGTACTTTTTTATATTGTCAGCATACATTATGTAACTAATTTAGTAACGTATTATTTGTTTAAAATCTATTGCTTCAACTTTGTCAATAAGACCACTCTTCCACATATTCCATTGATGTTATATCCGAAAAAAGGACTACGCTTGCCAAGGTGGGATAATAATCTTCCGAATAGGTGTAATCATACGTTAGTTCAGTACTATACCTGACCCCGTTACCGTCTAGTTCTGTTTTATTAATTTTGGTAATATTATTTTTGCTTTGCCAATAACATGGTCCAAAATTGATGGTCTCCAAACCTGTTTCAAAATTACTGACATAAAAGCTATCAAAGCCAAACTGTTCCTTGATAATGGTGTAGTATGGATTAACATTTTTATCGTATTCATACTCCAATTGAAGACTGAATACGAAACCGTCAGGGGAGTCTAATTCGACAGTAACTTTGTCGATGTTTTCACCAATCCATTCCAGATCGATTTTTTTGGAAATCGTACCACTATCGGTTACGCTGCCAATTTGAATTTGAACTAGCCTAGGGGCAATTGTGTCTACGATACTTACCTTAGGCTCATAGATAAAAGTGGCTACTTCAACTAAGTTTGTTATGCCATTAACTCGAATCTCATGAAAAATTTTTGTCAATGATCCATATGGGTTTTCATATTCAAGCATCCAACCTTCCGATTTTCCAATGGAAAATTCACTAACTGTTTCCTGCATGCCCTCTTTTGAATAGTCGTAACGGAAATCCGCTTCTATACCCCTATAGCTTCGTTCCAATTTTTCTGATGTGGTATTATATTGAAGGGCCCAACTTTTCTGGTTTCCATCTTCAAGCTCCATAAGATATCCCTCATCTGAGTATTCAAAATACTTATCGGTCGTACCTATAGCATGCCGTCGTAAAAACGCAATGGGAAGTGATAGTACCTTAAAGGATTGTACAGAACTACTTGTAGAAGCTCCTTTATCATCTTTGGCCACTACTTTCCAATGATATTCCTGATCAAAGTCCAACGTATCCTTACTTGTGAAGGAAGTGGCGTTCAGGTTTTCAACCCATTGAGATATGGGTTCGCCTTGCTTCGCAAAATACAGGTCATAGGCAACTTTATCACCGTCAGGGTCTATGGCTTCGTCCCAGCTAAAAGTGGGCATTCTGGCGGCATTATCGTCATCAGCTTGTGGTAAAAGCAGGTTGAAAGTTTGTGGAGCACTATTTTGAAGTGCTGAGGGTGTATTTTCTTCTTTACTGCAATTTGTTAGCAGTATCATTAGAATGGGCAGTACCCTTGGTACATCTGAATATTTCATAACGGTTCTAATTTTCAAACTGATTATAATCAATGATCCAAACCTCATTACTTGCACTACCACCAAGAATCCAAATTTTATTGAGGTAAAAAAGAGTTGTGAATCCATTTTTGACAGGAAACGAATCTTTGGGCGTGGCATCGTACCATTCCTCGCCATCTTCCGAATACCAGATATCATTTTCGGTACCGCTACCGATTACCCAGATCTTGTCATTAAAGACCAAGGCCTTATGAAAGCCCCGAGGCGAAAATTCTGCATGGGCAGTTACCTCGTTCCAAGAAATGCCATCGGTACTGTTCCAAACATCGTTTTTGAAATCGCCAATGGCGTCAATGCCCCCGATCACCCATAATTTATCCTGGAAAACGACCGTCTGGTGAAAATTCCGCTTGCCGAATTCAGCCATCTCTGTCGTTCTGCTCCACGTTGCGCCATCTGAAGAAGCATACACATCCCCTAATTTGCCAGAACCATTGGATCCTCCAATGATCCACATTTTGTTGTTGTATGTGGTAAGTGTATGTTCCGCCCGCTCGGGATAACCCAAACCCATATTCTGGTTTAGGTTTGTCCATTTTCCGCCGTTATGGCTATACCATATATCCGAGGCAAAAGAACCTTGTGCAACACCTCCGGCTACCCACAATGTATCTTCAAAAACCGTAGCGGCGTGAAAGAACCTTGGGGTAAACCGTTCTTCGGAACCAACAATTAATATGGACCAATTTTTCCCGTCCGAACTCTCCCATGGTGTACTGGAGGCCTCTCCCTTATCGAAACCGCCCAAGACCCACATTTTTTGATCAAAGACTTCCGAGGCATGGTTTTCTATGGGATAAAAGGGGGTCTGAGCGTCCAACTTTTTAACATCATCCAAACCTTTGACCTTGAAACTGAAAATTGCCGAACTGGTCTCACCGCCTTTACCGTCTTTTGCCACCACTTTCCAACTATAAGTTCGGGCCAAGGCAAGTGCCATGGTAGGGTCCAAGGTGAAGGTGGTACCTGTAATATTTTCGGCAATCTTTGCGGTTACCTCATTAGGGTCTAGATATAGGTCATAGGTAATGGGGTCTCCGTCAGGGTCCAAAGTCGATTCCCATTCAAAAAGAGGAATAGGTGAAACATCCACTGATTCGTCGGGCACATTGACAAGTTTGAAGGAAGATGGTGGCATATTTATCGGGTCCGGATTTGACTGATCAATTCCGTCATCGCCACCACAGCCTACCAGAAACAATGCTCCTACAAAAAAGATAAAATCTCCTTTTTTCATGATCTTGAATTTTGAATGGAAATAGCCTCAGTTCTTTAAATCAGTGAGTCGTGTATCCAGACCTGAGATCGCTTTCGTAGTGTTTGAATGTTCAGGCTTCTTTCCATTATGTTACTGGCAAGATAGAGATGAAGTAGGAGGGCGGATTTTCTCAAAAATTCAAAAAATGTACTCTAAGACTCACTTTAATGAGCCGAATTTACATTTGATTTTGGAGTGATCTTCTAAATTTAAGCGGCGGTTGCCTATATTTCTCCTTGAAGACCCTTACGAAGTGTGATGTATTTTCAAAACCAACATCAATAGTAATTTCATTAATATTAAGCTTCGTGGTTTCCAGCAGAAATTTACTGTATTCAAGCCTTTTGTTTTTAAGCCATTTACCTGGAGAAGTACCGAATATTTTAGAAAAATCCCTATTAAAGGTTGCCAGGCTTCTACCGCTTAGTTTGGCAAAGTCCCTCATACTCAGGTTGAAGACGAAGTTTTCTTCCATGACCCTTTCAAGTGGTATTTTGGCGTTACTAGATGTTTCGATAAAATAAGAGGTCAATGCCGGATTATGGTTCTGGGTTACAATGTTTATGATCAGTTCCCTAAACTTTATCCCCAAAAGATCCTTTGAAGGGCCAGAGGACAGGGAAAAATAATTGAGGACCGAAATGAAGTAGTCAGTTAAGGTCCTGTCAAGGTGTAAAGGTATTACCGTATCTTGATGTTTTGAAAGCCGTTTGATTTTATCGGAATGCAAGTGGCCCTTGACCACGGATCTAATAAATTCATCAGGCATAAAGATTAGCAATGCGCAAAATTCACCATTCAATATTTTAAAGACACGATGTGCACCTTTGGTAAGAAATGCGGCATCACCAACTTTGAATAGATATTCTTGTTTAGGGGTTTTCCATTTGGCACCACCTTTTGTGATGTAGCAGAAATAGTTTTTATCAACCCAATAATCCAGCGGAGAGACTTCGATAGGGCAGTCATATGCCGTAAACAAGAGTTCATCGACTGAGAATTGTCTGAATACTGGATTGTCTTTTACAAAATTATAGAAATCAAGCATAGCATGAGGTTTATTTCAACAATTTGTCCATTAAGTACTTTTTTCTTAAAGGCGCGCGGTGTGTTGAAATGCAAGGATAATTTAATGATATTTTGATCAAAAACGAAGAAGTTAAGAGAAAGAAAAACTTAAGCAACATGGTTTGGTAAAATCATATTGTTTAAGATAAAACCTTTACAGCCGTTTGATTTAAATACGCGCAGGCTCCAAACATGGAAAATGGGCTAGTTACAAAACGGAACAGCCCTATAAAATGGCCAATTGTTCAAACCATTTTAAAGATTCAGTGGAGTCTTAGAAATAGTTCTTTTTATGGTACTAGGAAAAGAGGCTCTGAAAATAACTTCTTTTACATGAATAAACTATTTTCCAAATATTGAAAGTTGATATAAAGATGGTCTAATTGATTTCATAGATATATTTAAGGCCGGCTACGAAGGCTGGACCTATTGCACTTTCGTCATCTTCATTTTCAAGATGTAGAAAGTCAAATTCAAGCCATGGTAACACCATGTCTTTGTCCTCCATATAGTCATTAAATTCACCAGGTCCGAATTCACTTGTGGTTGTATGGTGAAGTTTAAAACTTTCATTGCTATTTGCCGAATCCATACGATCATCCATTTCATTTATTACAACAGTGAAATTATCGATATCACAATTAAATCCTGGAACAACGGCAATTGATCCATGAAATATTAGAGCTTCAGGGTTTTCTAATAATAAGGCCGTGACTGCAAAAACACCTCCGTAACCAACTCCTATCAGGGATCTAGAGCTGTGGTTATTCTCATAATTGTCATCTACAAAAGGCACAAGCTGCTGAGTGATTAGGTTGTAAAAATTTTCAAAACTATCATCGGTACGGCCACCACAAAAACTTGGGAAAAAATCTCGTTGTCTGTCCGCACCTTCTTTATCCCCTATTGCTACTATAATTGCTTGCAGACCAATTTCTTTGGATTTTTGTTTTAAAATTTCAAATAAGTCCAAGCCATCCGTAAGATAGATCACAGGTAGATTTTTGTCCGTTGCAAATATGGCTGGAAGAAATATTTTAAGGGGGTAGGATTCAGAATTATACTGTGAGGTCAAAGAGCGATCAAGTGTTTGATCTGCTGCTACAGGTGGAGGTGGAGGTGTTGTTGAGGTTGTGGTTGGTGGTGAAGTAGGATCATCACCAGATGAACAACCTATCGTTATAAGGAGCACCGTTGTTAGGATCATAAAAAAGAAAATTGATCGAGACAATCGGTTGAAATATTTTTTTACAATCATGACCTATATATTTTAATTTAGCCTATCCTTTTAAAGAGGTACGGATTAAATGTAGTGGTAATAAGCGCTTTGGGCTTTAGCTATTTGACCAAAGTCTTTCTATAATGTTGCAAAGGCCAACAAAGTGATTTCAAGCTATTATAATGAGAAGAATCAAAATAACAACCTATTGAATATAAACTACTTACGTGTTTCGCTCGGACTTCTACCAAAAGTTTTTTTGTAAATCTGAGAAAAGTATACCGGAGAAGTAAAGCCAACCTTATAGGCAATTTCAGATATACTAAGGTTGGCCGCCTCCTGTAGTAAATCATTTGCTTTTTGGAGACGGATAAAACGAATATATATAGCAGTTGACATGCCGGTTAAGGCTTTTAATTTTCGGTGTACCTGAGAGCGACTAAGTAATAAAGATCTGGCCAATTCATTGCCAGAAAAGTTTTCATCATCCAGATGTTCCAGAATTGTACTTTCAACTTTCCAAAGAAAGCTTTCTTCTTTGTTCACCACTCCAGTACCATCATTGCGGCCGCTAACCAAAGCACCGCTGTATTTCTTTTGCAACCTCTTTCGTATGTCCAAAAGCCTAGCCAGACGGATCAATAACTCGGCTTTTTCAAAAGGCTTAACAAGATATGCATCGGCTCCCTGTTCCAGTCCTTTGATCCTATCTTCAATTATGCCTTTGGCGGTTAAAAGGATTATAGGGATATGGCTGGTTCGTGTATCTTCCTTTAAAATGGAGCAAACTTCAAATCCATCCATTAATGGCATCATAACATCACTAATAATTATATCGGGTAGCACCTTTAAAGCTATTTCGACACCTTCTTTTCCATTTCTGGAGTTTAATATCCGATAATTTTCTTGGAGGCATGTAATCAGATAATAACTTACATCTGCGTTATCCTCAATTAGGAGTATCAATGGTACTTCTTCATCCTTTTCGTAAATTTCATGATATGTTTCAGACGCAGCAGCTAAAATAGCCGCTTTTGGTTTTGAAGGTCGGGCTATACTTTCAGCATTGCTCGCCTTGTTGGTAATAGGGATTTGAACGGTAAATTCACTGCCTTTTCCAATTGTACTTTTTACCGCTATTGTTCCTTCCATCAATTCCACCAATTCCTTTGTTTGTGCAAGGCCAATGCCACTGCCATCACTCAACCTCGTTGATGTATTATCAACCTGATAAAAACGTTCGAATATATTTGATAGTCTATCCTCGGATATTCCCACGCCGTTATCACGTACTTTGATGATGAAAAACTGTTTATTATTAACGAGTGTTTGATTTAGATGTACTGTTATTTTTCCACCTGAAGGAGTAAATTTTATGGCATTGGATAGCAAATTAGAAATAATAGTCTCCAGTTTCTTACTATCAAAATCCATCATCAGTTGATCAATCCCATCGTACACCTCAAGATTTATGTGGTTATCCAGTGCATAAGAATGAAAGCTTTCACATAGGTATTTTACAAAGGGAATAACATCAGAGTTTATAAGGTTTAATTCCAAATTACCGCTTTTTAGTTTCGCAAGTTCAAGCATCTCATTGACCAACTTCAAAAGGTTTTCTCCATTGCGGCGAATCATCTCAAGTGGTCTTGTTGCATTATGCAATGGCAAGTCTTCAACACTTGATTTTAGTTGATTCGTCATGCCAAGAATAACGGTCAACGGGGTTCTGAATTCATGAGTAATATTGGTGTAGAGGCTGGTTTTTAATTGGTCTATTTCCTTAAGACGCCTTCCTTCTTCGATGGCTAATTTTTTAGAAAGTTGAAATCGATAGAAGCTATATGCAATTGTACTGAAAAAAGTAATGTAAAGTAGATATGCCCACCATCTTGACCACCAGGCGGTCTTGATTAACAACTGAACAGATGCGCCGGTGTAATTCCAGATATTATTGTCATTAGACCCAATGACCCGGAAATTATATTCTCCAGGATCGAGATTAGTATACCTAGCCATTTGTTTTGTGCCGGCTTCAATCCAGTCGAGGTCATAAGGCTCTAATTTATATTTGTACTGGTTTTTGGAAGGGTTGCTATAATGAAGTCCCGTGTATTCGATACTTATATCATTTTGTTCATGAGACAAGGTAATATTCTCCAAATTTCTATATAAAATTTTATCACCATTATAGGTTTCGCCAGATATCATTAATCCGTTTAGAATTATTTCTGGTGGAATTGGATTACCCCTAACCTGATCTGGAAAGAATGAGAACAGTATGCCATTACCTCCAAAAAACAGTTGACCACTACTAGATTTCAGTAGTGCCCGACTAAACCGATGACTGGGCAATCCATTAGAAATAAATCTTTTAGTTTGAGGGTCGAACATAGATAATCCTATATTTGTGGATAGCCATAAATTGCCTTCAGGACCTTCAAGAATTCCATATACAATGTCACTAGGCAGTCCGTCAGCTACGGTATACTGTTCGAAACAGCTTTTATCCAGATTAAAATGAAGAAGTCCTTTGTTCTCTGTGCCCAGCCAAAACTCACCCTTGCTGTCCTCGTAAAAACAGATTGGTTTATATCCTTCCAGGAAGGAACTAAAACTTTCCTTTTCACGATTATATAGCAACAAAGCACCAATACCATCGTCATCTCCGATCCACATTCTTCCCTTAGAATCCTCTTCAATCAAATGGATTTCTGATTCCTTGGTTTGCTGCATTTTACCGGGCAAACTAATGTGCTTGAAAATTTCTGTATCCGTATTAAAACGGAAAAGTCCACCTTTACCCGCACCAAGCCATAAATAACCTTCCCGATCCTTGCAGATTCTATAGATATTATTATCTGGTTTTAAAGTATCATTTATCGGAAGTGAATAGTGCTTTACGTTACCCGTTTGAAGATCGTATCGTCTCAGCGACCCAATTGTTCTTTGTGTTGAATCGTTCCGCCCGGCACCATAAGCTACCCAGAGCATCCTATTGGAGTCCTCACTAAAATCATAAACACTGTTGTTTCCAATATTTTCATTGCCCTCACTATGAATGAATGGTGCAATTTGGTTTGTTTTTAAATCGAGTTGGTAAACTCCTTGAGTATACATGCCTAACCAGATAAATCCCGGTTCGCTGTGTGATTCGTGCATTCTCAGAACGAATCCATTGTTTATCTCCGGATATTTGGAGATTTTGCGATTAAATGGGTCCATTTTATGGAGTCCGCCCTGTGTCAAGTTGCCCAACCAGAACTGACCTGACCGGTCTTCAAGAAAAGACCAAAGTCTGTCATTGGCTATACCGTTTGGATTTGCGGTATCATGGGCGTAATGGTTTACCTGTTCTGAGCTCGGGTCGAAATGGTTAATTCCACCCCCACAGGTTCCGATCCAAAAACCACCTTTATTATCTTGATGGAGAATTGTAATGAAAGGGTCGGTTTCCCAAACCTTTTTTCCCTGTGGGGGATATAAGCGGCCCGGATACCTCTGGTCGTATTCCATGCGAATAAATTCATCCGCTATGGGATCATAAGAGTGCAGTCCGTTCTGAAAAGTCCCTACCAGAATTCTACCTTCAATGTCTTCCATAAGGGCACTAACCCTATTGTCAATTAAACTATTGTTATTATTCGGTTCATGCAAATACCGTTTTAAAGTTTCCGTAACAGGATCAAAGCGCATAAGACCGCCAGCATTACCCTCATTGCCATATCCGGTACCAATCCAAATACGGTTTTGGCGGTCTGCAAGTAATACGCGTACTATATCATTAGTTAGTGAGTTAGGATCTAATGGATCATACAGGAATCGGGTAAAACTATCATCCTCCCGATTATAACAAAAAAGCCCTCCATTTTGCATTCCAATCCATAGGTTATTGTTGGCATCTTCTGTCATTGTGGTAATTAATCCAACGGGGGTTTGCTTTTTAGGATTGGCATTATATTGGTAGAAGCAATCACAATCAGACTCGTAACGACTCAGCCCGTGAGCTGTTCCTATCCATAAATCCCCAGTATAATCAACATAAAGAGATTCTGTAAAATCACTAATCAGTGATGTTGAATCATCTGGTATGTTCCTATAAATTTTAAATTGATATCCATCGTATTTAATTAAGCCACCTCCCGTAGCTAGCCAAAGAAATCCTGTGTGATCTTGAATCATCGCAATAACATTGCTATTATAAGGCACACCTTCTATATCTATTGGAATCTTTTCAAAATTAAGCTCTTGATACTGGGGAAAAGTAAGGAACGGCACTATCAGAAAAGAGAAATAAATTGGCACGATCTTGAAGACCTGTTTAGAAGTACATACGAAGTTGTTCAATGTCCTTTTGGATCTCATAATAGTATATTATAAAAATATCTCTTTGCGTTTTTTAAGTAACTACAGGGGTTAAAAAAGAATTCCATTTTTCACATTTTCATAAAGAAAGATAGCGTTTTATCCAATAAAACTTCGCTGGTCTTATGACAAATTAAGGTACTTTATAATTCACCGAAACTTGTTTGGTCGTGATGAATCACATTGAGATTTGAGATACATCAATGGCCAAGCAAAATAATGAGATAAAATGTCGGTGTACCATAAAACGGCCAGTTTATGGGACTTATTTACAAAAGGATCTGTCTTTATACCAGAATGTTCCAAACCTGGTCTCTTTTAGTAGTATCGTTTATTCACCTTCAACGGGACAATTTTATCTACAATCAGAATCAACCTACTTCCAATCTTCCAATGGTTCATAATTGGTTATGCAACCCCAACCCAATTGATTATTTTTTGGGGATATGAATTTTAACAAATTTGTTGTACCTATGTTGTACCACTTGGAAAGAAAAAGGCTCCCGGAAAACCGGAAGCCCCGTAAACATTGGTGATCGCGACAGGATTCGAACCTGTGACCGTCTGCTTAGAAGGCAGATGCTCTATCCAGCTGAGCTACGCGACCTTGGTTATTCATTATTTCTTTTGCCTATTCTTAGTCTTGATTCAGAACCTGTGACCGCCCCGACGTAAAGTCGGGATGCTCTACCCAGACCTTGTTCCGAATTCACTTCGGAATGGGCTACGCGACCTTGGTTATTCATTATTTCATTTACCTATTCTTAGTCCTGATTCAGAACCTGTGACCGCCCCGACGTAAAGTCGGGATGCTCTATCCAGACCTTGTTCCGAATTCACTTCGGAATGAGCTACGCGACCTTTTTTAATTTATCTTTCAGAACCTGTGGCCGCCCCGACGTAAAGTCGGGATGCTCTATCCAGACCTTGTTCCGGATTCACTTCGGAATGAGCTACGCGACCTTGCTGTGCACATACCGCGTTTTTTTAACGTGCGGCGAAGTTAAGAAAAATTATAGATTATGAAAATGGATTGGTATAAGGAAGTTTGCTCACTCCAATCCGTAGGTTTTTTTGATTTTAAGGTATTTAAAGAGATGGAACCTTTAATTAAGTATCGAATGGAATCCTAGTCCAACAAAATATCCAACAGCGTAATCGCAGCCTCCGCAATTTTGGTGCCGGGACCAAAAATGGCGACCACCCCTTTTCCGAATAGATACTCATAATCCTGTTTGGGAATGACCCCCCCAACAATCACCATGATATCTTCACGGCCATAGGTTTTCATGGCTTCGATGACCTGAGGTACCAGGGTCTTGTGTGCCGCCGGCCAATGAAGAGATGCCCAGTATATGCACATCGTTCTCAACGGCCTGTTTGGCCACTTCCTCTGGCTTTTGGAACAATGGGCCCAAGTCTACATCAAAACCCAGATCGGCATAGCCAGTGGCCACCACCCGGGCCCCACGATCATGACCGTCCTGACCCATTTTTGCGATCAGGATCCTGGGCCGGCGACCCTCCTTTTCCGCAAACTTGTCGGCCAATGCCAATGCCTTTTTAAAGGTTTCGTCGTTTTTGATTTCTTTTGAATACACGCCTGTAATCGATTGTATATTTGCCTCGTGCCGCCCAAAGGCCCCTTCCAGGGCCGAGCTGATCTCGCCCAAAGTGGCCCTTGCCCTAGCGGCTTCCACCGCTAAAGCTAATAAATTTTCAGTATCCATACTTTGCCCATGCGCTCCCTTAGCTTTAAGGGAATCCGTTTTAATCTTTGCCAAAGCGGTGAGTCGTTGCAATGCCATTTCCACGTTTTGGGCAACCCTGTTCTTTTTGAGCAAAGTGAGGCGTTCTATCTGTTGTCGGCGTACTTCATTGTTGTCCACTTCAAGAATGTGAAGATCATCCTCCGATTCGAGGGGATATTTGTTTACCCCCAGGATCGTTTCTTCCCCATTATCGATTCGGGCCTGTTTTCTTGCTGCCGCCTCTTCGATGCGCATTTTTGGGATTCCCGCCTCGATGGCCTTGGTCATGCCGCCCAATGCTTCCACTTCCTGGATCAATTCCCAAGCGCGATGCACCAAATCGTCGGTGAGCTGCTCCACATAATGGCTGCCCGCCCACGGGTCTACCGTTTTGATGATCTTTGTTTCCTCCATCAAAAACAATTGGGTCTCCCTCGCGATCCTGGCCGAAAAATCGGTTGGAAGCCCTATGGCTTCATCCAGGGCGTTGGTATGAAGGCTCTGTGTGCCACCAAATATGGCAGCTGCCGCTTCTATGGTCGTGCGTGCCACATTGTTGAAGGGGTCTTGTTCGGTAAGGCTCCACCCACTGGTTTGGCAATGGGTACGCAGCGAGAGCGATTTTTTGTTCTTGGGATCGAACTGTTTCATCAATTTGGCCCAGAGCAGACGTCCTGCCCGCAATTTCGCGATTTCCTGGAAATGCCGCATGCCTATGCCCCAAAAGAATGACAATCTTGGGGCAAAACTATCGATATCCAATCCTGCTTTCAATCCGGTACGCACATATTCCAAGCCATCGGCCAAGGTGTAAGCCAGTTCCAGTTCGGCAGTGGCCCCTGCCTCGTGCATATGATAGCCCGAAATACTGATGCTATTGAACTTGGGCATGTATTGGCTGGCATACTCAAAAATATCGGCCACCAGCTGCATCGAAGGGGCCGGGGGATAGATATAGGTGTTGCGTACCATGAACTCTTTGAGAATGTCGTTCTGGATCGTGCCCGACAGCTCGTTGGGTCCGATTCCTTGTTCCTCGGCAGCCACGATATAGAAAGCCATAATGGGCAAGACCGCACCGTTCATGGTCATCGAAACCGATATATCGCCCAAGGGAATGCCCTCGAACAGGCGTTTCATATCTTCCACCGAGTCTATGGCGACTCCTGCCTTTCCCACGTCGCCCACCACACGTTCATGATCGCTGTCATAACCCCTGTGGGTAGGCAGGTCAAAAGCGACCGAAAGCCCTTTTTGGCCCCCGGCCAGGTTTCTTTTGTAGAAGGCATTGCTTTCCTCGGCGGTCGAGAAACCGGCATATTGCCGAATCGTCCATGGGCGCTTTAAATACATTGTCGCATACGGCCCCCTCAAATAGGGCGGAATTCCGGCCGCGAAGCCGAGGTGTTCGAAATCCTTGGAGGGAATTTCTACCTTGTTGTCTTTGTGAATTTCCAAATGATCAAAACGCTTCCTATTCATGTTCCAATCGGTTTTGTTCCATTTTTTCGGCCAACCTTTTGGGGATGATGGGTTCGATCAAGGTTTTTCTGCTGTTGGTCTTCACGAACGGATACAGCTCCAAATGATCCTTCATCATATCTTCTTGATGTTGGTACTTATTGGCGCCCACCAATACTTCCTGTCCCTTATCGAAAAGAAGTTGTTCCTTTTGGGCACTTTCCTTAATTTTTCTTTGGATCGTATGTGTCTTCAATTGTCTCAGGAATCCCCCTTCGCTTTCAATGGTCTTGAACAATAGCAATGCCTTTTCGGCCAATTGATCGGCGAGGTTTTCGATATAGTAGTTACCAGCTGCCGGATCGTCCTTAGTATCGAAACCACTTTCATGTTTTAACAACAGCAACTGGTTCCGTGCCAAACGATCGCCGAATTCGTTGTTCTTGTGGTAGAGGGCATCGTAAGGGAGGTTGCTTAGCGTGTCGGCCCCGCCCAATATGGCCGACATGCATTCGGTGGTGGTCCGCAGCATATTGGTATTATAGGCATAAATGGTCTTGTTGCGAAGGCTGGGGACCGCCAATATATGACAGTCGGCCGATAAGCCATATTCGTTTGCCAGGGTTCTCCAGAGGAGGCGCAAGGCCCTTAATTTGGCTATTTCAAAGAAATAATTGCCGCCCACCGCCACCTTGAAGCATACATTGCCCGGGGCACCCAAATTCAGGTACTCGTTGGCATGTGCCAGGGTATAGGCCAATTGTTGAACCATGGTAGCGCCCGCATTTTGGTAAAGCGAAACATCCACTGCGATTGAATTGCCGGCAGCAGGGGCTTTATCATGGGAAAGGATTTCTTTTAGGAGCGCAAAATCCGTATCCAGGTTATGGTGCCAATTGCCGGAACGTGCCAAATGGCCGATCGGGTCGATCAGCAGGTGACAATTTTTTGGGTTTTCCTTAAAAAGATCAAGTACCTTCTTTACAAACGTGGGTGACAAAAATTGAAGCTCCATATGAATGGGGACCTTTGACAAATCGATACCGGTCAACAGCTTTTCGAGATCGATGTCTTCATTCGGAATGGTAAAGATCAAACTTTCCACCCCGTGTTTTAATAATGAAATGGCGCTTAGATTCGATTTCACCACGTCGCCCACGTAGTTGTGCTCCCCGATTTTCCAAGACTTGGGAAGGGTGATGCCTTTCCTTGCAACAGGGCCGCTGTCATCGGGATGGTAAAATGGCTTTACTTTGATACCTTCTGGAGATTCCCAAACCAAACTTTCGTTATAATCGGCCCCCTTTAATTCATATTGAATTTGTTGTTTCCATGCCTTGGCCGAAACGGCATCAAATTCTCCAAAAAAAGTAGACTGTGACATCCCTTCAAAGTTTGGTATGAAGATACGGGTAAAAATGAAAAGGATACAATTGCGCATCCATCGAGAATCAAACAGATCTATAATTTTCATTTGATTTCAATATTGATCTGAAATGCCTGCGTTTTTGCTATATTTATTTGTTAACAACCAACCCATACCTTTATGAAAGGACTTGACACACTCGACTGGGTCGTCATCATCGCCTATTTTCTGATCCTACTAGGCGTGGCCTGGTGGGTCATCCGGCAAAAACAGAAAAATACCGAGGACTATTTTTTGGCCGGAAGGAATATCGGTTGGTTTATGGTAGGCGCTTCCATTTTTGCCTCCAATATCGGATCGGAACATGTTGTTGGACTGGCAGGAAATGGAGCGGGAGACAAAATGCCCTTGTTGATCTATGAGCTCCATGCCTGGATCGTATTGATGCTCGGTTGGGTGTTTCTTCCCTTTTATGCCCGAAGCGGGGTTTTTACCATGCCCGAATTTTTGGAAAAGCGTTTTGATGCCCGTTCTCGCTGGGTCCTTTCAGTGGTTTCCCTGGTGGCCTACATCCTCACCAAGGTTTCCGTTACCATTTATGCCGGAGGTGTCGTGGTATCGGCCCTTCTGGGCATTCCGTTTTGGATCGGGGCTGTGGCCACAGTAGTGCTTACAGGTATTTACACGGTGCTGGGCGGGATGCGCGCCGTGGTCTATACCGAGACCATACAGGCCATCATCCTGGTCCTTGGCGCGGGGGTACTTACCTTTATGGGGTTGGAGGCCGTAGGTGGATGGAGCGAACTCAAGACAACCATCGGGGCTGATTATTTCAATATGTGGCGGCCCAATTCCGATCCCGATTATCCTTGGCTGCCTTTGTTCATTACCAGCACCATCGTGGGCATTTGGTATTGGTGTACCGATCAGGTGATCGTGCAACGGGTGCTCACGGCAAGAAATATCAAAGAGGGGAGAAGGGGCAGTATTTTTGGCGCGGTGTTAAAATTAATGCCGGTTTTTCTTTTTTTGATTCCAGGCGTGGTGGCCTTGGGCTTAAAGATGCAAGGAAAGTTGCATTGGGACAACCCCGATGAGGCCTTTCCGGTGCTGATGAGCAACCTCCTACCTTCCGGACTAAGGGGTCTTGTGGCCGCCGGACTCTTGGCGGCCTTGATGAGCTCTTTGGCCTCGGTCTTCAATTCCTGCTCCACGCTGTTCACCTTGGATATTTACAAGAAACTGAAACCGAACAAACCGGAAGAAGAATTGGTAAAAACAGGACGCATCGCAACCTTTTTCGTGGTCGGCCTGGGGCTGCTGTGGATACCGATCATCACAAGGCTTTCTGACGGACTCTATGAATACCTACAGAATGTACAGGCCTATATCTCGCCCCCGATAGCTGCCGTGTTCCTATTGGGTATTTTCTATAAAAGAATCAATGCGAACGGTGCAATTGCCACACTGGTAGGCGGTTTTATCATCGGTTGCTCAAAACTTACCCTCGAAATCTTGAAAACGAGCTTTGAGGAAGGGAGCTATCTGTACCGTATTGCCGATATCAACTGGTTGGTCTTTGGCGCTTATTTCTTTGCGGTATGTGTTGCCATTGCGGTGGTGACCAGTATGTTCTATCCAGCACCCTCGCAGGCACAGCTTATGGGACTTACCTTTGGAAGTGTCACCCCCGAGCAAAAGGCGGCCAACAAGAACAGTTACAATATTTGGGACATCCTGGCCTCGGTAGCGGTGGTATTGATCGTGCTGTACATCATGGTATCGTTCAGTGTCCTGTCGCTTTAACGGGAAAATTTGAAAGGAAATCATAAGACATGAATATCAAAAAGGCAGTATTGATTTTATCGGGATCCCTTTGTTTTTGGGGAAACGCACAATCGGATCCAAAACCGAATATTTTGGTCGTCATATTCGATGATGCCGGCCTGGATATGGGCGCCTATGGCAGTACCTATGTGAATACCCCGAACTTCGATGCCATTGCGAGGGAAGGCATACTGTTCAGCCGCGCCTATACCCCCAATGCAAAATGTGCCCCTTCCCGGGCGGCCATAATTACGGGTCGCAATTCGTGGCAATTGGATGCCGCGGCCAACCATGTCATTTATTTTCCATCAAAGTTCAAGACCTATCAGGAAGTACTGCTCGAAAACGGATACGCAACGGGCTACACCGGAAAGGGATATGCCCCGGCGATCACCTTGGCCGCCGATGGCAGTCAAAGGGAGGTGATGGGCCCTGCCTATGACGCCAAACAACTGGAACCTGCCACCCCTTCTATATCGAGTAATGATTATAGTGCCAACTTTGTCGACTTTTTGGATAGAACGCCCAAAGACCGTCCATGGAGCTTTTGGGTCGGGACCACTGAGCCCCACAGGGGTTATGAATACGGATCTGGCGCCAAACTGGCAGGAAAAACGACCGACATGATCAAAAATTTCCCGCCCTATTGGCCCGATAACGAGGTTACCCGAAACGATCTGTTGGACTATGCCTATGAAATTGAAGATACCGATAGACACATTGGTAGGATCATGGAAACGCTCAGGGAAAGGGGTCTGTTGGATAATACGTTGGTCGTTGTCACCTCCGACCATGGGATGCCTTTTCCCAGGGTGAAGGGCAACCAGTACGAAAATGCGAACCATGTGCCGATGACCATGCTATGGAAAGGAAAGATCAAACAAGAGGGAAGGCAGGTGGATGATTACATAAGTTTTATTGACCTCGCACCCACTTTTTTGGAAGCCGCCGGGGTCGAATGGCACATGTCGGGGATGCATCCGGCCACTGGGAAAAGTTTGATGGGCATCATCATTTCCGACCGATCGGGGCAGATCGAAAAAGACCGTGACTTTGTATTGGTAGGGAAGGAACGGCATGACACCGGCAGACCGAACGATGTTGGTTATCCGATTCGTGGCATTTATAAAGACAGTATGCTTTACCTTAAAAATTATGAGGTGGATCGATGGCCATCGGGGAATCCCGAAACCGGATATTTGAACACCGATGGAAGCCCGACAAAGACAGAGATCCTCAATTCGAGGCGCATTGGGAATGATAAACACTATTGGAAAGCAAACTTCGGAAAACGCCAGGAAGAAGAGCTTTATAATATATCGAAAGACCCTTTTTGCATGACCAATTTGGCCTCAGATCTTCCCTATGCATTGTCCAAATCAAAACTCAGGAGCGAAATGGAAGCCAAGCTTCTGGCGCAAGGAGATCTTCGGATGCAGGGCTATGGACATCTCTATGAACAATATCCCTTTACCCGAAACGGGAATTTTTATGGGCGGTTTATGGCAGGTGAAAAAACCGAGGCAGGATGGGTGAACGAAAGTGATTTTGAACCTTTTTTACTGGATGGGGACGGAAACCCCTTGGGAAAGGTGGAGCTGAAACTTGAAACTAAGATTAAAGATTAACGGGTCTCCTATTAAGAAAACAATGGAATTATCCTTTCCTTTCCCTGTTGGCTAATGATTGGGGTTCAAGGCCTTCAAATCGATCTCGGCCCTGTAAATTCTGCTCTGTCCGTTCTCATAACGCTGAAGCTCCTTTTTGACATCCCCGATGGATCTTAAGGCCAAAACCTCCCCTATCGCACTGCGCCTGCTGGTAAAATACAGCGATTTGTTCTTGTAATCCACGAATGGGCAATAATCCATATATTTTGAATTGATATGATTTCCAAGATTCAGGGATGGACCCCAGTTTTTATCATTGTCCCGAAAGCTGATGTACAGATCGCCACTTCCAAAGCCGTCCTCCCTGTCATATCCACTAAAGATGAGGTATTTTTCGTCTGGGGCGACAAAGGCATTAAATTCGTAGCCATCCGTATTGATCGATTCCCCAAGAGAAAAGGGTGCCTCATAGGATGTCCCGTTCCAGGCACCCATAAAAATATCGTCCAACCCTTTTGAGCTGAGACGATCACTGGTGAAGTATAAATTCCGATTCCGGGCCAAGGACGGATAAAACTCGTTGTGTTCGCTGTTGATCGGAACCCCCACATTGATCGGTTTGCTCCAGGGCGCATTCATCTGTTCCCTTACCACATACCAAATATCGAAGTCCTTGGGCATAATTGAAGTGCTGTCCAGAGGTCTGTTCGAGGCAAAGTACAACCGACGATCTTGATCTGTAAGCATGGGTTCCAAATCAATATATTGCCCGGAAAACGGCATCAATTCGGGCTGGCCCCAATGCCCTGAGGATTTGGTTATTTTTGAAAGCACCGAGAGGTCGCCCGTCGGACTTTGAATGCTAACATATGCCTCCCGGCCATCGGCGGCCAAGGTAAAATCCCGGATATTGGTGAATTCGACCATTTCTACCAATGCGGGTACAACCAAAGAATTTTCTTGTCCCTTAAGGGAATGAACGATGATGATTGCCGTCAATATATAGAATGTAAACTTCATTTTATCGGTATTGCCATTCACCGTAGGCTCTTAGCTGTTTTCCGGAAGGGCATCGAATTCCTTTCTTTTGTTCTCGAACCATTCCTTCATCATTTTTGGTGATTTCATAAGTTCCTGCATTTCGTTCATCGCTTTTAAGTGGGCGGGATCTGCTTTTTGAAACATTTCCATCCCGTGCTGTTTGCTCATTTCGGCCATTTCCTCAAAGGTATTGGCATGAAATACCTTTTCACAAGCCCCGCCCATTTGTTTACAAGTCATTGTTTTCATATTGTGATTTTTATGCATGTTGCTATTTTAAAAGTTTAAGATCAAATAAATGTGAACGTCTTGCCAGCCTTAACATGTGAGACTACTATTTTTCATGCTTTACGACAGCGCCCCCAATCATCACGAACTTCACCTTTTGCAGCTCCGTGATGTCTTTAAGAGGGTCGCCTTTAACGGCAATGATATCGGCCAGTTTCCCTACCTCCACCGTTCCTATTTCATGTTCCCTCATTAAGATTTCGGCATTGGTTTTCGTGGCACATACAATGGCCTGCATGGGTGTGAAGCCTATTTCTAGATAGTCCTCGAATTCTGTTGCGGAGTAGGTGGCCGGCCAGCCTACAAAATCGGTACCCAGCCCAAATTTCACCCCTTTTCGAAAGGCTGTTTGGAAATTTTTAAATAAGGCCTCCTTGGATTTCCTATTGAGCTCACTGGCTTTCTGAAGGGATTCATCTTCGGTTTGTTCATAATAACTGCGAACAGAAAAGGTTGGAATCAACCAAGTGCCATGCTGTATCATCAAATCCATCGCTTCCTCATCGATGAAGGAACCATGCTCGATGGTACGCACTCCGGCCCTTGCAGCCATTTTTATGCCTTCGGCCGCATGGGCATGGGCCATCACCGGAACCTCGCGGCGAGAGGCTTCTTCCACCGCCATTTTCAATTCCTCCTCACTGAAATGCACGTTATTGGGGTTGTCACCGGCACTCATAAACGCACCCGTGACCAACAGTTTGATCCAGTCGCTGCCATATTTGATTTCACTGCGTACCGCTTTGCGGATTTCTTCAGGCCCATCAACGACTAGGCCGTCAGCAATTGTTTTTTGTTCGTAGGACATAAAATTGATATCCCCGCCTCCTCCGGTAACAGAGATGTAATGTGCGGCGCCGAAGATATGCGGTCCGATAAAGAGACCCTGATTGATGGCCTTTCTAATTTCCATGTTGGCATAACCTGTATCGCCATCCCCGGCAACCCTTACCGTGGTCCATCCGGCCTGTAACAGATCTTGAACTGCCTTTAACCCCACCAAGGCCTTATTTGCAGAAGATCCTTTGAGGTGGTTTACCTGATACTCATTGACACTGAGGTTGGGATGTACGTGCATGTCTATCAGGCCGGGCAGGAGGGTATAATCTCCCAAATCAATGATTGTGGCCCCCTTTGGGATATTCCCGTTGGGGGTCACAGAGATTATTTTGTTGCCTTCGATGACAATGGTGGGATTTGAAATGGTATTCCCCGTGCCGTCGATCAATGTTTTGGCACGCAGTACGGTTTGTTGTGCCAACAATGGGATTTGGATCAGTAAGAGTAGCAGAAAGCTAATTTTCTTGTTCATAATACTTGGCTTGAATGACATTAACTCATAATCGGATTCTTTAAATGTATCTATTTTTATGATAGCGCATGGGCCAAGGGGCATCAGATTTCTTAATTGATGGGTGGGTCAATGGATACGGTGGCCGATTCGCCTGCCTTAAGGATAAGGGTTAGATACGAATAGGAATATTGGTCGGTACCCCCAATGCTACAGTCGGTTTTTTGCCCATCGAGGAACAAAAATGAATGAACACCAGGTATTTTGGCGATCCAACCTACGGTAGCCCCGCCCTCATTCTTGGCCATGGTCATCGAACGTCCGAAATGCTTTACCGAAACCTTGTTGGAAAGCGGCGGCACATGCTTCAGTTCTGCCCATTCAGCCTCCTTGGTCAATCTCGGTTCCGTTGAAAAGCGGTTCGAGGACGCATCCGCATCGATGCCCATCAACCCCCGCGTGATATGTTCTATGACCGTAAAGGAATTTTCCGGATAGTCGCGCCGCTGATTTTCAGGGCTACAGAGATCAACGATCATTCGGTCGGCGATTTCTGACTTCCCGTTTTCATAAAAGATGATGGGGAGATACGACTTCAATTCCACGATCAACCGGTCGAAGTGCACCACATAATCGTTGACGATCTTCATCTTTTTTCCGTCATCGGCAATGGCATCGAAATACATTAAATAATGAAGAAACGCTTGCTGTTCCCCGACCCAAAAATAATCGAACGACCCATCGGAATAGTATATGGAACGGTATTCCTGTTTGGTGGCATCCCACCAAAATGACTCCAAGAATTCTTGTGTCCTTTGTGCCTTCTCGCGATATGCTTTCGACCCGTTTAAAACGCCCTTGAGTTTCAATATTTCTGAATAGGCCCTGTAGGCGGCAATCATCGAGGCGGTCAAATCGATACCGAGCAAGGTTTCGCCCCTGCCCCCTTCATTGTAGGTGGGGATGCCGCGGTTGGAGCCGAACCTACTATTGGCCCCATTGCTTTTGAGATACATCATTCGATTTCTGCCCAATATTCGATCATCGGCCAGATCCCACTGGTCGATATAGGCGTTCATGCTTTGTTCATAAAAGGTGTTGAGATCTGGGTTGGTCAGGTAGTCCTTGTTACCGGTCCATTGGTACAGTCGAAGGCCACTTTGTACGATGTCGAAATTGGCGGGCAGGTTGTACCAGAAGTCCTGATCATTCTCATAATCGATCGGGGCGGGTTTATCATATCTGTTGATTTCCCAATAGGTGCAGTAGTCTTTTTCCCGACTGATGTTCTGTGCAAATTTGAGGAACATATTGTAGTTGTGTTTTCCCAGTCCCAAGATTTCCGCGCCAATGGCCTGATGGGCAACGTCCCTCATGCAGAACGCCTCGCGATCGGGAAGTGCGGCCTCGTACCAAAACCCAACCGGGTCGGTGCCGTCGTGTGAATAAGACAAGGCCTTCTCTTTTGCCCAATGGAAAGCCTCGGTCAGTTTTTGGTTCGATGAATCGAATTGAAGGTCTCCGGATTTGGTTTCGGATATTTTTTTTGAGTACCCCTCGCAAGCCTGAATACATATTATTAGCAGGAATAAAAGCAGGTATTCCGAGGCATTGATGAGAGTTCTTTGCATTTATTTGATTTGTGAACCTCTCAATATAGCTTATATAAGCCTTACCTATGGACAAAGTGTTGTTAAAAAGGTGCACCAATTTGTTGAATATTTTCCAAGACTGAGCATGTTGAACCAATAAAACACATACAGTTCTGGGACAGAGAAAGGCATTGGTGCCGTTATCTTTTTAGGGGGCAAATCTTAAATTTATTAAGATACCCGGTTAAGCAATTGGGTTGGATTTTATAATATTTCCTAGAATAGTTTTGCAAGCGGGAAAATGCCCGCCCCAATACGCCCATTTAAAACGAAATCCCAGTTTTTTTGGCTCGAGGCATTGCATCTTGCAACAACCCATTGTTTTTAACTGGTTTCCATTTTGAACCAATTATTTCACCATAGCCTAGATGGTGAACATTGTTGTTCATCTTCTTATAGCGGCTATATGGATGCGTGCATTATACGAACATCGATTCTTTCTTTTTCGAAATATGAATAGAATTAATTTAATGGTAAATTTTATAATCCTCTTAATCATGAAAAAAGCAGTTTATGTAATTGTTTCGCTTCTGTGCGCCTCATGGTGTCTTCAATGTTCAAATTCCCCCGATGATGGATATCAAGCGGTAGATGATAATACAAAATTTGACCAAAAACTTTTTCTTTATGAGAATGGACGGCTAGGGAATTATTCCACCGTTTTTAATGCCAGAATGACCGTCGATAGTATTGAATTCGTTCGAGGCGATTCCATATCATCTGGTTGGCTAAAGGATGCATTTCTAGGAATCGATGTGCCCAACTATTTCGAAAAAACAACTGCCACCACCAAGGTGTACATTGATTCATTAAACAATGACCTCTATATTTATGTTCATCGACCGGATGACAATTTTAGCGTACTGGGTCATAGCGACCCAAGAAATGGATTCGGAACCTGGAATGAAATGAAGTATGATGACTGGGGAGGTTATATATCCATACTAGGATTCGGTTGGGGGCTATATGTTGACTGTGGGCCGGGAGTTAATGACTGGAATGATTGGGGTCTCGTTTTTGAATTTGATGGTGCTTACAATGCCAGTTTCAATGGCTATGAAGGTCATTTTAAATGGCAGCAGATATCCGAGAACGGCACATGCGATCTTAGCTGCGGGGGTACCATGACCATTTTATTGGATTGAACGGGGATGAGCCGCAGGCAAACCTTGGTTAATCTTTCAACGACCGTTTCGATTTTATCTTTTTTGCAACCTGAACGGAACAATTGCCACGCTAATATTTAAATCTTCTTTATCATGAAAAAAGCAGTTTATGTAGTTATTTCGCTCCTTTTCGCTTCATGGTGTCTTCAATGTTCAAATTCCCCCTATGATGGCTATGAATCGGCGGATAGCTATCCAAAAATTGAACAAAACCCAATCCTTTATGAGAATGGGCAGCTAGGGAATTATTCCACCGTTTATAATGCCAGGATGATCGTCGATAGCATTGACTACTTTCTTGGCGATTCCATATCATCAGGTTGGTTAAAGGATGCATTTTTAGGGATTGATGTACCCGGCCAATTCGAAAAAACAAGTGCTACCACCGAGGTGTACCTTGATTCACTAAGCAATGACTTTTATATTTATGTTCATCAACCAGATGACAATTTTGGCGTTCTTGGTCATAGCGACCCGGATAATGGTTACGGAAACGGAACCTGGTTTGAAATGACTTATTCCATAGTGGGGGATAAAATATCCATAGAAGGAAAAGGGGGCGGGCTGTATCTTGGCTGTGAGGTGCCAGAAGGGTCATGGGGTGCTCAGGGTGCTTTATATTTTCAATTTCAGGGCACTTACAACGTCAGTTTCAATGGCTATGAAGGTGGTTTTGAATGGCAGCAGGTCTCCGAGGACCGCGCATGCAATTTTAGTTGCGGTGGTACAATGACCATTTTATTGGATTGAATGGGGATGACATGCTAATGATTTTTCATCAATCTTTCATGGACGCTCATATAGCTCCTTCCTATGGGCAGTTCGAGATTTCCAATTTCAACATCATATTGTGTGAAAGCGGTTACTTTCTCCAGGGCAACAATAAAAGACCGGTGTATTCTAAGAAATGAATTTTTGGGCAACATATTTTCTACCACGCCAATGGAAAGTTTCACTGTTATATTGGGCTGACCTTCCCTGTGGATGGAAATATAGTCTTTAAGGCTTTCTATATAGGTAATGTCCTCAAGAATTACTTTGACCATTTTACGTTGGGTTCTAAAATAGAGAAATCTTGGCTGTGCAATTATGGATTCCTGGATATTATATTTATTGTGCAGCAGCAATTTATTGATTGCCCTTAAAAAGCGTTCATAGGAGATTGGTTTTAATAAATAGTCTATCGCATCGAGTTCGAATGCCTCTGCTGCAAATTCGCTGTGCGCCGTTGTAAAGATTACCTTTGGAGCAATCGGCAAGGCTTTTATAAAAGTGGTACCCATCACCTTTGGCATTTGAATATCCAGGAAAAGGACATCGATTTCTTCCTTGCCCAGAAAATCCAATGCCTGGAGTGCGTTATTGCAGACCCCAACGATCTCCATCTGTTCAATCGACTCCAAATACTTCTTGAGTACTTCGATTGCAGGCGGTTCGTCTTCCACGATCAGGCATCGATAGATCATTCGATTCGGCTTTACATATTGATCAAGTTTCCAAACACGTTCGGGTTATTTTCAAAATGCTCCACTGATATAGCTTCAAGTGCAATATCTAGGACCACCATATAAAACTCACTATCAATGATTGCTTCGTAATGGTAATTGTTTCCGTAAAGAAGTTCCAATCTTCGTTCTACATTCTGCAAGCCGAACCCGCCGCACGAGGCATTTTCAGGAACATGTGCCTTATCAATACTGTTGATCAATTTAAAATTCATCATGGAATTTTCAATGTTGATATCCAGACTGATCCAACATTGTCCTATTTGTTGACTGGTTCCATGTTTGAAAGCGTTTTCCAAAAAGGGCAATAAGAGTAGCGGAGGTATCTGATAGCTATGAATATCCCCTTGTATCGAAATAGATATTTCAAGTCGCTCACCATAACGCAAATGCTCCAGCGCAATGTAGTTTTTTAGCAAATCAACTTCCTTTTCAAACGGAATCCTTGGCGAATTGCTTTCGTAGATCATAAACCTTAAGACTCCGGCCAATTTAAGTAGGATATCCGGTGCATTTGGAGATCGAAAAAGCACATGGGAATAAAGATTATTAAGGGTATTGAATAGAAAGTGTGGATGTAATTGCGCCTTCAACAATTGAAGTTCGGCAAGCGTCCTTTTTTGCTCCGCTTCCAGAGTTTGTTGTTTTTGGCGATACCAATATCCCAATAGTTTAATGGAAAGGGCAATTCCTGCCACGTGCAAAAAAGGCAAGATTGCCCTTCCCGTGCTCATGGTAAATCCATTAAATGCATCGTTGGCTGTCAAGGTTAGTTGAGCTGCCCAACCATAAGCGGCACAGATGGTTAAAACAAACAAAAGCCCTAGAAAAAAATGTAGATATTTTTTTTGGATCAAATAGCGGGGCACAAGCCAATAAAGCAGTGAATAGACCATTATTGCATGACCCGGAACATAAAGGAGGGCATTTAGAAAGGAGCGCTTCGGGTTTACATTGAATCCAAAACCCCAGGCAAAATAAGTTACTATCAAAATCCAAAATAGGATATGACGCATTACCTTAAAAAAAAGACTCGATGGCTTTTGAGATTGGCTGCTCATAGCCCTAATTTTTATAAAGTTACGCAAGATGTTACTTCTAAATGTCAAGCATTGAATTTTTATTTTTATGTGTATTATCGGTGACAAAATTTTTGAACTGGGTCATTCAAACGATTGCTTTATTTATAAAATCTGTAAGATCAGTGATGAGGTGGTAGGGTCGTTTTTTTCGCATGGAGACGGCTCAATCGGGGTATGATGGTATTGCCCTCTTGAAGTAAATTTTGTCGGATTTATTGGAAGACCTGATCCAGCCCAAACTAACGAGGCTGTCAACAAGCAAACCGCCAAATTAATAATATATCCCGGCCAACAGGCCCAGCAGTGCCGTTAGCAATGCCTGAAACATTGCGAAGGGATATACCCTTATCTTTTTTAGTCTTTCCATGGCTTATTTGTTTAAAATGGGTTATCGTCAATGATTAAGCGCTTCATGGCAATTTTGAATTTTGGGCCGGTTGAACCGCGTTATAATTTCCCGATTTTGTTTTTGTCGCTATACCAACGTTTTAGCCATTTTGAAATGCCCTCCAGGCCGGGGTATATGATCCGTTCCGTAATATTCGCTTGATCGAGCTTATCCCTAATTTCCCATTTCAGCGACGCCGGAATGATTACTTTTTTTAAGGCGTGGGGATGGTTCTTAAGCCAATCCAACGGATTGGAATCCGTGTCGAGCATGAACGAAAATAGGGCGAATTGGTTGATGATCCGGTCGTCGATCGATGGCGGTTCAAAGAATACCATGGCATTCGAATTCCTTTTAGAAAAATCATATAATTCCTCAATGGAATTGCCGATGATTTCCTTCAGTTCCATCGAACTAAAGGAATAGTTGCCCCTGCTCAGGATAGGTTTTTTAAGTTCCTCCGGCAGATTGTCCCTAAGTTCGATATAATTGGCCATCCATATGGCCCCGTCTACATCATAAGTGCCCATGTCCTCCGTTAAAAAATGTAGGGCAACATTTGGGGAGTGCGTCCAGTCGATCAGCCTGGTCGGAAGTCCGTGGTGTTGCCCCAGTGACAGCCAGTTCCAAAAGTTGTTATAATCATCGATCAAGGTGTTGATCGGGGAGTATTTTTGAAAATTCCTGACCATGGTGCCCTCGACTTTCGAAGGTATTCTGCCCAATCTGTGCAAACTGGTTTCCAAGCCAAATGCCGCGTTGGATACCCCCATATAGGCATAGGGGGTTCTAAACCGATCGATTTTTTTGTCTTTTTCCTTGAACAGGTACTCCTGTAGCTCCAGCCAGGTCTTGGGTTCAAACAACTCGAAATCATTCATGGGGTCATCGCAATTAAATGGGGCTTGATAAAAGACAACGATCCTTGGTTATAGTCCTGATGTACCATTCCTCTTGTTTATTCCTTTAATCGGCATTATCGATCGATCCAATGGTATAGATGTCGTTTTTTTTATTCGTCGACCTGATTATTTTTTTCCGGGCTTCCAGATCGAGCTTCACCCACTGCATATGCCATTCGATGGAGCCCTTGAATTTTGTTCTTTTTTGGCCAGGGTTTCAAGCAATGCCTGCAGCATTGCACTGTGTGTTGCACCGTCACTTGTATTCAAGTGTTCCAAAATCCCATTTTTAAGGATCTCGTATTTTTCCAGCTGCATGCGAACCGCTTTCTTGCCGGCAGGATGAAGGAGCTGTATTTTGTTCTCCATAAAATGGGCGTTTTAATGGATCCTTGTTTCCACCTTTGCAATTTCGGGATGCCTTTGGTAAACAAGCCGGCGATAAAACCGGGAAAACCCAATTCCTTTAATTTACCTTTAACGAGGAGTTGCATTTCGTCCGCTGTCATATCGGGTGCCATGAACTCCCCGTTTTCATAGCATTTTGAGCAAAACACTTTGCTCTTGCTGCCATCTTTGTTGGTTCCGCCCCCTTTTTCATCCTTTTTTAAAGGCATGCCTCAGATTTGGCAATTTTTATAGTTCTTCTCCATGGGATTCTTTTTTATGGGTTGATCGCAAGTGCAAGTATTGCCCTGTTGGCGAAGCAAAAAGATAGCGGTTAAAGACGGCTGTTTTTGAGGTCACCTAAAGGTACAAAAAAAGGACCGTTTCTAATACCTTATGCCAATCACGACCAGGATAATTTCCCCGATGCCATAGAGCAGGTATTTGGAGGTCTGGTTGTAGTTCAGCATGCTCTAACGGATTTTACCAAAAAAGCTTTATCATTGGTTGTTTTGTAATTGCTTCTCCAGGATGTCTAGGATTTCAATGATCCGGGCCTTTAAAATCAAGGATTGCGAAAGGGCAAACCTATTGGTGGTGATCGCGCGTTCGAGGTGGTCTTCAAAATCGGGTTGATCAAAAAGGTCGTTAAAATCTGTTTTATATTGCGACAAGCCGATGGCTTCCTCCGTTACAGGTACTTCCCGATCTTTGGCATCGATCAGGTATTTTTCCAACACCCCCGATTCAATGGCCTTTTGTCTGATGGTCCTTAGCTGATAATGCGCAACTAAAAAGGGAACATAGTTATCATTGCGGTACGCTTTCCATGACTGGTCGTCTTCCTGTACATCCTTGATGTCCGATGTCCATAGCGATAGCAGCAATTTCAGACTATCACTTCTGATAAGCCGCAAACTGCCGGAACTCGCAAGGTCGTTTACAATGGGATCAAATGTGGAGTAAGGAAAGGTACGGCCAATATGGTACTCTATACTGTCTTTATTGCGAAGGGCGGGGTGATCTATGTATTGGAATAAACGCAGCACGGAATGTATGAGTTCTTCCTTCACGGCTATCTTATCCTCTAGCTGGAAAAGATTCATCGAAAATTCCGTTTTTAATTGGTTGAGCAGCGCTTTTTCCTGCCGGCGCTCCAACCGGTCTTCATTCCAATTGTTGATGGAAAGTGCAATCAATATTCCGATGACAACAAGTACGATCTCCCCAATGGCATACCTCATGTATTGAAATGGCTTATTGGCGTCTGCGAGTTGTTTGCGGATTTTTCGGAAGAAGTTGATCACGGGTCAAGGGTTGGTTAAAATGAAGCAAAACGGTTCGGCTTTTATAGTTTAAACTTTGGATACGTGCCAGAATTGCCCGTTACACCCTAAACTTAGAAATAATGGTTGGATTTTCCGAGAGGAAAATCCCCAAACAGTTCATTAACGGTGCTGTTCAATACTTTTTTTGAGCCTTTGTAATATCCAACCCCTTGATCCAAAAGATTTCCGATTCATAAAACTTGAGCCTCGTTTTTATGACCCGGTCGGTTTTGTCGCGAGCCGGTTTTGTTACAAAATGCGCCTTGGAATTGCTGAAGTCAAGTGTATGTTTTTCGTCAAGGTCCTTTTCCTTGTTGGTATAAAAGGAAACAACTGTGCCATCGGCGCGCCAATTTCCCTTTCCGTATTTATGTTCTACCCAGGGAATCCCATTTTTGTGATCCCGGTATGAATGAAAGAAAAATGTTCCATCTGAACGTAATGTCAATTTGTATTCGATCAGGTGTTTTTCCTGACTCCCTGCCTGAAGAAAATATTCGCCCTCCAACTGGTCCGATTGTGCGTATAACATAGAACTGCATAGGAGGAGCAAAAGTGTGGTTTTTAATTTCATGGCTTGGCATTCAATTCATTCCTAGGGTTAAGCCATGCGTACTTATGGCCCGTTGTTGTGCTTTCGTTACTTTTTCATTTCGTCTTCTATTAATTCTAGAATCTCCAAGATTCTTTGGCGTAAAGCCTCAGATTGCAGATTTGCACCTCTATTAAAAACAATAGATGCAGAAATCGTGGATTCCAATTTTTTACTTATTAACATTTCATTTAGGGTTGGACTTAGTTTTGAAATTCCAATTTCTGATTTAAAAGAATTTGAGTTCTTATCTAATAGCCAATTATGTTCAGAAGCGTTCATAAAACTATTATAGATATTTCTGCCCAAACCTAATTCTGAGATAATCGGATGATATTGCTCATTCACTAATTGAGTCCAAGTCGTTTCGATTTCTGTTACTCCAACTACATCAGATGACCAGTTTGATAGTAAACGTCTCAATTCGTTGTTGCGAATCAATCTTAAATTCTCCGAACTTGTTAAGTAATTTTTTATAGGATCGAATGTCGGATCATGCCTAATGTTAGCGAGATCTTTAATTACTGAATCTCTTACAACTCCAACAGGTTCATCAATAGCACTCAACAGTTGTACTGCCGAATTAAGCAAGATTTCCCTAGTCACCATTTTTTCTTTTATAAATATCCGAATTTTTACTGAGCTTCGCTAACGTTCGTTAAGACACATAGTGTACAAAGTTAAAGTCACATGCTTTACACTAGATTCTGACTTAGTCTAATTGATACTTGTTTGTCCCTTATGTTGTTTTCGTTAAAGTAACCTAAAAATACGTCTCTATAAAATACTCTCCAAATTCCGTTTCCTTGATCTTCGGCACCTACGTATTTTCCTTTAAGTGCTGCAGTTAGATATACCCAAGCAATTAAGGTTAGCACTTTTCAGCCCTATTTGCTATAGCATCTATGTAAAAGCAGCGTGTCCATTATCTTTAAAGTTCTCTAAAACAAAAAGATATGAAAACAGGACACACTGCCAAGCCTAAGTTATTCATTGGGATCGATATTCACAAACGAAGTTGGAAGATTCATTGTTCGACCGATATTTCGGGGGGCAAGACCTTTTCGATGTCCCCTTCTCCTGAAGGATTAAAGATCTATGTCGACAAGTACTTTCCCGACCATGAAGTTGTCACGGCATATGAGGCCGGTTGTTGTGGTTATCATGCCCACCGCTGTTTCGAGGGCTATGGATGGCGTTCCTTGGTTGTGAACCCTTCCGACGTGCACCGCAAGGGCAAGGAGAAGCATACCAAGACCGACCGGATCGATGCTCAATTGATTGCAAGGGAGCTTAAGGACGGTCGTTTGGACGGCATCCATGTTCCCGATATGGAGCGTGAGCAGCTACGCAGCCTTTTCCGAAGAAGGAACGATCTGGTCAAGGATTACCGTCGTATCAAGAGCCTGATAAAATCACAGCTGTTGTATTTCGGTGTGATCATCCCCGAGGAATTCGACAACAGCCATTGGAGCCACGGTTTCCGTCATTGGCTGGATGCCCTGGAATTCAAGTATTGCCCGGCCCGTTCGGCCCTTGACAGTCGCCTGCGCCAGTTCCGTTTTGTGGATCAAGATCTACGGGATGTATCCACACAATTACGAAAGTTCTGCAAGACCTATTATAAGAAAGACTATAAATTGCTCAGGAGTGTTCCAGGCATCGGCGGGATCGTCGCCTGTGGTATCCTTTGTGAACTGGGCGACCTTAGAAGATTCAGGAACCTGAAGCATCTGGCGGGCTATGTGGGCCTTGCGCCCGGCATCTATCAAAGTGGCGACAATCTACGTACGACGGGTATGGCCAGAAGGGCGCACCGTTTGATACGCAGTTATTTCATAGAGGCCTCTTGGCAGGCGATACGTACCGACCCCGTGATGCAGGCGTATTACAGGAAACATCTGGGCAAGAACGTGAAGAGCATCATCGTAAAAGTGGCCAGGAAGCTTTTAAGCAGGACCTTGGCCGTTATAAAAACTGAAGTCCCCTATACAATAGGTGTGGTTGAATAAAAAAAGTAAACAAATAACAAAGCTCACAAAGAAGTATTAAAGACCTGTACCACAAAACATAACCCGTGACCGTCTTAGTACAGGATCACATTTTATAGCAAGTGACCAGGTCTATTATAGCTTATAATCATACAGATGCTTGTGAACCCGGTAACGGAGTATCACATATAGGAGTGGGAGCAAGTTATATCAAAAGAAAAAAGGTGGTTTAAGGCAAAAAGCAAATATTAACTAACTTTAGAGAACAGGACTAGGGCTTTTCATAGGAGGTATTGTTAGGCAACGTTTTTATTTTCAAAGTGTTTTATTTCGTTCAGTTCTGATTCTTTTGTTTCTTTCTCTTCTTCGATATCATAATCGTCTTGAAGTCCAAGCCAGAACTTGGCTGAATTTCCAAAATATTTACTTAATCGTAAAGCTGTGTCCGCTGTTATTCTGCGATTACCTTTTACGATTTCTGAAATTCGTGTTTGAGGAATTTTCAAATCCTTTGAAAGTCGGTAAGCCGTAATTTCAAGAGGTTCAAGAAACTCGTAAAATTCAAAATTTCGCCAGGATGTACATTTGCTAACTTTTCCATTTTTTACTTTTTAGTGATAATCAATTATTTCCACTTCGCTTGCGTTTCCTTTGTCCCACAATGAACATAATTCGCCATTGTTTGTTAATCCGAATACTATAATAATCGCTTAATTTTCCAGCCAAGTTTTTCAAGTCGGTTTGACGGTGGAATTCTTAAATCCGAAATGTCTTGCGAGTTATTCAGCATTCTGAATTTCCGACGTCCTACGTTTTGAATTTCAATCGGCATTTTTTTAACTCGGATTCCGTTCCAAATCTGTTCGGTCTCTTTTGAACCAAAGGACAATATCATATCTTTTCACGTTACTAACGTTAAAGATAAGTATTTTATTTTAAGTGAAGTATGTTTTTATGAAATGTTGCCTAACGGGAGTCTGCGCAGAAACCCGATTTCGAATAAAAATAAGTGATCGGTTTTGATTTATGGCGAGGCGATGTGTGTTTTATGGATGGTATTTAGACGGTAAAACAATCTGCCTGAAAAAGCGGGTTGCCCAAAATGGCGGAAATGGCCCCATATAGGCGGGATATTTCAAGTCCAGACTGAACCAGCCAGCTCTTGAGTTCTTTTGGATCGATAATGGACATAAGTCTCCTTAGGTTGTAGCAGATCATGATCAAGTCGACCTCCGAGAGCACGTTCTGTTTTCCCCTCATCAATGTATGGGTGAAGCCCCATTGCCTTTTGAGCGTCCCGAACTGGTGTTCGGTAATCTGTTGCCGCAGCCTGTAATACTCGGGATTTTCGTTTACCCTTGTTTGGTTGTCATCGAGGGCCAGCTGATAAATGGAGCGTTCGATAAACCGTCCGTTCTTATTCTTGGTGCACAGGTGTCGTACTTGGCAGCCTTTACATGCCTGCCTGTTCTTGTAATGCTTGACCTTGTGCCCTGCCTTGTCGTATACCGTTCCATTGGTGGCCAATATTTGATAGGCCAGACAGGTGTAGGTATCCTTCGTTGCATCGTACATGAAATCGATCATGGGGTAAAGGCCGTTGTGTTGAGAGGAATGTTCTTTGGGCGAGGAGTAGGGCGTGATCCCGTTGTCGGTGCAAATCTCCAGATGTTTGGCGGTCGTATAGCCCTTTTCGGACAGGGTTTTCATTTCCTCGACGCCCAATAGTGCCTTGGCGTCCAATGCCATGGGAGAGCGCGCATGGGTATCGTTCACGGTTCCCGTGTCGTTGTTGACGAAGAGCTTGTACTTGGCGTCGCAGCCCGCCTGGACGTTGTAGCCCACATTGACGATGTTGCGATGTATCACTACCGATCTTGCATCGGGGTCGGTGAGGCTGATCTGTGTTTCCCCACTTTCCCGTAGCTGCTTTTCTATTGTCCGGTACCTGTCTTTCTTTGATTCCTGATAGGCTATTTTGTCCTGTACCTCTTGCGTATCGGCATCTTGATCGGCGCTATCCAACTGTTGTCGGTATTCCAGGATCTTGTTGTCTATGTAATCGATATTGCGATCGATCTTGTTCTGGTTGAAATTGTTCTTAAGGGCGTTCTGGGCCCTTATCTTAAAAGAGTCGATGGCGATGGTCTCCCCGTCGATGAGTTCCCAATCCATGAGAAGCCCCACAAAATATCGGAACGCCTGTTTAAAGGCCTTTGGATTGTCCTTTCTGAAATAGGCGACTTTCCTGGCCGATGGCCTGAGTCCCTTCAAAAGCCAGATGACCTCGAGGTTCACCTTGCAGGCGTGTTCCAATTGGCGTGAGGAGCGCAGTTTGTTCTTGTACCCGTAGAGGTAGAGCTTGAGCAGATCGGAACAACGGTAAGGTGGCCTTCCCTCGCTGTTGAGAACATCCCTGAAGCCCAGATCGTTCATGGGAAGGATATCCACGAAGAGGTCGACGACCCTTGCCCATGAATCGGGTCCTACGGCTGACTCGAAATCCATCATTACGAGTTGGTCCCTGTTAAAACCTTGTATATAATCCATGACATTAAGATATTCAATATCAAGACGTTATGTTCTTTTCGGGATTTTGGGTAATCAACAAAGTTATTAAGAAGTGGTTGGTTTTTGCGCAGTCTGACGGTGTTGGCTATGATTTGTAGCGGCGTTGGAAATCATTAGATTTCCCGCCGTGGTAAATCGAGCCGTTGGTGGTTTATGGGCTTCAATTTAACAAATACTAGCATAAATTATAGCCCATGTTGGGCACTGGCTTTTTCAGTTAATAGTCTTGAACCAGGACCTCTGTTGGAATATGCAAAGTAGTGTTGAGTTTTCTGATCATGTCCAAGGTCAGTTTTCTTTTTTTACTTAAAATTTCGCTGACTCTACTCTTAAATCCGACTACTTCTGCCAGGTCCTTTTGTTTCATACCCATCTGCTCCATTCTGAATTTGATTGCCTCGATGGGGTCCGGCATGCCTATCGGGAAGTTCTCGTTTTCATAACGGTCGATCAAGATCGATAGGATTTCGAGTTCATCGCCTTGTTCACTACCTTTTATTGCGTCGAAAATCACTTCGAGTCTTTCAAGTGCGTTCTGATAATCTTTTTCGTTTCTGATAGGTGTTATTTTCATCTTAAATTTCGTTTGCGTTTATCTTATCATATTCCGCATGGGTCCCAACAAAGCGGATCCAGCAGATCTGGTAATCGAAATTGAATTTTACGATAAGTCGGTACTTATTGCCCTTAATATTGAAAACAATCCGATTGTCCTTCAATATGCTGGCACTTGGATATTCCTTTTTTAATTCGTTCAAGTTCATGAATTCCGATTTTTCGGTCTCCCTGTACCAAGCGGTCAATTGCTGTTCGCTATCGGCGTGCTTTGTCCAAAAGTCCCTCAAAGTCCGTTTTGCAATTACCCTCAAAATATGTTCTTTAGGACAAAGATACAAAAAAAGTTACCAAAACGGTAACTTTTTAATATTTTTTTTAGCTTGTGCCCAACGGTCTCGGCTCGTATGTTTACGATGAGTTACTTATTATCCATAAACAGAAAGAACAAAAAGAGTGGAGTAAGGTTATAATAGCCGTAGGAACTTCAGATTCCGTCAACATTGAAAATCCCCACTCTTTTACTACTGAAATACGATCAGTTCTTTAGGCCATAGGAGCCTGTTTTGAGGTTGCTGTACTCCAGGTAGTTGTTCTTTCCAATTCACTTCATTATGACTAAAAATAGTACAATTCTGGGGATTGATATCTCCAAAGACACTTTTGATGTGTATGATCAGGAAAGAGGTCATAGCCAGTTCGGCAATGATCCCAAAGGGTTTGTGCTTTTTTAAAAACGCTGGATCTCAACTCCTGGGTAGTGATGGAAGCTACCGGGAGTTACCACCACCGGTTAGCTCTTTACTTATTTGAAAAAGGAGTTTGTGTATCGGTAGTGAATCCATTGGTGGTCAAGCGCTTCATTGAAATGAAGCTTAACCGGGTAAAGACCGACAAGAGTGATGCACGTATGATCTGCAGTTATGGAGAGCAACAGGAGCTGGAACCCTGGAGGCCTGACCCGCAGTATGTGTCTGAGTGTAAAGAGATACAAGGCGCGGTCCAGGTATATTTCAAGCAGCGGACTGCCTTGAGAAATAAGCTGCACAGTCTGCAAAGCAAAGGGTTAGTCAAAGGCAAGGTCATCACCTGCCTAAGAAGACAGCTCAGGTACCTGGAGAAAGAAATAGCCTTTCTGGAAGAGGAAATGGAGACTTTAATTAAAACTCACGAACCGGATTTATTCAGTCGTATTAAAAGCATCCCGGGCCTGGGGAAGAAAACCGCCATGATGCTGATTGTCTCCACCAACGGTTTCAAGGACTTTGAGAGCAGCAAACAGATCTCCTCCTACTTTGGTCTGGCCCCTCATGAGCGAAGCTCAGGAAGCACCGTAAAGGGAAAAACCCGGATCGGTAAGAACGGACATCCGCTTATAAGAAATCACCTGTTCCTATGCAGCTTTACCGCTTGCATGTACAATCCACAGTGCAAAGCTTTATATGAGCGGATTGTAGCCAAAGGGAAAAGCAAAAAACTGGCGCTAATAGCAGTGAGTAATAAGCTTATCAAACAGGCTTACGGTATCGCAAAATCAGGGTTGATTTACGATGAAAACTACAGAAGTAAATTAGCGTAGAAAACAATTGTTTTTTAGCTCAGTTCTTTGTTGGCGGTAGTTTTTAATATTCAGTGATTTTATCGACTTCAAGTTTTCTCATGGCCTCTCCTTCAACTAGTTTATATAAAACTTGACGCGTCCCACTAGTGGGATTTGCATTTGTATCTCCTTCTTTATAGATGGGAAAGCGTTGACCCAAATTATTTTCAACAAGCGAAAACTCATCGTGACCCATATATCCCTTATTTATGTTGCTGTTTTCTGCTGTAGGTTGAAAATAAACCGCACTCATTGATTTCTTATTGTTTACCGAAAAGGCGTACACATTACCATAACTACCACTACCAACTGACTGGGTATAGATAAAAAGTTCTGGCGAACCATCAGAATTAAGGTCTTCAACTTCCGTATGGATTACCACTTCCCCATCGATGTTGAATGTTTCGTTGTATTCACGTTCTTCTAATCCAAATGTGAAAATCGTTAATGTGTTCTTGCCATCTTTTTCTATTGAAGAGATATTAAACCCAACCCCCTGTAGATTTAATACTTTACTGAACTTTGTTTTATCAATTTGACTATGGTCAAGTGGTTCATTTATTTTAGAATATGTCCCGCCAATACTTGCACCACCAGAGCAATAAAAATAAAGTAACCCTTCATCTTCTTCGCTTTCGACATCAATGCTGATTTCCCCATTAGTAAATGCAAACAGAATTGTTTTTCCATTAATTTTAGTTCGGTAGGTTTGGTAATCCACTTTATTGGCAACAGCATCAAATGTACAGCTGGGTTCTTTCTTGTCGGCTCTTGAACGGACTGAAATATTGAGTTGATTATTTTTTACTTCCGTAACCGCAACAGAGACCCAATCATAACCTTCACTTCTTTTAGAATAATCTTCAGAAACGTAGTTGCCTGAAACATTTAACACTTCGGTAGCTTCTGGTATTGAAACTTTTTCAGTCTTTTTCGTTTCATTTTTACATCCGATTACTATAATAAAAACCGATACTATTAAATAGTGTGTTTTAACATGATTTTTCATTTCTAGATGTAATTTTATGTTCGTTAAGATACTTCCTTTACAAAAGTTATAGATTAGACTTTACACTAAATTAGTTTCTAACCTTACTGATTGTTCTTTAGTTCTTAATTCTTTTTCGTTAAAGTAGCCTAAAAATACGTTGTAATACTCCCTATTTCCTGGACCAAAAGGTTTCATTCTTAGGCTAATATTTTCATATTTCAGGCAACTTTTCGATTGATGGATTCATAGAATTTTATATCAGGTGATGAGTCCAGGGATTGATGTTTTTTCTGGTTGTAATAATCGATATAGTACTTCACTCCTTCAAGAAGTTCAATACCACTCTCACAGGGGTTTAGATAGATGTACCTATGTTTGATGGTTTTCCAGAACCGCTCGATCCAGGTGTTATCGGTTGCTCTTCCTTTGCCATCCATGGAGATTCTGATTTGCTGGTTTTCCAGGAAGTCTGTCCAGGCAAAGCTGGTGTATTGTGACCCCTGATCGGAGTTAATGATCTCAGGTTTCCCGTTTGTTTCAATGGCCTCTTTTAGTACCTGAAGGCACCACTGCCTGCTCATGGTATTGCTGATTCCCCACCCTACGATTCGGCGGCTGTATACATCGATGAAGGCCGTTAGGTACATAAAGCCCCTGGCCATGGGTATGTAAGTGATGTCTGTGCACCATACCTGATTGGCACGTGTAATTTGCATCCCCCGAAGCAGATAAGGCTTAATGAACTCCTTTATGGCATTTTTAGTGAGATTCTTCTTGCGGTAGATGGTCTGGTACCCCATGAGTCTAAAAAGCCGCCTGATGCGTTTGGGACCCACAGGGTATCCCATCTCTTTGAGCATATCAACCATGGAAATTACTCCTTCAGTGGGATGCTTTAACAGGTGCCGGTCCATAATGTTCATCATCTTCACATTCTGCGGCTTCTCAGCAATGGGCTGGTAATAGAGCGAACTTCTTGGGACCGACAGGATATCACATTGCCTTCGAAGGGAGATAGTTTTATATCGTGGGCTGATCATTTCCATTCGCTGCTTGGTATTCCCAGTTTGCTGGCACTTTTTTTTAAAAAGTCATTCTCTACTTTAAGCTGCCCGATCTGGGCATAGAGCGTATCGAGATTCGTTGAATCTTTCTCTTTCCCCGGGCGAGCTTCTCGATCAAAAGCAGCAGACATATGCTCTAAAAATTCCGCTTTCCATTTGGAAATCGTAACTGGATGCACCTCGAATTGATGGCTCAGTTCGGAGAGTGTCTTTTGTTCCTTAATAGCCTCCAAGGCCACCCTGGCTTTGAATTCGGCTGAAAATTTGCGTCGTGTTTGTTTTCTCATAGGTCTAGTAAATTTAATCGTTTAATTTTAACTAAACCTCTGGTCTAAGATTTGGGGAGTATTACACTATGCCAGCAGGAGAAACACTTCTCTCTTTATACTCTTTTCCCCCTATTACTGGATAAGGAAATTTTTCTTGATTTGAAATAACCATTACATTTTTTCCATTATCATCAACAATATTTATTCTTTTAACTGATATTTCTTCAAAATTTTCTTTTAAGGTTTTGAAAGAGAATAGCAGCATGACAATGGCAATTGAAGAGAGAACCATGTATCCGTAAATTAATGTTTGTTTTTTCATTTTATTTTCCATTTTTCTGATGTCTTTTGATTTGAGTTAATACTTGATGTCGTCTGTTTATTTTGTCCGTATGCCGAAGTAAGACAAAAAGAACATATTATTTATCTTTGGGAAACTGGATTATGGCTTTTCATAGGAGGCGATGTTGTAGCGCGTTTTTGTATCGGATTATTGTAAGAAGAAAAAGAACGCTAAACCAATCTTAATTTTGTCCAAATCCGTAATTCCTTCAACGTTCATTATAGATTGACCATTTAAATTAATCAAATCTCCATTTTCGATTTTACCTAGAACTTGTCCTTGAATATTTAACATTTCATTGTTGGTTACTTTTCCAATTTTCTGACTCTTTAGATTGTAAAGGCCACCATCTTTGAAATATCCGAGTTGCTGTCCGGATGAGTTTATAATATTATTCTTTTCTAGAAATAGTAATTCTTGTCCGCTGTAGTTTTTCAAAATAGCATCTTTTTCAATGGAAGTTTTCATTTTTTTACTTTTTAAAATATAAGTTGATCATTAAATGAAAAAGTTACATTTCAATATTTTATTTTGATTATATAAATGTGCTACAACGGCAGTCTGTCTAAAAACCCTGTCGGATTCTTTAAATATAATCGAAAATAATCCTTTTGCCTGGTGGTGGGCCAAAATGTGCGGTTCCGATTTTGAGAAGGTACTTGTCCCGAAAACGGACGACAAGCTTCTTCAGGTCCCTCAAAATGTCGACCAAAGGTGCGTATACCGACAAATGGCGATGTTTACCTATCAGGTTAAGGATCCTTTTGAGGTTGTAGGCGATAAAGATGAGCCCTACATCGGCCGATGCCCTTGCCTTGGTCCTTTTGGTCATCAAGTGATCGAAACCCCATTGCCTCTTTATGGTACCGAAGGGATGCTCCACGATGGCCTGTCTTCTTTTGTAGAGTTCTTGGTCCCCCGCCACCCTTTCGGCATTTTGCTCGATATATTCCTTGAACTCGCTTCGTTGGATGATCTTTCCGTTCTGTTTTGCGGTGGTACAGAGTCCGCGCACCGGACAGCCCTTGCAGGCCGTCGTTTTATATTGTTTGAAATAATAGTTGCGCCCTTTGTAACGGCTACCGTTGCTCTTCAGGACATGCCCTTGGGGGCAAGTGTAGGTATCGTCGCCTTTGTCGTACGCGAAATGTTCCGCGTTGTACGCCGGGTCGGGCGCCTGTGATGCCCTTCCGATCCCCGGAACGGCCACCAAGGTATCGATGCCCAGTTCGTCGGCTATCTTGAACTCGCTCCCGGTATGGTATCCCTTGTCATAGAGTGCGGTAAAGCCGTTGGTCCGTATGATCGTCTTGGCCCGCCGCAGCATGTTCCCCATGGCCTTGGTATCGTTGTTCCCTGTCACCTTGTAATCGATAGGTATGCAATGTTTCGAGTCCACGGTGGACTGTAGGTTATAGGCCACCTCGGTGATGTTGTTGCGCACTATCATGTGGCGGCTCTCCGGGTCGGAGGTGGAGATCTGTTCCTGCCCGGATTCCTTGAGCTCGCGTTCCAGTTTCCTGTAACCTTCCCTTCTTTTGCGGTGCTCTTCCATATCGTTTTTTATACCGTCCCGGTCGCCGTCGCCTTGCTCTAGCTGTCCTTGGTACTCTTCGAGTTTTTTGTCGATGTAGGCGATATGGCGGTCTATCTTCTTTTGGTTGTAATTGTTCTTCTTGCTGTTCTGGGCGCGCAGTTTGGTACTGTCCCCGGCGATCAACGTGGTACCGATAAGGCCGAAGTTGCGTGCGATCTCGACGGTGGCGCGGAAGACCCTTTTGATCGCCCTGGGGTTGTCCCTTCTGAAATTGCTTATGGTGTTATGGTCGGGGGCAAGGCTCTCGAGCAGCCACATTACCTCGATGTTGCGCTTGCACTCCTTTTCCAGGTCCCTGCTGGAACGTATCCTGTTCATGTACCCGTAGATGTAGAGTTTGAGCAGCACGGATGGGTGATAGGCCGGCCTGCCGTTCTCCGGGAAGCTCACCTTGAATCCCAGTTTTCCGAGATCCAGACCGTCCACAAAAGTGTCGATGGCCCTTACGGTGTTGTCCTTTTCTATGGCCTCTTCCAGCGATGTGGGAAAGAGCGATGCCTGCCTGCGGTCGGTCCCTGTGATATGTTTCATGGATTCAAGTTACGGTCCCATGTGCCCCGGGTCAAGATCAACGGACAAAAGTAATCAACAGGGTTATCAAGAAAAGTAGGTTTTTAGACAGTCTGACGGTAATGTATATGATACGTGGCCCTTTGGACATGTATCATATGCACAGTTGTGTGCAGTAATTTAAGTCAATTTATTGACTGTTAAAAATTATGGTTTAAGTATGGCGGAACCGCTAAGGCCCTGCCAAGCTTGCCCGGCGCCGAGCTTATGAGCTATGGCCCCCGGGTCGGCCAATGCGCCGTCAGGTCGGTCGTGGAGGACCATGCGTTCAACTTGCCGAAATGCCTTTTCTTCGATTTCCGGTTCCCGACCGCTTGAACTTTGCAGTGAAAACTGCTAACTTCAAAGTGCTTTTGGCGATCCCAAAACGGCCCTAGAGCAGCGCTCTGACCATTTTTAAGAGCCAAAAGCGCATGCCCAGGGCATAAGGGTCGGCCACCGAAAACCGCAAAGGCAGTGAGAAACCTGCCCATGTTCTCCAGGGAAGGTTGGGAGTTCCTATACGACCTATCTTATTGCATATCAACTTGTTATATCCGCATAAAAATAACGCTTTATCCCAACAATTTTCCGGATAAGGAAATGAATCCCCTTTTTTTATCCGCGTCAAGAAATGTCTCTATGGTATGGTCTAAAGGACTCTGAACGCGTAAAAGATCATTTTGGGCCACATGGGTATAGATCATCGTGGTTTCAGGTTTCGAATGGCCGAGCAATTCCTGAACATGCCGCAGGCCCACCCCGTTTTCTATTAAATGTGTGGCATACGAATGCCTTAAAGTATGCGGGGTAACATGTTTTTTGATGCCGGCCCTGTGGCAAGATCGTTTCAAAATGTTACGGACGCTCACGGCACTGTACCTGCCGCCATCGGGCCCCTCAATGAAATAGTTTTGGGGCCGATAAGTGATAAGATAATTTTGGAGCAATGGAACGCAATGAACCAACATCACCATATAACGGTCTTTTCTGCTTTTCGAGTTCCTAATCATGATTCGCCTTCAATCCATATCTAGGTCAGCGGGCCTGAGGTTCAACAGCTCACTGATCCGTAGACCGGCAGAATATAACAATGCCAAAGTAGACCTGTGCTTTAAGTTGGCCGTTGCCCTGAGCAGCTGCATTATCTCTTGACGGCTCATCACTACCGGCAACCGTTTGTTCTTCGAGGGCCGTTTTAGTTCGAGCTCCTGAATGCCCGTTTCCTCGAAGCGTGCTGCAAAGTGCTTGATGGAGTTGATCAGTTGCCTATGGGTGCTAATGCCATAGGCCCTTGTCTTTACCACTTGTTCAACATAGCGCTGAACCGTTGCATTGTCGGCGGCATGCAACGGAACGGCATTGATGAAAGCTATAAAACCGGCGATAAAATTAGAATAGGTGGCAATAGTGCTACCGCTCAAACGCAGCCCTTCCAAATAGGCCCTGTATTGCTCATAGAGTATCAGATTTTTGGGCGAAAGTACCGAAGGCAATACCGCATTCCGTACCGTCTTTCGGGCGGCATGCTTCTTGAGGTTTTGCATTGCGGAGTAATCTACAAAGTACTTCCTTTTCTGAAAATAATGAAAAAGGGCTTTGGTGGTGTCTTTGGAATACGGGACATAAAAAAACTGTTCCGCTTCGCTCCATTCTGCCCCGTGGTAGTTTTGTACATAGGCGGCTACCTCGGCATTTTTTTCAAAAAGGATGGCAACATGGGGTTGGAAGCCCCTCATATGGGGCCTCAATGTAATCGTGATCATTGGCGGGCATTAGTGCCCGATAAACTAATGCCGTTCCCTGTATATCTGTTGCTGTAGGTGTACTGGAGCCTTTTTCATTCGCGGTACCTTCCAGGTATCCAAGGGATAGAGATGCCCATTATCATGAATTGATCGCGATTTTCAGACAATGACAACTTTCCTTGAATGCCGTCTCGTCTTCGGATCGGTCGCCGCCCCCGTAATTTTTGGGAACGGTAATTTTAACGATGGGCGCTTTCAGTTTATTTTTTGTTTTTTCAGGAAGTTTCGAATGTCGGGGTGACGGTATTGAACGGCAAAGTCCAAAGCCGTTTTGCCCCGATAACGGGCATTGAGATCGGCACCGTGTTCGACCAAATATTCCACCATCTCCAATGGGCCGTATTTCGCGGCGTACATCAAAGGGGTCTTATCGGCGCAAACGCCCTCGATATCGGCCCCTTTTGCAATAAAATATTCCAGCGATTTCATCGATTTCAATTTGATGCTCATGGCCAGATAACTGTATTTCTTGCTATCGGCAACCCCAAAGCAACCATTGATCGCCTCGGTGGGAATCAGTTTTTCCAATTGTTCCGTATTCCCATATTTGATGTTCCAGGCGATCTCATTGGTGAGCTCCTGCCCGTAGCAAGCCATTCCCATCCATAAGATCGATCCAAGAAAGATCGAATTTTTAAGCCAAGTATTCATTTTGCCAATAAAAAGTTGTCCAAAGAAATATCACCTAGATCCCATCCCTGACCTGACAGAGAGGCCTAATTGGGGGAGCAGGGTAGGCTAGCAGACTAAAAGTTACGAAATTTATGAAAGTGTGAGGGCCAAATCGCTTAAAATTTTGAGTTTGCAAAGATTGGTTTTGTTCCAACTTTATTCTTTTCGTCAGCGCTCTTTGCACGGATCGCCCAAATGACCATAGATTATTGCATTTGTAATTTCTTCCCGGAACCGGATTGCTTCCCCTCCGCCTTCGTCAAGGCTTTCGCAGATCGGAAGCGGCCTTGGGAGGGGCTTCACAAAGAAAGCCGGTACTGTTTTGGTATTTGAGATTTGGGATTTGGAATTTGTAATTTCTTCCCGGAACCGGATTGCTTCCCCTCCGCCTTCGTCAAGGCTTTCGCAGATCGGAAGCGGCCTTGGGAGGGGCTTCACAAAGAAAGCCGATGCTGTTTTGGAATTTGGAATTTGGAATTTGGAATTTGGGATTTGGAATTTGGAATTTCTTCCCGGAACCGGATTGCTTCCCCTCCGCCTTCGTCAAGGCTTTCGCAGATCGGAAGCGGCCTTGGGAGGGGCTTCACAAAGAAAGCCGGTACTGTTTTGGTATTTGAGATTTGGGATTTGGGATTTCATCCTGGGACTGGATTGCTTCCTCCCCGCCTTCGTCAAGACTTCGGTGGGTCGGAAGCGGCCTTGGGGGTGGCTTTACAAAGAAAGCCATTTACCTCGCTGTGGCGAGGTGTTGGCTTTTTCCTTGTTCTCAAGCTCAAACAAGTTTGGCTTGCTCTCAAAGAAAAAGCCACCAACTTTCGTTGATGGCTTTCTTTGTAGCGGGAACTGGACTCGAACCAGTGACCTTCGGGTTATGAGCCCGACGAGCTACCTACTGCTCTATCCCGCGATATGGAAGGCAAAGATACAAAGGATAGTTGGTTTTATCAAAACTTGTAACGAGAATATTTTTTAGGGCCTTTCTGCTTAACGCCCGAAAATTTATACCTTAGGGCACCAACCAGGACCTATGGATGCCATCAACGATTTTCTTGCGAGCGTAATACCCTATACCGAATGGATCATGCTCTTTTTGATCATTGGGGGCGGCCTTTTTTTGGTGGTCTATTCCAAATTGCTGCCCTACCGATATTTTGCCCATGCCATCGCCATTACCAGGGGCAAATACGATGACCCGAACGATCCGGGAGAGGTAAGCCATTTGCAGGCCCTGTCGTCTGCCGTTGCGGCCACCGTGGGCCTCGGAAACATTTCAGGGGTGGCCATCGCCATTTATTTGGGAGGGCCCGGCACCGTCTTTTGGATCTGGGTGACCGCCCTGGTCGGGATGTGCATCAAGTTCTATTCATGCAGTTTGGCCATCATGTTCCGTGGCCAGGACAGTGACGGGCAGTTACAGGGCGGCCCCATGTACTACATCACTAAGGGCATGGGCGCCAAGGCGAGGCCCTTGGCCGTTTTTTTCTGTTTGGCAGGGCTGTTCGGGGTCTTGCCCGCCTTTACCACCAACCAGTTCACACAAACCCTCATGGGGGTGATCAACCCCGATGAGAACATAGCCGCGTTGGGCGATTTCAATTGGAAATTGGGCATTGGCATCGCCCTTTCGATCATCACTTCCTTCGTGATTTTCGGAGGGCTGAAAAAGATTGCCAAAGTCGCCACGGCCCTGGTGCCCTTTATGGTCCTTATTTACCTTTTCGCGGTCATCTTCATCATGGCGGTGAATGCCGGGGCGATCTTTCCTTCCTTGAAATTGATCTTTACCGAAGCCTTTAATTTCGAGACGGCCATACAGGGCGGACTATGGGGCGTGATCATCATAGGGATTCGTCGCGCGGTGTTCTCCAACGAGGCGGGGGTGGGCAACGCGCCCATGTACCACGGGCAGTCCAAGACCACCGAACCCATACAGGAAGGCTTGGTGGCCATGCTGGGCCCCTTTATCGATACCATCGTCGTCTGTACCCTCACGGCTTTGGTGATCATCTTGAGCGGGGCCTATCTCGATGCAGAGACCAATGGCATCACCATGACCCTGATCGCCTTTGAGAAATCGCTCTTCGGTTTGGGCGATGTGCTGCTGATGGTCATCGTAGCGGCCTTTGCCCTTTCCACCTTGTTCACCTATTCCTATTACGGTACAAAATGCCTTTCGTTTTTGACCAATGCCAAAATCGGGAAATATTACAACCATATCTATATCCTTAGCATTACCTTTGCGGCAGTCGCCTCGGTAGACCTGGTGGTGAACCTGATCGATCTTGCATTTGCCCTGATGGTGATTCCGAACATGATCGCCGTTCTGTATTTGGCACCTCAGGTGAACCGGGCGATGAAATCTTACTTTTTAAAAGCAAAAAATGACACAGCATAAGGCGGGCTTCGTCAACATCATAGGAAATCCAAATGTGGGAAAATCGACCTTAATGAACGCTTTTGTGGGCGAGAAACTCTCGATCATCACATCGAAGGCACAGACCACCAGGCACCGTATCCTGGGCATCGTGAACGGGGAAGACTTTCAGGTGATCCTATCCGATACCCCCGGCATCATCAAACCGGCCTACGAGCTCCAGGCATCGATGATGGATTTCGTCAAATCGGCCTTCGATGATGCCGACGTGCTGCTGTATATGGTGGAAGTGGGCGAAAAAGCGTTGAAGGACGAACAGTTTTTTTCCAGGATCGAAAACAGCAAGATTCCTGTGCTGCTTTTGTTGAACAAAATCGACAACACCGATCAGGAAACGCTGGAGGCCCAGGTGCAGTACTGGCAACAGCAGTTGCCTTCAGTGGAAATCCATCCGATTTCGGCCCTCCAAAATTTCAACGTGAAAGAGGTTTTTCTCCGTATCTTGGAACTGTTGCCCGAATCACCCCCCTATTACCCCAAGGATCAATTGACCGACAAGCCCGAGCGCTTCTTCGTGAACGAGACCATCCGCGAAAAAATATTGATGCACTACAAAAAGGAAATCCCCTATTCGGTAGAAATCGAAACAGAGGAGTTCCTGGAAGACGACGATATCATCCGCATGCGGGCGGTGATCATGGTCGAACGCGATTCGCAAAAGGGCATCATCATCGGGCACAAGGGCAGTGCGCTGAAAAGGGTAGGGGTGGAGGCCCGCAAAGACCTGGAGCAGTTCTTCGGCAAACAGGTTCACATAGAACTTTATGTAAAGGTGAACAAAAACTGGCGCAGCAATGCGGCTCAGTTGAAGCGATTTGGCTACAATCAGAACTAGGCCTTACTGTCGAGCGCTTCCATCATGAATAGGTGCAGTTCATGCATTTGCGGCTTTCCCTTATGCCTGCCTGCCCTTCCAAAGGCATAAAGCACGAACCACAAGACCACCATAAAGCCCATGAGCCCCAATTGCAACCCATAGGGCCGTCCCAACGACGCGCTTGAATAGGCCCAAACCCCCAGCACGATGAACACGGTGGCCACCCCGAAATGAAGGAACATAAAAAAGGTCCATAAGGTGGGGTTCGGTCCAAAAAGTCCGAACAGTTTGCTTTGTCCCTCCCCGCTTTCAATGATTTCCAGATGCAATTGGGGCGACCAGAAGTGTTGTTGCGAGGCATCTAGCTTGATAAAAACATGATCGTCTACTCGGTTCACCAAAAAAGGTTTTTTTACGCAATGCTCAAATGCCCGCAGTATCCCTTCCTTGTCGTTGGGCAGTTCCATCTGGAACCTCGGCCTCAGCACTATTTCGTTCGGTAATACTTTCATTACTCTGGGGTTCTCCTTTTTTTGTCTTGAACCAACCCCTTTGTGGGTATGGCCCGTCGATACGGGTTGTAATTGCCCTAAGGCTATAGCGCCCGTTAAAAGTTAGCATTTTTTCTTCAGATAATAGTGGTACTTTTGTGGCAAAATTAAAGGAAGTATGGGTGCCATTGTTGCCATTGTGGGGAGGCCAAATGTGGGGAAATCGACCTTTTTCAACCGTTTGATCCAGAGAAGGGAGGCCATTGTCGATGCCGTAAGCGGGGTCACCCGCGACCGACATTACGGAAAGAGCGATTGGAACGGCAAGGAATTTTCCTTGATCGATACAGGGGGCTATGTCTTGGGCAGTGAGGATGTTTTTGAGAAGGAAATAGACAAGCAGGTCGAGCTCGCCATCGAAGAGGCCGATGCCATTGTTTTTATGGTCGATGCGGAAACCGGGGTTACCGGAATGGACGAGGATGTGGCCAAATTGTTGAGAAGGGTGAACAAGCCCGTATTTCTTACCGTGAACAAGGTCGATAATCCTAAAAGGGCGGCCGATGCGGTTGAATTTTATGCCTTGGGCCTTGGGGATTACTATAATATTTCGAGCATCAACGGAAGCGGCACCGGCGAACTTTTGGATGAACTGGTAAAAGTACTGCCCGAAGGGGAGCCCGAAGTCGACGAACTTCCACGATTTGCGGTGGTCGGGCGTCCCAATGCGGGCAAATCTTCCTTTATCAACGCCCTGATCGGGGAAGAGCGCTATATTGTGACCGACGTTGCGGGCACCACCCGCGACAGTATCGATACCAAGTACGACCGGTTCGGGTTTGAGTTCCATTTGATCGATACCGCCGGGATACGGAGAAAGGCCAAGGTGAAGGAAGATCTTGAGTTCTATTCGGTGATGCGCTCGGTTCGGGCGATCGAACATTGCGATGTGTGCTTGCTTTTATTGGACGCCACCCGCGGTTTCGACGGCCAGGTGGAAAATATTTTTTGGCTCGCACAACGGAACAATAAGGGCATTGTGATCTTGGTGAACAAATGGGATTTGGTCGAGGACAAGGAAACGAACACCATCAAACAATACACCCAAAGGATCAAACAGGCCATTGAGCCTTTTACCGACGTGCCCATCCTTTTCATATCGGCACTCACCAAACAACGTATTTTCAAGGCAATCGAAACCGCAGTGGAGGTCTATAATAACCGGAGCAAGAAAATCGTGACCCGTACCTTCAACGACATCATGCTGCCCATCATCGAAGGCAATCCGCCCCCGGCCTATAAGGGGAAATACGTAAAAATAAAATTCTGCACCCAGTTGCCGACACCCTATCCACAATTCGCTTTTTTCTGCAACCTGCCCCAATATGTGCGGGATCCATACAAACGATTTTTGGAGAACAAAGTGCGTGAAAATTTCGATTTTACAGGGGTGCCGATCACTATTTTTATGAGGAAAAAGTAAACAGTTAGCAGTAAACAGTTAGCAGTAAACAGTAAACAGTAAACAGTGGGCAGTAAACAGTGAGCGGTATGCAGTGAGCAGTAGGCAGTTAAGGAGAATTCAGAAATAATCTGCATCACCAACCTCCCGAAGAGCCGCCGCCGCCGAAACCACCACCGCCGAAGCCGCCTCCGAATCCACCGCCACCACCGAAGCCGCCACCACTTCCAAAACCGCCGCCCGAGCCACCGCTTCTGCCCATATTGCTCAGAATGATCATGTCCCAAATGCTGGGTCCGGAGCCACTGCCCTTATTGCCGCGGTTACCCCTATTGCGTCTGGAAAGGATGATCAGGATGATCAAGAAGATGATAATGGGCAAAACGGCACCTATGGGAAACCCGCCCCCGTCGTCAAAGTTGCGGTTTTCCTTGAATTCGCCCTGCAGTACCTGGAATATGGCATCTGCCCCGGCATTGAGTCCGCCGTAATAATTGTCCTGCTTGAATTGGGGAATGATCACGTTTTCAATGATCCTGCGCGACATGGCGTCGGTGAGGCTGCCCTCGACCCCGTAACCGGTATTGATTGCGATCCTTCGGTCGCCCCGGGCCAGAATAATCAGTACGCCATTGTCTTTGTTGTCTTGCCCGATGCCCCATTTTTGGCCCCATTGGGCACCGAGATAATTGATGTTCTCCCCTTCGGTCGATTGAATGATGGCCACCACGATCTGGGTCGAAGTACTATCGGAATAGCGGATCAATTTTTGTTCCAGCGCCTGCTTTTGGCCTTCGTCGAGCAGCCCGATATAGTCATAGATACTGGTCTGGAGCTTGGGTTTTTCCGGAATCTGGAATTGGGCCTGAACCAAGCCGAGGTTCCCTACCATCAAGAGCAGGAGAAGCGCCTTAGCTTTTGGATATCTCATCGCTCAATTCGTTTTGATTGCCGGGATGCCAGGGGAAATGCGCCTTTAATTCATTTCCTGCCCGTAATACCGCCGCTACAATGCCTTGTTTATAATGCCCCTCCCTGAAGTGCGATTCAATTATGGTTTTGGTGCTGTTCCAAAAATCGTCGGCCACGGCCTTGTCGATGCCGCGATCGCCATAAATGACGAATTTTTTATCCTTTACGGCAATATAGAGCAGGACCCCGTTTTCTTGCTTGGTATTGTCCATTTTCAACAAATGGAACACTTCCTTGGCCCTTTCAAAATGGTCTAAATGGGTGTGGGCCTCGATATGGACCCGTATTTCGCCCGAGGTATCTTTTTCCGCTTTCAGAATGGCCTCAACAATTTCCTGTTCTTCTTCCGGGGTCAAAAATTCCTCGATGCTCGACATGGGTAATTTTAGTTAAAGTCGAAGTTCACGTCCGGTGCATTTTCCGATCCAGCATCGGCCTTATATCGGGGCATTTCTTTGAATCCGAACCATCCGGCCAGAATTTTCCCCGGAAACTTGGTGGTATGGATGTCGTAGATGTTCACTTTTTCATTGAATCGGTCTCTCGCAACGTTGATACGGTTTTCGGTGCCTTCGAGTTGCGACTGCAGTTCTAGGAAGTTCTGGTTGGCCTTGAGGTCGGGATAGCGTTCCACGACCACCATCAATTTGCCCAGGGCGCCGCTCAAGCCGGTCTGCGCTTCTTGGAAGGCCGCCATATTTTCGGGGGTGAGGTTGTTGGCATCGATCGATGTGGAAGTGGCTTTGGCCCTTGCGTTGATCACATCGGTCAAGGTGCCCCTTTCAAAATCGGCCGCGCCTTGAACGGTTTTTACCAGGTTGCCAATGAGGTCGTTCCGGCGTTGGTAGCTGCTTTCAACATCTGACCAGGCGGTCTTGGCATTGGCCTCGTATTCTACCGCGGTATTGTTGAAGCCAACGGCCCATTGGTAGATTCCAAAAGCGATGACCACAAGAATAATTAAAGCAATCAGTCCTTTTTTCATATTGGGAATGTTTTTATAGTTATAGTTGTTCCTTGATTTTGAGCAGCTCGGTTTTCACCCGTTCCAGTTTTTGGATGATTTCAAAGTTTTGGAGCGTTTTCTGCTTGTGCTCTTTGAGGTGCATCTTGGCGCCTTCGAGGGTAAAACCGCGTTCCTTGACCAGGTGGTAGATCAATTGGAGGTTTTTGATGTCCTGAGGGGTGAATTTTCGGTTGCCCTTGGCATTTTTTTTGGGCTTGATGACGTCGAATTCCTTCTCCCAGAAACGGATCAGGGAGGTGTTCACGCCGAAGGCATTGGCAACTTCGCCAATACCGTAATAAAGCTTATCGGGCAGTGCGACCTCCATTAGTCGAGCGATTGGTTTTCCTGGATGGCATATTTCAACATGTTCTCAAATTCCTCCGGCGTCAAACTTCCGTAGTAGAAATTGATCGGGTTGATCCGTTCTTCGTCTTTCCATACCTCATAGTGTACGTGAGGCCCTTCAGACCTACCCGTACTGCCCACGAAACCGATGATGTCTCCCCGCTTCACCTTCTGGCCCACTTTAACGTTATATTGGCTCATGTGGCCATAAAGGCTCATATAACCATATCCGTGTTCGATGCGAACGTGTTTTCCGTAGCCGGAGGAATTGTTATCGGCCCTGGTGACTTTCCCGTCACCCGAGGCATAGATGGGCGTGCCCTTTGGGGCACTGAAGTCCATTCCCCAATGCATCTTTCTCGCCTTGGTAAATGGATCGGAACGCCAACCATATCCTGAAGCCATTCGGGTAAGGTTCTCGTTATTGATCGGTTGGATGGCAGGGATAGCTACCAGTAGTTTCTCTTTTTCCTCGGCCAGTTTGGTGATTTCGTCCAACGATTTCGACTGGATCGCCATCTGTTTTTTGATGATATCGAGCCTCTTGGTGGTGGCGATGACCATTTCCGAATTGTTGAAACCTTCCAGTTCCTTGTAACGGTTCACGCCCCCGAATCCTGCCCTTCTCTGTTCCTCAGGGATGGGATTGGCCTCAAAATAGATCCTGTAGATGTTGTTATCGCGTTCGGCGATGTTGGAAAGGACCTCCTCGATCTGCTCCATTTTCTTGTTCAAGAGCTCGAACTGCAATTCATAATTTTTTACTTCCCGCCTTAACGAAAGTTCTGCCGGCGTATTCACCAAGTTGGTGTTCAACAACAAAACCAATGAAAGCAGTCCAAAAAGGAAGGAACCTAGTACAAAAAGTGCAATATTTCGGTACCTACGGGTTTTTTTTGGCTCTATTTTCCGATAGGAAAGCGTGTCGGGATCGTAATAGTACTTTACTTTAGACATGTCTCCAAATTATCCTATTTTTGTCTCGTTTTATCATAACAAACAAATATAAAAATTGTTTTGTAGAAACCCCTATTTTTTGTAAAACCTTACCATTTTGATGACTTCCAGCCAAATAAGAGCGCAGTTTCTAGATTTCTTTAAAGAAAAGGGCCACAAAATTGTGCCGTCTGCCCCCATGGTCATCAAAGACGATCCCACCCTGATGTTCACCAATGCGGGAATGAACCAGTTCAAGGAGTATTTTTTGGGCAACAGCCAGGCCAAGTTTCCGAGAGTTGCAGATACCCAAAAATGCCTTCGTGTGAGTGGGAAGCATAACGATCTGGAGGAGGTGGGAAAGGACACTTACCACCATACCATGTTTGAAATGTTGGGCAATTGGAGTTTTGGGGACTATTTTAAGAAAGAAGCGATCCAATGGGCGTGGGAATTCCTCGTCGAGGTGATGCATATCGATAAAAACAGGCTCTATGTTTCCGTTTTTGAGGGAAGCAGCGATACCGATCGGCTCGATAAAGATAAGGAGGCCTTTGATCTGTGGAAGGCCATCGTGCCCGAAGACCGAATCATCCTGGGCAACAAAAAGGACAATTTTTGGGAGATGGGCGACCAGGGACCCTGTGGCCCCTGTTCCGAAATCCATGTCGATATCCGTTCTTCCGCGGAGCGGGCCAAAGTACCCGGGGCATCCCTCGTCAACAAAGACCATCCACAGGTAGTGGAAATATGGAACCTCGTATTCATGCAGTACAACCGAAAGGCCGATGGGAGCCTCGAACCGCTGCCGGCCAAACATGTGGATACGGGAATGGGATTCGAAAGGCTCTGCATGGTGCTGCAACAGGTGCAATCGAATTACGACACCGATATTTTTACCCCCTTGATCCGTGAAATCGAAACGATCACCAACAGCAAATACGGTAAGAAGGAACAAACCGATATCGCCATTCGCGTCATTGCCGATCATATCAGGGCGGTATCGTTTTCGATTGCCGATGGCCAACTGCCCAGCAATACTGGCGCCGGCTATGTGATCCGCCGTATTTTAAGGCGTGCCATTCGATATGGTTTTACTTTTTTGGATACGAAACAAGCGTTCATGTACCGTTTGGTCAAGGTTTTGGCCGACGGCATGGGCAATGCCTTCCCCGAGTTGAAAGAGCAAAGGCAACTGATCGAGAACGTGATCAAGGAAGAGGAACATTCGTTCCTGAACACCCTTGAACAGGGGTTGGTGCTGCTCGATAATATGATCGACACCAACAAGGGAAAGAAAATCGATGGCCGAAAGGCCTTCGAACTTTATGATACCTATGGTTTCCCCATCGATCTTACCTCCCTCATTTTGTCAGAAAGGGGATTTACCTTGGACGAGGGCGGATTTAATGCCGCGATGCAGGAACAGAAAAATCGGTCTCGGGCCGCATCGGAAGTGGCCAAAGGCGACTGGACCGTGCTATCGGAGGACAAGGATCAGGAATTCATCGGTTATGATGCCCTTGAGGCCCAGGTGAAATTGGTGAAGTACCGTAGGGTAACCTCCAAAAAGGAAGGGGAGCAGTACCAATTGGTTTTCAATATCACCCCGTTTTATCCGGAAGGCGGGGGCCAGGTCGGTGATAAAGGCTATTTGGAAGTGCCCAATGGCGATGTGATCTATATCGTGGATACCAAAAGGGAGAACAATGAAATACTGCATTTCAGCAAAGACCTTCCCAAAAATACCGCTGGCACTTTTAAGGCGGTGGTAGATAAAAAGCAACGAAAACAGACGGAAGCGAACCATACCGCTACCCATTTGCTGCACCAGGCCCTGCGGGAAATATTGGGCAATCATGTAGAACAAAAGGGATCTGCGGTGCATTCGAAATACCTGCGGTTCGATTTTTCGCATTTTGCAAAAATGACCTCCGAGGAACTGCAGGCGGTGGAACGATTCGTCAATGCCAGGATTGAGGGGCAACTCCCTTTGGAGGAAAGCCGCAACGTACCCGTGGAAGTAGCCTTAAACGAGGGGGCCATGGCGCTTTTCGGCGAAAAGTACGGCGATATCGTAAGAACGATCCGCTTCGGACAATCGATTGAGCTCTGCGGCGGCACCCATGTTCACAATACTTCCGAAATATGGCATTTTAAGATTCTATCGGAAGGGGCAGTGGCTGCCGGGATCAGGCGTATCGAGGCGATCACTTCCGATGCGGTCAAGACCTATTTCGCCGAGAACAACCAAAACCTCCTCGAGATCAAGGCCCTCTTGAACAATCCGCAAGACCCTATCAAAGCGGTATCTGGCCTGCAGGAGGAAAATGCCCGTTTGCGAAAGGAAGTGGAAAACTTCAACAAAGAAAAGGCCATGAACCTCAAAAGCGATTTCATCAGGGAATTGGAAGCGATAAACGGGGTGCGCTTTTTGGCCAAAAAGGTCGATTTGGACGCCGCCGGTATCAAAGACCTCTCTTTTGAAATGGGGCACGATCAAGACGATTTGTTTTTGCTATTTGGCACCGAACAGGAAGGTAAGGCACTTTTGTCTTGTTACATTTCCAAGCCTTTGGTGGCCTCGAAAAACCTCAACGCGGGCACAATTGTGCGCGAATTGGGCAAATACATCGAGGGGGGGGGAGGCGGACAACCCTTCTTCGCCACGGCTGGCGGTAAAAAACCCGAAGGAATTATGGCGGCCTTGCAGCATGCAAAAGCCTACATCAACTAAATGAGGCCATGAAACTTCAAACCCAAGTTCCGTTATCGGCAGTTACGAATCAAATCGACTATGAAAGCCGTTTGCTGCTACTGGGTTCCTGTTTTGCCGAAAACATCAAAGAAAAATTGGAGGGCCATAAATTTAAAACCTTCGGCAACCCTTTTGGCATTTTGTTCCATCCCGCAAGCATTGAACGATTGATCTCACGATCGGTGAACCGACAAATGTATAGCGAAGAGGAGCTATTTTACCTCAACGAGCGCTGGCATTGTTTTGACGTGCATTCCGATATGAGCCATGCCAGAAAGGAAGATCTATTGCTGTCTTTAAACCAAGCGCTGCTTGCCACCCGGGAGGAATTGGCACAATGCACCCACATCTTGATTACCTTGGGCACTGCCTGGGGCTATCGCCATCTGTCTTCCGATACCCTGGTGGGCAACTGCCATAAGGTGCCCCAACGGGAATTCAAAAAAGAACTGTTTTCCTTAAGTGAATTGGAGACCTGCCTGGAAAACATGGTCGGGAAGGTTCGGGAGTTCAATACGGAGGCCCAATTGCTCTTTACCGTTTCTCCGGTGCGCCATCTCAAGGACGGTTTTGTGGAAAACCAACGCAGCAAGTCGCACTTGATCGCTGCCCTGGGCCAATGGCTGGCCACAAAAAGGGCAAGCGATCAGCTTCATTACTTTCCGGCCTATGAACTGGTCATGGATGAATTGCGCGACTATCGGTTTTATGAAGCCGATATGGTACATCCCAATGCCGTGGCCATTGCGTATATTTGGGAGAAATTCAAGGAAGTTTGGATTTCGGCCGAAGCCCAGGCCACCATGGAACAGGTGCTGGAAATTCAAAAAGGACTGCAGCATAGGCCTTTCCATCCCGAATCGGAGCAGCACCAGCGATTTATGGGGGCCTTACAAGAAAAAATCAACAAGCTACGAATTAAATATCCCCATATGAGATTCGACTGGCCCGTGCCCGGAATGCAATAGCGGGAAAATGTTACCGTTGCCCGGGTTCACATAAGATGGTGTGGGCGCAACGGATAAAATTTTGCCGCATGGTCCGATATCTTACAATGCAAAGTGTATGAAAAAAGTATTGATTGGCGTATTGATCACATTGGCACTGGTGCTCATCTTTCGCTCCTGCGCCGAGGATAAGAATAAGAAGTCCATTCTACAGGAAAATTCGATGCTCATCCAGCAGCAGATCGAAAATGTATCAAAACTCATCGTCACCGAGGGGCATTTTGCCGAAATTTATAATTACAAGGATTCCCAGCAATTGTTCGGCCCTTTGATCACGGCCGACAAAAAGGCCTTGGTCGTGGTCAATGCAGAGGTTACGGTTGCCTATGATCTGAAGCAGCTCGATTTCAATGTGGATATGGCAACGAAGACCTTGGAACTTAAAAACATTCCGGAACCCGAGATAAAGATCAGTCCCGATTTTGAGTATTACGATGTGACCGCCGATTACTTCAATCCGTTCAGTGCCTCCGATTACAATACCATAAAAAGAAATGTGAATGCCTCGCTGATGAAAAAGGTGGAAGCCTCTTCCTTAAAACAAAATGCCCGGAACCGGCTGATCAGCGAACTCGCGAAATTTTATGTATTGACGAATTCAATGGGGTGGACATTGACCTATCAAGGCCAAACGGTACAACAGGACTCTACAGGAACTGAGGCTGCAGGATTGAATTTCGGCTAGATCGGCCCCATACCATTAAGGGTGTGGATGCAATGACTTGGCCCCAAAAACCGCACTGATTTATCGAAATGCCATTTTGGCCCATCGCAGGTACTGTTCCCAGTCGTAATCGGTGACATCATGGCCCCCGCTTCTGATATGATAGGCCACCGTATGTTGTATGGGTTCATCGATCGATGGCATGGCATCCGATTCGATTCCCTTTTTGCCGAATAATCGATATACTTCCGTGGCATAATGGGCAGACAGGAATTCCCCTCTTGGATCGGCCCATTGATCTTCCACGGCACTGGCCACATACAATGGGCGCGGCGCCATGAGGGCCAAGAGCAAATGTTGGTCTACGGGCATGGCTTCCTCATTTTCGTTATACTGTTCAAAATTATCGCAGAACCAATGTGGGAAGGCACGGTTGATGCTCCCAATGGTCTCCCCGAATTTCCTTTTGGAAAGGGCCGCTCCGCCGCAGCCCGAATCGTTGCTGACGATTCCGGCAAATCGGGTATCGGAAGCGCCGGCCCAAAGGGCCGCCTTTCCTAATCTGGAATGGCCGAACACGATGACTTTTTTGCCCTCTACGTCTCCGTCGTCGAGAAGGTAATCCATGGCCCTGCTCAGCCCAAAGGCCCAAGCGGAGATGCTTCCCCATTCGTTGGCATGGGGCTGTTCCTGTCCCTGCTCATAGAAAAGCTGGTGGAGCCCGTCGGCAAAATCGTTTTTGTCGGGATCTACTTCGCCATAATAGATGGTGGCCAGACCGAAGCCGGCCGCAATGATCTTGTCGATGGCCCATCGGTTCGTACGGCCACCCCTGGAGGCCTCGGTAAGCACATTATCGGCAATGCCCAATGCTGTATTGTCCTCTGACCAGGCGGTTGATATAATTACCTCGGGGTCTTGGGTCACCGTATGGTTGCCATGAAAATTATAGCCTAAAAATAAGGGTGCTTTTTTTATATTTTTTGGGAGATAGATCAAAATATTGAAGGTGATGGATCGATCGTCTTTTTTGAGGGTGATCGCCACCTGTTTGCGACGGGCTTTCCCATCAAGGGCATAGTCGCTGTTTTCGATGACCTTATAGGAATATTCGTCTAATTTTCCCGGCACTTCCCCATATACCTGCTGTTCAAAAAAACGATAGAGCTCGGGTCTGCGCTTCTCTGTCCAATCGCCTTCGGTTACGATCTTTTCACCATCGAAGGTGAGGAGCGCTTCAGGGACCTGAAAATCTGGCACCTTGCTTTCATCGTAATTGGGTTCAACTTGTGCGTTCAGCATACTTAAGACAAAAAGGGAGCAAAAAAAGGATTGCGTTATTTTCATTATGTTGGTTGGTATTTATTTTTTCGAGGTTTTTCACGGGCTGTATTTATAGGTAAGGGTATAATCTGCCTTTTCTAGAACCGATCGGGTTTGATTGTGGCGTTTTCCAAATCTACCAAGGCCATGCCATCGTCGATCAAATGTCCCAATTGGGGGTTGTTCATCTTCACTGTTTCCAGGTGCAACGCTATTTCGTGCGCAAAGTCGGAATCGCCATTAATTTTGGCCAGTTCATAGAGTTCAACCGAAAGCAGCCAATCCTGGGGATGGTTTGCCTTCATGGTCTCAAACACCTTGTGCCTTGAGATCGTAGTGTTGGCGCCCTCCCTAAAATCCCTGACTTGGCCATAGTATTGCTCCAACTTTTTCCGATCGGGAGTTTTGTGCATTTTGATGGTCGTTTCGGTAATTTTGTGGGTAATCAGATCAAAACTGCTGAGGTCGGCCGGACCGTTGAAGGCCGAAACGATATGTTCGCCCACCGCCATGTGGTACAGTTGGTCGAAATTTTCATGGAGCGGCTTGTCGCGATGGGTTATTTTGCAATTCTTAAAGGTGATCAAGATGATCTCGCCTCTCGGATTTCGCGTGCCCGTAACGATTTCCCCCGTTACTTTGATATTGTCCTCAAACTCGAGTGATACCGTTTTTCCTTCATAGATGTCATATGCCTTTAGATCCCTTGGTCCCATATCCTCTATGGCAAGGTTGATGCCCTTGAGTCTGCCAACGGGCGATCCATATCCCGCGCCGTGCTTTGCTATGCCATGCCCTACCAATTCTTTTTCCCGATAAGCCAAGGCAGTGGGTCCGGTGGTTTGAAAAAATACCGGCTTGTTTTCGTATGATATGGCCTGGGTAAAATTACCCGATACCTGTAAGCCGGTGCTCAATTCGATGGTGCCGAGTTCATTGGAATGGATAAGCTTTTGCAAACCTGCCAATGCCCCTTTTCGCAAGGCCATGCCATTCGCAAATTCTTCCAAAACCTCGTTCAGATAGGCGAAATCGGAGGTTACGAATAATTGTGGCTGGGGTTTGGTAATGTCGAACGCGGTATGTGCCGCATCTATGGAATAGGGTATTTTTTTGACTTTATCGGTCATGCACCAGGCGCTCTCGCCAATGGAGGACAGCAGCCCGGCCCCATATATTTTTGGTTGGCCAACCGTGCCGATCAGTCCATATTCCACCGTCCACCAATGCAGGTTTCTGATCAGGGCCATTTCGCTGGGTTCGCCCATATTGCGCTGCAGTTCGGCGATCTTTTCCTCCGCACTTTCAATTTCGCCCATCGGTGTCCCGGTAGCTTCCTTAATGATCGACAAATGCCGCACCGCTTCATAGAGTTCAAAATCTTTTGCACTGGAAATGGCCTTACATCCAATTTCCCCGAATCGTCTTAAGTATTCTGCATATTCGGGATTGGCGATGATCGGTGCATGGCCTGCCCCTTCATGGATGATGTCTGGCGCCGGGGTATATTCAATATGTTCCAACTGTCTGATATCGGAAGCGATGACCAGCACATTATAGGCCTGAAATTCCATAAAAGCCGAGGGGGGTATAAATCCATCAACCGCCACGGCGGCCCATCCGATGTCTTTTAAAATACGGTTCATCCCATACAAGTTCGGGATATGGTCTATCGATATCCCCGTTTTCTCCAACCCTTCCAAATACGACCCATGGGCCACTTTGCTCAGATAGTCCACATTTTTGCGCATGACATAGCGCCAAACGGCCTGATCGATAGGGGAATAATCCCCATAATTTTGGGGTTTTATATATTGCTTGAGGTGTTTGGGAAGCTTATCTAAGATGGGATTGCTTTCGTACGACATTGTTTTGCACTTGAATGTGGATTAAAGGTACAAAAAAGCCTTCTTCCCCGGCAGGGTCAAAGGCTTCAAGTTTTTGTTCGACCAACCATTGGTCTTCTGCTATTAAAGCGACCTGTAAACCGGACAGCATTTATTGCAGGGCCACCGTATTGGGCGGATATTGACTCAAAATTTCGGCAACGAACTCTTGTATGCGCGCTTCCTTTTTTTGTACATCCTTGATATTGGCCAAATTGCCAACGCCTTTGCCTTGCCAAACCAACTCTTTGTTTTTGGCATCGATCAGGTCGATATACAGGGAGCCTTCGGTTCTGGTGCTCACTTGGCTACCACCGCCCCATCCTGGGCCCCAAAGCCAAGGATTCCAGCCCCAGCCGCCCCAGCCGCCCCAGCCCCAGCCGCCCCAGCCGCCCCAACCAAAGTTGTTGTTGTAAACGTCTACCTGTTCGCTCTCTTTCGTAAAGATGCTCACCAAGAGATCGGGGTTTTCGGACTTTACAAATCCCCGGGCGCCCATTTCGTTTTCTATGGCCCTCAAGATCCGTTTTTTGTCAAGGTCGGATATTTGGGCCCTGTCGATACCCGTTTTATAAAAAGCATAAGACTTGAAGGTGCTGAAATTGGTGTTCTGGTCATAATCGGAAAGAACCCGCACCGAAGTACAGGAACTGAGCACCAATGCCATAAACACCAGCGCCATGAACATTTTGTTTGCTTTCATAGTCAATTTTTTTTTTGGATTCGTTCGGGGTTTACCAGCCCTGCCAAAAGCTTCAAAAATCGTGCCGAAACCATAACAATATCATTGTTTGTTGGTTTTGGCGTTGTAGCCGTAAGGGCAATGCCTGCAACCACTTTCACAGCAATAGCCCCGTTTGAGATGGTACTGTTCGGTAAAGACCTTATATCCTTCCTTCGAAAGGTAAAAATCACCTTCCTCCAGTGGAATGATTTCTTTCATGCCTACTTTATATATCGAATGACCATTGCTTTTTATCTTCCCCGTACCATTCAAACCAAAACGGTTTTTATAGGTAACCACAAGTCATCTTGGACAAGGCTGTTGTTGTATTGGCCACTCCTCAAAATTAATCCTTTTCTGTTAATAATTTATGGCACTGGCACGGAACTGCTATATTTAATCGTAACTTTTGGAGGTTTTGGACAGCATTTCAGATTGTTCTTAACCCTGGGCGTTGAACGATAATGCGGCCTATTTAACAATTATCTTTGTTCTTGGCCGTTTTAAGGCAGTAGCATGATTTTGGTGATTAAACATTTCTTTTACAGGAACTATGTCGGTTTATCGGTATGGCCCTTCATTATTTTAAAGAACGGATCTTTGAAAAATGATGTGGTGTTGATTAATCACGAAAAAATACATCATCGGCAACAGCAGGAATTGCTCATCGTTCCCTTCTTCATTTTTTACCTTTCGGAATGGTTGATTCGATCGCTTTGGTTCCTCAGTTTTTACAGGGGCTATCAAAATATCAGCTTCGAACGGGAGGCTTATGCGAACGAAGAGGACCTCCAATACTTGGACAAGCGAAGGATTTTCGACTTTATTAAATACCTTTGACCCTGAGAAACGCTTTCCGTATCATGGTAAATCAGCAGGTACAGCTGCCAGTACTTTCCGAAAACAGGGTCGCACTTTTTATCAAAAGAGAAGATTTATTGCATCCATTCGTTTCGGGAAACAAATTTAGAAAGCTGAAATACAATCTGGAGGCCGCTGCCGCCGGCGGCTTCGAAACCTTATTGACCTTCGGGGGCGCCTATTCGAACCATATCGCGGCCACTGCCTATGCCGGAAAACAAAAAGGTTTCAAGACCATTGGAATTATCAGGGGAGAAGAGCTCAGCAATGAATGGCAAGGGAACCCCACCCTCCAATTCGCACATGGCCAGGGCATGCGCTTTAAGTTCGTTAGCCGGGAATCGTACCGGGAAAAGCACCAAAAAAGCTTTCTGAAAGATCTCGAGGCCGAATTCGGCAGTTGTTATATTTTGCCCGAGGGCGGAACCAATTTGGCGGCCGTAAAGGGCTGTGAGGAAATTTTGACCCCGGAGGATGCGGGGTTCGATGTCATTTGTTGTTGTGTGGGAACCGGGGGTACCCTTGCAGGAATAGTGAACGCTTCCTTGCCCCATCAAAGGGTTTTGGGATTTCCGGCAATTCGTGGCGGTTTTATAAAAGAAGATATTTGTAAATTTGCGACCAGGCAGAATTGGGACCTGAATATGGAACACCATTTCGGGGGTTACGGGAAAGTAACGGAACCATTGGTCGATTTTATAAACGATTTTAAGGCACGCACCTCCATTCCGCTGGATCCAGTATATACGGGGAAAATGATGTTCGGTATCCTTGATATGGTAAAAAAGGGTTTTTTTGCGGAAGAAACAAAGATTCTGGCCATCCATAGCGGGGGCCTGCAGGGTATAGCCGGTATGAACCAAATGTTGAAAAGAAAAAGAATCCCACAATTGGACATATGATAAAAAAAGGGATATTAATATTGGCGATAGCCCTGTTTTTAGGGGGCTGCAAAGCCAAACGGGCAACGACCAAGGCCAATCGGTACAAAATGGTATCGACCACCCGAACCGTTGATGCGAGCGCTAGGGAAGTGAAAGAGGACGGTTTGTACCCCTTACCAGAAGATACCGGCATTTTTTATCGGTTCCCCATCCGTTCGATCGATGAGTACATCGAAACATTTGCCGAAATCGCACAAATGGAGATGAAGGCCTTCGGCATACCAGCCAGCATCACCTTGGCACAGGGGCTCTTGGAAAGCGGTTACGGTATGGGCGCATTGGCCCAAAAAACCAATAACCATTTTGGCATCAAATGCCATAAGGGCTGGACAGGGGATTACGATTTTCATGACGATGACGAAAAAGGGGAATGTTTCAGGAAGTATAACCATCCCATGTACTCCTTTCGTGACCACAGTCTTTTTCTGACCAGCCGTTCACGCTATGCGGGCCTCTTCAAACTGCCCAGCACCGATTACAAAAGATGGGCCGTTGGACTCCAGGAAGCGGGCTATGCCACCGACAGGCATTATCCAACAAAACTGATCGCCTTGATCGAGAGGCACCAATTGTACCGGTTCGATGGGCAACCGCTAAAACCGATTTACCGCACTGCCACAGCTTCGAATACCTATCCCACGGCGATACACGTGGTACAGAAAGGCGATACCCTTTATTCCATTTCCAGAAGATATCTGGTTTCCGTGGAAGACCTGATGCAGATGAACCAAATGCAAAACAGTACCCTCTCCATCGGGCAGCAGCTTACCGTAAAGTCTGATAAAATCAACAAATAGGAATGAACTACCAAAGAAGTAGTGCCCTTTTCAAAGAGGCGAAAAAGTATATTCCCGGTGGGGTAAATTCTCCCGTGCGCGCTTTCAAGGCGGTAGGGGGAGACCCCATTTTTGTAAAAGAAGCAAAAGGGGCCTATCTGTATGATGTTGACGGCAATCGCCTGATCGATTATATCTCCTCATGGGGCCCATTGATTTTGGGCCATGCGTACCCACCGGTAATCAATGCGGTGATAGAAAAGGCAAAAAAGGGTACTTCTTTCGGGATGCCCACGGAAATAGAGACCGAACTGGCGAAATTGGCGGTTTCCATGGTGCCCAACATCGATCAGATCAGATTCGTCAATAGTGGTACCGAGGCCTGTATGAGTGCTGTTCGCTTGGCCAGGGGCTATACGGGAAAAGAGAAGATCATCAAATTTGCCGGTTGTTACCACGGCCACTCCGATTCGTTTTTAATCCAGGCGGGGAGCGGCGCCATTACCTTTGGAAGCCCCAATAGTCCGGGCGTAACCCAGGGCACGGCCAAAGATACGCTATTGGCCGCCTATAATGATCTTGAAGGGGTAAAGGCCTTGGTGGCCGCCAACGAAGGCGAAATAGCCGCGGTGATCATCGAACCGGTTGCCGGGAACATGGGCTGCGTGATTCCCGCGGATGATTTTATTCATGGACTTAGGACCCTTTGCACCGAGGCGCAAATATTGTTGATTTTTGATGAAGTGATGACTGGTTTTCGCCTCGGGAAGGGCGGAGCCCAGGAGGTGCTTGGCGTCGATGCCGACCTGGTGACCTTCGGAAAGGTCATCGGGGGCGGATTGCCCGTAGGGGCCTTTGCCGCCAATGCGGAAATCATGTCGCACCTTGCGCCCGAAGGACCGGTGTACCAGGCGGGAACGCTCAGTGGCAATCCCTTGGCCATGAGTGCCGGACTCGCCATGTTGACCGAACTGAACAACCGACCTGAAATTTTTGAAAGTTTGGCCGATAAAACGGCGCATTTACATGAAGGGTTCGATAATGTGCTGAAACGGAAAGGAATCCCGTATCAAATCAATCGGTTGGGCTCCATGATTTCACTGCACTTCACCGATACGCCGGTAACCGATTTTAAAACGTCCGCGAAAGGCAACAACGCAACTTTTAAAAAGTATTTCCATGGCATGTTGAACAAAGGGATTTACCTCCCGCCCAGTGCCTTTGAAAGTTATTTCTTGAACGATGCCCTTTCCTATGCCGATTTAGACGAGACCATCGCGGCACTCGAAGAAATTCTGCCCGAACTCTTGAGGTAGCGGCAGCGGCCATCCAAAAAAGAAATGGAGCTTGAACTGCCATATCAATTACAGACAAACTCCATAACGTCCAAACCACTATTGTAATTACCGTGCTAAAGTGGTAAAAATGCCGGTTTACACGGCTTCAACGGCTCACTTGCGCTGCCCACGGTGCTTTTCACCGTCCTCTTTGCCCTTATGGCCCCTATGGTGCATACCCTTTTTATGGCCCATCTTTTCCCATTTTTCATACTGTTCTTGGGAGAGTACTTTTTTCATCGCGGCTTTATGGGCGATTTGACGGTCCAATTCAGCATTTTTCATGGCATATACCGCTTCGGAAGTCGGTTTTTCGCCCGCTTCGCCTTCTTTTTTCGCGGCCCTTGCCTCCATCCTAGATTTTCGCACCTTGGCTTGTTCCAGATTGAGGGACTGAATTTGTTGCTGTTGTGCCTGGGTGAGGTCTAGATCCAAAGTCATGCGCTTGGTCTGTAAGGTAGCCATCTGCTCCGGGCTAAGGTCTTTCATCGCACGGGCATCATGCTTGCGACCGGCCTCCTGACCGAAAGCTGCAACCCCGATGGACATAAGGGCTATTAAGATCACTTTTTTCATTTTGTTTTAGTTTATGATTTATAACCATATGACCTTGGTAATGGATGATGGTTTAATCGCCGACCCAAAGTTGGGATTCATTTAACAACCCGATAAGGCACAAAAAAAACGCAACCCATGGGTTGCGCGTTTAGAATGGAAAAATGAAATATATGGTATTATTTGACTTTGAAGATTTGGAATACTTTTGAGTCCATCGCTTGATCGGCTTCTAATTTTGCCAAGCTTTCACTGTTTTGGTCTATTGATGAACCATTATAGTTGGAGCCGTGATAGGCTATTGCTGCGATAAGGAAACAAACAAAATATGCGAGACTCTTGGCTTTATATGACATGGTTTTTGATTTTTAATTCTTGTACCAAATTATCCCATCCCATTGGGTAGTGCCGTTTAATTGTTGTGAATTGATCCCTTTTTTGTGGTGAAAAGGCTCTAGGATGTGGTTAGATGATCGGCATGGTGAAAATCCCAAAAACAGGCATCGGTTCAAAGGTCATTTTTATGGATGGCCGACCTCACTGGAAGGCATATCTTCGTAACTTTACTATAAGAATGGTTATGATTCGCCCAAAACATGGGGTTATGAACGAAATTGAAAAATTCCTGACCGACAAAAAAGTACGCCCTACGGCGATGCGTATCCTGGTGTTCCGATTATTGGCCAAGAAGCGTGCCGCGATGACCCTGTCGGAGATGGAAGCCCTTTTTGAAAAAACAGACCGTACCACCTTATATAGGACCATCAAGACTTTTGAAGACAACGGAATCGTACACCCGGTTCACGATGGGAACGGAATTCCTAAATACGCGCTTTGTGAAGAAGGTTGTGATTGCGCCGCCCACAACGACCTTCACTTGCACTTCCATTGCAATCATTGCGAGGAAACGGTTTGCCTTACCGATCACAAAATACCTCAGATCAATCTGCCCCGCGGTTACACCACGGAGGATGTTAATATGGTGGTGAATGGTAAATGCGTCAAGTGCGCAACCGATTAATGCACTTCCATTGCATTGATACCCTTTTTATTTTTGTGGCTAAATCATTAGGATCATGTGCGATCACCATGAGGGACACGACCACGGGCACCATCACCATGGATTGGGCAAGAATACGGAACTTTACTTTTCCCTGATCAGTGGGGCATGTCTGTTGGCAGGAGTACTTTTTGGGCAATTGACCGAGAATGAACTTCCCGTTTCGTGGGGCCTCTATCTTGCGGCCTATGCTTTCGGAGGTTATTTTATCCTTAGGGAAGCCATCGAGATGACCATCAAAGGGCAGTTCGAAATTGATTTTTTGATGGTAGTTGCGGCCATAGGGGCCGGTTTTTTGGGCAAATGGATAGAAGGCGCCCTTTTATTGTTCCTTTTCAGCCTGGGCCATGCCCTGGAACATTATGCCACTGCCAAGGCCAAAAGTTCCATAGCTGCCTTGAGCGGCCTGGTTCCCACAACCGCATTGCTGCGAAAGGATGACCAAACCATTGAAGTGCCGATATCGTCGCTGCAAGTTGGAGATCTTATTCAGGTACGGCCCCATAACAACATTGCCGCAGATGGTTATGTTGAGAAAGGGGTCGGAAGTGTTGACCAATCTCCCATTACTGGGGAAAGCATCCCTGCGGATAAAAAACCCTTCGCCCAAGCTAAAGACGGCCAAGGAGATCTAAAAGTCGTTCCGAAAGACAGCCAGGTATACGCAGGTACCATCAATGGCAATGCCTTGTTGGAGGTAAGGGTAACCAAAATTGCCGCCGATTCTACCATGAGTCGTATGGTGACCATGATCAGTGAAGCCCAGAAGCATAAATCGGCCACGCAATTGCTCACCGATAGGATACAGCGGTATTATGTGCCGGCAGTACTGATTTTGGTGGCGTTACTCAACTTTGGCTTTTTGGTGCTCGATGAAACCTGGGGCGATAGCTTTTACCGCTCCATGGCCGTATTGGTGGCCGCAAGCCCATGTGCCTTGGCCATTTCCACTCCCTCTGCGGTGCTCAGTGGCATTGCACGGGCCGCCCGTGGGGGCGTTTTGATCAAGGGTGGCCTCCCCTTGGAAGCCCTGGGGGGTATTTCTGCCCTGGCCTTCGATAAAACGGGGACCTTGACCGAAGGCCGGCCTAAACTCACCGACGTGGTGGCCATCACCGATGGTTATGGAAAGCGGGATGTATTAAGAATAGCGATCGCAGTGGAGCGCTTGAGCGACCACCCATTGGCCAAGGCGATCGTGAGGGATGGGATGCAACAGTTAAGCGGTGCCGAAGTTCCCCAAGCCGGAAAACTGATCGCTGTCCAGGGCAGGGGGGTGCAGGCAAAAGTGGAGGGCGTGATCGCATTGATCGGCAATCTTAGCTTTTTCGTGGAGCGGGATCATGAAGTTCCAGTAGGGATCGTGGAACGGATCGAAGCACTGGAATCAGCGGGGAAAACGACCATGCTCGTTAAACTCGGCGATCAATATATCGGTATTTTGGGCCTGATGGATACCCCAAGGGAAGAGGCCCAACAAATATTGGAACAACTCCAACAGCTTGGAATCCACAAAATGATCATGCTTACCGGTGACAATCAACAAGTGGCCGACAGTGTAGCTAAAATACTGGGATTGACGGAGGCCCGAGGGTCGCTGCTGCCGGAAGGGAAGGTCGCCGTGGTCAAGGAATTGATGGACCAAGAACACCGACTGGCCATGATCGGGGATGGGGTGAATGACGCCCCGGCCATGGCACAGAGCACCGTGGGGATTGCCTTGGGCGCCACCGGTAACGACGTGGCCCTTGAAACGGCCGATGTCGCATTGATGTCAGACACACTGGCCAACTTGCCTTTTGCCATCGGATTGAGCAGAAGGGCCAAGACCATTATACGGCAGAACCTATGGATCAGTTTGGGCATGGTGGCCCTCCTGGTGCCGGCAACCTTGTTCGATTGGGCCAACATCGGCGTTGCGGTTTTGTTTCATGAGGGCTCAACGCTTCTTGTGGTGGTCAATTCCCTTCGACTTTTGTCTTATAAACCGTAGTATGGACTCAAAATATTGTTAAAAATTGGGTTGCCACTGTAACAAATCAACTTTTCTTCAGTCTTATTCTTAGAAAAGTCTCATTTTTCGCCCGATAATCATCGGAATTTGAATTAGTCAGGAATAAAGCTGTCCCTTGAGTGGGGCGGCTTTATTTTTTTTGGTCCCTGGTCCAGCAGTTCGCTTCCAATACCCGAAAATTGCATTTAACATAAAAATAACAGCCCCATGAGCCTTCGTTTTATGTTAAAAAATAAGGGTGGATAATGTGCAAGTGGCAATAAAACCTTTCAAGAATTAAGAAATTGACAGCAATATCTTGATTTGGGCGGCAATCCGATTTTGGAACGCCAGTTCTTGGAAGGTCTTGATTAAAAACTTCAGGCAATATAGCCAAAAACTCGCGTTATAGCCTTTCACACTTATAATGCATGAACATCATGAACAAGAAGAATTTAAAATTAGGTAGCTTAATGTTACTATTCATAGCCAAGGCGGCTTTCGCTACGGACCCCAACGTGGAAGGGGAAGTGTTCGACATCAACAGCATCGTTTATATAGAGGATGACATTCAGATCGATTTGGGTTTTGACCACTTCGACTATCTTCCTGAGGGCTTCAATCCCTATAAGATGTACGTCGATTTGAACGCCATCGCATTTATCGAGGAAGAACCCAGTCTGAAAGTGAAATCGAAAAAGCATTTGCCGGAAGATTTCGATGCCTATGCCTATCCCAAGGACGTAAAGGGATTCAATTATATCGATGAAAATGACCAGATTGATCTGGAATTCGATACCCAAGAACATCTGCCCGAAGGCTTTGATCCGTATATAATGAAGTAAAGAAACGATCACTTCATTGAATTAGCCAATGCAAAACCCTTGTTCAAAACAAGGGTTTTGTTTTTTTTTGGCGGAAAACAAACGGCTGTTGATGCATTGACCTACATGCCGATCAAAAACACCAATGCCATTTTATGGCAATGTCAGCTACCGGTCGATCAGAACAATAAGGGAATCACGAATTGGAACATCAAAATAAGGATCGCCGAAGCGATGAGGTTCAGAATGATGCCCACCCTTGCCATTTCGTGCACCTTGATATAGCCACTGGCAAAAACGATCGCATTGGGCGGTGTGGCCATAGGGAGCATGAAGGCACAACTACTGGCCATGGTAACGGGGATCAATAGATATACGATAGGGAGCCCCAACCCCAACGCGATGCCCGCCACCACGGGCGCCAATACGGCCACCAAGGCCACATTGCTCATCAATTCGGTCATGAACAGCATCAACACGATCAATAGGGAAGCGGTCAGCAGAACACTGATTTCGCTGGAGGCGATGGCATTGGCCACCAAATCGACGATGCCGCTTACCTGCATGGCCTCTGCCAGGGCCAATCCGCCGCCGAACAATATCAGAATGCCCCAGGCCAATTTTTGGGTATCCTTCCACTCGATCAGAAAATCGCCTTTTTTAAGATTATAGGGCAACGCGAACATGGCCACGGCAGCCATCATGCTGATCATGGTATCGTTCAGTTTCAAATCGGGAAAGATGTCATTGATCACCGTTCGAAAAATCCACAAAAACACGGTGACCCCGAAAATGGCCATCACCATTTTTTCTTTGCCCGACATGGGCCCCAATTTTTGGAGCTCGTCATGAATCACTTCTTTGGAGGCGGTAAATTTCAATTGTCGGCTGGGATACATCAACTTCACCAGTACCAGATAGGAGATGGCGATCAGCACGATTGAAAAGGGAAGGCCGATGACCATCCATTTCAAAAAAGAGATCTCAATGTTGTACTGGTTTTCCAAGAGTCCGATCATCACTGAATTCGGGGGCGTACCGATTACCGTGGCGATTCCTCCGGCATTGGCGGAGAAGGCAATGCCCAGCATCACGCTGAGGGAAAAATTTTGATCGCTCTTGGTGAACCCATCCTCATCGTTCACCAACAACGCGATGACCGACATGGCGATGGGCAACATCACCACGGCGGTGGCCGTATTGCTGATCCACATGCTCAAACTGGCCGTGGCGATCATGAAGCCCAATATCACCTTATTGGGCGTGGTGCCGGTCAGTTTTATGATGTTGAGGGCAATGCGTTTGTGCAGGTTCACTTTTTCCAGGGCCAAAGCCAGGACGAAGCCGCCGAAAAATAAAAAGACGATCGGACTGCCATAATTTGCCCCGACATCCTCTATGGGCATCACCTTTAACAAGGGGAACAAAAACAGCGGCAAGAGGGCGGTCACGGAAATGGAGACCGCTTCCGAAATCCACCAAATGATCATCCAGAGCGCGACGGCAATTACCGTATCCCCGTTTTCTGATACCAATTCGAATGGGAGGTTGTTCACGACAAGGAAGAGCAGGGGACCCAAGAATAGGCCTAATTTTTGACTAAGTGGCATATTGGTTAATTCGTGGGCCTAAGCTATGTTTTTTCCTTCGGTTTTGAAAATTTAAAAGCACCTGCGCCCGAACGATCTTATTGGCAGATTCCACCAATCAATAAACAACAGAATCGGAAGGGATCGGGGGCAGTTCATAACTGCCGAAGTCGATCTGCAATCGATCATGTTGAAGCTGCCGAAACCCATCCAAGGCCAGCGGGGTATCGAAGACATAGGCCTTTTCCAAATATTTCAGGGCCATGAGCGCCTTCAGGTATGAAGCATCGAATTTGGAACTGCTGAGGTTGATCGATTTCAGATTTGCCAGGGCGGAAAGCTGGTCGACCGTAGCACCGGTTATGGCGGTATGGTCTAATTTGAGCACGGTCAAATTGGGGAGCTGGGCCAATTTTTCCACAATGGCATCTGTAATCTGTGTTCCTCCCAGGTCGAGCACTGCAATATGCTCCCTTAGGGCGAGCAACTGCTGAAAATCGGCATCAGAAAAGTCGGGCCTGTTCAGACAGGAAATTTTGAGAAAGGAGGTGTTTTTATGGAGCCAATCGACATGGATGCCCAAGCCCTTCACCTTTTGGATACTATCGGCCAAAGCGGGAGAGATGGTGAGTTCCGGATGCTCCTCACTGGGTGGCTGTGGAAAAAAAGACCGGAAGAGTTCTTTTTCAAGCCCCGTTTCTTTGATCGACTTGTCGAAAGGATGTCCGATATCGATCCAGGCCGCTACCAAATCGATCTCCGCTTTGGTGGGTTGGGTTTTGTCCTCTGGGGGCATATGGTCCTCATCGTTTTTGGGAAGGCGCATGCGTTTCACCATTTCGCTTTCCGCAGCGTTGTTCGTGGCCATAACGGCCCCGTGCTCTCCTCCCTCCAAGATGGTTTCAGGGTTTTGCAACTGCAATTCCCCTTTCTTTTTTTTGGCGTTGTGGCAACTGACGCAGTTGTTGTTGAGAATAGGTCGGATTACTGCCCCGTACAATTGGACGTCCTGCCAGTTCGCTTCGGTGAGGACAATGGGCTGCTCTTCGAAGGTGGGAATGCCCAAGACCGACTTCACCGAATTGGGCAGGGGCTCTACCAGGTACTCTTCCCCATGGGTGATCTGTCCGCCCTTATGGCCCGTGATGGAAATCAGTAAAAAAAACAGCAAGGAAAGCGCCAAAATCGAAATTCTTTGCAACCAAACCATAGGCCATGGTTGGGCCAGACGCAGGTAGAGGAGCAGGGAAAAAAGGGCAGTGCACACGCCCAGCCAGAGGTGCCACTTCACGGTTTCAAAGGCATGGCCCTCGGCCCGGTATTGCAAATACCCCGTGATACAGGCCAGTACCGCCGCGATAAAGCCCCATAAAAAAATGACGGGCAGTATGTTGTCATATTGTTTTTTCTTCCGGTCGACCCAAATCAACAATACCCCCAAAAGCAAAAAACCGATGGGCAAGTGCACCACGATAGGATGCAGCCGGCCCAATAGTTGTTTCAATATTTCCATAAAGTTGGTTTATGCCAAAATCTCCCGGATTACTTCTCCTTCCACATCGGTCAATCGAAACGGTCTTCCCTGGAACTCAAAGGTGAACTGTTCATGATCGAAGCCCAATAAATGGAGTATGGTGGCATTTATATCATGTACCGATACCCTGCCATCGATACCGGAAAAGCCGATGGCATCGGTTTGCCCGTGGGAAGCGCCTTTTTTGATGCCGCCACCGGCCATCCACATGGTAAAGGCATCGCCATGGTGGTCGCGGCCCTTGAAGCCCATTTTCTTTCCTTCGCGGTTTTCCTGCATCGGGGTACGGCCAAATTCGCCCCCCCATACGACCAAAGTATCCTCCAATAATCCCCTTTGTTTTAAATCGAGCAGCAAGGCGGTCATGGGGCGGTCTATTTCCCTGCACTTATTGCGAAGCCCAAGATCTACTGCATTGTCGTGGTCGGTGCCGTGGCTGTCCCAGCCCCAGTCGAAGAGCTGTACGAACCGCACGCCCTGTTCCACCAGTTTACGGGCCAGCAGGCAATTGTTGGCGAAGGATTCCTTGCCCGGTTCAACCCCGTACATCTGCTGGATGTGTTCCGGTTCATTGTTGATGTTCATCACTTCGGGAACCGCAATTTGCATCCGGTACGCCATTTCATATTGGTTGATGCGCGCCAGGATTTCCGGGTCGGCATATTTGGCATATTCGTCTTTATTGATTTGGTTGATGGCATCGATGGTCTGCTTTTTCAGATCCCTGGAGATGCCTTTTGGATCTTCGATGTACAGTACGGGATCCCCTTTTGATCGGCATTGCACCCCTTGGTACACCGAGGGCAAAAACCCGCTGCCCCATACACTTTTGCCAGCATCGGGGGTTTTTCCGCCCGAGGTCAACACCACAAAACCGGGAAGGTTCTGGTTTTCGGAACCCAGTCCGTAAGTGACCCAAGATCCGATGCTCGGCCTTCCCAATCTGGGGCTGCCGGTATGCATGAACAACTGTGCCGGGCCATGGTTGAACTGGTCGGTATGCACCGCCTTTAAAAAGGCGACCTCATCGACGACCTTCTTGAAGTGCGGGAGGTTGTCGGAAACCCAGTGGCCCGATTCGCCCACTTGGGAAAATTCTGCCTGTGGCCCCAACAATTTTGGGGTGCCTCTGATGAAGGCGAATTTCTTGCCTTCCAAAAGTGATTGCGGACAGGCCTGATCGTGCAATTTCCGCAGTTCCGGTTTGTAATCGAACATTTCCAATTGGGAGGGAGCTCCGGCCATGTGGAGGTAAATGATGTTCTTCGCTTTTGCGCCAAAAGGGGGTGCCAAAGTGGCCAACGGATTCAGGTCGCGGTCGGAAAAGGCCACGCGTTTCGCCTGCTTTTCCTTTTTTAGGGGATCACAGCCCAAAAAGAAGGAGCCCAAGGCCAAGCCGCCCATACCGGTGGCGCATTGTTTGATAAAATGCCTGCGTGTTTGGGCCTCCAGTTCGCGCCTTAATCCCTCCTTGATCAACCGTTCCATTTTATCCATCAGGCCTTGCTTAAAAATTCATCGAGGTTCATGATGGCATTCGCCACCACGGTCATGGCCGCCAAATCGGGGCTGGTATCGTTCCCGAAGCCCAAAAAAGCTTGGTTCGGTCTGGCTTCATTGTTGAATTGTAATAGGGAAGCCTCATATAAATGCTTCAAAACTTCCAGTTTTGCGGGCGTTATCTTCGAAAAGGTGGCTTTTTCATAGCCATATGCGATGCCCCTGTCAGTATCCATGGCCTGCATTTTCTTGGCCAAGTGGTAGGCGGCTTCCAAATACACCGGATCGTTCAGGGTCACCAGGGCCTGCAGTGGGGTGTTGGTCACCGTGCGCCGGATGGTGCATACTTCACGGCTCCCCGCATCGAAGGTGATGAAGGAAGGGTAGGGGCTGGTGCGTTTCAGATAGGTGTACACCGCCCTCCTATACCTGTCCTCGCCCTTGCTTTCTACCCATTGCTCACCGCTATAGACCGACTGCCATACATTTTCCGGTTGGGGCGGCATCACGCCGGGGCCGTACATCTTGTCGCTGAGGAGGCCGGAAACGGCCAAAGCCTGGTCCCGTATTTGCTCTGCCGCCAATCGTTGGCGCGGTCCCCGGGCATAAAACTTGTTTTCGGGATCGATTTGATAGGTCTCCGCATCGGTTGCGGAACTTTGACGGTAGGTACCCGACATGACGATGTCTTTGATCAAGGCCTTCATGCTCCAATCATGCTCGTGCATCAGGCGAAGGGCCAGCCAATCGAGCAAGGCGGGATGCGAGGGCGGATCGGATTGGGTGCCCATATCCTCGATGGATGCGACCAGGCCCCGACCGAATAATTGGTGCCAAACCCTGTTCACCAGGGTCCTGGCCGTCAAAGGGTTCTTTTTGCTGCCGATCCATTGTGCGAGCCCCATTCGGTTCTTCGGCCAGGAAGATTCCCAGGTGTTGAGCATGGCCGGGGTTTTTGGGTGCACCGTATCGGCCTTCAATTGCCAATTGCCACGTTCGAAAACCTGGGTGGTACGTCGCATGTAGTCGGGATTTTCAACCACGATCGGATATTCGGGGGCTTTGCTGTTCAATATGTTCAAAAAAGCATCCGCGATGCCTTCATGCCCTGGCTTTCCTGCCCCTGGCAAGTCTTCCAAAAAAGCGAACCAGACCATGAAACCGGTGGCGGTTTCTGGCGCAAGCGCTTCGTTTTGGGCTTCGATATAGAGATCGATCTTCCCAGCGGTTTTTTTGAACGGAACCTTTTTGATCATACGGCCTTCGGTCTTGTCGAGGGCGAAACGGGAGAGGACCTCTCCTTGGGCATCATCCTTTCTGATGGTGATCTTGCTGCCATAGTTGCCCGACCAGTAACTGAGGTAGAGGGCGCCGGCATTGTTGGTGTAAACGTTTTTGAGGCGGGCGGAACCCTTGTTCCAAAGGGCCAGCCACTTGGTATCGGCCAGTTCCCCATTGGTGAAATCCTCACAGGTGTGGAGCTGGTATTTGGGCTCCATATAGGTAAGAAAGTTGTTGTAGGCCGCTTCCGTATTGGCATCGCCATGCTCGGCGACCCATCGTTGTATCCGGTCGACCTCCTTTTGTTGTTCTGCCCCATACAATCGAACATTGGGCTCTTCCCCGGGCGTATCTTCATCCCGGGAATTATTGAAAAAGGCCATGGCATTATAGTATTCTTCGTGCTTTATAGGGTCGTAGGGGTGGCTATGGCACTGCACGCAACCGATCGTGGTGCTTTGCCAGACCTCGAAAGTGGTATTGGTACGGTCGATCACGGTGGCCACCCTGAACTCTTCATCGTCGGTGCCCCCTTCGTCGTTGTTCATGGTGTTCCTGTGGAACGCGGTCGCGATCAGTTGGTCTACCGAAGGGTCGGGCAACAGGTCGCCCGCCAGCTGCTCGATGGTGAACTGATCGTAGGGCATGTCCTGGTTGAAGGCCTTGATCGCCCAATCGCGGTAAGGCCATATACTGCGGCCCAAGTCTTTTTCATAGCCCTTGGTATCGGCATAGCGCGCCAGATCGAGCCACCAGCTCGCCCATTTTTCACCAAAGCCGGGCTGGGCCAAGAGGCTGTCTGCATAGGTTTCGTAGGTGATCTTGCCATTGGTAAAGGCATCGAAAAGGTTTTGTTCGGGCGGAAGCCCGGTCAGATCTAGGGCCAACCTTCGGGCGAGGACGTTCGCCGGAGCTTCTTCATTGGGCCGAAGCGGTTGCCCTTCCATTCGGGCCAATATGAATCGATCGATGTCATTTTTAACAAATGACCCGTTAGTAGCTATGTTGAAACCGGCTTCTTGTGATACTTTTGGCAAGGGAACGCTTTCCGGGAGGGAATAGGCCCAATGTTCGCCCCATTCGGCCCCCTGATCGATCCAGCGTTCCAAAAGATCGATTTCGGCATCGGAAAGCTTTGGTTTTTGGTAGGGCATCCGCAGTTCGGAATCGTCTTCCTTCAATCGCCTAATCAATTCGCTGGCCGACGCATTGCCCGGAACAATGGCATGTTTGCCCGATTCCGCAACGCCCTTGGCCTCTTCCTCAAAAAGGAAACTCAGGCCCGAATTCTTTTTCACCCCCCCGTGGCAGGCAATGCAGTTTTTATTGAGGATGGGTTTGATGTCGGCGCTAAAATCGACTTTTTCGGAAGGCTCCAAAAAAAACCAAAGGGACAGGGCCAGTACGATGGCCGCCAATAGAAGGATACCGGAACCCGTTTTCTTGTTCATATCGCAATCCAACAGCGAAGGTTGCTATTGAACCTAAATATAGGAAATTTTGGGGCCATGTCGCAATAGTGGAAAAAAACCGGACCGCGCTACGCCCTACGATTTCAACACCACCATTTTCGTATCGCCTTCGACCATCACCTTGATCAGCTCGTGATTGGACAGGGCCTTCATCGATTTGTCCCACTTTTTTCCGCTCAATGCCGATGTGGTTTTGAGTTGGGCCAGTTCCATTTTCCCGGTCGGTTTCAAGAGGGCCAGTATGGCCTTTTCCTCCTCGCTCAGCTCAACGGCCTTCTTTTCGGGCCGCATCTGGGGAAAGAAAAGCACTTCCTGTATCGAGGCATTGTTGGTCAACAGCATCACCAAGCGGTCGATGCCGATGCCGATGCCCGAAGTCGGGGGCATGCCGTATTCGAGGGCACGGAGGAAATCCTGATCGATGAACATGGCCTCGTCATCCCCTTTTTCCGAAAGTTTCAACTGTTCTTCGAACCGTTCGCGCTGTTCGATGGGGTCGTTCAGCTCGGAATAGGCGTTCGCGATCTCCTTCCCGTTCGCTATCAGTTCAAAACGCTCGGTCAGGGCAGGATTGCTGCGGTGTTCCTTGGTCAGCGGGCTCATCTCTTTGGGGTAGTCGATGATGAAAGTGGGCTGGATATAATGGTGCTCGCATTTGCCGCCAAAGATCTCATCGATCAGCTTGCCCACGCCCATGGTCTCGTCGACCTCGATGTGCAGGGCCTTGGCCACCTCCCGAAGTTGGGCTTCGTCCATGCCGGCCACATCGTACCCGGTATGTATTTTGATGGCCTCCAGGATGGGTACCCTTGGATAGGGGGCCTTGAATTCGATTTCATGCTTGCCCACCTTTACCTTGGAGCTGCCGTTGGCATCGATGGCCACTTTTTCGAGCAATTGCTCCGTGGTGTCCATCATCCAATGGTAGTCTTTGTAGGCCACGTAAAGCTCCATAACGGTGAACTCGGGGTTATGGGTGCGGTCCATGCCCTCGTTCCTGAAATCCTTGGAGAATTCGTACACCCCGTCGAAACCGCCAACAATCAATCTTTTCAGGTACAGTTCGTTGGCAATACGCAAATAGAGGGGAATGTTCAACGCATTATGGTGGGTCAGGAAGGGGCGCGCCGCGGCCCCGCCGGGAATCGGCTGCAAAATTGGCGTTTCCACTTCCAGATAGCCCCTTTCGTTATAGAATTCACGGATACTGTTGGTGATCTTGGTGCGCTTGATGAACGTCTGTTTCACCGCCGGGTTCACGATCAGGTCTACGTACCGCTGCCGGTACCGCAGCTCGGGATCGTTGAATTCGTCATAGATATGGCCTTCGGCATCCTGTTTGGGCAGGGGCAATGGGCGCAAGGCCTTGCTCAAAATGCTGAAATGTTTCACCATGACGGTTTTTTCCCCTACCTGGGTAGTGAAGAGTTCCCCTTCGATGCCGATGATATCGCCGATATCGAGCAGTTTCTTGTACACGTCGTTGTAGAGCGTCTTGTCTTCGCCCGGGCAAATTTCATCCCTATTGAAATACACCTGTATCCGGCCCGCACTGTCTTGGAGTTCCGCAAAGGAAGCCTTGCCCTGTATCCTTCTCGACATCAGGCGACCGGAAATGACCACCTTTTTGCCGGCCTCAAATTGTTCCTTGATCTGCTTTGTGGTATGGTCTACTGGAAATAGGGGGGCCGGATAGGGGTTGATGCCCATCTCCCTTAGTTTGGCCAATTTTTCCCGCCTGATGATTTCTTGTTCCGAAAGTTGCATCCAATGTTCTTTAAGGCAGCAAATATAGGGAGTCTAGGTGAATGTTTCAATCACAAATAAGGACCGACCTGCCGATGAAAAAAAGTATCCCGGTAATTTGTAACGAAACTGGCCCGATAGCGTCTATTAAGGTACATCAATCAAAAATCAAAAAAATGAGTATTTGGAGGGTCATCTTGGCCATCATCTTCCCGCCCTTATCGGTCATCGGCAAAGGTTGCGGTTCGTTTCTTATCGTGCTGTTGCTCACTTTTTGCGGCTGGGTGCCCGGGGTGATCGCGGCCCTGGTGATCTTGAACAATCCGAATTAGAGGGATGGGAGCCCGGGTTGGACACCTCATTTTGGGCCCCGTTCTTTCTTGCTGAATTTCCCAAAAGAAGGTCGTATATTTAGCGTACCATTCGAACCCGATCTATGAAAAATATCCTTTTTTGTTTGGGGCTGGCCCTTGCATTGGCGGGTTGCCAAATACGTGAAGAAATTCAGTTCAACAAAGATGGCAGCGGCACCTATGAGATGGGTTTCGACATGTCGGAAATGATGGGCATGGCCGATGCATCCGATTCGGTACCCCCCTCGCCTGCGATCGATACGGTGGTGAACTTCGCCACTTTTTTGGACGAAAAAAAAGACAGTATCGCCACCCTGCCCAAGGCCGAACAGGCCGAGCTGGAGGTCTTGAGGCCCCTGCAGTTCGTGATGAAGATGAAGGAGGAATCCAAGGAGCTCAACATGCGGTTGATCTACACCTTCCAAAAAATCGATGACCTTGCCCAATTTGCCAAGGCGGTGAACAAGGCCAATATCAAGGAAATGCGATCGGTGATGGATCCCATGTCGGCCATGGGCGCTTCTAGCGGGGATTCCGCGTCCCAGAACAAGGGACTTTCCGATTTTTACGCCACGGCCCAATCGTTCCATACCACTTTTACGACTACCGGTTTCACGCGAACGGTCACCGAGGAAGCCAGGATCGACCTTGAAAAGAAGAAAGACACCGCCATGAAAGCCGACGATCCTTTTGTGGACATGATGCGCTTTAAGCAGGTGTACCGTTTTCCCTACCGCGTGAAAAGCGTGAACAACCCCCATGTGAGGATACTCCCTGATTTTATGGGCGTGGAACTGGAGGCCAATATGTTCGAAGCGAGCAACGACCCCGACTATTTTAACATTGAAGTGGTCTTCGAGCAGTGAACAAACGGGTTTGTATATAATGGAATTTTTATTAGCGGATGACAATTTTCCCTCCCTTTAGGGTTGGGGTAAGGAAATAGCAGTGTCGACCATGACCGAAAAAACCATTCCCCGACCCTAAAGGGTGAGGTTTTTTCTACCTTTCGGCCAAACTTGGATTGGCGCTGGGCGGCCAACAGCATCAATCGCATCTTGAATATGATAGTGGGCAAACACGCATTATCGAACGTTAAGGCTTGAAGGTAAGCAGGTCTGAAAATAATGAAATAGACTACAATTTTCCCTCCCTTTAGGGTTGGGGTAGGGAAAACCGATCATTTCCATCCCGATATGTTTATTTTTGCAGGGTGACAAGAAACAAAACAGTAGCAGTACAGGATCTGGGTTTAAAGGACTATAAGGAAACCTGGGACTACCAGGAACTGCTCTTCCAGCAGACCGTTGACCTGAAGATCAGGAACCGGCGGGAGGGCTCGGCTTTGGAGACACCCAACCATTTCCTTTTCGTGGAACATCCACATGTGTATACCCTGGGCAAGAGCGGCGACCGATCGAACCTTTTGGTCGATGAGGCACAGCTCGAGGCCAAAGGGGCAACATTCCATAAGATCAACAGGGGCGGCGACATCACCTACCACGGCCCGGGGCAGATCGTGGGCTATCCCATTTTGGACCTCGACAATTTCTTTACCGACATCCACCAATACCTGCGCTTTCTGGAAGAGATGGTGATTCTTACCCTGGCCGAATACGGCCTTAAAGGGGAGCGTTCGGAAGGGGAGACCGGGGTCTGGATCGATGTGGGCACTCCTTTTGCCCGAAAGATCTGCGCCATGGGCGTGAGGGCCAGCCGCTGGGTGACCATGCACGGCTTTGCGCTGAACGTGAACGTAGATCTGGGCTATTTCGACCTGATGATCCCCTGTGGCATCAAGGACAAGGCGGTGACCTCCCTGAACGTGGAACTGGGACTCAAGGAAGTGCCCATGGGCGAGGTGAAGCAAAAATTATTGAAGCATTTTGCGGAGCGCTTCGGGGCACAGATCGTATCTGCAAAAATTCAGGAAAAAGGTTCAAATTAAGACCCAGATTTAGGCCCTATTAGGATTTATTTGTTAAAAGCGGTGAGCAGACTCACCCCTGTGAGCTTCCCTTTTTTGTTATAGGATTCCTGCTTTACCATGCCCACGCCCTGGGCGATCCATTGTTTGCCGCTGCTGCTGACCTTAAAACCCATCTTCGCTTCGGTATCGAAAGTGATCACATAGCAGTCGAAGGTGCCGGCAGGGGTGGTAAGGCTTTCCCTCGCCTCTACCTTCCGGTTGAACACGTTGGTGTTCATATTCATGTTGATCGGCGCCATCCGAACGGTCATCAGCATTTCCGAGTCGGGAAGGGTCTGGCCCACCGACAGATTGTTGGGCAGGATCAGGTCGGTGCCCGTCATTTCCATTTCCATATCCTTGTATTGTTCCGTGATGCCCGGCGCGGCAAGGGATTTGAAATCGATCGAAACCCCATCCCCGGTGCAGGTGATGCCATATTCGGAAGCGGTGATCATCTTTCCCTTTTCGTCGTGCATTTCGTAGGCAAAGATGGCATTGTTGTCACTGGCTTCTTTGACCAAGTAATCCAAAACCCCGACCAGTTTTTCCTTTTCGTCATAAAGGGTGATCTGGAAGGTGGTGCCTTCTTCAAAGGGATAGTAACTGCTGCAGGTGGTCTGTGCCTTGACACCCAGCACGGCCAGTAATAAGATCAAATTGATAATCAAGTGGTTTTTCATATGGTTTACATTTTTATAAATTCTACCCTTCTGTTCTGGGCTTTTCCTTCGATCGTGGTATTATCGGTCATGGGTGAATTTTCCCCCTTGCCATCGGTCTGCAAGTTGGTTGCGTCTATAGTAAAATTGGAGACCAAATAGGTCTTGACCGCTGCCGCCCGTTTTTTAGAGAGTAGCACGTTGGCGCTTTCTTCACCATCACTATCGGTATGGCCAATAATCATAAATTTCATCTCGCGATTGCTTTGCATGGCATCACCGATCTGATCTAAAATGTCCTTGGACGAGGGTTCTATTTTATCAGAACCGCTTGCGAAACGTATGTCGGACGTTGTAAAATTTCCCTTTTCGATAAGGTCTTTCATAACCGAACTTCGAAGATCGGTACCGGTTTCTGCTATCACCACATTCGATATGTAAAAATAGTTTTGCAGACTTCTTTCGTCTCCATGGATCGGCGCGCTCACATAAAAGGAATTGCTGAACTCGGATTTGTAGATCGTAGGCAGATCGACCACTTTTTTGCCATCAACAAACATTCGAATGCGTCGACCATTGATTTCAAAGGCGACGTGAATTTGCTGGTTCAAGGGTGCTTTGTAATCAACGCTATGGTAGGTGTACCCCAATGACCCGTTATCAGTTCCATATTTAAGAATATTGGTGTCATGATCGGCCCTTGATTCAAAATACAATCGTATGTCGTCCTCATGCGTAAGCATGTAGTCCACTTTGGGCGGCGCAGTTTTGCCCAAGCCGATAACGGCCATTCGAATAGGGGCATCCTCGGGAATAATGATATCCATTTCAACCGTGAAATTGTCTGGAAATGGCTTGGTGGTTTCCAAACTTATGACCGAATTGGCGGGTACTTTGAGATACTTCGATTCAAATCCCTTGAGCTTTTTTACCTCTCCTCCCAAAGAGGTATTCCACTTGGCGGGAAAATCACCTATTGCATCTTGGCTAAAATCATCCGTGTAAAGTATCAGCCCCCCCCGTTTGAACCCCACTTCGTTTTCGCCCTCTTCTTCAAGTCCATTCCGTTGGGAGGGTTTTTCTTCAGCTTCTTCCAAAGAAGGGTTTTTTACGCCTTCAGTGCCTATCGGCGAGGTTTTTTCCTTGGGACCAGGTTTCTGTTCTTTACTTCCCGGTTCCAATATACTGTCCAAAGCAGCGTCTGTTTTTTTTGAGGCTTCCCGATCTACCCTGTTTTCCACGGTCCGTTCAACCGCTCTTTCCGCTCTTTTTCCCAATTTTTTCAGGAGTTGGCCATGGGCAAAGGGCGTAAAGGCGAACATCGCCAATAAGAGCAAGGCCCCATGCCGATTTAAAGTTTTCATTTTCAATAAGTTTTAAGTGTACTATAAATATAAGAAATAATGACTTGCCATTTTGGGCCGCCACATAAAGATTGTCCAGAACTGTTGTTTGGGGAAAAGGCAGCAACAAGGTAATCCCTTCATGGGCAAAAACGAAGGAGAAATTCATGTGTGGCCGTCTAAAATGTGTGATTGGTCGCGGAAGGGTTATAAATGGAACGTTACATCAATCGATTTTATACACCACGACCGCATTTTCCTGTTCCTTCACGGCCAGTTCCAAACGCTGGTCGTTGTCGATATCCTGCAGGTCGGTCATGGAAGTGCCGAACACCGGGAAGTTGGCAATGGGCACCCCCTGGCTGTCGAATAGGTACACCTTTTGGTTCTGGATGTCGGTGACGGTCACATAGATCTTATTGTTGACATATAAAATTTTGGGCTTGGTGTAGACCCCCAGTTCCAGTTCCAGTTTTTTGCCCTTGATGCTCAAAACGTTGTCGTTCATGTATACCAGGGTATTGCCGAAAGCATCGGTGCCATGGTCTTTGTTAAGGTTCAGGTTCGTTTTTGCGGCTTTGCCATTGGTGCCAATCTGGTACAGCATGCCTTTTTTATCGGTTGCCACGAATTGGTTTTTATAGAGGAGCACTTCATTGGCCGAAAAATCGATCTTTTCGTTCACCCTGGTGCGGGTATTCCCCCTGCGGTCCAATATCTTAAGGCTCCCGTCTTCCAACTTGAACACCAGATAATCCCTGTTCCCCACCACAAAATGTTTTGGGGCATCCACAACTGCGGCATCGGCTTTTTTGAATTTGAACCCGCCCACGATCTTGCCGTGGCGATCGTACATAAAAATATTGGTGCCCTGGGTGACCACCAAACGGTACTCCCGTTTGTTTTCATAGTCGAAAACGGCCAGGGGGTTGACGTTGCCGCCTTCGAAGCTTTTGGTCAGCGCCTTTACCTCCTTGCCGTCACGGTCGATCACCAAAAGCTGGTTATTGGTGGTAAAGGCCATTTGCAGACGGCCGTTTTTGAATACATCTACCTGGTGGATGGCGCCTTGGATACGTCCCTGAAGCTGTTTTTTCCATATGATCTTGCCGGTATTGGAGACCAGATAGAGGGTATTGTCAATGTCCTGTACCACCAGCTCCTTTTTCTTGTTCAAATGGTTGAGCACGAATTGGGGGGTGGTGACGATATCGCTTTCGAATTGCACCGTAAACATGGGGTTGGCCACCCGTATTCGACCGCGTTTGTCTATCTTCTGTGCGGAGGCATTGATCAGGAAGAGGTCGCCGTCGGCCACCATTTGGGCCGTAAAGTTGTACCCGGAAAATCCATTCTTCTTCAGGGCTTGTCCGAATCCGGGAAGGCAGTGCTGCTGTACCAATTGCTCCAGATAGCCCGCATTGCCCATATAAAGGATGGAAGCGGAAGTAACTGCGGTTTGTCCCGCAATTTCATAGGTTGGGCCATTGTTGAAGGTGGTTCCGTTTTTATAATTGCTGATGATCGATTGCAGGAAGTCTTTCTCTTTCGTAAACACAAAGGCGTTTTCCAAAATCGTCCCGTAACGCACTTCAAGGTGTTCCGCCAAAGGGAACAGGCCTTTTTTTAAAAAGTCGGTCTGTGCCAATTCGTAAATAGGATTGCCCTGATAGTCTGCAACAGAGGTTTTGATCAGCTCCAGATGGTCTGCAATCCGTTCGGATCCATAGGTGTTCAACACCATGGCCGTGAGGTCTTTTTGATAGATAAAACCAATTTCTTCCACGGCATTAAAAAGGGAATCGGTCTGCTCGATGGCCGGGTAATAGCGGTGTTGGTTCTGACAAAGCCTTTGAAATCATCGAAGGAATAGCTGAGGATGGCATCCGCCGTGATGGGGGCAAAAACAGGGGTGACATTGGGCAATGGCCTTGTGTTTTGAAAGAGATTCAAAAAGTTGGCAACGGAATCCCGGCCAAGCCGAGCCCGTTGAACGCCAGCTGGGTGTCCTTGGCATCGATGTCAAGGGCAACCCATTGGGTCAATCGGGCAATGTCTTTGCTGGCTTCCGGCATTGCAAAAGTGGCCATCAGGGAATCGCTCCGGTTGAAGTTCACAAACAGGGTCGCCGCTTGTCGCGGGTCGGAACTGTCGAACAATTTTTTGACAAATGGGTCGATCAAAGGATGGTCCCTGACCCGAAATCGCCCTATATAAATCGGCTTCCGACGAACTCATCACCACCATCTCGTCTACCGTTCCACTGAAAAAAATGTTGCTGTCGATCGTATATTTGGCTATGGTCCGGTTGTTATATTCGAGGGTTTCCACGGTTTTGTCTTTAAGCTGTCGATGGCGAAAAGCGCTGGGAGACCGCTTGGTGGCATATAGGTAGCGCCATGGGCGGATCCGGATTTTGACAGTACCACAATACCGGGGGATTCTTGTTGAAGATGCGATAGAAAACGCAGGTTTTGCAGTACGGTCCTATAAGGCTCCAGGTCTTCCAATTCGGGTCAAAAAATCGTTGCTTTCGAGACTGTCGGTGAACTGCCCGAGGTGGTTGAGCTTCAAGCACCAATACCGCGTCACGGCCTACAAAACTGTCCAAGGGCCGGGACTGTCCTTTGTCCTTGGCGCAATTCAAAACCAAAAAGGGAAGCAGCAACAGCAGGTATTTAAACCTCATGGGTCTCAGTTTGCCACAAATTTATAATAATTAAGATGGTTTTAAACGCCTGTCCCAAAGAATTTGATCCGTGCTATCGGCGAGATGAAACACCCACTTCGACAGAGGTTGGGATATGGCCCTTGCAGGTTTTACAATGGTTCTGGCAAGAGGCGAAAACTCATGCGATGGTATTTGGTGGTGCCGTACTTGCGAATGGCGGCCCGATGCGCTGCCGTGGGATAGCCTTTGTTTTGGTTCCAATGGTACATCGGATATTCTTCATGGATCTTGTCCATATAGGCATCGCGGTAGGTTTTGGCCAAAACCGAGGCGGCCGCAATGCTCATGAACTTGCTGTCGCCCTTGATGATGCATTCATAAGGGATTTCGCCAAAGGGCTTAAAGCGATTGCCGTCTACGATGATATATTCCGGGACCGTGATCAATTGGTCCAGGGCCTTGTGCATCGCCAAGATGGAGGCATTGAGGATGTTGATCTCATCGATTTTTGTGGGATCGATATGGGCCACCCCAAAGCAGACCGCTTTTTCTTCCAAAATGGGTCTTAAAGTATTTCTCCTGTTTTCGGAAAGCTGTTTCGAATCGTTCAAAAGTCCATTGCGAAAATGCCTGGGAAGAATGATCGCGGCAGCGGTCACCGGCCCGGCCAGGCAGCCCCTGCCGGCTTCATCGGTACCGGCTTCCAGGAAATTGGTTTTATGGGGAATCAGCATTTTAATGGGCTTTCACCCCACGAATATAAGGTATATGGTGCTAAGAAACTGGCCAAGAATTTTACAGACGAGGCATCCTTCCCTCTAAAACTTTCACATTTACTTACGAACAAAAAAATTAACTTTACCGGCTCAAGTGCTTTGAATGAGATTTATACTATTGCTCTTTTCCCTTTTGATCGTTGGGCCGCTGCTGGCCCAGGAAGAGACGGTTCCCCCCGGCCGTGGGATGGACAGCCTGAAAGTCCGTGGTAGAACCAAGGCCATCCCGGCCAAAAAGGGAAGTGGGTCACCAAAAACCGAGGAAATCACCATCAAAAATTATATGATCATCTCCTATGCCAGGGACACCACCTATTTGGATACCACGCTAACCATCCAAAAAGAATACAAGTACAATTATTTAAGGAGGGACGATTTTGAGTTGATGCCCTTTGCCAATGTGGGCCAGCCTTATAACAAATTGGGCGTCGATTTCGAGCGTAAAGACCTGTATCCGATGCTGGGGGCAAGGGTGAAACATTACAATTACATGGAAGTTTGGGATATCGATTATTACAATGTTCCCACCCCCATGACCGATCTTTTTTTCAAGACCACCTTCGAGCAGGGCCAACTGCTCGATGCCAACCTAACGTTCAACACTTCCAGGCGCCTCAATTTTTCCATCGCCTATAAAGGTTTTAGATCCTTGGGGAAATATAGCGATGATCAGGCGGCATCCGGCAATTTCCGAACCACGGCCAATTATGAGACCAAGAACAAAAGGTACCAGTTAAGGACGCATATCGCAGCACAGGAAATCGAAACCGAGGAAAATGGCGGACTAGCGTTGAAGGAACTCCAATTCGAATCGGGAGCAGCGGAATTTACCGATCGTTCAAGGATCGATGTCAGGTTTTCCGATGCCAACAATAGGATTCTGGGTAAGCGCTATTTTTGGCAGCAGCAATACAAATTGCTGAAAAAGGATTCCGACTCCACCCGTATCGAGAAAACTTCCTTGGCCATTGGCCACCAATTCAATTATGAGACCAAATATTATCAGTTCACGCAGACCGCCCAGAACGATTACTTCGGTCCCGGCATTGTGGCGGCCATTGATGACAAGGCAAGGCTAAAGACCATGTACAACCAATTTAGCCTCGAGTTCTATAATTCGGTCTTGGGCAGGTTACAGGGCAATGTGAACCTATATAACTATAATTATTATTTCAACAGCCTATTGGTTACCAATGCAGGGACCATCCCAAACCAATTAAAGGGGGAAGAGATCTCGGTCGGGGCCGACTACAGCAAAAGGATCAAGGGATTTGATGTCAAAGGTTCCTTTAAATATACCCTTGCCGGAAAATTGACGGGAAACATTCTGGATGCCTCGGCAGGTTATCAGATCAATGAAAGCAATAAGTTTCGGGTAACCCTGCATTCTTCTTCCCGGATGCCCAATTTTAACTTCCTGCTCTACCAGAGCGATTACCTCAATTATAATTGGGACAATATTGAAGCATTCAAAAAACAAAGGGTGTACAGCCTTGCACTCAATTTGGATTCCAAGTTATTGGGAAGCATATCGGCAAAGTTCGCCACCTTGGACAACTACAGCTATTTTGCGCCCGACGCCGCCCAGGCCACCCAGGAACAATTGGACGCCGGTTTGGAGAATGCCTATTTGAAGCCCTTTCAGGAGGCCAGTGGGGTAAGCCATATTAAAGTGAAGTACAACAAGGAGTTTAAGGTGGGGAGATTCGCCCTCAACAATACGGTGATGTATCAGCAAGTGGCCCAGACCAATGCGGTGCTCAACGTACCCCAGCTCGTCACCAGAAATACCCTTTATTATTCCTCCGATGTTTTTAAGAAGGCCATGTTCCTTCAGACCGGGATTACCTTCAAATATTTCACGGCCTACAACATGGATGCCTATAATCCTTTGCTCGGGGAGTTTTATGTACAGAACACGGAAAAGTTGGGCGCCTATCCCTTGCTCGATTTTTTCATCAATGCCCGGGTACAACAGACCCGAATCTATTTTAAGGCCGAACATTTCAATTCCTCCTTTGGGAAAAACAATTTTTATGCTGCTCCCAGTTACCCTTATCGCGACTTTGTGATCCGTTTCGGCCTGGTATGGAATTTCTTTTCGTAGGCTTGTGCCGGGGCTATGGTAAAGATGCCCTAGCGGTGTGAATTTGCCCCTATTTTATAGCAATCCCTTGATGGCCAAGACCGTTAGCGGTCGGATTCGTTGCATCGGTTCCGCTTGCTATGGGTATGGTTTTGCCCAATACCGTAGCCATTCATAAATTTCATTTATTTTTTTTCACTCGTGAAGACCTGAACTACAGGGTTTTAAACCTATTTTTAAAATCCTATCCAAAAAAAACGAAGGAAGTATTGTGTAAGCGAAAAAACCCTCTTATATTTGCACCCGCTTTGGGATTGGGGGAGCATGATGAAGGATATGGTGTTGTGGTTATTTCCCTTTATTTTCTTGGGGCACCGGGGTCTTTTTTGGTCCCGAAACAAAAGTTCATTGGAATATTGTAAAGACAACAAAGGGGGGCCGGGAGACCGGTCCCCGACAAGGGGCGCCGCATAACGGCGGCGCCCCTGACAAGGATTGAATCGAGAGACGGGGCCGGGAGGGCTTTTCGGTCGGTGGCGATAGTTATATAAGAATCGACAATGAAGAGTTTGATCCTGGCTCAGGATGAACGCTAGCGGCAGGCCTAACACATGCAAGTCGAGGGGCAGCATTTCCAGCTTGCTGGAAGATGGCGACCGGCGCACGGGTGCGCAACGCGTATGGAACCTGCCCTCTGCAGGGGAATAGCCCATGGAAACGTGGATTAATGCCCCATAGTATCGCTCCCCCGCATGGGCGGGGCGATTAAAGCCTTCGGGCGGCAGGGGATGGCCATGCGTACCATTAGCTAGTTGGTAAGGTAACGGCTTACCAAGGCCACGATGGTTAGGGGCCCTGAGAGGGGGATCCCCCACACTGGTACTGAGACACGGACCAGACTCCTACGGGAGGCAGCAGTGAGGAATATTGGACAATGGGCGGGAGCCTGATCCAGCCATGCCGCGTGCAGGAAGACGGCCCTATGGGTCTTAAACTGCTTTTGTACGGGAAGAAAAAGGGGCACGTGTGCCCTGTTGACGGTACCGTAAGAATAAGGACCGGCTAACTCCGTGCCAGCAGCCGCGGTAATACGGAGGGTCCGAGCGTTATCCGGAATTATTGGGTTTAAAGGGTCCGTAGGCGGGCCATTAAGTCAGGGGTGAAAGTCTGCGGCTCAACCGCAGAACTGCCCTTGATACTGGTGGTCTTGAGTTATGGTGAAGTGGCCGGAATATGTAGTGTAGCGGTGAAATGCATAGATATTACATAGAACACCGATCGCGAAGGCAGGTCACTAACCATTGACTGACGCTGATGGACGAAAGCGTGGGGAGCGAACAGGATTAGATACCCTGGTAGTCCACGCCGTAAACGATGGATACTAGCTGTCCGGGGCCTTGAGTCCTGGGCGGCCAAGCGAAAGTGATAAGTATCCCACCTGGGGAGTACGTTCGCAAGAATGAAACTCAAAGGAATTGACGGGGGCCCGCACAAGCGGTGGAGCATGTGGTTTAATTCGATGATACGCGAGGAACCTTACCAGGGCTTAAATGCATTTTGACAGGGCCAGAGATGGCTTTTCCTTCGGGCAATTTGCAAGGTGCTGCATGGTTGTCGTCAGCTCGTGCCGTGAGGTGTCAGGTTAAGTCCTATAACGAGCGCAACCCCTACCGTTAGTTGCCAGCATGTCATGATGGGGACTCTAACGGGACTGCCGGTGCAAACCGCGAGGAAGGTGGGGACGACGTCAAATCATCACGGCCCTTACGTCCTGGGCCACACACGTGCTACAATGGCCGGTACAGAGAGCAGCCACTGGGCGACCAGGAGCGAATCTATAAAACCGGTCACAGTTCGGATCGGGGTCTGCAACTCGACCCCGTGAAGCTGGAATCGCTAGTAATCGGATATCAGCCATGATCCGGTGAATACGTTCCCGGGCCTTGTACACACCGCCCGTCAAGCCATGGAAGCCGGGAGTGCCTGAAGTCCGTCACCGCAAGGAGCGGCCTAGGGCAAGATCGGTAACTAGGGCTAAGTCGTAACAAGGTAGCCGTACCGGAAGGTGCGGCTGGAACACCTCCTTTCTAGAGAATGCCGTCGGCCGATGTGCCCGACCGTGCCCCGTCCCCTCGATTTATTTTGATCACTGTCCGGATCAGGTTGTCTTTATGGTAAACTATAATAGGTAAAGCGGCGCCCAAGGGCGGTCAAGTCCGTGCGCGCTCGGGAGAGTCCCGTAGCTCAGCTGGTTAGAGCGCTACACTGATAATGTAGAGGTCGGCAGTTCGAGTCTGCCCGGGACTACGCATGTGCCCGGCCCCTTGAATGGGGGAGGGCGTGAAGTTCATTTTTTTTGGAACACTGGAAATTCTGGGGGTTGGGACCACCGCCGACTGCGGACCGGCAAGGGCCGACCACGGTTACGGGGGATTAGCTCAGCTGGCTAGAGCGCCTGCCTTGCACGCAGGAGGTCATCGGTTCGACTCCGATATTCTCCACGATGGATGCTTTAAAAAGTGGGATCGTAATGATGGGAACAAGAAAAGCTTGCTTTTCATGGTTTCTGAAATGAGATCCTTTTAATGCATCCTCAAAATCGGAGTTTGAGGAGCAACGCAAGTTACTCCGATAACGGAAGATTTTGGAAAAGAGTTCATTGACATATTGGGACAGGGCGCGCATCTTTAGGGATGTGCGCGCGAAGAATACAGTAGAACGAATTTTTTAGGTAAAGTACGAGAATTGAGAATAGAACAAGAAGGTTTGGCGACAAGCTGGAAAAGGGCGTATGGGGGATGCCTAGGCTCTCAGAGGCGATGAAGGACGCGATAAGCTGCGAAAAGCCGCGGGGATCGGCACACACGAATTGATCCGCGGGTATCCGAATGGGGCAACCCGGCATGTTGAAGACATGTCATTCCGCAAGGAAGGCAAACCCGGTGAACTGAAACATCTAAGTAGCCGGAGGAGGAGAAAACAAAAGTGATTCCGAGAGTAGCGGCGAGCGAAATCGGATTAGTCCAAACCGATGTTGTTTCGGCAACGTCGGGGTTGTAGGACCGCGGCATTGGCTGCGCGATGAACCGGAACCAGTTGGAAAGCTGGGCCATAGCGGGTGACAGCCCCGTACGGGAAAAGAGCGTTTGCCATAGCGGTATCCTGAGTAGCGCGGGGCACGTGAAACCCTGTGTGAATCCGGCGGGACCATCCGCCAAGACTAAATACTCCTGAGAGACCGATAGTGAACCAGTACCGTGAGGGAAAGGTGAAAAGAACCGTGAATAACGGAGTGAAACAGATCCTGAAACCATACGCCTACAAGCGGTCGGAGCCCTTCGGGGTGACGGCGTGCCTTTTGCATAATGAGCCTACGAGTTACTTTTACTAGCAAGGTTAAGCCCTTCAGGGGCGGAGC